>JBMOQW010000001.1:0-4056 GCA_049322515.1 Pseudomonadota bacterium
GGGGCCGAGATGGGCGAGACGACCGGAGGAAGGAAGTCCGCAGGAATCCGCAGGAGTCCCCGCGAACACGCGGGAGCGCGCAAGAAAAAAGGCCAACAGCGAACTGTTGACCTTTGTGTATTGGTGGCCAGGGGCGGAATCGAACCGTCGACACGCGGATTTTCAATCCGCTGCTCTACCAACTGAGCTACCTGGCCAAGTCTACACAGCCGTTTGAGCGGCCGGAGAGCCGCGAATTAAAGCCGGATTCGCCCTTGGCGTCAAGCCATGACGCGCTTTCATGGCGACAATTCGCGTGCAAACGGCGAGAATTCAGGGGTTTTCGACCTGGTGGGGGCTTTCATGCGCACATTGATCTGCGGTTCCATGGCATTCGACACGATCATGGTGTTTCACGACCGCTTCAAGAATCACATTCTTCCGGAACAGATCCACATCCTGAACGTGGCTTTCCTGGTGCCTGACCTGCGCCGGGAGTTTGGCGGTTGCGCGGGCAACATCGCCTATAACTTGAAGCTGCTCGGCGGCGAGCCGGTGATCATGGCGACGGTGGGCGATGACTTCGGGCCCTACGACGAACGGCTACGTGGCCTCGACATCAGCCAGGCGCACATCCGCCACATTCCGGGCAGCTATACCGCCCAGGCCTTCATCACCACCGATCTGGACGACAACCAGATCACCGCATTCCATCCCGGGGCGATGAACGCTTCGCATGAGAATGCGGTGACCGATGCGACGGATATCAAACTCGGCATCGTTGCGCCCGATGGCCGCCAGGGCATGCTCGACCATGCCCGGCAGTTCAATGCAGCAGGCATTCCCTTCATCTTCGATCCGGGCCAGGGACTGCCCATGTTCAGCGGCGTGGAATTGCAGGATTTCGTGAACCTCGCCGATTACGTGGCGGTGAACGACTACGAGGCGGAGCTGCTGCAGGAACGCACCGGACGCAAGCTCGAAGCCTTGGCCAAAGAGGTCAAGGCACTGATCGTCACCTTGGGCGCCAAGGGGTCGCGCATCTATGCCGACGGCCAGGTCCACGACATCCCGCCGGCCAAGCCCCGCGCGATCATGGATCCGACGGGCTGCGGTGATGCCTACCGCGCCGGCCTGATGTTCGCCATGCTGAAAGGCTACGACTGGCCAACCGCCGGGCGCCTGGCCGGCCTGCTCGGCAGCCTGAAGATCGCCAGCCGAGGCGGCCAGAACCATCGCTTCGGCTTCGACGAAGTCCGGGAGGCGTTCCAGGCAGCCTATGGCTACGCGGTGTGAGCGCTGTCCCGTCAACGGGTGGCCAACCCGCCGATCAGCGCATGAAACGTGGATTCGCCGGGATCGATTCCCCTTTCCCCGCACCCTGCGGGCGGCAGAGGGGCTGTCGCGTCCTTTCACCCAAATGACATCGTCGTGTCACCTGCCTGTCATCACGGACACCTAGGCTGCAAACCATGTTGCCTCTTCGTTCCGGATACCGCCTTGCCGCCGTGGCCATGCACCTGTTGTCGGGGGTGACCACCGTGGCCTTGCTGTTTCCCTTCCTGGATCGGGGCGAACGCGAAAAACGGCTGATGCGCTGGTCCGCATGCCTGCTCGGGGTCCTCGGTGTCCGGGTCGTTTCCCGTGGTCGCCCGCCCACCGTGCGGGGCGGTGGCGCGTTGCTGGTGGCCAACCATGTGTCCTGGCTGGACATCCATGTCGTGCACAGCCAGCTTCCGGCACGCTTCATTTCCAAGGCCGAGGTGCGGGGCTGGCCGGTCATCGGCTGGCTGGCCGACAAGGCGGGCGGCACGTTGTTCCTGGAGCGCACCCGCAAGGCCGATGCCAAGCGCGTGAATGCGGTCATGGCCGGGCATCTGCGCGACGGCGATTGCCTGGCCTTGTTTCCCGAGGGCACCACCTCGGACGGCCACGACCTGCTGCCGTTCTATCCCAGCTTGTTCCAGCCCGCCGTGGAAGCGGCTGCGACCGTGTGGCCGGCGCGGATCCGCTATCTCGATCCAGACGGCGGGCATAGCGAGGCGGCGGCTTACTTTGGCGACATGAGCCTGCTCCAATCGCTGCGCCGCATCGCCCGGGCGCCCGGCATCGTCGCGGAGATCGAGTACCTGCCGGCCTTTGCTTCGCAGGGCCAATCACGCCGCGAACTGGCGGCCCGGGCCGAGTCGGTCATTCGCGCGGCTTTGGCTGACGCCGGGCGTGACACGGCACCTGGAACACCTGCCGGTCTTCGAGCCGGATCGCACTGAGCCGCCCGCCCCAGAGACAGCCGGTATCGAGCGCCACCACATCCGGGCGGTTGACCAGGCCCAGGGTGGACCAGTGGCCGAAGATCACGGTTTCCGCCTGCGAACGCCGCCCGGGCAGGTCGAACCAGGGCAGCAGCGCGTCGGGCGCTTCGCCCGGTGGGCATTTGTGCTGGAATTCCATTTCCCCGTGTCTGTGCAAGTAGCGCATCCGGGTCATCGCGTTGGCGATCAGGCGCAGACGATCCTGGCCAACCAGGCCATCGTCCCAGCGGCGCGGCTCGTTGCCATACATGCGGGCCAGGAAATCACGAAACCCCGGGCCGCGCAGGGTGATTTCCAACTCCCGCGCCAGCGCCTCAGCTTGGCTGGGCGACCACTCCGGCAGCAATCCGGCATGCACCATCAGCCAGCCGTTTTCCCGGTGCAGCATGGGCCGCCGGCGTAGCCAGTCAAGCACCTCGGCGCGGTCCGGCGCATCGAGGATCTCGGCCAGGGTGTCGTTGCGGTGCGGCGGCACGAAGCCCTCGGCAACCGCCAAGAGGTGCAGGTCGTGGTTGCCCAGGATGGCGACCAGCTGGTCGTCATGCGCCATGCACCAGCGCAGGGTGCCGATCGAATCCTCGCCCCGGTTGACCAGATCGCCGGTCAGCCAGAGCCGGTCTCGGGCGGGGTTGAAGGCCACCGCCACCAGGAGTTCCTTGAAAGCTTCGAAGCACCCCTGCAGGTCGCCGATCGCGTAGGTGGCCACGGTGCGTATATCCCGAATGGTAGAATCAGCCCCCGATTTTACCGGGCCGACGTTTGCCGAAGTGCTGTCCGACCTGAATTCTCCCCAACGCGATGCCGTGAAGTACCTGGACGGCCCCTTGCTGGTGCTGGCCGGGGCCGGTTCCGGCAAGACCCGCGTAATCACCCGCAAGATCGCCTACCTGGTGCGCGAGTGCGGCTTCGACGCCCGCCACATCGCCGCCATCACCTTCACCAACAAGGCGGCGCGCGAAATGCGCGAGCGGGTCGGCGAATTGCTCGACAGCCGTGAAGCCAAGGGCATGACGATTTCCACCTTCCACTCCCTGGGTCTCGCCATCCTGCGCCAGGAAGCCCGCGTGCTCGGCTACAAGCCCCAGTTCTCGGTGCTCGACGCCGCCGATGCCGGCGGCATCCTGGCCGACATCGTGAAGACCACCGACAAGGCCACCCTGCGCCGGGGCGCCGCCTTGATCTCGAACTGGAAAAACGCTCTGCTCTCGCCCGACCAGGCCGAAGCTGCGGCCGAGGATGAGGCGCAGCGTCAGTTCGCGGCGGCCTACCATAGCTACCAGGCCACCCTGAAGGCCTACCAGGCGATGGACTTCGACGACCTGATCCGGCTGCCGGTCGAGTTGTTCGAGCGCGACCCGGAGGTGCTGTCGCGCTGGCAGGGCCGACTGCGCTACTTGCTGGTGGACGAATACCAGGACACCAACGGCGCCCAGTACGCGCTGATGAAACGACTGGCCGGCCCGATCGGCCGCTTCACCGCGGTGGGTGACGACGACCAGGCCATCTACGCCTGGCGCGGTGCCGACGTGGAAAACCTGCGCCGCCTGGGCGAAGACTACCCGACCCTGAAACTGATCCCGCTGACCCAGAACTACCGCTCCAGCCGGCGTATTCTCGATGCCGCCAACCGGGTCATCCGGCACAACAGCCGGCTGCACGACAAGACCCTGTGGAGCGAACTGGGCCACGGCGATCCGATCCAGGTGGTCGAGTGCAAGGACGATCGCCACGAGGCAGAGACCGTCGCGGTGCGCATCGATGCGCA
>JBMOQW010000002.1:0-27510 GCA_049322515.1 Pseudomonadota bacterium
GGCGCCGAGACCGGCGCCGGCGCCCGCACCGGCGGCCGCCCCGACCCCCGTGGCCATGCCGGAGTCGATGACGCCTCCAACGCGTGCCCCGGCGCCGCCCCTGGCCCCACCAGCCGCCCCGGCGCCCGCGCCGGTGCCGGTCGCCATCGAGCCGCCCCGTTACCAGGCCGCCTATCTGGACAACCCTCAGCCGGCCTATCCGGTCATGTCGCGGAAACTGCGCGAACAGGGCTTGGTGCGTCTGCGGGTGCGGGTCGACCGCGAAGGTCGGCCGGAGACGGTGAACCTGCTCGCCAGCAGCGGCTTTGCGCGGCTGGACGAGGCGGCGACGCGTGCGGTACAGACCTGGCGCTTCGAGCCGGCCCGTCAGGGCGGGCACCCCCTCGCGGCGTGGGTCGAGGTGCCGATCCGCTTCAATCTGGAGAGATGAAATGAATGGCTTGAATCCCGTGGCGTACTTCTTCGCGCACACCGATCCGCTTGGCATGGCCCTGTTCTGGATGCTGATCCTGATGTCGGTGGCTTCCTGGTTCTGGATCTTCAGCAAGGCCTGGCGCCTGTGGCGGCTCGATCGTCTGGGCCGTCGCTACCGTCGGGCCGTGTGGGCAGGGCCCGGCCAGTTGCCGAGCGCGGTCGAGGCCGGCCCCTTTGCCCGCCTGGCGGAGGCGTCCTTCGCGGTCCATGCCAGTGTCGGCGGGGCCGAGGCCGCGGACCGCGAGGAGTTGCTGCTGCGCTGCATGAATCGCGTGGTCGGGGAAGAGGCGGCCCGGCTCGACAACGGCCAGACTTTGCTCGCCTCGGTGGCCGGCATTGCGCCTTTCGTGGGGTTGTTCGGCACGGTCTGGGGCGTGCACCACGCCCTGTCGGCAATCGGCATCGAGGGGGCGGCGTCCCTGGAGCAGATTGCCGGCCCGGTGGGCGAGGCCCTGATCATGACCGCACTGGGCCTCGCGGTGGCGATTCCCGCGTTGCTCGGCTACAACGTCTTTTCCCGCAGCAACCAGATGCTGCTGGCCCGCCTCGATGGCTTCGCCCATGAATTGCATCATTTCCTGGTCACCGGCCAAGTGCTGCCGGCCAGTGTCCGGGGCGAATGAACATGGCCTTCCTGCATCCCGGCTCGCTCGGACGCGGTGTGCCGCGCGCCGAGATCAACATGATTCCGCTCATCGACGTGATGCTGGTGCTGCTGGTGATCTTCATGATCACCGCCCCTTTGCTCACCCAGGCGGTCAAGCTCGACCTGCCGCGCGCCAGCGCGGCCAGGAAGTCTGCCGTCGAGCGGGTCGAGATTGCCATCGATGGCACCGGAGGGCATCACTGGAACGGCGAGGCGATCGCCCCGGCCGCGTTGCCCGGGCGCCTGACCGCATTGGCCCGGACCCGGCCCGAGACGGAAATCCACCTGTTCGTGGACCAGGCCGCTCGCTACGAGCATGTCGCGGTGCTGCTGGCCACGGCGTCGCGGGCGGGATTGCATCGGGTGGGCTTCGTGACCCGGCCGGTGCCTGGCGAGCGCTGAGCGGACCGGGCAATGGCACGGCGGCCTGGTGCCGCCGCCCCGGCTCAGACCTTGAAGCGGGCCATGCCCTCGGCCAGTTCGCGCGCGGCCCGGGTCAGGCCCTCGCAGGATTCGTGACAGCCGCTTGCCTTGCGGGCGGCGGCCTCGGTGCTTTCCTCGTTGTCCTGAATGCGGGTCAGGACCACGCCGGACAGGGCTTCCTGTTTGGCGGCCATGGCCGCCACGGTACGGATTTCACGCGACACGTTGGCGACGCTGTCGACGATTTCGTTCAACGCGGCGCCGGTCTCGCCGGACAGGCGTTGGGACTCCTGCATGACTTCCAGGCTTTCGCTGGATTTGCTCACGGCCCCCTCGATGCGCGCGTGCACCTGGCCCAGCACCGTTTCGATCTCCTGGGTGGCGCTGGTGGTTTTTTCGGCCAGCTTGCGGACCTCGTCGGCGACCACCGCGAAGCCACGGCCCTGTTCACCGGCGCGGGCGGCCTCGATGGCCGCGTTGAGGGCGAGCAGGTTGGTCTGCTCGGCAATTTCCCGGATCGCTTCGGAGATGGACTGGATCTCGCGCGAACGCTGGGCCAGTTCGTCGATGTCCTGGGTCAGGCCGATGACCGCCTGGTTCATGCGGGCGATGCCGGCCTGGGCACGCTGGACCGAATCCTGGCCGGCCAGGGCGGTGGTCTTGGAGTGGTCGGAATGGGCCACGGCCTCGGTCGCGGTGTGGCTGATACTGGCCGAGGATTGGGCCATGTCGCGCACCAGGCCGAGGATCTGTTGCGAGTTCTCGTGGTGGGTGGCCAGGGTGGTGCTGAGCCCGGAGATCAGGCTGCGCATCCCGTCGGCCCCCGTGCTCACCTGGCCGGACAGGCGGGCGATACCGGCCACCATGTCACGCATGTTGGCGGTCATCTTGCGGAAGGCCTCGGCGATGGCGCCGATCAGGTCGGCCGATTCCATGCGACATTGGGCGGTCAGGTCGCCACTGCCGACCTGCTCGGTGATGGCGGCCATGTTCTGGAGCTTGGAGAGCAGGACGTGGTTCATGATCACGTAGGCGAACACGCCGATCGAGATGCCGGCGATAAGGCAGCCGAGCACGAACCAGACCAGCATGCCCGGCTTCCAGACCACGAAGAACTGGGCATAGAACGGAAACAGCAGGGCGACCGTGACCCCGAAGCCGATGAACGACCAGCGCAGACGACGCAAGATGGATGTGCCCATGTTGGTGCCTCGATGAAATGTGGAAGAGCGCCGGCGGCGCCTTACAAATATACTATTACTGATGAACTGTGCGCGTTGGAGATTGGCGATCCCCGCAGTGGTTACCGCATCGGTGGCACGCCGGGGGCTGGCTCGCCGAGTCCCCGGCCGGCCGCCGGAGCCGGCTGGCCAGGCGAGTCAGGGCCTGGATTGGCAGGCTGATCGGCACCGCCCGCGCCGCATTTTGGAGAGCCGCTGCGCATGAGCGCGATCGACATTTTTCCCTGGGACGCGCATTTCAATACCGGCCTGGCCAAGGTCGATGAACAGCATCGTGCCCTGGTCGACCTGCTGAACCGGCTCGCCAGCCAGGTGGCCGCAGGGGCCTCGTCCGAGGCCCTGCACGGGATTTTCGATGCCCTGGCCGACTACGCCATCGATCACTTCGAGACCGAAGAGGCGATCTGGCATCAGTATTTTGCCGGCGATCCGGTCGAAGCGGCGCACCAGAACACCCATGCCGACTTCGGGCGTGAAGTGGTCCGGCTGCGCGTTGCGCTCGACGGTACCGCGTCGCACCAGGTCGCCGAGGAGGCCTTGAGTTTCCTGGCCCGCTGGCTGGCCTCCCACATCCTGGAGACCGACCGCGCCATGGCCTATGCGGTCGAGGCCATGCGCCAGGGTATGGACCGCCCGGCGGCGATGGCCTGGGCGCGGGAACGGATGAGCGGCACCACCCGGGCCCTGATCGACATCATCCTGTCGATCTACGCCACTCTGTCCACCAACACCCTGCGCCTGATGCGCGAGCTGGTCGAGCACCGGCGTGCCCAGGCCGACCTGCGGCGGGAAAGCGAAACCAGTCGGGCTTTGCTGCGCTAAGCCGGGGATGGCCTGCACATCCTTGACCAAGACGGGGTGCTGGTGGAAGCCAGCGATGCCTTTCTCGCCATGCTCGGCTATGACCGGAAGGCCTTGATCGGCCAGCATGTCGCCCGCTGGGATGCCCAGTTTGACCGCGAGGTGCTCGACGCCCAGATTGGCAGACTTTTCGCGCTGACGGCTCCGGAGTTGTTCGAAACCCTGCACCGGTGCAAGGATGGCCACCACATCGCGGTCGAGATCAACGCTCAGCCGGTGATGATCGACGGGCGCCGCCTGCTGATCGCCTCGTCGCGCGACATCACCGCAAAGAAGGCCGCCGAGGCCTCGCTTTCGGCCTCGCGGCGCCTGTTGCAGACCGTCGTCGACACGGTGCCGATCCGGGTGTTCTGGAAGGACCGCGACCTGCGCTACCTGGGCTGCAACCCGATCTTCGCCCACGATGCCGGCAAGGCGTCGCCGGCGGAAGTGGTCGGCCGGGACGACTATGCCATGGGCTGGCGCGCGGTGGCCGATCTGTATCGGGCCGACGATCGTCGGGTGATCGACACGGGCGAGCCCCGGATCGCTTTCGACGAACCGCAAACCACGCCGGATGGCCACACCATCTGGCTGCGTACTTCGAAAGTGCCGCTGCGTGACGCCGAGGGTGCGATCATCGGGGTGCTCGGCGTCTACGAGGACATCACCGATCGCAAGCAGGCCGAGGCGGCCCTGCGCCGCAGCGAGGAGGAGCAGCGCACCCTGATCGCCGCCTTGCCCGATATCGTGATGCGTTTCGATGCCGGGCACCGCCACTTGTTCGTCTCGGAAAACGTCAGCTCGGTCACGCCTTTCTCGGCCGACCATTTCCTGGGCCGAACCCACCGTGAACTCGGTTTTCCCGAAGAATTGTGCGCGTTCTGGGAAGCTGCGATCGACCGGGTGTTCCAGTCCCGGGCACCTTATGAGACCCAGTTCGTCCTGGAAGGCGATTCCGGGCGGCTCTATTTCAATTGGCGCCTGACCCCGGATTTCGACCTCCAGGGCGAGGTGCGTACCGTCCTGGCGGTGGCGCGCGACATCACCCCGCTGATCGAGCATCAGCACCAGCTCGAACACATCGCCCATTACGATGCCCTCACCGGCCTGCCCAACCGGTCCCTGCTGGCCGACCGGCTCCAGCAAGCCATGGTCCAGAGTCTTCGGCGCGGCACGGTGCTGGCCATCACCTACCTGGACCTGGATGGCTTCAAGGCAGTCAACGACCACCATGGCCATGACGCCGGCGACCATCTGCTGGTGGTGCTGGCCGATCGCATGAAACGTGTCCTGCGCGACGGCGACACCCTGGCCCGTCTGGGCGGCGACGAATTCGTCGCGGTGCTGCTCGACCTGCCCGACATCGAGGCCTGCGTGCCCATGCTGACCCGCCTGCTCGATGCCGCCGCCGAGGAGGTGATGTACAAGGGCCGAGCCCTGCGCGTCTCCGCCAGCCTGGGGGTCACCTTCTTTCCCCAGGCCGACGACATCGATGCCGACCAGCTCCTGCGCCAGGCCGACCAGGCCATGTACCAGGCCAAGCTGGCCGGCAAGAATCGCTACCACATCTTCGACATGGTCCAGGATCGCGCCGTGCGCGGCCATCACGAAAGCCTGGAGCGGATCCAGCAGGGGCTGGCCGAGCGTGAGTTCGTGTTGCATTACCAGCCCAAGGTCAACCTGCGCACCGGCCAGGTGGTCGGCCTGGAAGCCCTGATCCGCTGGCGGCATCCCCGGCTGGGCCTGCTGGCGCCGGTGCATTTCCTGCCGGTGGTCGAGGATCATCCCCTGGCCGTCGCGCTCGGCGACTGGGTGCTCGATACCGTCCTGGACCAGATCGTGGCCTGGCGCCGGCAAGGCCTGGATCTACCGGTCAGCGTCAACGTCGGTGCCCGGCAGTTGCAGCAGCCGGACTTCATGCGGTCGCTGCAGACCCGCCTGGCCGAGCGGCCCGAGATGCCGGCCGACCGGCTGGAGCTGGAGGTCCTGGAAACCAGCGCGCTGGAAGACATCGCCCAAGTCTCGACGGTGATCGAAGCCTGCCTGGCCCTGGGCATCCAGTTCGCGCTGGATGACTTCGGCACCGGCTATTCCTCGCTCACCTATCTGAAGCGCCTGCCGGCGCGCGTGCTCAAGATCGACCAGAGCTTCGTGCGCGACATGCTCGACGACCCCGAGGACCTGGCCATCCTGGAGGGGGTGCTCGGGCTGGCCACGGCCTTCCGTCGCCTGGCCGTCGCCGAGGGGGTGGAAACCGTGGCCCATGGCGAGGTGCTGCTCGACCTCGGCTGCGAACTGGCCCAGGGTTACGGCATCGCCCGGCCGATGCCCGCCGAAGCCGTGCCCGACTGGGTCGCCACCTGGCAGCCGGCGCCCAGTTGGCGTGACCGGCCGCGGCGTGGACGTGACGATCTGGCCACCCTGTTCGCCGAGGTCGAGCACCGGGCCTGGGTGACCGCCGTGGAACAGCAATTGCGCAATCCGGTGGAAGCGGCCATGGTCGGTCTGAACACTTGCCGTTTCGGTGATTGGCTGGACTCGGCCGGCAAGGATCGCTTCGCGGGCCAGCCGGCCTTCGAGACGGTGGTCATCCTGCACCGCGAGATCCACGCCCGGGCCGACGCCTTGCTGGCCCTGCGCCGCCAGGGCCAGAGCGAAGCGGCCCTGGACGGATTGAAGGACCTGCACCGGCAACGGGATGCCCTGATCGCGCAGTTGCGCCGCTTGCACTGACCCGGCAACGTCGGCGCTTGACCGGCAGCAAACCACGGCATCCGAAATTGATGCATCATGGCGCAACCCAGTCCACTGTTTTCCCTCGTCAGCGCATGTCCAATCCCGTCCGCCTCGGCCTGATGGCTCCCCTGACCGGCCTGGTCTCGCTCTATGGCCCCGAGATCAGCCGCGCGGCGCGCATTGCCTGCGACGAGATCAACGCGCGCGGTGGCGTGCTGGGCCGCCCCCTCGAACTGATCGTCGAGGATGACGGCAGCCTGCCCGACACCGCCGTGCCGGCGGCCCTGCGGCTGCTCGACGAGCACCGTTGCGTGGCCCTGATCGGCAACCTGCTGTCCAATTCCCGGATCGCCGTGGCCGCCCAGGTGGCAGAGCCGCGCCGGGTGCCGTTGCTCAATTTCTCCTTCTACGAAGGCAGCATCGGCGGCCGCTACTTCTTTCATTTCGCGGCCCTGCCCAACCAGCAGATCGACCCCATGATGCCCTTCATGGCGCGCCGCTACGGGCCGAAGATGTTTTTCGCCGGCAACAATTACGAATGGCCGCGCGGCTCCATCGACGCCGCGAAGCGGGCGCTGCGCCGCATCGAGGGCGACATCGTGGGCGAGGAATATCTGCCGATCGGCGTCCATGGCGATGAGATCGACCGCTTGCTCGAGCAGGTGGCGCGTTCCGGCTGCGACGTGTTCGTGCCCTATTTTGCCGGCCAGGACCAGATCACCCTGCTGCGCCGCTTCACCGAGATGGGGTTGAAACGGCGCATGGCCGTGGTGATGGGGCATTACGACGAGGCCATGGTCAGCCTGCTGGCGCCGGACGTGCGCGAGGGTTTCTATTCCAGCAACACCTACTTCATGTCCCTGGCCACGGCGGAGAACCACCAGGTGCTCGACCGCTTGGCCCGGCAGCCCGATGTCGACGGCCTCTGGCCGCACGGCAACGGCATCCTGACCAACTTCGGCGAGGGCGTCTATGTCTGCGTGCATGCCTTCGCCAATGCCGCGGAGGCGGCTGGCAGCCTCGATCCCGAGGCCTTGGTCGAGGCCCTCGAGCGGGTGCGGGTCATGGCGCCCCAGGGTCTGGTGGAAATGGACCCGGCCTCCCACCACGCCCAGGTCAATACCTGCCTGGCCCGCTGCGATGCACAAGGGACCTTCACGATCGTCGAGCACTTCGGTCGGGTGGCGCCGGAAATTCCGGAACGCTACTGCGAAGCGGTCCGGGCCGCGCGTCTGCATGAATCGCCGGTCACCCCGGAACTGACCGCGCGCCTGGCCGCCGAACTGGGACGGGCCCGGCAGCGGATCGGCACGGCCCAGCAGATCCTGTCGATCGCCGACATGGCGGTCATCGCCACCGACGCGCAGGGACTGATCACGGAAGCGAACCGGAGCGCCTGCCAAATCTTTGGCTATGGCGAGGGCGAGATGATCGGCCTCTCCGTGCATCTCCTGGTCCCCCCCGAGTTCCGCAAGCGGCATGCCGAGCACCTGACGGCTTTCCTGGCCGACGCGGCGAGCGAGCGGCGGATGAGCAGCCGCCAGGAGATCATGGGCTACCGCAAGGACGGCACCTTCTTCCCGCTCGAGGCGTCGATCGCCAAGTTTGCCCGTGGCGCCGACGATTGGCTGCTGGTGGTCACCCTGCGGGACATCACCGAGCGCAAGAAAGCCGAGGAAGAGCTGACCCGGCGCGCCACCCATGATCCGCTCACCGGCCTGCCCAACCGGGCCCTGATCCGCGAGCGCCTGGCCAATGCCCTGTTGCGTTCGCGCCGGAACGGCCTGTCCGTGGTGCTGCTGTTCGTCGATCTCGACGGCTTCAAGCTGATCAACGACACCCATGGCCACGAAGCTGGTGATGAGTTGCTCAAGACCGTCGCCCGCCGCCTGATCGAGCAGGTACGGCCCGGCGATACCGTGGCGCGCCTGGCCGGCGACGAATTCGTGATCCTGTGCGAACAGGTCGAACAACCCGCGACGCTTTCAGTGCTGGCCGAGCGCATCAACGACAGCCTGCGCCAGCCGATCCCGCTCGGCGAGTTGCCGATCTTCGTCACCGCGAGCATCGGCCTCGCCATCGGCAATGGCAGCCGCCACAGCGCCGAAGACATGCTGCGCCACGCCGATACGGCCATGTACGCGGTCAAGGAGAAGGGCCGCGACGGCTGGGCTTTTTTCAACGAAGGCCTGCAGGCCCAGGCGCGCCAGCGGCTGGTGATCACCCACGGTCTGCGTCTGGCGATCGAGCGAGAGGAACTGTCGCTGCGTTTCCAGCCGATCGTCGCGACCGAAGGTGGCCGCATCGTTGGCGCCGAGGCCTTGCTGCGCTGGCACTCGAGCGAAGGCGAAATCTCGCCGGCACTGTTCATCCCGATCGCCGAGGCGACCGGCGCGATCGTACCGATCGGACTCTGGGTGTTTCGCGCCGCCTGCCAAGCCGAGGCGGCCTGGCGTCTCCGCTGGGGCGCCGAAGCGCCCTACGTGTCGGTCAACCTGTCCACGCGCCAGTTGGGCGAAGCCGGCTTGCTCGATGAGTTCGCGGCGATCCTGGCCGAGACCGGCGCCGACCCGACCCGGCTGGTCCTGGAGATCACCGAAACCGCCCTGATGGCCGACGTCGAGGCCAACCTGAAGAGCTTGCGGCGCCTGGCCGAGCTCGGCTTGCGCGTCGCCGTTGACGACTTTGGCACCGGTTACTCGTCGCTGGCACAACTCACCCGCTTGCCCGTGAGTGTGCTGAAGATCGATCGTGCCTTCGTCGATGGTCTAGATAAAAGCCCCGACGCGCGCACGGTGATCCGGGCCGTGATCGGGCTGGGCCGCTCGCTCAGTCTCAAGCTGGTCGCCGAGGGGGTGGAGACCGAAGCCCAGTGGCGGGAACTGGGCGTCTACGGCTGTGACTTCATCCAGGGCTACTACTGCCACCGGCCGCTCGCAGAAGGCGATTTCATCGAGGTCGTGGCCCGGCAGCCACGCGCCCTCGACCCAGGCACGCCCCTGGCGCTACATGCCCTGATCTACGTCAGCCGGGCCCGCCAGCCGATGACCGCCGAGGCCCTGGCGCAACTCCAGGCCGAGGCGGCCACGGCCAACCGTGCCGCCGGCATCTCCGGCTGCCTGATCTACCGGGAAGGCTGCTTCATGCAACTGCTCGAGGGCCAGCGCGAGCGCGTGCAGGCCCTCTATGACCGGATCCGCGCCGATGCACGCCACGGCGATTGCCACCTGGTCCTGGAGACCCCGATCGCCGCACGCGCATTCAGGGATTGGGGCATGGCCCTGCCCGATGTCAGCCTCGGGCTGCCGGAAGCCGCCGCCAGTCTGCCGCGCCGCATCACCTTTCTCGATCTCGCCGAAGATCCTCGTTTCTGTTACGAGTTCATCACCGCCTACGCGCACGGACAGACCGCCTGAGCGTGTCGCGCGTGCCGTGTGGGGCGGCGTTCGCCAGGCAAAAAAATGCCCGCCACCAGGGCGGGCAAAGACTGCGGGGAGGGGAGGATCAGGCGGCGGCGCCAGCCTCGGCGTGGGCGTGGCTGAGGGCCGGGCGGGTTTCCCGCTTGCCGATGGTCAGCAAGTCCCAGACCAGCAGGATGTAGCCGAGGGTGAAGGCCCAGCCGGAGATCTGGCGCCACTTCATGGCCTGCACGAACCACGGGTGCGCCTGCGCGGTGAAGTAGCCCATCCAGGTCGACCCTTCCACGGCACGTTCGATCTGCGATTGCTCGTAGCCCGCGATCAGGAGCGACACGGTCATGCCGAACATGCCGATCCAGAGCAGGGACAGGGCCCATTTCCACTTCCAGGCACCGACCAGGTTGCCGCTCATGTACACGTTGCCGCGCGATTTCTGTACCGCCATGTAGAAGAAGGCGATCACCGCGGTCGAGTAGGCACCGAAGAAGGCCAGGTGGCCGTGCGAGGCGGTCCACTGGGTGCCGTGGGTGTACAGGTTGATCTGCGGCAGGGTGTGCACGAAGCCCCAGACACCGGCGCCGAGGAAGTTGCCGGCGGCCTGCGCGATGGTCCAGCCCAGGGCCGGGTGGTTGCTGTTCTTCAGCTTGTGCACGCCGGAGTCGAACACCGCGTGGACCACCATGGCGACCAGCGGGATCGGTTCCAGGGCGGAGAAGAAGCCGCCGATGGTCAGCCAGTACTGCGGCGTGCCGATCCAGAAGTAGTGGTGACCCAGGCCCAGGATGCCGGAACCGAACATCAGGGCGACCTCGATGTACAGCCAGGTCTCGACGATCTTGCGGCGCACGCCCAGGGTGGCGATCAGCATGTAGGCCATGATGCAGCCGACCATGACTTCCCAGGTGGCCTCGACCCACAGGTGAATCACCCACCACCACCAGAACTGGTCCATGGAGATGTTCGGGGTGTAGAACATGCCGGCCAGGTACAGGCCGAACAGGGCCAGCAGGTCAGCCACCAGGACGCCACCGATGCCGGTGTACTTGCCCTTGGAGAAGGTGGCGGCGACGTTGAAGAAGAACACCAGCACGGAGACCACGATGCCGATGTCGGCCCAGCGTGGTGCCTCCAGGTACTCGCGGCCTTCCATGATCAGCCAGATGGTCTTCATCTCGGCGGGACCGACCTGGATCAGCAGGAAGACCAGCACCACCACGGTGACCGCACTGGTGAGAATCCAGAAGATCAGGTTGCCCAAGCCCAGACCGACCACGGGGTGTTGCGCCTCGTCCTCCAGGATCCAGTACACGCCGCCCAGGAAGCCGTACAGCAGCCACACCACCAGCGCGTTGACGTGCAGGGTGCGGTTGACCGAGAAGTCGATCACGCCGTACAGGAAATCGGGGTTGAGGTATTGGAAGCCGGCCAGCATCCCGAACAGGACCTGGGCGCCGAACAAGACCAACGAGACGGTGAAGTACTTGATTGCCAGTTTCTGGCCACCGTTCAGGTTGGCGGTATCAAAAATGCCAAGCGCTGCCATGTGAGTTCTCCTTACAGTTGAGCCGGCGCGGCGTCGACAGCGGGCGCGGCCTCGGCCGGGGCCGGTTCTGCGGCTGGGGCGGGGGCGTCGGACTGGTCGATGGCCTTGAAGTTATGCGGGAAGCCCAAGGTGTTGATGGCGCTCATCCACTTCAGGAAGGCGACCGTGGCACGGGCCTCTTCCTCGGTGATGCCGAGGTTGGGCATGCGCCGGCCGACGCTGTTGTGCAGCTTGTCGGACGGGTCCATCAGGAACGCCACCATGGTTTCCTCGCGGGTTTCGCGCGAGCCCCACATCGGGTCAAGCCAGGACTTGGTCAGGTCGGGCGCGAAGTAGGCGCCGTTGCCGAGCAGGGTGTGGCACTGCATGCAGTTCTTGGCCTGGGTGGTCATCTTGCCCTTGGACACCAGGGCTTCGGCTTCTTCCTCGTTCAGCACCTTGCCGAACAGCGGGTCTTCCGGCCCGATCACCGGCAGGTAGCGGTTCTGTTCCTCGTTGAACTGGTAATCGACCCGCTGGTTGATGATCGCGTAACCAGGCACTTGCTTGCCGCCTGCCTGGATGTACGACATCGTGTCGAAGGTGAGAAAAATCAGAATCACGAACGAGAATCCGGTCACCCAGATGGCCGTCTTGCGCCAAAAGGATGGGGATGCCCACCAGAGTTCCTGTGCCATGGCGTGTTCCTCCTGTCAGGACTGTTGAAAAACCTTGTCGGACGCGGCTTCGTCCTCGTGCTCGGCTTCGTGGGTGCGCACGCACAGGTGCCAGATGGCATGCGGCGCGATCAGATAGCCCACCACCATCAGCACGACGATGAAGGTCCAGAACGTGTTGTTGAACAGGTGGGCCACGTCGGCCAGCACCATCACCGCGACGAACAGCACGGCATAGGCGGTGTAGGCCAGGGGCATCAGGCGCGGCGCGCTGCGCAGCCGGGCATAGGCGAACAGCAGGGCATACAGGCCGCCGGCCACGATGACCATGGCGGCGGAAAAGAACACCGCGAAGAAATCCGCGATCTCGACCGGTTCGATGACCATGTTCCGTCCTTTCCTTGTCCGTTGAATGTGGGACGCATGGTAGGAACGAAGCGGTCGGGCGACCTTTGACATTTATCAACCGACCCCAGACGAGTTCCTGGGTGAGTTGACATTGGTCAAGGTTGGCCCCCACCCGGTCGGGAGTAAGGTCTGGCCACGCTGACCGCAAGGTCTTTTCGTGGCAACCCTGTAGGAAGGAGAAGCAAGAAATGAACGTCAAGCCGCTAGGCAAAACCCTGATGCTGGCCCTGCTGCCGCTCGCCGTCGGCGCAGCCTGGGCTGCCGATCCCAAGACCGATCACCAAGCCTCGCCGGAGGCGCAATACCTGGCCGGTGCCGGTTCGGGCGCCGGCAAGCTTGAGATGTATCAATCCTCCGACCCGAACGCGCCGGCCATGTCCAAGGCCGAATTCGACCAGGCACGCCAGATCTATTTCGATCGCTGTGCCGGCTGCCACGGTGTGCTGCGCAAAGGCGCCACCGGCAAGGCCCTGCTGCCCGACCTGATGCAGAAGATCGGCACCGAGAGCCTGAAGGTGTTCATGAACTACGGTACCGCCGGCGGCATGCCCGGCTTCGGGACCTCGAACGAGATGAGCGAGGCGGAGATCGATGTCATGGCCCGCTACATCCAGCATCCGGCGCCGACCCCGCCGGAGTGGGGCCTGAAGGAAATGAAGGCGTCCTGGAAACTGCTGATTCCCGAGAACCAGCGGCCCAAGAAGAAGATGAACAAGCTCAACCTCGACAACCTGTTCTCGGTCACCCTGCGTGACTCCGGCGAGCTGGCCCTGATCGACGGCGACAGCAAGCAGATCGTCACCATCCTGAAGACCGGCTTCGCGGTACATATCTCGCGCATCTCCAAATCCGGCCGCTACCTGTACACCACCGGCCGCGACGGCCTGATCAACCTGATCGACCTGTGGATGGAAACGCCACAGACCGTGGCCACCATCCGCACCGGTTCCGATGCCCGCTCGATCGACACCTCCAAGTTCAAGGGCTTCGAGGACAAGATCGCCATCGCCGGGTCCTACTGGCCGCCCGCCTACGTGCTGATGGATGGCTTCACCCTGGAACCGAAGAAGGTCGTGTCGACGCGCGGCTACACCTATGACGAGCAGGAGTTCCACCCGGAGCCGCGCGTTGCCTCCATCGTGTCTTCGCACATCAAGCCCGAGTTCGTGGTCAACGTGAAGGAAACCGGCAAGGTACTGCTGGTCGACTACTCCGACCTGAAGAACCTGAAGACCACCGAGATCGAGGCCGAGCGTTTCCTGCACGACGGGGGCTGGGACTCCAGCAAGCGCTACTTCCTGGTCGCCGCCAACATGCGCAACACCGTGTCGGTGGTCGACACCAAGGACGGCAAGCTGGCCGCCAACGTCAAGGTCGGTGTCAAGCCGCACCCGGGTCGGGGCGCCAACTGGAAGGACACCAAGTTCGGTCCGGTCTGGGCCACCGGCCACTTGGGCGACGACACCGTCGCGGTGATCGGCACCGACCCGGCCAAGCACAAGAAGAACGCCTGGAAGGTGGTGCGGACCTTGAAGAATCACGGCAATGGCAGCCTGTTCATCAAGACCCATCCGAAGTCGAGGAACCTCTGGGTCGATGCCGCCCTGTCGCCGGACGAAGTGGCCCAGAAGTCGGTGTCGGTGTTCGACCTGAAGAACCTCGAAAAGCCGGCCCAGGTGATCAACATCGCCGAGCTGGCCGGCATCAGCAAGGGCCGGGTCACCCACCCCGAGTACAACAAGGCGGGTGACGAGGTCTGGTTCTCGGTCTGGGGTCCGAAGAACGGCGAGTCGGCCCTGGTGGTGATGGACGACAAGACGCGCACGCTGAAGGCGGTGATCAAGGACAAGCGCCTGGTCACTCCGACCGGCAAGTTCAACGTCTACAACACCATCCACGACGTGTATTGATGTGACCATTCCGGCCGCGCCGGCGGCCGGGTTTGGCCAGCCGCCTGACGGCGGCTGGCCAAACCCGAAGGACACCGAATCGATGATCGCCAGACTCGCTCTTTTCGCCACCTTGCTGGCCCCGTTCTGCGCTTCGGCCGACGCCCCGACGCCGGCCCGCGAGCGCGAGTTGATCCATCTGGTGCGCCAGGAATGCGGCTTCTGCCACGGCCTGCGCCTGACCGGCGGCCTGGGCGCGCCGCTCACCGCCGAGGCGATGCAGGAACGCCCGCTGGAGACCATGACGGCGGTGATCCTGGACGGTATCCCGGGCACCGCGATGCCGCCCTGGCGGCCGTTCGTCACCGAGTCGGAGGCGCACTGGATTGTCGTCAAGCTGAAGGAGGGATTTCCGAATGACGTTCGTTAAGACGCTGCTCGCCGGCCTGTTGCTCGTCGCCACGCCATTCGCCGGCGCCGCCGAGCTGCGCGGCACCGGCGACCTCGGCATCGCCATCGAGCGGGCCAAGGGCAGCCTGCAATGGCTCGACACCACCCGAAAGACCAGCCTCGGCCGCATCGAAGGCCTGGGCGACCTGTCGCACGCCTCGGCGGTGTTCTCGCGCGATGCGCGTCATGCCTACGTGTTCGGCCGCGACGGCGGCCTGACCAAGGTCGATCTGTTGACCGGCCAGGTGGTCAAGCGGGTGATCCAGTCCGGCAACTCCATCGGTGGCGCCATCTCCCAGGACGGCCGCTTCATCGCCGCCGCCAACTACACGCCCGGCGGCGTGAAGATCTTCGCCGCCGACACCCTCGACCTGGTCGCCGACATTCCGACCGAGTCCAAGGTGATCGGTCTGGAGGACCTGCCCGGCAATCGCTTCGCCTTCAGCCTGTGGGACAAGGGCGAGATCTGGGTCGCCGATCTGGCCGACGATCCGAAGTCGCCCAGGCTGACCAAGTTCACGAACATCGGCACCCAGCCCTACGACGCCCTCATCTCACCAGACGGCCGCTGGTACGTGGCCGGCCTGTACGGCGAGAACGGCATCGCCGTGCTCGACACCTGGAACCTCGACCAGGGCGTGAAGCGCGCCTTGCCCGACTATGGCCGGGGCGAGGAAAAGCTGCCGGTGTACAAGATGCCGCATCTGGAAACCTGGGCCATGGTCGGCGGCCTGGCTTTCATTCCCGGGGTCGGGCGCCACGAAGTGGTGATCGTCGATGTCGCCAGCTGGACGCAGGTCGGCGTGATTCCGGTGGCCGGCCAGCCGGTGTTCGTGATGGCGCAGCCGGACGGTCGCCGCCTGTGGGTCAACTTCGCCTTCCCGCACTACGACACCGTGCAGGTGATCGACGTGCCGAGCCAGAAGATCGTCCAGACCTTGCGGCCCGGGAGGACCGCCGCAGAAAGCGGAGCAGTGCCTTGCGAAGCAAGGTGCGACCCTGTCGCGGCGGGGGACCGACCCATTGCGGCGGTCGGCGACCACTCGCGGCCGGTCGCATCCCCGGAGGGGCCCCTGCTCCCTGCTCGGGTCGGCCCCGTGCTGCACATGGAGTTCACCCCGCGCGGCGAGGCCGTCTGGCTTTCGGTCCGTGACGGCAACCGCCTGGAGGTGTATGACACGGCCAGTTTCAAGAAGCTCACCGAACTGCCTGCCGACGCCCCCAGCGGCATTTTCTTCACCGCCCGCGCGCATCGTTTCGGCCTATGAACACCGTCCTCTCCCCGCTCGAATTCCGCCTGCTCAACGACTGGCAGCGCGGCTTCCCCCTGGTTCCGCGCCCCTACGCAGAACTGGCCGTGCAGCTCGCCGTCGGCGAGGCCGAGGTGCTGGCGCGCCTGGCCGATCTCCAGGACCGGGGGCATGTGTCGCGGATCGGTGCCGTGTTCCGGCCCCATGTCCTGGGCTGGAGTACCCTGGCTGCGGTGGCCTGTCCGCCCGAGCGCATCGACGCCGTGGCGGCGGTCATCGACGCTTTCCCCGAGGTCAACCACAACTACGAACGCGAGCATCGCTACAGCCTGTGGTTCGTGGTCACCGCCGCCAGCCGGGAACGAGTCGCCGAGGTGCTGGACGAAATTCGCCGGCGCACCGGGCTGCGCCCGCTCGACCTGCCCATGGAGGCCGACTACCACATCGACCTTGGCTTCGACCTGGCCCATGCCCGGGGTCATCTCGATCCGGTCGGCCCGGCCGTGGATGTGGCCCGCCTGCGCGCCACCCTGGTCGCCGAGGATCATGTCCTGACCCGTGCCCTGGATGGTGGTCTGGACCTGGTCGCGCGGCCCTACGCGGCGCTGGCCGCCCGTTGCGGCTGGACCGAGGACGCGGTCCTGGCCAGGCTGGAGCGGCTGATCGGCCTCGGCGTGATCCGCCGCTTCGGGGTTGTGGTGCGCCATCGCGAGCTCGGCTACCACGCCAACGCGATGGTGGTCTGGGACATCCCCGAGGCCGACCTCGATGCGGTTGGCTGGCTGCTTGCCGGCCAGCCCGCCGTGACGCTCTGCTACCAGCGTCCGCGCCGCCTGCCCGACTGGCGCTTCAACCTGTTTTCCATGGTGCATGGCCAGGACCGGGAAGCCGTGCTGGCCGAGGTGGACCGTCTGCGCACGTTGGTCGGTGTCACTGCGGCGGATGCCCAGCCCCTGTTTTCCCGACGCCGCTTCAAGCAGTGTGGCGCGCGCTACGCGCCCTTGGCCAAGGCGGCCTGAGATGACGCGCGTGACGCCGATGGTTTCCCTGGACGAAATCGACCGCCGCATCATCAACGCCCTGCAGGGCGGTTTCCCGATCTGCGAGCGGCCGTTCGCGGTGGTCGGGCGGGAACTCGGCCTGGCCGAGGACGAACTGATCCAGCGCATCGAGCGCCTGCTCGCCGACAAGGTGCTGACCCGCTTCGGTCCGCTGTTCAACGCCGACCGCATGGGCGGCGCCAACGTCCTGGCCGCCATGGCGGTGGGCGAGCGCGATTTCGAGCGGGTCGCCGAGTTCGTCAACGCTCAGCCCGAGATCGCCCACAACTACGAACGCGAGCATCCGCTCAACATGTGGTTCGTCGGCGCCGCCGAAACGCCCGAGGCGGTCGAATCGGCGTTCGCCTACATCGAGGCCATGACCGGCCACAAGGTGTACCGCTTTCCCAAGGAGCGGGAGTTCTTCGTCGAACTGAGGTTGCAGGCATGAACCGCGTCGCGCTGGACGATCTCGACCGCGCCCTGGTGCGCGCCAGCCAGGCCGGCCTGCCGCTGACCGCGCGGCCCTACCACGCCCTGGCCGAACAGCTCGGGGTGGCGCCGGAGGAAGTCATGGCGCGCTTCCAGGCCATGCTGGCCGCCGGCGTGGTCCGGCGCATCGGCGCGGTGCCGAACCATTACGCGCTCGGCTATCGCGCCAACGGCATGACGGTGTGGAACGTCGCCGACGACCGGGTCGACGAACTGGGCGAGCGGGTCGGCCGCCTGCCCTTCGTCAGCCATTGCTACCGCCGCCCGCGCGCCGGCGGCCGCTGGCCCTACAACCTGTTCGCCATGGTGCATGGCCACGACCGCGCCGAGGTGATCGGCTACGCCGCCGAGATCGGCCGTATCCTCGGCCGCGCCTGCCGTTCCAACGACATCCTGTACAGCCGCCGCATCCTGAAGAAGACCGGCTTGCGGCTGGGAGATTGATCATGTTCCGTGTCACGCAATTCATGCAGGAAATCCTGAATCCGACCGCTTCCAGGTCGCGCGGCAAACCGTCCGGTCCGGTGGTGATCTGGAACCTGGTCCGGCGCTGCAACCTGACCTGCAAGCACTGCTACTCGATCTCCGCCGACAAGGACTTTCCCGGCGAGCTTTCCACGGTGGACGTATTTAGGGTCATGGACGACCTCAAGGCCGCCCATGTGCCGGTGCTGATCCTGTCCGGCGGCGAGCCGCTGCTGCGCCCGGACATCTTCGAGATCGGCGCCCGCGCCAAGGCCCTGGGTTTCTACGTCGGCCTGTCCAGCAACGGCACCCTGGTCGATGAAACCAACGTCCGCGCCATCGCCGAGACCGGTTTCGACTACGTCGGCATCAGCCTGGACGGCCTGCGCGACACCCACGACCGGTTTCGGCGCAAGGCCGGCAGCTTCGACGCCGCCTTGAACGGCGTGCGCCTGTGCAAGGCGGCCGGCGCCAAGGTCGGCATCCGCTTCACCCTGGCCCAGGAGAACGCCGCCGACTTCCCGGCGCTGCTCGACCTGATGGAAGCCGAGGCCATCGACAAGTTCTACCTCTCGCACCTCAACTACGCCGGGCGCGGCAACAAGAACCGCAAGGACGACGCCCACTTCCGCACCACCCGGACCGCCATGGACTTGCTGTTCGAGCGCTGCTGGCGGCAATTGAACGACGGCCGGCCGCGCGAGTACGTGACCGGCAACAACGACGCCGACGGCGTCTACCTGCTGCATTGGATCGCCGCGCGCTTCCCCGAACAGGTCGAGCGCATGCGCGACCGCCTGGTCCAGTGGGGCGGCAACGCCTCCGGGGTCAACGTCGCCAACATCGACAACCTGGGTGACGTGCATCCGGACACCATGTGGTGGAACTACCCGCTCGGCAACGTGAAGACGCGGCCGTTCGGTGACATCTGGGCGGATGTCTCGGACCCGCTCATGGCCGGTCTCAAGCAGTCGCCCCGCCCGGTCGGCGGCCGCTGCGCCGAGTGCGCACACCGGGCCATCTGCAACGGCAACACCCGGGTACGCGCCTGGCAGACCAGCGGGGATTTCTGGGCGGAAGACCCGGGCTGTTATCTGACCGACGAGGAAATCGGCCTCACGCAACCGCAACTTCAGGAAGCCTGACTCATGCGATACCTACTCTTGTTGGCCGCCCTCAGCGGACTCTCCTTGCCGGCCCAGGCAGCGCCCGATCCGGTCAAGCTGTACGAAACCCACTGCCTGTCCTGCCACGCGCCGAACCGCCTGGGCGGCATGGGGCCGACCCTGCTGCCGGAATCGCTGGCCCGCCTGAAGAAACCGGACGCCGTGAAAGCCATCGCCGAGGGTTTGCCGGCGACCCAGATGCCGGCTTTCAAGGACCTGCTCAAGCCTGACGAGATCAAGGTCCTGGCCGAGTGGATCTACACCCCGAATTCGATCCCGCCCAAGTGGGACGCCGACGACATCCGCGCCTCCCACCTGCGCTATCAGGAAGCCATGGAATTGCCGGCCCAGCCGGTGTTCAAGGCCGACCCGACCAACGTCACCCTGGTGGTCGAGCATGGCGACCATCACATCAGCGTGCTCGATGGCGACATCATGGAACCGTTCCACCGCTTCCAGACCCGCTATGCCCTGCATGGCGGGCCCAAGTTCACCCCGGACGGCCGCTACGTCTACTGGGCCAGCCGGGACGGCTGGATCACCAAGTACGATCTCTGGAACCTGGTCGTGGTGGCGGAAATCCGCGCCGGCATCAACACCCGCAACGTCGCGGTGTCGAGCGACGGCGAATACGTGATGGTGGCCAACTACCTGCCGCACACCCTGGTGGCGCTCAAGGGCAGCGATCTGTCGCTGGTCAAGGTGATCCCGGTCCAGGGCGCCAACGGCAAGACCTCGCGCGTGTCGGCGGTATACGACGCCCGGCCGCGCAAGAGCTTCATCGCCGCCTTGAAGGACATCCCGGAGGTCTGGGAAATCCCCTATGACGGACGCCCGGTCTACAAGGGCCTGGTGCACGACTACCAGTTCAAGGAGGCGATTGCCGAACCCGGCCCACTGCCGGTGCGGCCGATCGCCACGGACCAGATCCTCGATGATTTCTTCTTCGACCAGAACTACGACTACCTGATCGGCGCCTCGCGCGACGTGCCCAAGGGCCAGGTGCTGCACCTGTCGGCCGGTCGCAAGATCGCCGACCTGGATATCCCGGGCATGCCGCATTTGGGTTCCGGCATCACCTGGGACTGGACCGACCCCGAGGGCAAGATCCACCCGGTGATGGCCTCGCCCAACCTGAAGAACGGCCACATCCAGGTCATCGACATGAAGCAGTGGAAGACCCTCAAGGTGATCCCCACCGCCGGCCCCGGCTTCTTCCTGCGTAGCCACGAGAACACCCCCTACGCCTGGGCCGACGTGTTCTTCGGCAAGAACCGCGAGGTCATGCACGTGATCGACAAGCGGACTCTGGAGATCGTCGCCGACCTGCGCCCCGAGCCGGGCAAGACCGCGACCCACGTCGAGTTCGACCGCTACGGGAAATACGCCCTGGTGTCGCTCTGGGAAATGGATGGCGCCGTGATCGTCTACGACGCCCGGACCCTGAAGGAGATCAAGCGCCTGCCGATGAAGCGCCCGGTCGGCAAGTACAACGTCTGGAACAAGACCCGGCTGTCGGCCGGCACCAGTCACTGAACCCGGCAGCGACCGGCAATGAAAAAGGGGCGTCCAGGACGCCCCTTGGCTTTGTTCAGGCGCGGTTCAAACGATGTCGAACAACCACATCAGGACAAAGTGGGCCAGGATCGCGATGGTGACGAACACCAGCACGGCCTTGTTTTCGCTTTCTTCAAACATGCGTTGCAGATTCATGGCGGACTCCTCGACGGGTGAAGTGACGGGCGCCAGCTTAAGAAGGTCGCGGGTGGGTCGCCTTGACTAAAAGCAACCCGGTGCATTTGATGCCGGTCAATCGCCCGCCGGCGCCACGTCGGCATAATCCAGGCGTCGAAGCAACGAGAGGCTGAGCATGTCTGGAAAAATCTCCTGGCGCGCGCTGCTGGGTCTGGAGGCGGTGCCCCTGACGCCGCGTGAGCGGCTGGTCTCGGCCCTGGGCGGCCTGGTCGCGATCCTGACCCTGTTCATGGTCAGCGGCTGGCTGCTCGGTGCCCAGGTCGCGCTGCCGGTGGTGGCCTCCATGGGCGCCAGCACGGTGTTGCTGTTTTCCCTGCCGCATGGGCCCTTGTCCCAGCCCTGGCCGGTATTTGGCGGCCACGTCGTGTCGGCGCTGATCGGCGTGACCTGTGCCCAGGGGCTCGACGATCCCTTCCTGGCCGGGGCCCTCGCGGTCGGCCTGGCGATCGCCGCCATGCACCTGTTGCGCTGCCTGCATCCGCCCGGGGGCGCCACGGCCCTGGTCTCGGTGATCGGCGGGCCGGCGATCACCGGCCTGGGCTATGGCTTCGTGCTCGCGCCGGTCGCACTCAACGCGGCCCTGCTGGTGCTGCTGGCGGTGCTGCTCAACGCGCCCTTCGCCTGGCGCCGCTATCCGGCCCACCTGAACCGCTGGTGGCAAACACCCGCGTCGGTCGAGGAAAAACCGGCGATCCGCCATGAGGACTTCGTCTATGCCCTGAGCCAGCTCGATACCTATGTCGATGTGTCCGAGGCGGACTTGCTGCGCATCTATGCCCTGGCCACCGGCCGGCGCCCCCCGAACGCCTAGCCGAGCCGGGCCTTGGCGCGTTGCCGCCAACTGGCGGACAGGGCCGGGTGGTTGGCCAACGCGGCCCAGCGCACGCGGTCGGCTTCTGGCCCGAACAGGCTTCGGTACAGGCGTGCCACGGTCCAGTCCGGGTGGCGGCGCTCGATCAGCACCAGGCGGTCATCCGGCTGCACCCGGCCCGGCGCGAGCACCCGGTAATACCAGCCGGTGCGGCCGCTGGCCAGGACCCGTTCCAGCATGTCCGGCCGTGCGAAGCGCAGGTTCAGCTTGCGGCAGGGACTGCGTCCCTGGCTGATCTGGAGCCGTGCGGCACCCAGTTGGTAGACATCGCCCAGGCAGGCTGTGGCCTCGGTCAGGCCCTCGGTGGCCAGGTTCTCGCCAAAGCCGCCGATCACCCAGCCGGCCGGGTCCGGCAGCTCCTCACGCCAGGCGGCATAGTGCTCGGCGGGATAATGGTGCAGGGCCTTGTCCGGACCGCCGTGATGCACACGGTCAGCCTGCTGGTCCCCCTCGATGCCGGACTCGCCTACCCACACCGGCCCGGGGGCGGGCTGCTTGTCGATCGCGCTGGCCAGTCCTTCGGGGCCCAGTGGGCGAATCGAGCCCAGGCGCAAGGAAAGGAGGGGCCAGGAAAGTTGGTGCATGGTGGCCATTCTAGCCCGGCTTGCCATCGGCCCGGGCGCGCCAGGACAGCGGCGCATAGCGAACCACCCAGAGGCCGAACGCCAGTAACCAGACCAGGCCGGACAGGCTCATGGCGCGGACGGGAATCCAGTCCGGGAACAGGTCCGGGGCCATGCGCAGCACGGCGGCCCCTTGCACGCCCCAGAACAACATCCAGGTCAGGCGGTCGGCCTTGAGCGGGCGCCCGGAGTGGCCCAGGCTGACCCGCGAGGCCATGGCCAGCAGCATGCTGGCGAAGAAGCCGATGCCCAGTGCGTGCAGCGGCGCCAGCCCGAGCCGTCCGGCCAGCAGGCTGTCCAGGCCATGGAGGGCAAAGGCGATCGCCGCCCAGACAAAGGCGATGTGCAGCATGGCCAGGAGGCGCTCGGGCAGGGCGCGGGCGATGCCCCAGCGGCTGATGAACCAGACCGTGATGCCGGCTAGCGGCAGGTCCACGAGCCAGGTCCAGCGATACAAGGCGAGACTCTCGAGAAATCCGTGGCCGAGACAGGCGGCGACCATCCATCCGAGCGGTGCATAGGGCCGCACCATGACATAGTTCTTGACCACCCGGCTGGTGAAGAACGGCACCATGCGGTGGCAGACGGCCAGAAACAGCGGCGCAAGAAAGCCCCAGGCCGCGATGATCAGCCCGATGCGCAGGCCTTCGGCCTGGTCGATCAGCGCGCCCCAGGCAAAGACCAGTTCACCGATCAAGCCGGCCAGGCAGGCCGACCAGGCCAGCCAGGGCTGGCGCAAGTCGGGCTGCCGGCTGCCGCGCAGCAGTTGCCACAGGCCCTGCAGGCCGAGACCGAAGCCGAGCGCGTGGATCAGTGCCGCGAGACCGGCCAGGCCGGGGATCGACAGGCCCGGATAAAAGAGCAGCACGCCAAGGCCGAGCAGTCCTGCGCTGGTCAGGTAGGTGGCGGGCGGCACCCGGCCGTGCTCGACCCAGTTGGGCAGGGCAGTGAACAGGAAGCCGAAGATATAGAAAGGGAAGAGACCGTAGAACATCAGCCAGCCATGCGCCGCGGCCCCCGGGATCGCGTCCGGTCCGGGCAGCCCGTCGAGCCGGGCTTCGAGCGCAAAGCCCCACCACAGGAGGCCGGCCAGCAGCTGGCAAGCGCCGAGCAGGAACAAGAGCCGGTGTGGCGCGGCGGCGAGCCGTCGGGACAGCGGTAAGGGGGTGGCAACCCGGGGCGGCAAGGTCATCGACGATCCTTCGGGTTCAGCGGGTCCGGCCGCCCAGCGCCAGGAACCGGCGCCGGGTCTGCCAGAGCCAGTATTCCAGCCACAGTGCGCCAAGCGCGAGCAGCAGACCGCCCGGCACCGAGAGGACCGGCCAGGCTGGCGCAGCCACCAGCAGGGCGACGGCGCCGGCATGCAGCCAGAACAGGCGGTCGCCCTGGCGGTCCGGGATGAAGCCCTTCATGCCCCCGGCCTCACTGCGGCCCGGTGCCGACTGGGCCTGGAGATGGAACCAGGCCAGGAAGGGTACGATCTTGAGCAACATGCCATGGACCACCGCGCTGGCAAACCCGAGCAGGAACAGCACCCCCACGACGAGGCTCCAGGATTCCGACTGCGCGGGCATCAGCCGCGGGCCGAGCAGGCTTAGCAGTCCGGCAGCCAACAGGCTGGCCATGCCGAGGCGCCAAAGGCGCAAGGTGGCATCGCCGCGTTTGCGCTTGCGACGCCGCTGCAGGTCCAGGGTGACTGCGGCGAAGCCGAGCAGGGCCAGGATCACCCCGGCACCCGCGAGATCGGAAAGCCCGGGCCATTCCATTGCCCGGGCCCCTGCCCAGAGTGCCAGCAGGCCGGCCAGCCCGGGTGCCAGGACCCGGGTCAGCCAGGCCGGGTAATTGGGGGTGATCTGCAACATGGGCACCACGGGATAGGCCGAGCCGATCACCAGCAGCCCGACCCAGCCGGCCAGGGCGAGGCCGACATGCAGGTCGATCCAGGTAGGCAGCGACACGGGTTGCCATGACCCGGCGAGCCAGCCGGACAGGCCGAGTCCAAGCACAGCCACGGCCAGCAGGGCAGCCAGGGCCAGCGCCATGGCGGTCCGGGTGGCGCCACGCGGTGCATGACTCAGCCCCCACAAGCCGGCCACGGCCGTGACGCCGAGTCCGAGGGCTACAAGCGGTGCGCCGAGCAGCCAGGCGTCGCCCGTCGTCATGCCATAGGCCAGGGCGGGCGCGCCGAGGCTCACCAGGACTACGCTGGCCCAGCCTAGGCGGGCCGTGTGCGGCAGGCGGGCGCCGGCTGCCACGGGCAGCATCTGGCTGAGCGCGCCGAGCATCACCAGGCCGAGAAAGCCGAGTCCGACCAGATGCGCCAGCGCCAGGCTGACCGGATGCCAGCGCGAGGTGGTCCAGGTCTCCGGCGCCAGGGCCATGATGAGCCCGGCCAGCGCGAGCCAGGGCGGCGCGGCGAGGAAGAAAGCCAATGGTATGGCGAATGGCGGTCCCTGTTCAGGCCGTAGTCCGGGCAGCATTCAGGGGCGCTCGATGTGGACCAGGAAATCCTGGCTGTCGAGACGCGCCGTGCGATGGTGCAGGCGCAGGCCGTCGAGCAACTCATACAGCGGAAAGGGTTCCCGATGGATGCGCAGGCGCAGGACCTGCCCGGTTTTTAGCTGCGCGGCCGCGTTGAGCGCTTGCTCCATCGGTTCGGGCGGTTCCAGGCCACGACAGTCGAGATCGATGAAGTCGGGCATGGCAGTCACAGTTCGGTGCGGGCCTGCATGGCGGCGATCAGGGACGCTGCATGTTCCGCCAGGGCCTGGTCACTCATCGGATAGAGGATCTGTTCCTCCTTGATGTTGTGCTGATGCAGCAACATGAGCAGGGTTTCCGAGGAGTCGAGGAACTGGCTGGCGCTGCGTTGTGTCAGCGCCGCGGCCATCTGGTCGAGCAGGGCCCGGATCTGGGTGTGCTCGGCGCGCATCACCTGGGTCGGGCCGTGGCTCATGCCGGTCTGCGCCTCGAACGCGGGAAACAGGAGGTCCTCCTCGCGTGCGAAGTGCAGCAGGGTCGCCTCGCGAAACGCCGCGAAGCGTGGGTTGGCAAGTGGCCAGTCGTGCTCGGACACCGCGTTTTCGGCATCGGCGAAAAGCGCGTCGCAGTCGGCGTGGTCCTGGGTCAGGTATTGGCTGAGTCGAGTCATTTGGGCTCCATCACGAAGGGGACTGGGCGCTATTGTTGGCAGCCCGGACGCGTCCGGCTTTGACTTTTCGCAAGCCCCCCATTCGTTCACTGGGCGGCGCTTGACCAGGGTCAAGGCCCGATTCGGCGCCGATCTCGTAAGGTGCACGCCACCATGACACAAGGAGTCCCGAGATGATCCCGATCCACACTGCCCACAACCACAATCGTCCGGATGGCATCTATGTCTTCGATGCCCGGGGTATCGCCAAGCGCTTCCGGCATGCCGCGATCTTCGGCGCGCTGGATTCATTGGCTGCCGGCGAACGCATGCGCTTCATCAACGACCACAATCCGATTCCGCTCCTGCAGCAGATGCAACAGCGCTACGGCCACCGCGTCGACATCCAGTATCTGGAGCAAAGCACCGAGCAGATCGTCATCGATTTCGTCGTGGCATAACGGCTGGCGCCCCGGGGGGCGTGGGCTGCCGAGGTGGCGGGGATTAGGCTAAACTGGCCGGCTCCCGGGGCCGGAGGCCCCGTCACCCGACCCCCTGAAAGTCATGCCGTCCATCGAAGAATCCTTGAATCTCATCAAGCGCGGCGCCGAGGAAATCCTCGTCGAAGCTGAACTGGTCGAAAAGCTCAAGCGCGGCAAGCCACTGCGCGTCAAAGCCGGCTTCGACCCCACCGCGCCCGATCTCCACCTCGGCCACACCGTCCTGATCAACAAACTGCGCCAGTTCCAGGAACTCGGCCACGAGGTGATGTTCCTGATTGGCGACTTCACCGGCATGATCGGCGACCCCACGGGCAAGAACGTCACCCGCAAGCCGCTCTCGCGCGACGACGTGATCGAGAATGCCAAGACCTACGAACAGCAGATCTACAGGATCCTCGATCCTGAACGGACGCTGGTGATGTTCAACTCGAGCTGGATGGGTGAGATGAGCGCCGCGGACCTGATCCAGCTCGCGGCCAAGCACACCGTGGCGCGGATGCTGGAGCGCGACGATTTTTCCAAACGCTATGCCGGTGGCCAACCGATCGCCATCCATGAATTCCTCTATCCGCTCATCCAGGGCTATGACTCGGTGGCGATGAAGGCCGATGTGGAACTCGGCGGCACTGACCAAAAGTTCAACCTGCTGGTCGGCCGCGAACTGCAGAAGCATTACGCGCTGGAGCCCCAGGTGGTGTTGACCATGCCGATCCTGGAAGGTCTGGACGGCGTCCAGAAGATGTCCAAGTCCCTTGGCAACTACATTGGCATCGCCGAGCCGCCGAGCGAGATGTTCGGCAAGCTGATGTCGGTCTCCGACGACCTCATGTGGCGCTACATCGAACTGCTCTCGTTCGAATCGATGACTACGGTCGGGCAATGGAAGCGCGAGGTCGAGGCGGGCCGCAACCCGCGCGACATCAAGGTCGGGTTCGCCCAGGAGATCATTACGCGCTTCCATGATCGCGCGGCCGCGGACAAGGCTCTGGCTGATTTCGAGGCCCGGTTCCGGCAAGGTGCGATTCCTGACGACATTCCGGAATTGCGCCTGTCCGGAGGCGATCATGGGTTGCCTGTGGCGCAATTGCTCAAGCAGGCCGGGCTGGTCGCCAGCACCTCCGAGGCGATGCGCCAGATCGACGGCGGCGGCGTACGCCTGGATGGCGACAAGGTCACCGACAAGGCGTTGATCGTGGCCACGGGGCGTACCGTGGTGGCCCAGGTCGGCAAGCGCAAGTTCGCACGTGTGACGATCGAATGAAGGTTTTTTAAATTTTTTAAAAAAAGCGCTTGACGGTGTTTCCAGCCTCTGTAGAATGCGCGCCTCTCGCTGCTCAACGCAGCAAGCAAAACGCGGCGAGAACTGATCTTTAACAAGTTAGAACAGCCTTTAAGAGGTGTGGGCATTGGTTTTGGGCAAAGGTTATCTTTAGGGATGACTGAAGCTAAAAGGTAAGACTGATGCTCATATTTCTGAGTTAATTCTG
>JBMOQW010000003.1:0-140352 GCA_049322515.1 Pseudomonadota bacterium
GATGCTGGTCGGCAAACAGGTCAGTCTTGATGGCACTGCGCTTCTTCATGGCGGTCGGGTCAAAGATGAGGATCAGGTGGCGACAATTTTACCTGGGCAGGCTCGGGTGAGGTTTTTCGAGGCGCCCCTCTTTGGATTTTTTACCGCCAGGCGGAGGTGTGTTATTGCTGTAAAGACGCCACGTTGAGTCATCCGAATGCTGGATGATGCTGAAAATCCCGTCGAGAACTTGCCAGTCAATAATTCCCGCAAGTGTGCCGGGCATTAATTCCACAGACGGACTTGATGCGCTGTATGTTTTTGACTCGTCAATAGTCATATTTTTTGCCGCTCATTTGACAACGCACGATTTTGGCCAATTGCTGCAATCTGCCCTAGCAGTTTCGATTGCGGTAACGGTCAGGTAGCGAAGTAAGGCGATCCCATGTCCTTGCTCGCGTCGGCCACCACGTCGCCATCGAACAGCTTGACGGTAAGGCTGGCATCCGCAGCCTTTGCGAAGTCGGCCAGCATGCCCACGGCATAGGCCCGGGCGTTCTGAAGGGAATCGAACTCGTAGAAGCCGCCGACGGAGTGGCTGTTGATGCCGCTCAACCACGTTTTGCTGCGTAGCCCCGGCACGGTGTGCATGGCGGGATTCGCCTCCCGCCAGACTCCCTCGCTGAAGGGTACGGATACTTGGAATTCGGCATACAGGAAAACACGGCTTGGCTGGGTCATGGTGGGCTCCTTGGTTGCGGCTTGTTTCGACGAGACGCATCTTCTATTGTCTTTTAGGAATTGATAATATGTTTAATTATTAACACAATGTTTCTGATTTATTGAGAATATGCTGATTGAGAACATCTCTGACCTGATGGTGTTTACCCAGGCGGTGAAGGGGGGAAGCCTCAGTTCGGCTGGGCGTGAACTCGGCATGTCGCTTGCGGTGGCGAGCAAGCGGTTGCAGCGCCTTGAAGAACAACTTGGGGTGCGTCTGCTCAATCGCTCCACGCGCCAGCTCAGCCTCACCGATGAAGGGGCGGAGTACTACCACTACTGTGTGCGCATCCTCGCCGAACTGGAAGAGGGCGAAGAACTTGTGACACGCGGCAGCAAGGAGCCCAAGGGTAACCTCAAGGTCACTGTGCCCGCCGCCTTTGGACGCTTGCATATTGCTCCGCTGGTGCCGGAGTTTCTGACGCGTTATCCGGCAATCAAGCTCACCCTCCATCTCACTGACAGTATCGTGGACATCATCGACCAGGGTTACGACCTGGCAGTACGGATCGGTGAGTTGAAGGATTCGAGCCTCGTCGCCAAGTCGATCGGCCTGGATCGCCGGGTGGTCGTCGCCACACCATCCTATCTGGCCCGATACGGCGCACCGCGCACTCCGCAGGAGCTGGCCGGACACAATGCCCTGCTGTTTGCCGGTACCGACCATTGGAGCTTCACGAGCCCGAGTGGAGAGGAGGAGACTGTTAAAGTCAGCGGCAACCTCGATACCAACAATTGCGATGCCCTGCGCGAGGCGATCCATGCCGATCTCGGGCTGGCACTGCGCCCGTTGTGGGATGTTTGGCAGGATCTGCGCGATGGCGGACTGGTCCGGCTGCTACCCGCCTACATACCGCCCACCTATCCGATCAATGCGGTTTACCCAAGCCGGCGCCTTACACCGAAGAAGACTAGGTTATTCATCGAGCACCTGCTGCAGCGGTTTGGCCCCATCCCATATTGGGATGATCTTGCCGGCCAGGTGCCGGGCGATTCGGCTCGTACCGTCTGACGCGGGGTATTCCGTACCCGCTTGTCAACTAACGCTGCCGAGTGAGTATGCTAACGAATGGCCGCTATCGAAGAATACGCTGATGGGCCGCTTGTGGCCGACTGCCGGAGATCGCGAATGGCCGCTTTGAAGAAGCGAAACGCGAAAAGACCGTAGCTGTACGTCGGGCAACAGTGGAGAAACCCGACGGGCGGGTATGGGTCGTAACCGGTCCGATTGGTAGCGGTGTCTGAAGGTCAGGAGTGAGGCGGTTCCTGCCGCTGAGCCTGCAAAGGCCAACGGCGACAATGGGTCGAGAGTGTGAGTTCGCTGGATGAGGAAGCTGACATTCAACGCCATGAACGGCTGAGCGGCATGTAACCGGCACATTGCGGACCGAGTTTGACCAGAGGATCAAGGTCGGCATTGGCCGAATAACTGCCGGCAACATCCGGCACCTCAGATGCACGCGGGCCAACCGCCCTCCCGCCCTGTACAATCCGGCATGCCTCACCGCCTGCCCCCCTCTTCCCCCGATAGCGCCTTCGCCCGCCTGCCGCTGAAACCGGCGGCCCTGGCCAACCTGAGCAAGCTCGGCTATCTGGAACCCACGCCGATCCAGGCCGCCGGTTTGCCGGTGGCGCTGGCCGGCGACGACCTGATCGCCCAGGCCAAGACCGGCAGCGGCAAGACGGCGGTGTATGCCCTGGCGCTGCTGGACAACCTGGACGTGCGCGACCTGTCGGTGCAGGCCCTGGTGCTCTGCCCCACTCGCGAGCTGGCCGACCAGGTGACCCAGGAAATCCGCCGGCTGGCCCGTTATCTGGACAACGTCAAGGTGCTGTCGCTGGTGGGCGGGTCGATCATGCGGCCGCAGATGGCCAGCCTGCTGCACGGCGCCCATATCGTGGTGGGCACGCCGGGCCGGATCATGGATCACCTCCAGCGCGAAAGCCTGAGCCTGGACAGCCTGAACACCCTGGTGCTGGACGAGGCCGACCGGATGCTGGACATGGGCTTCCACGACGACATCGTCTACATCGCCAAGCGCTGCCCCCGGCAGCGCCAGACCCTGATGTTCTCGGCCACCTATCCGGAAGGCATTGCCCAATTGGCGCGCCAGTTCATGCGCCAGCCGAAGGAGGTGAAGCTGACCGAGGGTCACGCTGCCGACAAGATTCGCCAGCGTTTCTACGAGGTCGCGCCGGAAGAGCGTCTGGAAGCGGTGGCCCATCTGCTGAACCATTACCGTCCGACCAGCGCACTGGCCTTCTGCAACACCCGCCAGCAATGCAAGGAACTGCTCGACGTGCTGCGCGAACGGGGCTTTTACGCCCTGGCCCTGCATGGCGAGCTGGAACAGCGCGAACGCGACCAGGTGCTGGTGCAGTTCGCCAACCACAGCTGCACCGTGCTGGTGGCCACCGACGTGGCGGCGCGCGGCCTCGACATCGCCAACCTGGAAGCGGTGATCAACGTCGACGTGACGCCCGACCCGGAGGTCTACATCCATCGCATCGGCCGCACCGGTCGCGCCGACCAGGATGGCTGGGCGCTCAGTCTCGCCAGCGCCAACCAGCGTCGGCGCGTCGAAGCCATCGCCCGGGAAACCGGCCTGGCCGTGGACTGGCACCCGTTGACCGACCTGACGCCCGGCGCCGACACGCCCCTGCCGCCGGCCATGGCCACGCTGCTGATCCTGAGCGGCCGCAAGGACAAGTTGCGGCCCGGCGACATCCTCGGCGCGCTGACCGGCGAGGCCGGCTTCCGGGCCGACCAGATCGGCAAGATCCAGATCGCCGAGACGGTGAGCTACGTGGCCGTGGCGCGCGACATCGCCCGCGCCGCCGAACGCCGGCTGGCCAGCGGCAAGATCAAGGGCAAGACCGTGAAGGTCCATTGGCTCGACATCCCCACCCGCTCCGGCGCCGAACGGCCGTCGCGGGCCAACGCCAGCCTCAGGCGGCGCCCCAAACCTTGAACCCTCGCCCTCGCATGCCATGAAACCCATGATCCGAGCTTTTTTCCTTACCCTTCGCGCCATTCTGGGACCCTTCCTGCTCCTCAAGGAAAGACTGACCGCGCCCACCGGCGTGGTCCGCACGCCCGAGGCCCAGGCCGCAGTCGACCAGGCCTGCCGGCAGCTGGCCTTGTACCAGTTCGCCACCTGCCCGTTCTGCATCAAGGTGCGCCAGGAGCTGCGCCGGCTGTCGCTGAACATCGAATTGCGCGATGCCCAGCATGATCCGATCCATCGCCAAGCCCTGCTCGACGGGGGTGGCAAGGCCCAGGTGCCCTGCCTGGCGATCACCGGGGCGAACGGGCAGACCCGCTGGCTGTACGAGTCTTCGGACATCATCGCTTACCTGCGTGGCCAGTTTCCCGGCTGACCGGCCGGACCCGCGGCTGGGCTAGAATCCCGCCGTGACTCAAGATCTGTTCTCCGCTGCTCCGGACCCGACGCAGGCCACTGCCGCGCCGCTGGCCGAGCGCCTGCGTCCGGCAACCCTGGATGCGATGATCGGCCAGCAACACCTGCTCGGCCCCGGGATGCCCTTGCGCCTGGCCTTCGACTCCGGTCGTCTGCACTCGATGATCTTGTGGGGCCCGCCCGGGGTCGGCAAGACCACCCTGGCACGCCTCACCGCGCATCATTTCCAGGCTGACTTCATCCAGTTGTCGGCCGTGCTGGCCGGGGTCAAGGAAATCCGCGAGGCGGTCGAGCGCGCCCGGGTCAACCAATCCCAGGGCCGCCAGACCATCCTGTTCGTGGACGAGGTGCATCGCTTCAACAAGGCCCAGCAGGACGCCTTCCTGCCCCATGTCGAATCCGGCCGGGTGACCTTCATTGGCGCCACCACCGAGAATCCGTCCTTCGAAGTGGTCGGCGCCCTCCTCTCGCGCGCCCAGGTCTACGTGCTGGCGGCGCTCACCGAAACCGATCTGGGCGCCTTGCTGAAACGCGCCGTGGCGCACGCCGATGCGCCCATGACCCTGACCCCGGAGGCAGAGCAGCGGGTGGTCGCCTTCGCCGACGGCGACGGTCGCCGCCTCATCAATCTGGTCGAGCAACTGGCCGCTGCCGCGCGCACCGCAGGCCGTGACACCTTGGACGCCGAATTCGTCGCCCAGGCCCTGTCGCCCTCGCTGCGCCGTTTCGACAAGGGCGGCGAGGCCTTCTACGACCAGATTTCCGCCCTGCACAAGTCGATGCGCGGCTCCAACCCGGATGCCGCGTTGTACTGGTTCTGCCGCATGCTCGATGGTGGCGCCGATCCGCGCTATCTGGCCCGGCGCCTGATCCGCATGGCCTGGGAAGATGTCGGCCTGGCCGATCCGCGCGCGGCAGAGATCGTGCTCAACGCGGCCGACACCTACGAGCGGCTCGGCAGTCCGGAAGGTGAACTGGCCCTGGCCCAGGCGCTGGTCTATCTCGCCTGCGCGCCGAAATCGAATGCCGGCTACGTCGCCTACAACCAGGCGCGCGCCTTCGTGCGCGAGGACGGCAGCCGGGCCGTGCCCCTGCACCTGCGCAACGCGCCGACCCGGTTGATGAAGGAACTCGGCTACGGCAAGACCTATCGATACGCCCACGACGAACCGGAAGCCTATGCCGCAGGTGAACAGTACTTCCCGGACGACCTGGCCGATCCGCCACGCTTCTATGTGCCGACCCCGCGCGGCCTGGAAGCCAGGATCGGAGAGAAGCTCGACCACCTGCGACAATTGGACGCAGGGGCGCGCAAGCAAAAGTAGTTATCCTTCCTTGCATCAGGATTTTCTAATGAACCAACACTTCCGCTTCTGGCCATGTTTCTGCGCCGTTCTGATGTTCTGTGGCCTGTCTCAAGCCGCTCTGGCCGAAGCCTATGGCTTCAAGGGCGTGCTTCTGGGCTCCCACGCCAGCCAGATCGCCAGCAATCCAAAATTTGCCTGCCATGGGGTGAAAACGCCGACCGCCGACCGGATATGCGCGTTGGGCAAAGACGACAGCGAAACCATCGCCGGGGTTCCGGTGCGTTCCCTGTTCTATTTTTACGATCAAGCCACCCTGACCGGCATCACGGTCAGCCTGGAGGAAAAGCACTTCCAGGCCGTGATCGGCGCCCTGACCCAGAAATATGGTGTGCCGACCAAGGACACCGAATCGATCAAGACGCTCAACGGTGAAAGCCATCAAAACGTCATCCACCGCTGGCATCAACCCGGACAAAGCATCGTCGCCCAGCGCTACGCCGGACGCATCGACCAGTCCAGCGTGCGGATCAGCGACGACACCGCCGCCGAGCGGATTCGACAACGGCGCGAAGCGATCGCGCGCGACCCCAAGCTCGATCTCTAGCCCACGCCCCTCCCACCTCGGGCTTTCGATCCTGGCCGTGGCCCTGGGCGGCTTCACCCTCGCCCTGGTCGATGGCGCACTCGGCGAACCCGATCCTGGCGCCGCCCTGCGTCCCCAGGTGGCCCGTTGGGGGCTGACCGACCTCGCCCTGCACACCGAGGCGCGTTACACCCGGCATCCGTCGCAAGCCGACCTGCACGCTGCCTTCCAGGACCACCCCGGCGCACGTGAGCATTTTCCGAGCGGTGCCCTGGTCCCGCCGCCCCCCCATCTACGGACGCCGGACGTGCCGTGAAGACCTGGCATCGATTCCGCTACCGGCTTGATTTCGTGGTTGCCTCCCTGGGTCGGCGGCCGGGCAAGACGCTCAGCCTGCTGGGGGTCTATACCGGGGTGGTCGCCTTGCTCGCGACCGTCCTGCTTTACAGCCAGGGGCTCAAGGAAATCGCCGCGCGGAGCCTGGTGGCCAGTCCGGACATCGTCGTGCAGCGCCTCGAAGCCGGTCGCCATGCCCTGATCCCGGCCTCGCATCTGGAACGCCTGGGTCGGCTGCGCGGGGTCACGCGCATCGAAGCCCGGCTCTGGGGCTATCACTTCGATCCCGCCATGGGTGCCAACGCCACCGTCATGGCACCGGCCCAAGAATCCATCGCCCCGGGCAGTGCCCACGTCGGCGCCACCCTGGCCCGCGTGCGCGGCCTGGCCGCAGGCGACGTGCTGTCCCTGCGCGGCCAGGATGGACAGGCGCACGCCTTCAGCATCGCCGGGGTCCTGCCTGCGAACACTGAATTGGTCAGCGGTGACCTGCTCCTGGTGTCCCCCGCCGATTACCGCGCCTTGTTTGCCTTTCCGGAAGGGGTCTATACCGATTTTGCGCTGACGGTGGCCAACCCCGCCGAGGTCCGTGGCATTGCCCGCAAGATCGCCGAGCGCCTGCCGGATAGCCGGCCGATCCTGCGCGAGGAGATCCTGCGCACCTACGAGAGCGTCTATGACTGGCGCCAGGGCTTGCTGCTGGTGGTCCTGTCCGGCGCCCTGCTCGCCTTTCTCATCCTGGCCTGGGACAAGGCGACCGGCCTGTCCGCCGAGGAACGCCGGGAGATCGGCATTCTCAAGGCGATCGGCTGGGACACCGGGGAAATCCTGCGCATGAAGCTGGTCGAGGGCGGGCTGGTCTCCCTCACGGCCTATGGTCTCGGCTACGCGCTTGCCCATGCCTACGTGTTCCATGCCGATGCGCCCTTGTTCGCCTCGGTGATGCGCGGCTGGTCGGTATTGCAGGCCGATTTCACCTTGCCGGCGCGCACCGATCCGCTCCTGCTGGGCGTACTGTTCCTGCTCAGCGTGGTGCCCTATACCGTGGCCACCCTGGTGCCCGCCTGGCGCGCGGCTTCGGTCGATCCTGACAGCGTGCTGCGATGATCGAACTGGCTTCCGTCAGCCTGACCTACCATGCCGGCCGGCCCAACGCCTACACCGCACTGCGCGACGTCGATCTGACCATCGCGGCGGGCCAGGCGACCGCCCTGCGTGGCCCGAGCGGCTCCGGAAAGAGCAGTCTGCTGGCCCTGGCCGGGGCCATGCTCCGCCCGAGCAGCGGTCGGGTTCGCCTGGCCGGTGAGGATATTTCCGCCTTGCCCGAGCGCTTCCTGGCGGAACTGCGCCTGACCCGGTTCGGCTTCGTGTTCCAGCGTTTCCACCTGATTCCCGGTCTCAGCGTGCTCGACAACATCTTGCTGCCTGCCTACCCGCTGGCCTTGCCGCATCGCGAATTGATGACGCGCGCGGCATGGCTCATGGAGCGCTTCGATATCACCCGCCACGCCCGCCGTCGGGTCGACTGGCTGTCGGGCGGTGAATTGCAGCGGGTCGCCATCGCCCGCGCCCTGATCAACGACCCACCCTGCATCATCGCCGACGAGCCGACCGCACATCTCGATTCGGCCCTGGCCAATGAGTTCCTGGCCGAGCTGGCCCGGCTCAAGGCGGCCGGCAAGACCCTGATCCTGGCCAGCCATGACAGTCAGGTGTTCGAATCCGGGCTGGTCGACCGCGTGGTCGACCTGCACGACGGACGCATCGTCGCGGCATGATCTTCCAGCCCGCGCTCCTGGCCCTGATCAGCGCTTCCATGATCAGCACGCTGCTGATCCTCGCCGGGGCGCTGTTCGCGTTCAGGGTGCTGCGCCACTGGGATTTGTCACGCAGCGACGCCCGCCAGATCGCCCTGGAACGCCAGACTGCCCTGGCCGGTGCCGGCGTGGCCCTGGCCATGGGCCTCCAGGCCCTGTCAGTGCCGGTGTTCGTGTTCAATGCCGAGCGCATGTCGGTGCTGTTCACCGGCGCCATGTGCGCGACCGGCACCCTGAACGTCAATGCCTTCGGTTTCCCCACCCTGCTCCTGAAGCTGCTCGGCTTTTTCCTGGCGATCGGCTGGCTGGCCCTGGACCAGGCCGACCGCCTGGGCCGAGACTATCCCCTGACCCGATTGAAGTATGCCTGGCTGCTGCTCGCCGCCCCAGTGTTTCTAGCCGAATCGGCAACTCAACTGGCTTACTTTCTCCATCTCGATCCGGCGGTCATCACCTCGTGCTGTGGCAGCCTGTTCTCCGATACCGGTCCGGCGGTCACCAATGACCTGGCTGGCTGGCCGCCCTTGCCGACCCTGGTGGCTTACTTCGGCTTCCTCGGGCTTGCGGTCGCGGCCGGCCTCGGCTTCCTTGCCACCGGCCGGGGGGGGCTGGTCTTCTCCGGCTTGGTGCTCGGCCACTTGCCACTCGCCTTGGCCACCCTGGTCGCCACCCTGTCGCTGTATGTCTACGAGCATCCCCACCACCATTGCCCGTTCTGCCTGCTCAAGAGTGATTTCGACTATATCGGCTATCCGCTTTATCTGCTGCTTTTCGCGGCGACAGGGCATGGTCTCGCCACCCTGCTCCAGCATGGCCAGCGTCATCGCCCCAGCCTGGCCGCGGCCCTGCCGGCACGGGTGCACCATCATGCCCGACGTGCGCTGCTGTACCTGAGTCTGTATGGGGCGCTGTCCGCCTTCATCATCCAACACGCCAACCTGAACCTGATCGAATGATGAAATCCTGGATTCTGGGCGTTGTCCTGTGCCTCACCGCGTGTGGTGCGGAAATGCCGCAACCGGTCGCCAATGGCGCGCCGGCACCGGCCTTTGTCGGGCGCACCCTGGCTGGCGATGCGGTCAATTTTCCGGAAGCCTATCGCGGGAAAGTGGTGGCCTTGCGTTTCTGGGCCGATTGGTGCCCCTACTGCGGCCCGGAAATGCGCGACATCGAGCCCGTCTATCAGCGCTTGAAGTCGCGTGGCCTGGAAGTGGTGGCGGTCAATGCCGGCCAAGGTCGTGACGCAGTCGCCAAGTTTCTCGCCAAAACGCCGGTCAGCTATCCGGTGCTGCTCGATCCCGAGGTTCAGGCCGTCGGCCGCTACGGTGTGGTCGGCCTGCCGCACACCTATCTGATCGACCGCGCCGGCGTGGTGCGCGGCCGCATCATTGGCGAGGCCACCGCCGAAGTCTTCGAGCGCCAGGTGACGGCGCTGCTGCAATCTGGGTCACCCACCCCACCACAATGACTGGAGAACATCATGGAACGTAGAGACTGGCTGAAATCCGCCCTGGCCCTGAGCGTGGTCGCCTTGCCGGCCCAGGCTGCCGACTGTGCCGGGGACGGCACCCCAATGCAGTTCACGCCCCGGACCCGGCCCGACCCGGAACCGCTCAAGGATGAACTCAGGAAATACCCCAAGTGTCCCTATTGCGGCATGGACCGGACCCAGTTCCATCATTCCCGGCACTTGGTTCAATATGCCGACGACCGGGTCGACGGCACCTGTTCGATCCACTGCCTGGCGATCAGCCTGTCCCTCAACATCGATCTGGAGCCCAAGCAGATCTGGGCCGGGGATTTCGGTGCCACCGATCCGGTCAAGCCATTGGTCGAGGTGGACAAGGCGACCTACCTGATCGGCAGCGGCCTGCCCGGCGTCATGACCGGTCGCAGCAAGAAGGCCTTCGCCAAGGCTGATGCGGCGCAAGTGGCCCAGACAAAACACGGTGGTGAAACCGGCGATTTCAACCAGGCTTTGCTGGCGGCCTACACCGACATGGCGCGCGACACCATTGCCATCCGCAAACGCCGCGAGGAACGCCGGCGCCGGATGAAGGAAGGCCAGGCGTGAGGCGCCGCACCTTCGTTGGCATCTGCCTGTGGCTGCCCTGGGTGGCCAGGGCAGCCGGCCCGGAACCTCTGCTGCGCGGGCCCGGCCTGCGTGATCTTTGTCCGGTCTGCGGCATGGTGGTCGCGAAATATCCGAACTGGGTGGCCTCGGTGGCCTGGAAAGGCGGACAGGTCCATTTCTTCGATGGTGCCAAGGACCTGTTCAAGTATCTGTTCGATCTGCCCCGCTATGCGCCTGGGCGCCGGCGCGAGGAGATCACAGGCATCACGGTCACTGAATATTACGACCTGCGCCGCATCGACGCGCGCCAGGCCTGGTTCGTGATCGGCTCCGACGTGCACGGACCCATGGGCCATGAACTGATCCCCTTCGCCAGCCAGGCCGACGCCGATGAATTCCTGCGCGACCATGGTGGTCGACGCATCCTGCGCTTCGCCGATGTGAAGGCCGATCTGCCGGTTCGGCTCGACCAGGGGCAGTTTTGAGCGGCCTCAAGGCATGTCGGCGAGCTCCTGCTCGACCAGCGCCAGTGCTTCAAGCACTTGGCGCGACAATTCGGTCAGTCGCGCGACCTCCTGCTCGGCCTCTGCGCGCCGGCCTTGGGTCGCCAGTTCGTAGATGCGCTGGTACAGCTTGTGCAGGATATGGTGCGGAACATCGATGCCAGCGTAGGAATCGAGATGGCCGAAGGCCTTGCGACCGGGGCCGTGGTACCACTGGCCAAAGGTGCACTCGGTATGGTCGAGCGGCGCGAAATCCGGCTCGATCTCCAAGCCAGCAACCATGGCATAGGCATACGAGCGCCACTTGATATGGGCTGCCTTGGCCCGGCGCAGTTCGCTCAAGATCCGCGCCTTGTTCACCGGACGGCCCTTGGCCTCAGCGGCCTCGGGTCGTGCTGATCCGGCGTGTACCGGAAACACCGGTGTGGCGCTGCGCGGGTTCAATCGAGCAATTCCTTGGGGATGTTCCCGCCATTCTCGGCCAGCTTCTGCAGCACGGTTTTGTGCAACCAGATATTCATGGCCGCGGAATCCCCCAGCTTCTCGGACGGACACCCGAGTTCGACCGCCAGTGCCTTGCGCTCGGCCAGGCTGCTGTCCAATCCCAGCAGCTTCATCAGGTCGACGATGGAGGTCCGCCAGTTGAGTTTCTCGGGATGGGCAGCGGCCAGGCCTTCCAGCTTGGCCAGCACGTCGACGGCCGAGATCGCTCTCGGGGCCACGGGTGAAGCACTGGCGGGCGCGGTTTGCGGTGCCTGAGGCACGGGGGCGGCTTCAGCCTTGCCGATGCCCAGTTTTTCCAGGATGGTGCTGAAAATGCCCATTTGACGGTCCTTTCTTGAACGCGTGGGGAGAGGAGTCCGAACTGTCACCCGCATGCGTCGGGTCAGGAATCGTACAAACCAACCATCTGGTACAAAAATTACTGGTGCGACCTGTCTGGAAACTCGAGTGTTCAATTCGCTTTCAGCCTGTTAGAATCCTGCCTCCCGAATTTCCGGGAAATCCACACATCCGCCCGGTTAAGGTGCTGCCACGACGATCATCGCGGGAGTATCGGCGGATGGAGGCTCAACCTTAACTCTTGGAGTTTGCTTCATGTCCGTGACCATGCGTCAAATGCTGGAGGCCGGCGTTCACTTCGGCCACCAAACCCGTTATTGGAATCCCCGGATGGCCCCGTTCATCTTCGGCCATCGCAACAAGATCCACATCATCAACCTCGAAAAATCCCTGCCGATGTTCGAGGAAGCTGCCAAGTTCGTGCGCCAGCTCGCCTCCAACAAGGGCACCATCCTGTTCGTCGGTACCAAGCGCGCCGCCCGTGACATCATGGCCGAGGAAGCCCAGCGTTGCGGCATGCCCTGGGTCTCGCACCGCTGGCTGGGCGGCATGCTGACCAACTTCAAGACCGTCAAGCAGTCGGTCAAGCGACTGAAGGACATGGAAGCCATGCTGGCCGAGGGCGCCCGCGAGTCGCTGAACAAGAAAGAAGTCCTGACCCTGCAGCGCGAGTATGACAACCTGGTCCGCTCCCTGGGCGGCATCAAGGACATGGCCGGCCTGCCCGACGCCCTGTTCGTGGTCGACGTCGGTTATCAGAAGATCGCCATCACCGAAGCCAACAAGCTGGGCATCCCGGTCATCGGCATCGTCGACTCCAACAACACCCCCGAGGGCGTCGACTACGTCATCCCCGGCAACGACGACTCCGCCCGCGCCATTCGCCTGTACGCCCGCGGCATCGCTGATGCGGTCCTGGAAGGCAAGGCCAACATGGTCGAGGAGCTGGTGGCCGCCGTGCAAGACGAATATGTCGAAGTCGAGGAAACCGGCGCCGCCGAGTAATCGCGCCGTAGCCCGAGAAGGCTAAGCTGCATCACCGAGAGCGCCCCGACACCGGGGCGTTTTCACACCGAATACCCTCACTGAATCTGGAGATTGAAAATGGCGGAAATCACCGCTTCCATGGTCAAGGAACTGCGCGAGCGCACCGACGCCCCGATGATGGACTGCAAGAAAGCACTCAACGAGGCTGAAGGCGACATGCAGAAGGCTGAAGAAATCCTGCGCGTCAAGTTCGGCAACAAGGCGGCCAAGAGCGCCGGCCGCATCGCCGCCGAAGGCATCGTCGGCATCCACATCACCGCCGATGGCAAGCTCGGCTCGATGATCGAAGTCAACTGCGAGACCGACTTCGTGGCCAAGAACGACGACTTCAAGGCCTTGGTCGCCAACCTGGCCGAGATGGTCGTGACCCAGAACCCGGCCGACGTCGCCGCCCTGTCCGCCATGAAAATCGGGGACAAGACGGTCGAGGAGATCCGCACCGAACTGGTCGGCAAGATCGGCGAAAACATGAGCCTGCGCCGCTTCGTGCGCATCCAGGCCCAAGGCAAGCTGGCCAGCTACGTGCACGGCGGCGCCAAGATCGGCGTCATGGTCGACGTGGCCGGTGACGAAGCCCTGGCCAAGGACATCGCCATGCACATCGCCGCCTCCAAGCCCAAGGCCCTGGACGCCTCCGGCGTGTCCCAGGACCTGATCGACTCCGAGCGCCGGGTCGCCAGCCAGAAGGCCGCCGAGTCCGGCAAGCCGGCCGAAATCGTCGCCAAGATGGTGGAAGGCAGCGTCGCCAAGTTTCTCAAGGAAGTCACCTTGCTTTCGCAGCCCTTCGTCAAGGATGACAAGCAGACCGTCGAGCAGGTGTTGAAGAACAAGGGCAGCCAGTGCCACGGCTTCACCCTGTTCATGGTCGGCGAAGGTATCGAGAAAAAGGTCACCGACTTCGCTGCTGAAGTCGCCGCGGCTTCCAAGATCTAAGTCAGTCGCCAGTCCACAGTGGGCAGCGATGCCCACTGGAGACCGCCGATTGGACGAGACGCCGACATGACCGTGAAACGCATCCTGCTGAAACTTTCGGGCGAAGCCCTGATGGGCCCCGATGCCTTCGGCTATCACGCCGAAACCATGGCCGGCTTCATCCGACAGATCGACGCCGTCGTCGCGCTCGGTGTCCAGGTCGGCATCGTCGTGGGGGGGGGCAACCTGTTCCGGGGCGCCACCGGCGCGCTGTCCGGCATGGACCGCGCCACCGCCGATTCGATGGGCATGCTGGCCACGGTGATGAATGCCTTGGCGCTCAAGGACGGGCTCATGGCCGCCGGGGTGCCGGCCCAGGTGATGACCGCGGTCACCATCGCCCATGTCGGAGAACCGTTCGAGCGCGACGCCGCCGTGCGCCACCTCGAGGCCGGTCGCGTGGTCATTTTCGGCGGGGGTACCGGCAACCCCTTCTTCACCACCGACACTGCGGCTGCCCTGCGCGCCGCCGAGATCGGTGCCGACCTGATGCTTAAGGCCACCAAGGTCGACGGCGTCTATACCGCCGATCCCAAGAAGGATCCCAGCGCGACCAAGTATGACGCACTGACCTTCGACGAAGCCATCGCCCGGAACCTCGGCGTGCTCGACACCGCCGCCTTCGCCCTGTGCCGCGAACAGAAATTGCCCCTGCGGGTCTTCTCGATCTTCAAGGAGGGTGCACTGAAGCGCATCATCCATGGCGAGAACGAAGGTACCCTGGTCACCCCTTGAGGAGAGATCGATGATCACAGACATCAAGAAAACCGCCGAAGACAAGATGAAGAAATCGGTCGAGGCGCTCAAGCACGAATTCGCCAAGGTCCGTACCGGCCGTGCCCACGCCGGCCTGCTCGACCATGTCCGGATCGATTACTACGGCAGCATGATGCCCCTCAACCAGGTGGCCAACATCTCGGTCATCGATGCCCATACCCTGGGTGTGCAACCCTGGGAAAAGAACCTGGCCTCGAAGATCGAGAAAACCATTCGCGATTGCGACCTCGGCCTCAATCCCGCCGCGATGGGCGACATCGTCCGGGTGCCGATCCCGCCGATGACCGAGGAGCGGCGCAAGGAGCTGGTCAAGGTCGTGCGCGGCGAGGCGGAAGGTGGCAAGGTCGCCGTGCGCAACATCCGTCGTGATGCCATCGCCCATCTCAAGGACCTGCTCAAGAACCACGAGATCAGCGAGGATGACGAGCGCCGTGCCCAGGACGACATCCAGAAGATGACCGACAAGTACATCGCCGAAATGGACAAGGTGTTGGCCGAAAAGGAAAAGGATCTGATGGCGGTTTAAGCGGCGCGCCAGTAGCTTGACGCCATAATATTTGCTACAAGCTTCTGGCAACCCGCATCCTGCGCACCCCATGATCCGAAAATTCTTCAGCTCCACGGCTGAAATCCCCGAAGCCCCACCGGTCCCGCGCCACATCGCCATCATCATGGATGGCAACGGCCGCTGGGCCAAAAAGCGGCTGATGCCCCGCGTGGCAGGCCATGCCCAGGGGGTCGAGCGGGTTCGCGACGTGATCAAGGCGTGCGTCGAGCGCGGGGTGGACTATCTGACCCTGTTCGCGTTCAGTTCCGAGAACTGGCGCCGGCCGCCCGACGAAGTGAACCGGCTGATGGAGCTGTTCGTGATGGCTTTGGAACGCGAGGTCGGCAAGCTGCACAAGAACGGCGTCCGACTGAAAATCGTCGGGGATCTGTCCCGCTTCGACGACCGATTGCGCAGCCTGATCGCGGAAGGCGAACAGACCACGGCCGAGAATACCCAGTTGACCCTCACCGTGGCGGCCAACTATGGCGGCCGCTGGGATATCGTGCAAGCCGTCAACGCCTGGCGGGCCGCGCAGCCGAATGGGCAAGAGATCAGCGAAGCGACCCTGGCCGAACACCTTTCCATGGCCTATGCGCCCGAGCCCGACTTGTTCATCCGCACCGGCGGCGAACAGCGCATCAGCAACTTCCTGCTCTGGCAACTCGCCTACACCGAGCTGTACTTCACCGACACCCTCTGGCCAGATTTCGACGCCGCCGCCTTGGACCTGGCCATCGCCTCCTACCGTCAGCGCGAGCGCCGGTTTGGTCGCACCAGTGAACAGCTTGTCCAACCTTAGCCTGCGCCTGGTCACGGCCGCGGTCCTGATCGCAGCCTTCCTGCTCGCCCTATTCCTGGCGCCCGCCTGGGGCTGGCTTGCCTTCGTCGCCCTGTTCCTGGCGGGCGGCGCCTGGGAATGGGCAGGACTGTTCAAGTGGGGTCCGATCGTGCGGGCCGGCTACGCCCTGGCCACCCTGGTGCTGGCCATCGCGCTGGCGCAAGGCCCGCTCGCCGGGCAGCCTTTAGTCTACTATCCCTCGCTCCTGGTCTGGTTCCTGCTGGTGCCCCTCTGGCTCTGGCGGGGCTGGGGCCTGCCGCCGCCGATCATTGGCCTCGGACTCGGCTGGCTGCTGCTGATGCCGACCCTGCTCGCCCTGCTCCACTTGCGCGCCGAGTCACCCTGGCTGGTCCTGGCGGCAGTGGCCATCGCGGTGGTCGCCGACAGCGCCGCCTACTTCTCCGGACGGCGTTTCGGCAAGCACAAGCTGGCGCCCAGCATCAGTCCCGGCAAGACCCGCGAGGGTGCCTATGGCGGTGCCCTGGCCGTGTCACTCTACGGCCTGGCCCTCGACGCACCGATCCTGCTGTTTCTGGTCCTGTTCGCCCTGAGCGTGCTGGGCGACCTGTTCGAATCCTGGCTGAAGCGACGCGCAGGCCTCAAGGACAGCGGACAACTGCTGCCCGGCCATGGCGGCGTCCTCGACCGCATCGACAGCCAGTTGGCCGTGCTGCCCATCGCGGCCCTCTCCTGGATACTGCTGAAATGACGCTTCATCGCCTGACCATTCTCGGTGCCACCGGCACCATCGGCGTCAACACGCTCGACGTCGTCGCCCGCCACCCGGATCGCTTCAAGGTGGTCGCCTTATCCGGACAGCACCAGATCGACAAGCTGGCCGAGCAATGTCATCAGTTCAAGCCGGACTTTGCCGTGGTCCTCGAGGCCGACAAGGCACGGGATCTTGAGGCCCGCCTGGCCGGCCTGGCGACCGAGGTGCTGTACGGCGTCGAGGCCCTGGAACGGATCGCCAGCCTGCCCGAGGTGGATTCGGTGATGGCCGCCATCGTCGGTGCGGCCGGCATGCGCCCGGCCCTGGCTGCGGCCCAGGCTGGCAAGCGGGTGTTGCTGGCCAACAAGGAAACCTTGGTCATGGCGGGCCAGTTTTTCATGGATGCGGTTCGGCGCGGCGGCGCCACGCTGCTGCCGATCGACAGCGAGCACAATGCGGTGTTCCAGTCGATGCCGGAGCCGTACACCGGCGATCTCGCCGCCCATGGCGTACGGCGCATCCTGCTCACCGCCTCCGGCGGCCCGTTCCGCACCCGGGCCGTGGAGACCTTGGCCGAGGTCACCCCGGAACAGGCCGTGGCGCATCCGAATTGGGTCATGGGCCGGAAGATCTCGGTCGATTCGGCGACCATGATGAACAAGGGCTTGGAAGTCATCGAGGCCCGCTGGCTGTTCAACGCGGCACCGGAACAAATCGACGTGGTCGTGCATCCACAGAGCATCATCCACTCCATGGTCGAATACCAGGACGGTTCCGTGCTGGCCCAACTCTCCAACCCCGACATGCGCATCCCCATCGCCCACGCCCTGGCCTACCCGGAACGGGTCGAGACCGGCGTGCATTGGCTCGACCTCGCGAAACTGGGTCAACTCACCTTCGAGGCCCCGGACACCCGGCGTTTCCCCTGCCTGCAACTCGCCTATGACGCCCTGCGTGCGGGCGGCAGCTCGGCTGCCGTTCTGAATGCCGCGAATGAAGTCGCGGTAGCCGCCTTCCTCGACCATCGCATCCCCTACCTGGCCATCCCCGAGACCCTGGCACAGGTGCTCGAACGGCTGGGCGGCCGCCCAGCCGGCAGCCTGGATGAACTCGCCGACATCGATGCCGAAGCGCGCACCCTGGCCATGCAAATCAGCGCCCAATTGGCAAAGTGACACGTGACGAAATCCGTTTCCCCCGCTGAGCCGTCCATCATGCTGCCCAGTCACCTTGTCACTCCGTCACGCGTCACTGCCTTCACATGACGACACTGCTCGCCTTTCTGGTCACCATCGCCATCCTCGTGGTGATCCACGAGTACGGCCATTACATCGTCGCCCGGGCTTGCGGGGTCAAGGTGCTGCGTTTCTCGGTCGGTTTCGGCCGGGTGCTGGCCCGACGCACCGGCAAGGATGGCACCGAATGGGCGCTGTCCGCGCTGCCCTTGGGGGGCTACGTGAAAATGCTCGACGAGCGGGAGGGCGCGGTCGCTCCCGAGGACCTGCACCGCGCCTTCAACCGCAAGCCGGTGTTGCAGCGCATGGCCATCGTGGTGGCCGGCCCCCTCGCCAACCTGTTGCTGGCCATCTTTTTGTACTGGGCGCTGTTCGTGCATGGCGTCACCGTACTCAAGCCCGTGCTTGACGCGCCCGCGCCGGGCACTCCGGCGGCGGCGGTCGGCATCGTCGAAGGCACCACCGTGGTCTCGGTCAATGGTTACGCCGTCGAGGACTGGCAGGGCCTGCATTGGGAATTGCTCAAGCAAGGCCTGCGGACCGGCGAAGTGCGCCTGGAAACCCGCGATCCGGCCGGCCGCCTGGCCTTCCATCGGATCGACCTGGCCGGCATCGATCTCGCCGATACCGAGCAGGATCCCTTGGCCCGGGTCGGCCTCGGTCGCTTCCAGCCCACCCTGGCGCCGGTGTTCGGTGACATCGTCGGGGGCAGCCGGGCCGAAGCCGCTGGATTGCAACCGGATGACCGGGTCACCCACATCGATGGCCAGCCGGTCGATGACTGGGAAACCCTGGTCGAACGGGTCCGGGCCAGCCCGGAGCGCGCCCTTTCGCTGACCCTGGAACGTCACGGACGTGTCTTGACCGTTGCGGTGACCCCCGAAGCGACCCGCGACGGCGATACCACGATCGGCCGCATGGGCGCGGCGCCCCGGATCGATGCCGCGGTGCTCGATCAGGTGCGCGGCCAGGTCAGCTTCGCGCCCCTGGAAGCGGCCCATCGCGCCTTGTACAAGACCTGGGATCTGTCCACCTTCAGCCTGGAAATGCTCGGTCGCCTGGTCCTTGGCCAGGCGTCCTTGAAGAACATCTCCGGTCCGGTCACCATTGCCGATTTCGCCGGCCGTTCGGCGGAGGCCGGATGGACCGCCTTCGTCGGTTTCCTGGCCCTGATCAGCGTCAGCCTGGCGGTACTCAACCTGCTGCCCATCCCGTTACTGGATGGGGGGCATTTGCTGTATTATCTCGCGGAATTTTTGACTGGCCGGCCGGTACCCGATTCAGTGCAAGAAATCGGCCAGAAGATCGGCGCGGCCTTGCTCGCCACGCTCATGCTGCTCGCCCTGTTCAATGACCTACAACGTCTGTTCGCCGGTTGAACGACCCATGAGAAAAGAATGACAACTCAGTACCCGCTGTCCCTCCTGGCCGCCGCCTTGCTGTTTTCCCAAGTCACCCTGGCGTTCGAGCCGTTCGAAATCAAGGACATCCGGGTCGAGGGCATCCAGCGCACCGAAGCCGGCACCGTGTTCAGCTATCTGCCGGTCAAGGTCGGTGAGACGCTGACCGATGCCCGGGCTGCCGCCGCCATCCAGGCCCTCTATGCCACCGGCTTTTTCAAGGATGTGCGACTGGAAGCCGACCAAGGCGTACTGATCGTCAGCGTGGAAGAACGTCCCGCCATCGCCTCGGTCGACTTCGTCGGCATGAAGGAATTCGGCAAGGACGAGATCAAGTCCGGCCTCAAGCAACTGGGTCTCGCCGAGGGCCGCATCCTGGACAAGTCCCTGCTCGACAAGGCCGAGCAGGAGCTCAAGCGGCAGTATTTCAACCGGGGCCTGTATTCGGTCCAGGTCAAGGCCACCCTGTCACCCCAGGAACGCAACCGGACCGCGATCAGCTTCGAGGTTGACGAAGGCGAAGTCGCCAAGATCCGCCAGATCAACATCGTTGGCGCCCAGGCCTTCAAGGAAAAGGATCTGGTTGACCAGTTCACCCTGCGCACACCCGGCTGGCTGACCTGGTTCACCAAGAACGACCAGTATTCCAAGCAGAAATTGTCCGCCGACCTGGAATCGCTGCGTTCCTACTACATGAACCGGGGCTACCTGGAGTTCCGCATCGAATCGACCCAGGTCTCGATCACCCCGGACAAGAAGGACATCTACCTCACGGTGAACATCCATGAGGGCGACAAGTACACGGTGTCCGACTTCCGCCTGGCCGGTGACCTGCCGGTCCCCGAGGCCGAACTGAAACCGCTGATCACCCTGAAGCCGGGGGCCCCGTTCTCGCGCGAGCAGTTGAATGCCACCATCAAGAAACTCGGCGACCGGCTGGGCAACAGCGGCTATGCGTTCGCGAACGTCAATGCCGCGCCGGAAATCGACAAGGACAAGAAGCAAGTCGCCTTCACTTTCCTGGTCGACCCGGGCCGCAAGGTCTATGTCAACCGGATCAATATCACCGGCAACACCAAGACCCAGGACGAAGTCATCCGACGCGAGATGCGCCAGATGGAGGGGGGCTGGTATGCCAACGACAAGATCAACCGTTCCCGCGAACGAATCCAGAAACTGGGTCATTTCAAGGATGTCACCGTCGAGACACCAGCCGTGCCAGGCGTGCCGGACCAGGTCGACCTCAACGTCAATGTCACCGAACAATCGACCGGCAGCCTGTTGCTGGGCGCCGGCTATTCCAGCTCGGATGGCCTGGTGCTGTCGGGCGGCATCACCCAGAACAACCTGTTCGGTACCGGCAATCGCCTGGCCCTGCAAATGAACACCGGCAGCGTCAATACCCATTACTCGCTGTCTTACACCCGGCCCTACTTCACCCCGGACGGCGTCACCCTGGGCTATGACCTGTACCGCCGTGACGTCGATACCGAGGATCTCGACTCGGTGATCACCTACAGCACCTCGACCATCGGTGCCGGAGTCCGGCTCGGGGTGCCGGTCAGCGAGTTCGATACCATCAATTTCGGCGCTGCCATCGAGCAGTATTCGCTCGACTTGAACCCGGACCCGGACATCACCCCGGCCCATATGACCCAGTTCGCCCTCGACAACGGGGGCAACCTGAGCGGCGTCACGGTCAATTCCCTGCGCCTCGATGCGAGCTGGTCGCGCGACAGTCGGGACAGCTTCTTCTACCCGACCAAGGGGACCTACCAGAAGGCCCACATCGAGATCGGCACCCCGGTCGGCGACCTCCAGTACTACAAGCTCTCCTACCAGCACCAGTGGCTGAAGCCCCTCGGCTCGACCACCCTGCTACTCAACGGCGAGATCGGCTGGGGTGGCGGCATGGGCGGCGACCAACTTCCGTTTTTCCGCAACTATTACGCGGGTGGCATCGGTTCGATCCGCGGCTTCGACAACGGCACCCTGGGTCCCAAGGTGCTCAGTTCCGGTGACGTCATCTCGATCGGCGGTGACAAGCGTCTGGTGGCCAATGCCGAATGGCTGTTCCCCTTCCCCGGATCGGACAACGACCGTTCCCTGCGCATGAGTCTGTTCATCGACGCCGGTGGCGTCTGGGGCCCGAATGACATGGAAGGCCGCTACAAGGACATCTCCTTCGAGGATATCCGCTATTCCGCCGGCATGGCCGTGACCTGGATCTCCCCCATGGGCCCGATCAAGCTCTCGCTCGCCAAGCCCCTGCGTTCCCTGCCCGACGACGAGGAACAAGTCTTTCAGTTCCAGCTCGGACAGGTTTTCTAAGGAGTTCCCATGCGCTACAGCCTGCTCGTCCTTGCCGCCACTCTGCTGATTGGCTCTGCTTCCGCGAACGATCTCAAGATCGGCTATGTCAACACGGAGCGCCTGTTCCGAGATTCGCCCATCGCGGTCAAGGCGCAGAAGAAGCTCGAAGCCGAATTCCAGAAACGCGAACAGGACATCCAGAAGCTGGTCAAGCAGGCCCGTGACCAGCAGGCCGCCCTGGAAAGGGATGCCCTGACCCTCGCGGAATCAGAGAAATCACGCCGTGAACGCGAATTGGCCAATCTGACCCGGGAAGTCCAGCGCGCCCAGCGCGAGTTTCGGGAAGACATCAACCAACGCCGCAACGAAGAGTTGAGCGCAATTCACCAGCGTGCCCGCAAGCTGATCCAGGAAATCGCCGAGAAGGAAAAGTACGATTTCATTCTGGAAAACGTCGTCTACGCCAGCCCCCGCAACGACATCACCGAGCGCGTCATCAAGGCGCTCGAGCGCTGATGTCCCTCACCCTGGCCCAGCTCCAGGCCCGGCTTGGCGGCGAACTGCGCGACGATGACGGCCGCGCCCTGTCCGGGGTCGGCTCGCTCGAGCACGCCACGTCCGACCAGCTGAGCTTCGCCCTCGGGGAAAAGCAACGCGCCGCTGCCCAAGCAAGTCAGGCCGGAGCATTGATCGTCGGCCCGGCTTTTGCGGAAGGGCTCGACCGGCCCCGCCTGGTGGTCGCCAATCCCCATGCCAGCTTTGCCCGTGCCATCGGCCTGTTTCATCCCGAGCCGCCCTTGCGGTCCGGCCACCATCCCAGCGCTGTGGTCGCCGCCAGTGCAGTGATTGCCGACGATGTCGAGATCGGCCCGCATGTCTGTATCGGTGAGCAAGTCCACATCGGACCGGGTTGCCGGATTGGCCCCGGCTGCGTGATCGGCGACGGGGTCCGCTTGGGCGCCGGTTGCCGCCTGTATGCCAACGTCACGATCTATGCCGGCTGCGTGATCGGTGACCGGGCCGGCCTGCATGCCGGCTGCGTGATTGGTGCCGACGGCTTCGGCCTGGCCTGGGAAGACGCCGGTTGGGTCAAGGTGCCCCAGATCGGCCGGGTGATCCTTGGTGACGACGTGGAGATCGGCGCCAACACCACCATCGACCGGGGCGCCCTGGATGACACGGTGATCGGCCGCGGCGTGAAGATCGACAACCTGGTGCAGCTTGCCCACAACTGCCGGGTCGGGGATCACACCGCCATCGCCGGCTGCGCCGGCATTGCCGGCAGCACGACCATTGGCCAACGCTGCCTGATTGGTGGTGCCGCCATGATCCTCGGCCATATCGAGATCGGCGACGGCGTCACCGTCTCCGGTGCGTCATTCATCGGCAAGTCGATCAGCACGCCCGGGGTCTACACCTCGACCCAGCCCCAGATGCCGCACGCCGACTGGATCAGGAACGCGGCCCAACTCCGCCATCTGGCTGACATGCGCGAGCGCATCCGGGCATTGGAAAAACAACTACGCGAAAAAGACGAAGACAAGGAGTCCTGATGGAAATCACCGAAATCATGCGCCATTTGCCGCATCGCTACCCGTTCCTGCTGGTCGACCGGGTACTCGAACTGGTGCCCGGCGAGCACGTGGTCGCGATCAAGAACGTCAGCATGAACGAGCCGCACTTTCCCGGCCATTTTCCGCACCACCCGGTGATGCCTGGGGTACTGATCATCGAGGCCCTGGCCCAGGCGGCCGGCCTCTTGGCCTTCAGGAGCGCCGACAAGGAAGTCACGGAAAAATCCGTCATCTATTTCGTCGGCATCGACAACGCCCGCTTCAAGCGCCCCGTGGTGCCGGGCGACCAGATGCGCATGGAAGCCAGGATCACGCGCAACATGCGCGGCATCTGGAAATTCGAGGCCCGCGCCACCGTGGAAGGCCAACTGGTCTGCGAGGCCGAATTGATGTGCACCCTGCGCGACCTGGACTGACCGACCGGCCATGATCCACGCCCGCGCCCGCATCCATCCAACCGCCCTGGTCGCCGAGGGGGCCGTGATCGACGCCGATGTCGAGGTCGGCGCCTATACCCTGATCGGTGAGCATGTCGCCATCGGCGCGGGCACCCGGATCGGGCCGCACGCGGTGATCACCGGCCACACCCGGATCGGCCAGGGCAATCGCATCTTCCAGTTCGTCTCCCTGGGCGAGGAACCGCAGGACAAGAAATACGCTGGTGAGCCGACCCGCCTGGAGATCGGTGACTACAACACCATCCGGGAGTTCTGCACCTTCAACACCGGCACCGTGCAGGACACCGGCGTGACCCGCATCGGCGACCACAACTGGCTGATGGCCTACGTGCACATCGCCCACGATTGCGTGGTCGGCAACCACGTGATCTTCGCCAACAACGCATCGCTCGCCGGCCATGTCCAGGTCGACGACTACGCCATCCTGGGCGGCTTCACCGGGGTGCACCAGTTCTGCCGGGTCGGCGGCCATGTGATGATCGGCATCGCCTCGGTCATCCGCCAGGACGTGCCGCCTTTCATGACCATCGCCGGCAGCCCGGCGGCGCCCTTCGGCATCAATGCCGAAGGGCTCAAGCGTCGGGGCTATTCGCCCGAAGCCCTCGCCGCGCTCAAGCGCGCCTACAAGACGCTCTACAAATCCGGCCTGGGCCTGGACGCCGCGCGCACCGCCATCGCCGAGGAAGCCACCCGCCAGCCAGAGTTGCAACCGCTGGCTGATTTCCTCGCGATCCCGGGGCGTGGCATCCTCCGCTGAACCCAGGAACGTCGAAGTGACGCACGACATCGGCATCGTTGCCGGCGAAGCCTCGGGCGATCTGCTTGGCAGTCAGCTGATTCAGGCGTTGCGCGGCGACCATTCCGGCCTGCGCTTTCATGGCATCGCCGGCCCCAAGATGCAGGCCCAGGGCGCCATCAGCGGGTATCCGATGGAAACCCTCTCGGTGCGCGGCTACGTCGAGGCCCTGTCCAACCTGCCCCAGATCCTTGGCATTCGGCGCCGGCTGACACGCGACTACCTCGACCATCCCCCGCACCTGTTCATCGGCATCGATGCGCCGGATTTCAACCTCTCCCTGGAAGCCCGCCTGAAACACGCCGGCATTCCAACCGTGCATTTCATCAGCCCGTCGATCTGGGCCTGGCGGCGCGAGCGCATCCACAAGATTCGTGCCGCCGTGTCACACATGCTGCTGATCTTCCCGTTCGAGGAAGCCCTGTATCGCGAGGCCGGCATCCCCGCCACCTACGTCGGCCACCCACTCGCCTATAGCCTGTCGCCCTGGCCGGATCGCGCCCAGGCCCGGGCACGGCTGGGCGTGGCACCCACCGGCCGATATCTGGCCCTGCTGCCCGGCAGCCGCCAGGGCGAATTGCGGCAACTGGCGGCCGTCTTCGTCGACACCGCCAAGCGCTTGCACCAGGCTCGACCCGACCTTCAGTTCCTGGTCCCCCTGGCCACCCCGGAGACCCGCCGTCGGTTCGAAGCCGCATTGACTGAGCACCAGGGTGCGGAATTGCCGCTGCGCATCCTGTTCGGCCAGGCCCACGACGTGCTCCAGGCCGCCGACGCCGCCATCGTCGCCTCCGGGACGGCCACCCTGGAAGCCGCCCTGCTCGGCTGCCCGCACCTGATCGCCTACCGGGTGCCCTGGCTCACCGCCCAGATCATGAAGCGCCAGGCTTACCTGCCCTGGGTCGGCTTGCCCAACATCCTGGCCAACCGGCTCGTGGTACCGGAGCTGCTTCAGGCGCAATGCCAGCCCGCCCTGCTGGCAGAAACCGCCTTGCGCTTGCTCGACGACGTGGCCCAGCGCGAGGCCATGCTGGAGGCCTTCGAGGCCATCCGCGACAGCCTGCGCCGCGATACCCCGCGCCTGATCGAGTCGGCGCTGGCGCCGTTCCTGACATGAGTGCCGCGCGCATTTGCGGGGTCGATGAAGCCGGCCGGGGTCCCCTGGCCGGTCCGGTGCTGGCCGCTGCGGTGATCCTCGATCCGGGCCGGCCGATCCCGGGCCTCAAGGATTCCAAGAAACTCTCGCCGGCGCGCCGTGAACAGCTCGCCGAGTCGATCCGGCGCGACGCCCTGGCTTGGTCGGTCGCCTCCGCCAGCGTCGAGGAAATCGACCAACTGAACATCCTCCATGCCACGATGCTGGCCATGCGCCGCGCCGTGGCCGCCCTCGATCCGGCCGCGACCGAAGCCTGGGTCGACGGCAACCGCTGTCCCGACCTGAACATCCGATGCCGGGCCATCGTCAAGGGCGACGCCCTGGAGCCGGCCATCTCGGCCGCCTCCATCCTCGCCAAGACGGCGCGCGACGACCTCATGCGGGGCGCTGCGAAGACCTATCCGGCGTATGGTTTCGACCGCCATTCGGGTTATCCTACGCCCGAGCATCTGGAAGCCCTTGCGCGCTTCGGAGCCACCCCACTGCACCGGCTCAGCTTTGGCCCGGTCAAGAAGGCAGTGGCAGGGACCGGCGACACTGAATTTGTATTGAGGAGTACTCGACCATGATGGTGATCATAGGCTGGGTGGTAGCCCTGGCCGGCATCTTCGGGGGCTATGTGGCCGCCGGTGGACACCTGGCGGCGCTGATGCAGCCCCTTGAGGTGGTGATGATCGGTGGCGGAGCCCTGGGTGCTTTCCTGGCCGCCAACACCATGCATGGCGTGAAGCACACCATTGGCGGCCTGGTCAGCTGCTTTAAGGGATCCAAGCTGACCAAGGGCTTCTACATGGAGCTCCTGGCGTTGCTCTTCGAATTGCTCGCCAAGGTCCGCAAGGAGGGCCTGATGTCGCTGGAGAACGATGTCGAGGAACCCGAGAAAAGCCCCATCTTCGCCAAGTATCCGTCGGTCACCTCCGACCACCACATCGTCGAGTTCATCACCGATTACCTGCGCCTGATGGTGGGTGGCAACCTGAATGCCCTGGAAATCGAAAACCTGATGGACAACGAAATCGAGACCCATCACCACGAAGAGATGCACATGTCGCACGCGGTGGCCAAGCTGGCCGACGGCCTGCCGGCGTTCGGTATCGTGGCCGCGGTGATGGGCGTGGTGCACACCATGGAATCGCTGCACTTGCCGCCCCAGGAACTGGGCATCCTGATCGCCCACGCCCTGGTCGGTACCTTCCTGGGCATCCTGATGTCCTACGGCTTCGTGGCGCCCCTGGCCACCGTGCTGGAAAACAAGGCGAGCGAGAACATCAAGGTCTACCAGACCATCAAGGTGGTCCTGCTTGCTTCGCTGAATGGATTCGCACCCCAGGTCTGCGTCGAGTTCGGTCGCAAGGTGCTGTTTTCCACCGAGCGTCCGACCTTCAAGGAACTGGAGGACGACATCAAGAGCCGCAAGGGCAAGTAAGCCCGGCACCTTAGCCCGCGAGGACACGACATGGCCGATGATTCCCAGCGCCCGATCGTCATCAAGCGCATCAAGAAGGGGGGCGGCGCCGCGCACGGCGGTGCCTGGAAGATTGCCTACGCCGACTTCGTGACCGCCATGATGGCCTTCTTCCTGCTGATGTGGTTGCTCGGCTCGACCACCAAGGCGCAGATGGAAGGCATCGCCGAGTATTTCCAGACCCCGCTCAAGGTGGCCCTGTCCGGCGGAGAAGGTTCCGGCGACGCGTCCAGCGTGATCAAGGGCGGGGGCGAGGATCTCACCCGCAAAGCCGGCCAGGTCATGCGTGGTGAAAAGGAAACCACCAAGGACACCCTCAGCCTGGAAAAAGCCAAGACCGAGAAGCAGCGCCTCGAGGAGATGAAGCTCAAGATCGAGAAGCTGATCGAGAAGAGCGAAAAACTGAAGTCGTTCAAGAAGCAACTCAAGCTCGACATCACGGCCGAGGGGCTGCGCATCCAGATCATCGACGACCAGAACCGGCCCATGTTCGATTCCGGCGGCGCGGCCATGAAGACCTACACCCGGGACATCCTGCGCGAGATCGGCCAGACATTGAACGAACTGCCCAACCGGATCAGCCTGTCCGGACACACCGATGCCGTGCAATACAGCACCGGCGAGCGGGGCTACAGCAACTGGGAACTGTCCGCGGATCGCGCCAATGCCTCGCGCCGGGAACTGGTCGCCGGAGGACTGGAAGATGGCAAGATCATGCGCGTGGTCGGTCTCGGCTCGGCCGTGCCCTACAACAAGGAGGATCCGAACGATCCAGTCAACCGGCGCATCTCCATCATCGTGATGAACAAGAAGGCCGAAGAAGCCATCAACAAGGAAGCCGGAAACCAGATCGAGGCCGGCAGTGCCAAGGAAGTCGAGACCCAGCTTGGGCAGCCCCGCTGACGCCTTGTCCCTGTCCGAGCGGCGACGCTTTCCGCCCGCCGTGGTGGCGTTGTTCGCCCATCTGGCCGCCTGGCTGCCGCTGCTGCCCTTGGTCGGACTCGGCTGGCCCGCTTTCGCGCTGGTCGGTCTGCAAGGCGGCCTGGTCCTGCTGCTGTCCCGATGGTTCGGGTTGCCGGCCTGGTGGCAAGCCATCAACGGCCTCTTCTTCCCACTGGTCTGGGGGGTGGCCCAGATCGAGATCGCACCGGGCTGGTTCCTGGCCGGATTCGCCCTGCTCTTCCTGACTTCCTTGGGCAGCCTCGGCACCCGGGTACCGCTCTACCTGTCCAGTCGCCAGGCGGTCGCGGCACTGGCTGAACGGCTGCCGCCCGGGGCACGGGTGATCGACCTCGGCTGCGGCCTGGGCAGCATGCTCGTCGGGCTGCGCCGGCTGCGTCCCGACCTGCATCTGGCCGGGATCGAAATGGCACCGCTCAACTGGCTGATCGCCCGCCTGCGTCTGGGGCGTGACATCCAACTCGGCAGCCTCTGGGAAGCGGATTTGAGCCGCCACGACGTGGTCTATGCCTATCTTTCGCCGGCACCCATGGCACGCCTGTGGAAAAAGGCCGAACAGGAAATGCGGGCGGGCAGCCTGCTGATCAGCAACAGCTTCGAGGTGCCGGGCCACCCGTCCGACGAAACCGTGGCCTTGCATGATTTCAACCAATCCAGGTTGCTGATATGGCGGCGTTGACGCTCGAACACTGGCTGACTCGACTGAAACCGGGCGAAACACCGGTGTTCCGGCATACCAAGCAGGCGCTCCTGGCTTTGGCGCCGCGCGGTGACAAGGTCGCCGCCAAGGACATTGCCGCCCCGATCCTGGCCGACCCGCTCGCCACCCTGCGCCTGATCTACCTGGCCAACAACCGGTCCAGCCGCTACAACGCCGAGGTGGCCACGGTCGAACACGCCATCCTGATGCAGGGCGTCGGGGTCTTCCTGGACAAGATTGCCAGCCTGCCGGTGCTGGAAGACACCCCGCAAGGCCGCGACAAATCGACCCTGGGCTCGCTTTACCGGCTGGCCCGCCTGGCCCAGCACGCCTCCTGGCAGGCACGTGACTTCGCCACCCTCAACCTGGACACCCGGGCCGAGGAAATCCAGGTCGCTGCCGTGCTTTATTACGCACCGGAATTCCTGTTCTGGCTGGACGCACCCGACGTGGCCGAGCAATTGGCCTTGGCCCGTCGCAGGATGCGCTCGGCCGAAGCCGAACAGCAGACGCTCGGTTTTGCCCTGCCCCCGCTGCGGGAGAACCTGCTCGAAGCCTGGAAGATACCCGATGTCACGCGTGGACTGCTCCAGGTCGAAACCAACAGCAACCCGCGCCGGGCCATCGTCTGGGCCGCGCTGGACATCGCCCATCACAGCCGGCGGGGCTGGTGGGACGAGCGCCTGCTCAACAGCTACCAGACCCTGGCCGAGCTGTTGCCCATGCCGCTCGACGAGGTGATCGCCACGGTACATGGCAATGCCCTGCGTTCCGCGCGTGCCGGCCAGTGGGTCAAGGCCGCGCCGGCTGCTACCTGGCTGCCCATGCTGCCTGGCGAGTGGCCGCCGGAGGTCGAGCCCAAGCCCGCCGAAGCCGCCGCCGAGGTCGAGCACAAGGCGTGTCCCCTGCCCTCGAGATCGGTCCTCGAAGACACCCTCAGCCAGATCCACCAGCATCTCGACGGCAGCCTGAGCTTGAGTCAGATGCTCGCCATCATCCTGAAGGGTCTGCACACCGGACTGGGCCTCTCCCGGGTCCTGTTCGCCCTGCTGACCCCCGACGGCAAGCGGGTGAAATGCCGTTTCACCCTGGGTATCCCGAGCGAAGATCCCCTGCGCCATTTCGAATTTCCGCTCGACAGCAAGGATCTGTTCGGCATTTTGATGACCAAGATGCAGTCGGTGTGGATCAACGCGGACAACCGAGGCAAGTTGTGGCCCCGGGTCAGTCCCGACCTGCGCGCGCGCATCGGCCGGGGTGATTTCCTCGCCATGTCCCTGTATGGCCATGACAAGCCGCTCGGACTGATCTACGCCGATCGCGGGCATGGCGAATGCGAGCTCGACGCCAAGACTTACGAAGACTTCAAGCGTCTCTGCCTGGAAGCGGCCAAGGGGCTGACCCAGGTCAAAGCCGCCTGAGCCACCGACGCGGAATCACGTCCACGCCGGGTTAGGCAAGGACGCTCCGGCCGCGTGCTCAGCCCTTGAGCAAGGATTGGCGCAGCAGCGCGGCGATCTCCTCGATCGATCGGGTGCTGGAGTCCAGGATCGGGATGCCGGCCTCGCTCATCATGCGGTAGGCGTCTTCGAGTTCCTGGCGACAGGTTTCCAGGGAAGCATAGCGACTGTTGGGCCGGCGCTCGGAGCGGATTTCCGCCAGCCGCTCCGGCCTCAGGGTGAGGCCGCGCAACTTCGGCCGATAGGGCAGCAGGACCCCGGGCAGCCCCGGCTGCTCGAAGTTTTCCGGGGTGAGCGGATAGTTCGCCACTTTCAAGCCGTATTGCATGGCCATGTACAGCGAGGTCGGCGTCTTGCCACAGCGCGACACGCCCACCAGGATCAGGTCCGCCAGTTCGTATTTCTGGGTCGACAGGCCATCGTCGGCGGCCAGCGAGAAGTTCACGGCATCGATGCGGCCGTGATAGGCATCGGCGTCCGAGGCACTGTGCGACTGGCCCTTGACCGGCACGGCGGGACGGCCGAGCTCGCCGATCATCATGCCCAGGAAGTGGCCGTAGACATCCATCACCACCGCGCCCGTGGCATCCAGCACCGCGCGCGCGGCGGCATCGGTCATGGTGGAAAAGACCAAGGGTTTCAAACTCGACACTTTCCAGGCATCGCGGATGCGCCGGGCCGCATCTTCCGCTTTGTCGAGGGTGTCGACGAAAGGTACACTTTCGGTCGCGAACGCTTCGCCGGGAAATTGCGAGAGGAGACTCTTGCCGATGATCTCGGCCGTGATCCCGGTGTGGTCGGAAATGATGAAAACCGGTCGGACGGGGCTCATGGGGGAGGAAGCTCTCGGGTGTTGTTCAAACTTTTTTGGTCACGGTCGTCGCGCTTCGTGGGGAGGCGTTGAGCGCCGGGCCTGACCTCGTTTCGAGGATGAAGATGGACTATATCGCGCGCTTTCAAGACCTGTCCATGCACGACGTGGAAAAGGTCGGGGGCAAGAATGCCTCGCTGGGAGAGATGCTTTCCAACCTGGCTGGCAAGGGGGTCCGGGTGCCGGACGGATTCGCCACCACGGCGGATGCCTTCCGGGAATTTCTCACCCATGACGGCCTGGTAGACCGCATCGCCGCCAAGCTGCAATCACTCAACGTCGACGACACCGTCGCCCTGGTCAATGCCGGGCGCGAGATTCGTGGCTGGATGATGGAGGCCCCCCTGCCCGCGGGCCTGGAAGCCGCGATCCGGCACAATCACCGGCTGATGTGCGCCGAAGCCGGCGAAGATCTGCAATTCGCGGTGCGCTCGTCGGCCACTGCCGAGGACATGCCGGATGCCTCGTTCGCCGGCCAGCAGGAGACCTACCTGAACATTCAGGGCGCCGACAACCTGATCGATGCCGTCAAGCGCTGCTTCGCCTCGCTCTACAACGACCGCGCCATCGCCTACCGGGTGCACAGCGGCTACGCCCACGAAGTGGTGGCGCTGTCCGCCGGCATCCAGCGCATGGTCCGCTCCGACCTCGGCGTGGCCGGGGTCATGTTCACCCTGGATACCGAGTCGGGCTTCCCGGACGTGGTCTTCATCACCGGTTCCTACGGCCTCGGCGAGACCGTGGTGCAGGGCTCGGTCAACCCGGACGAGTACTACGTGCACAAGCCGCAACTGGCCGCTGGCAAGCGCGCGGTGATCCGCAAGAAGCTGGGCGAGAAGGCGACCCGCATGGTGTTCGCGTCCGAGGCCGTGGCCGAGCGCTCGACCCGGGTCGAGGACGTGCCCCAGGGCCTGCGCCACAATTTCTGCCTGGACGACGAGGAACTCCTCGAACTGGCCCGCTACGCGATGATCATCGAGGACCATTATGGCCGCCCGATGGACATCGAATGGGGTCGCGACGGTCACGACGGCAAGCTATATATCCTGCAGGCCCGGCCCGAGACTGTGAAGTCGCGCGCCGGCCAGGTCCAGGTCCGCTACAAGATGCTGGAGAAAGGGCCGGTGCTGGCGGTCGGCCGCGCCATCGGTAGCAAGGTTGGTGCCGGCAAGGCCCGCGTGATCAAGACCCTGGACCAGATGCACGAAGTCCAGCCGGGCGACGTGCTGATCGCCGAGATGACCGACCCGGACTGGGAGCCGGTGATGAAGAAGGCCTCGGCCATCGTCACCGACCGGGGCGGCCGCACCTGCCACGCCGCCATCATTGCCCGCGAACTGGGCGTGCCGGCCGTGGTCGGCGCCGGCAACGCCACCTCGACGGTGCCGGAAGGCGCCGAGGTCACGGTGTCCTGTGCCGAAGGTGAAGACGGCCATGTCTACGCCGGCCTGCTCAAGTTCGAGAAGACCGAGACCCTGGTCAAGACCATGCCGGACCTGCCGCTCAAGATCATGATGAACGTCGGCAATCCCGAGCAGGCCTTCCACTTCGCCATGTTGCCCAACGCCGGCGTCGGCCTGGCCCGCCTGGAATTCATCATCAGCAACGCCATCGGCATCCACCCCAACGCGGCGCTCGATTTCCAGAAGATGCCCGAGGACGTCAAGCGCGCCATCGAAGCCAAGATCCACGGCTATGGCGATCCGGTCAATTTCTACGTCGAGAAGCTCGCCGAGGGCGTTGCCACCATCGCTTCTGCATTCTGGCCCAAGCGGGTGATCGTGCGCATGTCCGACTTCAAGTCGAACGAATACGCCAACCTGGTCGGCGGCCCGCAGTATGAGCCGCACGAGGAAAACCCGATGCTCGGCTTCCGGGGCGCGGGTCGCTACGCGCACCCGATGTTCCGGCGCGCCTTCCAGCTCGAATGCCGGGCCATCAAGCGCGTGCGCGAGGACATGGGCCTGACCAACGTCGAGATCATGTTGCCCTTCGTGCGTACCCTGCGTGACGCCGACCATGCCCTGGAAGTGCTCGAGGACAACGGCCTCAAGCGTGGCGAGAATGGCCTCAAGGTGGTGATGATGTGCGAACTGCCGTCCAACGTGCTGCTTGCCGAGGAGTTCCTGCAACGCTTCGACGGCTTCTCGATCGGCTCCAACGACCTCACCCAGCTCACCCTGGGCCTGGACCGCGATTCCAGCCTGGTGGCGGAAAAGTTCGACGAGCGCAACCCGGCGGTCAAGCGCCTGCTGGCCATGGCCATCGAGGCTTGCAAGGCGCAGGGCAAATACGTCGGCATCTGCGGCCAGGGGCCGTCCGATCACCCCGATCTGGCCGAATGGCTCATGGACCAGGGCATCGACAGCCTGTCCCTGAATCCGGACACGGTGGTTTCCACCTGGAACCGGCTGGCCCAGCACAAGCGCTGAGCCGGGCCACACCACGAAAAAACCGGGCTCGAAGCCCGGTTTTTTCATTCTTGGCAGCGTATTCGGCTATTGACCTGGCTTCGCCGCCGGCGCGCCGAAATCCACAGTCGGCGGCGCCGCGATGGCCTTTTCGTTCTCGACCGTGAAATTGGCCTTGACCTGGTGGCCGAACATCATCGCGGTGAGATTGGTGGGGAACTGGCGCACCGTGATGTTGTAGGCCTTGACGGCGTCGATGTAACGATTACGCGCCACGGTGATCCGATTCTCGGTGCCCTCGAGCTGGGCCTGGAGATCGCGGAACAGGGTGTCGGCCTTGAGTTGCGGGTAGTTCTCGACGACCACCATCAAGCGGCTCAGTGCGCTCGACAATTCCCCTTGCGCGGACTGGAACCGGGCCATGGCCGCCTCATCATTGACCAACTCCGGCGTCGCGGCGATCTGGCCGACCTTGGCGCGCGCCTCGGTGACCTGGATCAGGATGTCCTTCTCGTGCGCGGCATAGCCTTTCACCGTGTTCACCAGGTTGGGCACCAGGTCGGCCCGGCGCTGGTACTGGTTGAGCACCTCCGACCATTGCGCCTTGATTTCTTCATCCTGGCTTTGCAAGGTGTTGTAGCCACAGCCGGACAACGACAACAGCACGGCCAGGGCAGCGATCCAATGACGCAGCATGTCTATAACTCCCATCAACGAGGTTTTGAATCGGAAGCCATCACCTTGCGGGCCAGGCAGAGGTCGTCCCAGGCCTTGGCCTTGTCGGCGGGGTTCCGCAACAGATAGGCGGGATGATACGTCACCACCAGGGGTACACCATGGTAGTCATGGACCCGGCCGCGCAGCCGGGTGATCGGTGCGTCGGTGGCCAGCAGGTTCTGCGCCGCGATGCGGCCCAGGGCCAGCAGGATGCGGGGCTGGATCAGCGTAAGCTGGCGGTCCAGGTAGGGCCGGCAGGCGGCGGCTTCCTCCGGCTTGGGATCACGGTTGCCGGGCGGCCGTGACTTGAGGATGTTGGCGATGTAGACGTTCTCGCCCCGGGTCAAGCCGATCGCGGCCAGCATCGCGTCGAGCAGCTTGCCCGCCTGGCCGACGAACGGTTCGCCCTGCCGGTCCTCCTCCGCGCCTGGCGCCTCGCCGACGATCAGCCAGTCGGCATGCACGTCGCCGACGCCGAGCACGCCCTGGGTACGCGTGGCGTGCAGCGGACAGCCGGTGCAGGTGCGCACCGCCTCGTGCAAGGCCGCCCAGTCCATCGCCGCCACGGGGCCGACGTCCGGGCTGACGGAGACCGGCGGCTTCGGGCTGGACAGCGTGGACCGGGGCGACGCGGTGACCGCCTCGACCGGGCCGGGGGCCGGCGAGTCGTCGAGCGAGGGTTCGAACACACGGGGATCACGCGACCGCCAGGCCGGCCACAGGCCGAGGGTGCGCAGTCGCGCCACGGGATCGGCGTTCATGGCATCCAACGCATGACCAAGGCATCTTCCCGGCCGTGGTCGGCGGGGTAATACTGACGACGCAGGCCGACGGTCTCGAAGCCGAGGCTTTCGTACAGGCGCAGCGCAACCTGGTTGGATGGCCGCACTTCCAGGAACAGCTGTTCGATGTCGTAGTCCCGGCAGTTGGCCATCAGACGGTGCATCAACTGGCGTCCGAAGCCACGGCCCTGCCAGCGTGGGGAGACGCAACAATTGAGCACATGCCCTTCCCCTGCCCCGGCCATCAGGATGCTATAGCCGGCGAGTTCGTCCTCCACTTCGAGGACCCAGCAGCTATACCCGGAATCCAGACAATCGCAGAAATTGCCACGCGTCCACGGGTAGGCGTAAGCGGCCCGCTCGATCAGGATGACCTGGTCGACATCGGCTAAGGCCATGGGCCGATAGCGCGCTTCGAGTGGACGGACCTGGGCATTCATGGCCGCTCGCAGGTCTTCAAGGCGACCTTGTCACGGATGTACACCGGTTCGACCGTCTCGGCCGGGCGCGCGCCACCGGCGGCCAGGATGGGCAAGGCCAGGCGGGCAATCGAGCGGGCGTGTGGATGGATGTCGGCGCGCACTTCGGCGAGTTCGCCGGCAAGCAGATCCGGATAGGCCGAAAATCCGTTGCCGCAGCCGATCCAGCAGCCGGCCTCGGGCAGGCGCACGGCCTCGGGCGGCAGCACGCGTGGCGGCGTGATCTGGTGGACGCCCTCGGCATCGCAGCGATAGGCCGCGACATAGACCTCACGCATTCGGGCGTCGATGCAGGCCAACACAGAAGTGGGCTGACCCGCTTCGGCCATGCTGTCGTGGACTTCCTCGGCCATCGCGCGCAGGGTGCCGACCCCGATCACCGGCAGTCCGGCGCCGAACGCCAGGCCCTGGGCCACGCCGCAGCCGATGCGCAAACCGGTGAACGAACCGGGGCCCTCGCCATAGGCCAGGGCATTCAGTTCATCGAGGCGCCAGCCGGCGTCGTGCAACAATTCCTGGACCATGGGCAGCAACAGTTCGGAGTGCCGATTGCCGGCCATCACCGCATGGCTGAGCATGCCGCCATCGATCGACAAGGCGACGGAGCACAGTTCGGTCGAGGTATCCAGGGCCAGGAGTTTCACGGTCGTCGCGTGGGAAGAGAAGCGGGCATTTTACCCTTCAGCGTCCCGGCTCGACGATGCCGACTTCGAACAACACCCGCTTCCAGGGATCGCGGGTTTTCTGCAATTGCAGGATGCGGCCCCGGACCTGTGCGCCGCCATCGATCAGGCGCGCCAGGTCGACATTGTCGGCCCGGGGCGCATAGCCGAGCATGGCACCGCGCCACTCGACCCGCACGGCGCGCGGATCGTGAGGGTTGTCCGGTTCGCGCACCAGCGTCAGGGCGTCACCCACCGAGAGCAGGGGAAACAAGGCTCGACCGGCGTGATACTGGAAGCCGGCCAGGGGCGAGGTCTGGATCAGGATCTCGGCCTCGACCGCCGCCTCTGCGGACCCGACCAGGCCCGCCAGAAGCAACAGCCAGGTGCCACGCATGGTGTCAGCGCCGATCCGGGCTGGCGCCTGGACCGCCCACCGGGCCAGGTGGGTTTTCCCAGTCGGTGCCCGGACCGCCACGCGGGCCGGGCGGATTGTCGTCACGATCGAACCAGCAGTAATCCGGGTCGATGCCCCGCTTGCGGCAATAAGCGAGCCGATCCCCGGGGGTCAGCGCGATGAACAAGGCCCAGTCGGTTGGCCCCAGGCGCTGCCTGAGCCAGTGACTGTGGCGCTTCCGGAGATCCGGACTGGCTCCGATGCCCCCGCGTGGGCCGGGTGGATTCTCCCAGTTGGTACCCGGACCACCACGCGGGCCGGGCGGGTTGTCGTCTCGGTCACGCAAGGGACGCCGGTTCGGGCTGGCGCCCGGGCCGCCGGCCGGCCCTCGGGGATTTTCCCAGTTGGTGCCCGGACCGCCCCGTGGACCAGGGGGATTGTCGTCGCGATCTCGCGCCTGGGCGCTGGCCATGGACAAGGCGGCAAGGGCCACCAGCAGCATGTACTTCGGCAAAGTTCTCATGGGGGGCTCCTTTCCACGAACCGTGCCCGCGTGGCACGTGACATCACCCAATACCGCCAACATTAAGCGCCGGGACCGGAAATGCAAGCGGATTCTTGGTTCGTTGGTGGCGCGAAGAACGCCACCGCCTCGGCCGCCTTGCGCGTTCGCGCCATGCCCGGCAAGGCCCGCCAGATGCGTTTGCCATAGGGCTTGTCGACCAGGCGCGGGTCGCAGATCATCAACACGCCGCGATCACTTTCACGCCGTATCAGCCGGCCGGCGCCCTGCTTCAGGCTGATGACCGCATGCGGCAACTGATCGTCGAAGAAGGGATTGCCTCCGGCTGCCTTCATGGCCTCGATGCGCGCCGCCAGGACGGGATCGTCGGGCGGCTGGAACGGCAGGCGATCGATCACCACCAGGGACAGCGCTTCGCCGGCCACGTCGACGCCTTCCCAGAAGCTCTGGCTGCCGAGCAGGACAGCGTTGCCCAGCTCGCGGAAGCGGTTCAGCAATTCACTACGACTCTGGCTGCCTTGCAGCAGGATTGGAAAGCGCACCCCCTCGGTGGCCATGTGCCCCTCGACCAGGCCATGCGCCTCGTTCATGGCGCGCAGCGAGGTGAACAGCAGGAACGCGCGCCCGCCACTGGCCTTGACCAGGGGCCAGGCGGCCTCGGCGACGGCGCGCGTGTAGCCGGGTGAATTGGGATCGGGCATGCCCTCAGGCACGTAGAGCAAGGCCTGGCGAGCGTAGTCGAAGGGACTTTCCCAGTAACCGGTGGCGGCTTCGGGCAGGCCGATCTGGCCGAGAAAGTGACTGAAGTCGCCACGCACCGACAGAGTCGCCGAGGTGAAGATCCAGGCCCGCTGGTCGCCCTCGATCTGGCGGGCGAATAGTTCGCCGATGTCGAGTGGCGTGATGTGCAGCAGCACCGAATGGGGGGTGATCTCCAACCAGCGGATCTTGCCACCCGCCTCGCCCTTGAGCCAGTCGGCCAGGGTCGCCGACAAGGCCTGGCCGCGCTCCAGGCAGTTCTTCAAGCCTTGCGAACGCTCAGCCTGGCTGTCGAGCAGGCCATTCAACTCGGTGAGGCGAGTGGCCAGCTCAGCCAGGGCTGCCGCAAATTCCTGGCGCGCCAGGCCTTGCGCCGCGGGCAGGCGACCGGCGAGACTGGCCAAGGCCAGGCGGACCCGGCGCGCGGCGCCATCGACCTCGGCCGCGCAGGCCGGCAGTGCCGCGAAATCGCCCGCCGACTCGGCAGCTTCCTGACGCACGTCGCGGGTCAAGTCGACCACCATGCCGGTGCTCACGGTCCGGCCAAAGAACAGGCTGGCGATCTCGGGCAACTGATGCGCCTCGTCGAACACCAGCGCATTGCAGGCCGGCAGCAGTTCGCCGGCGCCTTCGTCCTTGAGCCAGACATCGGCGAAAAACAGGTGATGGTTGATCACCACCAGGTCGGCCTCCAGGGCCTTCTTGCGTGCCTTGAGCACGAAACAGCCCTGGAAGTGCGGGCAGTCGCTGCCCAGGCAATTGTCCCGGCTCGACGTGGCATAGGCCCAGGCCGGGGAGTTCTCGGGCACCTCGGGCAACGCCATGCGGTCGCCGGTCGGGTCGATGGCGGCGAACTGCGCGATCCGGCGCAAGTGCAGGGCCTGCTCCTGGCTGGTCAGACGGGCATCGGCAAGGGCACGCTCGAGGTGATAGGGACAGACATAGTTGGCGCGTCCTTTCAGCAACGCGACCTGAACGGGCAGCCCGAGCGCCTCGCGCACGGCCGGGATGTCACGGTGGAACAATTGGTCCTGCAAGGTCTTGCTGCCGGTGGAGATGATGCATTTGCCGCCGGCGAGCATGGCCGGCACCAGATACGCCAGCGTCTTGCCGGTGCCGGTCCCGGCTTCCACCACCAGGCGTTCGCGGTCATCGAGGGCCTGGGCAATGCGCGCGGCCATTTCAATCTGCTGGGCCCTCGGTCGGAACTCCGGAATGAAGTCGGCCAGACGGCCCCGCTCGGAGAAGAGTTCGACCAGGCTCATTCCAGGGCAACCCCGTTGCGCCCTGGCGCGTGTCTTGTCATGGCATGCCAGCCGGCTGGATTTCCTGGACCAGCACCCAGGGCGCCACGACCACGGCCCAGAACACGGCCGTACGTGCCTGCCAGCCCTCGGCGTCGGCATCGGTGGCTTTGGCGACCCGGCCCTCCGCGAGCCAGTCCGCCAAGCGGCCATGCTCATCCTCGACCAACGCGGCCGCCACTTCGACCAGATCGGTACCCGCCGCCACCACGATCACCGCGCCGCGCGCGAAATGCCGGGCCAGCATCGGCCAGTCGAGCCGGCCGGTGTCCAGGTTGAGGCGGGCCTTGAGCACGTCCGGATCGACCATCAGACCATCTCCACCATGCGCACGGCGTCTTCCACATCCACCGCCACGGGCCGCGACACGCCCGGCTCGGGCATGGTGATGCCGATCAGGTGCAGGGCCATTTCCATGGTGATGCGGTTGTGGGTGATGAACATGAACTGGGTTTCCGCCGACATCTTCGCCACCAGACGGCACAGGCGTTCGGTGTTGCTGTCGTCGAGCGGTGCGTCGACCTCGTCGAGCAGGCAGAACGGCGCCGGGTTCAGGCTGAAGAAGGCGAACACCAGGGCAATCGAAGTCAGGGTCTTCTCGCCGCCCGAGAGCAGGTGGATGGAACTGTTCTTCTTGCCCGGCGGCTGGGCCATGACCACCAGGCCGGCATCGAGGATTTCCTCCCCGGTCAGGGTCAGCGAGGCCTCGCCGCCACCGAACAGCTCGGTGAAATAGCCTTTGAAGCCCTCGCTGACCGTGTCATAGGTCGATTTCAGGCGCGCCCGGGTTTCCGCGTCGATGCGGCGGATCGCTTCTTCCAGGGTGTTGGCCGCGGTGTTCAGGTCCTCGGCCTGGGCATCGAGATAGTTCTTGCGCTCGGTGGCCGCTTCCAGTTCCTGCAAGGCGGCCATGTTGACCGCGCCGAGCGCCTCGATGTCGCGGCCGAGACGGCCGATATCGGCGGCCAGGGCGCTGTCCTTGTGCTCCGGGGTCAGTTGCGCCGACAGCACTTCGAGATCGCGATCGACCAGCTGTTCGGCGAACTGGGCTTCCTTGAGCTGGGCTTCCTGCTGCTTCAGTTCCAGGCTGACCAGATTCGCGCGCAGCGGCACCAGGCCGTGTTCGATACGGATGCGCGCCTGTTCCATCTGGCGCAGCTGCGCGTTGGCAGCCTCCATGCCCTCGCGCGCGGCAATCAGCGCCAGCTCCGCCTCGCGCCGCCGTTCCAGCGCGGCCTGCACTTCGGCCTGGATGGCGGCCTCGTCCTGCACCCCGAGTTGTGCACGCAACTCGGCCTCGTGCCGGACATGTTCGGCCAGGGACTGGGCCAGGCGCTGGCGGCGTTCGCCCAGGTCCTGGAATCGGGTGACCAGGCTCTTGACCCGGAACCCGGCCTCCTGGGCTTCGCGTTCCTGGCGGCGCAGGCGTTCGCGCAGTTCGGCCACGGCGCCTTCCTGGGCACGCCGGGCGTCGCGTGCGGCATCCAGTGCCTCGCGGGCGTATTCCTGCTGCAACTTGGCTTCCTGATAGCGGGCCTCGGCTTCCTCTCGGGCCATCGCTTCCTCGGCCAGCTGTTCGGCCAGTTCGGCCAGCTCGTCGGCCAGTTGCCGGCGCCGTTCTTCCACGCGCTTGAGCGCCTCGGTTTCCTTTATCAGCACCATCTGGCGCTGATGCACCTCGGCCTGGGCCTGGGCGATGGCGGCCTGCAAGCGCTCGGCCTCGCGCCGGGAATCTTGGATGCGCGCCTCGGCGTCCTCGGCGAGGCCGCGCAGCTCGTCGTGCAGCGCCTCGGCCTCGTGCAGACGCACGGTCAGCACCTCGATGTCGCGGGCACGCTTGAGCAGGCCATGGTGGCCCTTGTCAGGCGCGTTGTAGGTGAGGCCGTCGCGGCTGACCAGATGGCCCTTCTGGGTGGCGATCACGCCGCCCAACGGTAGGCGGTCGCGCTGGGCGACCGCCGTATCGAGATCGGGCGCCGCCCAAACCAGGGCCAGCCAGTCATTGAGCAGGCGTTCGGCGACCGCGTCGAGGGTGCGGACCCGTTCGGTGAGCCGTGGCAGGCCCACCTCGGCAGCCCCGGCTTCGCGGTGACCGGCGCGCGGCATGGCCAGATCCCAACGGCCTTCCGGCGGTGCGGCCAGCCACTCCGGACGGTTCTCGACCAGGAGCGCGGCCAGCCGCTCGCCGAGCGCCGCCTCGGCGGCATCCTCCCAGCCGGCCTCGACGCGAATCTGCTGCCAGAGCCGCTTGCATTCCCCCAGGCCCTGCCGGGTCAGCCAGGACTGGCCGGCCTGTTCGGCCCGGCTGGCCTGGTCCTGGAGTCGCTTCAAGGCGCCCAGCTCGGCCTCGATCTTGTGCAGGGCCCGGCTGGCTTCCTCGACTTGGTCCGTCGCGTCACGACGCTTTCGCTCCAGCGCAGGCAATTCGATGCGCAAGTCTTCCAGCTCGCCCTGGATCAGTTCCAGGCGCTGGCTGGACGTTTCCACTTCCTCTTCCAGGCGTGCGAGGTGCTGCGGCGTGGCGGTGCCCAGGGCCGACTGCTCCTGGCTCAGCCGGGTCTGGCGCAGCTTGAGCTGTTCCATGGTCCGGTCGGCATGCTGGCGGTGGGTCAGTTCGACCTGGGCCTGGTGTTCCAGGGCCGACACGGCGCGTTGCCGTTCCGCCACCTCGCGTGAGGCGGCTTCCAGCGCCTGCTCGAGTTCCGGAAGGGCGAAGCCGGTCTCGCGCGACTGCTCGAGCAGCGTCTCGTACAGCTCGCGCGCGGCTTCGCCCTCCATCTCGCATTGCTCGGATTGCAGGGCCAGGTCTTCCTGCTCCTGGCGGGCCTGTTCGATGCGCTCCTGGGCGCGCGACAGCTCGATGACCAGCCGCTCGCGCGTTTCCTTCATGTGCTTGAGACTTTGCTCCAACCGGGTCGCTTCGCCACCCTCGGCATAAAAGCGGGCCTGGGCCTGGTTGACCGCTTCGGTGGCGGCGAACTGGTCCAGGCGAGCGGTTTCCATCTCCGCCTCGATCCGGCGCAAGTCGGCCATGGCGGCCTCGATGGCATTCTTGGCCTGTTCCATGTCCTGGGCCAGCTTCTGCTGGCGGATCTGGGCATCGCGCCGGCGCAACAGGGCGAGCAGACCTTCCTTGAGCGTTTTTTCCTCGGACAGGGCGAAATAGCGGCGCGCCACCTCGGCCTGGCCGGTCAGGCGTTCCAGCTGCACACCCAGTTCGGCCCGGATGTCGTCGACCCGGGCCAGGTTTTCCCGGGTGTCCTGCAGGCGCCGCTCGGTTTCCTTGCGCCGCTCCTTGTACTTCGACACCCCGGCCGCTTCTTCCAGGTAGCCGCGCAGCTCTTCCGGCTTGGACTCGATCACCCGGGCAATCATGCCCTGCTCGATGATGGCGTAGGCATCGCCGCCCAGGCCGGTGCCCAGGAACAAGTCGTAGATATCCTTGCGACGGACTTGCAGGTTATTGATGTAATAGCTTGATTCGCCAGTCCTTGTCAGTTGGCGCTTGACGGCGATCTCGGCGTATTGCGACCACTGGCCCTGGGCCCGGCCCTCGCTGTTGTCGAACAGCATCTCCACCGAGGCACGTGAGGCCGGCTTGCGGTTCGCCGAGCCGTTGAAGATGACATCCTGCATCGACTCGCCCCGCAATTCGCGTGCCTTCGACTCGCCCAGCACCCAGCGCACGGCGTCGATCACGTTCGACTTGCCGCAGCCGTTCGGCCCGACGATCCCGGTCAGCCGGGACGGGGCCGGAATGGTGACGGGATCGACGAAGGATTTGAAACCTGCGAGGTGGATGTGCTTGAGACGCAAGAGAAACGGGGCTGGGGTCTTATAATTGACCGCGCATTGTAACTTTTTGACTCAAGCCATGCCCAGCCAACCCAGCAAGACCCTGGAAACCTTCGACAATCCGAACCCCGGCCGCGATTACCACATCCACATGGAAATCCCGGAGTTCACCTGCCTGTGCCCGAAGACCGGCCAGCCCGACTTCGCCACCCTGTGCCTCGACTACATCGCCGACCAGAAATGTGTCGAACTGAAAAGCCTGAAGCTGTATATCTGGTCGTTCCGGGACGAGGGCCACTTCCACGAGGACGTGACCAACCGCATCCTCGACGACCTGGTTGCCGCCACCCAACCACGCTTCATGCGCCTGACCAGCAAGTTCTACGTGCGCGGCGGCATCTTCACCAATGTGGTCGCGGAACACCGGAAACCGGGTTGGCTACCGGCGCCCCGGGTCGAGTTGACCGAGTTCGCGCCGCAATCGAATACGCGCGGCTAGCCGGGCCCCGGTCGCCGGTCACTCATGGGCGATCGGCGCCTCGGTGAACAGGTAATCCTTCAGCTCCTTGTCGAAACTCGGGTCCTTGCGGCGTATCCACTCCAGCACCATGGCGGCATGCTCTTTCTCCTCGTCGCGGTTGTGCGCGAGAATGGCCCGCAGTTCCGGATCCTTGCAGGCGTCGGCGCGCTGGTTGTACCAGTCGACCGCCTCCAGCTCTTCCATCAGGGATACGATCGCGCGGTGCATGTCGCGCGTTTCGTCGCTCAGTTCGTTGACAGGTTCGTGGTAACCCATGCTCGACATCTCGATCTCCGTCTGTAGTTCAGTGAGGGCAGCGCAAGCCGCGCCAGGCCCAATGATGCACCAACCCGGCCCAGGCTGTCTTGGGCGGGACAGGCGCTGACCATGGCGTCCCCGCGCTTCCTGGGCATCGATTTCGGCACTTCGGGCGCCCGTGCCTGCGTGATCGCCGGTCCGGGCGAGGTCGAGGAACTGACCCGGATTGCCTTCCCCGACCTGGCCCCACACGAACTCGCACCCACCTGGCGCAATGCCCTGCTCGAACTGATTGCCGGCTTGCCGCGCGGCCTGCGTCAGCATCTGGCCGGACTGGCGGTGGACGCCACTTCGGGCACCCTGCTGGCCTGCAACGAAGCGCTGTACCCGCTGCACCCGCCCCTGCTCTACCACGACAGCCGGGCCCGCGACGAAGCGCAGGCCATCGCCCGCGCCGCCGGGCCCGACCATCCCGCCGCCAGTCCCAGCTCGGGACTGGCCAAGGCCTTGTGGCTGACGCATGAGGGTGGTTTGTCACGGCCGCCCCTGTTGCTCAACCAGGCCGACTGGCTGACCGCCCTGCTCTCCGACCTGCCCGGGGTGTCCGATTACCACAACGCCCTGAAACTGGGCTTCGACCCGGAAACCGTGTTCTGGCCGGAATGGGTCGCCCGCCTGATCGACATCGACTGTCTGCCCAACGCCGTACCGCCCGGGAGCCCGATCGGCTGCATTGCGCGCAGCCGCGCCCGCGCACTGGGCTTGCCCCTGGACCTCGTGATCCGGGCCGGCACCACCGACAGCATCGCGGCCTTCCTGGCCACGGGCGCCGGCGCTCTGGGTGACGCGGTCACCTCGCTGGGCTCCACGCTGGTGCTCAAGCTGGTGTCCTCCCGGCGCATCGACGCCGGGCGGCTCGGCGTCTACAGCCACTGGCATGGCCGGCACTGGCTGGTGGGCGGTGCCTCCAACGCCGGTGGTGCGGTGCTGCGCCAGCATTTCAGTGACCCACAGATCGCCGAACTCTCGGCCCGCATCGACCCCGCCCGGGACAGCGGGCTGGACTACTACCCCCTGCCCGCGCCGGGCGAGCGGTTTCCGGTCAACGACCCGGATCTGCCACCCCGGCTCTCGCCCCGTCCGGCCGAGGACGCCCATTTCCTGCATGGCCTGCTCGAAGGGCTGGCCCGGGTCGAAGCGACCGGCTATCGCACGCTGGCCGACCTGGGTGCCGGCACGCCGGCCCGCATCCTCAGCACAGGTGGAGGCGCCGGCAATCCGGTATTCAACGACCTCCGCGCGCGCCTGCTCGGCCGGCCGGTGGCCGTGGCCGCCCAGCAGGAAGCAGCCTACGGCGCGGCCCGTCTGGCCCGCGACGGCAGCATGCTTTTCCAAGGAGTCCGCCATGGATGACGACGGTTTTCAGGTCGAACTGATCCTGCCCATACACTGCCGGCCCGGCCTCCCGAACCCGACCACGATCCAGGGCAGCCAGCTGCTGCTTCGAGTGATCAACCTGCAAATGGCCCATGAGACGGAGATCGACCGAGCCCAGGAAAAGCTCGAGGCCCGTCTCGATCTGATGCTGCACTGGCTTGGCCTACAACTATTCGGGACCCGGCCTCGGCCCGAGCTTCGAACCTTGCGGGCCGGGGCGGAGAGATTAGGCCTGGGGGATCACGGATGGGCGGCCGGAGTCGACCTCACGGTCAGCCTATACCTGCACCCGGCCTTGCCCGCGCCGGTGGAACTGGCCGGCCGGGTGGCGCCCGGCGGCGAGGTCGCGCTGCTGTTCAGCGACGAGGCCATGGCGGAGGGCTGGCGGCAGTGGCTGTTCCGCCAGCACCGGCGCGCGGTGCAGGCGGCCCGCGCCGGCGCCTGAGGCTCAGTCGGCCTTCTTCTCAAGGATGGCCTGGTCGATCTTCACCTTGCCCTGAGCCTTGAGATAGGCCAGATAGGCCTTCATTTCTTCCTGGCCGTTGATGCGCATCAGATCGCGCTGGATCATCTTGACGCGATTCTCGTCGGGGCTGGCCTCGACCACATTGACCACGCGATAGACCCGGTACCCGTCCCGCGTCTCGCTGCCCGCGGCGGCCGGAAGCTTGCCCTTGGGGGCCTTGAAGATGGCTTTGAGTGCTTCTGCCGGCACGCCCTTCGGATCACCCCGCGAGATCCGGATCACCGGGCCCATGCCCGCAACCGGCTGACCGGCCTCGAGGGCCTTGAGCGCGGCCTGGCCCGCCTCGACCGCCTTGGCCTGGGCAGCCTTGAGGCGCAGACGGGCACGAATGTTGTCGGCGACCTCGGCCAGTGGACGGACCCCGGCCGGTTTGTGTTCCAGCACCCGTGCCGAGACCAGAACGCCAGGCGCCACCTCGATCGCTTCGGTGTTCTGCTTCTTCTCCAGCGCTTCGGGGGAGAACAGCGCGTCCATCAGGCGCGGGTTGGCCAGGAAGGACGGGGTGGCCTGGGTACGGTCGATCCAGCCCGATGACTCGACCGTCAGTCCGAATTCCTTGGCTGCCGGCGCCAGGCTGTCGGCCTGCTCGTACACCAGATTGCTGAACCGCTCGGCCATGTCCGCGAACTTGCGCTCCGCCTCCTGGGCGGTCAGCTCGGCGCGGATGTCGTCCTTGACCGTTTCGAAGGCCAGCAAGGTGCCCGGCACGATGCCATCGACGCGGATGATGTGGAAACCGAACTCGGACTCGACCAGGTCGCTGATTTCTCCCACCTTCATGCTGAACACCGCCTTTTCGAACGGTGGGACCATGGCGCCCCGACCGAAGGTGCCCAGGCTGCCGCCCTTGACCGCCGAACCGGGATCCTCGGAATGCTTGCGCGCCAGATCGCCAAAGCTGGCCGGCTTGGCCTTGACCTGGGCCAGGATCTGCTCGGCCTGGGCTTTGGCGGCGGCTTTGTCCTTGCCCTGAGTGAGAATCAGGATATGGCTCGCCGAACGCTGCTCGGGCTCCTGGAAGCGGGATTTGTTGGCATCGTAGTACTGACGCAAAGCAGCATCGCTCACGCTCGTTTGCTCCGCCAGCGACTCGGACGACAAGCTCAGGTATTCAACCCGGATTTGCGCGGGCGTCGCATAGTCCGACTGCTTGGCCTGGTATTCGGCGGCCACGGCGGCATCGTCAACCGTTACCTGGTTCTCGAACGACGCCGCAGTGAACACGGCCTCGCTCACGTCACGCTGCTGGGCCAGCAAGGCCGACAGCCGCTCGGCAGCCGAGGTTGCCGCCACCGCGCCTTGCAGGTACCCCATCTGGAATTGCTGCGCCAGCGACTCGCGTTCGATCAGCGCCATCAATTCCTTCTGGCCCATCCCCTGCTCGCGCAGCCAATTCTGAAACCGTGCCTCGGAGAAAGTGTTGTTCTCCTGGAAAATGCTGGCTGAACGCACGACCTGGTCCATCTGCCCCCCCGGCACGACCAAGCCATTGTCACGCGCAGCCTGGGCGATCAGGCGCACCTGCACCAATTCATCGAGAATCGCGGTACGGAAGGTCTTGTCTTCGATGTTCACGGCTCGGCCCTGCGCCAGCATCGCGTCCCGCTGGTTCTGCAAAGCCCGGAAAAACTCGCGCTGGGCAATGTCCTCGTCGCCAATCGTCGCGACCGGGGGTTCGTTGCCGCCGGCGTTGAAATAGGAGTCGATGCCCCAGAAGGCAAAGGGGATGGTGATCAGGGCCAGGATCACCTTGGCGATCCAGCCCTGGGCGCGTTCGCGAATGGCTTCAAGCATGACGTTACCGTTGGTGGGTCAAAATATTGGCGAACCCGGGTTCGCCAGATGTTCTCGTCCTGGCCCGCATCAGGGAGCCCCTCAGTGGACCCCGGCAAGCCCCAGGCAAGGGGGACGACCGGAGCGGCGCAATCCCACCCCCCCAGGCCGTAAAGCCCGGGAATCCTACCACAGGCCGTCTACAGCCGACAGGCGACCCGAGCGCGACTTCCATGCCTGTCGAGGCGGTATTTTTTCTTCCTCAAATATCCGAGTGGGGCTATACTGTCGGGCTCGTCGGGGCGTAGCGCAGCCTGGTAGCGCACCTGCATGGGGTGCAGGGGGTCGGAGGTTCGAATCCTCTCGCCCCGACCATACAAATCAACGGCTTACCAGGGCCGTAAAACAGAAAGCCAGCCAACAAAGCTGGCTTTTTTGTTTTCTGTAGCCAATCTGTAGCCAATAGGTGATTTGGTGCCCATCCTTGGCTGTGGACGGCCTCGCCGCCTAAGAAGAAAAAATCGCTGCCGTTGGTTCATGCTGCCCTTCAAATGAAAAGCCCCGCCGAAGCGGGGCAGTACCTGCGCATCCATTCATCCTGTAATGAATCGTAGGCTGACGCTGATTGTTCGCTCTCGCGCCTTACGTCCATGTTCACGCAGATCAGGCCATGGCCAGGATCATCGGATGCGCTTTTTGCCGGTCATCATGGCGAGTGGCAAGGAAACACCGGTTGCCACCGGCTTTTTTCTTGCCTCATAATTCCTAACAAATTTAGTCAACTTATAACGCCGCGTCTTTCGAGGAGTCTCCATGCGCATCCCCGCCCCCGCCATCCAGTCCTTTCATCCACCCAAGCGCACCCTGATGGGCCCCGGCCCGTCCGACGTGCCGCAACGCATCCTCGATGCCATGGCGCGGCCGACCATCGGCCATCTGGATCCGGCCTTCTCGACCATGATGGAAGAGACCAAGACGCTGTTGCGCTATGTCTTCCAGACAGAGAACAAGCTGACCTTCCCGGTCTCGGGGCCTGGCTCGGTGGGCATGGAGATGTGTTTCGTCAATCTGGTCGAGCCGGGCGACAAGGTCATCGTCTGCATCAACGGCGTGTTCGGCGGCCGCATGCTGGAAAACGTCAAGCGCACCGGCGGCGTGCCGGTGGTGGTCGAGGATGCCTGGGGCGCGCCGGTCGACCCGGCCAAGGTGGAAGCCGCCTTCGCCGCCAATCCGGACACCAAGGTGCTCGCTTTCGTCCATGCGGAGACCTCCACGGGCGCACAGTCCGACGCCGCCGCGCTGGCCACCATCGCCCACAAGCATGGTGCGCTCACCATCATGGACTGCGTCACTTCGCTCGGCGGCACGCCGGTGCTGATCGACGAGTGGGACATCGACGCCGCTTACTCAGGCAGCCAGAAATGTCTGTCCTGCACCCCCGGTATCTCGCCGGTTACCTTCGGTGAGCGCGCCATCGCCAAGGTGCAGGGCCGCAAGACGCCGGTACAAAGCTGGTTCATGGACCTCAACCTGGTGCTCGGCTACTGGAGCGGCGAAGGCAAGCGCACCTACCACCACACCGCCCCGATCAACCCGCTCTACGGCCTGCACGAAGCCCTGGTCATGGTCGCCGAGGAAGGCCTGGAAGCTGCTTGGGCGCGCCACCGCGCCATGCACGAACAACTGCGCTCAGGCGTCGAGGCCCTGGGCATGCAATTCGTGGTCGCCGAAACCGCCCGCCTGCCGCAACTCAACTCCATCTACATCCCCCAAGGCGTCGACGATGCCGCTGCGCGGACCCGGTTGATCAACGAGTTCAACCTGGAGATTGGCGCCGGCCTCGGCACCCTGGCCGGCAAGATCTGGCGTATCGGGTTGATGGGCTACAGCGCACGGCAGGAGAATGTCGAGTACTGCCTGAAGGCGATGAAAGCAGTAATTGGCTGACTGGTAAGGCGCGCCGCCCCGGATCGGTCATGCCATTGCAAGGCGGCGCCCCGCCAGGCGGTCGATTATCCGTGCCATCGGGTGCCTCGCGGCTCACCCGATGGGTGCCTGTGGCCGAAGGCAGAAAACTCAGTATTCATGAGACATCCCAGGGACCAAGAGGCGGTCAACTGCGGTGCCTAGGTTCAATCTGGCGATGCATGCTTCGATACCCAGGCAAGTCGCCCATGCCGCATCCATCCGTGCGAATTGTGCCGAGCCCGCCTCGGATGCCGGCTTGACCTCCGGGATGCATATTTAGCGTCGTCCAATTCTAACAAATGACATCAAAAATACATCATTAAATGTTGTTTATTAAGGATATAAGAAGGCGCTGCCAATCTTTCAACGGCCACGATCAGGCCCTGTCGAGCACTTCCAACCAATGCATGACAGGCAGCGCAGTTCCCGCCGCGAGGTGCATCTGACAGCCGATATTGGCGGTCACGATCCACATCGGCTGGCCCGCTTGCAAGGCTCCGAGCTTGTTGTCCCTGAGGGTGGATGAGAGTGCCGGTTGCAGCACCGAATAGCTGCCTGCCGAGCCACAGCACAGGTGGCCGTCGGCCACCGGAGTCAGTTCGTAGCCGACGGCGCGCAGCAAGGCCTCGACACGACCCGCGAGGCGCTGGCCATGTTGCAGGCTGCATGGGCTCTGGAAGGCGATGCGGGTGCCATGGCCCTGGATGCCGAGGCGCGACAAATCGTCGGCCGTGAGCATCTCGCAGGGATCGCGCGCCAATGCGGACACCCGGCGCGCCTTGTCGGCGTAGTCCGGATCGTCGCACAGGGCATCGCCATAGTCCTTGACCAGGCTGCCGCACCCCGAGGCGGTCACCAGAATGGCCTCGGCACCCGCCTCGATGTACGGCCACCAGGCATCGATGTTGCGGCGCATCTGAGCCAGCCCTTCCTCGTGTGCGGAGAGATGAGTGCTCAAGGCACCACAGCAGCCTGCCCCGGGCGCGGCAATGAGATGAATCCCCAGCCGACCGAACAGTCGGCGGGCAGCCGCATTGACCTGGGGGGTGACCACCGATTGGGCGCAGCCATCGAGGATGAGCCCGGTGCGCAGATGCCCAGGCCGCCCTGCCTCGATCCCGGTTCCACCCGCATGCGCGGGGGAAGGGAGCGGAGGCACTTTCTCCCGCAGGACCTGGGGCAGCAGGGGCTTGAACACATGGGCCAGGCGGATCGCTGACTTGAAGCGCCTGGGCTCCGGCACGATCCAGCGCAGCATCCGGCGTTGCAGACGCTCGGTCCAGGGCCGGGACGCGTGTCGCTCGGCCACTTCCCGGCCAATGTCAAGCAGCCGGGCATAGCGGACCCCGGACGGGCAGGTGGTTTCGCAGGCCCGGCAGGTGAGACAGCGATCCAGATGGTGGCGCACCACCGCCCCGCCCTGACCGGTTTCGAGCAACTGCTTGATCAGGTAGATGCGGCCGCGCGGGCCATCTAGCTCGTCGCCGGTGAGCTGGTAGGTGGGACAGGTGGCGGTGCAGAAGCCGCAATGCACGCAGGCGCGCAGGATGGCTTCGGCCGTGTCCCCCTGGGGCGTGTCGCGGATGAAATCGGCCAGTCGGGTCTGCATCAGAGTGCGCCGTACATCCGGCCTGGGTTGAAGATGCCGGCCGGGTCGAAGGCCTGCTTCAGGCGCCGGTGCAGCGCAAGGAGTGCCGGCGCCAGCGGCTGGAACACCTCGCCGGTACGGTCGCCGCCCCGGAACAGGGTGGCATGGCCGCCCACCGCACGGGCCGCGGCACGCACGCGTTCGGGTTCCAGATCGGCTACCAGCCAGCGCTGGCCACCGCCCCATTCGATCAGCCACTTGCCGGGCAGGTCGAGTGGCGACCCGGCAGAGGGCACGGCCAGACGCCAGAGCGGCCCCTGGCCGGCGAAAAAGGCCAGGCGATGCTCGCGCAGGTCGGCCCAGAAGCGGTCGGCCTCCGGCCAGGCATCGCCGCCCAGGCGCTGGGCGGCCTGCTGGACGGCGGCCTCGCTGCCGGACAGGCGCACCAGGAGGCGATTGCCATCGAAACAGGTCGCCGACAACGGCAGCGGCTTGCCGGCCCAGCCATTCATGGCCGCCACCGCGTCGCGCGGGTTGCAGTCCTTGACCAGGGTGACATGGCGCTCCGGCCGGGGCAGCACCTTGAGACTGACGTCGAGCAGCAAGCCCAGGGTGCCGAGCCCGCCGACCATCAGGCGGGAGACGTCGTAGCCGGCGACGTTCTTCATCACTTGGCCGCCAAAGCTGAGGATCTCGCCCCGGCCGTTGACGATGCGGGCGCCCAGGACATGGTCGCGGGCCGAGCCCACATAAGGCCGGGCCGGGCCGGACAAGCCGCAGGCCAGGGTGCCGCCCAGCGTGGCGCATTCGCCAAAGGCGGGCGGTTCGAAGGGCAAGGACTGGCCGGCCTGGGCCAATGTCGCCTCGATCTCCGCCAGGGGCGTGCCGGCACGGGCACGGATCACCAGTTCGCGCGGTTCGTAGTCGAGGATCCCGGCGTGGCCGGACACGTCGAACAGTTCGCCCGTGGCTGCACGGCCAAACCAGGCCTTGCTGCCGCCACCGACCATCCGGAGGGGAGTGCCGTCAGCCGCCGCTGCACGGATGCGTTCGCTGAAATCGTGTGCGCGATCGCCGCTCATCTCAGAACCTGGGCAGGTCGGGGAACCTGAGTTCGCCATGATGCACGTGCATGGCACCAAATTCGGCACAGCGGTGCAGGGTCGGCACTGCCTTGCCAGGATTGAGTCGGCCATCCGGGTCGAAGGCCGCTTTCACGGCGTGGAACTGGGTCAGTTCGGGGCCCTGGAATTGCGTGCACATGCCGTCGATCTTTTCGACGCCGACGCCGTGTTCGCCAGTGATGGTGCCGCCCACTTCGACGCACAGGGCCATGATGCGGGCGCCGAACTGCTCGGTGCGTTCCAACTCACCGGGCTGGTTGGCATCGTAGAGGATGAGCGGGTGCAAGTTGCCGTCGCCGGCATGGAAGACATTGGCCACCGGCAGGCCATATTCCCTCGATAGCTCGCCGATGCGGGCCAGCACCTCGGGCAGACGGCGGCGCGGGATGGTGCCATCCATGCAGTAGTAGTCGGGCGAGAGGCGCCCGACCGCCGGGAAGGCCGACTTGCGACCCGCCCAGAAACGCTGCCGCTCGGCTTCGTCCTGGGCGGTGCGCACTTCGGTGGCGCCGCAGCGCATGAGCAGTTGGCGCACGCGCATGATCTGTTCCGAGACTTCGTCGTTGCCGCCATCCAGCTCGCACAGCAGGATGGCTTCGGCGCCGACCGGGTAGCCGGCGTGGATGAAGTCCTCGGCGGCCTGGATGGCCAGCTTGTCCATCATCTCCAGCCCGGCCGGGATGATGCCGGCGGCGATGATCTCGCCCACGGCGGCGGCAGCCTGGGCACTCTGGGCGAAGGCGGCCAAGACCACCTGGGCCCGCTCGGGCAAAGGCAGCAGGCGCAGCGTGGCCTCGACCACGATGCCGAGCAGGCCTTCCGAACCGGTCATCAGCGCCATCAGGTCGTAGCCGGGCGCGTCCGGCGCCGCCGAGCCGAGTTCCAGCAACTCGCCCTCGGCAGTGACCACGGTGAGGGCCAGCAGGTTGTGCACCGTGAGCCCATATTTCAGGCAATGCACGCCGCCGGAATTCTCCGCGACATTGCCGCCGATCGAACAGGCGATCTGCGAGGACGGGTCGGGCGCGTAATAGAGACCGTACGGCGCGGCCGCCTGGGATATGGCCTGGTTGCGCACGCCGGGCTGGACCCGCGCCGTGCGCGCCAGGGGATCGATGTGCAGGATGCCTTTCAGCTTGGCCAATGACAGCAGCAGGCCGTCATCCAAAGGCAGTGCCCCCCCCGACAGGCCGGTGCCGGCGCCGCGCGGCACGATCGGCACGCCGAGCCGATGGCACACCTTCACCGCCGCCTGGACCTGGGCCACCGTTTCCGGCAAGGCCACCATGAGCGGCACCTGGCGATAGGCGGAAAGACCATCGCATTCGTAGGGTCTCAACTGCTCGGGCTGGGCCAGCACGCTGGTGGCGGGCAACACGTCCAGGAGGCCGTTCAGCAAGGCTTGCCGTCGGGCCGATCGCGCGGGATCGGTCGGGGTCATGGGGTGTTTGGGTGGCGGGATGACCGAAGTATCGGGGCCAGCGATGGGCGCGGTCAACCGCCGGCAAGGTAAACTCGGCAGCATGGATACCCCGCTCGCTGCGCTCGAACCGGCCCCGGTCTGGGCCCATTTCGCCACCCTGTGCGCCATCCCGCGCCCTTCCCTGCACGAACAGGCGCTGCGCGCGCACCTGATCGACTGGGCCCGCGCACGCGGTCTGGACAACGAAGTCGATGCCGTCGGCAACCTGATCCTGCGCAAACCGGCCAGCCCGGGCGCGGAAGGCCGGCCCGGCGTGATCCTGCAAGCCCATCTCGACATGGTCTGCCAGGCCAATGCCGGCACCGAGCACGATTTCCAGCGCGATCCGATCCATGCCGAGGTGCGCGACGGCTGGGTGGTCGCCGAACACACCACCCTGGGCGCCGACAACGGCATCGGCGTGGCGCTGGCTTTGGCGGCGCTGGAAGCCACCGACCTCGATCATCCGGCCCTGGAAGTGCTGCTCACGGTCAATGAGGAAACCGGCATGGACGGCGCCCGCGGCCTGCGCCCCGGCAGCCTGCACGGCACCCGGCTGATCAACCTGGACACCGAGGAATGGGGCCACTTCTACCTCGGCTGCGCCGGCGGCGTCGATGTCGAAGTCTCCGCCCCGCTCGCCACCGAGCCGCTGCCGGCCGATCACGTCGTCCGGCGCATCGCGGTCGGCGGCCTGCGCGGCGGGCATTCCGGCATCGACATCCACCTCGGCCGGGGCAACGCGCTCAAGCTGCTGGCGGAACTGCTTGCCGACCTGGCCCGTGCCGGCGACCTGCGCCTGATCCAGGCCTCGGGCGGCAGCGCCCGCAACGCCATCCCGCGCGAGGCCGTGGCGCGGATCGCCCTGCCCCTGGCTGAAGCACTCATGCTCGAATCGCGGCTCCAGACTCGCCTGGCCGAATGGCGCCAGCGCCTGGGGGAGGCGGACCCCGGCGTCACGCTCACCAGTCAGGCGGACGACCGGTGCCCGGAACACGCCCTTTCGAACCACGAACGCGACCGCGTGCTGGCCTGGCTGGTCGCCGCGGACAACGGCGTCGATACCTTCAGCCAGGACTTTCCCGGCGTGGTCGAGACCTCCAGCAATTTGGGCGTACTCAAACTGCATGACGGTCAACTGCGCGCCACCTTCAAGGTGCGCTCGCTCGTCGACGCCCACGCCGATGCCCTGGCCAGACGCCTGATCGCCCAGGCCGCCTGGCATGGCCTCGGGGCCACCAAGGACGGCGCCTATCCCGGCTGGACACCGCGCCCGGACTCGCCCCTGCTGGCCTGCGGCCAGTCGGTCCATGCCGCCTTGTTCGGCCAGCCGGCCCACCTTCAGGTCATCCACGCCGGACTGGAATGCGGCCTGCTGGCGGCCAGCCACCCGCACCTGGACATGATTTCCTTCGGTCCCGACATCCGGGGCGCGCACGCCCCCGGCGAACGGGTCGAGATCGCCTCGGTGGCGCGCTGCTGGACCCTGCTGCGGGCGATCCTGGCGCGGCTGGCCATCGACTGACGTGGCCGACACCACCTACCAGCTGATCATCGCGGTGGCCCGGCCGGTCATGGTTACGGTCGGCCGCCTCGGCAGGTTCCGCTTTCCGCGCGGCACTTACGTCTACACCGGCTCGGCCAAGCGCCACCTGGAAGCCCGCATCGCCCGCCACCTGCGCGCCGACAAGCCTTTGCGCTGGCACATCGACTACCTGCTCGCGGCACCCGGGGTGCAGGTCGTTGAAGTCCGGCGCTTCGATCAGGAAGAATGCCGGTTGAACCAGTCCGTGGCCGGCCTCGTGGACGTGCCGGGCTTCGGCGCCTCGGACTGCCGCCAGGGGTGTGGCAGCCATCTTAAGCGCCTGGACTGAGCCTTACATCAAGCCCTGGCCGCGCAGCCAGGCGACGCCCAGGCTGGTCACCACCATCGAACCCAACGTGGTGTAGGCGATGATGTTGGCGGCCAGGCCGGCATTGCCGCCCATCGAGCGAGCCATGACATAGCTGGCGGCGGCGGTCGGCGCCGACGACATCAGGAACAGGATGCCCAGGTCGATGCCCCGGAAGCCGAGCAGGTAACCGCCCACCGTGAGCAGCGTCGGCACCAGGAGCAGCTTGCCCGCCGTGGCCAGCACCGCATTGCGCAGTTCGTCGCGCACCGGCTTCAGGCTGAGCGAGGCGCCGGTGCACAACAGGGCCAGGGGCAAGGTCATCTGGGCGAAATACTCCCCGGTATGCAGCAGCACGCCGGGCAGCTCGATCTGGGCCCAGGCCACCGGCAAAGCCAGCAGGATGCCGATGATCAGCGGGTTGCGGGCGATGGCGGCCAGGGTGGCGGCAATCGAGCCATGGCGGTTGAGCGAGCGGTTGAGGGTGATCACCGCCAGCACGTTGAGCAGGATAGTGACCAGGCCGAGGTAGATCGAGGCCGCCGCCAGGCCGCGTTCGCCATAGGCGTTGACGCAATAGGCCAGGCCGACGATGCCCATGTTGGAACGGAACGCCCCTTGCACCACCACGCCACGATCCTCGCGCGGCCGGACCAGCAGGCCGGCCAGGGCTTCCAGCAGCAGGTAGGCGACCACGGTTCCGAGCAGCGCGTAACCGATCAGGACGAAATTGGCCGATGCCTCGATATGGGTCTTGCTGATGCTGATGAACAGCAGCGACGGCAGCGTGACGTTGAACACCAGCCGGGAACCGACATCGACGAAGGCATCGGTGATCAGGCCGATGCGCGACAACGCGATGCCGAGCAGCAGGATCACGAAGATCGGGCCGGTGACGGACAAGGCGAAGGAAACGGTGGACCACCCGTCGGGCATACGTAGCTTGCCAGGTTGCAAAGTCGCGAGCATACCCGTCCTGCCCCGGCATGGCATTCGCCCGCGCCCGGCGCTACCATGCGCCACCCAGACTTTGCCTGCCTGCATGCGTTCCGGCCTGTCTCCCGCTCTCGCCCCGCGTCTCGACGCGCTCCGGCGCGCCCTGCCCGCCCTGGCCTTCTTCGCCGGGTTCCTCTGGGATGCCCTGACCCTGGGCCGCTCGGTCGGCACCCTCGACCTCTGGCTGTTGTCGGCTTACCTGGCGGGCGCGGCGGCGTTGCTCTGGTTCCTGGGCCGGCGCATGCACTTGCGTGCCGGCCAGCCCGAACCGGCCAGTGGCCCCTGGTGGATCGAGAACGGTCCCTACGTGTTGCTCCAGTTCCTGTTCGGCGGCCTGTTTTCTGCCCTGTTCATCTTCTATTTCAAGAGTTCCAGCCACCTGCTCGCGACCCTGTGGGCACTCGGCCTGGGCGGACTCCTGGTCGCGAACGAGTTTCTCGAAGACCGCTACCGCCGCTTCACCCTGACCTGGGGGCTGTTCGGGCTATGTGCCATGCTGCTGCTGAATTTCGTCGTGCCGCATGTGGTCGGCAGCATCGCCTGGCCCTGGTTCGTGCTCAGCACCCTGGCCGGCGCCGGCCTCGCCCATGGCCTGCGCCTCAAGACACCGGGCCAGCCGGGCCGCATCCGGCCCATGTGGGCGGTGGCCACCGCCCTGCTGATCGCCTATGCGGTCGACATCATTCCCCCGGTGCCGCTGGTGAAGCGCGACATCGCGGTCGGCCATGCCCTGGAAAAACGCGACGGCCGCTATCTGATGCAACAAGAAAAGACCCCGTGGTGGGTGTTCTGGCGCCAGGTTTCGACCGAGGTCCACCTGCGCCCGGGCGAGCGCCTGTACTGCGTCTCGGCGGTATTCGCACCCTCGGGCCTGGAAACCCGGCTCTACCACCGCTGGACTCGCTACGACGACCGGCACGGCTGGCAGGACACGCCGCGCATCGGCTTCGCGCTGGCCGGCGGTCGCCAGGGCGGCTACCGGGGCTACACCTGGAAGCAGAATCTGGCGCCAGGCGAGTGGAAGGTGACCGTGGAAACCGAGGACGGTCGCACGGTGGCCGTGCATCGCTTTGAACTGTCGGCCGAGCCGCTGGCGGCGGACGCGGCGCTGATCGAGAAGTCGTTCTGAATCAATAATGCGGCGGAATTTCCTCGCTCGGGTCGCGTTGCTCGTGGGCTTCCGCTTCCCGGATTCGACGGTACAACTCGGTCATTTCCCGCTGCATCAAGTCCAGCCGTTCCTGTTGCCGGAACATGGTCTGGTTGAGGCTGTCGATCAGATCCTCGGCGAAGCCGAGCTTGACTTCCAACTCGGTCACCCGGGCTTCCAGATCGCTCACCCCTCGACCTCCATGGGCACCGCCGCCGCCAGCATGGCGGCACGGGTGTCCGGCGTTTCCAGGCTGATGCGGCCCAGGGCCCCGGAACGAAAATCGGTGAGCAGGAGGTTGGCGGCCTTCTCCAGGTCATATTCGCCACCCCGGCCCTTGAGCAGGCAGCCGCGTCGGCGCGCCACGCCCTCCACCACCCCTGGACCATCGAGACCGGCAACGTCGAGCTTGTAGCGCTCGGCCAGACGTTCCGGATAGCGCGCCAGCAAGAGCGCGCCGAGGAAGGCGGCCACCTCTTCCTCGATCACCGCGTTGCGACCGATGGCATGGGCGGCGGCCAGCAGGTAGCCGTCGCTGTCATGCTCGATCTTCGGCCACATCAGCCCGGGGGTATCGGTCAAGGTCAGCCCCGGCCCCAGATCCAGGCATTGCTGCGACTTGGTCACGGCCGGCTCGTCGCCGACCGCCGCGACCTTGCGCTTGAGCAAGGCATTCATGATCGTCGACTTGCCGACGTTGGGGATGCCCATGATCATCATCCGCAGCGGCTTGCTGTTGTCGCTGCGGTGCGGTGCCAACTGTCGACACAGGCCCGGCAGGCGGGCCACATCGCTGGGCTTCTTGGCCGAGATCGCCACCGCCTTGACCCCCGCCTGACGCTCGTACCAGGCCAGCCAGGCCTGGGTGGCGTCGGGGTCGGCCAGATCGGACTTGTTGAGCACCTTCAGACAGGGCCGCTGGCGATGCCTGCGCAAGGCCTCGATCATCGGGTTGGCGCTGGCCTCGGGCAGGCGGGCATCGAGCACCTCGATCACCACGTCGATGCGCGCCAGGGCATCGGCGGCCTGCTTGCGCGCCGAATTCATGTGTCCGGGGAACCACTGGATCGGCATGCTTATCCGGTCACCACGATCAATGCGCCCCGGCATTCGACCCGTTGGCCGACGCGAATCTTGGCGGTCTTGCGGGTCTCGACCTCGCCGTCCACCTTCACCTCGCCGGAAGCGGCAAGGGCCTTGCCCTGGCCGCCACTGTCGGCGACCCCGGTCAGCTTGAGCAAATCGCAGAGGGCAATGTGCTCGCCACGGAGCGTGAAATCGATTCGGGCGGTATCTGTCATGCGCCTAGTTTAACCGGATTGGCCCGGGCATCCCGACAGTTGCCGCATTCACCTTGGCGATGACCGCCCGGATCGGCTACATTCGTTGGTACAGTAATACCACTTCGCTTGGGAGAGACAGGCGGAGACACGAAGGAGAGAGACACCATGGATGGAATGGCTGCGAGCATTCGCGGAAAGATGTTGGCCATCACCGGCCTCGGCACCACCTTGCTGCTGGGCGCCGCCTTGCTCGGGATCTGGCTGGCCTGGCACGGGCTGGGCGAGATCCAGGCACTGGCGGCCCGGGGCAGCCTGGATGGGAAAGCGGTCTCTGCCCTGGTGGCCGAGACCCAGGCCAACGTACGGCTTAGTCTTGGCCTGATGGCCCTGGCCATTGCCATCTCTTTCGCAGCCTTCCTGTGGCTGATCGACCGGTCCATCCTGACTCCGGCCCGCCATCTGGTGGAAGATTTTTCCACCATCGCCCAGGGCAACTTCCGGACCCCGATACGGCGCGACACGGCCGACGAGATTGGCCAGATTGCCGCAACCGCGGAACAATTGCGGATCGAAGTCGCGCGCATCCTGGGCGAAGTCCGGGATTCGGCCCGTCAGCTCGACGACGCCTCCCTCGGATTGTCTGACAGTTCCGGCGCGCTCGCTTCCGCGGCGCACCAACAGAACCAGGCGGCGGCCTCCACCGCGGCGGGCATCCAGGCGATCGCCGGGGCCATCGCCGCGGTCGCCGACCATGCCGATTCGGTGCGGCAGCGCACCGAAGCCAGCCTGGAAAACAGTGGCGAGGCCAACGTCAAGCTGTCCGAACTGATCGGCGAGATCGGCTCGGTGGAAAACGCGGTCAGCGACCTCGGCCAGTCGGTCAAGGAATTCATCCAGAGCACCGACACGATCACCCAGATGACCCGGCAAGTGCGTGACATCGCCGACCAGACCAACCTGCTGGCCCTGAATGCCGCGATCGAGGCGGCGCGGGCTGGTGAACAGGGACGCGGCTTTGCCGTGGTCGCCGACGAGGTCCGCAAGCTGGCCGAAAAATCGGCCGAGTCGGCCAGCCAGATCGACCAGATCACGCAGCGACTGGGCCAGCAGTCGAGCCAGGTGGACCAGTCGATCGACCTCGGCCAGCAGGCCCTGTTGCGCAGCCAGGACATCCTGGAAGGCGTGGCCATGGTCCTCGCCGAGGCCAGCCAATCGGTGGCATCGGCCCATGACGGCGTGCAATCGATCTCCGCCGCAGTCAGTGAACAGAAGGCAGCCAGCCAGGCCATCTCGCTGAACGTGGACAGGATGGTGGACATGTCCGGGGCCAGCGACGCCAGCGCCCGCCGCAATGGCGAGGCCGCGGCCAGCCTACGCGCTCTGGCGGCGCGCCTGGATCAGTGCGTCGGCCGGTTTCAGGTATGACTTAGGTAAGTCTTTAACCCGGCAAGGTAATCCCTCTAGAATGGCAGGGGCGGCGCCACGCGCCCAAGCCCCAAGCCTCTGAGGAGAGTTCCAGCCATGCCCGCAAACCGGGATGTACGTTACAAGGCAACGGGCGCCCCGTTCCTGATCCTGGTTGCGGCGCTGTTGCTCGGGGCATTGGTCGGCTACGCCACCCACCGACAGCACAATTCGCGAGCCATCGCGGGTCTGGGCAACCAGCTGGATCGCCTGGCCACCGAGCTGTCCCGACAGACCACACACAGCCAGGCCATGGGCCTGATCACCCTGCGCGGCCTGGACGAACCCGGATTCAAGCAGATCGCCCGCGAAGAAGCGGTCAGCGCCCCCGTGCGGGCTGCCGTGCGCGACAAGCTCGCTGCCTTGCGCGCCTTGTTCGATGCCAACGGCGCCTACCTGGTCGGCCAGCGAGGCGTCATCCTGATGCACGCCACCCTGGGCAAGAATTCCACCGGGGTCGACGTCAACTTCCGGCCCTACTTCAAGCAGGCCATGGCCGGTCAAGCCAACATCTACGCCGCCGTGGGCAGCAATTCGGACGAACGTGGGCTGTATTTCGCCGCCCCCATCCGCCCGGATGCCACCCAGGAAGGGGCACCGATCGGCGTCCTGGTGCTCAAATTGGCCGGTGCGCCCCTGGACGATCGCTTGCGCACCGTGGCTGACGCCGCCCTGCTGCTTTCGCCCCAGGGCGTGGTGTTCGCGACGACCCAGCCGGACTGGCTGTTCAACGTGGCGCCGCCGATCAGCCCTGCGCGTATCGAAGGCATCCGTCGGCTCAGGCAATTCGGGGGCCGCTTCGATCATGTTGTCCCCACCGCGTTGCCGTTCACGCCCCAGGATGGCGAGATCAGCCTCTCGGGACGGACCTATCTGTCCGCCACGCGCGCCCTGGATTGGCACGATCCGGCCGGTCATTGGCAATTGGTCGCGCTGCGCGACCAGGCGGCGGCGGTGTCGCTTGCTTATCCGCTGCGCAACGGCTTGGCCGCGTGTCTCCTGGCCCTGGTCCTCGGCATCGCCGGACTTGCCCTGCGCCACAGCCGACGCCGCGAGCAGGCGATCCAGACCCGCGACCGCACCCTGAGCGCGGCCCTGGAACAGGCCCCCATCGCGGTCCTGATCACCGACGCGCAGCGCGGCATCCAATGGGTGAATCCGACCTTCGAACGGATGACCGGCTACCCGATCGACGAAATCCGCGGTCATTCCCCGGCCCTCCTGGCCAGCGGTCTGACCGACCAGGCCAGCCTGGACAGTCTCGAACAAGCCCTCAACGCCGGCCGCACCTGGCGCGGTGAACTGGTCAACCGCCACAAGGATGGCCACCTGTTGTGGCAGCATGCCACCATCTCGCCGGTCTTCGGCAGCGGGCATCGCGTGGTCGCCTATGTCGGCCTTCAGGAAGACATCACCGAACAACGCCGGATGAGTGAGCGGCTGGCCGAACAGGAGATGCGCGGCCGCCTGCTCCTCGATACGGTCGACGACGGCATCCTCGGGCTCGATGCCCACGGCCTCTGCACCTTCGTGAACCCGGCCGCCAGCCGACTGCTGGGTTATGCCCCGGACGCGCTGATCGGCCAGGACGTGCACGACTTGATCCACCACAGTTTTGCCGACGGCAGCCGACGCGGACGCAACCAAGCCCCCTGCCATCGGGCTTATGCCGAAGGCGTCGAGAGCCATCGGGGATCGGAAGTGCTCTGGCGCAAGGATGGGACTTTGCTCAATGTCGAGTTGTCGGCCATTCCCATTCGCCATGACGGCACGCCGGATGGTGCGGTCATGGTGTTCCGTGACATCTCCGAGCGCCTGGCCAAGGACAAGGCCCTGCGCGAAGCACACGAGGAATTGGCTGATATCACCGCCACCCTGCCGGTGGCCATCTTCCGGCTTCACCAGGCACCCGATGGCCGCCATGAGTTCACCTATCTGTCCGGCCGGGTGGAAAGCATCCTGGGGGTCGGCGCCGACACCGCGATGGCCAACCCGAACGCGCTGTTCGAATGCTTGACCGTGGAGGATCGCGAGGAAATGATCCGCCGGCTGATCCGGGCCGGCCTGGACATGACCCCGTATCGCCAGGAACTGCGTCTGGAGGACGGGCGGCGCTGGATCCATGCCGAAGCCTATTCGCGGCCCCACCCCCAGGGCGGCGTGCTCTGGAGCGGCTACTTCCAGGACACCACCGAGCTCAAGGAAGCCGAGTACGCCCTGCGCGAAGCCAAGCAGCTGGCCGAGGACGTGGCGCGCATGAAGAGCGACTTCCTGGCCAACATGTCGCACGAGATCCGCACCCCGATGAACGCCATCGTCGGCATGACCCACCTGGCCCTGAAAACCGACCTGAGCCCCAAGCAGCAGGAGTACCTGCGCAAGATCCAGCAGTCTGGCCAGCATCTGATGAGCATCATCAACGACATCCTCGACTTCTCCAAGGTCGAGGCCGGCAAGATGGAAATCGAGCATGCCGATTTCCAGCTCAGCAAGGTGCTCGACACGGTGGCCACCCTGCTCGGTGACAAGGCGGCCGCGAAAAATCTTGAGCTGGTGTTCGACATCCCCGCCGACCTGCCCGACCACCTGGTTGGCGATCCGCTGCGGCTCGGCCAGATCCTGGTCAATTACGGCACCAACGCGGTCAAGTTCACCGAACGGGGCGAAATCTCCGTGGTCGTCCGCAAGCAGTCGGAAACTGCACGCGACATCGAATTGCGCTTCGAAGTGCACGACACCGGCATCGGGCTCACCGAGGCAGCGCGCAGCCGACTGTTCCGCAGTTTCCAGCAGGCCGACAGCTCGACCACCCGCAAGTATGGGGGGACCGGTCTCGGCCTGGCGATTTCCAAGAGCCTGGCCGAGCTGATGGGCGGCCGGGTCGGGGTGGAATCGGAATACGGCAAGGGCTCCACCTTCTGGTTCACCGCCCGCCTGGGCAAAAGCAAGACCGCACCCCGCAAGCTGTTGCCCAAGCCCGACCTGCGCGGCATGCGCGTCCTGGTCGCGGAAGACAACAGTCATGCCCGCAATGTCCTCACCGAGATGCTCGACAGCATGAGCTTCAATGTCGACGCGGTCGCCGACGGCGCCCAGGCGGTCGAGGCGGTCCGCCAGGCCGCCGAGCAGGGCAAACCCTATCGCGTGCTCATGCTCGATTGGCGCATGCCCCAGATGGATGGCCGGGAGACGACCCACCGCATCCAGGCACTCAATCTTGCCGACCCGCCCAAGATCATCATCGTCACCGCCTACGGCCGTGAAGATGTCAGCCGGGCAGCGCACGCGGCCGGGGTCGACGACATCCTGGTCAAGCCGATCAATCCATCCATGGTGTTCGACACCCTGATGCGGGTCATGGATGCCGAGGAACCCTTCCTGGCACCGCTCAGCCCGGATGGTGTCGGCGTTGACCTGTCCAGCATCGCCGGCGCCCGGATCCTGCTTGCCGAGGACAACGAGCTGAACCAGGAAGTGGCGCGAGAGCTCCTGACCCAGAGCGGCTTCCTGGTCGACATCGTCGGCCATGGCGAGGCCGCCCTCGAACAACTGGCCCGGCAACCCTACGACATCGTCCTGATGGACATGCAGATGCCGGTCATGGATGGCGTCACCGCGACCGAGCAGATCCGCAGCCAGACCCGCTACGCCAACCTGCCGATCGTGGCGATGACGGCGAATGCCCTGGCCAGCGACCGCGAACTCTGCCTGAAGGCGGGCATGAACGACCACATTGCCAAGCCGATCGATCCCAACGCACTCGGCAAGACCCTGCTGAAATGGATCTCGCCCCGCCACAAGACCCCGCCGCCCGCCCAGGTCGTCGAGCCAGTCGTTCCAGAACACTTGCCGGAGCATATCCCCGGCCTCGACCTGGGCCTCGGGCTGCGCCATGTCGCCAACAAGCGGAGCCTGTATCGTTCATTGCTCAGCAAGTTCGTGACCGGGCATCGGGACGTGCCGGACCACATCGTCGCAGCCCTCCAGTCAGGCCAGACCGAAACGGCCCAGCGCCTGGCGCACACCCTGAAGGGCACCGCCGGCACCCTCGGTGCGATCGAAATCCAAGGGCTGGCAGCCAAACTCGAAAGCAGCTTGCGCGATCGCCAACCCGAGGCCGTGACCGGATCCCTGACTGAACTCTTGCGCGAACGGCTGGCACGCCTGGTCAACGACATCGAGGCCGCGCTGGCGTCGTCGGGTCCCGCGCCGGACACGCCAGTGGACCAGGCCCAATTGCGCAGCGTGCGCGACACCCTGGCGGCGCATCTGGCCGAGGACAACATGCTTGCCAGCCATGTCTTCGAGCAGCATGCCGACTTGCTCAAGGCGGCCATGCCCGACCAGTACCGGGCCTTGAGCCAGGCGATCGAGAATTTCGATTTCGAGGAAGCCCTGGCGCTCTTGAACCAGGCGCGGCCCGATCGGGCCGCGGCTCAGGCCGGGAACACCCCGGTCGACAGGTAGCGGTCGCCGCGGTCGCAGACGATGCTGACGATGGTCGCGTCGCGCACCTCGCGCGCCACCTGCAAGGCCGCGCACATCGCCCCGCCCGAGGAGATGCCGGCGAAGATGCCTTCCTCGCGCGCCAGGCGCCGGGTCATGTCCTCCGCCTCGGCCTGGCCGACATAGATCATCCGGTCGATGCGGGAAAAATCGCAGATGCTCGGCAGATACTCCGGCGGCCACTTGCGGATGCCGGGAATCTGGGCGCCCTCTTCCGGCTGCACGCCAATGATCTGGATGCCGGGGTTCATTTCCTTGAGATAGCGCGAACAGCCCATGATGGTGCCGGTGGTGCCCATGCTGGAGACGAAGTGGGTGATCCGGCCGGCGGTGTCGCGCCAGAGCTCCGGCCCGGTGGTCTCGTAATGCGCGGCCGGATTGTCGGGATTGGAGAACTGGTCCAGCATCACGCCCCGGCCCTCGGCGACCAACTTGTCGGCCAGGTCGCGTGCCGCCTCCATGCCGCCTTCCTTGGGCGTCAGCAGCAGCTCGGCGCCGTAGGCGCGCATGGTCTGGCGGCGCTCCACGGAGAGGTGCTCGGGCATGATCAGGATCATCCGGTAGCCCTTCATCGAGGCGGCCATGGCCAGGGCGATGCCGGTATTGCCCGAGGTCGCCTCGATCAGGATGTCGCCCGGCTTGATGGTGCCGCGTGCCTCGGCCTTGGCGATCATCGACAGGGCCGGCCGGTCCTTCACCGAACCGGCCGGATTGTTGCCTTCCAGCTTGGCCAACACCTGGTTGGTGGTCTGGCCTGGCAGCCGCTTCAGCCGGACCAGCGGGGTGTTGCCCACCGTCGCCTCGATGGCCAGGCCAAGCGGCGCCCTGTCACGGTTCACTGTGTCGCCTGTCACCGTTTTCAGTCCTTGCCGAACAGATCACGGCTGAACACCTTGTCGACCACGTCACGCAGGTCGTCGGTGACCCGGTTGGCGACGATCACGTCGGAACGGCGCTTGAATTCGGCCAGGTCATTGACCACCTTGGAGTGGAAAAACTCGGCTTCGGTGAGCACTGGTTCATAGACGATCACCTCGATGCCCTTGGCCTTGATCCGCTTCATGATGCCCTGGATCGAGGACGCGCGGAAATTGTCCGAGCCGCTCTTCATGATCAGGCGATGCACGCCCACCACGCGCGGGTTACGGCGGATGATCGAGTCGGCGATGAAATCCTTGCGCGTGGTGTTCGACTCGACGATGGCATGGATCAGGTTCTGCGGCACGTCGCGGTAGTTGGCCAGGAGCTGCTTGGTGTCCTTGGGCAGGCAGTAGCCGCCATAGCCGAACGAGGGATTGTTGTAGTGGCTGCCGATGCGCGGATCAAGACAGACACCGTCGATGATCTGCTTGGTATCGAGGCCGTGGGTGGCGGCGTAGGTGTCCAGTTCATTGAAGTAAGCCACGCGCATGGCCAGGTAGGTATTGGAAAACAGCTTGATTGCCTCGGCCTCGGTCGAGTCGGTGAACAGCACCGGGATGTCAGGCTTCACCGCGCCCTGCTTGAGCAGGTTGGCGAAGACCTCGGCACGCGCCGAACGCTCGCCGATGACGATGCGCGAGGGATACAGGTTGTCGTACAGCGCCTTGCCCTCGCGCAGGAACTCGGGCGAGAAGATCAGGTGGTCGCACTTGAACTGGGCCTTCACTTTGGCGGTGTAGCCGACCGGCACGGTGGACTTGATCACCATCACGGCCTGCGGATTGATCGCCATCACGTCCTGGATCACCGCCTCGACCGACTTGGTGTTGAAGTAGTTGGTCTCGGGATCGTAATCGGTCGGGGTGGCAATGACCACGAACTCGGCGCCTTCATAGGCCGCGCGCTTGTCCAGGGTGGCCCGGAAGTCGAGGGTCTTGTGCTTGAGGTACTCCTCGATCTCGGTATCGACGATGGGCGACTCGCGCCGGTTCAGCATCTCGACCTTTTCCGGGACGATGTCGAGGGCAACCACTTCGTTGTGCTGCGCCAGCAGGATGGCGTTGGACAGGCCGACGTAGCCGGTGCCGGCGATGGCGATTTTCATGATTTATGCTCCCAATGAATTGGCAATTTCGTGGTCAATCGCGGCCAGGGCCGCGATTGGATCGGGGGCCTGGGTGATCGGTCGGCCGATCACCAGGTAATCAGCGCCCGCCGCAAGGGCGCGCGCCGGCGTGAGCACGCGGCTCTGGTCGCCGACCTCGCTGCCGGCCGGCCGGATGCCCGGCGTGACCAGCAGGAAATCCGGGCCCAGATGCTGGCGCAGGAGCGGCCCTTCCTGGGCCGAGCAGACCACGCCGTCGAGGCCGGCCTGGCGGGTCAGGAGGGCCAGATGCAGGACCTGATCGGACGGCTCGCGCTCGATGCCGATCTGGCGCAGATCCTCCCCGGCCATGCTGGTGAGCACGGTCACCGCGATCAGTTTCGGCCGCTGGCCGGCCTGTGCCAGCGCATCGCGCGCCGCCATCATCATCTTCAGCCCGCCCGAGGCATGCACGTTGACCATCCAGACACCGAGATCGGCGGCGGCTCGGCAAGCCTGGGCCACGGTATTGGGAATGTCGTGGAACTTGAGATCGAGAAACACCGCATAGCCCCGGCCAACCAGGGTTTCCACCAATGCCGGACCGGCGCGCACGAACAATTCCTTGCCGACCTTGAGCTTGCACAAGTCGGGCGACAGCCGATCGACCAGTGCCAGGGCCGTTGCGGCGTCCGGGTAGTCGAGCGCGACGACGACGCGGGAATCCTTAGTCATGTTCCTTTCTTTCCGGAGGAATGCCCTCCCAGGTGGCACAGGCCGGACACTGCCAGAAGAACTGGCGCGCCTTGAAACCACAGTGGCCGCACTGGAAATAGGCCACCCGGCTGACCTGGCGGTGCACCAGATCCTGGGCCATGCGGATGGCCAGGTCGTTCTCGGCCCCGGCGGTGCGCGCTTGCAGATAATCATCGAGCACGCGCAGGCTGGGCTGCTGCTTGAGCGCTTCGGATGACAAGGCTTCAGCCGCAGGCCAGCCCCGTTGCTCCGCCACCGTGTTGAACAGGATGTGGAACAGGTCGGCACTCGGCTGCCGGGCCAGATAGCCGTGCATCAGTTCGACGCCCTCGTCGAAGCGGCCAAGCCGTTGGTAGGCCTTGAGCAGACGTTCAGCGACCAGAGGCAGGTAGGCCACGTTCTGCTGCTCGACCCGGCGCCAATGTTCGATCGCCCCGACATCGTCGCCGGCCTGGGCGGCCAGGTCGCCGAGCAGCTGGCTGGCCCGGGTCGACTTGCGGTTCATGGCCAGGGCCTGCTCCAGGAAGCCACGGGCCTGGTCAACCTCCTTGCGTAACATGGCATTGAGCGCCAATTCGCAGTAATAGTGCGCGGTATCGGCCTTCTGCGACGGGCTGCCCAGCTTTTCCAGGCGCTGAGCCACTTCGATCGCCGCCTGCCAGTCCTTCTCCAGGACATAGATGTCGAGCTGGTGGCGCAAGGCATCCAGCGCATGCACGCCGGTTTCCAGCTTCTTAAAAATATCCTCGGCGCGGTCGAGCAGTCCGGCCTTCTGGAAATCCTGGCCCAGTTCATACAAGGCTTTTTGCCGCTGGTCCTGCTTGAGATCGCTGCGGTCGACCAGGTTCTGGTGGATGCGGATGGCACGATCCAGCTCGCCCCGCCTGCGGAACAGGGCGCCGAGCGCGAAGTGCAGTTCCAGGGTATCCGGATCGAGCCGGGCGACTTCCAGAAATGCCTCGATGGCACGATCAGGCTGCTCGCTGAGCAGATAGTTGAGGCCGCGAAAATAGGACGTGGGGATACTGCGCGATTCCTTGACCACCTGGCGGATGTCGACCCGGGCCGCCAGCCAGCCGATGCCGAAGAAGAACGGCAACAGCAGCAGGTGCCAGGCTTCCAGTTCCATCAGGCCGCCCCCGCACGCGGATCCCGGGGGGCCTTGCGCAGACCGAATCGCTGCCAGGCGCAGCCGAGCAGCCCGGTCAGCACGCCGACCGCGAACACCGAGAGCAGAATCAGCGACAGCGGCGCCCGCCATTCCAGGCCGAGCAGATAACGCAGGACCACGGTGTCGCTGTTCTTGACCGCGAAGGCCAGCAGCAACAGGAACAGCACCAGCTTGAGCAACAGGAATAAAACGCGCACGCGGTCAGCCTTCGGACAGGAGCCGGGATTGTAATGCGCCGATCCTGAAAAAAGTAAGCGGCATCGGTGACCCGATGCCGCTTATCGTGCAGCGCGTGGGGGGATTACGCCTTGTAATCGACCCGATCGCGCAGTTCCTTGCCGGCCTTGAAATGGGGCACGTGCTTGCCGGCCACGGTCACCTTCTCGCCGGTCTTGGGATTGCGGCCGACCCGGGGCGGGCGGTAGTTCAGGCTGAAACTGCCAAACCCCCGGATTTCGATCCGCTTGCCCTCGACCAGGCTCTGCATCATCGCGTCGAGGATGGTCTTGACCGCCAGCTCGGCATCGGCGGCAACCAGATGCGGGTTGCGCTCAGCCAGCCGGTTGATCAACTCCGACTTGGTCATGCCGGTGGCTCCGGACAAATCAGGACTCGGTGTTCTGGCTGTCCAGCTTGGCCTTCAGCAGGGCGCCCAGGTTGGTCGTGCCGGCATTGTGACCACCGGACAGCTTCTGCATGGCATCGGCCTGCTCGGCGGCTTCCTTCTGCTTGATCGACAGGTTGACCTGGCGGTTCTTGCGGTCGACGTTGATGATCATCGCCTCGACGGAATCGCCTTCCTTGAGGTGGGTGCGGATGTCCTCGACACGGTCGCGGGAGATTTCCGAGGCACGCAGGTAACCGTCCATTTCACCGCCGATGTCGATCACGGCACCCTTGGCGTCGAGCGACTTGACGGTGCCGGTGACGATGCTGCCCTTGTCATGGGTGGCGACGAAGTTGTTGAACGGATCGCCTTCCAGCTGCTTGATGCCCAGGGAGATCCGCTCCTTGTCGGTATCGATGGCCAGCACCACGGCGGAGACTTCCTCGCCCTTGCGGAAGTTGCGCAGGGCTTCTTCGCCGGGCAGCGACCAGGACAGGTCGGACAGGTGCACCAGGCCGTCGATGCCGCCGGGCAGGCCGATGAACACGCCAAAGTCGGTGATCGACTTGATCTGGCCGCTGACCTTGTCGCCCTTCTTGAAGTTCATGGAGAACTCTTCCCAGGGATTGGCCTTGCACTGCTTCATGCCCAGGGAGATGCGGCGACGGTCTTCGTCGATCTCGAGCACCATGACCTCGACCTCGTCGCCCAGGGTGACCACCTTGGACGGGTTGACGTTCTTGTTGGTCCAGTCCATTTCGGAGACGTGCACCAGGCCTTCGATGCCCGGCTCGATCTCGACGAAGGCACCGTAGTCGGTGAGGTTGGCCACCTTCCCGAACATGCGGGTGCCGGTGGGGTAGCGGCGAGCCAGGCCGACCCACGGATCTTCGCCCAGCTGCTTGAGGCCCAGGGAGACGCGGTTCTTGTCCTGGTCGAACTTGAGCACCACGGCGGTGACTTCGTCGCCGACGTTGACCACTTCGGTCGGGTGCTTGACCCGGCGCCAGGCCAGGTCGGTGATGTGCAGCAGGCCGTCGATGCCGCCCAGGTCGACGAAGGCGCCATACTCGGTGATGTTCTTGACGATACCCTTGACCTGAGCGCCTTCCTTCAGGTTGGCCAGGAGCTGCTCACGCTCGGCGCCCATGCTGGCTTCCAGCACGGCCTTGCGGGAGACGACGACGTTGTTGCGCTTGCGGTCCAGCTTGATGACCTTGAAGTCGGCTTCCTTGCCCTCGTACGGGGAGGTGTCCTTGACCGGACGGACGTCGACCAGGGAACCGGGCAGGAAGGCGCGGATGCCGTTGCACATGACGGTGAGGCCGCCCTTGACCTTGCCGTTGATCACGCCCTTGACGATGCGGCCTTCTTCCATGGCGGCTTCCAGGTCCAGCCAGGCGGCCAGGCGCTTGGCGCGGTCGCGCGACAGCTTGGTCGAGCCGTAGCCGTCTTCCAGCTGCTCGATGGCCACCTGCACGAAATCCCCGATTTGCACATCGAGTTCGCCACGGTCGTTCTTGAATTCCTCGGTCGGAATCAGGCTCTCGGACTTGAGGCCGGCGTTGACGGTGACGAAATTGTTGTCGATGCCGACGACCTCGGCGGTGATGACCTCACCGGAGCGCATTTCCTGCTTGGAAATGCTTTCTTCGAAGAGTGCGGCAAAGGATTCCATCGGGGAGGGGGTGAAGGTTGCGGTTGCAGTGGACATTGAGAAAGTGACCTGAAAAACCGTGTCGCCACGGGCTTGGTTAAAAGTAAAAAAGACCCGGATCGGGTCGCTTAATTCGGCTTTGCCTGCCTGAACCAGTCGAGGATCCGGGCCACCGCTTGCGCGATGGTCAGGTCCGTGGTGTCCAGGAGATGGGCGTCGGCCTCTTGTCGAAGCGGTGCGGAAGCCCGGCTTGCATCGCGCGCGTCACGTTCCCGAAGGTCTTCGACAAGGGCGGCGAGGTTAGCATCAAAACCTTTTTCGATCAACTGCTTATATCGCCTTTGCGCACGTTCCTCGGGCGTCGCGGTGAGAAACACCTTGACCGTGGCGTCCGGGAACACCACCGAACCCATGTCGCGGCCATCGGTGACCAGGCCCGGCGCCTGGCGGAAGGCGCGCTGCAGTTCGAGCAACGCGGCGCGCACGGCCGGCAGCGCGGCGATCCGGGAGGCCGCCCGGCCGGCCGCTTCGGTACGAACGGCATCGCCGACCGGCTGGCCGTCGAGATAGACCTCGACGCCGTCGAAACGCAGGTCGAGGCCCCGCGCCAGGGTTGCCAGCTCGGCCTCGTCGGCAAGATCGAGGCCGCGGTGCTGGGCGGCATGGGCAGTGACCCGGTAGATCGCGCCACTATCGAGATAGTGGAAGCCAAGTTGCTTCGCCACCATGGCAGCCACCGTGCCCTTCCCGGAGGCGGACGGACCGTCGATGGCGATGACCGGAATACTCATTGCGCGATCCCCTTGAACACCTCCCAATAGGTCGGGAAGGTCTTGGCCGTGCATTTCGGATCGTTGATGCGGATCGGCACACCGCCCAGGCTGACCAGGGAAAAGCACATGGCCATGCGGTGGTCATCGTAGGTGTCGATGACCGCGTTCTCGATCAGTTTCGCGGGCGGCGTCACCTTGATGTAGTCGGCGCCCTCCTCTACCGTGGCACCCACCTTGCGCAGTTCGGTGGCCATGGCCGCGATGCGGTCGGTCTCCTTCACGCGCCAGGAGGCGATGTTGCGCAGCACCGTGGTGCCCTCGGCGAACAAGGCGGCCACGGCCAGGGTCATGGCGGCGTCCGGGATGTGGTTGCAATCGAGGTCGATGGCATGCAGCTTGTCGGCGCAGCCAAGGCGGCACTGAATCCAGTTCGGGCCGAAATCGATCTCGGCGCCCATGCGAGCGAGCGCCTCGGCGAAACGCACGTCGCCCTGGATGCTGTTGCGGCCGACGCCCTCGACCCGGGTCTGGCCATGGCCGATGGCACCGGCGGCCAGAAAATAGGACGCCGATGAGGCGTCGCCTTCGACCTCGATGCGGCCCGGGCTCCGGTAGTTCGCCGCCGGCACCACGAAGCTCGCCCAGCCGTTCCGCTGCACCTCGACGCCGAAGCGCTTCATCAGGTTCAGGGTGATCTCGACGTAAGGCTTGGAAATCAGCTCGCCGTCGACCTTCACCGTCACTGCCCGGCCGAGCAGAGGCGCGGACAACAGGATGCCGGTCAGGTATTGGCTGGAGACATTGCCCTTCACCGTGACCTCGGCAACCTCCTTGAGCACCGCCGGGGCCATCTTCAGGGGTGGAAAACCCTCGTTGCCCAGATAGGTCACCTGGGCACCGAGTTGCCGGACCGCGTCGACCAGGTCGCCGATCGGCCGCTCGTGCATGCGCGGCACACCCTTGAGCACATAATCGCCCCCAGCCAGCGCGCAGGCGGCGGACAGGGAGCGGAAGGCCGTCCCGGCATTGCCGAGGAACAACTCGGCCGTCTTGACCGGAAACACGCCGCCGATGCCGTCGACCCGGTAGTCATCGGTGCCCTCGTGGCGCAGCCAGTGGACGCCCAGCTGCTTCAAGGCCGCCAGCATCACCTGGGTATCGTCGGAATCGAGCAGCGCCTTGACTTCGGTCTGGCCCTCGGCCAGCGCGGCGAGCAGCAGAACGCGGTTGGAAATGCTCTTGGAGCCGGGCAGGCGCACGGTGCCCCGGGCGCCCTTGGCGGCGGGCAGATCAATGGAGTCGGTCATTCGTCGTTCTCGAGGTGGGCCCCGTTCGGCGGCCAGTGACTACGCGTCTGGCTCGCCCGGGTGAAGGATTGCATGAGGGTGTCGGCATCGCCGGCGGCCAAGGCCTCACGGTAAGCCGACAGCCGGGACAGGTAGGCGTCCAGTTCGGCAGTCAAGGCCAGCCGATTGGCCAGCGCGATGTCGCGCCACATCTCCGGCGAACTGCCGGCGATCCGGGTGAAGTCGCGGAAACCGCTGCCGGCATGGCGAAAATAGACCTGGGCCATCGGGCGCGAGGCCAGTTCATCGACCAGGGCGAAGGCGGCCAGGTGGGGCAGATGGCTGACCGCCGCGAATACGCCATCGTGTTCGGCCGCGGTCATTTCGAGCACTTGCGCACCACAGGCCTGCCAGAGTCCGGCGACCCGGGCCACGTCGAACGCGGCATTTTCCGGCACAGGGGTCAGGATGACATGACGAGCGGCGTAAAGATCGGCATCGGCCGCAGCCGCCCCGCTCTTTTCGGCCCCGGCAATCGGGTGTCCGGGCACGAAGGCGCCGATGCGGTCACCCAGGCCGGACCGGGCGGCGGCGATGACATCCTGCTTGGTACTGCCGGCATCGGTGACCAGGGCATGGGCGGCCAGGTGGGGCGCGATGCGTGCGAAAGCCTCGGCCATGCCGCCCACCGGCATCGCCAGCAGGACCACATCGGCGCCTTCGACCGCCAGTTCGGGACTCTCGGCGATGGCATCGATGATGCCCAGGGTCAGGGCCTGCGCCAGGTTGGCCCGATGGCGACCGTGGCCGACCACATGACCGACTTGCCCGGCACGCTTCAGGGCCAGCGCGAAGGAGCCGCCGATGAGGCCGACACCGAGCACGGCGAGTCGCCCGATCATCGACCGAGACTCTCGCGCAGGGCGGTCAGGAGGCGGTCGTTCTGCCAGGCCAGGCCGATCGACACCCGCAGATACTCGGGCAAGCCGTAGTTGGCCACCGGCCGCACGATCACGCCTTTCCTCAACAGTGCCTGGAACACGGTCCCGGCCTCGCCGACCCGGACGCAGACGAAGTTGCCGGCCGAGGGAATCCAGGACAGGCCCATGGCCGCGAACCCCGCCGTCAGTTGCGCCATGCCGGCATCGTTTATCCGCTTGGACTCGGCCAGGAACTCGGCGTCGTCGAGCGCGGCGACGGCGGCGCTCAAGGCCAGACTATTGACATTGAAGGGCTGCCGGACCCGGTTGAGCAGATCGGCGACGTCGGGCTGCGCCAGCGCATAGCCGACCCGCAGTCCAGCCAGGCCATAGGCCTTGGAGAAGGTGCGGGTGACGATCAGGTTGGGAAACGCCGCCAACCAGGCCACCGAAGGCGCACGTACGGCCGGGTCAAGGAACTCGACGTAGGCCTCGTCCAGGACCACGGCCACGTCGCTCGGCACCGTCTTGAGGAACGCGTACAGGGCATCGGCGGCCAGCAAGGTGCCGGTCGGATTGTTCGGATTGGCGATGAACACCATGCGGGTATCGGGGCGGATCGCCGCGCGCAGGGCATCTAGGTCATGGCCGTAGTCGCGCGCCGGCGCGATCAGGCCGGTGGCACCGGACGCCAGGACCGCGAGCGGATAGACCGCGAAGGCGTGCTCGGCATACACGGCCGACACGCCGGGCGCCAGGAAGGCGCGCGCGGCCATCTCCAGCACGTCGTTGGAACCATTGCCGAGCACGATCTGGTCAAGACCGACGCCCAGCTTGTTGGCAATCGCGCTTTTCAGGGCGAAGCCGTTGCCGTCGGGGTAAAGGGCCAGGTCGTCGATCCCCGCAGCCAGGACAGCGCGGGCGCGCGGCGACACGCCGAGCGGGTTCTCGTTCGAGGCCAGCTTGACGATGGCGGCCGGATCGAGGCCCATTTCCCGGGCCAATTCGGAAATCGGCTTGCCCGGCTGATAGGGGGCGATGGCGCGGATGTGCGCAGGGGTGAAATCAGTCAGCGCCATGGTCAGAGCGCGGCCGGGTAGGCGCCCAGCACCTTGAGGGACAGGGCATGGCCGGCGGCTTCGCGGATCGCCTCGGCGACCCGGCTGTCCTGGTGATGGCCATCGAGGTCGATGAAGAAGACATATTCCCAGTTGCCACTCTTGGCCGGGCGCGACTCCAGCTTGCTGAGCCCGACGCCCAGGCGGGCGAACGGCTCGATCAATTCGAGCAGGGCGCCCGGCTTGTTGCGGACATGCACGGCGAGCGAGGTCTTGTCCTTGCCGGACGGCGCGGCTTCTTCCTTGCCCAGGACCAGGAAGCGGGTGGTGTTGCCGGCAATGTCCTCGATGTTGTGGGCAACGATGCCGAGGCCATATTCCGAGGCAGCATGCTCACCCGCGATGGCGACGGCAGATTCATCCGCCAAGGCCATCTGGGCGGCTTTGGCATTGCTGCCAACCGCCTTGCGCTCGACCCCCGGCAAATGGGCATCCAGCCATTGCTCACATTGACCCAGCGACTGGTAGTGGGAGTAAACCACCTTGACCCCTGCCAAGCCGGCGACCTTTCTGAGCAGGTTTTGCCGAATGCGCAAGGTCACCTCGCCGCAAACCAACAGCGGGGTATTGAGAAGCAGATCAAGCGTCCGTCCGATCGCGCCCTCGGTTGAGTTTTCGACAGGAACCACGCCGTAGTGGGCCAAGCCGGATTCCACTGCCCTGAACACGTCGGCGATGGATTCCTGGTCGAGCTCACGCACGCTGCGTCCGAACTGCTTGTGTGCCGCAGCCTGGGAGTAGGTGCCGGACGGCCCGAGATACGCCACGGTCAGCGGCTGTTCCAGCGCGCGGCAGGCGGACATGATTTCCTTGTACAGGCGCTCGACCGATTCGTTCGGCAGCGGCCCGCCATTGGCCGCCTGCAGCCGGCGCACGACCTGGGCCTCGCGCTCCGGGCGGTAGATGGGACCGCCCTGCTCGCCACTCGAAAGTTTGACGTGGCCCACCGACTGGGCGAGCCGGGCACGTTCGTTGAGCAAGGCCAGCAATTGATCATCGATGGCGTCGATCGCCTGGCGCAATCGGGCAAGGGCCTCGTTCATCCGTGGGCCTTCTCGAATTCGGCCATGAAGTCGACCAGGGCCTGGACGCCCTCGAGCGGCATGGCGTTGTAGATCGAGGCACGCATGCCGCCCACCGACTTGTGGCCCTTGATCTGCACGATGCCGCGCTTCTTGGCTTCGGCAATGAAGACCTCGTCGAGGGCCGGATCGGCCAGGGTGAACGGCACGTTCATGCGCGAACGGTTCGACACCGCCACCGGGTTGCGGTAGAAATCGGTCCGGTCGATGGCGTCGTAGAGCAGCTTGGCCTTGGCTTCGTTGATTTTCGCCATGGCCGCCACGCCGCCCTTGCCGAGCAGCCACTTGAATACCAGGCCGGCCATGTAGATGGCGAACGTGGGCGGCGTGTTGAGCATGGACACGTGCTCGGCCTGCACCGCGTAGTCGAGCAAGGTCGGCGTGTTCGCCGAAGCCCGACCGAGCAGGTCCGCGCGCACGATGACCAGGCAGACGCCGGCCGGACCGACATTCTTCTGCGCGCCGGCATAGATGAGCCCGTAGCGCGACACGTCCATCGGTCGCGACAGGATGTGCGAGCTCATGTCGGCCACCAGCGGCACATTGCTTGGCAAGGCCGCCGCGTCGAACAGCTCGACGCCGCGGATGGTTTCGTTGGTGCAGACATGCAGGTAGGCGGCGTTCGGGTCGAGGTCCATTTCCGAGACCGCGGGAAAGCGTGTGAAGCCATCCGCCTCGGTCGACGCCACCTGCCGGACGGACCCGTAGCGCTGGGCTTCCTTGCAGGCCTTCTTGGACCAGTCCCCGGTCACCAGATAATCCGCCGAGCGGCCCGCCATCAGGTTGAGCGGGACCTGGGCGAATTGCAGGGTGGCGCCCCCTTGCAGGAACAGGACCTTGTAGTCGGACGGAATCGCCATCAGATCGCGCAAGTCGGCCTCGGCCGCCTCCAGGATGCCGGTGAATTCCTTGCCCCGGTGGCTCATCTCCATCACCGACATGCCGCAGCCATGCCAGTTCAGCAGCTCGTCACCGGCTTGTTCGAGGACTTCGCGCGGCAGCACGGCGGGGCCGGCGCTGAAATTGTGTATGCGTTCCATGACGGGTCTCAGTGGTGGCCAGCCGCGGCCGGTTTCGCCTTCTTGCCGGCGGGCGCCGGGGTCTCGGCATATTTCATCAGATCCAAGGCGGCGATGCGTCCGGCATCGGTTTCGCCGTTGATGTTGATCACCGTCAACTTGCCCTGGCCCTTTTTCAATTCGTTGCGGAAGTCGTACACGGCGCCGACCACGGTCAACTTGCCGGCCAGCACGTCTTCCTCGAACTTGGCCATGGCCTGCTTGACCTGATTGTTGACGTTCAGCCGGACACTGCTCATCCCGGCCTCCCCCTTGGGAATCTGGATGGTATCCAGCTCATGGCGGATCGGCCCGGACTCGCCGCTGTAGTCACTGGCGGCGGCCTTGATCGCGCCGCAAGCGGAATGGCCGACGATGAGCAGCACCGGCGTATGCAGGTGATGCACGCCATACTCGACCGAGCCTTCGGCGGTGGCGATCTGGTTGCCGATATTGCGGATCACGAACAGATCGCCGTCCGGCGAGCCGTCCAGCGCATGCATATGCACCCGTGAATCGGAACAACTCACCACTGTGGCACGGGGATGCTGGCCGTCGACGAAATGGCTGAAATACGCCGGTCCATGGCTCCGGACGAAGTTGCGGTTATCCTGAACCAGGTTGCGCATCACCTCTTTGGCGGCCGGCGTGGCCTGGCGGTCGCCCAGGGTCGCGGCATACTCGCGCAACACCTCCTTGACGATCTGGCGGATGCGGTCCTTCTCGTCATCGGCTGCCCATGCCGCCGACCCGCCCAGACACATCGCCAGGACGCCCGCCAGGATTCGTTTCATGATCGCCCCGAAAGTCATGTTGAAGATTGCCATTTTAACGAAACCCGGGCGCGAACGCCGCCCTTGCCGTGGGTAACCTGCCTGTCATCGGGCGGTAGTGTGTTCTGGCTAGGCTCTCGGTTTTCAATTCAGGAGCCAACGATGACCCGTCACGACCCCTCGCGTCGCCAATTTCTTGGACACCTTGCCGCCGGCGCGGTGCTGGCCGGCACCGGCCTCGGGCTCTCCGGCTGCGACGACGATGATGTCGTGATCCGCTTCCGGCACGGGGTCGCCAGTGGCGATCCCCTGGCCGATCGCGTCATCCTGTGGACCCGTGCCACTCCGGCCGAGGCAGGTGACTACGACATCGACTGGGAAATCGCGCGCGACGCCGAATTCAAGCAACTGGCCGGCCACGGTCGTGTCCGCACCGGTCCCTCGCAGGACTACACGGTCAAGGTCGACGCCAGCGGCCTGCAACCGGGCACGTCCTATTTCTTCCGCTTCAAGCACGGCGACCGTGTGTCGCCGGTCGGCCAGACCCGGACCCTGGGCGTCGGCGCCCTGGCCCAGGCCCGCTTCGCGGTGATGACCTGCTCGAACTACCCGGCCGGCTACTTCCATGTCTACGCCGAAGCCGCCAAGCGCGACGACCTGGACGCCGTGATCCACCTGGGCGACTACATCTACGAGTACGAAGCCGGCGGCTATGCCTCTGAAGATGCCGAGGCGCTCGGTCGGGTGGTCGAACCCAGCCACGAGTTGACCACGCTGTCCGACTATCGCCGCCGTTATGCTCAGTATCACGGCGACCCGGACCTCCAGGCCCTGCATGCCAAGGTGCCCTTCATCTGCGTCTGGGACGATCATGAAATCGCCAACGACAGCTACCAGGACGGTGCCGAGAACCACGGCGCCGACGAGGGCGCCTACAGCGAGCGGCGCGCGGCCGCCGTACAGGCCTTCCATGAATGGCTGCCGACCCGCCTGCCGGACCCGGCCAATCCGCTGAAGATCTACCGATCGTTCGATTTCGGCGACCTGCTCAGCCTGCACATGCTGGACACCCGCAACATCGGTCGCGACCGCCAGCTCGACTACGCCGACTATATCGATCCTACGACCGGCGCATTCAATGCCGTGGCCTTCGAGGCCGACATGGCCGACCCGAACCGGCAACTCCTGGGGGCGGAACAGACCGCCTGGTTGCAGGGCCAGATGGCCGCCTCGCATGCCACCTGGCAGGTGTTGGGCCAGCAGGTGCTGATGGGCAAGATGTATCTCCCTTCCCCGCTGTTGACGCCGAGCCCGCAGGCGCCGACCGTGAGCTTCGCCGAGTATGGCAGCCTCGCCGTCGCCTTCGGAACCTACCAGGCGATCGCGGCCCAGCTGACCGCGGCCGGCCAGCCGCTCACCCCGGAGAACCTGCTCGCCGCCGGGCTGACCGCCGAGCAGCTGGCGACGGTCAACGACCCGACCGCCCAGGCGATCATCCAGGCGCCCAGCATTCCCTACAACCTGGATGCCTGGGATGGCTACGCAGTCGCCCGGGAAACGGTCCTGGCGACCGTCCAGGCCCTGGACAAGAACCTGGTCGTCCTGGCCGGCGACACGCATAACGCCTGGGCCAGTGATCTCAAGACCCTGGCCGGGACCCAGGTCGGCGTGGAATTCGCCACGACCAGCGTGTCGTCACCCGGTCTGGAGGAATACCTGCCCGACATCGCCCCGGCGGAATTGACCGCTGGCGTGCAACAGCTGATCCCGGACCTGAAATACGCCAACACGTACCAGCGCGGTTACCTGTTGGTCACGGTGACGGCCACGGAAGCGCGGGGCGACTGGTATTTCGTCGATACGGTCAAGTCCAAGACCTACAGTTTCGGCCTGCAACAGTCGCTCAGAACCTTGCCGGGTGCCGGCCACCGGCGCATCGAGTCGGTCTGACAGGCCAGGGGCCCGCCCCCTAGTCCTTGCCCGAGCGCCAGATCGAATAGACCAGCCAGATGCTGTTTGCCATGGCCAGCACGAAGCCAAACAGGCCGAGCAAGAACGGTGCTTGCGGCACGGTCATGATGATCGACGAGCCGATCACCAGCGACGCGGTCAGCACGCCGACGGTCAGCCGGTTGGCAGCATCGTTGAGCTGCTTGCCGAAATGATCGAGCCGCTTCAGGTCCAGGTCGATGCGCATCCGCCCGCGCCGGGCCTGGCGTAGCAGCCGGGTCAGGTCGCGTGGCAGACTGGTGATGACCTCGCCGAGATCCTTGAGCCCGCGCTGGACCCGGCGGTAGATGACCTTGGGCGCGTAGCGCGCCTCGATCACCTCGATCACGAAGGGTTCCAGATGGTCGACCATGTGAAACTCCGGGTCGAGCTGATTACCGAGCCCTTCCAAGGTGATCAGGGCCTTGAACAGCAGGGTCAGGTCGGGCGGGATGGAGAGCTGGTTCTCGCGCAGCACGGCGGTCACGTCGGACAGCAGCGGGCCGATGCGGATTTCGCGCAAGGGCAGGTCGTCGTAGCTGAAGATGATCTCGGTCAGGTCATAACCCAGCTTGTCCTCGTCGATCTCGGCGTCGCCGGCCCACACCGTGAGCACGTTGAGCAGGGCCTGTTCGTCCTTGTTGATGAGCGCGCCGAGATAGTCGATCAATTGCGCGCGCCGGATCTCGGTCAGCCGGCCGACCATGCCGAAATCGAGCATGCCGACCCGGTTGCCGGCCAGGAACAGAATGTTGCCGGGATGCGGATCGGCATGATAGTGGCCATGCACCAGGATCATCTTGAGCACGGCGTCGGCGCCCCGCGCCGCCAGCAGCTTCAGGTCCATGCCGGCCGCCTCGGCCGCTTCCAGGTCGCCGGCCGGGATGCCGCGCAGTTCTTCCTGGACGTTCACCATCTCCCCGCAATAGTCCCAGAAGACCTTGGGCACCATCACCGTGGGATCCTCGGCGAAATTGCGGGCAAACACGGTCAGGTTGCGTGCTTCCTTGGCCAGGTCGAGTTCGTTGAGCAGCGAGCGGCGCAACTGGCCGACGATCTGCACCGGCCGGTAACGGCGCATCTCGGGCATCTCGAACTCGACCAGGCGGGCCAGGTGGGCCAGGATGCGCAGGTCTGCCTCTACCTTGGCGACGATGTCGGGCCGGCGCAGCTTGAGGATGACCCGGGTGCCATCCTTGAGCTTGGCACGATGCACCTGGGCGATCGACGCGGCCGCGAATGGCTGGGTTTCCAGGTCGTCGAAAATGGCCTCCAGCGGTTGGCCGTACTTGGCTTCCAGACCGGGTCGCAACAGCTCGAAGGGCACCGCGGGCACGTTGCTGTGCAGCTGCTCGAACTCGGCGATCCAGGCGGGTGGAAAGACATCGACCCGGGTGGCGAGGATCTGGCCCAGCTTGACGAAGGTCGGGCCCAGGTCGGTCATCGCCATGCGAATGCGCACCGGCAGGTCGAGCCGCGAGATCTCGTCGGAGGCATGCCAATGCAGCAGCTTTCCAGCCCGTTCCAGGATGCGGGCCAAGCCGAGCAGGCGAACCACGTCGCCCCAGCCATAGCGGATCAGGACCGAGGCGATCTCGTGCAGGCGCGGCAGATCACGCATCACCGAGAGGGTTTCCTTCAGCATCGTGCCTCCCGCGTCAGGACGCGCACGCCGGCCGCCCCGCGCGGCCCCGGAGAAACCGTTACAAACAGCGCTTCCCTCATCATGGCAATACTCCTGCTCGATGCCCGTCTACCTGGTCACATTTGACCACACTTTCAGAGTAGACAAGCCCCTTCGGCAGTGGCTAAATCCTGGCTTCGACACTTCGAACCGCCCATGCGCCGCCGCGTTCCACTCGCCGCCCTCCTCGCCTGTTGCCTGCTTCAAGCCCTGCCCTCCGTGGCCGGGGATGACAGCGTGCTGGACGGCCTGAAGGCCCGCGCACAACCGCTCCTGTATGCCTTGGGCCTGCTCGGCAGCCCCTACAAGCTGGGCGGCACGGATCCGGAAAAGGGCGTCGATTGCAGCGGATTCGTCCGCCACGTCTTTAAGCGCACGGAAGCCATCGACCTGCCGCACAACGCCAAGGCGATCAGCCAGAAGGGGGAAACCGTGCCGCGCGAGCAGCTTTCCCCGGGCGATCTGGTCTTCTTCAATACCCTGCGCAAGCCCTTTTCCCATGTCGGCATCTATGCCGGCGATGGCCAGTTCGTGCATGCCTCGAGCAGCCGGAGCAAGCAGGTCATGGTGTCGAACATGAACGACCGCTACTGGTCGCGTCGCTTCGACGGTGCCCGGCGGCTGCCGGCCACGCAAGCCACCGAAGCCCGATAGCTCACGCCCCCTGACCGCCCTGGCCCTCCCCGGCCCGGGTCACCGGCGCCACAGCCGGCGTAGAAAGCGCAGCGCGATCCAGTCGGTGATGCCCAGCATGATCAGGACACCGCCCAGGATCGACCGCACCTCGCCCGGAATAAACTCGGGTTCGAGCGCGAGCACGGCGACTCCGCCGAGGACGAACACCCCGGCCCAGAGGCCGAGCAGGTTGAGGACCAGGGTGCGCCCGGCTGGCAAGCTTGGCGGCCGCGTCCCCGGCGTGGCCGCCTGAGGCTCGGCGAGAGGCGCCGCCGCGCGGGTGTTGGGTGAGTCGGCGCCGATCGAACTGGGTGAAGGCTGGCGAAAATCCTGGGTCATGTCAGCCCCGCAACGCGTCGCTGACGATGGCACGCGCTTCTGTCACCAGCTGATCGAGATGCGCCTGGCTGACGAAGCTCTCGGCGTAGATCTTGTAGATGTCCTCGGTGCCCGAGGGCCGCGCGGCGAACCAGCCGTTCGCGGTGGTCACCTTGAGGCCGCCGATCGGTGCGTCGTTGCCGGGCGCGCGGGTCAGGCGCGCGCTGACCGGGTCGCCGGCCAGGGTGGGCGCGGTGACCCGTTCCGGCGTGAGGTGCTTGAAGGCCGCCTTTTCCTCCCGGCTGACCGGGGTGTCGATCCGAACATAGAACGGCGTGCCGTATTTCGCCGCCAGGTCCTGGTAGTAGCGGCCCGGGTCGCGGCCGGTGACGGCGGTGATCTCGGCGGCCAGCAGGGCCAGGATGATGCCGTCCTTGTCGGTACTCCACACCGTGCCGTCGCGGCGCAGGAAACTGGCGCCGGCCGATTCCTCGCCGCCGAAGCAGAAACGGCCTTCGAGCAGTCCCTGGGAGAACCACTTGAAGCCCACCGGCACCTCGACCATCGTGCGTCCGCGGCCAGCCACCACGCGGTCGATCATGGCCGAACTGACCAGGGTCTTGCCGACCGCCGCGTCAGCCGGCCAGGCCGGCCGGTGGCTGAGCAGGTAATCGATGGCCACCGCCAGGTAGTGGTTCGGGTTCATCAGCCCCACCGAAGGGGTGACGATGCCGTGGCGATCGACGTCGGCATCGTTGCCCCAGGCGATGTCGTAGCGATCCTTGAGCGCCACCAGGCTGGCCATGGCGTAGGGGCTGGAGCAGTCCATGCGGATCTTGCCGTCGTGGTCCAGGGTCATGAAGCCGAAGGCGGGATCGACCTTGTCGTTCACCACGCTGAGGTCGAGGCCGTACCGTTCGGCGATCGGGCGCCAGTAGGCGACTGCCGCACCCCCCAGGGGATCGACGCCAATCCGCACCCCGGCGGCGCGGATGGCTTCGAAGTCGATCACCTGGGCCAGATCGTCGATGTAGGGCTGCATGAAGTCGATGGCCTGGATGCAGGCGGCCCCGGCGGCAGCGCGCTTCACGTCGACATTGCCGGCGGCCATGAGCGCATTGGCGCGTTGCTCGATCCAGCCGGTGGCGTCGGTGTCGGCCGGACCACCATGCGGCGGGTTGTACTTGATGCCACCGTCCTGGGGCGGATTGTGCGAGGGGGTGATGACGATGCCGTCGGCACGCGGCCGCGTGGGATCACGGTTCCAGTCCAGGATGGCCCGCGAGATGACCGGCGTCGGCGTGTAGCCCTCCGCTTCCTGCACGCGGGTCTCGATGCCATTGCCAGCCAGCACCTCGACACAGGTCTGCTGCGCCGGCACCGACAGGGCATGGGTATCCATGCCCAGGAACAGCGGCCCGGTGATGCCCTGGGCCGCCCGATACTCGCAGACCGCCTGGCTGATGGCCAGGATGTGGGCCTCGTTGAAGCTCTTCTTGAATGCGCTGCCGCGATGGCCGCTGGTGCCGAAAGCGACCCGCTGGCCAGGATCGGTGACCTCGGGTTGGTCGTGGTAGGCCCGGATCAGGGCATCGGCGTCGATGAGCAGGTCGGCGGGCGCCGGCTGGCCGGCGAGCGGGTGGGTCATGCGGGTCTCCGAGGCAAATGATCCGGCAGATGTTACGCCGGCCGGATGACGAAATCACCCATTCGTCCCGGGGCCCCAGCCAAGCCAGACGAGTTAGAATCAAGGCGTATTCCACCCACGCCGTGAAGTGGCCCCCTCGCCCAGCCATGATCGACTTCCTTTCCCAGCCTGCCCTCGCCTGGTTGCCCCGGATCCTCGGGGTACTGCTCGTCGTGGTGCTGGCCAACGGGTTGATCTACCACTTGCTGCGCCGCCTGGAACGGATCGCCACGAAGAGCGCCAATGTCTGGGACGATGCCCTGGTCCGGGCCGCCAGCGCACCGGTCAGGCTGAGTTTCTGGCTGATCGGCCTGAGCCTGGTGGCGGACATCCTGGCGCGCGAGTTCGACACCCCTCTGCTCGAGGCCATCGTTCCGGCGCGCACGGTCGGACTGGTGATCTGCCTGGCCTGGTTTTTGCTGTTACTCATCAGCCACATCACCGATAACATTGTCGCCCTGCACGTGGCGGCCGGTGAGGAGGTCGATCGCACCACGGTCGACGCCCTGTCCAAGCTGGCTCGCCTGGTGGTGCTCGTGGTCGCGGTCCTGGTCGGCCTCGACAGTCTGGGCGTGAATACCTCGGGCATGCTCGCGGCCGGCGGCATCGGCGGCCTCGCGGTTGGCTTTGCCGCCAAGGACCTGCTGGCCAATTTCTTCGGCGGCCTGACCATCTACCTGGACCGTCCGTTCGCGGTAGGCGACTGGATCCGCTCGCCGGACAAGGATATCGAAGGCACCGTCGAGTACATCAGCTGGCGCCATACCCGCATCCGCCGCTTCAACAAGAACCCGCTCTACGTGCCGAACGCGCTGTTCACCACCATCGCCGTGGAGAACCCCTCGCGCATGAGCCACCGGCGCATCAAGGAGAGCATCGGCCTGCGCTACGACGATCTGGCCGCGGTGCCCGCCATCGTCACCGAGATGAAGACCATGTTGACGACGCACCCGGACATCGATACCTCGCAGACCCTGATCGTCAATTTCGAGTCCTTCGGCGAGTCCTCGCTGAACATCCTGGTCTACTGCTTCACCCGCACCACGGTCTGGACCCGCTATCACGAAATCAAGCAGGACGTCCTGCTCCAGTTCGCCGACATCATTGCCCGGCACGGCGCCGAAATCGCCTTCCCGACCCGGAGCGTGCTCTTGGCGCCCCGCTCGGAAGGACCGCCGACATGACGCGGATCGACGCCCTGCGCCGTCTGCGCCTGTTCGCCAAGCTGCCGGAATCGCAGCTGGGCCCCCTGGCCAGCAGCACGCAAATCATCCATCTCGAACGCAATGACTGGCTGTTCCGCTCGGGCGAAGCAGCACGCGGATTCTATGGTGTGGTCAAGGGCAAGATTGTCCTGGGCTTTCCAGACGGGCCGAAGGAAGACACCATCGGCAAGGCCCTCGCGGTGATCGGTGAAGGCGAGATGTTCTGCGATGCCATTGCCTTCCTGCACTCGCCGCACCCGGTCAATGCCATGGCCGATATCGCCACCGACATCCTGCTGATCGACCGCGAAGCCATCATCCGGCTGATCGCCACCGACAGCGATTTTGCCCTGCGCATGTTCGGACACATGAGCCGGGCCATGGAAAAGCTGGTCTACGAGGTGCGCGACCTGAAACTCAGTTCGGCCAGCAAGCGGGTCGCCTGCTTCCTGCTCCACTACGCACCCAAGGTGGCCAGCAACAGCTACGAATTCACCCTGCCGGTTCAAAAACAGGTGGTGGCAGCCCGCCTGAACATGTCGCCGGCGCATTTTTCCCGCGCTTTGCGCCAACTGGAACTGGCCGAGATCATCGAGATGCGTGGCCGCACCATCGGCGTGCGCAATGCCGAACGGCTACGCGAGCTTTCCGGCTGACTACTTGCGGCAGGGATAGTTGTCGGCCAGGGCCTTGGCCAGCGCCTCCGGAGCTGGCTTCTTGAGCGATTCCGGATGGGCGTTCAGCCAGGTGATGACCACCACGGGCAGGCGCTGCTTATCGCCCGCGCCCAGGCAGAAGCGTGGCCCGAGACCATGGTGCATGGCCGCGTCGAGATAGCCATTCAGGTAGCTGTGGCACATCATCGACAAGGCCTTCACCTTGTCGGCGCCATTGCACATCTTGAGCAAGCCATCGCCAGTCTGCACGGCATGGCCGGGAACAGCCGCCTGGGCGGCGGCCACCAGCCACACCAGGGGCACCAGGAACAGACGCTTCATGGAGTTCGCGCTCGCTTGCGGGGAGGCGACATTCTAGCCGAGCTCGGACCGGCCGGACGACGTCCGGTCACCCCGCCCCCGGGCTGGAAGGCCGGGATCAGCTGGTGCTTGCCGTTGCCGATCAGATCAGCGCGGCCCATGGCCTTGAGCGCTTCGCGCAGCATCGGCCAGTTGTCCGGATCGTGGTAGCGGAGAAAGGCCTTCTGCAGGCGCCTCGCCCGCTCGCCCCGGGTCACCGGCACTTTGCGGGCGCGGCCGCCCAGCACCGGCTTCAACGGATTCAGTTCGGTGCGCCACATGGTGGTGGCCAGCGCCAGCGGGGTGGGCAGGAAGGTCTGCACCTGGTCGAGCCGGAAATGGTTGCGCTTCAGCCAGAGCGCCAGGTTGAGCATGTCCTCGTCGGTGGTGCCCGGATGCGCGGCGATGAAATACGGGATCAGGTACTGCTCCTTGCCGGCTTCCTTCGAGTATTTGTCGAACAGTTGCTTGAACTTGTCATAAGCCGTCATGCGCGGCTTCATCATGTGTTCGAGCGGCGCTTCCTCGGTGTGCTCGGGGGCGATCTTGAGATAGCCGCCGACATGGTGGGTGACCAGTTCCTTCACGTATTCGGGCGATTTTACCGCCAAGTCATAGCGTACCCCGGAACCGATGAGCACCTTTTTCACCCCGGGAATGGCGCGCGCCTTCCGATAAAGCTGGATCAGCGGGGTGTGATCGGTGCCCAGGTTCTCGCAGATGTCCGGGAACACGCAGGACAGGCGCCGGCAGGCCGACTCGATGTTCGGGTCCTTGCAGGCCAGCCGGTACATGTTGGCGGTCGGCCCGCCCAGATCGGACACGATGCCGGTGAAACCCGGCGTCTTGTCGCGGATATCCTCGATCTCGCGCAGGATCGATTGCTCGGAGCGGTTCTGGATGATGCGCCCCTCGTGCTCGGTGATCGAGCAGAAGGTGCAACCGCCGAAACAGCCGCGCATGATGTTGATCGAGAAGCGGATCATCTCCCAGGCCGGGATCCTCGCGTCGCCATAACTCGGGTGCGGCGCCCGCGCATAGGGCAGGCCGTAGACGTGGTCCATCTCCGCCGTGGTGAGCGGGATCGGCGGCGGATTCAGCCAGACGTCGCGCTCGCCATGCGCCTGGACCAGCGCGCGGGCGTTGCCGGGGTTGGATTCGAGATGGAAGACGCGCGAGGCATGGGTGTCGAGCACCGGGTTCTTCTCGACCTGCTCGAAGGCCGGCAGGCGCAGGACGGTGTGCAGGCGTTGCTCGACGCGCTCGGCACGGTCCTTGCCGGCCACCGGCATGAAGTGCACCGGTGCGCCACCCGCCGCCACTGCCAGCGAATCCACCTCCACCCAGTGCTCGGAGGGTCGCCACCCGAACGGCACCATGAACGCCGACCCGCGCAGATCGCGGATGGCTTCGATCGTCTCCCCCGCCGCCAGCCGATGGGTCAGTTCGACCAAGGCCCGCTCGGCATTGCCGAACAGCAGCAGGTCGGCCTTGGCGTCGGCCAACACCGAGCGGCGCATCGTATCCGACCAATAGTCGTAATGGGCAATCCGGCGCAGGCTGGCCTCGATGCCGCCGATCACCACCGGCACCTGCTTGAACGCTTCCCGGCAGCGCTGGGCATAGACCGTCACCGCCCGGTCCGGGCGCCTGTTCGGCTCGCCGCCCGGCGTGTAGGCGTCGTCGGAGCGGATCTTGCGGTCCGAGGTATAGCGGTTGACCATGGAATCCATGTTGCCCGCGGTCACGCCGAAATACAGGTTCGGCTTGCCCAGGGCACGGAAGGCCTCGGCCGAGCGCCAGTCCGGCTGGGCGATGATGCCGACCCGAAACCCCTGCGTCTCCAACAGGCGGCCGACCAAGGCCATGCCAAAGCTGGGATGATCGATGTAGGCATCGCCGGTGACCAGGATCACGTCGCAGGTGTCCCAACCGAGCGCATCCATCTCCGCCCGGCTCATGGGCAGGAACGGTGCCACGCCGAAGCGCTTGGCCCAATAGGGCTTGTAGGACGTGAGGGGTTTCGCGGTTTGCACGGCACCACCAATAAATTTGGAGGGCGGAGGATACCAGCCTACGCCGGCCCGTTAAAATGCGCCATTGCTCAAAAAAACCTTATACGACATGGACCTATTTCCCTGGCTGCGCCCGGCCCTGTTCCAACTCGACCCGGAAACCGCACACAATCTCACCCTGACCACCCTGCGCGCCATGCCGGCGGCGCTGATCCGGGCCGCTCTGCCGGCGGTGCCGGACGACCCGCGCCAGGTCATGGGCCTCACATTTCCCAATCCAGTCGGCCTGGCCGCCGGACTGGACAAGAACGGCGAATGCCTGGACGCCTGGGCTGCCATGGGCTTCGGCTTCATCGAGGTCGGCACCGTCACCCCGCGCGCCCAGCCCGGCAATAGCAAGCCGCGCCTGTTCCGCCTGCCAGAAGCCCACGCCATCATCAATCGCATGGGCTTCAACAACGACGGCGTCGACGCGCTGCTCCGCAATGTCGAAGCCTCGAACTATCGCGGCATCCTGGGCATCAACATCGGCAAGAACTTCAACACCCCGATCGAGCAGGCAGCCGACGACTACCTGATCGGCCTGGCCAAGGTCTATGCCCGGGCCAGCTATGTCACCGTCAACATTTCCTCGCCCAACACCAAGAACCTGCGCGCCCTGCAAGGCGGCCATGAGCTCGACGCCCTGGTCGGCGCGCTCAAGGCAGAGCAAACGAAACTGGCCGACCAGCATGGCAAGTACACCCCGTTTGCGGTGAAGATCGCCCCCGACCTGGACGACAGCCAGATTGCCGAAATGGCGACGGTGTTCAAGCGCCACCAGGTCGATGCGGTGATCGCCACCAATACCACCCTGTCCCGGGCCGGCGTCGAATACCTGCGCCACGGCAAGGAAGAAGGCGGCCTCTCCGGCGCCCCCGTGAAACCGGGGGCCGACCGGGTGCTCAAGGCCTTTTCCGAAGCCTTGGCCGGCGAAGTGCCGCTGATCGGCGTCGGCGGCATCCTCCAGGGCAGCGACGCGGTCGACAAGCTCAAGGCCGGCGCCCGCCTGGTCCAGCTTTACAGCGGGCTGATCTTCAAGGGACCGGCGTTGGTCAGCGAATGTGCCACGGCGCTGCGGGGGGTCACCCCAGTCTGAAATCCATGCGTCTGGACGCGCGAATCTCCCTGGCCACCGTCCCATGAGCCTCCTGTACACCCTGGTCGAATCCCCGCTGGCTTGCCGCTTCCCGGAACTGTACCGGGAACTCGGCATCGAGGAGGTGCGCTTCCCCTCCGCCCGCCACCTGCATCGGGCCTTGAAGCAGCGACGGCCGGATCTCTTCCTGGGCGAGTTCGTCTACGGCTGGGGCAACAACTACGCGGGCGCGAATGTATCCAACCTGGACGTCACCCTTCGCACGCTTCAGCCGGTGGCGCCCGACGCGAGGATCGTCATCGTCATGCAGCCCAGCCAGGCCCCGCATATCGGCAAGCTGCTGGCATTGTTCCCGGTTCACGCCGTGCTGACCTATCCCGTCGACCAAGCGCGGATGCGCGCGGCGTTGCGCGACGATGCCCGGGACACCCTCACTGAACGGAGCCTTCATGAACATCCTGATCGAACATGACCCCAGCCCCGACCGCCTGCGTGAACTCGGCGTCGAAGACTGGCCGACCTGGAGCACGGGCATCGCCCGCTTCCCCTGGACCTACGACGCGCGGGAAACCTGCTACGTGCTGGAAGGTGAAGTGGTCGTCACCCCGGAGGGTGGCGCGCCGGTCACCGTGAAGGCCGGCGATCTGGCCGTTTTTGCGGCCGGGATGTCGTGTACCTGGGAGGTACGGACGCCGATCCGGAAGCATTACCGGTTCGGCTGACCCGGGCTACGCGGCTTTCCTGCGGGAACGCGCCTCGGTAAGCTGTTTGTCTCACAGACGTGAACGCTTCTGAAGATGCCCACCTACGATCCGCTGTCCGACCTGCTTGACTACCTCGACGCCAGCCCCACGCCTTGGCATGCCGTGGCGAGCGCGGAAACACGCCTGGGCGCGGCCGGCTTCATCCGTCTGGAAGAGACCGCGCGCTGGCAGCTGACGCCCGGCGGACGATACTACGTGACTCGCGGCGCGTCGTCGCTGATCGCTTTCGTGGTCGGCCACGCTGCGCTGGCCGAGTCGGGCTTCCGCATCGTCGGTGCCCACACCGATTCGCCCGGCCTGCGCCTGAAACCGCGCCCGGGCCTCAACGGCGACGGCCTCTTGCGGCTGGCGGTGGAGGTGTATGGCGGGCCGATCCTGGCCACCTTCGGCGACCGCGACCTGAGCCTGGCCGGGCGCGTCATGGTGCGCAGTGCCCATGGCCCGGTGGCGCGTCTGGTCCGCTTCGATCGACCGCTGCTGCGCCTGGCCAATCTGGCCATCCACATGAACCGCGAGGTGAACGAACAGGGCCTCAAGTTCAACCGTCAGACTGAACTGCCCCTGTTGCTCGGGCTGGCCACCGACGGGCGGGAGGCCGAGCCGCGCCTGCGCGAATTGCTGGCCGGCGCCACCGGGGTCGAAGCCGGGGACATCCTCAGTTGGGATCTGGCGGTCTACGATATCCAGAAGGCCACGCGTTGGGGCGCGGCGGATGAATTCATCGCCTCGGGACGGATCGACAACCTGGCCGCCTGCCATGCCGCCCTGCAAGCCCTGAGCGCCACCGAAGCGCCGGCCGCCACCTGCATGGCGGCACTGTTCGACCATGAGGAGGTGGGCAGCGGCAGCCCGGCCGGCGCTGGCGGCAGCTTCGCCGCCGATGTGCTCGAGCGCCTGTGCCTGGCCGCCGGGCTGGATGGCGAGGACCGCCACCGGGCCATGGCGGCCAGCTTCTTCATCAGTACCGACGCGGCCCATGCCTACCAGCCCAACTTCCCGAATGCCTTCGAGCCGGGCCACAAGGTCATGGTGAACGGCGGCCCGGTGATCAAGACCCATGTCGGCCAGCGCTACACCACCCATGCCTGCACGGCGGCGCGCTTCATGGCCTTGTGTGAGCGGGCCGGCGTGCCCTGGCAGCAGTATGCGCACCGTTCCGATCTCGCCTGCGGCAGCACCATCGGCCCCATTCTCGCCGCGCAACTCGGCATCCCCGGGGTCGATGTCGGCTCGCCCATGTGGGCCATGCACAGCCTCCGGGAAAGTGCGGGGGTGCTCGACCAAGCCTATATGATCGCCGTCCTACGCCTGGCTTTTCTCGAGTAGCCCGTCCACCGCTCCGGCACCATGGCATCCATCGGGATGACCTGGGTCGCGTCACTTCACCGGACAGCCCAGTCCAAATGACCCAGGCCCATAACTCGATATTCGGACATGAAATAGGTTAAAATCCCGCCCGCCTGCGGCCTGGTTCCGCAGGCCCCAAACCCAGCGGCCAGTGTGTCCACAACAAAGTACGGGAGTATTCCGTGGGGATGTTCAGCTTCTTTCTCAGGATGTTCAAGGGCAGCCCGGCGCAGGCGCCAACCCCGCCTGCACCGGTGCAAATCGAGCTGAGCGAGGTTCCGTCCGGGAACCCATCGACCGGCGTCGTCGCAAACGCATCGATGCCCGTCGCGGCACCCGCGTCCTGGTCATCGACGATTCCCCGACCGTACTGGCGGTGTTCAGGAAATTCCTGACCTCGGTGGGCTACGTGGTCTATGAAGCGCACGATGCCGAATCCGGCCTCGACCTGGCCCGTGCCCATCGTCCACAGCTGATCTTCCTCGACATCATCCTGCCCGGCATGAATGGCTTCGCCGCCTTGCGGCAGATCCGCCGCGATCCGACCACCAAGAACATTCCTGTGATCATGATCAGCGGCAACGAACAGGCCGCGGAACAGTTCTACGCCAGCCGGATCGGCGCCGACGTGTTCATGAAGAAACCCTTTACCCGCCGTGACGTATTCCAGAGCATCGAGCCGCTGCTCGACGACCTTCTGGTGCCGCGCCATGTCGTGCGCACGCCGTTGCCGGCCTGAACCTGGCACCGATGCCGGATCATTACCGCTACGTCCGACTGGACGAGGACATTGGCCTGGAAAGCACCGGCGACAGCCAGGTGACGGCGTTCATCCACGCCGCGACCGGCCTGTTTGCCCTGCACGCCCATCCGGCCACGGTGCTGGCCGAACGCCAGGTGCATGTCGAGTTCGACCAGCCCGATCCGACCCTGGCCCTCGCCGACTGGCTCAACCGCCTGCTGGCCCAGGCCGACCTGGCCGGACTGGTGCTGTCCGGCTTCGCATTGACCCGGAACGGCGACCATTACCTCGGCCACGCCTGGGGCATGCCCTGGAAACCGGCCCGGCGAAGTGGCCCCCAGGTCCGAGAGGTTCGCCAGGACGATCTCGAGGTGATCCCCCTGGGCACCGGCTGGCGGACCCGATGCCGATTGGCGTTGCGCGCCTGAAGCGCTATTCCGCGAGACAGAGGTACTTGGTTTCCAGGTAGTCCTCGAGGCCTTCGGCGCCCCCCTCGCGCCCCAGGCCGGACTGCTTGACCCCGCCGAAGGGCGCCACCTCGGTCGAGATCACCCCGGCATTGACGCCCACCATGCCATATTCGAGCGCCTCGGCCACGCGCCAGACGCGGGCCATGTCACGGGCATAGAAATAGGCGGCCAGGCCATACTCGGTGGCATTGGCCAGGGCAATGGCCTCGGCCTCGGTCTCGAAACGCAGCACCGGCGCCACCGGCCCGAAGGTTTCCTCGCGGCATACCCGCATCTCGGGCCGGACATCGGCCAGCACGGTGGGCTGGAAGAAATGGCCCCCCAAGGCATGACGCCCGCCTCCGCACACCACGCGGGCGCCCCCCGCCACCGCTTCGGCGATGCGGGCTTCCACCCGAACCACCGCCGCCTCATTGACCAGGGGCCCCTGACGCACCTCCGGCGTCAGCCCGTGGCCGACGCGCAAGTCCGACACCGCCTCGGCAAGTCGGGCGACGAAGGTATCGTAAATGCCAGACTGGACCATCAGCCGGTTGGCACAGACGCAGGTCTGGCCGGCATTCCGGTATTTGGAGGCCAGCGCGCCCTCGACCGCGGCGTCGAGGTCGGCATCATCGAACACGATGAACGGCGCGTTGCCGCCCAGTTCCAGGGAGACCCGCTTGAGGGTTCCGGCACAGGCGGCCATGAGCCGCTTGCCGGTCTCGGTCGAACCGGTGAAGGACAGCTTGCGCACGGCCGGGTTGGCCACCAGCTCGGCGCCGATCGTCTCGGCGTCGCCGGTCACCAGGTTGATCGTGCCGGGCGGAAACCCGGCGTCCTCGGCCAGCACCCCCAGGGCCAGGGCGGTCAAGGGCGTCTTCGAGGCCGGTTTGGCGACCACCGTGCAGCCGGCCGCGAGCGCCGCCCCAGCCTTGCGGGTCAGCATCGCGGCAGGAAAGTTCCAAGGCGTGATCAGGGCAGCCACGCCGATCGGCTGTTTCAGGGTCAGCACCCGGCGGTTCGGCCACGGCGAGGGAATCACCTGGCCGTAGACACGCTTGGCCTCCTCGGCGAACCAGGCCAAAAAACCAGCTGCGTAGACGATTTCGCCCCGCGCCTCGGCAAGCGGCTTGCCTTGCTCCAGGGTGATCAGCCGGGCCAGGTCGTCGGCGTGCGCCATCATCCCGTCATGCCAGCGGCGCAGGCAGTCGGCGCGTGCCGAAGCCAGGCGGGCCCGCCACGCCGGCCAGGCCGCTTCGGCGGCGGCGATCGCCCGGGCGGTTTCCGGACGCCCCAGATCGGGTACCTCGGCGAGCCGCTCGCCGCTGGCGGGGTCGTACACCGGCAGACATGCGCCCGAATCCGCTTCGATCCAGTCCCCGCCGACCCAGGCTTGCCGGCGCAACAAATCGGGGCGCTGTAATCCACTCATGCATCGCTCCTTGGTCCACAAGATGAGACGAATGTACCCAGCGCGCCCGGTCTTGGCTATCATGCGAACTCCGCGTCCTGCCCGAGGGGCGTCCCGTGTGGGCCGTGGTCCATGCACGTCGTTCACATCACAACGAGGAGCCCCATGTCCGCACGCATCGCCGCCGCCCTTGTCCTCAGCGCGGGCCTTTCCCTGCCTGCCCAGGCCCAGGAAAACCCCTATTCGCCGGCCTGGGCCGTCTATGCGGTCAACAATGTCTGCCAGTCCTGGGGCAATGGCCTGGGCCGCTGCATCCCGGTCGCCTGGATCGGCCCGGCGCCGGGTGCCGGGGGCTGGCCCCAGCCCTTGATGCCGCCCGTTCCACCCCAGGCAATGTTCCTGCCCCCGGCGATGCCCGCGGCACCGCTCTACCCACCGTCCCTGATGGCGCCCATGCCGCCCGTGGCACCGCCCATCCTGCCGATGTGGCCGATGGCCCAGGCGGCCCCGGCCTACACACCGCCCCCGATCGCCCCCCCGATCCCGGCATTCCGCCCGCCATTCCCACCGGCCAAGGCCGACCTGCCGCCCACCCTGGAACCGCCGCCGCTGCCACCCACCATCCCCGCCACCACACCCGCGCAAGCGGCCGCCAGCACCGAACCGCTCGGCGCCAGCACACCCCAGGAAACGCTGATCGCCACGGTCGAGCCGATTTCCGGTCCGGTCGCGCCGATGCCAGCGCAATCCTCCGCCAGTCCGATCCTCACCCTGTTTTCCTTCGATAGCGCCGACTTGGCACCGGCGCACCAGGCCCAGATCGACGACTGGCTGACCCGGATTCCGCCGGAGGCCCGTCTGAAAGTCACCGGCCATGCCGACCGCTTGGGCACCATGGCCTATAACCAGACCTTGTCGCGTCGACGTGCCGAAGCGGTCAAGCGTTACCTGACCAGCAAAGGCATGCGACCGAACGATATCCAGGTCGCTGCACGCGGCGAGAAGGAACCCGTCGTGACCTGTACCGGTGGCGTCGACCCAGCCACCATCGCCTGCCTGGCCCCGAACCGGCGGGTGGAGATCGTGCCCGAATAAGCAACGCCACCCGCGTCCGAGGGACCCATGCCCCGTTTCCACCCGACGGCCCGGTGGCACCGACCGGTCCGGTCCGTCCGCTGCCCCAGCCCAACCCCGCCCAGGATCCCGCACCGATGATGCCCCATCCAGACCTCCCCAGCCCGGAAGACCTGATCCGGGACATCAGCGGCCTGGTCACCCTGCCCGACGTCTATCTGCGCATCAACCGACTGATCGAGGATCCGAACAGTTCGAGCGCCGACATCGCCAAGGCGATCAGCCAGGACGCCTCGTTCACGGTCAAGCTGCTCAAGCTGGCCAACAGCGCGGTCTACAACTTTTCTTCCCGCGTCGACACCGTGGCCAAGGCCGTGACCATCATCGGTACCTCGCAAATCCGCAGCCTGGCCCTGTCCCTGTCGGTCGCGAGCAGTTTCCAGGGGCTGCCCAACGACCTCGTGTCGATGCGCAATTTCTGGAAGCACAGCCTGCTGTGCGGCCTCGCCGCCCGCCACTTGTGCAAGCGAGCCCGCCGTTGTGACGCCGACGCCCTGTTCACTGCCGGACTGCTGCATGACATCGGCGAGCTGATCATCTTCAACCGCCTGCCCGAACAAGCCAAACAGGCCCTGCTGCGCGTGCTCGAAAGCCAGGAGGAGGTCGGCATCCCCGACGCCGAACAGGAAATGCTCGGCTACGACCACAGCCAGGTCGGTGGCGTCCTGGCCCGGCAATGGCATCTGCCCAGCGTGCTCCAGGAGTGCATCGCCTGGCATCACCAGCCCGCGCGCGCCGAGCAGCATCCACGCGAAGTCGCCCTGGTGCACATCGCCAACAGCCTGGCGCAGATGGCCGAGGTCGACAGCCTGGCGCTCGACGATGCGCCCGCCATCGATCCCGACGCCTGGGCATGCACCGGACTCGACCCCGAAGTGGTCGAGGACGTGATCCGCGCCACCCAGGCCGAATTCGAAGAAATCGAACAACTTTTCCTTGGCTGACCATGGCGCTCGAACCCCTTTCCGCCCGCCGGCCCATGGCCCCCGCCCTGCCCGGCTTCGAACACGTGCGCCGTTCCTGGAACAGCCAGTTCCAGTCCTATGCCGCACGCATCCTGCCGGGCGAGTTCTATGTCACCAAGGCCCCCGAGGGCATCGCCACCACCCTCGGCTCATGCATTGCCGCCTGCATCCGCGACAAGAACCTCGGCATCGGTGGCATGAACCATTTCATGTTGCCCGCCAGCGACGTCAGCGACCTGGCCGGACTGCGCGCGGCCAGCCTGTCCGATGCCACCCGCTATGGCAACTACGCCATGGAGCACCTGATCAACGAGATCATGCGCAATGGCGGCCGCCGGCAGAACCTCGAAGTCAAGGTATTCGGCGGCGGCCGCATCATCAACGGCATGACTGATGTCGGCCTGGCCAACATCACCTTCGTGCGCGACTATCTCGCCCTGGAAGGCCTGACGGTGGTGGCCGAGGATGTCGGCGACATCTTCCCTCGGATGGTGATGTTCTTTCCCGCCACCGGCGTGGCCAAGGTGAAGCGCCTGCGTTCCCTGCACAACAACATCATCGTCGACGAGGAAAAGCGCTACATCGACAGCATCAAGAAACAGCCGGTCTCCGGCGACGTGGAATTGTTCTGATCATGACCCAGCTCACCTACTGCATGACATCCCACTGCCCCCTGGCCGAGGCCTGCCAGCGTTTCGAGGACGATGCCGCGCGGCACAGCCTGAGCCGCACCTATGCCGACTTCAGTGAGGAACGGGTGCGCACCGGCGACCAGGTCAGCTGCCCCTTTTTCCTGGCCAAGCCGGAGTCGGCCGAATGAGCCTGGCGCCGCTGAGCCTGGTCGAGGCGCGCATCCTGGGCGTCCTGGTGGAAAAGGCCAAGACCACCCCGGATGCCTATCCGCTCACCTTGAACGGGCTCACCGCCGGCTGCAACCAGAAGACCTCGCGTGAGCCGGTGCTGAATCTCGCCGAAAGCGAGCTGCTGGCCGGCCTCGATGCACTGCGCCAGCGCCTGCTGGTGATCGAAAGCTACGGCGCCTCCGGCCGGGTGCTGCGCTACGCGCACAATTTCGCCAAGGTGTACGACCTGCCTGGTGCGGCCGTCGACCTGCTCGCCGTGCTCATGCTGCGCGGCGCGCAGACCGCCAGCGAATTGCGCGCCAATTGCGAACGCCTGCACCGCTTCGCCGACGCCTCGGCCGTGGAGGCCTACCTGGAGGAACTGGCCGCGCGACCGGTGCCTCTGACTCGGCGCCTGCCCAGGCTACCGGGCACCCGTGAGCAGCGCTGGGTTCATCTGCTGTGCGGCGAACCCGAGTTGCCCGAGGCCGGCGCGGTGGCCGTGATCCCGCCTGACCCGGACCGCCTGGCCCAGTTGGAAGCCCGGATCGCTGCCCTGGAAATCGAAGTCGACCGCCTGCGCCAGGCCCTGGGCGCCGCGTTGCCGGTCGCCCCGCTCCAATCCTCCTTCCCTCCCGCTGGAGAACTCGACGCATGACCGATCCTCAAGCCTTGCGCAACGACCTGCTCGAAATGGTCGATGAGTTGCGCGCCACCCTCAAGGAAATCGGCGAAAACCCCCTGCCGCAAACCCAGGTGATGACCAATGCCCGTGATCGCCTGCGCTACATCGCCAGCCTGACCGAGCAAGCCGCCAGCCAGACCCTGAACGCCGCGGAAATCATCGGTGACCGGCTGCACGCGCAACGCGCCGAAGCCGCGCAGTTGTGCAAAGCGACCCGATCCGCTGCGATGCGCGCATTTCTCGAACGCCTGGAGAAGGAACACGCCCACTCCAACGAGTTGCTGACCGAGGTGATCCAGGCCCAGGCCTTCCAGGACCTGGTCGGCCAGGTCATCAACAAGCTGCTCAGCACGGTCCAGCGGATGGAAGACAGCCTGGCCCACCTGCTGGTGGAAGACGAAAGCGAAGGCCCGTTGGCCGGCCCGCAGGTCAAGGAATCGGCCCGCGTCAGCCAGGACGACATCGACGATCTGTTCGGCTGAAGCTCGAGCCGGCGCAGGCGGGTTTGATCAGGCGGTCAGGATCAGTTTGTTGGCGCTGGTGATGCGCAGTTGGTATTCACGGCCATCGTGCAGGATGACCACCACCTTGGTCTTGGCGAACAGGTCTTCGCTGCGATAGGTGGGGCAGTCCGGCTTGGCCGGCAGGCGGGGGGTCTGTGGAGGCGTCATCGGTCGATCGGTCATGGTTCAGTCGGGTTGGATTTCGGCACGGCCTTCGGCCAGCCGGGTGAGTGCGGCGGCAAAGCTGGCGACGCCCGAGCTTTTCACCAGCACACAGGGCTTGCCCGCCTGCTTGCAATGCTGCTTGACCTGGTAATAGGCGAGGTGGCCGACACAATCGGTCGGACAGACGACCGCGTCGGAACTGGCCAGCAGCGCGGGCAGCCGGGACAAGGCTTCCTCCTTGCCGCCGTCGTGATGAATCAGGCGCACGCCGAGCCGCTCGGCCAGTTGCCGGTATTGCGGCAGCAGCGGTGTCCGGCCGCCGACGCAGAGCACGCAGCGGCCCTTGAGGGGGCTTGGGCAGCGCGCACAGTCATGGTCGCAGGACATGGGCGCCGATTCCGAGGCCCAGAGCCGTTCCATCGCGTCGCGCTCACGGGTCACGCTTTCGAGGGTGTCCGCGAGCGGCGCCAGTTCCGCCAGGCGCTGTTCCAGTTCACCCGCCCGGGCCCGCTGCCGTTCGGCCTCGGCCGTGGCCGCCACCAACTTGCGCGCCAGCGCGGTGAAGGCGACGCCATGTTCCAGGGCCGCCAGCCGCTCGCGCAAGGGATGCGCGGCTTGGGCACGCTGCCAGGTGTCCGCCACCGCACGCTCCAATTCCTGGATGCGCGCATTTTTTTCAGCCAGACCCCGGGCATGCCGCGCCTCATCGGCGCGCAGCTGTGCCGTCAGCCTGGCCTGCTCGCCTTCCAGCCACTGGAGACGACGCAGATCGGCGGCCTGGCCGGCGCCCACCTGGTGCGACAGCATGTGCACGTCGGCGTAGATCTGCTGGCGGCATTCCGGACTGCCCGCCTTGTGGGTCATCGCGGCCCACATCGGCCCGGCGACCTCGCCCCGCTCGAAATGGGCCTGCCAGAGGGCCAGCACGTCATCGGCCGTGCGGCACTTTTCGAAGGCACGCAAGGCGAGCGCGTACTTTCGGTCGAGCTGCTTGTGCATGGCTTCCGACACCGCATTGCGCTCGCAGGAGATCGACACCGCCTCGACATGCAGGCGGTAGGCGTCGATCGCGCGACCGACGAAGCCGTGCTTGCGGGCCAGCTTGCGAATCTCCTCCAGAGTCAGGCAGGTGCCGATCACCGGGCAGTGGTGCTTCTCTTCCAGCTCCCACAGTTTGAGCCGGCGTGAGACCGTCTTCAGCGTGGGCGCCTGAGCAGCCACGGGGGCAGGCCATGGCAAAGGATCATCACTGAACAGGTCATTCAGGAGCGTTCCCAGGGGTCGGTGGCGTTCACACATGGTCGAGATTCCAGGGGCGCGGACGCGGACTCAGAACGCGGCCTTGGCGCGCAGGCCCCAGACGGTCATGTTGCCTGCCGACTTGTCGCCGCCCGGATGACGGATCCACTGGACATCGGGGCTGAGCGACAGGTGCTCGTTGACCTGCCAGGCATAGTAGAGCTCCAACACCTGTTCCGCCGCCTCCAAGCCGCTTTCGTCGCTGGCCTTCATCCAGGCGTAGGCCAGGCCGATGCGATCTTTGTCGCGGCCCCAGGCCGCCCCGGCGAACTGGGCGCCCAGGGTGAAGGCCCGGTCGACCGCGACTTCGCCGTCGGTGGAAAAGCCAATGCGCGAGAACAATGCGATGTGCGGAGTCACGTCCTGATCCAGGGACACGCCCCAGCCGGTATGCCGATCGCGCGAAGCCTCGTCCAGTGGGGTGGCGTTGCCGTTGCTCCAGGCATACAGGCGAAAGGCGCCGGCCAGCGCGCCGAAGGTCTTGCCGGCGAATTCGACCTGACCGATCACCAGCGGATGCTGGAAGCTGTTCAGGTAATCCGCGCCTTCGCCGGCACCGAACACGCCCAGCGACGCCGACCAGGGGGTGCCGCCATTGACGTCGGAGAGGTAGGCCACGCGGACGCCCGGACTCGCGCCATGGCTGCCGACGCCGATGTCACCCCCGGCATCGAGCAACGGGTTGTGGATGAAGGCCAGATTGAGAAACTGCTCGGATTCGTCATCGGCAATGTTGTTGCCATCGAAGAAGCCGAACGGATCGATCTTGCCCACGGTCACCTCGACCCGGCCGAGGTTGCCGCTGGCCGCGCCAACCGGGATGTCGAGCTGGTACCAGGCTTGAATCAGCACCGGCGAAGCCTGGTTGCCGAAGGCGGTGGCATTCGGCGTGGCATAGGCACCGACATCGATGCCATCGCCGTCCCCGGCGCGGAATTGAGCGAACAACTTGCCCTCGCTGTCGCCGAGCGACCCCATGGGCAGCTCGACTTCGACATCGGCGCGTGCGGTCAGTTGGGGTTTGCCGTCATCCGTGCCGCTCGGCTTCTGGGCCACCATCAGCAGGGATGCCCCCGCGCTGACCCCTTCGAGCGACGGGAGCGGCTTGGGTGCGTCACGCAGCTTGACGACCTCGCCCTCGACTTCCTCGAGGCATGCCGACATCTTGGCGGCAGGCGCCGTGGTCAAGGCCGCCTCCAGTTTCTTGTTGGCCGCTTCGAGTTGCTCGACCCGCTCGGCCAGGCGGCGAAGTTCCTGCATGACCGCTACGTTGTCCGCGATCGCCACTGGCGAGGCCAGTGCGCTGACCAGAGCGAGCATCAAGGGTTTTCGATTGAGCACGCGTATCTCCATGAATTCGATGAACAGTGAGGCCGAACGGGAGTGCAACGCATTTTCCGCATCCCCCCATCGTGCGCCACGCCTCAGAGGTCATATGACCGTTGAGCCAAACAATAATTGAGAATGGTTCCCATGTGCAAGATGTTTGATAATTGTTCTCGTTTGTGTTGAAATGTGTAACAGCCTTGCAACCGATCAACCGAAGGAGTCGTCATGAACCATTGGAAACTTGCCCTGGCCGCCAGCCTCGCCGTGCTCTATGGCAGCGCGAGCGCTGACCAGGTCGTGGTCTATTCCGCCCGCAACGAGCAGTTGATCAAGCCCCTGTTCGATGCCTACACCCAGCAGACAGGTGTCGCCGTGAAGTTCATCACCGACAAGGAAGGCCCGTTGATGGCGCGCCTCAAAGCCGAAGCCAAAAACACCCCGGCCGATGTGTTCATGACCGTCGATGCCGGCAACCTCTGGCAAGCCGCCGAAGAAGGCCTTCTGGCCCCGGTGAAGTCCAAGGAGCTGGACAGCAACATCCCGGCCCACCTGCGCGACCCGGACAACCAGTGGTTCGGGCTTTCGGTCCGCGCCCGGACCCTCGTTTACAACACCGACAAGATCAAGGCAGGCGAGTTGACCACCTATGAGGATCTGGCCAGCCCGAAGTGGAAAGGCCGTCTCTGCCTGCGCACGTCCAAGAAGGTCTACAACCAGTCGCTGGTCGCCATGATGATCAGCGAACATGGCGAGCCGAAGACCGAGCAGATCGTGCGCGGCTGGGTCGCCAATCTGGCCACTTCGCCCTTCCCGGACGACACCAAGGCCATGGAAGCCGTAGCCGCCGGGCTGTGCGACGTGACCATCGTCAACACTTATTATTTTGGCCGCCTGATGGACAAGAAGCCGGGCCTGCCGCTGGCCATCTTCTGGCCGAACCAGAGCGAGAAGCTCGACCACGCGGGCGTGCACGTGAACGTTTCCGGAGCCGGCGTGACCAAGCACGCCAAGAACCCCAAGGGCGCCCTGGAACTGATCGAGTGGCTGTCCTCGGCCAAGGCCCAGCACCTGTATGCCGACGTCAACCTGGAATACCCCGCCAATCCAAAAATCAAGCCGGATCCCGTGGTCGCAGGCTGGGGCAAGTTCAAGCAGAACCTGATCAACGTCTCCGAGGCGGGCAAGCTGCAAGCCAAGGCCGTGATGCTGATGGACCGGGCCGGCTACAAGTGATGCCCGGGGCACCGGCAGCCCTCGGGGCGGTGGCCGGGGCCGGCTTCTGAGATAATGTCGCCGTGCCCATCGCCCGCGCCCCCCTCCCCTGGCTGACCGCGATTCCCATCGCCCTGATCACCGCCATCCCCGTGGCGGTGGTTTTGTTTTCGCTCCTGCATCCGGACCAGTCGATCTGGAACCATCTCTGGCAGCACGTGTTGCCAGAATTGCTGGTCAATACCTTCTGGCTGGTGCTGGGCGTAGGCATCGGGGTCACCCTGCTGGGTGTCTCGCTGGCCTGGCTGACCGCTGCCTGCGACTATCCCGGCCGGCGCTTTTTCTCTTGGGCCTTGCTGCTGCCGCTGGCGCTGCCGGCCTATGTCACCGCCTTCGTCTGGCTCGGCCTGTTCGACTTCACCGGGACGTTCGCCACCTGGTTGCGCGAGACCTGGGGCGTGATGAAACTGCCCGAGGTCCGCTCGCGCGGCGGCGTCATCCTGGTCATGACCCTGTCGCTCTATCCCTATGTCTACCTGACCGCGCGCGGCGCCTTCCAGGGCCAGGGTCGGCGCCTGATCGAGGCGGCCCAGTCGCTCGGCCAGAGCCGTCCGCGCGCCTTTTTCAGCGTCGCCCTGCCGATGGCCTGGCCGGGGGTCATGGCCGGCCTGATGCTGGCCCTGATGGAAACCCTGGCCGACTTCGGCACCGTCGCGGTGTTCAACTACAACACCTTCACCACGGCCATCTACAAGGCCTGGTTTTCCCTGTTTTCCCTGCCGGCGGCGGGCCAATTGGCCTCCTTCCTGGTGTTCTTCGTGTTCGCAGCCGTGCTGGTGGAACAGCAATTGCGCGCGCGCAAGAGCTTTGCCGCCTCGACCAAGTCGGCCTCGGGCAGTCCGCGCATCCGGCTCACCGGCCTCCAGGCCGGCCTCGCCGTGGGCTGGTCCGCGCTCGTCTTCCTGGTCGCCTTCGCCCTGCCCTTCTGGCAAATCCTGGACTGGTCGGCGAATGTGTTCGAGACCGACTTCGACGCCCGTTACCTGGAATTTGCCTGGCATTCGCTGGCCCTGTCCGGTGCCGGCGCGGGTCTGGTCGCCCTGCTGGCCCTGGCGCTCGGTTACGCCCAGCGCCTGGCGCCCTCGACCGCGATGACCGTCACCGCGCGCCTGGCCACGCTCGGCTACGCCGTGCCCGGCGCGGTCCTGGCCGTGGGCATCTTCATTCCGGTGGCCTGGCTCGACAACCAGCTGATCGAAACCTTTGCGCTCGATGGCCAGGTACTCGGCGGCACCCTGCTGGTCATGCTGATGGCCTATTGCGCACGTTTCCTGGCGGTCGGCTTCGGACCGGTCGAATCCGGCCTCGGCCGCATCGGCCGCTCGGTCGACGAGGCCGCACAAAGCCTGGGCGTGGTCGGCCTGCGCCGGCTCGGCCGCGTCCACCTGCCCATGCTCCGGGTGTCGCTGCTGATCGCCCTGGCGCTGACCTTCGTCGACATCATGAAAGAACTGCCGATCACCCTGATGACCCGGCCATTCGGCTGGGATACCCTGGCGGTGCGGGTGTTCGAGATGACCTCGGAGGGCGAGTGGGAGCGCGCCGCCCTGCCCGCCGCCGCCATCGTCCTCGTCGGCCTGTTGCCGGTGATCTTCCTGATTCGGAAAACCGACCATGCTCTCGCTTGTTGACCTCGCCCACACCTACGGCAAGAAACCGATCCTGAAAGGCGTGTCATTCCATCTGGCGCCGGGCCAGATCGGGTGCCTGCTCGGTCCGTCCGGCTGTGGCAAGACCACTGCGTTGCGCCTGGTGGCCGGTTTCGAGCAACCGACCCGGGGCGAGATCCGCATTGCCGGGGTGCAAGTCGCCGCGCCAGGCCAGTCAACGCCCGCTGAAAAACGCCAGGTCGGCCTGGTGTTCCAGGATTACGCCCTGTTTCCCCACCTCAATGTCACCGACAACGTTGCCTTCGGCCTGCGCAGCCTCCCGCCCGCCGACCGTCAGAAGCGCGTGGCCGAAATGCTCGGTCTGGTCGGCCTCACCGGCGAGGCGCATTCCTGGCCGCACCAGCTCTCCGGCGGCCAGCAGCAGCGCGTCGCCCTGGCCCGCGCCCTGGCCCCGAAACCACGCCTGTTGCTACTCGACGAGCCGTTCTCCAACCTGGACGTCGACCTGCGTGAACGGCTGGCCCTGGAAGTGCGCGACATCCTCAAGCACGAGGGTATCACCGCACTGCTGGTCACCCACGACCAGCACGAGGCCTTCGCCATGGCCGATGCGATCGGGGTGATGCACGAAGGCGCCATCCAGCAATGGGACACGCCCTACAACCTCTACCACCAGCCGAAAAACCGCTTTGTCGCCGATTTCATCGGCCAGGGCGTGTTGCTGCCCGGCGTCGTGCGCGGTGCCAACCGGGTCGAGATCGAACTCGGCCTGCTCGAAGGCGTGCATCCGGCCGAGTGCGACAGCGACAGCTGCCTGATCTACGGCGAGGGCGCGCCGGTCGAAGTGTTGATCCGCCCGGACGACATCCAGCACGACGACCACAGCCCGCTACTGGCCGAGGTCGAACGGCGCGCCTTCCGGGGCGCCGAGTTCGTCTACACCCTCAAACTCGAAAGCGGCACCCGCCTCCTGGCCCTGGTGCCCTCGCACCACAACCATGCCATCGGCGAAATGATCGGCATCCGCCTGGAGGTGGACCACGTGGTGGCGTTCCGGCGTTGACGGCCTGAAATCATGCGTGCACTCTATGCGCATGATTCACAAAGGAGGCCAGCATGACCGCCGTCCCCAAGAAAGCCACCAACCTCAGCATTCGCGCCGACCTGGTCGAGGAAGCCCGGGCACTGGGCATCAACCTGTCGCGCACCCTGGAAACCGCGCTCGCCGCCGAGGTCAAGAAGGCCAAGGAAAAAAAATGGCTTGAAGAAAACCGCGCGGCCATTGAGGCGTATAACCGCGAGATCGCCGAGCATGGACTGTTCAGCGACCAGTTCAGAACCTTCTGCCGCGAAAACGCCGAGGCGGACTGACGCGGCATGCCCCAGTTCGACGTTTACCGCAACCCGGATCGGGCGACTCAGGCACGCATACCCTACGTTGTCGTACTACAATCCGACCTGCTTGATACCCTGAATCACTTTGTCGTCGCGCCCTTGAGAATCAAGCAGGACAACTCGGTGATACCCATGCTGCGGCTGAATCCACTGGTCACCATCGATGGCGACGAGCTTCATGTCCGCGTGCAGGATATCGCCACCGTGCCGCGCCACCTGCTCAGGCGACCGGTCACCAATCTCGCTTCCCAGCGTGACGACATCCTCGCCGCGCTCGATTTCCTTTTCAACGGTTATTAATCCACCAGAAAGCCCACCCCATGGCCCAATACGTCATGTCCATGCTGCGCGTCAGCAAGATCGTTCCCCCCAAGCGCCAGATCATCAAGGACATCTCGTTGTCCTTCTTCCCCGGCGCCAAGATCGGCCTGCTCGGCCTGAACGGCTCCGGCAAATCCACCGTGCTGAAGATCATGGCCGGCGTCGACAAGGAGTTCGACGGCGAAGTGCAATGGCTGTCCGGCATCTCCATCGGTTATCTGCCGCAGGAGCCGGCGCTCGACCCCGGCAAGACCGTACGCGACGAAGTCGAAGCCGGCCTGGGCGAAGTCATGCAGGCGCAGCAGAAGCTGGAAGAAGTCTATGCCGCCTACGCCGAACCGGACGCCGACTTCGACAAGCTGGCCGAGGAACAGGCCCGCCTGGAAGCCATCATCGCCGCCTCGGGCAGCGACACCGAGCACCAGATGGAAATCGCCGCCGACGCGCTGCGCCTGCCGGCCTGGGACGCCGCCATCAAGAATCTCTCCGGTGGCGAAAAGCGCCGCGTGGCGCTATGCAAGCTGCTGCTGCAAAAGCCCGACATGCTGCTGCTCGACGAGCCGACCAACCACCTCGACGCCGAATCGGTGGAATGGCTGGAACAGTTCCTGGTCCGCTTCCCCGGTACCGTGGTCGCAGTCACCCACGACCGCTACTTCCTCGACAACGCCGCTGAGTGGATCCTCGAACTCGACCGTGGCCAGGGCATCCCCTGGAAGGGCAACTACTCCAGCTGGCTGGAACAGAAGGAAGCCCGACTGGAGCAGGAAAACAAGCAGATCGACGCCCACATGAAGGCGATGAAGCAGGAACTGGAATGGGTGCGCCAGAACCCCAAGGCCCGCCAGGCCAAGTCCAAGGCCCGCCTGGCCCGCTTCGAGGAAATGAACAGCCATGAATACCAGAAGCGCAACGAAACCCAGGAAATCTTCATCCCGCCGGGTGAGCGCCTGGGCGACAAGGTCATCGAGTTCAACGGCGTCAGCAAGTCCTACGGCGACCGCCTCTTGATCGACAACCTCAGCTTCCAGATCCCGCCCGGCGCCATCGTCGGCATCATCGGCCCCAACGGCGCTGGCAAGTCCACCCTGTTTCGCATGATCCAGGGCAAGGAACAGCCGGACAACGGTGACATCGTTATCGGCCAAACCGTGAAAATCTCCTCGGTCGACCAGAGCCGCGAAGGCCTGGAAGACAACAAGACGGTGTTCGACGCCGTCGCCAACGGCGCCGACATCCTCACCGTCGGCCGCTTTGAAATGCCCAGCCGCGCCTACCTCGGCCGCTTCAACTTCAAGGGCGGTGACCAGGGCAAGCAGGTTGGCAACCTCTCCGGCGGCGAACGCGGCCGCCTGCACTTGGCCAAGACGCTGATCCAGGGTGGCAACGTCCTCTTGCTCGACGAACCTTCCAACGACCTCGACGTGGAAACCCTGCGCGCCCTGGAAGACGCCCTGCTCGAATTCGCCGGCTGCGTGCTGGTCATCTCCCACGACCGCTGGTTCCTCGACCGCATCGCCACCCACATCCTCGCCTGCGAAGGCGACTCGCACTGGGAATTCTTTGCCGGCAACTACCAGGAATACGAGGCAGACAAGAAGCGGCGATTGGGCGAGGAAGGCGCCAAGCCGAAGCGGATTCGCTACAAGCCGATCAGCAGATAAGATTGGCTAATACACCGGAGGGGCGCATGCCGACCATCAGCCAGGTCTTCGGGATCATCATCCAGATGTTCTGGCGTGAGCATGTGCCACCCCACTTCCACGCGATGTATGGCGAACATGAAGTCCAAATCGACATCCGAACCCTGGAAGTCATCAAGGGACGCCTGCCGAAACGCGCGCTGGCCCTGGTGCTTGAGTGGGCGGCCCGACACCGCTTCGAACTGATGGAGGACTGGAACCTATGCCAATCGAGACAAGTTCAACGCCAAGATCAAGCGCATCCAAACTCAACCCAAACCAGCTGCATAAGTGGCTCCGCGGTGACCGTATTGCCCTCATGCAATCGCGACCCAGCCCTCCGTCGAAAGCCAGAAAAACGAGGTTTTTATGCCAAAACTGTGTCCCAAGCTGATCCTGGAAGGCACCCGCCTGACCCACAAGACCGACCTGGCCTTTGCCCTCAACGAACACCCGCGCATCGTGGGCCCGCGCAAATACCGCTACCACTCGCCCCTGATCTCGGCCGAATGGTGCGCCTTCACCAACGTGCCCTGGGGTCGCGGCCTGATCAATTTTCTGCCCGAGGAAGAAGCCCTGGCCATGGAAACCTACGCGACCTGGGTCCGCCTGTTCGAGTTGCAACGCTACTATTCCTGGATCGTCGACCGCTTCCACCTCTCCACCCAGTGTCACCAGGCCCTGTACCACGGTCGCGACTATGACTTTGGCTGGCTGGAGGACCGCCTGGCGCCGCTCGGCTTTCGCATCGTGTTCTGCCGGCGCCGCCCGGAGACCTTCGCCGAGGCACGCGAAGCGCGGCTCAAGGTCTCCGGCAATCCATCCCAGTATGACGACCTGAACCGGTTCATCGAGGAACAGGCCCGTCTGGAAACCTGGATCGCCCGTACCCGGCTGCCGGTCCTGACCCTGGACGTGAGCGAGGGCGACATCGACGCCTTGGCCGATCAGGTGGCCGACTGGCTGGAACAGACCGGCGGGCTCACCCTGCCGGACTAAAGCCTAGCCACGCACCAGGCCGGCCTCGACCTGGTCGCGCACGGCCGACCCGCACAGCAACGAGATCAGCGCCAGGGCGAAATCCATGGCCGTGCCAGGACCGCGCGAGGTCACCACGGTGCCATCGACGACCACCGCATCGGTGCTGTAGGCGCAGCCCGGAATGGTCATCTTGTCGATGAAACCGGGATAGCTGGTGGCCTGCTTGCCATCCAGAAGTCCGGCCTCGGCCAGGGCAATGGGGGCAGCACAGATCGCCGCCGTGAACTGTCCGGCCGCCGCCGCCCGCTTGAGCACGGCCAGGATTCGGGCATCCCGGCGCAGATTTTCCGCGCCCGGCATGCCACCCGGCAGGGCGACCAGATCGAAATTTTCGTCGATCACGTCGTCGAGCAAGACGTCCGGCTGCACCCGCAGGCCACGTGCGCCCTGCACCAGCCCCGGTGCCAGGCCGGCAGTAAGGACCTCGAGCCCGGCCCGGCGCAGCAGATCGACCAGCGTCACGGCCTCCAGGTCCTCGAACCCGGCGGCCAGGGGAATCAGCACCCGCTTCATGTCAGCCTCCTTGTGCCGCGTAAACGGCGGCGTCACCCAGGGAAAGTCCATTGAGATAGTTGCCGACCAGGCGTACCGGGCTGGCCGCCAAGGCGGCCTTCAGTTGCGCCGCCAGTTCGACCGAAGCGGGAGTGAGCGCGGGCAGGCGGTTGACCTTCTCGGTCTCGTGAATGAAATCGGCCTCGGCGCAGCCCAGCACCGTGGCGATTTTCGCCCGGCGCTGCGCCTGGACATGGCCCTCGGGTTTGAAGTGGAAGGCGAAACCACGCCAGCGCGGATGCGGCAGATAGTCCCGGCTGACCGCCGAGTAGTAGAGATCGTCACCGCCGATCAGGCCGGCTACCGGCGGCAGCGCGACCCGCTCGGCCGGCACCACCACGGCATGGGTGACGATGTCAGCCACCGGCGTCTGGGCCAATCGGGCGGCCAGGTCGGGCAGCCAAGTGCCCAGGAGCCTGGCGGCGACATCCACCGGGGCGGCCAGCACCACTTCGCGAGCCTGCACCTCACCTGCGTCCAGGCTCAGCCGCACGCCTTCGCCCGCCGGGGCCAGCGCGCGCACGGCGGTATGCAAGCGCACCGGCACGTCACCCGCCAATTCACCCAGCCAGGCCTGCAAACCGTGTGCATGAGTGAACTTGCGAGGCGCCGCCTTGATCCGCGATTTGCGCTTGAACAGCCACGCGGCCGGATAGCGGGCCGCCGGCTGCGACAAGACGGCGGCAAAGGCCGGCGCCAGCAGGTCGCGCCAATTGCCGGGGCCGAGCAATCGGCTGAAATAGGTCTCCACGTCGACCCCGGTCTTGCTCAGACCCAGGGCAAAGGGTACGCGCAGCGCGGCTTCGAGGATGTGCAGACGGGCAAACGGGGACTGCACGTGGCCGTTCTGGACAAAGTGATAACCGACCTTGGACCGGGCCAGGAGATTGCTGAAATCCGGTCCTGGATTCAGTGCCAGCAGGGCGCCGTAGGAGTTGTAGGCGGTATGGGCCCCCAGTTCCAGCCAGAAATCGGGCAGTGGCCGCCAGGTGTGCACGCAGCCGCCCAGTCGATCACCCGCCTCGAACAGGACCGGCGCGCGTCCTGCACGCCGGGCGTGCGCCGCCGCCGCGATGCCGCTGACCCCCCCGCCGATCACTGCCAGGTCGATTTCAGACACGCATCACTCCTCAAGGGGAAATTCGAAATGGAAAGTGCTGCCCTGACCCACCTGGCTCTCGACGGCCAGTTCGCCGCCCACCAGGGTCGCCAGTTCAGCCGCCAGGGACAAGCCGATACCAAGCCCGCCATGGACCCGGGTGGAACTGCCATCGACTTGCTGGAAAGCTTCGAAAATCAGCGCGCGCTTGTCATCCGGAATGCCGATCCCGGTGTCTGCGACCGACAGGTGCAGCCAGCCGGGACGCTGGGCGCGGGCCAGGCGGACATCGACCGTGCCACTCGGGGTGAACTTGATGGCGTTCTCGATCAGCAGTTCGAACACCTGGACGATGGGCTCCGGATCGATCTTCAGTCGCTCCGGCAAGTCGGGCGCGCTGTCGACCTGCAAGGCCAGACCCTTCGCCTTGGCTTCCGCGGCCAGGTGGCGCACCGACTGGGCCAGCAGATCCTCGGGCACGACCTGCGACTTGACCAGTTTCACTTCGCCACTGCCCAGCCGGGCGAAGTCGAGCAACTTGGTCAGCATGGCCATCATCGACTGGGCCGAAGTCATCACGGTTTCCAGGTACTTGCGTTGCTTGTCGGTCAACGGCGTGTCGAGGGCCAGGCCGGTCATGCCGATGATGCCATTCATCGGGGTGCGTATTTCATGGCTGGCATTGGCCAGGAACTCGCTCTTGGCGCGGTTGGCCGCTTCCGCGGCGTCCCTGGCTGCGATCAGGTCATGTTCGACGCGTTTGCGTCGCTCGATCTCCTCGCTCAGCAATACATTCGCCTCACGGGCCTCGGCCAGGGCGGATTCCTTGGCGAAGCGTTCACGCAGATTTTCTACGATCAGCCGATTCAGGGTGCTGGCACTGCGGATCAGTGCCAATAGGAACAGCAACGTCGCCAACGCAAACCAAGGGGCGACCGAGGTCCCCTGGAAAATCAGCACACCCATGAGGGGAACCAGCACCAGCAAGGCGTAGACCAGATAGAGCATGAGATCGGCGGCCAGGAAAGGGACCCCGCCCGCCGCAACACCTGCTAAAACGAGCAGGACCAGTGATTGATACTCGAAATCCAGGTAGGGCAGGAAAAGGACACCGAGCAAGGCCCAGCCTAGACCGGACAGGCTGGTACCCAACAAGGCCAGATGGAACCAGTGCTGGACATGATCGATCGCTCGAGCATCGGCCCGATGACGCCTGCTCACCCAGGTGCGCCACAGGCCGATCAGGAGCATGCCGGCCATCCAGACGCCAATGGCCTCGGCGCCGGGCTGTCCCGACAAGACCCAGGTGGTCAGCAGTGCCAGGATCACCACCACCGCCTGGGCGAATGGCGTATTACGGTAGACATGGCTGATTCGTTCGGCGCGGATGTGCGCCTCGATATCTTGGTCGGATCGGGTATGGGCTGGACTCATGATTCCCCAGTGAATCGATGGATCAGCCGCCGGTCGCGCTTGGTCGGCCGGCCTTTGAGATCGGCCCCCGGATTTTGGCACAGCCGCCTTTCTTCTGCCTGACGGGCGCGGCGCGCCAGGCTCTCGTCCGACTCCAGGTAGAGCGCGCGTGCCTCGGGCGCCGGGCCGCGCCGTTCGGACAGTGCCAACACCGTAATCTCGAACAGCATCTCGCCAACCTGGATCGCCATCCGGTCACCGATCCGCACTTCCTTGCTCGGTTTTGCCCGTTCGCCATTCAAGCGCGCCTTGCCGCCATCCAAGGCTTGCGCGGCCAGGCTCCGGGTCTTGAAGAACCGGGCCGCCCACAGCCATTTGTCGATGCGCACGCCGCTCATGTCCGCTACAGTGCTGGAACCCTGTCCATCCTTAGTTGTCAGACTGCCATCATATCAGGGAGCCTGCGATGCCCGTCCCGCGCCATGTTCTCGCAATTGTCCTGCCGTTACTGCTGGCCGCCTGTGCCCAGCCGGGCCCGGTCGACGGTGCCATGGCACACGCCGGCTGGACCCTGACCCTCAACCGCCCCCTCAGCATTGGACCGGGCGAAGCCAGTGCCCGGCTCCAATATGGTCGTATCGTGCCCAGGAATGGGGTCCAGGAAACCGATCCCTACTGCATCCTGGACATCGATACGGTGTCGGATCATCCCCAGGAAGTCGCCCCGGGGCGCTTCACCGTCACCGCGATCCGCCTGCGCGAGGAGAGCTTCGGTGGCATGCCGGCATTTCCCTGGCATGCCATGGGCCGTGGCCTCGGCCGTGACCACGGTCCCAGCCAGATCTACTTCATCACCGAATTCAAACTGCGCGCGGCCCACCAGGCCGGGATCCGACAACTTGCCTGTCAGAGTGACCAGGGCGCGGCCGGCGTCGGCATCCCCCGACATCTGACCCCCGGGGAAATCCGCCAGGCGCTGGGCGAATATTTCACGCTGTCCCCGGACGATTAAGTCAGCACGAAGGATTCGCCGGGCGCCGGCACCGAGACGGTCCAGCCCAGGCGGGTCCGGATCAGATCGGCGAAACCCGCTGCGGTCTTTGCTTCACCGTGGACCACCCAGGTATGCCGTGGGCCCTGGGTGAAGCCGCCCAGCCAGGTCAACAAAGCATCCCGGTCGGCATGGGCCGAGAGACCGCCCAGGGTATGAATGCTGGCGCGCACCGGCACGTCCTCCCCGAACAGGCGTACCCAACGCGCCCCATCCACCAGGCGACGACCCAGCGTGCCCTGAGCCTGGAATCCGGCGATGACGATGGCGCATTCGGCGCGCGGCAGGTTATTTTTAAGATGATGCTTGATCCGGCCGGCGTCGCACATGCCGGAGGCCGACAGCACTACCGCACCTTGGCGGATGCTGTTGATGGCCATGGAATCCTCCGGACTCTCGGTGAACCGGACATAAGGCAACTCGGTGCCCTGCTCACGCCCCCAGCGCAACAGTTCCCGGGTTTCCTGATCGAGCAACTCGCTGTGCCGCAGGGTGATCTCGGTGGCTGCCGAGGCCATCGGCGAATCGACGAAGATGGCCAGCGATTCAGGAATCCGACCTTGCCGGATCAGGTCCAGCAGCAGATAGATGATTTCCTGCGTGCGCCCCACCGCGAAGGCCGGAATGATCACGTTACCCTTCTTGCGGAGCAGCGTGTCGTTGAGCGCGAAGGCCAATTCGTCGATGGTGTCGGCCAGACTTTTGTGCAGCCGGTCACCATACGTCGATTCGACCACCAGGTAATCCGCCTCGGCAATCGGCGTCGGGTCGTTGAGGAGCGGGCGGTTGGCCATGCCGAGGTCACCGGAGAACACCAGCTTCACCTCCCGGCCGGGGGTGTGCAGCCACAGTTCGACGATGCTGGAACCGAGAATATGGCCGGCATCGCGGAACCGGGCACGGACCCGAAGGTGCGGCTCGAAGGCCTGGTCGTAGGGACGCCGCTTCACCTTGCGCAACGAGGACTTGGCTTGTTCGACGGTGTACAGCGGCGCCGCGTCGCCGCGCCAGCGGCCCTGCTTGCGACGACGATCGAGATTGCGCCACTCGGCTTCCTTCTCGGCGATGTGTGCGGCGTCCGGCAACAACACGCCGAGCAGGTCGGCAGTGGCTTCGGTGCAATAGATCGGCCCGCGAAAACCGAGCGCCACCAGGCGCGGCAGCAAACCCGAGTGATCGATGTGGGCGTGGGTGAGGATGACGAAATCGAGCGATTCGGGATCGAATGCGGGAAAGCGCCGGTTCTTGGCTTCCGCCTCGCGTCCCCCCTGGAACATGCCGCAATCGACGATGAAGCGAAGCCCCTCGGCTTCCACCAGATAACAGGAGCCGGTCACTTCGCCGGCAGCGCCCAGCACGCTTAGTCGCATCGCATCATCTCCTTGCAGGCGGCGCCTCCCGAACGCAGCCCCATTGGTCCGTGCGGGGCAGTGTAACCTGAAGGAAAAGCCTTGGCAGGGCCATGATTCACATCGATTCGGCGCGCGGTGTTGACGGATCCACCGCGTGTTGCCCGGCGGCGGATCCGCACCGTCTTGTTGCACCTCCCTGCCGTCGGGAGCGCCATCGAGGTGAGGGGCGCCCGCTCATCAGAGGATCTCATTATCCTGTTTTAATCTATTCAAAGTACTGAGTATTTCGTACCAACATCCAATGACCCATTCTGACCCCCTTTCTGGACCCAACACCGACCCAGTCACCTGGCTATGGCCCTATCGGGCCCTGCTGGCGCACTTCGGCCACCAACACTGGTGGCCAGGTGACAGCCCATTCGAAGTCATGGTGGGGGCCATCCTGACCCAGAACACGGCCTGGACTCAGGTCGAACAGGCCATGCTGGCGCTCAAGGCCGCCGATGCCCTGTCCCCTCGCACGCTGCTGGCCTTGCCGACGCCGGTGCTCGCCGCCTTGATCCGGCCCGCCGGCACTTACCAGGTCAAGGCCCGACGATTGCAAGCCCTGTGCGCCTTCCTGGACCGACACGGGATCGCCGATAACCCGGAACGGCTGGGGGCCGGCCAAGCCCTGCGCGCGGTGCGTGAGGCCCTGCTCGCGGTGCATGGCATCGGCGAGGAAACCGCCGACGCGATCCTGCTCTACGCACTGGATCGCCCCAGTTTCGTGGTCGATGCCTACACCCGGCGCATCTTCGGCCGGCTCGGCCTGTTGCGTGGCGACGAGTCCTACGCCGAGATCCAGTGCCGATTCGAGGCGGCCTTGCCGCGCGACACCGCGTTGTACAACGATTACCATGCCCAGCTCGTGGCGCTCGGCAAACGCCATTGCCGGCCCCGCCCCCACTGTCCTGACTGCCCCCTGGGTACCCGATGTCCCAACGCTCGCTGACGCCTTCCTGTCCCTGCGGCCTGCCGCGCCCCTACCCGGACTGCTGCGGCCGCTATCACGCCGGGGCCGCCGCGCCCGACGCCGAATCCTTGATGCGCGCCCGCTACACCGCCTTCACGCTGGGCCTGCGCGACTATCTGCTGGCCACCTGGCACCCGGATACCCGCCCGCCCGAACTGGACTTCGATGGTCCCGCGCCAAAGTGGCTGGGACTCAAGGTGATCGCGCATCGGCCGCTGGATGACAGCCATGCCGAGGTGGAATTCGTGGCCCGTTTCAAGATCGCCGGACGGGCGATCCGCCAGCACGAGCGGAGCCGCTTCGAGAAGATCATGGGACGCTGGTATTATCTGGATGGCACCCCGCCCGAAGCCGCCCCGGCTCAGGACGGCCCGAATTTAACCCCCCCATGACCGCACCCGGAACGGACCCCACGATGAGTACCCAGACCTCCCCCCGCGATTACCTGGTCATCACCGCCACCGGCGAGGACCAGGTCGGCCTGGTCCAGCGCTTCACCAGCCGCATCGTCGACGCCGGCTGCAACATCGAGGAATCGCGGATGTCGCTGCTGGGTGGCCAGTTCGCCATCATCATGCTGGTCTCGGGACGCTGGGATGCCCTCACCCGCCTGGAAGACCGCCTGACCAGCGTCGGTAGCGAACTCGGCCTGGCCATCGTCCAGAAGCGGACCAAGGAACTCGAGCGCAAAACCCCGCTGGTCCCCTACAGCATCAACGTGGTGGCCATGGACCATCCCGGCATCGTGCACAACCTGGCCAATTTCTTCGCCCAGCGCGGCATCAACATCGAGGAACTGTCGACCGACACCTACCCGGCACCGCACACCGGCACGCCGATGTTCTCGGTCAACATGACGGTCGGCATCCCGGCCGAGACCCACATTCCCACCCTGCGCGGCGATTTCCTCGACTACTGCGACGGTCTCAACCTGGACGCCATCTTCGAGCCCGCGCGCGGCTGATCCGGCGGGGCCGACGCGAGCCGGTATAATGCCCGGTTTCCGCTCACGCAAGTTCCATGTCCGCCTTTCCGCCCGACCTGCTGCGCGACGTCCAGCGCCGCCGCACCTTCGCCATCATTTCCCACCCGGACGCCGGCAAGACCACGCTGACCGAGAAGCTGCTGCTGTTCGGCGGCGCGATCCAGATGGCCGGCACGGTGAAGGCGCGCAAGAGCGCCCGCCACGCCACCTCGGACTGGATGGAGGTGGAAAAGCAACGCGGCATCTCGGTGACCAGCTCGGTGATGCAGTTCGACTATGCCGGCCACACCATCAACCTGCTCGACACCCCGGGCCACGAGGATTTTTCCGAGGACACCTACCGGGTACTGACGGCGGTCGACGCCGCGGTCATGGTGATCGACGCAGCCAAGGGCGTGGAGGCGCAGACCATCAAGCTGCTCGATGTCTGTCGCTTGCGCAATACGCCGATCATCACCTTCGTCAACAAGATGGACCGCGAGGTGAAGCCACCCATCGAGGTCCTCGAAGAGATCGAATCGGTGCTGCGCATCGACTGCGCCCCGGTGACCTGGCCGATCGGCATGGGCAAGGCCTTCCGTGGCGTCTATCACCTGCTGCACGACCAGACCATGCTGTTCAAGCCGGGCGAGGAGCATGCCGGGGGCGAGACCGAGCTGATCGAGGGCCTCGGCAACCCGAAACTGGACCAGATGTTCGCCATGGAGATGCCGCCCACCCGGGACGAGGTCGACCTGATCCAGTCGGCCAGCTCGCCGTTCGACATCACCGCATTCCTGGCCGGCCGGCAAAGCCCGGTGTTCTTCGGCTCCGGGATCAACAACTTCGGCGTCCGGGAAATCCTGCAAGCCCTGGTCGAATGGGCGCCGCCGCCGCAATCGCGCGATGCCGGCGTGCGTCGGGTCGAACCCGCGGAAAAGCCGTTCACCGGCTTCGTGTTCAAGATCCAGGCCAACATGGACCCCAAGCACCGCGACCGCATCGCCTTCTTCCGAGTCTGCTCGGGCCGTTACTCGCCGGGCATGAAGGTGCAGCACCAGCGTCTGGGGCGCGAGATGAAACTGGGCAATGCGCTGACCTTCATGGCCAACGAACGGGTGCACATGGAAGATGCCGTGGCCGGCGACATCATCGGCATCCACAACCATGGCCAGTTGCAGATCGGCGACACCCTGACCGAGGGTGAACCCCTGCGCTTCACCGGCATCCCCTACTTCGCCCCCGAGATGTTCCGCACCGCACGCAGCCGCGACCCGATCAAGTCCAAGCAGTTGCAGAAGGGCTTGAAGGAACTGGGCGAGGAAGGTGCCATCCAGGTATTCGAGACGCTGACCGGCGGCATGCTGCTGGGTGCCGTCGGCCAACTCCAGTTCGAGATCGTCGCCCAGCGCCTGCAGACCGAGTACAACGTCGACGCCATCTACGCCCCGGCCGACATTCACACCGCACGCTGGTTGACCTTCCCGGACGAAGCCACCCAGCGCCAGTTCGAAAAGGACCAGCAGATGCGCATGGCGACCGACGTGGACGGCAATGCCGTCTATCTGGCCACCAACCGCTACAACCTCGAATTGCTCATGGAAAAGTGGCCCAGGATCGGCTTCCACGCCACCCGAGAGCACGGTCAGAAACTGGCCTGAAGCCAGGATTGCGTGCTGACGAGACCGGTTTCCCGTAAGCCGCGCCCCCAGGTCCGGCAGCGCGAACCCGACCGGCTTCAGAACCCGAACAAGCCCTTCAGCGTGTTGAGCCCCTGACCAAGCGGATTGGCGGCGCCGCCAGACCCTCCGCTGGCTGCCCCTCCTCCGCCATCCGCCGCCGAGTAGCTACGGCCGCTGGTGTAGTCACGGGCCACGCAAGCGGCCTTGCTTTCCGGACAATAGCGGTTGATGAAATCGCAATCCCCGTCGGCCACCGCCGCCTTGCAATGCCTGTGCTTGAGCTCGGCCAATTTGACACCGCACTGCTTGAGCGCCGACGCCATGGACACCAGGCCGGTGCCGGCGGCGTCCTGCTCATACTGGACGCGGTCGGCGATTCGGCCATAGGCCTCCGGACTCGCCTGGCGGACCCGGGCACAGAAATCCTCCTTGCGGTTGGCGCACATCGCGCCCTTGCCGAAGAACAGCGCAGGTTCCGTGGCTTTCAGGGCTTCGTCGCAATGCCCGCTCAGGTCCGGCATGACGATGCGTGGCGGCTGGTAATCGCACTTGCCGAGCCGCTTGCCGGACATCTCCATGGTGAGGGTCTCGCCGCCGTCCTGGACCGTGACCGTGCCCTTGAACGACGCGTCGCCCTGGTAGGTGAAGTCGCCGGTCGAGACCGAACCGTCGCAGCGCGCCTTCCAGCGGTAGCGGTTGCCGGTGCGCTTGGATTCCAGCACGGTACATTTTTCGTCCATGCCCGGCGTGTCGTTGCCCTTCGCCGGCAGGCATTGGACCTGGCCGCCGCCCATGCCGGGCAGGTTCATGCCCTGCATGCGCAGGGTCATTTCCCAGCGGTAGCCGGGTTCCGCCGACACGCCCTGGGCCAGCGTCAAGCCGGCGACGACGGTCATGGCAAATCGATGGTTCATCATGCACCCCTCCTTATGTCCGACGCGGCCCAGTCCGCAGCCACGGGCGACTATACGCCGACCAATTTTTTTCGGAAGATAGCCCCCATGGATGCCATCACCGGAACCCTCCAACAAGCCGTCGTCGAGCAGCGTGAAGCGCTCAAGACCCTGCTGCGCGAACCATTGACCGAGGCCGCCACGGCGGCCAGTGGGGTCTGGCACGATCGCGGAGCGCTTGAACGAAGCCTGGTGGCCAGCTTCGCCAAGGTCCCCTCGGTGAAATTCATGTACGCCATGGACACCGATGCCCAGCAGATCACCCACAACATCGGCCGCGACGGGCTGATCGATGCCGATCTCGGCCGCGACCATTCGCAACGGCCTTACATGCGGGAACGGGTGCCGGCCGACGGATTCCTGCTGTCGCAGGCCTACATCAGCCTGCGCGCCAAGCGGCCCTCGCTCACCGCCGTGCAATTGGTGCGCGGATCGGACTGGCGGGTGCTCGGCTTCATCGGCGCCGATTTCGACCTGCGCGATCTGCCGATCACCCGCCAGGTCTACGAGGAACCGCGTCACTGGCGCCAGATCAAGGGCGACCCCGCGATCCGCGGCACGGTGTTCCACCAGACCCGCTCGGACAGCATGATGGACGTCCACATCGACATCGTCCTCTCGGTGATCGAGGAACTGATGACCGACCGGGGCGTGCACCATGTCATGCTGCACTTTTCCAGCAGCCGCGCGGTGATCTGGCTGACTGCCGATCCGCTGCGCTACCGCCTGCTCGACATCGACGCCCTCACCGACCCCGACATCTGCCTGACCTACCCGCGCCGCCCCTACCCCACTGATGCGCTGGTCGAGCGCCAGCAGATCCGCCCCATCCTCGACAACCTGCGCGGTCTGCGCTTGATGGACGAGATGTTTTACCTGCGCACCGGCACCCTAAACCTGTTCAACGGGGTGGTCGGCCTGACCTTTTCCTGTGACGGTTCGCATTACATCCCGGTCGACGAATTCCTGGACAAGGGCCAGGAGTTCTGGATGGGTGGCGCCGTCGCGCCTTGAGCCTGGAGACGTCCATGATCCGTACAACTGCCCTGCTCGCCTGCCTGGCCGCCCTGGCTGGCTGCGCCACCCTCAGTGAGGACGAGTGCCGCACCGCCAACTGGCGCGACATCGGCCTGCGCGACGGCCTCGACGGCAAGCCGGCCAGCCATCTGGCCCAGCACGCCAAGGCCTGTGCCGAATATGGCCTGCGCCCGGACGAAACCCGTTATCACCAGGGCCGTAACGACGGCCTGCGCGAGTATTGCCGGCTCGACAATGCCTTCGAATCCGGCCTCAAGGGGAAGAGCTACCAAGGCGTCTGCCCGGCCGCGATCGACCGCGACTTCCGCCGCTACCACGAGGCGGCCTACACGGTATACACCCTGCGACGCGACCTCGACGCCCAGCACGACAAGGTCGACAGCCTGAGCCAGCGGTTGCGGGAAAAGAAGCTGAGCGACCGGGAACGCGATGACATCCGGCGCGAAATCCGCGACATCGAACGGCAGATGGACGACCAGCGCGACCGCCTGCGCGATGCCGAGCGGCGGCTCGACCGGGTCCGCGACGACGCCCGCTACATCCGCTGAGCCAGCCCGACCTGCCCGGCAGCGGCGCGCAGCCTCAATCCAGGAATCGCTGCAACAGATCGTTGAGGAAGCGGCGCCCGGTGTCGGTCGGCGCGATGCGGCCCTCGCCCCGTACCAGCAAGCCGCGCGACTCGGCTGCATGCAGCGGTGCCTTCAGGACCGCCAGCGGCAAACCGGTGCGCTCGCTGAACAGGCCTTCCTCGAAACCCGCCGTCAGGCGCAGGGCGTTCATCATGAATTCGAATTTCAGGTCCGCTGCCGTCAGGGTGCGCGCTGCCTCCGGCGCGGCTCGGGACGCCACCCAGTCGAGATAGGCGCCCGGGTGCCGGGGGCGCGCCTCGCGCACCACCCGATCCGGAAAACTCAGCTTGCCATGGGCCCCGGCGCCGAGGCCCAGATAGTCGCCGAACAACCAGTAATTGAGGTTGTGCCGACAGGCCTGGCCCGGCTGCGCGTAGGCCGACGTCTCGTAATGCTGGTAGCCGGCCGCGGCCAGGGTCGCCTCGACCCGGTCCTGCATGACTGCCGCGGCATCGTCATCCGGCAACTCGGGGGGCTGGGCCGCGAAGGCGGTGTTCGGCTCCAGGGTCAGGTGATAGCAGCTCAGATGGCCCGGTGCCAGGTCGAGCGCAGTGTCGAGATCGCGCCTCAGGTCATCCAGGGACTGGCCCGGCAGGGCGTACATCAAATCCAGGTTGACCCGCTCGAACAGCGCCAGGGCAGCGCGTGCCGCCGCACGGGCCTGGGCCCCGTCATGGACCCGGCCGAGCGCGGCCAGGAAACGGTCGTCGAAACTCTGGATACCGAGCGAAAGCCGGTTCACCCCGGCCGCCCGATAGCCCTCGAACCGGGCCTGCTCGAACGTGCCCGGGTTGGCCTCCAGGGTGATTTCCGCACCAGCCCGCAGCGGTACCCGCGCCCGGACTTCGGACAACAGGCGGTCGACCGCCTCGGGCGTCAACAGGCTGGGGGTGCCGCCGCCGATGAACACGGACTCCACCGGCCGGCCCCAGATGCCGGGCAAGGCCTGTTCCAGATCGGCGATCAGGGCATCGACGTAAGCCGCCTCAGGCAGCTCGCCGCGCAAGGCATGGGAATTGAAGTCGCAATAGGGACATTTGCGCAGGCACCAGGGCACGTGCAGATAGAGCGACAGCGGCAAGACCCGCCGAGGTGCCGAGATCTCTCTTTCGTCATATTGCTGGTGTAAAAGTACTAGTGTCATGATGGGTATATCGCGATACAGGGAGAACAATGATGCTGTTTGGTGGCTTGGACAAGCTGAATCGGTTGCGCCAGGAACTCGCCTTGCTCGAGGAGGACCGCGCCACGATCGGCAGGCATCTGGATGAAGCGCGGGGCCGGGCGGATAGCCATGCCAACGAAATCGAGGCCCTGCGCAGTGAACTTGAACGCCTGCATGGTGTCGCCGAGGAAGTGAACGCATTCAGCGACACGCTCAAAACCTCCCAGAATTCGCTCGCCGCCCTGGCCCAATCCCTGAAGTCGGAAACCGTGCAGGTCAACACGGCCTGCGCCAACGTCAGCGGCACCCACCTGATCATCGAGCGGATGACCCGCCGGATCGAGGAATTCGCCCAGCGCCAGGACACCACTGCCGAGGCCGTGGCGCAACTGCATGCGCGCACCGGGGAGATCGACGGCATCGTCAAGCTGATCAAGGACATCGCCGACCAGACCAATCTGCTTGCGCTCAATGCCGCCATCGAAGCGGCCCGCGCCGGCGAAGCCGGGCGAGGCTTCGCCGTGGTGGCGGACGAGGTGCGCAAGCTGGCCGAACGGACCACCCAGGCGACCAGCGAGATCTCCGGCCTGGTGCACACCATCCAGGACGAGGCCGACATCGTCCGCGATCAGGTACAACTGGCCCCGGACGCGACCAATGCCATCAGCCACGAAGGTCACGAAGCCTATGCCAGCATCCAGTCCTTGATGACCATGTCGAACCAGATGATCGGCACCATTGCCGCCAGTGCCCTGCGCAGCTTCGTGGAAACCGCCAAGGTCGACCATCTGGTCTTCAAGATGGAGATTTTCAAGGTCTTGCTCGGCCTGTCGAACAAGACCGAAGCCGACTTTTCCAGCCATACCGCCTGCCGGCTCGGCAAGTGGTACTACGAGGGGGATGGCCACGGCTGCTTCTCGAACCTGCCCGGCTACCGGGAGATCGAGCCGCCGCACGTCGATGTCCACCACCAGGGCGTCCTGGCGGTGCGCCACTACCACGCCGGCCGCCACAAGGAGAGCCTGCAGGCCCTGGCCCGCATGGAAGCCGCCAGCCGGGGGGTGCTGGAGCACCTGGAGACCATGGCCGGCAGCGGCGAAAAATCGCCAGCGGCCCTGTGTGTCGGCCAGTTCGGCTCAGGCCACTGACCTGAGCCGTTCGGCCAGGGCCCGCAAGGCCTGGCCCCGGTGGCTGACCGCGTTCTTCTGGTCGGCATCGAGTTCCGCGCCGGTCTTGCCGAACTGGGGGACCAGGAAATAGGGGTCATAGCCAAACCCGCCAGCGCCCCGGGGTTCGTCGATGATTTCGCCGTGCCAGGCGCCTTCGGCGATGATCGGCTGCGGATCATCCGGATAGCGGACATAGACCATGACGCAGTAGTAATGGGCCTTGCGGTTCGGGTGGCCGCGCAGGGCCTCGATCAGCTTCTCGTTGTTGCGCTGGTCGGATTTCGGCTCCCCGGCATAGCGCGCCGAATACACGCCCGGCGCGCCGTTGAGCGCGTCGACGCAGATGCCGGAGTCATCGGCCAGCGCCGGCAGGCCGGTATGGGCCGAGGCGTGGCGCGCCTTGGCGATGCAGTTCTCGACAAAGGTGACATGCGGCTCCGGGCATTCCGGCACCCCGAAAGCACCCTGCGGCATGGCCTCGAATGCCAGCGGTTCCAGGATGCGTTGAATCTCGCGCAGCTTGCCGGGGTTGTTGGAAGCGATGACGATCTTTTTCATGCTTGCAGGGCCTTCTTCTGGTGTTCGATCAATTCGCCGATGCCGGCCTCGGCGAGGTCGAGCAGGCGGTTCAGCTCGGTGCGCGTGAAGGTCGCGCCCTCCGCGGTGCCCTGCACCTCGATCAGGCCGCCGTGGCCGGTCATCACCACGTTCATGTCGGTGTCGCAGTCGACGTCCTCGGCGTAATCCAGGTCGAGCACCGGCACGCCCCGGTAGATGCCGACCGAGACCGCCGCGACATGGTCGCGCAGCGGGTCGCTGGCCAACTTGCCTTCGGCGCGCAGCCAGCCGATCGCATCGGCCACCGCGACCCAGGCACCGGTGATGCTGGCGGTGCGGGTACCGCCATCGGCCTGGATCACGTCGCAATCGACGTGCACGGTGCGTTCGCCCAGTTGGCTCAAGTCCACCGCCGCGCGCAGGCTGCGCCCGATCAGGCGCTGGATTTCCTGGGTGCGCCCGCTCTGCTTGCCGCGCGCCGCCTCACGGTCGCCCCGGGTATGGGTGGCGCGCGGCAGCATGCCGTATTCGGCGGTCAGCCAGCCGCCGCCGCTGCCCTTGACGTGAGGCGGGACCTTCTCGATCACGCTGGCGGTGCAGATCACCTTGGTGTCGCCGCATTCCACCAGGACGGAACCCTCCGCATGGCGGGTATAGCGACGGGTCAGGCGGATCGCGCGCAATTGGCTCGGGGTACGGCCGGAGGGCCGGGTCGTGTCGTTCATCATTTTTCCGGTTTGTGTTTCAAAAGGGCCTCGCGGATTTCCTCGATGGCCTGGTCGATGTCGTGGTCGCTCATGGTCGGGTGATGCGAGGTATGTTGTGCCAGTTCCTTCAGTTCGGTGGTGAAGCCGTCGAGGCCGAACGCTTCAGGTTCGTCGCCACGCTGCGTCACCAGGTCCTCGCCACAGCGCAGGGCGATCACCGACAGGTTGTCGCCGCGTTCGCCGGCGCGGAACTCGGCGTGCTCCATCAGCTGCTGAACGGCCTGGCGGATCGAATAGACACGCAGGGTGGCCATCAACTCGTCGGGCATGAATTCGGCCCAGAAACCGTCGCTCGACAGCATCAGGACATCGCCTTCGCCCAGCTTGACGCCGGGTGACAGTTCGATGTTCGGCAATACGAAGCCGCCCACGCTGTTGTACAGCTTGTTGCGCTCCGGATGGGTGTTGATCTCGTCCTCCCGGACCAGGCCCTCGTCGACCAGGTGCTGGACCGCGGAATGGTCCCGGGTCCGGGAAATCAGCCCGTCCCGGCCAAAGTGATACAGGCGCGAATCGCCGACGTGTGCCCACCAGGCCCGGCCATGCTGGACGACGCAGACCACGCAGGTGGTGCGGGGCGAGTCCTTGAGCTTGTTCTTGAGTGCGAACTCGTTGATCGCCTCGTGCGCGGTGTAGATGCCATCGAGCAGGAATTCGGTGATGTCGTCCAGGGTCGGCTTGGCCATGCGGCGGAACATGCCGAGTACGGCATCGACCAGGAACTGTGCCGCCACCTCGCCCTTGGCGTGACCGCCCATGCCATCGGCGAGCACCATGCAGATGGCGTCCGCGGTGTAGGCATGTCCAAGCCGGTCCTGGTTGGAGGGCCGGCCGCCCTTGCGACTTTCCTGATAGAGGTTGTATTTCATAGTGGCTTGGTGAGTCGTTGCTTGATGACTTCGAGCAGGGAGGGCTTGACCGGCTTGGCGTGCATCGGCACCAGCTCGATGAGCTGTTTCTGTACCGCGAACACGCTCTGCGGCCGCTCGGTGTAGGCCAGTCGCAGGAGGCTGTCGATCAGATTGAGAAAATCGGAGGAATACTTGCCGGCGAATTCCTTGGCCGCCGGGACCAATTTGTCCTCGACCATGCGCTCGCTGGCCGGCGGCGGCGGGTGCTTGGCCACGCAGGCATACATGCTGGCGCCGATGCCGTAGATGTCGGTCCAGGGACCGAGCCGGTCACGCTGGTTGTATTGCTCGGGCGCGGCAAAGCCCGGCGTATACATGGGCACGTATTTCTGGTCGGACAGCAGCGACTGCCTGGCGGCGCCGAAATCGATCAGCAGCGGCGAGCCATCCTGGCGGATGTAGATGTTGGAGGGCTTGATGTCGAAATGCAGCAGCCGCTGGGAATGGATTTCCCGCAGCCCGTTGAGCAACTGGATGAACACGCCGCGCACGAAGCCCTCGCGCATCGGTTCCTCGCGCAATTCCTGGATGTGCCGCTGCAAGGTCTTGCCGCGTTCGTAACGCATCACCATGTAGACGGTATCGTTGGCGCGGAAGAAATTGTTCACCTCGACCACGTTCGGATGCCGGATGTTGGCCAGGGTACGGCCTTCGTCGAAGAAGTACTTCATGCCGTGCCGGAAGGTCTTTTCCTTGTCCTCCGAGGCCGGTTTCACGGCGTAATGCTCGTCGCGCGTCACCATGCCATCGGGCATGTATTCCTTGATCGCGACCGGCAGCCCGTTCGGATCGAAGGCCAGATACACCAGACTGAACCCGCCCCCGCCGATTTTTCGGTCTATGGTGTACTCGCCAAGACGAAAACCAGTGGGCAAGGGAACGGGAATTTGAGCGGCCATTGAAGCCCAAGTAAGATGGGATCATTTGACGAAGATACGGAAGAATAACGAATTCATGGCTTCCTTGAACAGCATGACCGGCTACGCCTCGGTGACCACGACCCTGGAACACGGCGCCATCGGCCTCGAGTTGCGTGCCGTCAACTCGCGTTTTCTCGACTTGTCCTTCCGCCTCGGCGATGATTTCCGTGCCCTCGAACCCATCCTGCGCGAGCGCATCAACGACCAGGTCCGCCGCGGCAAGCTGGAATGCCGGCTGGTGTTCCAGGCCAAGGAAGGCGGCAGCCTGCCGGGCAGCCCGAATGCCGCCATGCTGCAACAGCTTGCCCACCTGTCCGACCAAGTCCGCCAGGCCCTGCCCGACGCCCGTCCGATGGGGGTTGCGGAAGTCCTGCGCTGGCCCGGACTGCTGGGCGACAGCCTGCTGGGACCCGAAACCCTCCAGGCCGCGGCACTGCCCCTGATCGACACCGCACTGCGCGATTTCAATGCCAGCCGGGCCCAGGAAGGCGCCAAGCTGGCCGGGATCATCCTGCAACGGGTCCAGGCCCTGCGCGCCCTGGTCGCCGAACTGCGGCCGCGCGCGCCCGACATCGTCGCCGCCTATCGGGACAAGATCGGCCGGCGCATGGAAGAAATCCTCCAGGGCGCCGATCCGGAACGCATCCATCAGGAAGTCGCCCTGTTCGCCCAGAAGATCGACGTCGACGAGGAACTCGACCGCCTGACCACCCATCTCGACGAAGTCGAGCGGGTCCTGCGCCAAGGCAGCCCGGCCGGCAAGCGCCTCGATTTCCTGATGCAGGAACTCAACCGCGAAGCCAACACCGTCGGCGCCAAGGCCGCCGCCCTGGAGCTCAGCCAGGCCTCGGTGGAGATGAAAGTGCTCATCGAGCAGATGCGCGAACAAGTGCAGAACCTGGAATGACTCCCATGCCCGGCACCCTTTTCATCGTCACCGCGCCCTCCGGGGCCGGCAAGTCCAGCCTGGTCAACGCCTTGCTGGCGCAGGACCCCCAGATCAAGCTGTCGGTGTCGTACACCACGCGGGCCCCGCGTCCGGGCGAGATCGACGGCGTGCACTACCACTTCGTCGACGTCAACGCCTTCCAGGTCATGCTCGGCAATGGCGACTTCCTGGAAAGCGCCGAGGTATACGGCAATTACTACGGCACTTCGCAGGCCTGGATCGAAGACCAGATGCGCGCCGGCCACGACATCCTGCTGGAGATCGACTGGCAGGGCGCGGCCCAGGTCCGCAAGCTGTTTCCCGAGGCGGTCAGCCTGTTCATCCTGCCGCCCTCGATGGCCGAGTTGCGCCGGCGCCTGGAAGGCCGCGGCCAGGACAGCGCCGAGGTGATCGAGCGCCGGGTGGCGGCTGCCCAGGAAGACATCTCGCATGCCTTTTCCGCCGATTTCCTGGTGGTCAACGACGACTTCCAGACCGCCCTGGCCGATCTCGCCACCCTGGTCCGCGCCCAGCGCCTGAGCATCCGCCGGCAAATGCATGCGCAGGCGGCGCTCATGCAGGATCTGCTCGGGGCGGCGCCGGACGCCGCCTGAGCGCACGCAGCCTCAGTTCATGATGAAGACTTTGTGCTTCTCCAGGATCTTCCGGAACTCCGGATGGCGGCGGGCATTGTCCAGATCGGGGTCGGCCCGCAGGGCATCGTAGTCCTGGAAACCACGGGCCAGGGCCGCATCGACTTCGTCCAAGGCCAGGTCCACATCACCCTTCAGGGCGTACAGGCTGGCCAGGTTGTAGCGGATGCCGGCACTTTCGGGCGCCAGTTGTTTGGCCTTGTCCAAGTCCTCCTGTGCCTTGTTGTACTTGCGCAGCTGCATGTAGGCGACGGCGCGATTCGAGTAGGCCTCGGCATAGCCGGGCGCCTTCTCGATGGCCTGGCTGAACTCGTTCAGGGCATTGTTCAGGTTTTCCATCCGGTTGGTGTCGTCGCGGGCGTTCTTGGCCGTGACGATGAAGGCGAACCCCTGTTTCAGGTGGCTCTTGGCTTCGAGGTCGACCGCCGCCACGGGGGCGGTGGCCGGGGCGGGCGGGGGCGCCACCACCTCGGCCGGGGCGGGCGCCGGTTCGGCCGGCTTGTTCAGGCTGGCGATCTGGTCGCACGCGCCCAACAGCGCGCCGGCCAGCAGGAGGCTCAGTACGCGGGTTGGAAAAGCAGCGGGGGTAAGCATGATGGACTCCTTGTCGGGGGGTGATGGGCGGTCGTCGCTCATCGGCGGGGCACCGCCGTGACGTTGATGTTCCAGTCCTGGGTGGTGGCCATGACCTGCGGGGTCTGCGCGATGTCCGGTCCCTTCTCCTCGCGCACGTGCTGGTGCACCCGGGGCTTGGCGTAGTAGAAGGCACCTTGCACGGCGCCCTCGTGGCGCTTCAAGCCATCGACGAAGTAATAGGTGAAGATGCTGTTGCGCAAGCGGTCCGATTCCCAGGAACGCTCGCCCGAGCCGCTGGCGCCGATCAGCACCTTGCCCCAGCCCGGGCTGTCCGGACCGGCCGTGTCCTTGGCACCGGCAGGCGGCCCCGCCGGGTCGAGGACCAGATCCTTGGCGCCCAGCATGCGCTTGCCCTGTTCCCGGGCCAGGCCATAGCCCTCTGCCTCGCCACTGCCCAGGGATTTGCCGCCGGGGGGCAGGAAACCCGGCACGCTGCGGTAGGCGCCGTTGCTGTAGCAGGTATCCAGGATCATGACCAGACGCTGGGCGCGCAGGCCATCGACAAATGACTTTAGGCGTTCCTCGTTGATCGACGTGTGCCAGACCCGCTCACGCGGCTTGATCTCGGTATCGTAGGTGACGATGTTCACGGCGCCCCGCTTGTCCGGCGGCGAGCCGTGGCTGCTGATGTAGACGACCACCAGATCGTCCTGCCCGGCCTCGCGCTGGATCCGGGCCAGCGCCGCCTCGATGCGATCGCGGGTCGCTTCCTCGTCGGTCAGCAGAAGGGTGTTCTCGCGCGGGAAGCGACCCCGGGCGGGATCGGTCAGGAAGCGGTACATCGACATGGCGTCGAAGGCAGCAAATTCGAGTGGCTGGATGCCGTGCTGGAAGCGTCCCACCCCGACCACCAGGGCGAATTTGTCGCGCACCGGACCGGGCGGTGCAGACCGGGCTGGGTCCGGCACCGACTGCAGCACGTTGGCGCGCGAGAACAGGTTGCCCAGGCGCCGTTCCCAGGTCTTGACCCGGATGTTTTCCGGCGTCACCGGCGACACCCAGCGCACGCCCACCACGGTCTGCGCCAGGGAAAAGGCGGTGTCCACCTCGAGCTCGTCCTGATATTCGCCGCGCAAGATCACCCGGCCCCAGGCGTCGAGCTCGACACTACCCCGCGCGATGCCGGCCTGGCGCAAGGCCACGTTGATTTCGTCGAGGTGCCGGATGGTCACCGGGGTCGGCGCCGCCCAAGCCGGTGCCATGCCTAGCAGCAGTGCGCACAGCCCAAGGCGGATCAGGGCGGTCATGCTCAGCCTTTCCGGACCATGATTTCCTGGCTCACTTCATCGCTCCGGCCCAGGGCATCGACCTTGAAGGCCAGCCGATAACGGCCTTCCGGGACATCGGGTGGCAACTCGAAACGGCCTTCGGCCTTCCGGGTACCGAGCGCGGCAGTGAGCTGGGCATCGACCGAGCCGAGTTCCTTCCAGGTCCGCTCCGATTCGTCGTAGTAGGACACGGTGCGGGTCTCCACCACTTTGACCTCGCGGGACTCATCGGGCGCCATGACGTAGTAGCTGCCGTTCAGGCGGACCTCCCGGCCAGGGGCCGTGCTGACCGGATCGACCAGGAAGGACTGGATCTTGACCTGCTTACCCTTGGCGGGCTGGTAGCCGGTGAGGCGGGCGGTTTCCCGGGCGTCGGCGACCGGATAGCTGTCCAGGTTGGAATAGAGTTTCATGCAGTGGCCCCAGGCCAGGGCCGCGCCCAGCGCGCCGCCGGCCACTGCACCAAGCAGGGCCCCGGAACCGCGATCCTTGCGGCCGGAGGTGAGCAAGCCGAGAAAGGCGCCACCGATGCTGCCGACCACGGTGTAATGGGTGATGCAGTCCTTTTTCGCCTTGGCGCGCTCGGCATCGGTCATCGCCGTACCGACCGGGGGTTGCGCGGCGCAACCGGCCATCAGGGTGGCCACCGAGGCCACGACCGTCCATTTGCGGAACTTCGCGTTCATGGTGTCGCCTCCAGGCGGATCATTCCGAGGTCATCGATGGCGCAGGCTCATCCTCAGGGTCAGCATGCCGCCGTCCGCGACGGTCGACACCGGCACCACCCCATAGTGCGTGCCCTGGCTGCTCTCCAGGATCAGATCCTTGGTGCCACCGGGGACCGGCCGATAGCCTTGGCGTGGCGACACCACGGCATAGTCGCTCGCCAGGCTGTCCTCGAGCACCAGGTCCTTGGCGCCCCGCGCGCTCTTGGCGCCATCCAGCGAGGCCATCATGGTCGCACCGTGGCTCTGGCCGCTGTCGGCCAGGGGCGCGCCTCCGTAGCCCTGAGGCGGCGGCGGGTATCCGGCAGGGGGCGGCGGATAGCCGGCGCTGAAGTCACGTCCGGCCGTTTCGTTGCCACTCGGTGCGCTGGCATAGCGATCCCCCGGGTTCGACGGATAGGCGCCCGCCGGCGGGGCCACCGGCTGGCCGGCGGCCGGCAGCCCGGCCTGCAAGGCAATCGGATTGGGCTGGTCGGACAGCATCAGGACGATGTCCTCCCGACCCGGGGCCCCGACAAAGCGCAAGCTGGTCTGCTTGGGAATCTCGACCAGCCCATAGGGCTCGACATATTCGTGATAGAGCACATGGGTCTGGCCGGAGGTGCCCCGGTTGAGCACCGTCAGATAGCCGGCCCGGTTCACCCGGGCAATGATCTTGACCCGCTCGCCACTCTTGAACACGCGGTTCTTGTTGACTGCCTGCATGCGTCCATCGTCGGACAGGCTCATCAGCTGATAGGAAATCCCGACATATTTTTCCGGCTTCGGTGCCACGGGCTTGTGCGCCACGGGGCTCGGCTTCCTGGCCGGCGCGGTGTTCACCGACATGCCCACCGTGGTGCCCTCGCCACTGTCGAACAGGGCTTTCGCGCCCGACGGCCCGGACCAGGCTGGTGCACTGAACAAGAGACCGGCCCCGAGCAGGACGGCCACCGACACACGCATCGCAGTTTTCATGTTCGCCCTCGCATTTCATGGATGCTTGCCCGGCACCCGCGCCAGGCATCGACGTTCTGATTCCAATGTAGACGGAAATCCAGGAAACGGGAGTTCGAGGTCGCCTTTTCCTGTCAGGTCAAGACCTGACGCTGGGCCTGGGATCAGGCTAAAATCGCAGCCACCCGATTGATTTCTATTTTGGAGTCGTACCCCATGGCCCGCGTCACCGTCGAAGATTGCATCAAGTACATCCCGAACCGTTTTGAAATGACCCTGGCCGCCGCCACCCGCGCCCGCCAGATCTCGGTCGGCGCCACGCCCAAGGTCGAAGCCGGCCGTGACAAGCCCGCCGTGCTGGCCCTGCGCGAGATTTCCGACGGCCTGGTGGGCGCCGAGATCTTGATCAAGTCCCACACCTGATCGGCCCCTGGACCTCGCGCGATGTCTCCCCCGGTCCAGGAACCCCATCCCCGTTTTGCCCGTGCGCGCGGACGGGTCCTGGCCGGTGTCAGCACCGACGATCCGCCCGCGCCCGCCGACGTCGCCGAGATCGCCCCCTACCTGAAACCGGAGGAGGCCGACCTGCTGCGCCGGGCCTTCGCCTTCAGCGCCAAGGCGCACGAGGGCCAGTTCCGCAAGGACGGCGAGCCCTACATCACCCATCCCCTGGCGGTCACCGAGACCCTGGCCGGCTGGCGCATGGATGCCCAGACCCTGGCTGCCGCCCTGCTCCACGACGTGGTCGAGGACACCGGGGTCAGCCATGACGAGATCGCCAGCCACTTCGGCGAAGCGGTGGCCGATCTGGTCGATGGCGTGACCAAGCTCGACCAGCTGCAATTCGAGAGCAAGCGCCACGCCCAGGCGGAGAACTTCCGCAAGATGCTGCTGGCCATGGCGCGTGACGTCCGGGTCATCCTGATCAAGCTGGCCGACCGCTGGCACAACATGAGCACCCTGGAGGCCATGAGCCCGGAGAGCCGCGCCCGCATCGCCCAGGAAACGCTCGACATCTATGCCCCGATCGCCAACCGGCTCGGCCTCAACGTGCTCTATCACGAATTGCAGGAACTCGCCTTCAAGCACATGCACCCGACCCGCTACCGGGTGCTGGAAAAGGCCATCGCGGCGTCGCGCATGGACCGCCGGGAAGTGGTCGAGAAAATCAACGAAGCGATCCGGCAACGGCTCGACACCTGCAAGATCAAAGCCGAGGTCCATGGCCGCGAGAAACACCTGTTCGGCATCTACCGCAAGATGCAGGAAAAACACCTCGCCTTCACCGAGGTGTTCGACATCTACGGTTTCCGGGTCATCGTCGACGACATCCCGACCTGCTACCTGGCGCTGGGCGCCCTGCATGCGCTGTACAAGCCGATCCCCGGCAAGATCAAGGACTACATCGCCATCCCCAAGGCGAACGGCTACCAGTCCCTGCACACCACCCTGTTCGGTCCCTTCGGCACCCCGGTCGAGGTGCAGATCCGCACCAAGGAGATGCACCGCCTGGCCGAGGAAGGCGTCGCCTCGCACTGGATGTACAAGGCCGGCAGCGAAGAGCTGACCGAGGCCCAGCGCATGACCCACCAGTGGTTGCAGAGCCTGCTCGACATCCAGGCCGACAGCCGCGACTCGGTGGAATTCCTGGAACACATCAAGGTCGACCTGTTCCCGGACGAGGTCTACGTGTTCACCCCCAAGGGCAAGATCATGGCCCTGCCGCGCGAGGCCACCGCGGTCGACTTCGCCTACAACGTGCACACCGACATCGGCAATCATTGCGTCGCGGCCCGCATCAACGGCAACTACATGCCGCTCTCGACCCCGCTGCGCAACGGCGACCGGGTCGAGATCGTCACCTCCGAGTCGGCCCGACCGAACCCGGCCTGGATCCACTTCGCGGTCACCGGCAAGGCCCGGGCGCACATCCGCAACGCGCTCAAGCACGCCCACCGGCACGAGTCGGAGATGCTCGGCCTGCAGCTGCTCAACCAGGCCCTGCGCGGGCTCGGCGTCGACCCCCACGAAGTCGAGGACAGCCACTGGGACGCCCTTGCCAAGACCAGCGGCCGGACCCGGTCCGAGTTGCTGGTCGACATCGGCCTGGGCAAGAAACTGGGCGTGATGGTGGCGCGCCAGTTGCTGTCACGCGAGAACGAGGCCGACCAGCGCGCCGCCGGCCCGATCCTGATCCGAGGCTCGGAAGGTGTCGCGGTACGCCTGGCCAAGTGCTGCCGGCCGATCCCGGGCGACCCGATCATCGGCCAGATCCGCAAGGACCAGGGCCTGTTCGTGCACACCCACGATTGCCCCCAGGTCAGCCACTACCGCGAGGACCCGGACAAGTGGGTCGACGTGGAATGGGAACCCGACCTCGACAAGAGCTTCGACGTCAGCATCCGCATCACCGTGGCCAACGCGCGCGGCGTGCTGGCCAAGGTGGCTGCCGCGATCGCCGCCGAGGGCTCCAACATCGACGACGTGCACATGGAGGAAGAAGGCGGCAACTACACCAACCTGTTCTTCACCGTGCAAGTGCAGAACCGGGTCCACCTGTCCCGCCTGATGCGCGCCTTGCGCGGTCTCCAGGAAGTCACCCGGATCACCCGACTGAAAGGCCATCAAACCCATCGCGGCCTCGCCGCGGATCCCGCCAGGAAGGATTCATGAGCAAACAGATCATCGCCACCGAAGCCGCACCGCAAGCCATTGGTACCTATTCCCAGGCCGTCCGGGCCGGCGACACCGTGTATCTGTCCGGCCAGATCGGCCTCGACCCGGCCAGCATGCAATTGGTCGAGGGCATCGAGGCGCAGATCCACCAAGTGTTCGGCAACCTCAAGGCGGTCGCCGAAGCCGCCGGTGGCAGCCTGTCCGACGTGGTCAAATTGAACGTCTTTCTCACCGACCTGGGCCATTTCGCCAAGGTCAACGAAATCATGGCGCAGTATTTCGTCCAGCCCTACCCGGCCCGCGCCGCAGTCGGCGTGGCCAGCCTGCCCCGGGGCGCCCTGGTCGAGGCGGACGGCATCCTGGTCATCGCGCCCCGATAACGCCCACGGAGCCCACATGACGGCCCAGTCCCTGCCGTCCTTGGTCACCGGCCTGCTCGAATGCAGTCACGACGGCATCGTCATCGCCGATGCCGACTTGCGCATCGTCGAGTGCAACCGGGCGTTCCGGGAAACCGTCGGTCTGCCGCCTGAGCCGGTCACGGGCCAACCGCTGGTCGATGTCCTGCTTTCCGGCCCCACCGACAACGCCCTCGACACCCTGCTCGACGGCCTGATCGAGCGCGGCCGCTGGCAAGGAGAAGTCCAGGCCCGCGACCGCCAGGGCCGCAGCCTGCCCCTGGCCATCAACGCGCTCCGGATCGAAGCCGTGGACGGCCCTATCCACGTACTCGCCCTGTCCGACCTGAACCGCTTGCGGGACGCCGAAAAGCGGCTGCGCCAGCTGGCCCACTTCGATCACCTGACCGAATTGCCGAACCGGGTCCTGCTCATCGACCGTCTCGAACAGGCGATCGCCCAGGCCCGGCGCAGCAACCTGCTGGTCGCCGTGATCTTCATGGACATCGACCACTTCAAGGCGGTCAACGACCGGCATGGCCATGCCGTGGGCGACCGCCTGCTGCGCCAGATCTCCCTGCGCATGCGCCACATCCTGCGCGCCAGCGATACCATCGCGCGCATGGCCGATGAACAGCAGCGGCCGGGCGACACCGTGGCCCGGGTGGGCGGCGACGAGTTCGTGGTGATCGCCTCGGCGCTGCCCAACATGGATATCCTGGAAACCATCGTCAACCGCATCCTGGTGCTGGCCGCCAAGGCCTGCGAGATCGACGGCCGGGAAATCCAGGTCAGCGCCAGCCTCGGCGTGACCGTGTTCCCGTTCGACAGCGCCGACGCCGAGACCCTGATCCGGCACGCCGACCAGGCCATGTACCAGGCCAAGCAGAACGGCCGGGGCTGTTACCACCTGTTCGACGCCGAGCAGGACCAGCAGGCGCACACCCGCCGGCAATTGCTGGAGCGTCTGCGCCAGGCCCTGCGCGATGGCGAATTCCTGCTTCACTACCAGCCCAAGGTGAACCTGCGCAACGGCCGGGTGATCGGGGTCGAGGCCCTGCTGCGCTGGCGACACCCGGAGCGCGGCCTGGTGGCGCCCGGCGAATTCCTGCCTCATGTCGAACACGACGACCTGATCGTCGAGCTCGGCGAATGGGTCACCGGCGAGGCCCTGCGCCAGATCGACGCCTGGCGGCGCCAGGGCCTGGACCTCGGGATCAGCGTCAACATTGCCGCGCGCCAGTTGCTGCGCCCCGATTTCGTCGACTTCATGCGTGCCCGCCTGGCCCGCCATCCGGACCTGGCGCCGGGTCGGCTGGAGTTGGAAATCCTGGAATCGTCGGCGATCGAGAATACCGCCCGGGTGCGCCCGGTGATCCAGGCCTGCGAGGCGCTCGGCATCCGCTTTGCCCTCGACGATTTCGGCACCGGCTACGCCTCCCTGACCTACCTCAAGGAGATTCCCGCCGAGGTGCTCAAGATCGACCAGTCCTTCATCCGCCACGTCCTCGACGACACCGACGACCTGGCCCTGGTCGAGGGCATCATCGGGCTCGCCTCGGCGTTCCGCCGCACCGTGGTTGCCGAGGGGGTGGAAACCGCCGAGCAAGGCGTGCTGCTGATGCGCCTGGGCTGCGACCTGGCCCAGGGCTACGGCATCGCCCGGCCGATGCCGGCGGATGCCATCCCGGCCTGGGTGGCCGGCTTCCGCCCCGATCCGCAGTGGGCCCTGTGGGCCGACAGCCAGTGGGAGATGGTCGATTTTCCACTGCTGGTGGCGCAGTACGACCACCTGAAGTGGGTCAGCCGGGTCGCCATGTATGTCGAGGGCACCAATCTGCAACTCACCCCGGCCGAACTGAATGACCACCGGCAGTGCCGTTTCGGCCATTGGTACTACGGCCATGGCCTGCAGCGCTACGCCGACCTGACCGAGTTCCAGGCCATCGAGGACATCCATCGCGAGGTGCATCGGCTTGGACCGGAAATCGTCGACTTGCGCGCGCGCGGCCAGATCGAACAGGCACGGGCCCGCTTGCATGCCCTGCTGCTGCTCAAGGATCGCATCCTGGAACAGCTCGGCCACCTGCAAGCCGTAGTCGCCGAACGCACCCAAGCCTGAGGCATGGCACGCGCCGGCCCGGTCCATGAACTGCTCGGCCACGCGAGCGCCGAGGCCCTGATCCTGCATCTCCCCCTGCGTTACGAGGACGAGACCCGGCTCACCCCGATCCGCGCCCTGCGCCCCGGCCAGCCGGCCCTGGTCGAGGGCGTGGTCGAGCAGGCCGAAGTCTTGTTCCGGCCGCGCCGGCAGTTGCTGGTGCGACTCAGTGAACCCGGCTCCGGCGAAGCTTTCCACTTCCGCATGCTCAACTTCTACCCCAACCAGCAGGCGCAGCTGCGTCCAGGCACCCGGCTGCGCCTGTTCGGCGAGGTACGGCCGGGCTTCTTCGGCGCCGAGATGGTGCATCCCCGCTGGCACAAGGTGGACCCCGACACGCCGCTGCGCGACGCCCTGACCCCGATCTATCCCACCGTGGCCGGTCTGTCCCAGGCCCGGCTGGCCAAGGCAGTGGCGGCCCAGCTGGCGCTGGCCGACCTGAGCGACCCGATCCCCGGCGCACTGGTCGCCGACCTCGGCTTGCCGGATTTCGCGTCGGCCCTGCGCCGCCTGCACGCGCCCGGCCCGGAAGACAGCCGGGCAGCGCTCGACAATCGCAGTCACCCGGCCTGGCGCCGGATCAAGCTGGACGAGCTCCTGGCCCAGCAACTCGCCCTGCGTCTGCATCTGCGCGCCCGGGAACGCCAGCGCGCGCCGCCCTTGCATGACGCCGCCCGGCTCGGCGAGCAGCTGCGGGCGCAACTCCCCTTCCCGCTCACCGAGGCGCAGGCGCGTGCCCTGGCGGAAATCCACGCCGACCTGGCGCGCGACCATCCCATGCACCGTCTCCTGCAAGGCGACGTCGGCAGCGGCAAGACCTGCGTCGCCGCGCTGGCCGCGCTGGTGGCCGTCGGCGATGGCCGGCAGGCCGCCGTGATGGCGCCGACCGAGCTCCTGGCCGAACAATTGCATCGCAAGTTCGCCGAATGGCTGGAACCGCTTGGCGTACCGGTCGCCTGGCTGGCCGCCGGACTCAAGGGCAAGGCACGCCAGGCCGCCCTGGCCGACATCGCCGAGGGCCGCGCCGCGGTCGCGGTCGGCACCCACGCGCTGTTCCAGGCCGGGGTCGAGTTCCATGACCTGGCCCTGGCCATCGTCGACGAGCAGCACCGTTTCGGGGTCGAGCAGCGCCTGGCCCTGCGCGGCAAGGGCAGCGCAGCCGACGGACGCCTGCCGCACCTGCTGATGATGTCGGCGACGCCGATTCCGCGCAGCCTGGCCATGAGCTACTACGCCGACCTCGATGTCTCGGTGATCGACCAGTTGCCACCAGGCCGCAAGCCGATCACCACGCGCGTGGTCTCCGATGCCCGCCGGGCCGAGGTGATGGCCCGCCTGGGCGACTACTGCCGGGACGGCGCCCAGGCCTACTGGGTCTGCCCGCTGATCGAGGAATCGGAAAAACTGGCCCTCAAGGCCGCCCTCGACACCCACGCCGAACTGGTTGCCGCCCTGCCCGGCCTGCGCATCGGGCTCGCCCATGGCCGCCTGAAGGCCGACGAAAAAACGGCGGTGATGGCTGAGTTCAAGGCTGGGGCACTCGACGTGCTGGTGGCCACCACGGTGATCGAGGTCGGCGTCGACGTGCCAAATGCCAGCCTGATGGTGATCGAGCACGCCGAACGCATGGGCCTCGCCCAGCTGCACCAGCTACGCGGCCGGGTCGGGCGCGGCGCACGGGCATCGAGCTGCCTGCTGCTGCACGCCGATCCGCTCTCGGACAACGCCCGGCGCCGCCTGCGCATCATCCGTGACAGTCAGGACGGCTTCGCCATCGCCCGCGAAGACCTGGCCATGCGCGGCCCCGGCGAATTCCTGGGCGCCCGGCAAAGCGGCGAGCCGATGCTGCGTTTTGCCGATCTTGAGCAGGATGGCGACTTGCTCGACGCCGCGCGCGACCTCGCCGCCCGCCTGCTCGCCGAACATCCGGACGCGGCCCGCCGCCACCTGGAACGCTGGCGCCCGGACGCACGCGACTGGCTGCGCGCTTGAGCACGGTCAGACGCGGCAGCGCAACTGTCACAGACAACCTGGGCTGCCTGTACTATCCTTGGTGAAACGTTTTTTCCACCTGGACGCTCATGAATCCTCTGCTCCAATGGGCCTGCGCCCTCCTGCTTGCCGGCTTCACGCTGGCTTCGGCGCACGCCTCCGAGGCCGTCATCGGCTACGTCAAGTCAGTCAATGGCGAGGCCTATGTGGTCGCCAATGGCCGTGCCGAACCGGCCCGGATCGGCAGCCCGGTCAGCCAGGGCCACCTGCTGCGCACCGGCAAGACCGGCAGCCTCGGCGTCACCTTCAAGGACAACACCGTGATGTCGTTCGGCCCCGACACCGAACTGACCCTCGACGAATACCTCTACGCCCCCAGCCAGGGCCAACTCAAGTTTGGCAGCACCCTGAGCCGGGGCACCCTGAACTATGTCTCCGGGGTGATCGCCAAGCTGAAACCGGAAGCGGTCAAGGTACGCACCCCGACCGGCACCATCGGGGTCCGTGGCACCCAGTTCCTGGCCAAGGTGACCCCGTGAAGCGCTGGCCACGTCTCGCATGGCCCATGCTGCTGACCGTGTTCGCCGGCGGCTGCGCGACGACTTCCTATGTCGTGCTGCTGCCCGACGACGACGGCCAGGTCGGCCAGATCACGGTCCAGGGCGCCCAGGGCGAAGCCCGCATCGACCAGGCCGGCCAGGCGGCACGCCTGGATGGCTCGGGCACCTTCGCGCCGAAACCGGAACAACTGCAAGCCGACTTCGCGGCGACGCGCAGCGCCCGGCCCCTGTTGCCGGTGCACTTCCAGCTCTACTTCGAAAGCGGCGGCCTGGCGCTCACCCAGGACTCCGCCGCCCTCCTGCCGCAAGTCATCGAAGCGGTCGAACGGCGTCCCGCAGCGGACATTTCGATCATCGGCCACACCGACACGCATGGTTCGGACCACGACAACGAAGCACTCGGCCTGACCCGCGCCCGCTGGCTGGCCGAGCAGCTGGAACAGCGTGGCCTCAAGGCGGTCGCCATCAGCATCGAGTCGCACGGCGAGCGCAACCTGCTGGTGGCCACCCCCGACAACACCCCGGAGCCGCGCAACCGCCGGGTGGAGATCGCCATCCGCTGACCGGCGTGCCGGAACCCAACCGGTTCGCTGGCGCGGGCGGCAGCGCGCGAATCACTTTTCCCGCAACACGATCAGGTCCCCCGTCTCGCCCGTTTCCAGGCGCGCCAGTTGCATGGCCACCAATGAGTCGGTTGGCCGCTGCGCGGCCAGGGCCTGGAAACGTGCCCGGGCATCGGCCAGGCCGTCACGCAGCGCGGCGTAGGCGGCGGCATAGTCGACATCCTCCTCGCGCGCATCGAGCAACGGTTCGTAGACCATGATCGGTGCCTGCTTGCCCTTGAGGATCAACCGCCCGATCGGCCGGGCCGGCAGGTCGGGCGCAGCCGACCGGATCACCTCCGACACGCACACCGAGGTGCCCAGCCACTTGTTCGCCGACTCAAGGCGCGACGCGGTATTGACCGGATCGCCCAGGGCCCGGTAGTCGAAGATGGTGCGGCCGCCGAAATTGCCGACGATCACCTCACCGCCGTGCACGCCGATCCGGGTCTGGCCGAACTCGATGCCGGCGGCGTTCAGGTTGTCGGCATAGCGGCGCGAGAAGCGCGCCATGTCGAGCGCGCAGAGCAAGGCGCGGCGGGCGTGGTCGGGCTGCACCACGGGCGCCGAAAACATGATCGCCACGGCATCGCCGACGATCCGGTCCAGGGTGCCCTGATGGCGGAAGGCGATGGCGATCATCTCGTCCAGGTAGCGATTCAGGCGCGCCACCGCCTCGGCCGGATCGAGCCCCTCGAGCATGCGCGTGAAATCGGCCAGGTCGGTGAACACGAAACTGCATTCCCGGCGCACGCCGCCCAGCTCCAGGGTCTCCGGATGGTCGACCAGATGCTGGACCAGGTTGGGCGACACGTAGCGCGAAAACGCCTGTTTCACCCAGCGCTGGCGCCGCTCGCTGAGCCAGTGCCGGAGCACCCCGGCCGCCACGAAACTGGCCAGGACCACCGCGCCGGGCAGCAGCGGATCGATCAGCAGCCGGGCCTCGGCGAAGGCCAGCCAGGCCCCGGCCGCGAGGCCGACCA
>JBMOQW010000003.1:140362-154719 GCA_049322515.1 Pseudomonadota bacterium
CGACCAGCACCACGAGGGCGACGCCCGTGGCCGGCAACGCCCCCAGGCTCAGGGCCGCCGCGCCGACACCGAACCCGGCCACGACCAGGATCGCCAATTCCAGCGCCTCAACCCAGGCCGGGCGGTGCAGCTCCAGGCCGGCCAGGCTCTGCTCCAGCGCCTGGGCATGCACCTCGACCCCGGGAATCACGCCACCCAGGGGAGAAAAGCGCAGATCCATCAAGCCCTGGGCCGAACTGCCAATCAACACGATACGTCCACGCACTTCGTGGTCCAGTTCACCCGCCATCACCCGCCAGGCCGATAACGAACGGCCGGGCACCGGCGGGCTGTAATGCAGCCAGACCTCTCCGGCTGGGGTGGTGGGAATCTCAAGCGCGCCGATGCGGACCGCCACCAGGCCGGCCGGATCGGTGCGCAACACGTAGTTTCGGGCCCCCTGGGCCACCCGCAAGGCCTCGGCCGCCAAGCCTGGCACCGGCTGCCCGTCCAGGCTCAGCACCAGCGGCACCCGGCGTAGCACACCATCGGCATCGGGGCGGAAGGTCATGGCGCCCAATCCGGCCGCTGCCCCTGCCAAGCCTGGCAGAACCGGCACCAGGCCAGGAAAATCAGGCAACGCGGCCAGCGTGGGCGGCCCGGCCACCACGAAACGTGCCGGCCCTTCGGAGGTGGCCTTCGGTGTCGGGACGGTATCGAGCGGAAATGCCAGGACCACGCCGCCCTTCGCCAGCGCCTCGGCGAACACCTGGTCGGGCTCGGGCAGCGTGGCCAGCAACCGGCGCCCGGAGGGGTCCAGCGGCCAGACCCGGGCCAGCGCGGACGGTGAGGTCCGGTCGGGTTCCACGAAGGCGACATCGAAGACGATGGCGGCAGCCCCGGCGGCGCGCAGGCGGTCGACCAGGACTGCCAGCCGGTCTCTCGGCCAGGGCCATTGGCCGAGCTGGGCCAGGCTCGCCTCGTCGATGTCGACGATGTGCACCGGCGCCTCCTGGTAGGTCCGCGGCTGCCAGCGCTGGAACTGGTCGAACACGGCATGGCGGATCGCCAGCACCGGGATTGGCTCGAGCCACGCGACCAGTAGGCCGCCCAGTACCACGGCGAGGGGAATCAGAACAGCAAAGCGGAGTGACGGCGTGGTGGATCGTGCCATAGCGGACAGATCGCCTTACAAGGGTCACCAGCATAGGCCATCCACTGGCGATCGAAAACCGGGCGGGCGGCCCCTCTGTCATAATTTCATTTTCCCCTTCGGATTCGCAGGCATGATCCACTGGCAGCGCGCCCTGCATGAACGCACCCCATGGCGCCCCTGGCTGACCGACCAGGGCAGCCTGACTCAGCGCTTGCGCGATCGCTTTCCGGAGGTCCGGGTGGTGCGCCTGCGCGAAGCCATTGCAACGCCGAATCCCGATGAGTGGTCAGCCCTGGCCTTGCGCTTCGGGCAACGCGCCTTGGTCCGGGAAGTCCTGTTGACCAGCGCTGCCATCCCCCTCGTCTACGCCCATACCGTGATCCCGCTGGCCTGCCTGCGCGGCCCCTGGCATGCCCTGACCCGGCTCGGCAACCGTTCCCTGGGCAGCGCGCTGTTTTCGGACCCCAAGGTCGCCCGGATGCCGCTCCAGTACGCCCGTCTCGACCACCGCCATCCCTTGTACCAATTCGCCGCGCGCCATCTCGACCCGGCGCCCGCCAGCCTGTGGGCCCGGCGCTCCCTGTTCGGCCTGGCAGGACACCGGCTGATGGTGAGCGAGGTCTTCCTGCCACCCGGCCTGCCCTGAGGCTTGCCAGGCCCATGGGCCTGGCTTTCTAATGTCGGCCTTCCCGGCAAAGCGAATTCCCGTGGCCTCACCCCTGCTTGCGAAACTCGATCAATACGAACGTCTGATGCGGCTGGACAAGCCGATCGGTGCCCTGCTTCTGGCCTGGCCCACCCTATGGGCGCTCTGGCTGTCGAGCCAAGGCCGGCCGGAATACGTGATCCTGATCGTCTTCCTGCTCGGCATCCTGCTCATGCGCTCGGCCGGCTGCGTGATCAACGACTACGCCGACCGCGACTTCGACCCCCATGTCGAGCGTACCCGCCACCGTCCCCTGGCGGCCAAGACCGTCACGCCGCGTGAGGCGCTGATCCTGGCCGCCATCCTGGCCCTGCTCGCCCTGGCGCTGATCCTGCCCCTGGGCAACCCGCTCCTGAACAAGCTGGCCGTGGTGGCCGCCTTCCTGGCCGCCAGCTACCCGTTCACCAAGCGCTTCCTGGCCATCCCCCAGGCCTACCTGGGCGTTGCCTTCGGCTTCGGCATCCCGATGGCCTATGCCGCGCACCTCGGCGAGGTGCCGGCCATCGCCTGGTGGCTGCTGGCCGCCAATGTGTTCTGGGCGATCGCCTACGACACCGAATACGCCATGGTCGACCGCGCCGATGATCTGAAGATCGGCATCAAGACCTCGGCCATCACCTTCGGCCGCTTCGATGTCCTGGCGGTGATGCTCTGCTACGCCCTGGCCCTGGCGCTACTGGCCTGGGTCGGCCTCCGGCTGGCCCTGGCCTGGCCCTATTACCTGGGTCTCGGCGCGGCCGCCGGCCTCGCCGGCTACCACTGGACGCTGATCCGCGAGCGCGATCCGAAGCGCTGCTTCAAGGCCTTTCTGCACAACAACTGGTTCGGTGCCGCGGTGTTCGCCGGCATCGTCGCCGCCGGCCTGGTGAGCCAATGACGCCGCCCGCTTTCGAACGCACCGAGATCCTGATCGGTGCCGAGGGCGTCGCCCGCCTGGCGGCTTGCCATGTCTTCCTGGCCGGCCTGGGCGGGGTCGGTTCCTGGTGTGCCGAGGCCCTGGCGCGCGCCGGCATCGGCCGCCTGACTCTGGTCGACATGGACAGCGTGGCGATCTCCAACATCAACCGCCAGCTGCCGGCACTCCACTCCACGGTGGGCCGCCAGAAGACCGCCGTGATGGCGGAACGCATCCGCGACATCCACCCGGGCTGCCAGCTCACCGTGCTGGATACCTTCATCGACCCGGACAACGTCGCCGGCCTGTTGCCGGATGACCTCGACTTCGTGGTCGACTGCATCGACTCGCTCAACTGCAAGGTGGCCCTGATCGCCACCGCGCGCGGCCGCGGCCTCCCGGTCGCGGCCAGCATGGGCGCCGGCAACAAGCTGGATCCCGGCCGGGTGCGCATCGCCGACATTGCCCGGACCCAGGGCGATCCGCTGGCCCGGGAAGTCCGCCACCGGCTGCGCCGGTTGGGCATCACGGAAGGCGTCCTGACCGTCTATTCCGACGAACCGGGCCGCCCGCCACGCCCGCCCGAACCCACCTCGCACGGCCGGCCACGCGCGGTGAACGGCACCATCGCCTACCTGCCACCGCTGTTCGGGCTGATGCTTGCCGGCGCGGTGATCCAGAAGTTGTTAGCTCCGGAAGCGTGACACGGTGCCGTTGAGGGCCTCGGCCAGGCGGCGCATTTCCTGGACGGTCCGGTCCGACTGCTGAATGACCTGATCGGTCCGCGCCGCCACGTCGGCCAGCCGCTCGACATTGGCAGCGATCTCGCTGCTGGCGAGGGATTGTTCCTGGGTGGTCGCGGCGATCCGCTCGATCCCGGCTCGGGCCTCCAGCACCGAACCATGGGCCTGATCGATGATGCCGACGGCAGTCTCGCCACAGCGGGCACTGGTTTCCAGGACCGCCTCGCCGGCCTGGATCGAGGCCTCGACCTGACTGGAACGGTTGCCCAGTTCCGTGGTGATCTGGTTGATCTCGTTGGCGTAGAGCGCGGTCTTCTCGGCCAGCTTGCGCACTTCGTCAGCCACCACGGCAAATCCGCGCCCGGCCTCGCCGGCACGCGCGGCTTCGATGGCGGCGTTGAGGGCCAGCAGGTTGATCTGGTCGGCGATGTCCTTGACGTGCTGGGTGGCGCCGATGATGTTCTGGGTGCTGCGCAGGAACTCGTCGACCGAGCCGGCCACGCCCTGTACCGCCTGCCGGACGCCGTTCATGGCGCTGCCGAGCTGTTCCATGTTGGCCCGTGCCTGGCTGGAGAACCCGGCACTTTGCGCGGACACCGCCTGAACCTGGGTGGCGCCTTCGGCGACCGAAGCGATGCTGGCGCTCATCTCTTCGATGGACGAAGCCGCCGAGGCCACCGCCTCGGCTTCCATATGGGCGGAATCGCGCATGTTGGCGGAGGATTGGGCCAGTTGTCCGGACAAGCCGTCCAGTTGCCGGGCATGGTCCTTGATCGTGTTCACCATGGTCTGCAAGCCATCCAGGAAGGCATTGAACCCGGCGGCGGCCTGGCTCAGTTCATTGCGGCCCTCGGCCGGCAAACGCGCGGTCAGATCGCCATGGCCCTGGGCCAATTGCCCGATGGAGGCCGTGAGATGGCCGAGCCGGCTGACGATGTTGGCCAGGATGGCCAGGCCCACCACCAGGCCGACCACGACCGCCAGGCCCGACAAGGCGAGGCTGACGCCTTGGGCCCGGGCCGCGCTGGCCTGCACGTCGGCATTCTTGGCTTCGATCGCGGCCTTCTGGGCCTTGATCAAGTCGAGCAAGGTGGCGCGGATTTCCCGCCAGACCGGGGTTTCCTGGTCATTCAGGGTCTGCTTCGCAGTGTCAACCGCGCCGCCCCGGACCTGGTTCAGGATGTCCTGCTGCAAGCCCTTCTGTTTTTCCCGCCGTTCGGCCACCTTGGCCATCGCGGCCTGGCTGGCTTCATCCAGGCCGGCGACCATGGCCTGGGTGGGGGCCAGCAGTGCATCCATCGCCGAGTTGGCCTTGGCGAAATTGTCATAGGCCTTGGGATTGCCTGGATCGAGAATGATGTTGCGCAGTGCCTGACCCATCTGCAGGCCGTTGGCATACAGCTCGGTGTAATTGAGCAGCAATTGCTGATCCTGGGTGATGAAGGCCGTGAACTCGGTCTTGGCCCGATCCAGGGCACGATAACTGACTGCGGCGGCGACCAGGAACAAGCCGATCACCAGCAGCAGCAGGGTGATCAGTTGGGCACGGATGCTGAGATTGCGCAGGACGGACATGGGACCTCCAGGAGCGAGTCAACACGGGGCTGGGCCCCCAATACCCCGGGCGAGCCGGAGTATTGCCGTTATAGCACCAGGGTCTTCAATCCGCCTTGAGCAGGTTCTTGCTGACCCAGCCTTCGCCGGCGCCGCCTTGAACGAAGACAAAGCCGCTTTCTTCCTTGCCCATGAACACCACTTCCTCGCCCCGGGCCAGGCTGGCGACCACGCGGCTACCGGTGATCGGGCTGGCCAACAGCTTGACGTTGCCGATCTTGGTCATCAGGACATCGCCCTCGCCCCAGCCGTTGGCCAGCACCACGCGGCCGGATTCGGTCTTCAAGTCGCTGTCGGTACGCGCCAGCTGAGGATTGTTGCGGATGTTGCGGACGATGTTGTTCCAGTTGTCGAGGAAGCTGGCGGCGATCACCTTGCCCTCGGCGGTGTTCTCGTAGGCGCCCAGGCCGCCCACCACGCCGCCCCCGAAACCGAGTCCGCCCAGACTGAAATCGGTCTTCTTGGCAGTGCCCTGGGCGGAGGCGACCTGCAGGCTGGAGCGAGTGTCGGCCAGGATCATGCTGGTCTGGGCTTCCTTGAACTTGAGCCCGGCCGCGAGCAGGGCACCGCCGACGCCGAACAGGCCGCCCAGGGCGGCCCCCATGCCACCGGCATCCTTGTTCGAGATGGCGACGTCCGGGGTGAGCACGAAATCGGCCGTCATCATTTGGCCCCCCCCCATGTTGGCATTGCGCCGCAGTTGGCCGCTCGCCGCCAGGTCACGCTCCTGCATGAGGTTCTTCATGGCCCGGCCGCGCTCGACCACCATGAAGCAGTTGGACTGCTGGATGATCATCCGGATCAGCGGCGTCGGCGAGGTCAGGCCGATGCCCATCAGGGCGCGGCCGACGTAATCCTGGGGTTCGGACACGGCCAAGGTGCCGAACGGCCGCTCACACTTTTCCAATTGTGGCGAAGCGCCCTGGGCGCCATCCGGCCCGGCCCCCCCGCTGACCACGTTGCCATGGTTGTCCTTGCTGTCGCTGCCCAGCTCCATGCCAAACAGGTCGGCCTGTGCCGAGGGGGCCAGGCACAGGGCGATCAGGGTGACGAGTAGCGCGCGGCCGGAACGACGGACAGGATGCTGCATGGGACCTCCTTGGCATGGGCTGGGAATAAGGGAACCGGGATGATAAGAGGGTTGCCGGCGCGGCTCAATCGCAGTGGCCACGGTTCAGGCGCCAGCGTCGACCAGTTCCAGGGCGTTGCCATCCGGATCGCGGCAGAACAGGGCCGCGCGCCCGGATTGGCTCAGGGTGAAGGCCACGCCCCGCTCGGCCAGGCGCGCCTGCAGGCCCGCCCAGTCCTCGACCGCCAGGGCCGTGTGCCGGTCGCGCCCGCCATGCGCCGGGCGCCCGGTCACCGGGTCCGGATTGGCCACTTGCAGGAGATGGATCTGGCCCCCGCCGCCGACGTCGTACCAGACCCCGGGAAAGCCGAGCGCCGGACGGTCCGGGCAGGGCGACAGGCCGAGCACGCCCTCGTAGAAAGCGCGCGAACGCGCGACATCGGCGATCAGCAATGAGGCATGCAGCAGCCCGACGATCCTAGGCATGACGTTCTCCTTCGAGTTTTCCGGAAAAAAGCCCGGCAGCGACGATCAGGGCGCCACCCAGCCATTCCCGCCCGCTCATCAGCTCGCCGGCCCAGAACCAGCTGAAGAAGGCGGCCGCCACCAGTTCGCTGAGCAGGATGACGATGGCCCGGTTGGCCGGCGTGTGGGCCAGGCCGTACTGGGCCGTGAAGGTGGCCACGATGAGCAATACGCCGGTCAGCAGCACCAGCCCCCAGTGCGGCATGGCCAGCGCCGAGACCACCGCGGGCATGGTCGGATCGCCGGTCGCCGGCAGCACCGCGATCAGCAGCACTCCGGCGAAGATCCAGACACTGCGCCGCTCGGTCGGCACCGCCTTCAGGCGCCGGCTGAGCACGTTCGACAGGGCATAGGTAATGCCGGCCGAAAGCCCCAGCCATTCCGCGCGGTTCTCCGGCAAGGGCAGCGGCGCCCCCGGGCTGTACAGCATCACCACTGCGCCGGCCACGGCCATGACGATCACCAGGGCGCCCCAGCCCCCGGCCCGCTCACCGAGCAGGAGCCGGGAAAACAGCACGGTCCAGAGCGGCGCCAGGTAGAACAGCAGCAGGACCCGCATGATCTCGCCGTCGATCACCGCCAGCACATAGGCCAGGTTGGTCCAGCCGGCAGTCAGGGCGACCAGCAGGAGCGCGCCATGGTGGCTGGGTGGCCAACGCCAGCGCGGGGGAAAGAGCACCAGCATGATCGCCAGGGCGACCAGGTAGGTGAGCAGCGAGGCGAGGCTGCCGGACACCCCGGCCGCCTCCAGCAGGCGGTAGGGATACCAGACGATGCCCCAGATCGTGGCGGCCACGAGCAGGGCGAGCGGAGCCAGCCAATGGCGGCGGTCGATCGACACAGCACATCCTAAAGAAACGGGGGACAGCGGATTATCCCTTGACCGTTCGAATGACGGCTAAGGGAGCCACGGATTTATTTGTCGGCGGATCGCGTGCGAATACATCAGTGGCTTCTTAGGTTTTTGCGCTTTGGCTTCGCCCAGGGTGTATCAGCGCGCCCAACCGCATTTTCTAGGATAATGACGGTTTTATTTGGCCAGGAAAGTCGCTTGAATCCCCGTCTGAACCAGTTGCAGCCCTACCCGTTCCAGCGGCTCAGGGACCTGTTCGCCGGCGTGACCCCGAATCCGGACCTGAAACCGATCAATCTCTCGATCGGCGAGCCCAAGCATGCCACCCCGGCCTTCATCCGCGATGCGCTCAGCGGCGCGCTCGACGGCCTGGCCAGCTATCCCACAACCCAGGGTGCCGACCCCCTGCGCCGGGCCATCGCCGACTGGTGCGAGCGCCGCTACGGCGTGACCCTCGATGCCGCGACCCAGGTGCTGCCAGTGAACGGCAGCCGCGAAGCCCTGTTCGCCTTCGCCCAGGCGGTGATCGACCCGAGCAAGCACGTCAAGCGGGTGCTCTCGCCGAACCCGTTCTACCAGATCTACGAAGGCGCCGCCCTGCTCGCCGGCGCCAAGCCCTACTTCCTCAACACCGTGCCCGAGAACGGCTTTTGCATGGATTTCGGCCGGGTCCCCGAGGACCTGTGGGACTCGGTGCAGCTGGTCTACACCTGCTCGCCCGGCAACCCGACCGGCAAGGTGATGGCCCTGGACGAATGGCGCACCCTGTTCGAACTGGCCGACCGGCATGGCTTCGTGATCGCCTCGGACGAGTGCTATTCGGAGATTTATTTCGACGCGCCGCCCCTGGGCGCGCTCACTGCCGCGCGCGAGCTCGGCCGCGACTTCAGCCGGCTGGTGGTGTTCAACAGCCTGTCCAAGCGCTCCAACGTGCCCGGCCTGCGTTCCGGCTTCGTGGCCGGCGACGCCGGGCTGATCAAGGATTTCCTGCTCTACCGGACCTACCATGGCAGCGCCATGAACCCGGCGGTCCAGGTGGCGTCCACCGCAGCCTGGCAGGACGAGGCCCATGTCGAGGACAACCGCTGCCAGTACCGGGAGAAATTCGCCGCCGTGATGCCCCTGCTCAAGGAAGTCCTGGCCTTCGACGCGCCCGACGCCGCGTTCTACCTATGGGCGAAAGTTCCGGGATCCGACCGCTGGGCTGACGACGCCGAGTTCGCCCGCGCGTTGTATCGCAGTCAACATGTCACCGTCCTGCCCGGCAGCTATCTCGCCCGCGAAGCCAGCGGCGCCAATCCGGGCCGGGGCTTCATCCGTATCGCCCTGGTCGACACGCTGGCGCCCTGCGTCGAGGCGGCGCACCGGATCGTCGATTTTGTTAAGGAGAAGATGTGACCTGACCGCGTGACGCAAGGGCGTGACATCACGGCGCGACATGCCGCGCCTGCGCGTCACCCTTTGCTCGTCACGCCGCGGTGTCACGCCTTCGCGTCACGCATTTCAACCAAAGGAAAAGTCATGCAAGAACTGCAAGCCATCATCGAGGAAGCCTTCGAGCGCCGCGCCGACATCACCCCCCGCACCGCCGAGCCCAAGGTCAAGGACGCCGTCATGTCGGTGCTCGACATGCTCGACAAGGGCCAGCTCCGCGTCGCCGAGCGCACCGAGGGCCAGACCTGGGTCACCCACCAATGGATCAAGAAGGCCGTGCTGCTGTCCTTCCGCCTGGAAGACAACGCCTTCATCAAGGGCGGCTTCACCAACTACTACGACAAGGTGCCGTCCAAGTTCGCCGACTACAACAGCCGCGACTTCCGCGAAGGCGGCTTCCGCGTGGTGCCGCCGGCCGCCGCGCGCAAGGGTTCCTACATCGCCAAGAACGTGGTGCTGATGCCCTCCTACGTCAACATCGGCGCCTACGTCGACGAAGGCACCATGGTCGACACCTGGGCCACGGTCGGCTCCTGCGCCCAGATCGGCAAGAACGTCCACCTGTCCGGCGGCGTCGGCATCGGCGGCGTTCTGGAGCCGGTCCAGGCCGGGCCCACCATCATCGGCGACAACTGCTTCGTCGGCGCCCGCTCGGAAGTGGTCGAGGGCGTCGTGGTGGAAGACAACTGTGTCATCTCCATGGGCGTCTACATCGGCCAATCGACCCGCATCTATGACCGCGAGACCGGCGAGATCCATTACGGCCGCGTGCCCGCCGGCTCGGTGGTGGTGTCCGGCAACCTGCCGTCCAGCGACGGCAAGTACAGCCTGTACTGCGCGGTGATCGTCAAGAAGGTCGACGCCAAGACCCTGTCCAAGGTCGGCATCAACGAACTGCTGCGCGGCATCTGACCGCCGCGGTCATCCCCGCCAACGCGGGGACGACATCATGCCCTTGCAGCGCCATCGCATCGTCCCCGTGGCCTACGGTCCCGACGCCTGGCTGTTGCGCTTCGCCGAGCAGCCGGGCGAGGCCGCCTTCCAGGCCATGCGGGCCATCACCCACGCCCTGGCGGCCGACCCGCCCGCCGGCCTGATCGAAGTCGTGCCGGGCTATACCAGTGTCCTCGTGGAATTCAGCCCAGGCACGGCCGACATCGGCCCGCTGACCCGACGCCTCGCCAAGCACCTCGAGACACCGGTCGAACCCGGCCCGATCAAGGACATTCCGGTGATCTACGACGGGCCCGATCTGGCCCGGGTCGCCGAACACACCGGGCTGACCGTCGCCGAACTTTGCGCCCGGCATGCCGCGCCCCTCTACCGTGTCGCGCTGATCGGCTTCGCGCCCGGTTTCCCCTACCTGGAAGGCCTCGAGCGGCCCTGCACACGCCGCGCCTGGCCACCCCTCGTCCGCGTGTGGCCGCCGGCAGCGTGGCGATCGGCGGCTCTCACACCGGCATCTACTCGGTGCCCGGCCCGGGCGGCTGGAACCTGATCGGCCGAACCGACCTGCGCCTGTTCGACCCGGCCCGGGCCACGCCCGGCCGCGAAGCCGAGATGTGTTACCTGCAACCCGGAGACCGGGTCCGCTTCGTGCCGGACAATTATGGATGATGAGGTGCAAACCCTCCGCTCCCCCAACCCCGCCCCTCCGGGGGGAGGGGTGCGCGGCAGCGCGGGAGAGGAAAGGGTTTTCACCATGCCGGCCACCATGAACGCCCTGCCCGTCCTGGAAATCCTCACCCCCGGCCTTTTGGCCACCCTCCAGGATGCTGGCCGCCCCGGCTGGCGCCGCTTCGGCATCCCACCCGGTGGCGCCATGGACCGCCAGGCGCTGCACCTCGCCAACCGGCTGCTCGACAACCCGCCCGACGCACCGGTGCTGGAATGCCTGCAAGGCGCCCGGCTGGTCGCGCTGGTGCGGGTCGACATCGCCCTCGCCGGCGCCTGGGGCGGCAAGGCCTGGACCGCGCAGCCCGGCGAGACCCTCGATCTCCCCGGTCAGCTCGGTGGGGTCTGGCACAGCCTCGCCCTGCCCGGTGGCATTCAGGGCGACCGCTTCCTCGGCAGTGTCAGCGTCTGTGCCCGCGCCGGCATCGGCGCGGCCCTCGCCAAGGGCGACCGCCTCGCCTGCCAGGCGGCCCCGACCGGACGGCTGCCCGACGGCATCAAATGCCGCCGTCCTGGATCCTGGGCGGCGGGCTATGAACCCGCGCCGCTGCGGGTCTGGCCCGGTCCGCAATGGGCGGCCTTCACGAAGGCCAGCCAGCGGGCCTTGTTCGACCAGCCCTGGCGGGTCTCGGCGCGCAGCGATCGCACCGGCTATCGCCTCGAAGGCCGGCCCCTGGCGGTGCCGCCCGGCCCCCTGACCAGCGAGCCGGTACGGGTAGGTTCGATCCAGGTGCCCCCCGACGGCCAGCCGGTGGTCACCCTGCACGACGGTCCTACCGTGGGCGGCTATGCCAAGATCGGCCTGATCGACGCCGGCGACCTCGACCGCCTGGTCCAGACCCGACCCGGCCAACCCGTGCATTTCCGGAGCATGGCATGAGCCTCGACCTCAATTGCGACCTCGGTGAATGGGAACATCCGGCGCGCACCCGTGCCCTGATGCGCCTGATCGACTCGGCCAACGTGGCCTGCGGCGGCCACGCCGGCGATCTCGACAGCATGGTCCGCTGCGTTCGCCTGGCCAGCGAGTTCGGTGTCCGCCTGGGCGCCCATCCCGGCCATCCAGCGGGCGACGGCTTCGGTCGCAGGGAAGCACCTCCGACGCCCAGCCAGTTGGCGCTCTGGGTGGTCCAGCAGGCCGGCGCCCTGGCCCGTCTGGCGGCGCGGCACGGCATGGCGCTGCATCACGTCAAGCTGCATGGCGCGCTGTACCACGCCAGCGAAGCCGACGCCGATCTGGCGCGCGCCTACGTGGCGGTGATGCGCGAGCATTTTCCTGGCGTGGCGATCTACGCCCTGAGTGGCGGCCGCGTGGTCCGCGCGGCGCGCCGGGCCGGCATCGAGGCCTGGGATGAGTTGTTCGCCGATCGGGGCTATGGCCGGGACGGCCGCTTGATTCCCCGCGACCAGCCCGGCGCCCTGCTCGGGCAACCGCGCGCGGTGCTGGAACGCCTCGATCAATGGCTGCGTACCGGGCGCATGGCGACCCACGCCAGCACGGACATCGCCCTGGCGGGCGACACCCTGTGCCTGCACGGTGACGGCGACGCGGCCCTGGTCCTGGCTGCCGCCGTGCGCCGGCACCTGGGACCCCGCCCTGATACGTTCATACCGGAATGAGAAATCGCCTTGTCACTCCGTCATCCGGCTGTCTATAAATAATGCTTTAACTTCCGTCCACCCGCCGAGATCGACATGGCTGAAACCCCCCGCACCCCCCGTCCCCGCGTCAAAAAGCCGACCCCTGCCAACCCCGAGACGCAAGCCGCCGCCCCCAAGGCTGAGGTCCCCGTCGAAAACCCGCCCGAAGTCACCAAGCCCGTCCGTGCGCCACGCCGGCCGCGCGCGCCCAAGGCCCCTGATCCGGCGGCCGTGGCCGCCATCGAATCGGTCAGCCACGGCCCGGTCGCCGAACAGGTCGCCCATGCCCCGCGCGGAACTGACGAGGAAAGCGACTACGCCCCCCTGCCGGCCGACTACCCCTACCGGACGCGCCTGCGCCGGCGCGAATACGAAGCCCAGAAGGCGAAATTGCAGATCGAGCTGCTCAAGGTGCAGAACTGGGTCCGGGAAACCGGCCAGCGCATCGTCGTGTTATTCGAGGGCCGCGACGCCGCCGGCAAGGGCGGCACCATCAAGCGCTACATGGAACACCTGAACCCGCGCCAGGCGCGCGTGGTCGCCCTGGAAAAACCGACCGAGCGCGAACGCGGCGAGTGGTACTTCCAGCGCTACATCCAGCATTTCCCGACCAGTGGTGAAATGGTCTTCTTCGACCGCTCCTGGTACAACCGGGCCGGCGTCGAGCGGGTCATGGGCTTCTGCTCGCCCCAGGAATACCTGGAATTCATGCGCCAGGTGCCGCAACTGGAACGCATGCTGGTGAACAGCGGTATCCGCCTGTTCAAGTACTGGTTCTCGGTCAGCCGGGAGGAACAACTGCGCCGCTTCGTCGCCCGCCGCGACGATCCGCTCAAGCACTGGAAGCTGTCGCCGATCGACATCCAGTCGCTCGACAAGTGGACCGACTACACCGAAGCCAAGAAGGCGATGTTCTTCCACACCGACACCGCCGACGCACCCTGGACCGTCATCAAGTCGGACGACAAGAAGCGCGCCCGGCTCAATTGCATGCGCCATTTCCTCACCGCCCTGCCCTATCCGAACAAGGACGAGCACGTCGCGCACACCCCCGATCCGCTCCTGGTCGGGCCCGCCTCGAAGGTGCTGGAAAGCAGCGAGAACGACATCACCAAGTTCTGACCCCGCCCGGGGCTCCTCCCGCCAAACCGGTGTTCCGGCCCCGGTGCCGGTTTGGCGCAATCCCGCTTTGCGCGCGCAAGGTGGTTGATACATACTAGATTGTAATAAACGTCTTTCCGGGCAAGAACGCCGCCCCCCGCGCGCCCCTGGCGGCTCGGGACTTCGACGAGCAGACCGGCATCACACTGTGCGGCCTGGCATTGGCAGGTCCGCATCAAGAGGAGATACGCGATGAGGCATGTCCGTGCCCTCGGTTGGCTCTGGGTCCTGTGCCTGATGATCCCGACCCAGGCGGTCAAAGCCGAAGCACTGAAATTGGCCATCGCCAACTCGACCTGCGACGCCATGCAACGCGCTGCCGCTTTGTTTCAGAACACCCGCCCCGTGACTTTCAGTTTCGTCTGCAAATCTTCGGGCATGCTGGCCAAGGGCTTGCGCGGTGGTTCGCTCAAGGCCGATCTCTTCATTTCCGCGAGCAAGGAATGGATGGACCTCCTGGTGGCCGAGGGCTTGGTCGACCCCACCCAGGTGACCCGCCCCTGGGGCAATACCCTGGTCGTGGCGGTGCCCCAGCGCAGCCCGCTGAGGCTGAGCCGCCTCGAGGACCTGATGGCCCAGCCGGTCGACCGCATCCTGATCGGCGACCCCAGCCTGACGCCCTTTGGTCGTCATGCCAAGGCGGCCCTCGAAAAAGCCAACCTCTGGTCGGCCTTGAAAGCCAAGGTCGAGACGCGCAAGAACGTCCAACTGCTTGCCGAAGCCCTGGCCAGCGCTGACCAGGGCACCGTCGGCATCCTGCTGGTTTCCAACCTGGAACCCGCGATCAGGCCCCTGTTCAAGATCGACCCCGCACTGGCCTCACCGATCAGGTATCACGTGGCCCCCCTCAAGACCCGAGCCCCCCCGGAAGCGCTGGCGGCGTTCCTCGACTTCCTGCGCAGCCCAC
>JBMOQW010000004.1:0-2989 GCA_049322515.1 Pseudomonadota bacterium
TCGTTCCTGAGCACGAAGCGGAGGGTCTCGCCGCGCTTCACCTGGATCGCGTCCGGCGAGAAGCGCATGGCGTCGGTCATGCGAATCTCCACGGTGCGGCTTGCCTGGCCGGGATCGCCGGCCATTCCCCAGGGTTTCTGTTCCTTGACCGCCGGCGCGGCGGCGGCCTCGTGCTTTGCCTCGCCATGCGCGAAAGCGATGTTGCTTGCCAGGGCGAGTGCGGCAGCGAGTGCGGTAAGCGTTTTTGTCATGGCAGGGGCGCCTCAATGGGGTGACGATGTCCGTATGCTGCGGAAGTCCGTGCTACACGGTTCTGACCGATGCATTACAAATCGGCAATGTTTGCGGCAGCCGGCGCGTGATATGGCAGCATGCGGGGGTGGCGTTCGAGAGGATGAATGGCATGAAGCTCCTGATTGTCGAAGACGAATCCAAGACCGGCGAATACCTGAAGCAGGGCCTCTCCGAGGCCGGCTTCGTCACGGACGTGGCGCGTGACGGCTGGGAAGGACTGGAACTCGCGAAGAGCGGCCACTACGACCTGATGATCCTGGACGTGATGCTGCCGGGCATCAGCGGCTGGCAGGTGCTCGAGGGCGTGCGCCGGGCGGGGGTGCAGGCGCCGGTGCTTTTCCTGACCGCGCGCGACCAGGTGGAGGACCGCGTCAAGGGACTGGACCTGGGCGCCGACGATTACCTGGTCAAGCCGTTTGCCTTTGCCGAGCTGCTGGCCAGGGTACGCACCCTGGTCAGGCGGGGCCAGGCCGGGCTGGAGCCCGCCGTCCTCAAGGCCGCCGACCTCGAGCTGGATCTGCTCCGCCGACGCGCCGTCCGCGCCCGACAGCGGATCGACCTCACGGCCAAGGAGTTTGCCCTGCTCGAACTGTTCCTGCGCCGCAAGGGCGAAGTGCTGCCGCGCAGCCTGATCGCCTCCCAGGTGTGGGACATGAATTTCGATTCCGACACCAATGTCATCGACGTGGCCGTGCGCAGGCTGCGCGCGAAAGTGGACGACGGCTTCGAGCCCAAGCTGATCCATACCGTGCGCGGCATGGGCTACGTGCTGGAAGAATCCGCGCCGTGAAATCCCTGTCGCTCACCGCGCGCATCAGCCTGCTTTTCGCGGCCTGCGCGACGATCGTCCTGCTGGGGCTGGGCTGGGTGGTCGTCCACTTGGTGGAAAAGCATTTCCTGGAAATCGACCGCCACGAGATCGAAGGCAAGCTTACGCTGGTGCGCAAGCTCGTGGCCAAGGTCGAGACGCCGGCCGACCTGGACGCCGTCCCCGGGCAACTGGATGACGCGCTGGTCGGCCACCACGGCCTGTCCGTCGCTCTGATCGCCGGCGACGGGTCGATCTGGTTCACGAGCCCGGCGCAGGACTTCCCGGTCGCCCCGCTGTTGCGGGCCCGGCCCGGCCGCATTCTCACGTGGACGGACCGGGGGCGCACGTATCGCGGGCTCACCGCTCCGGTCCCCCTCGGCCTCGAGGATCCTTCGCGCCTGGTCGCGGCCATTTCACTCGACATCACCCATCACCGGCAATTCAGGAACGCGTTCCTCGTCCTGCTGACGACGACGACGGCGCTGGCCGCCCTCGTCACCGCCGCCCTGGGCTGGCTGGTCACCCGCGTGGGCCTGCGCCCCTTGCGCAGGATGACCGCGCTGGCCACGAACCTTTCCGCGAGCCACTTGAACGAACGCCTTCCCGAGGCCCATCTGCCTGCCGAAATACGCAACCTGGCCACCGCGTTCAACGCCATGCTGGGCCGCCTCGAATCGTCTTTCCAGCGGCTGTCCGATTTCTCGTCCGATATCGCGCACGAACTGCGCACCCCGGTCAGCAACCTCATGACCCAGACCCAGGTCGCGCTTTCGCGGGCGCGCAGCGCGGCCGAATATCAGGAGGTCCTCTATTCCAACCTGGAGGAATACCAGCGGCTGGCGAAGATGATCGGCGACATGCTGTTTCTGGCCAAGGCGGACAATGGCCTCCTCGTTCCCGGCCGCGAGCCGGTCGACCTCGCGGCGGAAGTCGGGGACCTGTTTACATTCTACGAGGCGCTGGCGGAGGAGAAGGGCATCCTGCTGGCCACGGACGGCGCGGGGCAGGTCGACGGAGATCGGCTCATGCTGCGCCGCGCGCTCTCCAACCTGCTGTCGAACGCCATCCAGCACACGCCGCGCGGCGGCCGGGTATCGGTCACGCTCCGCAGCGAGGGCGATCGGGTACGGATTGCGGTGGAGAACCCAGGCGAGCCGATTCCGCCAGCGCAACTGCCTCGCCTGTTCGATCGTTTCTACCGGGCGGACCCCTCGCGACAGCGCAGCGGCGACGGCGCCGGGCTCGGGCTGGCCATCACGAAATCGATCGTCGAAGCGCACGGCGGAACGATCGAGGCGCACTCGAACGAATCCATCTGCTTCGACATCCGGCTGCCCAGGGCTGCGGCAGCCTGAAACCCTCCGCCACACAAGGGTTTTTCACGGTGGCAATCGGCGCCGCCTCACGGTATGCTCACCTCCTGCCGAATGCTTCGGGAACCTGTGCCGCCCTGCCCCGGTCTGTTCGGGACAGTGTTTTTTCCCCCATTGCCACAAGGAGGTCTGATGAACCCGCAAGTCACCACCCTGGGCCGCGACCCGTCCGCCGCCCTGTCGACCAGCAAGGTCGTCAAGAACACCTATCTGCTGCTGTCGATGACACTGGCGTTTGCCGCGCTCACCGCCGGTGTGTCGATGTCGCTCGGCCTGCCGCATCCCGGCCTCATCCTCACCCTGGTCGGCTACTTCGGCCTCCTGTTCCTCACCACCAAGTTCCGCAACAGCGGGCTCGGCATCGCCTTCGTGTTCGCGCTCACCGGCTTCATGGGCTACACGCTCGGCCCCATCCTCAACGCCTACCTGTCGTTGCCCAACGGCACGCAGGTCGTGATGATGGCGATGGGCGGCACCGCCGCGATCTTCCTCGGCCTGTCGGCCTACGTGA
>JBMOQW010000005.1:0-21811 GCA_049322515.1 Pseudomonadota bacterium
ACCGGCTCGGTGGACCGATCAAATCTTGAATTCGGCTTGTTCGCGTCGCGATGACCGGCCCGTTGAAAAAAATCGCGCTGGGTCGGATTGGACGGCGTGGAACAGGGTTTTTCTACAGCGTCGTTACTCGCAGACCATCTGCGAGCAGATGCACGCCCTGGAAAAGACCGGCGTCCAACTCAAGCACGAAGCCACCCACGACCCGCTCACCGGACTGCCGAACCGAACCCTGTTCTACCACCGGCTGATGGAAGCCCTCGCCTTTGCCCGCGAGGAAGGCATCAAGGCCACGGTGATCTATGTTGACCTGGACCACTTCAAGCCGGTCAACGACCAGCACGGCCACGCGGTCGGCGACAGCCTGCTCCAGGTGGTGGCCGGTCGCCTGCTGGGCGCGGTGCGTGCCACCGACACCGTGGCCCGGCTGGGCGGCGATGAGTTCGCCATCATCCTGCTCGGCGTCGGCGATCCCGATCGCGTGGCCATGATCCTCAAGGAATTGCAGCAGGCCGTCAGGATCCCGGTACAACTGGGCGAACTCACCCTCTTGCCCGCCTGCAGCTGCGGCCACGCCACCTATCCCGAGGATGGCGATGCCATGGACACCCTGCTGCATATCGCCGACACCCGGATGTACGAAGCCAAGCGACGGCGCAATCACGCGCGGTCTTGACCCATTGACCGGCACGGCTGCTAGAATCGCGGCTTCGGCAAGGTGCCCGGATCAGCGTCCGGGATAATCGGGAAACAGGTGAAATACCTGTGCTGCCCCCGCAACGGTAAGCGATTTGGGTCGCGTCATCACGCCACTGGATTGTCCGGGAAGGCGACGCAACCCCGGTCTCGCGAGCCCGGAGACCGGCCTGTCGATTCCCTCAGCAACCGCGGGCGGCGGTGGCCGGAAGGCCCGCCTTCCCCCGCGCCCGCTTCTACGCGAACGGTGGGTTCGCGGGAAAGGCAGACCCCCATGAAATCCCTCACCTTGGCCGCCGCACTGGCGCTGATGCCGGGCGCCGCGCTGGCCAACCCGCCGGCACGACTCGACACCCTGGTCGTCACTGCGACCCGGTTCGAGCGCGACCGGATCGACCAACCCAGCCAGATTCGCATCATCCGCAGGGACGAACTCGAAGCCAGTGGCGCGCGCAGCATCCCGGAATTGCTCACCCGCGCGGCCGGCCTGTCGGTCTCCAGCCTGCATGGCGCGACCCCCAGCGGCATCAGCCTCGATGCCCGGGGCTATGGCGAAGCCGGCAACAGCCATGTCCTGGTCCTGCTCGACGGCCGCCGCCTGAATGCACCCGACTCGCACGCGATCGACCACTGGACCGCGATCCCTTTGTCCCGCCTGGAACGCATCGAAGTCCAGTACGGTGGCGGCAACGTGCTGTACGGGGACAACGCAGTCGGCGCGGTGATCAACCTGGTGACCCGCGCAGCCCGGCCGGAAGCCCGCCTGAGCCTGTCGGGCGGCAGCTTCGGCAGCCTCGGCCTGGACGGCGGCCTCGGCCTGGCCGGGGCGCACGCCTCGACACGTCTCGACCTGTCGCTGGGCGAGACCGACGGCTACCGCGATCACGCCCAGGCCCGGCACGCCAGCCTGGGCGGGCGCCTGAGCAGCGAGTGGCGCAACACCGAGTTGAACCTGGATTTCGGCCTCGGCAACCAGCGCGCCGAACTGCCCGGTTACCTGACCCTGGAACAGGCCCGGCAGGATCCTCGCGCCTCGCTGCCGGGCAACGGCCAGGGTGACGCCGACCGACGTACCTGGCATCTCCGGCCAGGCCTGGTCATGCCCCTGGGCGACCGGGTCGCGCTGCGCGGCGAACTGGGCTACGAGTCGAACCGGCTGGACAGCCGCTTGGCCTATGACATGGGCGACGCCCTCGCCCTCAGCCGAGTGTTGAACGAATACGACACCTGGTCGCTCACCCCACGGCTCAACCTGTCCCAGCCACTGTTCGGCCTGCCCGCCGACAGCGTCCTGGGCCTCGACCTCTATCGCACCGACTTTGCCTCGCGCCGCGACTACTTCGGCACCACCCGGCTCGATTTGCGCCAGGACAGCATCGCGCTCTATGGCCAGACCAGCGTGACCTTGCGTCCGTCGACCGTGCTCACCGCCGGCCTGCGCCGGCAGCGGGTCGACCAGGACCTGGGCCGCACCGGCAGCGACACACTCGACAACAGCCAGGCCCGCAATGCCTGGGATCTCGGACTCAGCCATCGACTTGGCGACCTGCGCCTGTTCGCCCGTCACGGCCAGACCTTCCGCTTTGCGAAAAGCGACGAGTTGACCACCTTCAGCGGCCTGGGCATCCCCCTGCGCCCGGAGCACGGTCGTGGCACCGACCTGGGCCTGGCATGGCAGCCCGGTGCCGGCCACGTGCAAGCCACCCTGTACCGTCAGGACATGCGTGACGAGATTGCCTACAACGCCAACCCGGATGGCGACTGGAGCACCTGGGATGGCCGCAACGAAAATCTCCAGCGCACCCGGCACCAGGGCTTCACCCTGGACCTGGGCTGGCCGGTGTCCGACACCCTGCGCGCCTGGGCCGCTTACGCCTACACCGATGCCCGCTTCAGCGCCGGCCCTGACGACGGCAAGACCCTGCCCTTGGTGCCCAGGCAACAAGCCCGGCTGGGTCTGACCTGGCAGGTGAACCGGGCCTGGTCGGCGGAAGCTCGTGCCGATTGGTCCAGCGACCGCTACTACGGCAGTGATACCGACCACTCGTCGCCCCGCCTCGACGGCTATGCCAGCCTCGACCTCGCCCTGACCTGGCACCAGGGACCCTGGCAGCTACGCCTGGCCGGCCACAACCTGACCGACCAGCGCTACGCCACTACCGGCTTCGAGTACCTGGCCAGCCAGTACCCCGCCGACGGCCGGTCCTTCCTGGTCAAGCTGGTGCGCGAGGGCGACCTCTGAGGCATGGCCCCGGACCGGTCAAAATGGATAGAATGTCGCCGACCCACACCAAGGAATCCGCCATGCACCTCTCCGCCCGCCTCAAGGTCTTCGCCGCCCTGCTGGTTCTGCTCGTTGCCACCCGGATCGGCCATTTCGGCACGGTGGTCAGCCTGCCCGACGCCTCGCTCGCGGTATTCCTGCTCGGTGGCGCCTGGCTGGCCGGTGGCCGGCTGAATGGCTGGGCGTGCTTTTCGGCCTTGATTGCCGCCGCCTTCGCCATCGACGTCGGCCTGGCACAAACCGCGACCGAGGCCGGCTGGTGTCTGACACCCGCCTATGGCGGCCTGGTGGTGGCCTATCTCGCGGTCTGGGGCCTGGGCCGCTGGCTCGGGCGCGCTGACCTGTCCGCGCCGCGCCTGGCCAGCTTCGGCCTGGCCGCGGTCGCGGTGCACTTCCTGGTAGCCAACCTGAGCTTCTGGGCTGCCTCGGGCTATTTCGACGGCCTGGGCCTGATCGACTACTTCAGCCGGGTTGCCCACTATTTCCCTGGCTATCTGGCCAGCACTGCGCTCTACCTAACCCTGGGCTGGATCGCCTTGCGCCTGGTCGGCGCCCGCCGCGCCGCCGCCCCGCTTCCTCGCTGAGCCTGCGGCTCAGTCGCCACCGCGCCTCAGACCACCCCTGGCCAGGGCGCGCCGGATGGTGGCCAGCTCATTGCCGGCCCCATCCACCGTGCATAGGTAATGGAAGAACAATTCCTTGTGATAGCTGTGATCGCCGCGGGCATCGATGCGCGCCCAGGCGGCGGCTCGGTTCGGGGACCAGATCCCGTCACGACCGGCAAAGGCGTAGATTTTTCGTTCTCCAGTGGCACAGCGCAGGCCCTCATAGTGAGTATTCTCCGCGCCCCCGGCGGTGCGCATGACCAGGGTGTAGCGCACCACCCCGTCGGCACCGACGCTGATCGCGGCGGGGTCGAGGTAATAGCGATGGCTACGACCGCCGCCCACGGTGAACTCCACCAGATCCGACGGCTTCGGTAATGCAGGCAAGGCCGTCGCCGCCTCGGTCCAGATCGGCTCGGCCTCGTCGAAATCTTCGCCGGCGGCAGCCGCCAACATCGGCCAAGCCGCCAGACACGCCACCACCGCCCATTCAAGCCGTTTCATCACTGTTCTCCATGGACGCCGGGACGATCAGGTTGGCATGCAAGACCTGGCCGCCGAGCAGCAGGACATAGCCCGGCAAGCGGTTGTTGCCGGTGTCGGAATATTCGAAGAAGTACTCGCGCCGCCAGCGCAGCCGCTGCTGGTCGTCGCGAGCCGGACGCAGCAGCTTGAGGGCCACGCTGTCGTCGAGCAACTGGACGCCCGCCTGGCGGCACACCGTGCGGGCCGCCTTGACCGCCAGCTCGCGCTTGTTGAGCTCTTCCCACCAGAACCAGCCTACCGCCAGCAGCAGTCCGACCAGTCCAGCTTCCCAGCTCATTCCCCAGGGCCACCAGGGTTCGTCTCGGGTCGCACGGGCGGCAGGAATAGCGCGCACAGCGGCTCGGGCACGCGGCGGCCACGCGGGCTGGCCGGCGCCTCGGGTTCCGAAGCCGCTGGACGCACCACCGGGGGGGGCGGTGGCGGGCTCGGCAAGGGCGAGATGTCCAGCTTGCGGTGGATGAAGCGTTCCACCCCGGCCAGCAACTTGTCCTCCTCCGGAGCAACCAGGGACACCGCCAGACCCGAGGCGCCGGCACGGCCGGTGCGGCCGATCCGGTGCACATAGTCCTCGGGCGAATAGGGCAGCTCGTAGTTGACCACGCAGGGCAGTTCGACGATGTCGATCCCGCGGGCCGCAATGTCGGTGGCCACCAGCAGCTTGATCTTGCCCTGCTTGAAGCCGTCCAGCGCCAGCAGGCGGTCGACCTGGGTCTTGTCGCCATGGATCGCGGCCGCCTCCACGCCCCGCCGCTGCAAGCGCCGGAACAGCTTGTCCGCGGCGATCTTGGTCCGGGTAAAGACCAGGGCCTGGCTGATCTCGCGCAGCCGCACGACGCGCAGCAACGCTTCCATCTTGTCGTCTTCCGGCACCCTGTGGACCACCTGCTCGACGGTTTCGGCAGCCGTGTTCTTGCGCGCCACCTCGACCTTGAGGGGACTTTGCAGGAAGCTGCCGGCCAGGCGCGTGATCTCTTCGTTGAAGGTCGCGGAGAACAGCAGGGTCTGCCGTTTTTCGGGCAGGAGATTGAGGATGCGCTTGAGGTCGGGCAGGAAGCCCATGTCCAGCATCCGGTCGGCCTCGTCGAGCACCAGGAACTGGACCTGGTTGAGCAGGGCCAGTTTGTTGCCGGCGTGATCGAGCAGGCGTCCAGGGGTGGCCACCAGGATCTCGACCCCGGCGCGCAGGGCGGCCTCCTGCTCCTGCATGCCGACGCCGCCGAACACCACGGTACTGCGCAGGGGCAGGTGCTTGGCATACATGACGACGTTGTCGTACACCTGGATGGCCAGTTCGCGGGTCGGCGCCAGGACCAGGGCGCGCACCGGGTGGCGGGCCGGCGAGGTGCTGGTGTTGGCGAACGGTTTCATTTTGTGCAGAAGCGGCAAAGTGAAGGCCGCCGTCTTGCCGGTCCCGGTCTGGGCCTGGGCCAGGAGGTCGCGCCCCGCCAGCACCAGGGGGATCGCCTCGCGCTGGATCGGCGTGGGCGTGGTGTAGCCCATCTCGGACACAGCGCGCAGCAGTTCCGGCGCCAGGTTAAGTTCCTCGAAAGTGTTCGCCGCTTCCAGAGCGGAGTGTTCGGTCATCGTATCGTCAATGCTAACAAATCGTGCGCCAGGCCAAGCCAGCCTCCTGGTCGGCCACGGCAATCCAGTCGGGCGCGCAGGTCAGGACCTCGGCCAACGCGTTGCGGGCCAGGTCGGGGGTGTTGTTTTCCTCGGACAGGTGGGCGGCCACCACGTGCTGCAGGCGGCCCCGTCCGATACGACCCAGCAGGTCGGCCGCCGCGCCGTTGTCGAGGTGGCCATAGCGGCCAAGTATGCGGGATTTCAGGCTCGGCGGGTAGCGGCCCCGGCGCAAGCGCTCGACATCGTGGTTGCATTCAAGGGTCAGGGCGTCGCAGTCGTCGAGCATGGCCACCATGTGCGGGGTGACGTGACCGGCATCGGTCAGCAGGCCCCAGCGTCGGGCCCCGTCGGAGACCACATACTGGACCGGTTCGCGGGCGTCGTGCGGCACCGGAAACGGCCGCAACTCCAAGTCGCCGATCGCGAACGGCGCGTGGCTGTCGATCTCACGGACCTCGGCAAAGCTTTCGCCCACGGCCTCGAGCTGGCCCCTGCAGCCCGGGGTCAGCCAGACCGGGCAGCCGGCCTTGGCCGCGACGCGCGCCGCGCCGCGGCCATGGTCGCTGTGCTCGTGGGTCAGCACGATCGCCGAAAGGTCGGCCACGGCCAGGCCCAGCTTGGCCAGACGGCCCGCCACTTCGCGCACCCCGAAACCACAGTCGATCAGGACCCGGGTCGCACATTTCTCCACCAGCCAGGCATTGCCCTTGCTGCCACTCCCCAGGCTGGCGAATCGCATGTGCTTATTTCAGCTGGTCGAAGAGCAGGCGGATGATGCGACTGCCGGTGTCGTCGGTCGCGACACTGCCGTTGTCACGGGCCACCCGGACTTCCGTGACGGCCTCCTTGCCGGCCACCTGGACCCGATAGGTATCGGACTTGATCTGGGTGGCATCGTCGCGCCAGAAGGCCAGCTTGGACAGGAAGCCGCCCTTCTCCTTGGCGGTTTCCGGATCCGGTGCCGCGTAGCGGACAAAGTAGACACCGGCCACGCGATCGCGATCCTCGACCACAAAACCGACCCGGTCCAGGGCCAAGCCGACCCGGCGCCAGGCCCGGTCGAACGGTTCCTTCACGGTCAGGAGCGGGCTGCCGTCGGCCGCCTTGCCAATCACGGCCTGAGCTTCGACCCCACTCGCCACGAGGGTGTTGGACCGTGCCTCCTCGACCCCGAAGCGGACCATCAGGCGACGCAGCATCTCGGCTTCCAACTCCGGATCGGTGGCACGCGGCTGCCACATCGTGCGGCCCTTGCCTTCGTCGCCACCGCCTTGCGTCCCCTCGTAGACCTCGATCATGCCCTTGTGGCTGATGTAGATCTCGGTGCCCTTGCCATCCGGGGCCGGTTCCAGACGGGTCCGGAACTTGTCGCGTTCGCCAGTGGAATAAAGCGCATCGATGGCCTTGCCGAGGAAGTTACGCACCGCATCCTGGGGAATCTTGGCCCGGTTTTCCGCCCAATCGGTTTCCATCACGCCCAACTCAGGATTGTCGACATTGACGATGAATCCCGTCTCCTGCCAGAACGCCTTCACCCGGGGCCAGACTTCGGTGGGCGGTCGATCCACCACCAGCCAGCGCTGGGCACCGGCCCGTTCCACCCGCACCTTGTCGACTGCGGGCAACAGGGCCGGGTTCGCAGCGGTCGGACGGCTGCTGGATTCCTGGCTGTAGGTTGAGAAAGTCGCCGAGCTGGCCGGCGCCGCGCCGGGCAAGGCATAGCGGTTGTTGGCCGAAGGCACCACCAGATCGGGCGGCGCCTCCAGCGGCGGCAAGCTGCCCGCCGACTTGTAGTCGATTTTCTTTTCACCCAGGAACGAGCAGCCGGACGCGCCGACGGCCAGCGCGAGCAGGATCGCAACGGAATGACTACGCATGTTCAGGACTCCAGGAGGGCGCCCGCCTCGCGCATGGCTGCGCGCAGGGTGGCGTGGTGAGACTCGGAAAGAGGGGTCAAGGGCAGACGGATACCCGGTTCGATCAGGCCCATTTCGGCCACGCACCACTTCACCGGAATCGGGTTGGCCTCGACAAACAGCTTCTGGTGCAAGCCGAGCAGACGGAAATTGAGCGCCCGGGCCCGGGCAAGGTCGCCCGCCTGCGCGGCCACGCACATCTCATGCATCAACGCGGGAGCGACGTTGCTGGTCACCGAGATCACGCCATGGCCGCCCAGCAGCATCAGGGCCAGGGCACTGGCGTCATCACCGCTGTAGATGGCAAAGTCCTTCGGTGCGCGCTTGAGCAGGTCGGAGCCGCGCTCGAGGTTGCCGGTGGCATCCTTGATGCCGACCACGCCCGGCACCTGGGCCAGGCGCAGCACGGTGTCGTTGCCGATGTCGGACGCCGTGCGGCCCGGCACGTTATAGAGGATCAGGGGCAGCTCGACCGCCTCGGCAATGGCCTTGAAATGGCGATACAGGCCTTCCTGGGTCGGCTTGTTGTAGTAAGGCGCAACCGACAGGCCGGCCACCGCCCCGGCGGCTTTCGCACAGCGGGTCAGCTCGATCGCCTCGGCGGTCGAATTGGCGCCCGTGCCGGCCACCACGGGGATGCGACCGGCCGCCTGCTCGACCGCGGTCCGGATCAGCAAACAGTGTTCCTCGGGCGTCACCGTCGGCGATTCCCCGGTGGTGCCGACGATCACCAGGGCGTCGGTGCCTTGCGCGACATGCCAATCGACCAAGGTGCGCAAGCGGGGCAAATCGAGGCCGCCGTCCGGCAGCATGGGGGTGACGAGGGCGACAAGACTGCCAGTCAACATGGTTCGTTCTTCGGCAAATAAAGCCGGGATTGTAGCCGAAAGCCGGGGCGCGAGCGTCCGCGTCGTCCCCACGCCGGTCGCTCCCCTATTGCATCAGGGCGCACAGGCGCTGCACCCGGCTCGGTGGCATCCCCGCTTCCAGAATATCCTCGTAGGCCACGACCTGCAGGCGGCCGCGCGCCAGTTCGAGCAGTTCGCCCGGCACCAGGAGATGCCGCGGATCGCGCGGGCGCCCCCAGCGCGCCTGACCGAGGGCGAAGGTGGCGTAAATGAGCACGCCGCCCGGTGCCAGCGCGGCCAGCAAATAGGGAAACAGGGGACGATGCAGGTAGTTGGTCACCACCACGGCCTGGTAGGCGGCTGGGTCGAACGGCCAGGGCGCGGCTTCCAGGTCAGCGGCCCACCAGCGCACGCCTGGCACATTCCGGGCGTCGCCCAAGCGGGACAGATCGCGATCCACGGCATCGACCGGGTGACCTCGGCCGGCCAGGAAGGTGGCGTGGCGACCCGTGCCGCAGGCTACGTCGAGGACCCGCCCCCGGGCCGGGATCAGGTCGGCCCAACGCATCACCCAGGGCATCGGGGCCGCGCTCAAGGCACCAGCATCCCGCGCATGGCCCCGCTGGCGACCGCCAGGGCCTGGCCCAGGAATCGCTCGATGAACGCGGGAAAAAAGAGCAGGGAGAAATACAGCACCAGGAAGCCCGCCGCGAGGGTGATGGGAAAGCCGACCGCGAAGATGTTCAGTTGCGGGGCCGCGCGGGTCATCATGCCGATGGCCAGGTTGGCGGTCAGCAGCGCGGCGGTGACCGGCAGGGCGATGTGCAGGCCGGTGCTGAAAATCGTCCCGCCCCACTGGACCAAGGCCGCGAAGCCCTGTGCCGAGGAACCGGCCACGGTGATCGGCAGATCATGGAAGCTCTGCCAGAGCGCCGCGATCACCCAATGGTGGCCATTCATGGCAAACAGCAGGAGCACGGTGGTGATGGTCAGGAACTGGCCCAGTACCGGGGTCTGCGCGCCGTTGACGGGATCGTAGAGGCTGGCCATGGAAAGGCCCATCTGCAAGCCCATGAACTGACCGGCGAACTCGACCGCCGCGAACAGCACCCGCAGGGTGAAGCCCAGCGCCAGGCCGATCGCGATCTGCTGCAGGAGCAGGAGCAGGCCATCGCCGGACACCAGGGGCACCGGGGGGGGCGGCGGCAGGGTCGGCGCGATCACCAGGACCATCACGAAGGCCAGGCCGACCCGGACGGAATTCGGCGCGGCGCGGTTGCCCAGCATCGGGTCGATCGACAACCAGGCCAGAATGCGCACGAAGGGATAGAAGAACAGCGCCATGAAAACGTCCCAGTCGGCGCTCGACAGAGTCAGCATGGCTAACCGATCAAGGTGGGGATGCTGCCGTACAGCCGGACCACGTAATCGATCAGGGCACCCAGCATCCAGGGGCCGAGCAGGACCATCACCGCGAACATGACCACCAGCTTGGGGATGAAGGTCAGGGTCATCTCGTTGATCTGGGTCGCGGCCTGGAAAATACTGATCAGCAGGCCCGTCACCAAGGAAGCCAGCAAGATCGGTCCCGCGGTCAGCAGGGTCATCTCCAGGGCCTGGCGCACGATGGCGACCACGGTATCCGGGTTCATAGCTTGTAGGTCGCCACCAGAGAGGCGATCAGCAGGGTCCAGCCATCCGCGAGCACGAACAGCATGAGCTTGAAGGGCAGCGAAACGAGCATGGGCGACAGCATCATCATGCCCATCGACATCAGCACGCTGGCCACCACCATGTCGATGATCAGGAAGGGCAGGAAGACGATGAAGCCGATCTGGAACGCGGTCTTCAGTTCGCTGATGACATAGGCCGGCACCAGGATCTTCATCGGTGTCTGCTCGGGTGACTCGAGCGGCGGATGGTTGGATAGCTTCACGAACAACGCCAGATCCTCTTCGCGCGTCTGGTTCAGCATGAAGCCCTTCAAGGGCACGCTGCCCCGGTCCACAGCCTCGGCGAAACCAATCTGGTTCTCGGCGTAGGGACGCCAGGCGACTTCGTAGATCTTGTCGAACACCGGCGCCATGATGAAGAAGGTCAGGAACAGCGCCAGGCCGATGATGACCTGGTTGGGCGGCGCCTGCATGGTGCCGATGGCCTGGCGCAGCAGGGCGAAGACGATGACGATGCGGGTGAACGAGGTCATCATCAGGAGCATCGCCGGCAGGAAAGTCAGCGACGTCATGAACAACAGGGCTTCGATGCTGAAGCTGTAGTTGGTGGTCCCACCCGGACCATCGCTGCTGGTGAACGCCGGAATGCCGGGCGCCGCCCAGGCCAGGGCGGGCAAGAACGCAAGCGCCGCCAGGAGGAATGCAGATCGTCGCGTCACGGTTTGCGCCGCAGAAGATCGGTCAGCTTGTCCGGAAAACCACCGCCCGGGATATCGACCGGCGCGGCATAGCCCTCGGGCTTGGCCAGGGTGTGCAGGGTCCGCACGTTGCCGGCGGCGACGCCGACCAAGACCCAGGTGTCCTCGACTTCCACCACCACCAGGCGCTCGCGCGGGCCGAGCATGACCCCGCCGACCACCTTGACCACGCCCTGGGCGGTATTCTGCGCCGGGCCGTAGCGGCGCAACAACCAGAAGAAGACATACATCAGGCCAAGCACCAGCCCGAGCCCCATGACCGCCTGCAGGAAGGCGCCGAACCCCGAGGTCTGCGGCACGGTCTCGGCCGCCAGGGCCGCGACCGGCAGGCAGCCGAACAACGGCCAAAGCCACCCGCGCGCCAGACTCATCGATTGATGCGACGCAGACGTTCGGCCGGACTGATGATGTCGGTCAGGCGGATGCCGAACTTGTCGTTCACCACGACCACCTCGCCCTGGGCGATCAGACAGCCGTTGACCAGCACATCCATCGGCTCGCCGGCCAGCCCGTCGAGTTCAACCACCGAGCCCTGGGCCAGCTGAAGGAGATTGCGGATGGCGATCTTGGTGCGCCCCAGTTCGACGGTGAGCTGGACCGGAATATCCAGGATCAGGTCGAGATTGTTGGCCGCCGCGGGATGTCCCTCCGGCGCCAGATTCTGGAAGATATTGGCCTTTTGCGGTTCCTGCGCGGCGTGGGCGTCCACCTCGGCCTGCTCGGCCATCGCAGCGGCCCAGTCGTCGGCCGCGCTGCCCGCGGCATCGGTCGTCTCCTGCTCGGCCATCGCCGCCGCCCAGTCATCCGCCGTTACGTCTTTTTCCGCTTCTTCGCTCATCGCTTGATCCCGGCGATCGCCGCCCGCTCGCGCCCCTGCAGCACCCGCTCGACCTTGAGCGCGAGCTGCCCGTTTTTCTGCCCATAGTGACACTCGAACAGCGGCACGCCGTCGACCTCGGCAATCACCGCCTCGGGCAAGTCGAGTGAAATCACGTCGCCGGCCTTGAGATCCAGGATCTGACGCAGGGTAATCGCGGCCTGGCCCAGATGCGCCACCAGTTCCACCTCGGCGTCCTGCACCTGGAGCGACATCTCGGTGACCCAACGCTCATCCGCCTCGGCACGATCGGCCTGCATGGTACTGGTCAGCTGATCGCGCATCGGCTCAATCATACTGTAGGGCATGCAGATGTGGAAATCGCCACCGGCCGTGCCGAGCTCGATGTTGAAGGTGCTGACCACGACCACTTCGGTCGGGGTGGCGATGTTGGCGAACTGGGTGTTCATCTCGGAACGGACGTATTCCAGTTGCACCGGGTGGATCGGTTCCCAGGCCTTGCCGTATTCCTCGAACACCACGTCGAGCATCTTGCGGATGATGCGCTGCTCGGCCAGGGTGAAATCGCGACCTTCAACCCGCATGTGGTAACGGCCGTCACCACCGAACAGATTGTCGACCACCAGGAACACCAGATTCGGGTCGAATACGAACAGCGCGGTGCCGCGCAAGGGTTGCAGGTGGACCAGGTTCAGGTTGGTGGGAACGATCAGGTTGCGAACGAACTCGCTGTACTTGATCACCGAAACCGGGCCGACTGAAATCTCCGCCGTGCGCCGGATCAAGTTGAACAGGCCGATCCGGAAATTGCGCGCGAAACGCTCGTTGATGATCTCCAGGGTCGGCATGCGACCCCGGACAATGCGTTCCTGTCGTCCGATATCGTAAGAGCGAACACCCCCCCCGGCCTCGTCCTCCGACGTCTCTTCGGGTTCCCCCGTTACGCCGCGGAGCAGGGCATCGACTTCTTCCTGGGAAAGGATGTCGTCAGCCACGATCCCCCTATTGGATGATGAATGCCGGGAACAGCACTTTTTCGACGCCCTTCGAGGCTTTCTTCACCCCGAGCACTTCGTTGACCGATTTCTGCACCTCGCCCGCCAGCTTGTCCTTGCCCTCGACGGTCGCGAGTTCTTCCGGACTCTGGCTCGACAACAGTCGCAGGACGGCATCCTTGACCTCGGGCATGCGCGCCTTGAGCTTTTCGCTCAGCTTCGCGTCGGCGAGCTTCAGGTTGATCTCGACCTGCAGGTAGGTTTCGCCGTCGGCGAGGTTCACCGTGAAGGCATCGAGCTTCTCGTACACGGGCGGATGCTCCTCCTCCTCGGCATGCGCCTCTTCGTCTTCACCCTCCTCGCCCTCGACCTGCTCGGCCGCGGGCTTCGAGGTCAACAGGTATACGGCCGCACCCCCCCCCGCCAAGACCACCAGCAACACCACCGCCAGAATGATGATCAACAGTTTCTTGCTCTTGCCCTTGGGCGCCTCGGGTGCTGCTTCTTCAGCCTTTGCCATGACCTATTGCCTTTGCCGGAACCGGATGGAGAATTAACGGAAAAATAGCACAAAAACAGCATGTTTTGCCGACAAGCTTAAGTTTCTTGTCAGATGACCCGAGTCCCCTCGGAGAATCCCATCCGGCTAGGCGAAATAATCCAGCAGGCCGAGGCGTCTGACATCGCCCGGGCGGGCCTCGAGGTCGAGCCGACCAGACGCTCCCCCCTCCAGCGGGTGGCCAGACGAGGCCGACTGGGCGGCGCGGTCGCGCTGGCTCTGGCTTTGATCATTCACCGAGGCCTGGCCCAAGGCAATGCCGACCCCACCCATCAATTCGCGCAGGCGCGGCAAAGCCGACTCCAGGGCTTCGCGCACCGCCGGATTGGCCGAGAAGAACTGTGCGCTGGCTTCGCCACCGCTGACGTTCAAGCGCACTTCGACTGCCCCGAGGCTGGGCGGGTTGAGGATTAGTTCGGCGCTCTGCGTTTGCCGGCCGGCCATCCAGACCAGCTTGTCACCCAACGCCTGGCTCCAGCCTGGGCTCTGGAACTGGGCGGGCACCTGCATGACCACACGTGCGGCTTCTCCGGGCACCGGGGGCCGCGCGGTGGTCGCCGCGAACGCCGACTCCACCCCCGCAGTCGGAGCCGGTGTCGCCCCTGGGCCTGTGGCCATGGCACCCAGCGTGGACTCGGACGTGAGCGTCGCGCTTGATGTCGCCATCCAAGCCGAGGACGACGTGTTGGAGGACGCGGGGACAGGCGCCGGCCTGCCTTCCGCAAGCGCGGGATCGCTCATGGGCGTTCGTCCGGTTCGCGCCGACTCCTCGGCCCCCACGCGGGCAAGGGCGGCAAACATTGCCTGGACCGGCGGCAACTTTTTGCCCTCGGCCACCGCCGGCTCCGTCGTTTCAGCCTGCGACCCGGCCGCCGCCGCCATCTCATCCTCAGGGAGGGCGCGCTGCGCAGAAGCGTTGCGCGTCTCTCCTGTCGGCAATGGGAAGGACAGGCGTCGAGCAGCCTCGGGCATCCCTGCCATCGCCTCGGCGGCGTCTGCAGGCGTGGCCTCGGCAGAGACCACCGGCCAAGCGGTCAAAGGCTCGCGCCCCCAGGGAGCAGCACGCCGCGCCGTTTCGTCAACCGCAGCGGATTCATCCAGGACCGAAGCCGATGCACCCCTTGCGCCAGACTCACCGGTGTCAGCCATCCAGCCCATAGGCAGGCTGGCAGCCACTTGGACTGGCAGGCCCACGGCCACAGCCGGCCGATCCTCCTCGCTCTGGAGCGTCTGTTCATCGAATGGCAGCGCTTTCGAGGCAACAGACGCCATGGATTCACTCACGACCAGGGTCAAACCCTTCATCCCCAGGACACCCGCGGCCACCTCGGCATCCCCCAGTCCCTCACCGGCCTGGCCAAACAAGGCCCCGGCCATTGCCCCCGCGAAGGAGGCCCCCGGCGTGTCACTGAAACCGGTCGGCAAGCCGCTGGATTGGCCGGCGGCAAAGGGAAGTCCGTGGATAGGTTGGATCATGGCAAGCGGCCCGGAGGGAAATTTTCCCTTACCAAGCTGCAAGATGCATGCCACCCCGTGATCAGTGACGCTCGGTCAGCCTCGCCACGGCCGCCTTGCGGCCGGCGTACTCATCACTTTGCCGTTGTTCGCGTCGTTCCTGGCGCAGGGCTTCGCCCTTCATATGACGATCCTCCAACACTTCGAAGGATTTCACCTTCTGACGCAAGGCCAGCCAGCTTTCGTGGGCGGCCTGCCAGCGTGCATGCATCTGGTCGACTTCACCGACCTGATGCCGGATCGCCAAGTCCAGCTTGGCGAGAAAAGCATGGTAGTCACGCAACATCAGGATGTGCATGCCCCCCTGGCAGGTGTCGGCCAGGCGGCCCCGATACTCGACTCGGTAGCGCTCGAGTTCTTCCAGTTTCAAGCGCGCGGCGTCTTCCTTGCGCTTGATCATGAGCAACAAGCGCTCAGCGGCCTGCATCCGGTGCCGGGCATGATCCAGCAAGGTTTGCAGGGGAAAGCGGGTGGCCATCAGGTGGCCCGCTCCTCCGGGGCCAGACGACGCGCCTCTTCCTCGAGCATCACGGGAATGCCATCCCGGATCGGGAAAGCCAGGGCATCGGCATTGCAGACCAGTTCGCCGGCTTCCTTGCTGTAGACCAGGGGCCCCTTGCAGATCGGGCAGACGAGAATTTCCAGCAGCTTGCTATCCATGAAGGGATTCCAGTCGGGTAAGGAGATGGTGTTCTAGCCCCTCGGACAGGGTCGCGTCAACTGCGCAGGCCCACAGATCATCGCGCGCGAAACCGGCGCACTTCACGGCATCCTTCTCGGTCATCAGGGTGACCCCCTTGGGCAAATCGGCCTGACGATAGACATGATGATCCGGAAACGCACGGGCCTGGATGGCCAGCCCCAATCCGGAGAGTGCCGTGAAGAAGCGGTCCGGATGACCGATCGCCGCCACCACGTTGACCCGCCGGCCGCTGAAGTACTCGGCAGTCACGACCCAATCGGGCCGGGCCAGGTTGTAGAACCGGGGATTCTCCAGCTGCATCACGAAGTGGCTGTCCGGCACGCCGGGCACGGGTTCCAATCCGTTGATCACCACCGCATCCACTTCGGCCAACCGGATCAGGGGCTCACGCAGGGGGCCGGCGGGAAGCAAGCGGCCATTGCCGAACCCGCGTCGGCCGTCGACCACGACGATCTCGATGTCGCGGGCCAGGGCGAAATGCTGCAAGCCGTCGTCGGCAATGACGACGTCGACCTCGGGATGGGCCGCGAGCAAGGCCCGGCCCGTCGCGACCCGCTGCCGGCCGACCCACACCGGAACCCCGCTACGACGCGCCAGGAGCACGGGCTCGTCACCCACCGCTTCAGGGTGACTGTCCGACTGGGCTTCCCGGGGTGCCCCCCCCGGTGCGCCGTAGCCCCGGCTGATCACCCCGGGATGAAAGCCATGAACACGCAACCGCTGGACCAGCCAGAGCACCAGCGGCGTCTTGCCGGCGCCGCCCGCGACCAGGTTGCCGACCACGATCACCGGGACGGGCAGGCGCTCCGGCCGGGCATGCCGCCGGCGCAGCCGGGCGATCCAGTGATACAGCCAGGACAGTGGGATCAGCCAGGCACAGAAGCGGCCGCCACCATACCAGCAGGCATTCAGCCGGGCGTCAAGGCTCAAGGGGTGTCGGCCGCACCCGACTGGGTGACGAAGGTGACCCGGGGCAGGCCCTGCCGGCGCGCGGCATCCATCACCCGGATCACCGACTGATGCGCGGCCAGGGCGTCGGCACTGATCACGATCACCGCGTCCTTGCGCCCGGCGGCTGCCTGGCCGAGCGCCGCCGCGATGCTCTCGACATCCTGGCCGGCGGGGCTGGCGCCATTGATCCGGTAGTTGCCGGAGGCGTCGATATCGACGGCCACCTGGGCCGGGGTTTCCTGTTGGCTGTCGCCGCGCGCCTCGGGCAGGTTGATCTGCAATTCAGCGAAGCGGGCGTAGGTGGTGGTGACCATGAGGAAGATCAGGATCACCAGCAATACGTCGATCAACGGAATCAGGTTGATCTCCGGCTCGTCCCGGGTCAGGCCGCGCTGGAAATTCACCGCCGCTCCCCATGCAGGAGTTCGACCAAGGTCAAGGCTTGTTGCTCCATCTCGACCAGCAAGGCATCGACCTTGCCCCGGAAGAAGCGATAGAAAATCATGCTCGGGATGGCCACGATCAAGCCAAATGCGGTGTTGTACAGGGCCACCGAAATGCCATGCGCGAGGGCGGCGGGATTGCCACCGGTCGGCGTCTGCGACCCGAAGATTTCGACCATGCCGACCACCGTGCCGAGCAGGCCGAGCAGCGGCGCAACCGAGGCGATGGTACCGAGGGTGGTCAGGTAGCGACCGAGGTCATGTGCCACCGCGCGCCCGGTTTCCTCGATCGACTCCCGCATCACTTCGCGGCTACTGGTGTGGTTGCGCAAGCCCGCCGCAAGGACCCGGCCGAGCGGCGACCCCTCGGCGAGGGCGCGCAGGAAATTGCCGCTGGCCCCCTCGCGGCGCATCATTTCCAAGGTGTGTTCCAACAAGGTGGGGGGGATGATCTGCTGCCGCCGCAGGGTATACGCGCGTTCGAATATGATGGCCAAGGCCACGATCGACGCAATGATGAGTGGCCAGATGGGCCAGCCCGCGGCTTCGATGAGGGCGATCACGCAATACCTCTTCAACAATTATCGAGAATGCGTGATTGTCCGTCAGCCGCCCCATGCAGGCAAGGCAGGCATGAGGCCGGGCCGGTCAGTGTATAATGACTGACGTTTTCAGGGTTCGCCCGCCTCCCCCACTTCGCACACGATCGCACGGACTCTCTACCGCATGATACGCCGCTGGCTGCACAAGGTGCTCGGCAAACCGGACGTCCCGACCAAGCCCCGCATCCTTGCCTTGGAACAACACGGCATCAAGCGCGATCAGATCCATCCCTGCGCCCTCAAGGTCACCCGCACCCTCAAGGAGCACGGCTATGCCGCGTTCGTGGTGGGTGGTGCCGTACGAGACTTGCTGCTGGGCCGTGCCCCCAAGGATTTCGACGTCGCCACCGACGCCACCCCGGAGCAGGTGCGCGTCCTGTTCCGCCGCGCGCGCCTGATTGGGCGCCGCTTCCAGATCGTGCACGTGTACTGCGGCCAGGACACCATCGAGGTCACCACGTTCCGGGCCCACAGCCCCGCGGGCGAGGTCGACGAGGACCGGGTCACCGCCGCAGACGGCCTGATCTTGCGCGACAACGTGTTCGGCGCACAGCACGAAGACGCCATTCGGCGGGACTTCACCATCAATGCACTTTATTACGATCCAGAACAGCAGACGGTCTGGGATTACCATGGGGGCGTGGCCGATGCCGAGAAGCGCCTGTTGCGCATGATCGGCGAGCCGGCGACCCGCTTCCGCGAAGACCCGGTGCGCATGCTGCGTGCCGCCCGCTTCGCTGCCAAGCTCGACTTCCGGATCGATCCGGGCACCCGCGCCCCGATCGCTGAACTGGCGCCCATGCTGGAGCGCATCCCGGCCGCGCGTTTGTATGACGAAATGATGAAGTTGCTGCTCTCCGGGCACGCGGAGCGTGGCGTCCGGCAGTTGCGTGCCGAGGGTCTGCATCATGGCGTCCTGCCGATGCTCGATGCGATTCTGGATCACCCCGAGCGCCACAAGTTTCTCCATGCCGCACTGCATGACACCGACGAACGCGTGCGGCATGGGCAATCGGCCTCCCCGGCCTTCATGCTGGCTTGCCTGCTCTGGTTCGATATGCAGGCGCACCATGAACAACTCTGTGCCGAGGGCCAGCCCGAAATGGCTGCGCTGCATGCCGCCATGGACCTCACCCTTGAACGGCAGCGCGCGGCCTTGGCGTTTCCGCGCCGTCTGGACGGCATGATCAAGGAAATCTGGGGCTTGCAGTCGCGCTTCATCCAACGCAGCGGTGGCCGGCCGTTCAGGCTGCTCAGCCACCCGCGTTTCCGGGCCGGCTACGATTTTCTGCTGTTGCGCGCCAAGGGCGGCGATGCCGCCGCCGACTTGGTCGAGTGGTGGGGTGTATTCCAGGACGCGAGCGAGGACGCTCGCCACCAGATGCTGCTCAACGTACCGGAAAGCGCCGGCAAGCGACGGCGTCGCAAACCGCGTCGGAAGCCTGCCCAAGCAGGCGTGCCAGCCAGCATTGATGGCTGAAACGCACACCGCATTCATCGCCCTGGGCGCCAATCTTGGTGAACCTGCCCGGCAAATCGAGTCGGCCTTTGCCGCGCTGGACGGACTTGAGGGCACCCGGCTGACGGCCCGCTCCGCGCTCTATGTGAGCCACCCCGAGGGCTATCCGGAGCAGCCCGACTACCTCAATGCCGTCGCCCGGATCGATACGCGCCTGGGCCCCCGCCCCTTGCTCGGGCGCCTGCTCGACATCGAACAGTCGCATGGCCGCGAACGAACCTTCCGCAATGCGCCACGCACCTTGGATCTAGACATCCTGCTCTTCGACGCACTCGAAGTCGACGAGTGCGGTCTCCACATCCCTCATCCCCGGATGCATGAGCGCGCCTTCGTGCTCATCCCCCTAGCTGAGCTGGCGCCCGAACTGGTCATTCCCGGACAAGGCCCCCTGATGCGCCTGGTTGAAACCCTGCCGACAGATCGGGTGCGTCGTCTCATCTGAAGATCCCCGTGTCAGGTTGACGCCCCGCAGCAATGCGTCATGTCCCACGCGCCCGAGCCTGTGCAAGTGGCCTCGCCCCAGGCGGACTGTGTTTTCTGGACATGATTCATTTCGATTATCCTACCCGGCAACGCATCGCTTTCCACCATGGAGGAACACCGGATGTACCTGCCGCAACTGCTGCGCAAGCTTGACCTCGGCGAGAAACTCGTCGCGCTGACCTGCTATGACGCCAGCCTGGCCCGGGTCATGATCGACTCCGGCGTTGACATCCTTCTGGTGGGCGATTCCCTCGGCATGACCGTGCAAGGCCACGACTCCACGCTGCCCGTCTGCCTGGATGACATGACGTACCACACGCGTGCGGTCCGCCGAGGCGCGGGTCAAGGTTTCGTGATGGCCGACTTGCCCTTTGGCAGCTATCAAGGTTCCCTCGAACAAGCCTTTGCCGCCAGCGCCCGCTTGCTGTCAGCGGGTGCGAACATGGTCAAGCTGGAGGGCGGGGCCATCATGGTCGACACCGTCAGTTTCCTGACCCAACGCGGCATCCCGGTGTGCGGTCATCTCGGCCTGCTCCCCCAGTCCGTGAACCAGACCGGTTACCGGGCCCAGGCCAAGGAATCGCGTGCCGCCCAGGAACTCCTGCGCGACGCCAGTTTGCTCGAAGACGCCGGTGCGGCCATGCTGGTGCTCGAAGCCATTCCCAGCCTGCTTGCCAGCGAAGTCACGCAATGCTTGCGCATTCCCACCATTGGCATCGGGGCAGGCGGACAGTGCGACGGCCAGGTCCTGGTCATCACTGACCTGCTCGGGCTGACCCCGAAGCCACCGCGCTTCGCCCGCAATTTCATGTCCGGCGCCGGCGATATTGCCACGGCCATCCAGCGTTATGTCGCCGCCGTCCGCACAGGCGAATTTCCCGGACCGGAGCATTGTTTCTGATGCAAGTCATGCACAATTCGAGCACGTTGCGCGCGGCCTTGCGTGGTATCGAGGACATTGCCTTCGTCCCCACCATGGGCAATTTGCATGACGGCCACATCGCGCTGGTCCGTCATGCCAAGCAACTCGGTGGTCCGGTCGTCACCAGCATTTTCGTCAACCCGTTGCAGTTTGGCCCAAACGAGGACTTCGAACGCTACCCGCGCACCTTGCCAGCCGACACTGAGCGCCTCACCCAGGCCGGGTGCGATTACCTCTTCGCACCATCCGTCGCCGAAATGTATCCGCAGCCACAGCGTTTCGTAGTCCAGCCCCCGTTGGCCAATGAATTGTGCGGCGCCTTCCGGCCAGGGCATTTCGCCGGTGTCTGCACCGTCGTACTGAAGCTCTTCAACATGGTCGCGCCCCGATATGCCCTGTTTGGCAAAAAGGATTACCAGCAGTGGTTTCTCCTCGACCGAATGACTCGGCAATTGAATTTGCCCATCGAGGTCATCGGCGCAGAAACGGAGCGTGCCGATGATGGACTGGCCCTTTCCTCACGCAATGGTTATCTGACGGTAGAACAGCGCGCGGAAGCCATCCAGCTGTATCTTCAACTGTGCCAGATGCGGGATGCCCTGATCGGAGGGGAGCGCAATTTCAGAGCACTGGAACTAGCGGTCAGCGAGACGCTTGTCCAACGCGGCTGGCGTGTCGATTACTTTAGCGTCCGCGCCCAAACCACCTTGCTACCCCCCACCCCGGACGACCGCAAGCTGGTGGTGCTGGGAGCCGCTTGGCTGGGCAACACGCGGCTGATCGACAACCTGGAAGTGACATTGCCCAGTTGAACAAAGCCCGGGATAAAAATAAAAAAGCCCACCGAATGGTGGGCTTTTTGTTGGGAGTCTGGCGATGACCTACTTTCACGTGCGGGAGCACACTATCATCGGCGCTGGAGCGTTTCACGGTCCTGTTCGGGAAGGGAAGGGGTGGTTCCACTCCGCTATGGTCGCCAGACATAACTTTTAGTCTGGATGTCATTGGACATCCGGACGATGTTCGAGATGTCTTTAACTGATCTGGAAGAAGAAGGTGGGTAGATTGCTACCTTGATTTGCTTCAAGGTTATAGGGTCAAGCCTTACGGGCAATTAGTATCGGTTAGCTTAACGCGTTACCGCGCTTCCACACCCGACCTATCAACGTTGTAGTCTTCAACGACCCTTCAAGGGGATCAAGTCCCCGGGAGATCTCATCTTCAGGCGAGTTTCACGCTTAGATGCTTTCAGCGTTTATCTCTTCCGCACTTAGCTACCCGGCGATACCACTGGCGTGATAACCGGTACACCAGAGGTGCGTCCACTCCGGT
>JBMOQW010000006.1:0-2449 GCA_049322515.1 Pseudomonadota bacterium
TGTTGGCCTTCTCGACCAGCGTGATCCTGAGCCCGCGCCCCCAGTAGCGCGATTCGTAGGCGGCGCCGCAGCCGCCGAAGCCGCCGCCGATGATGAGAATGTCGGTGTCGACGATGCGGGTTTTGCGGGAAGCGAACAGGCCCATGGCGTCACCCTGCTTCTGCCTGGGCGCGCAGCGTCGGCAAGGCCGGCACCCGGAGCACCTCGGGCTCGTGGGCGAGCAGCGGCGTGTTCAGCGCGGCGGCGTCGGGCGCGGCATATGCCGAGGGCGGCTTGATCGATCCCCATGGCGTGGTGCGGATCGGGAAGGTGAACAGTTTCTCGCGCCCGTCGCGGTAGCGGATTTTCCAGGAAATGGTGCCGCTGGCCTCTTCCCGCAGTACCCGGACGCTGTGGCCCAGGGGCGCGAAATCGGCGTATCCGCGCACGTCGATCGCGTGCTGCGGGCAGGCTTTCACGCACGAGTAGCATTCCCAGCAGAAATTCGGTTCGATGTTGTACGACCGGCGATAGACGGTGTCGATGTGCATGATGTCGGAGGGACAGATGTCCACGCACTCGCCACACCCGTCGCAACGCGTCATGTAGGTAAATGTGGGCATCGCTCCCCTCTTGGCGCTGTTGGCGCCGGCAGGCTGGATGAACCGTCCGCTTCCTCCAGACGTTTCTGTACGGCCACCACCGGCTTGTAGAACATGTGGGCGAACTTGGACCAGGGGACGGTCACGCAGAGCAGGGTCGTGAACAGAAGGTACAAGGCGGCAAACGCTTTCGTTGCCGTCGCGTTCCCCAGCATGGCCGCGCCCTCGAACAGCAAGGCAAACGTGAGGCTGCCGAGCAGCGTGACGATGAACAGGTCGGCGCGCACCAGCCGCCAGGGCGGCTGGCCGTCATGGACGACGTTGACCCGCAGCAGGAAGAAAAACCAGTAGCCCCCGAGCAGCGCCAGCAGCAAGCCGAGGTTCCACGACACTGGCAAGTACACGGGCGGATACGGCTCGCCGGGATACCCGTACACCAGCACCAGCGTCGTGATCACATAAAGCACGAAGCCATAGAACATCAGGACATGGGAAATCCGGCGGCTCCGGTTGCAGAACTCGCCGAAGGTGGCGATGTCGGTGGCGAGGGTCTTGACCGCAATGGCGGCGCGCGCCATGCCGTCCAGCGGGCGCCTGGCCGCAGCCCGGGCGCGCCGGCGATCCTGCAGGAAGAACCTCGCCTTGCCATCGTGCAGCAGGTCGTAAACGGTGCCCGCCACGACGGCGACTATCAGTAGCGCGGCATAGACCTGCATGAATCCGGGGGAGACGAAATCGGTCAGCATGGAGAATGGGTTGCGGGTGAACATCCTTCCCTCCCGGTAGCCGGCTGTTTCCGCCGTACTACATCAAACCGATGATGTTTCCGCAGGCGACGTAGACCTGGGCCTCGGCCGCGCTCTTGTGGATGTTGATCGCGGTCTTGTCTTTCAGAATGGCATCGATCGAGGCCGGCACCAGTGTGACGGACCTGCCGCCCTTCACCGCCTCCAGCGGCCACTTGGGCGCCTTGTCCAGTTTGTCGCAACGCCCCGCGTGGATATGCGCAGGCTGCGCGACCCCCGGCGGGGCATTCAAAATTTCTATGACGACCCGGGTTTTATCGCCCTGGGGAAACAGCGTCGCGACGCCGTTCTGGCCCGAATTGTTCTGCGCCTCGAGGCGCACCGTGACCACGTCGTCCAGGGCGTGCGCGGCCCCCGCGGACAGCCCGGCCAACAACAGGATCATGTGTAGTCTGGACATGGCGAACTCCTCGAATGACACCCCTGGGTTTCGGGGTATAGCACCGCCCCGGCGAAAGACAATGCGGCCGTCGCGCCATGGCGGCGGCACCATGAATTGTTTGAATAAACCAGAGCAATTTAGTCGGGTATTGTCTATATTGGTGATGGTTTCCTTATCACTGGAGGCTTACATGACCACACGTGCATTTCATGACACCCCCATGCTCGACCAGCTCGAGAGTGGCCCGTGGCCCAGCTTCGTGACCGGCCTCAAGCGTCTGGCCAAGGAAAACGACATGATGGTTGACCTCATGGGTCAGCTGGAGACGTCGTACGAGACCAAGTTCGGCTACTGGAAGGGCGGCACGGTCGGCGTGTTCGGCTACGGCGGCGGCGTGATCCCCCGCTTCACCGAGCTGAAGGACGAGAACGGCAATCCCAAGTTCCCCGAGGCCGCCGAATTCCACACCCTGCGCGTGCAGCCGCCCGCCGGCATGCATTACACCTCCGATCTGCTGCGCAAGCTGTGCGACGTCTGGGTCAACAACGGCGGCTCCGGCCTGATCGCCTTCCATGGCCAGTCCGGCGACATCATGTTCCAGGGCGTCAAGACCGAGAATGTGCAGGCGGTGTTCAACGCGCTCAACGAAATGGGCTTCGACCTCGGTGGCGCCGGCCCCG
>JBMOQW010000007.1:0-105383 GCA_049322515.1 Pseudomonadota bacterium
GTTTGGTTATACAAAACAAGCACGCCGAAACACCACCATCCAAAAAAAGCGACCCTGGCCCTTTGGGTTGGGTGTCTGGGCGGCGTCTGCGGCGTTGCGTCGCTTGCGAATGGAACGACCATTCGCCGCCCGACGCGCCTTGCATCCATCCGCCCAGACGCCCAACGCATTCCACGGCCAAAGTCCGACAGGCTGCTAGCTGCCTGACCGCCGTCCTGCTCGGCATCCTGCTCCTGCTCGGCCAGGTCGGTGCGCAGACCCATGCCGTGTCCCATCTCGCCCAGTCGCATCACGACGAACACGCGCCCGTCGCACCGGCGTGCGGGGATTGCCTGGCCTACGGTCACTTCGGGGCAGCGCTCCCCACAGCGCCGATGCCCTGGTCCGACGCCCCGGCGCCGAGGCCGGCGGGCTCGACCAAACGGCCCGACCCCCATCCCTTCAAGCCCGGCTTTTACTTTGGCCGGGCGCCCCCGGTCTGCTCCGCCTGATCACACGACACCGGCCCGGGAAATGACTTCCCAGGCCCCTGCCTGTTCAAGCCAAGGAGAGACCATGTTCAAGCCCACCCTGCTCGCGGCCGCGCTCGCCTGCGCGCTGCCCGCCACCAGCCTCGCCGCCGAGCCCGATATCGCCAGCCTGCGCGCCGAATTCGACGCCAAGCTCAAGGCCCTGCAAGACCATTACGAAGCCCGCCTGGCCGAACTCGAAGCGCGCGCGGCGAAGGCGACCGTCACGCCTGCGGTCGCCCCGGTCACCGACCGCATCGGCGAAGTCAGTTCCGGCACCGCCATGAATCCGAAGATTTCCGTCATCTTCGACGGCGTCTACTACACCGACAACAAGAAGGGCGATGGCCCGGAAATGCTCGAGCACATCGACGGCATCAACCATAGCCACGACCACGAGGGCCACAGCCACGGGGCGCTGGAACGCGGCTTCAACCTGCGCGAGACCGAGATCGCCCTGTCCTCCACGGTCAGCCCCTATTTCGATGCCGCGCTGTACATGACCGTGGGCAGCGACGGCGGCGTCGAACTGGAAGAGGCCTATTTCGACACCCGGCAATTGCCGGCCGGCCTCAAGCTGCGCGGCGGCAAGTTCCTGTCCAACATCGGCTATCTCAACAGCCAGCACCCGCATGCCTGGGATTTCGTCGACCCGACCCTGCCCTACCGCGCCTTGCTCGGCGACCACGGCCTGATGGACACCGGCGTGCGCCTCGACTGGACGCCCAGGACCGGCAGCCTGTACACCTTGCTGGGCGTGGAGCTGCTGCAAGGCCGGGAGCAGTTCATCGCCACGGGGGCCGAAAGCCTGCCCGATGACCTGGATGGCCTCGGCTTCGGCGAACTGCCCGACGGCAAGGCAGGACCGCGCCTGGTCACCGCCTTCGCCAAGTTCTCGCCCGATCTCGGCGACAGCCACGCCCTCCGGCTCGGCCTCTGGGGCGCGAAGTCGAACCAGTTGCAGGAAGTGCATGATCACCGCGACGAAGATCCGGACGCCGTGGTCCACGGACTGCACGGCGACGCCACCCTGTGGGGCCTCGAAGCCGTGTACAAGTTCGATGCGCCCGAAGCCGACGGGGTCGGCGACCTGACCCTCGCCGCCGAATACCTGCGTGAACGCAAGGACCTCAAAGTGGCCTACCACCAAGCCAATGCCAGCCTCATCGGCGCGCCCAGGGTGTTCACCCAGGATGGCTTCTACCTCCAGGCCGTGTACGGCTTCGCGCCCAGCTGGCAAGTCGGCTTGCGTTATGACGTCACGGGCCTGACCAGCGAGGTCGACCGCGGCATCAGCGTGACCAGGAACGAACAATCCGACCGCTGGACCCTGGCCGTGACCCGCAACCTCACCGAATTTTCGCGCCTGCGCCTGCAAGCCTCGACTGCCGACCTGAGTGTCGAAGGCGACGCCGAGCGGGTCAACCAGGTCTATCTGCAATATCAACACAGCCTGGGCAGCCATGGCGCCCACGCTTTCTGAGGAGACCGACCATGCGCAGACTCATTGCCCTCGGATTGATGCTGTTCGCCGGCCCGGTGCTGGCGGCGCTCGATGTGGTCTCCACCACTGCGAGCCTGGGCATGCTGGCCCGTGAAATCGGCGGCCCCGGGGTCCAGGTGACCGTGTTGGCACCGCCCGACCGCGACGCTCACATGCTTCAGGCGAAACCGTCCATGATGCGTGCCCTGCGTGATGCCGACCTGGTCATCGCCCTGGGCGCCGAACTGGAAACCGGCTGGCTGCCGGCGGCCACGGCGGGTGCCGGCAACCGGACTCTCCTGCCTGGCCAGATTGGCTATTTCGAGGCCGCCGCCCAGGTGCCCCTGCTGGATGCGGGGGGTGTGGCCGATCGGGCGCACGGGGACGTGCACCCCATGGGCAACCCGCACCTGAACCTGGATCCGGTCCGCATGGCCCGGGTCGGGCTTGCCCTGGCCGAGCGCCTGGGCAAGCTCGATCCAGCCGGTCTCGCGGGCTATCGCGAACGGGCCCGGTCATTCTCGGCCGCGGTCGAAGCCCGTTTGCCGGGCTGGCGTGCACGTGCCGCCGGGGCGCCGGGCGCGGTGACCTATCACAAGGACGGCAACTACCTGTTCGCCTTGCTCGACGTGCCGGTGCTCGGCTACGTCGAGCCGGTACCCGGCGTGCCGCCCACGGCCAGCCATCTGCAAGCCCTGGCCGGCAAGCTGAAGGGTCAGCGCGGCGTCCTCCTGCGCCACAGCTACCAGTCGCCCCGGGGCGCCGAGACCCTGGCCCAGGCGCTCGGCTGGAAAGTCCATGTGGTCGAGCTGGAGCCGGCGAAAAACGCGGATGCCAGCAGCTATTTCGCCTTGATCGACCAGTGGGTGGCCGCGCTGGCCTCGGCGAAGCACTGACATGGACGTCCTGCTCAGCCTGTCCGGCCTGGTCGCCGGCTATGAGACCCCGGTGTCGCCAGCGTGCAGTTTCAGTCTCGGGCGCGGCGAGGTGCTGGGCCTGTACGGCGCCAATGGGTTGGGCAAGTCGACCCTGCTCGGCGTGGTCACCGGCAGTGCGCGCGCCCATGCCGGCGCCTGGCGACTGGCCCCCGGACTACGCCTGCGGCATTTGCCGCAACGCCCGGAACGACCTGCGCAAGTACCGATCAGTGGGCGCGAGTTGCTCCGCTATCTGGAGGCGGACGCACTCGCGCCGCCGCCCCGGTTGGCCGCCAAGCTGGACACCCGGATCGACCGCCTGTCCGGTGGCGAATACCAGTTGCTCGCCCTGTGGAGTTGCCTGGCCGGCGATGCCGACCTGGTCCTGCTCGACGAGCCGACCAACAACCTCGACCCGGCCCACAGCATGCTCGCCGCCGAGGAAATCGCCGCCGGCCGGGATCGGCGCGGCACCCTGATCGTCAGCCACGACCGGACCTTCCTGGATCAGGTGTGCACCCGTCAAGTGTTCCTGGAGACCTGACATGGACACGCTGTTCCTGATGCCTTTCCTGGCCGGCCTGCCGCTGGCCATCCTGCTGCCGCTGGTCGGCACCCTGCTGCGCCTGCGCGACGAATGGCTGGCCGCGCTGGGCCTCGCCCACCTGGCCGGTGCAACCGGACTGGCCGGATTGGCCATCCAGATTCCCGCGGTGCTCGGCGCCCCGGCCGGCGCGCTGGCCGGCGGCGTGTTGAAGTATGGCCTCGGCGCACGCGGCAATAGCGTCTTTGCGCTGATGATCCTGGCCGGCTGGGCGGTCACCCTGCTGATCGCCGCCAATACTGCGCTGGGCGATTCGCTCGCCCACGCCGTGGTCGATGGCCAACTCTATTTCGCCGGCCCGGGCGAACTGACCGCCGCGCTGGTCACCGGAGGACTCGGCCTGGCCGCCATGCCCTGGCTGACGCCGCGCCTGATCCGCGCCCGTTTGTTTCCGCAACACGAAATCGCCAACCGTCTGCCGCGCTGGCGCTGGCAACTCGGCTTCGACCTGCTGGCCGCCCTGGCGGTCGCGGTCGGCACTGCCACGCTCGGGCTGATGGCCGCCTTCGCGCTGGTGTTCCTGCCTGCCTGGATCGCCTTCCGGGCCGCCCCCGGCTGGCGGACCGGCTATTGGATCGCCGCCGGCACCGGCCTGTTCGGCTATCTGCTTGCCTTTGCCGCCGCCCTGCACTTCGACCAGCCGTTCGGGCCGGTCCTGGTGGCCACCCTGGCCGTGCTGTTCGCCTTCACCCGGTGGTTCCGAGGATAATCGGGAATCCTGGCCGGCTATCACGGTCCGAACCGATCCCACCCTACGAGTCCCGTCATGAAACGTCTTGTGCTACTGATGGCCCTGGCCAGCCTGCCCGCCCTGGCCGATGACTACAAGGTGGGCGACCGCCTGGCGCCCGCCCCGTCCGCCACCCCGGCCCAGGCTCGGGAAATCACCTGGGATGACCTGTTGCCCAAGGGCTGGGACCCGATGAAAACGATCACCGACCTGAAGCTCGACAAGTTGCAGGACGCCGACCCCCGCGCCATCGAGGCCATGGAGAAACTCAAGGCGATGTGGAACGCCGCACCGTCGAACCCCGAGATCGCCGGCCGGACGATCCGCATCCCCGGCTTCGTGGTCCCGCTGGAGTACGGCCAGAAAGCCGTGAAGGAATTCCTCCTGGTGCCTTACTTCGGCGCCTGCATCCACGTCCCGCCCCCGCCCGCCAACCAGATCATCCATGTCCTGCCTCGGCAACCGGTACAGCTCAAGACCGGCATGGACGCGGTCTGGGTTGAAGGGGTGATCGAGCTGGCCAGCAAGAAGACCGACATGGGCGACAGCGGCTATCGGCTGCGCGCGACCAAAGTCGAAGCCTACAAGGAACGCAAGGTGCGCTGAGGCGCGTGGATCAACGTTCCTGGCCGACCGCCAGTTCCAGCGCGAACATGGCCGCCAGGACCCGATCGCGCTCGACCAGGAGTTCCTGCAACAAGGCCCGCGCTTCCTCGCCACGGCCAGCCCGCCAATGGCCATCGATGGCCTCGGCCAGCTGGTGTACGCGCCGGTGTGGCTCGGCCACCTCGGCATACGCTTCGAGATGGCCATACAGGCGGGCCGCGCGATCGTCGTACCAGTGACTGAACCGGCAGTGGCGATGGTCGGTGAGATGCCGGCGCGGCACTGGCAGGCCTTCGCGGATGGCGTAGATGAGCTGGGCGATCCAGTTTCGGTGCTCGACCTCGGCGACCAGCATCGGGTAGTCCTCGGCCAGCCAACGCTTGGCCCCCACCTGCCGCCATTCCGGCGGCATGGTCCATTGGGCCACCCAGCCGGGCAGTTCGGCGGCCGGCATCGGCCGGGAAATGCCATAGCCCTGGGCCAGGTCGCAGTTCAATTGCAACAGCAGTCGGCCATGGTCGATGCTCTCCACGCCCTCGGCCACCACCTGGCGCTGGAACGCCGAGGTCAGGCCCAGGATGCCCTGGACGATGACCAGGTTGTGTGGATCGTGCAGCATCTCGCGCACGAAGCTCTGGTCGATCTTGATCACCGAGGCCGGCAGGCGCTTCAGGTAGGTGAGGGATGAATACCCGGTTCCGAAGTCGTCGAGGGCGAAATTCACCCCGAGCGACAGGCATTCGTCGATCACCCGGGACACCTTGACCACGTCTTCCAGGGCCGTGGTTTCCAGGACTTCGAGCTCGAGCTGGTGCGCTACCTCGGGAAAGCGGTGCAGCAGATCGCTGAGTTCCTGGACGAAGCCGACATGCTGCAACTGGCGGCCGGCGATGTTGACGCTCACACTGAGTTCGAGACCCTGCCGGCGCCATTCCCGCATCTGGGCCAGGGCCGTCTCGATCACCCAGCTGCCGACCCGAACGATCAGGTCGTGATCCTCGATCAGGGGCAGAAACTCGATCGGTGCCAGCAGCCCGCGCTCCGGATGGAACCAGCGGATCAAGGCCTCGGCACCGACCACCCGGCCCTGGCGCATGTCGACCTTGGGCTGGTAGTAGAGCAGGAATTCGCGCCGCTCCAGCGCCTCGTAAAGACGCGAAACATTGTCCAGGCGGCTGCGCGCGTCGCGGTCCTGCTCAGGGTCGAACAGGTGGGCACGATGCTTGCCTTCCTGCTTGGCCTGGTACATGGCCTGGTCGGCATGCCGCAGCAAGGTGTCGGCATCGCCCTGATCGGCCGGATACAGGGTGACCCCGAGGCTCGCCGACAGCGTGATCGGTTCCGGCGTGGCCCGCAGCGGCTGGTTGATGGCGCGCAGGATGCGCTGGATCGCTTGGTTGCATTCTTCCTCGCCATGCATGCCGAGCAGGAGCAGCACGAACTCATCGCCCCCCAGGCGCGCCACGGTGTCGCCGCCGCGCAGGCAATCGCGCAGGCGCCCGGCCATCTCGACCAGGACCTGATCGCCCACTTCGTGGCCCCAGGTGTCGTTGACCGGCTTGAAGCCGTCGAGGTCGAGGTAGCACACCGCCATCGATTCGCCGTGGCCGCGCAGCGTTTGCGACATGGCCTGCTGGATGCGGTCGGCGAGCAGGCTGCGGTTGGGCAGCTCGGTCAGGGCATCGTAGTAGGCCATCTGGGTCAGCTGGCGCTCCTGCTCCTTGAGCCGGCTGATATCGGCAAACACCGCGACATAGTTGGTCAGCGCGCCGTGTTCGTCGCGCACGGCGGAAATCGACAACAGTTCCGGATACACCTCGCCGTACTTGTTGCGGTTCCAGATTTCCCCGCGCCAGCTGCCCTTCTCGGTGATGCTGCGCCACATGGCGGCATAGAAGGCAGGATCGTGGCGGCCCGACTTGAGCACCCGGGGATTGCGCCCGATCACCTCGTCCCGTTCAAACCCGGTGATCCGGGTGAAGGCGGGGTTGACATCCAGGATGCGTCCCTCGGCATCGGTCAGGGTGATCCCCTCGTGCGCGCTGCTGAACGCGGTGGCATGCAGACGCAGGCTGGCTTCGGCGCGTTGCTGGGCGGCCAGGCGCTCGCCGATCTCGCGGTTGGCGCGGGCCAGCGAACGCCGGGTCTGGTCCAGGTGGTAGAACATGAAGATCAAGAAGGCCACCAACAGGATCATCAGGCCATACATCAGCACCCGGTAGCGATCCGCGGCGCTGACCGCGTGGGCGTGGCCATGCATGTAGCTCCGGGCCAGCAGCTCCAGGCGGCCGGCGGTGTCGAGCGACAGCAGGCGCGCCAGCAAGCTGTCGACCCGGGCCAGGTAGAGGGTGATGGTGTCGCCATGGCGAAGCAGCACCTCACGCTCGGCCGCCTGCCTTTCCGAGAGTCGCAAGGCCGAGAACGCGGCGCGGTCGATCTCCACCTGGCGGATGCGTTGGCTGCTGGTCTCCCGCGCGAAGGCCAGCAGGTTCACGGCGTAGCGGGCCAGGACCCGTTCCGGTTCCCCCTGCCAGCGACCGAGCTGCGCCTGGGCCTGGACCGGAAAGATGGCCAGCGAGTTGCGTGCCACCGCGTTGTCACGCTTGAACGCCTCGATCAGGCGGGCCTTCTCCTCCAGCAGATCGACCAGCGTCGTGGCGGCATCGACGCTCAGCTGGCGGTCGGTGGCAGGCAGAAAGTCAGGCACGGCCAGGAGGCGGGCACCGGTGTCGAGCGCAGTGTCCAGACGCTGGACCAGGGTGTCGTAGTTGCGCGAAAGTTCCAGCCGGCTGGCCAACAATTCGGCGTTGATCTCGGCATCCGCCTCGCGCAGGGCACGCAGTTGCTGGGAGTATTCATAGTGTGCCTGAGGCGCCACTGCGTCGGCGCGCGTGAACAACCAGGCCAACACCCCGGCGCACAGCAGCGACAGTCCGATCAACGCGCGTGCGCCGGGACTGGGCAGCAGGGACTGGATGCGGGTCGCCAACGGCGCCGTCATTCCAGGGTCCGTCCCTGCCAGTGGCCGGTGAGGGACTTCAGGAACGCAGTGATGGTCGCGATATCTTCGGGATTCAGGTCGCGCCCGAGCTGGTAGCGGCCCATCAGCATCACCGCCTCTTCCAGGGTGGCGACCGAGCCATCGTGGAAATACGGACCGGTCACCGCGACGTTGCGCAGGCCGGGCACCTTGAAGACATGGCGATCTTCCTCGAGCTTGGTCACGTTATAGCGGCCGAGGTCCGACTCGGTGACCTGACGGTGGGCGAAATAATCAGCCATCACGCCGAAGCGCTGGTACATGTTGGCCCCCAGCAGCACGCCCTGGTGACAGCTGGCACAGCCGTAATCCTTGAAACGCAGGTAGCCCGCCAGTTCCCGCGCGTCGATGGCGTCGAGCTGGCCAGCCAGGTAGCGGTCGAAGCGGGCGTTTGGGGTCACCAGGGTCCGTTCGTAGGTCGCGATGGCATCGATGATGTTCGCGGCGGTGATGCCATCGGCATAGACCTGGCCGAAGGCGGTGGAATACTCCGGATCGGCCTTCAGCTTGACGATCACCTGGTCCCAGTTCGAGGCCATTTCGACCGGATTATGCACCGGGCCGGGCACCTGGTCTTCCAGACTCGCGGCGCGGCCATCCCAGAACTGAACGAAATTCAGGCCGACATTGAACACGGTCGGGGCGTTGACCGAGCCTTGGGCACCCTTCACCCCGACCGAGACCGGCAGCGCATCGGCCCCGCCCCGGTTGAAGTCATGGCAGGAGGCGCACGACAGGGAATCGTCAGCCGACAGTCGCGTCTCGAAGAACAGCCGCTCGCCCAGCTTGACCTTGGCTTCGGGCAAGGTCGGCGCCGGCGGCAACGGCTGCACGGGTTCCTCGCCCCGCACCGTCGGCGTCAAGACCGCACGCCTGGCCTGCGCGTCGCTGGGCGCCTGGGGCCAATTGAGCCACATCACCGCCACCGCCAGGGCGAGGGCGAGACTGGCAAACCAGGCTGCGGAGGTTTTCCATTCCAGAGGTTTCATGGTTTTGCATTATAGGTCCCGGCAGCCTTGGCAGTTTCAGGCTAAATCAATCGTACCAACCCGCGAAGCTCGAGCTGACCGCCATCACCGGGTTTTTCCTGCCTGCCCGGATAGACAAGCACTGGGGCGGAATGCCCTGGGCACGCATGAATATCAGGAATCCACCGAGGCCAGGCACCCGGCCGACCGGCGGATCGAGCGCATCGTGTTCCTCGAGGGTCTGGCCAACCCGCAAACCTTGAACAAGGGATCGATCGGCGAGAGCCAGGCGGAATGCTTGAGCGGCGGCCGCGAGCCGTAGGTCGGGGCGATCGCTTGCCGAGAATCGGTCAAGGACTCCGGCTCGCAGGAACGCCTCGATGACATCCTGTCCGACACCGAGGCACATCGATGACCTAGAAACCCGGCTCGGCCGGTTAGCTCGGCAGTTGCGCCGGTCAGCCGGCTGGCCAGTGCTTCACTGTGATGCTCTCGCCTCGACCAGGGCGTCGCGGAAGTCCTCGGTCTCTTCGGGATGGATGCCGAAATGGGCCAGGGCACGTTGGTAGAGCGCTTCACCGACATCCAGATCTTCCACGCCATCGAGCAGGTGTCCCAGATGCTCCGCGATGTGCACCACGGCGACCAGGGACAACGCCCCCCCGGGCAGGGTCGAATCGGGCAGGTCATACACGTCCGGTTCGTGATGGAACCGGATCGCCAGTCCCAGGAGCGGCGGCAAGCCCCAATTGCGCACCAGGAGTGAACCGATGATCGGGTGCGTACAGGGATAGAACCGATCCTCGGCCTCGACCAGAGCCACGCCTTCGGCCGCGGCCTTGTCGACCACCGCCTGGTAATCCGGATAGCGACGCATCATGAGCGGGATGCCGGCGTCGTGAAACAAGGCGTAGGTGAAGGCCGCATCCGGCGAGATGCCATATTGCTTGCGTGCAATCAGTCCGGCGACCTGGGCGATCGCGGCCGTATTCTTCCAGAAGGTCTCGATGAACCCCGGCGACACCCCGGCCATGGTTGCCCGCAATGCGGTCGCCACCACCACGCAGACCACGTTCCGGGTCCCCAGGCGCGGCAAGGCCTGTCTCACGCTGGTGACCGGGGCGCCGACTCGGAACAGCGGTGAATTGGCGAACTTGATGGCGATGGCTGCCATGCCGACATCGGACTCGATGGTCTTGGCCAGGCGGTTCATGTCGGGATCATCCTTCTGCGCCTCGGCCAGGACCTGGGTCACGATCGCCGGACACGTCGGGATATCGATGGTCCCGAGCACCCGCTCGATATCTTCGTGGGAAAGTTCATATCCGTGGTGTTGAAGTTGGCTGGTCATGCGTCATCCGTCGTCATGTTGAAAAATGATCGACACCGGCCGGTGCCTGGCACCCAGTCGGCACCCCCTTCATCGCCAGGGTGATGGTCACCACCGGACGTGACTAAGGGGGCCCTGGGCCCACGCCATTCTAAACGCGCTGAGCTAAGCCGGCACGGAGGACCGGATCAGGTGATCGAAGGCGGCCAGGCTGGCCTTGGCGCCTTCGCCCATGGCGATGATGATCTGCTTGTAGGGCACCGTGGTGCAGTCGCCGGCGGCGAACACGCCGGGCACCGAGGTCTGCCCCTTGGCGTCCACCTCGATCTCGCCGAAGCGGGACAGATTCAGGGTACCTTTCAGCCAGTCGGTGTTGGGCAGCAGGCCGATCTGCACGAAGACCCCTTCCAGGGCGACATGTTGCGACTGCCCGGTAAGACGATCGGTGTAGGTCAGGCCATTGACCTTGCCGCCGGCGCCGGTGACTTCGGTGGTCTGCGCACTCTTGATGACGGTCACGTTGGCCAGGCTGTACAGCTTGCTCTGGAGCACCGCGTCGGCGCGCAGGGCCTCGCCGAATTCGAGCAGGGTGACATGACCGACGATGCCGGCCAGGTCGATGGCCGCCTCGACGCCCGAGTTGCCGCCGCCGATCACGGCGACGTGCTTGCCCTTGAACAAGGGGCCGTCGCAGTGCGGGCAGTAGGCGACGCCCTTGCCGCGATACTCCAGTTCGCCCGGCACGTTCAATTCACGCCAGCGTGCGCCAGTGGCCAGGATCACCGCCTTGGCCTTCATCACCGCGCCGTTGGCGAGCCGAATTTCATGGTAACCGCCGGCCGTGCCGGGAATCAGGGCCTCGGCCTTTTGCAGGTTCATGATGTCGACTTGGTATTCCTTGACGTGCTCTTCCAGGGCGCGGCCGAGCTTGGGCCCGTCGGTATGCGGCACCGAGATCAGGTTCTCGATCGCCAGGGTGTCCATCACCTGGCCGCCGAAGCGCTCGGCCAGCACGCCGGTGCGGATTCCCTTGCGGGCCGCATACACGGCCGCCGCGGCGCCGGCCGGACCACCGCCCACGACCAGGACGTCGTAGGGCGCCTGCTCGGCCAGCTTGGCCGCCTCGCGGCCAGCCGCGCCGTGGTCGACCTTGGCGAGGATCTCGGCCAGGGTCATGCGACCGTCGTCGAACGGCTCGCCATTCAGCCAGACGCTAGGTACCGCCATGATCTGGCGCGTCTCGACTTCCTGCTGATTCAGGGCGCCGTCGATCATTACGTGGCGGACGTTGGGATTCAGCGCCGCCAGGGTGTTGAGCGCCTGAACGACGTCCGGACAGTTGTGGCAGGACAGGGAAACATAGGTCTCAAACCGGAAGCTGCCGGTCAGCGACTTGATCTGGGCGACTTCGTCGTCACTGATCTTTGGCGGGTAGCCACTGGCTTGCAGCAGTGCCAGGATCAGCGAGGTGAACTCGTGGCCCATGGGCAGGCCGGCGAAGGCGATGCGGGCCGGCTCGCCGACCTTGCCGACGGTGAACGACGGCACCCGGGCATCGACACCATTCTCCAGCAGGGCGATCTTGTCGGAGACGCTGGCGATGTCTTCCAGCAGGGCACGCATCTCGACCGACTTGGGGCTGTGGTCCAGGGTGGCCACCAGTTCGATCGGGGCCACGAGCTTGTCCATGTAGGCCTTGAGTTGAGCCTTGATGTTGGCGTCGAGCATGGTGATTCTCCTGTTTCAGAGGGCAATGCGAAGGCGTCGCCGGACGACGGCTTGGCATTGCGGTCTATTTGGGGGAACGTCATCCCCGCGATGGCGGGGATCCAGACCTGCGAAACCGGGCTCCCGCCTGCGCGGGAGCCACCGTCTGGCTTAGATCTTGCCGACCAGGTCCAGCGACGGGGTCAGGGTGGCGTCGCCTTCCTTCCACTTGGCCGGGCAGACTTCGTTCGGGTGGGCCGCCACGTACTGGGCGGCCTTCAGCTTGCGCAGGGTTTCCTTGACGTCGCGGGCGATGGCGTTGTCATGGATCTCCAGCGTCTTGATGGTGCCTTCCGGGTTGATGATGAAGGTGCCACGCAGGGCCAGGCCCTCTTCCGGAATGTGCACGCCGAAGGCGTTGGTCAGGGCGTGGGTGGGGTCGCCGACCAGGGGGAACTTGGCCTTGCCGACGGCAGCGGAGGTCTCGTGCCAGACCTTGTGCGAGAAATGGGTGTCGGTGGTGACGATGTAGACCTCGGCACCGGCCTTCTCGAACTCGGCGTAATGGTCGGCGGCATCCTCGATCTCGGTCGGGCAGTTGAAGGTGAAGGCGGCCGGCATGAAAATCAGCACCGACCACTTGCCATGCAGATCCTTCTCGGTCACTTCGACGAACTGGCCATTGTGGAAAGCCTGGGCCTTGAACGGTTGCACTTGGGTGTTGATCAGCGATTGCATCGGTCATTACTCCTTGGGTTGACGAGGGGGGGTTGAATCAAAACAAGCGATGGAGCACAGTTTATAGGCCGCCCGTAGTTCAATCTAATTTATAAAAACAAATATCAGGATAGTCGGAGACTATGACAGATTCGTGCCAGCCCGACGTCGTTCGAAAAATTCAAGTCTCATCGATTTAAGCCGATATCAATAGTATTCTTGACCTATCGACCGCACGGACCCACGCTCAGCCGAATCGAACCCAGCCTCATGCGTAACCTGCCTGAACCCATCGCCCTGGCGATTGAATCGGGGCGGCTGCCGTCGCCGCCGCAGGTCCTATTGAAGCTGATGCACACGATCGAGCGTGAAGATGCCACGCTGGGCGAGATCGCTGCGCTGGTCGAACAGGACTCCGGACTGAGCACGCGGGTCTTGAGCGTGGCCAATTCCGCCGCGCTGCGTCGCGGCTTGCGCATGGCCAGCATCGAAAACTGCCTGAATACCCTGGGCACCCGCATGGTGCGCGCCATTGCCACTTGCCTGTCGATCCAGAGCCTGTTCGACCGCGAGGGCGCCCTTCCCGCCGACATGCTGGCGCGCTTCTGGGCGCATGCCCTGCTGGTCGCCGAACTGGCGCGCGAGATCGCCGCGACCGCCGGCTATGCCCGTCCAGATGAGGCCCATCTGGCCGGCCTGTTGCACGATGTCGGCCAGCTGATCCTGCTCAATGCCCTGGGCGACCCCTATCGGCAGGCCCTGGCCGAGGACCAGGGCGATACCGCCTGCGTGGTCCGGGAGCAGGCGCGCTTCGGGGTCCATCACGGTGAAGTCGGCGCCTGGCTGGCCGACCGCTGGGACCTCGATTCCGCGTTCGCCGACAGTCTGTTGTTCCATCACGCCGATCCGGCCCTGATCGGGTCGGCCACCTTGCTGCCCCGGATCGTGTGGTATGCGGAACGGCTGGCCTCGCACAGCACGCCGGACCAGGTGGCCTGCGACACCCGCGTTCTGCTCGGAGCCAGCTTCGATCTGCCCGGGCTGTGCGAACGTGCCGAGGAACGGACCCGCACGGTGGCGGCCGCCCTCGGCCTGGTCATTCCCGATCAACTGTTTGGCGAACCGGTCTGGTACGGCCTCCCACCCGCCGCGCCGGCCGCCCCCGAGGACGAAATGGCCCTGCTGCTGGGCGGCATGGCGCTCATGCAACCCTTGCAACAGGACCTGATTTCGCTCGACAGCCACGCCGAGATCCTCGCCTCCCTGCGCGCCTCGGCGCGCATCCTGTTCGGACTCGAACACACCGCGTTCCTGCTCATCGAACCGAGCGGTGAAACCCTGGTCGGCGCCGAGATCGAAGCCCAGCCGAGTCTGTTCAGGGAAGCCCGGCTGCCGATCCACCTGGCGACCTCGCTGGCCGCACGCGCGGTGCTGGAACGCACCGTCACCGCCTCTTTCGGCCAGGATCCGCTCGCGTCCCCCTCGCTCACCGACCTGCAATTCGCCCGCGCCCTCGGTGCCTCGGGCCTGCTATGCATCCCGATGCTCGCCCGCGACCGCGCGCTCGGTGTCATGGTCTTCGGCGTCAGTCAGGCCCTGTACCAGAAACTGGCCACGCGCCTACCCTGGCTGCTGAACTTCGGCCGCATCGCCGGCAACAGCCTGGATGCCCTGAAGACCGTGCTCAGCTATCGGCACCAGGCGCACCAGGCGGCCGCCGGCCAGTTCGAGCGACAGGCCCGGCGCATCGTGCACGAAGCCGAGAATCCCTTGGGCATCATCCGCAGCTATCTCAAGATCCTCGACCGCAAGCTGCCGGACGAAACCGGCGTGCGCAAGGAACTGTCGATCCTGCACGAAGAAATCGACCGCATCTCCGGCATCGTCGGGCGCATGAGCGAAATGCCCGATGTGCAGCGTCCGGCCGGCATCGATCTCTCCGCACTGATCGACGAACTCCTGCTCCTGTACGGCGATGCCCTGTTCCGGTCACGGGGCATCCAGGTCGAGACCCGCATGCCGGAACAGCCGGTCCAGGTGGCTGGCGACCGCAACAGCCTGAAGCAGATCCTGATCAATCTCTGGAAGAACGCTTCCCAGGCCCTCGCCCAGGGCGGCCACGTCATCATCCGCCTGCAGGACCCGGTGTTCCATGAAGGCCAGGCGATGGTGCGCCTGGTCATCGAGGATGATGGACCGGGCCTGCCCGAATCGGCCCTGCGTGGCCTGCACCGCCCCCTGGCCCAGGCTGGCGACGCCACGCATGGCATCGGACTGACCCTGGTGGGCGAACTGGCCCGTCGCCAGGGGATCGCCCTGACCAGCTACAACCGGGCCCGGCAGGGCACCGTGTTCGCCCTGCTGCTGCCCAGGCCGGCGCGCCCGGCGCAGCCCACTCGCGCACCCGCCACGGGGGACCCGGCATGACCTACCTGACCGACCTGCACGCCCCTCAGCCCCGTGCCCTCCATGGCGACACCGCCACGATCCTGATCGTCGACGACGAACCGCGCTTCCGGGCTGCGCTGGGCGAACTGCTGCGCGGCCCCGAACGCCAGATCCAGGAGTGCGCCACCGGCAAGGAGGCGGTGACCCGGCTCAACCGCCGGGACGTCGACGTCGTGGTGCTCGACCTCAAGCTGCCCGACATCGACGGCATGGAAATCATGGAGTGGCTGGCGGCGAGCGGAATCGCCACCTCGGTCATCGTGTTCAGTGGCGACAGCGCCATCGACGCCGCCATCCAGGCCCTGCGCCAGGGCGCCTTCGAGTTCATCCGCAAGCATGACGATCCGGAGCAGTTGGTCGCCTCCGTCAATCGCGCCTTGCGCCGGCGCCGTATGGAAGCCGAGCACGCGCAGATGGCTGCCCGTCTGGAGCAGTCGGAACGCATGCATCGCTTCCTGGTGGAAAACTCGCCCGACCTGATCTACACCCTCGACAGCCAGGGCCGCTTCCAGTACGCCAACAAGCGCTTCGAGACCCTGCTCGGCTACAGCCCGGAAGAACTGATCGGCCAACATTACTCGGTGATCCTGCACGAGGAAGACATCGACTACGTCCGCTACGCCTTCAACGAGCGCCGGGTCGGCGAACGCGCCACCTTCAATTTCGAGTTGCGCCTGAAGACCAAGCAGAACGCCGTGCGCAACTTCGACAACCGGATGATCATCACCATCCTGAGTTCCCAGGGGCTCTACAAGTCGGAGGCCAATGGCCCGGAATTCCGTGGCACCGCCGGGGTCGCGCGCGACATCACCGACCGCAAGCGGGCCGAGGAAACCATCGCCTTCCAGGCCTTCCATGACCTGCTTACCGGACTGCCCAACCGGATCCTGTTCCTGGATCGCCTGAGCCTCTCGATCACCCAGGCCCAGCGCCGCCAGGAACGGCTGGGCATCCTGTACCTGGATGTCGACCGCTTCAAGCTGATCAACGACACCTACGGCCACCCGGTCGGCGACAAGCTATTGCAGGAGTTCGCCCAGCGCGTCTCGGCCTGTCTGCGTTCGGGCGACACCCTGGCCCGCCAGGGCGGCGACGAGTTCACCATCCTGTTGCCGGCCATCGGCAGCGCCGAGGATGTCGCCAACATCGCCAACAAGATCCTCGCCAGCCTGCGCGACCCGATCCGGGTCGCCGAGCATGATTTCCTGGCCACGGCGAGCATCGGCTTCGCCCTTTATCCCGATGATGGCACCGCGCCCGAAGACCTGATCAAGAAGGCCGACATCGCCATGTACCAGGCCAAGGGCCAGGGCAAGAACGCCAGCGTCAAGTTCCACTCGACCATGAACACCACCCATGTCGAGCGGATCTCCCTGGAAAACGACCTGGTCGCCGCGCTCAAGGACTGCCGCCAGCTGGAACTCTACTACCAGCCCCAGGTCAGCGTTTCCCGACGCGCGGTGACCGGCCTGGAAGCCCTGATCCGCTGGCGCCACCCGACCCGCGGCATGATCAGTCCGGACGCCTTCATTCCCCTGGCGGAGGAATCCGGCCTCATCGTGGCCATCAGCGACTGGGTGCTCGACACCGGCTGCCAGCGCCTCGCCGAGTTGCGCGCGCGCGGCCACACCGACCTCAAGCTCGGCATCAACCTGTCGCCCCGGGAATTCGACCGCAACGATCTGGTCGAGCGGGTCACCGGCGCCCTTGGCCGGCATGGCATCCCCCATGACCGGGTCGAGATCGAGCTCACGGAGAACTTGCTGGTCAAGGACACCGAGAACATCATCGGCAAGATCCGCCAGCTGCGCGCCTCGGGCATCCATATCGCCATCGACGATTTCGGCACCCGCTATTCCTCGCTCAACTACCTGCGCCGGCTCTCGATCAACGGCATCAAGATCGACAAAAGCTTCGTGCATGAAATGAGCTTCGGCACCGCGCGCGACGCGACCGCCATCGTGCGTGCCATCTTCGCCATCGCCCAGAGCTTCGACCTCAATGTCACCGTCGAGGGCGTCGAGGAACCGGACCAGCTGCGCACCTTGACCCGGATGGGCGGCGACACGGTCCAGGGCTATTACTTCAGCCCGGCGCTACCCAGCAGCCACCTGGAAGACTACATCGACGAGTTTCCCCAGCTCTACGAGATGCTGGCGGTGCGTTGATGAGGAAAGAGGGCCAGTCACTCCGCCCGATGCAGGTGGGGGCTGACCCATAGGGAGCCTTCATGGGAATGCCCCTGGTCGCGGGGAAGGACAGTCGCGACGACGTGCGACCAGCGCATTACTCGGCATAGCCGGCCCCGGCCAGGCCGGGATCGGTCACGAAACCGATCCGACTGAGTCCGGCCTTGGCCGCCTCGGACATCACCCAGACCACCCGCCGATAGGCGATCTCGCCATCGGCACGCAAATGCAGCTCGGAGCTCGGGTCAGCCCGTGCCGCTTCGGAGAAGCGCGCGGGCAGCAGCGCGGGATCGACTTTTTCGCCATTCCAGAAAACTACGCCCTGGGCGTCGATGGCCACTTGCAGGGGGGCCTTCCGCGGCGTGTTAGCCTGGCTGGAGGCCTTGGGCAGGTCGACCTTGACCGCATGGGTCAACAGGGGCGCGGTGACGATGAAGATGACCAGCAAGACCAGCATCAAGTCGATCAGCGGGATCATGTTGATGTCCGCCACCGGCTGTCCGGTGGGGCGTTCACTCAAACCGCCGAAAGCCATCATGCGCCCTCCCCGACCACGTGCGGGGATGCCGCCGGCCGGACCAAGGAACCTGGGGCCTCGTTGCGGTTGCCGGTCGACATGAAGGCGAACAGGTCGTGGGCGAAACCATCCAACTCGGCCAGCAACAGGCGGTTGGCCCGGGTGAAGGCGTTGTAGGCCAGCACCGCCGGGATCGCTACCGCCAGGCCGAGCGCGGTCATGATCAGCGCCTCGCCGACCGGACCGGCCACCTTTTCGAGCGTGCCCTGGCCGGAAATGCCGATCGCCAGCAAGGCGTGGTAGATGCCCCAGACCGTGCCGAACAGGCCGACGAAGGGGGCCGCCGAGGCCACCGAGGCGAGCACGGTATGGCCGTATTCCAGGCGGGCGGTGTCCTGTTCAATGGCCCGGCGCAGGGCACGGGTCAGGAAGTCGTCCGCGCTCACTGCCTCGATCAGGCGCCCCCCCCGGCGGTCGCGGTGCTGCTCGACCGCGCGCAGGGCATGGTGGGTCAGGTGGGAAAAAGGATCGTGCACACCGGCACGGCGCAGGTGTTCGGCCACGCCGTCCATGTCGCGGGCGTTCCAGAACGCGTCCTGGAAGGCCTGGGCCTGCTTGCGCAGGCTGCGGTGATGCCAGCTCTTGGTCAGGATCAGGTACCAGCTGGCCACCGACATGATCAGCAGCAGGGCCAGGATGACATGGCCGACCGCGTCGGCCTGGCTGAGGAAGTGGAGAAAACCGGGAGTGCTTTGCATGATGTCAGGCCTCGGTGGATCAGGGGTTCGCCCAGCGGCGAAGGAGGTTGTGATAGACGTGGGTCAGCTTGAGCAGCTGCGGATCGTCGGGGGCACAGCGGGGCGTCAGCCCCTGGATGGCCTGGTCGAGGTCGAACAGCAGGGTGCGCTCGCCCTCCTCCGCGATCAGGCTCTGGATCCAGAAGAAAGCGGCGACGCGCGCGCCACGGGTGACCGGCGTCACCCGATGCAGGCTGCTCGACGGATAGAGAACCATGTCGCCAGCCGCCAGCTTGGCTGACTGGATGCCGAACGGCCCCTCGATCTCCAATTCGCCGCCGTCGTACTCGTCCGGCTCGGCCAGGAACAGCGTGGCGGAGAGATCGCTGCGTACCGTGACCTCGGTGCCCGGCACCTGCATCAGCGCGCTGTCGACATGGGCACCGTAGCTGCCGCCATCGGCGTAGCGATTGAACTTGGGCGGATAGATGCGCAGGGGCAAGGCGGCGGAAATGAAGCGCGGATGGTGGCCCAGCTTGCGCAGGATGTGGTGACCCAGGCTGAGCGTCGGCTCGACGCCATCGGCCAGCTGCTGGTTGTGCTTCACGGCGACCGCCAGGGTACCGGCCGTCCGTGCGCCCGCCTGCCACTCGGCCTGATCGAGATAGGCGCGGAACTGCACCACTTCATCCTTGCTCAACACGTTTTCGATGGCAATCAGCATGTCATGTCCTTGCTAGTGAGGGTTGCCAAGATCAGTCCAGGCCACGCTGGCGGCCCGGACATCCGCCAGGGTCGCGCAGCCGGCCATGGCCATGGTGGTTTCCAGTTCTTCGCGCATCAGCTTGAGCATGTGCGCGACCCCGAGGGCGCCAGCCACCGCCAGGGCGTGCACTTGCAGGCGGCCCACCGCCACCGCGTCGGCCCCCAGGGCGATCGCCTTGAAGACGTCGGCGCCGGAACGGATGCCGCCGTCGAGCAGCAGCGGACAGGCGTCGCCCACCGCCGCGCGGAGGGCGGGCAACGCCGCGAGGGTGGCGGGGGCATGATCGAGGGATCGGCCGCCGTGGTTCGACACCACCAGCCCGGCAACGCCGCGCGCGCGCAGTTGCACGGCATCCTCAGGGTGCAGCACACCCTTGATCCAGACCGGCAGCCGGGTGCTTTCCATCAGCCATGCCAGGTCGGCCCAGGTTGGCGCCTGGCGCATCAGGCCCTGGAAAATCACGCTCTGGCCCGGTCCCGGCCGTTCGCCGGACGCAGGCGCGGCGGGCGGCGGATTGACCGGGACGCACTCGGGCGGCATCCGGAATCCGGCGTGCAGGGCGCTCCGGCTGGGTGCCTGGATGACCGCATCGAGGGTGACCACCAGCGCCCCGTATCCGGCGGCCTCGGCGCGCCGGAGCAGGGCCAGGGTTGCCGCCCGGTCCGGCTGGAAATAGAGCTGGAACCAGGGAGCCGGACCGGCCAGCGCGGCCACGTCCTCGAGCGCGGTGGTGGCGAGCGTGCTCAACACCATCACGGTCTCGGTGGCGGCTGCGGCGCGCGCGGTCTCGCGCTCGCCCTGGCCATGCACCAGGGTCTGGAAGGCCACCGGCGCCAGCAGGATGGGATGGGCCAGCGTCCGTCCGGCCAGGGTCAGCCGGGTATGGCCGCCCGACACGTCGCGCAGCAGGCGCGGCGTGATGGTGACCCGCTCGAAGGCGTTCCGGTTGGCGCGCACGCTGACATCGTCGCCGCTGCCGCCCTCGATATAGGCCAGGGTCGGCCCGGTGACATGGCGCCGAGCCAGGAATTCGTAGTCCCTGGCCGCCTGGATCCCTTCCGGGAGGCGACTCAGGGGGGGGTGTATCGGTGTATTCATGTTCGCATCGCCGGGGGCGGGACCGCCCCCGGAGAATCACTCATCAGAAGTCGTAGTTGATCGTCAGACGCGTGTTGCGGGCATCGCCGAGGTACAGGAACGAGCCCGAGCGATAGCCGGCCAGGTAGTACTCCTTGTCGGACACGTTGCCGATGTTCAGGCGCATGTCGAGGTGCTTGTTGAAGCGATAGTTGGCGAACACGTCGACCACGGTGTAATCCGGGATCGGTTGGCTGTAGCGCCCCTGGGCATCGAAGCCGGCGGCCGAATCCGGCTGTCCGGCATATTTCTCGCTCTGGTACTTGATCGCGGTGCCGAGCGACAGTTTCGGCGTGACCTGGTACTTCAGCTGGGCGAAGGCCGTGGTATCGGCGAAGTTGCTCAAGGTCTTGCCAACGTTGGCCTCGACATTCGACGCCAGTACCTTGGACTTCATGAACGCCACACCAGCCTGGGCGGTCAGCTTGTCGGTGAGGTCGCCGCTGACGCCGAACTCGAGGCCACGGACCCGGTTCTTGCCCGTGTTCTGGGCGCCCGTGGAGGCATAGCCAGTGGCATTCGGCGACTGCTCCATGACGTCACGCTTGGTGATCTGGAACGCTGCCGCGCTGGCCAGCAGCCTGCCGCCGAACAGGTTCCACTTGGTGCCCAGCTCGAAATTCTGGGTGGTTTCCGGCTTGCTGTCGGCAATGGTCACGCCGTTGGCATTGTCGATGCAGATGCCGCCATAGCCGCAGCTGGAACCGACGTCGGATTCGCCGCCGTTGATGTCGCTGGCCGTCGAATAACTCAGGTACACGTTGGCGTCGGGCCGGAACCGGTAGGTGGCGCCCAGGTGACCGTTCAACAGGGTGTCGTCGTACTCATAGCGGGTCACGGTGGCGACCCCGGTGTTGTTGTTCACCGACTGGGTCCGGGTGTCGAAGTCGAAGCGATCCATGCGCAGGCCGGCGAACACGGTCCACTGCGCGTTCAGGTCGACGGTATCCATGGCCGACAGCGAGGTTGTCTTGACGTTCCAGTCGATGTCCCAGCGTCCTTTGCCGATCTGCCGGTGCATCAGCGAATTGATGCCATTCACGACGTGGCCGTTGGCATCGGTGCCACACCAGGCATTGTTGCTGGTCGCTGTGTTGCCGGTGATGCAATTCTGGCCCGCGTTGCTGACGTTGTAGATCCCGTTCAGCACCGCATGGTCGGACCACTCCAGGCCAAAAATGAACTCGTGCTTGCGACCGCCGATCACCTTGTCCCAATGCAGGTTGGTCTGGTTGACCAGGTAGTCGACGTCCTGCCAGCCCTGGTGCGTGCTCAGGGTGATGGCCGGGTAGACGCCCGCGGCGTTGTTGGCGCCGGTGGTGCCCTGACGCGCGCCGGTCACCACATAGCCGTTGTCGGCCTGGCCGTGGCGGGTGACGTTGGTCAGCTTCAGGGCTGGGTCGAACTGGTACTTCAGGCGCGCGGTCAGGATGTCGACGTCGGAGCTCAGGAAGTCCTTGTCCTGGGCGTAGACCGGCACGTTCCGGGCCGGCTTGCGATCCGGCACCGTGCCGACCAGGAAGCCGCCCATGTCCGGACGGTCCTCGGCATCCATGCCGTAGTAGTCGAAGGTCAGGTCCAGCTTGTCGGTTGGCGCCCAGGCGGCGGACAGGGCGACCCCCTTGCGCTCGCGGTCGGCCGGGGCCCGATCGGGCACGTCTTCCTGGGCGTGCAGCAGGTTGGCGCGCACTGCCAGGGTGTCGCTCAGCACCTGGTTGGTGTCCAGGGCCAGGCGGACATGGCGGTCGGTGCCGAACGCGGTCGACAGCTTGGTGAAGTCGTATTCGGTGCTGGCCTGCTTGGTCACCGAGTTGATGGCGCCGCCGGCGGTGCCGCGGCCAGCAAAGCTGGAATTCGGGCCCTTGGAGATTTCCACCTGCTCGGTGGCGAAGCTCTCGCGGATGGTCATGCCGGGGTCGCGCAGGCCATCGACGAACACGTCGCTGCGGGCTTCCTGGCCACGGATGATGTAGCGGTCGCCGAAGGCATTGCCGTTCTCGCCGGTGCCCAGGGTGATCCCGGGCTGGGCATCGAGGATCTCGCGCAGGTCGGTGTAGCCGGAGTCCTCGATCTGGGTCTTGGTCAGCACCGTGATGTTCTGGGCGGTCTCGGCCAAAGGACGCTTGATCCGCTCGTCGCCGGAGAACTTGGCCTTGTAGGGTACGCCGGTCTCGGCATAGGGATTGGTGTCGATGCTGCGTTCCTCGATCTTCAGCTGGTCGAGGTCGATCACGCCCTCGGCAGCCAGGCTGGGCAAGGGTGCCAGCATGGCGGAAGACAGGCTCAGGGCCAGGGTATTGCGGACAACACCACCCTGGCTCTTGGGCGACACCCGGAAACTGGCGGGCATATGCGGGTTCATGCTTTTCTTATCCACGACTACGCTCTCCTAACAATCAGAACATTGAGGCCAATCGGCCGTTATGGTTGAAATGACACCAATGGCATGTGAGGCATGCCCCTAGCGATCGGTGATGAGGGAATACTCGACCGGGATGGCCAGTTCGAGCTGGTCGCGCTTCAGGAACGCGGGAATGGCAGGCAGCGGGTTGGCCCGGGCCAGCATGTTCAACGCCGCCTGGTCCAGCTCCGGCGAGCCGGAGCCCTTGCGGATCCCCGTTGTAACCAGCCGGCCCCGTGCATCGATGCTGAATTCGAGCACCACGCGGCCTTCGATCTTGGCTTTCTTGAGTGCCGCCGGGTACGTCTTGTAGCGCGCCAACTGGCGCATCAAGGTGGCCAGGTAGCGCTTCATCTCGTCGCTCTCCATCGATAACGGCGCAGGCTGAGGCACCGCCGCCTGGGTCATGGGCTGAGGCGCGAGCGGCGCAGGTGGCACGACCACGGGAGACGGCGTCGGCAGCACCTGCTTCACAGGCTCCGGCATGGGCAACGGCGGGGGCGGCGGCGCCTGTACCACCGGTTGCGGCGGGGGGGGCGGTGGAACCAGCCTCGGCGTGGGCTCCTGGGGATCGGTCGCCGCGAGGGTTTGGACCGGCGGCGCCGGTTCGGCCCGTGGCGGGGGTGGCAGCGGCTTGGCAGGCGGCGGCGGCTGGATCGCGGGGGGCGGCACTTCGGCGCTTACCGGAGTCACCAGACTGGCCATCAGGATCGGCTCCGAGTGAGGCCGGTCGAGCTCGGGGTGCCAGTTCAACACGAGAGCCAGCAGCGCAAGATGGCCGAGGATGGCGAGACTCAATCCCGGCCAGCGGGCGAAGGGGCGTGAAGTGCCAGCAATCCGTGGCTGGGCACTGAAGCGGGTGATATCAGCAGACGCCATGAGACCAAGTTGAAAAACGTTGGCTGGCGAATGGCTGGCTTACGTCGGGAGGGAATCGGTCGCACGAACCCTTGAAGGCTGATGCGAAACTGTCGTCACAATATTAACGATAACGGTTCTTATTTGCAAGCCCAATAAACTTTCCATGACATCGACGGTCGGGTCCGACCGGACAATCGGCGAGTTGGAAGTCCTGCAGTTTCAGGCCTTGGGTCTAGAATCCAAACATAGGGGATCTCAAATTGCTCATGGCCACGTACCGGCTCATCGCCCAGTCGCTCACCCGCCGTTACCTGATCGCGCTGATCCTGGTCGGCTTGTTGTCGACGGCGGCGTGGCTCAGCCTGCATCTGGTGATCACCGAACAGGAGAGCAATGCCGCGCTGGTCAACGTCAGCGGTCGCCAGCGCATGCTCAGCCAGCGTACCGCCCTGTTCTCCTCCCTGCTGGTCAACGCGGCACCGGGGCAACGCCAGGAAATCCGCGACAAGCTGCGCGCAGCCGCAGACCTGATGCGTGATTCGCATCGCGGCCTGACCCAGGGCGATGCCAGCCTGGGCCTGCCCCAGACCATGTCCGACACGATGCGCGCACTGTATTACCAGCCGCCGCTTGCGCTGGATGCCCAGGTGCGAACCTACCTGGGTCACGTGACCGCCCTGCTCGACGCCGACGGCACCACACTGGGGCTCGACAACCCGCACTACCGGGCCATCATCAGCCAGGCCCCCGGCCCCCTGGTGGCCGGGCTGGACCAGGCCGTCAGCCAGTATCAGCGGGAAGGCGAAACCGCCGTGCGCTGGTTGCTCTGGGCGGAAACCAGCGTCTGGCTGCTGACCTTGCTTCTGCTCAGTCTGGAAGCGGCGTTCATCTTCCGGCCCTTCGTCCGGCAGTTGCGTCGGGTGATCGACGAACTGCACCAGACCACGGAGGATCTCCTTCACTCCAAGGCCGTACTGGAGCAGCGCGTCGAGGAACGTACGGCGGAATTGCGTCACATCGCCCAGTTCGACCCCCTGACCGGCATTCCCAACCGGCGCATGCTCGCCGAGAAACTCAACCAGGATCTGGCCCGGGCCCGTCGCCAGGGCAAGCTTCTTGCCGTGTGCTATCTCGACCTCGACGGCTTCAAGCCGATCAACGACCTGCACGGCCATGAAACCGGCGACGCCATGCTGGTGGAAATCGCCCAGCGCCTGCGTCGAGTGCTGCGTACCGAAGACACCTTGTCCCGGCTGGGCGGTGACGAGTTCGTCCTGATCCTGGCCGACCTCGATGACCCGGAGGAGATCGACCCGATCCTGCAACGCGTACTCGAGGCCGTGAACGGCGTGCTCCGGATCAACGACATCCTGCTCCGGGTCACGGCCAGCATCGGCGTGACGCTGTATCCGGACGACCCGGCCGATACCGACACCCTGTTGCGCCATGCCGACCAGGCCATGTACCAGGCCAAGGAAGCCGGCAAGAACCGCTACCAGCTGTTCGATCCGGAACAGGACCGGCGCATGCAGAGCCACCGCGAACAGCTGCATCGCCTGGGCGAAGCCTTGGAACGGCAGGAATTCGTGCTCCATTACCAGCCCAAGGTCAACATGCGCAGTGGCCTCGCCATCGGCGTCGAGGCCCTGGTGCGCTGGCGGCATCCGGAACGCGGCCTGTTGCCGCCCGGTGAATTCCTGCCTTGCCTGGCCGGCCAACCACTGACCATCCGGCTCGGCGAATGGGTACTGGAAACCGCGCTACGCCAGATCGAGACCTGGAAAGCGGCCGGCCTGCGCCTGCCGGTCAGCGTCAACATCGACGCCCTTCACCTCGAACAGGCCGATTTCGTGGACCGCCTTTCCGAGCGGATTGCCCAGCACCCCAACGTCGAGCCGGGCGACCTGGAGCTGGAAATCCTGGAAACCAGTGCCTTGCAGGATGTCGCCCTGGTGTCCGGCATCATGCTCGAATGCCAGCGCCTGGGCGTCGGCTTCGCCCTGGACGATTTCGGCACCGGCTATTCTTCGCTCACCTATCTGAAGCGCCTGCCGGCCGGCCTCTTGAAGGTCGACCAGAGCTTCGTCCGCGACATGCTCGACGATCCGGAGGACCTGGCCATCCTGGAAGGCGTGCTCGGTCTGGCCCATGCCTTCAGGCGCGAGGTCATCGCCGAGGGCGTGGAAACCGCCGCGCACGGCGAGTTGTTACTGCGCCTGAATTGCGAGTTGGGCCAGGGCTACGCGATCGCCAGGCCGATGCCCGCCCAGGACATCCCGTTCTGGCTCACCCAGTGGCGCCCCGATCCGGCCTGGACCCACGCGCCCAGCGTCCGGCGCGACGACCTGCCGATCCTGTTCGCGGCCGTGGAGCATCGCGCCTGGATCGCCCAGGTGCTCGCCTATCTCCAGGATGAGGGCAGCCTAATGCCGCAACTCGACCACCAGCAATGCCGCTTTGGTCATTGGTTGAGCCAGCAGGCCGCCTATTCACATGGCGACCATCCGGTCCTCAGACAGCTGATCCCGATGCACCTCGCCCTCCATGATCGGGTCAAGCGGCTGATCACCCTGAAGCAACAGGGCCAGCCGGAACAGGTCCTTGCGGGATCAGAGGCCCTGCTGGCCGCACGCGACGAACTGCTGTCGACCTTGCTGTCGATGCTGGAACGGCCGAAGGACAATTAGCCGCGCCGGGTTCGGCAGGCGGTCAATCCAGCTCGACAGCCTCCCCGTCGATGCGGAAGATCACCTGTTCGGCGATGTTGGTGCAACGGTCGCCGCAGCGTTCCAGGTTGTGCGCGATCCAGAGCATGCGCGAACCGTTGTGCACATGCTTCGGGTCCTGGCGCATGATCTCCATCAGCTTGTCGGCCAGTTTGCGCAGCATGACGTCCAGGTCCTCGTCGCTGTCGCCGACCCGGCGCGCCAGGGCAGTGTCACCCTCGCGGTGCGCACGCATGGCGTGGGTCAGCATGTCCTGGCAGTGGCTGGCCATGCGCTGCACATCGAGCAGGCCGAGCACGTCCAGGCTGTCATCGTCCATTTCCAGGATGCTGGCCGCGATGTCGCCGGCGTAGTCACCCATGCGCTCGAGTTCGCTGGCCATGCGCATGTCGGCGACGATGTCGCGCAAGTCGTGCGCCACCGGCTGCTGCGAGGCCAGGGCGACCAGGCAATCCTGTTCGATGATGCGCCGCTTCTCGTTCAGGATGACGTCGTTGTCGATCAGGGTATGGCAGATGTGCTCATCTTTCTTGACCAGGCATTTGACTGCCTCGTCGATGGCCTTGCTCACCTCGCCGAACAGGGCAAGCAGGTTGCTCTCGATCTGCTGTTTCTTGACTTCCAGGATGTGCCGGCTGTCCATGGCGTGACCTCGTATCCAAGTGATGCTGAAGAAGGCGGAAAAATAACAGCCGGGGTCCGCGTTTCTTATTTCATTTTTGTTAAACCCGTCTGGGCGGCCCGGTCTGTTATCATGCCGGCGCGGCTCTTGTTCCAGTCTCCCGACCGCGCCATCGTGGTTCGCAACACCCACCCGCATCCGCCCCAGACTGGCGCCCGACCCGTGGCGACCGGCCGATGTAGTTTCCGGAGTATCCATGAAGTTTTCCGAACTCGGCCTCGCCGAGGCCCTCGTTCGTGCCGTCACCGAACACGGCTACACCACGCCCACGCCGATCCAGACCCAGGCCATCCCGGCCGTGCTCTCGGGCGGCGACCTGATGGCCGGCGCCCAGACCGGCACCGGCAAGACCGCCGGTTTCGTCCTGCCCTTGTTGCAGCGCCTGATGCAGGCGCCGCGCGCCAGCACCGGACGGGCACCGATCCGCGCCCTGATCCTGACCCCGACCCGCGAGCTCGCGGCCCAGGTCGAGGAATCGGTACGCACCTACGGCAAGTATGCCCGCCTCAATTCGATGGTCATGTTCGGTGGCGTCAGCATCAATCCGCAGATCCAGAAACTGCGCGGCCGGGTCGACATCCTGGTCGCCACGCCGGGCCGCCTGCTCGACCATGTCGAGCAGAAAACGCTCGATCTCTCCGGCATCGAGATCCTGGTGCTCGACGAAGCCGACCGCATGCTCGACATGGGCTTCATCCGCGACATCAAGAAGATCCTCGCCCTGCTGCCGAAGAAGCGCCAGAACCTGCTCTTCTCGGCCACCTTCTCGGACGAGATCAAGGCGCTCGCCGATGGCCTGCTCAACCAGCCGGCCCTGATCGAGGTGGCGCGCCGCAACGCCACTGCCGACACCATCCGGCAACGCGTCTTCCATGTCGATCGCGACAAGAAGCGCCAGGTGCTCAGCCATCTCATCAAGGAACACCAGTGGTTCCAGGTCCTGGTCTTCACGCGCACCAAGCACGGCGCCAACCGGCTCGCCGAACAGCTCGACAAGGACGGCATCCCGGCCCTGGCCATCCACGGCAACAAGAGCCAGGGTGCCCGCACCCGGGCCCTGTCGGAGTTCAAGAGTGGCAAGCTGCAAGTCCTGGTCGCCACCGACATCGCGGCGCGCGGCATCGACATCAGCGAGTTGCCCCATGTGGTCAACTACGAACTGCCCAACATCGCCGAGGACTATGTCCACCGCATCGGCCGCACCGGCCGTGCCGGCGCCGAGGGCGAAGCCCTGTCGCTGGTCTGTGTCGATGAATTCGACTACCTGCGCGGCATCGAGCGCCTGATCAAGCGATCCCTGGCCAAGGAAATCCTGCCCGGCTTCGAGCCCGACCTGAACGCCCGCCCGGAACCGATCCAGCTGCGCAGCCCGGACCATCGCCCCCAGGGCCGGGGCCAGCCGCGCGGCCAAGGCGCGGGCAAGCCTGGCGCGCCCAAATCGGGCCACGCGAAACCAGGCACCGCGAAACCCGCTGTGGCCAAGCCCGGCCAGCCGCGCAGTGCATCGGCCCAGCCGGCGCGACCCAAGGCCCGGCCGGGCGGCGAAATCGCCGGTGGCCGCGCGACCGGATCGGGCCATCGCTCGGGGGGGCGCGGACGCTAGCCATGACCATCTGGGTCGACGCGGACGCTTGTCCGGGCGTGGTCAAGGACATCCTGTTCCGCGCCGCCCAGCGCACGGAGACCCCGGTGACCCTGGTCGCCAACCGGCCGCTCGCGATTCCCGGCTCACCCTGGATCAGCCTGCGGGTGGTCGCGCACGGGTTCGACGTCGCCGATGCCCTGATCGTGGAGAGCCTGGCGCCCGGCGACCTGGTCATCACCGCCGACATTCCGCTTGCCGCGGAGGCGCTCGGGCGTGGCGCCCAGGCGCTCAGTCCGCGGGGTGAGCCGTTCTCTCCCGAGACCATCCAGGCCCAGCTCACCCTGCGCGACTTCATGGACACCTTGCGCGGCAGCGGCGTACGCACCGGCGGACCGCCGCCGCTCGGCCAGGCCGACCGGCAGCGCTTCGCCCAGCACTTGGACCGCTACCTGGCGCGACGACCGAGGTGACCGCGCGGTGCAGCCTCAGGGCCGCAGATACGCGTAGCCCTGCTGCTGTTTCCTCATGATCTCGACCACGCCCGCCGGGACAAAGCCGATGCTGGCCAGCATGTCTTCCTTGTTCAGTTTCTGGTTGCGCATGGTGTTCTGGCAGGCCAGCACGGGAATGCCCGACTCGACCGTCTCGGCCACCCGGTTGCCGACCTCGGATTCGAGCTTGAGCATGCCGATGCCGGGACCGTAGGCAACGATCTCCAAGTCAATGTTGTCCTTGCCCAGGTCCTTGACGAAATTGCGGGCGTTGTTGAGTGCCAGGTGCCATTTCGCGGGGTCGGCATCGCTCACCTGGATGACGACCTTGCTCTTGTCGACGGCCTGGGCCGGAACCACCAGCGCCAAGCTCAGCAGGGACGCCAGGGCAGCGCCGGTCAGGGCTTTGTGCTTCATCATGTCGATCTCCTCTTGATATGCGCATGGCCGGGTGCGGGACGCCCTGGCCTTATTGTGCGTGGCGATTTTCACACGCCCCGCGGGCGCCTCGCAACGGCCACGCTCACAGGCCGAAGCGCTGCCCGAAACCGAGCAGGGTGGCGAGTCCGAGGAGCGCGAACAAGGCCGCGGCCGTGCCATGCACCCAGCGGGTGGGCATCCGTCCCGCGATGCGTTGGCCGAGCAGTACCGCCGGCACGTTGGCCACCATCATGCCGAGCGTGGTGCCCACCACCACCCAGAACAGCGCCTGGTATTGCGCCGCCAGGGCCACCGTGGCGATCTGGGTCTTGTCGCCCATCTCGGCGAGAAAGAAGGCCACCAGGGTGGCCCCGAACACGCCGAGCCTGGGCAAGCGCGCCTCGTCGTCGTCGAGCTGGTCCGGAATCAGCATCCACACCGCCATGGCAATGAACGACAACCCCAGGCCCCAGCGCATCGTCTCGGGCGACCACAGGGTGCTCAGCCAGGTGCCGACGGCGCCGGCCAGGGCATGATTGACCACGGTGGCGACGAAAATCCCCAGGATGATCGGCCACGGCCGCCGAAACCGCGCAGCGAGCAGAAACGCCAAGAGTTGGGTCTTGTCGCCGACCTCGGCGAGGGCGACCACCAGGGTGGAAAAGAGAAAGGCATCCATCGACAGGCTCCGGCCGGAAGACGCACCCATGACCCTGCGCCACTCCGGCCCTCGGTGGCGGCAGGGTCAAAGGTCTGGCCAGATCGGAACCCGCGCGCGCCATGGCCGGTCGGCCAAGCATGTTGACACGCGCCCCGCCGCGCGTGGCGGCGAGAGGCTACTCCCCAATGACCCGGGGAGTTTAGCATCGACTCAGGTCATCGACACCGGGTTAACGCGCCAGATATCCCGGGCATATTCGCCGACCGCGCGGTCCGAGGAAAAGGCGCCGACCCGGGCGACATTGAGGATGCTCATGCGGGTCCAGCGGCGGGTCTCGGCATATTCCCGCGCCACTTGTGCCTGGCGGGCCTGGTAGTCCGCGAAATCGGCGCAGACCAGGTAGGGATCGCGGGACCAAAGATCCTCCAGGAGGGGGCCGAACAATGCAGCATCACCATGACTGAACAGCCCGGCACCGATGAGATCGAGCGCGGCGCGCAATTCCGGGGCATGCGCGATGCTGTCGGCCGGCCGATAACCCTCGGCCTGCAAGCGCGCCACCTCGGACGCCGTCAGGCCGAACAGGAAGAAGTTCTCCGGCCCCACGGCGTCGCGGATTTCCACGTTGGCACCATCCAGGGTGCCCAGGGTCAGGGCCCCGTTCATCGTGAACTTCATGTTGCCGGTCCCCGAGGCTTCCTTGCCGGCGGTGGAGATCTGCTCGGACACGTCGGCCGCCGGGTAGAGCCGCTGGCCCAGGCTGACATTCATGTCCGGGACGAACACCACCTTGAGGCGATCCCGGGTTTCCGGGTCACGGTTGACCACCTCGGCCACCGCATTGATCAGCTTGATGATCAGCTTGGCCATGCGGTAGCCCGGTGCAGCCTTGCCGGCAAAGATGAACGTGCGCGGGGTCAGGTCGAGATGCGGGCTGTGCTTCAAGCGCTGGTACAGGGCGACGATGTGCAGCAGGTTGAGGTGCTGGCGCTTGTATTCGTGAATCCGCTTGGCCTGGATGTCGAACACGCTGTCGGGGTCGACCGAGATGCCCGTGCTTTTCAGGATGTGGCCGGCCAGAGTCACCTTGGCGGTCCGCTTGACCGCGCGCCAGCGCTCCTGGAAGGCCGCGTCCCCGGCCTGCGCCTCCAGACCACGCAGCAACGTCAGGTCACGCAACCAGTCGCTGTCGATCACCTCGCTGATCAGGGCCGCGAGCGGCGGATTGGCGAGGGCGATGAAGCGGCGCGGGGTGACGCCATTGGTCTTGTTGCTGAACTTGTCCGGCCACAGGGCGTGAAAATCGCTGAGCACCGTGGATTTGAGCAACTCGCTGTGCAAGGCGGCCACGCCATTGATGGCGAAGCAGCCGACGCAGGCCAGATTGGCCATGCGAACCCGTTTGCCGCCAGCTTCATCGATCATCGACAAACGGGCAATGCGTGCCGGATCGTCGATGAACCGGGCCCGTGCCTCGTCCAGAAAGCGACCATTGATCTCGAAGATCAACTCCAGATGCCGGGGCAGATTGCGCCGGAACAGGTCGAGGGGCCAGGTCTCCAGGGCTTCGGGCAACAAGGTATGGTTGGTGTAGGCGAAACTGCGCCGGGTCAGCGCCCAGGCCGCGTCCCAGTCGAGATGATGCTCGTCGATCAGGAGACGCATGAATTCGGCAATGGCAATGGCCGGATGGGTATCGTTCAACTGGGCGACGAATTTTTCGGGAAATCGAGTCACCGAACCGGTATCGCGCAGAGTGATGCGCAGCATGTCCTGGAGCGAGCAGGACACGAAAAAATACTGCTGGCGCAGGCGCAGTTCCTTGCCGGCCTCCGGCTCGTCGTTCGGATACAGCACCTTGCTGATGTTCTGCGCCGCCACCATGTCGTCGACCGCGCCATAGTAATCGCCGGTATTGAAGGCACCCAGATCGAAGGATTCCCGCGCTTCCGACTTCCATAGGCGGAGCAGGTTCACGTTGAGCACGCCGTAGCCCAGGATGGGCGTGTCATAGGCCAGGCCATGGATGGTGCACTCGGGCAGCCAGCGGGACCGGACCCGCCCCTGGTCGTCGGTGGTCTGTTCGGTGCGCCCCCCCAAGCGGACCGGATAGCGGCGTTGCAGGTTGGGCAGTTCCCAGGGATTGCCGTTGCGCAGCCAGTTGTCCGCCACTTCGACCTGCCAGCCGTCACGGATTTCCTGGTCGAAAATGCCATATTCGTAGCGGATGCCATAACCGATGGCGGGAATCTCCAGGGTCGCCAGGGAATCCATGTAGCAGGCCGCGAGGCGGCCCAGGCCACCGTTGCCGAGCCCGGGTTCGGGTTCCGTCGCCAGCAACGTGTCGAGGTCGAGGCCCAGTTGCGCCATGGCCTCACGGGTGTTGTCGCAGAGACCGAGGTTGAGCAGGTTGTTGCCGAGATGCGGCCCGACCAGGAATTCCGCCGACAGGTAGGCCACGGTCCGGGCATTCTGCTTCTTGTACATCTCCGAAGCCGCGAAAAAGCGGGCCAGGAGACGGTCCCGCACGGTGTAGGCCAGCGCGGTGTAGTGGTCGAACGGAGTCGCCTTGTCGAGGGTCTTGCCGATCACGTAGAACAGGTTGTCGGTGAACGAGCGCTTGATCGCCTCGACCGAGCGGGCGGTACGGGTGTGCAGGGAACGTTCGGCGATGTCGGACATGGACTCCCCCGGGGCGGACCGGCCGGCGGCCGAATCAGTAAGGCCAGAGCCAGGCGTCGACCTCGGGCAGGTCGATGCCGTGTGCGTAGGCGTAATGGCGGCACTCGATCTGGCGATCGCGCAGCCGCTCCTTGACATGGGCCCCGGCGACCCGGAGGCGCGGGATCCGGTCGATCACGTCGATGGCCAGCGAGAAGCGGTCGATTTCGTTCTGGATCGCCAGTTCCAGCGGCGTGTTGATGCTGCCCTTTTCCTTGTAGCCGCGCACATGCAGGTTGCCATGGTTGGTACGCCGGTAGGTCAGGCGGTGGATCAGCCAGGGGTAGCCGTGGAAATTGAAGATGATCGGCTTGTCGACCGTGAACAGGCTGTCGAAATCCTTGTCGGACAGCCCGTGCGGATGCTCGCTGGACGGGGTCAGCTTGTACAGGTCGACCACGTTGACGAAACGGATGCGGAGATCGGGGAAGCTCTCGCGCAGCAGTACCGTCGCCGCCAAGGCCTCCTTAGTGGGAATGTCACCGCATCCGACCATCACCACGTCGGGCTCCATGCCGTCGTCGTTGCTGGCCCAGTCCCAGATACCGACCCCCTTGGCGCAATGCTTGATGGCCTGGTCCATGGACAGGTACTGCAGGTGCTTCTGCTTGTCGGCGACGATGACGTTGATGTAGTCGGTGCTCTTCAGGCAGTGGTCGGCGACGCACAGCAGGGTGTTGACGTCGGGCGGCAGGTAGATGCGGGTGACCTGCGGCGACTTGTTCACCACCACGTCGAGGAAACCGGGATCCTGATGGGTAAAGCCGTTGTGGTCCTGGCGCCAGACCGTCGAGGTGATCAGCAGGTTGAGCGAGGAGACCGGCGCCCGCCAGGGGATCACGCTGGCCATGGCCAGCCACTTGGCGTGCTGGTTGAACATCGAGTCGATGACGTGGACGAAGGCCTCGTAGGTCGAGAAGAAGCCATGCCGGCCGGTCAGCAGATACCCTTCCAGCCAGCCTTCCAGGGTATGTTCCGAGAGCATTTCCATGACCCGGCCATCGGGCGACAACTCGCTGCCATCCATGTCCTCGGGCAGGTAGTCGGCCAGCCAGGTCTTCTTGCTGACCTGGTAGATGTCGTCGAGCTTGTTGGAGGTGTTTTCGTCCGGTCCGAAGACGCGGAAATGGGTCATGTTGCGCGCCATGATGTCGCGCAGGAACTTGCCCAGGGGCCGGGTGTTCTCGGCGACGCCCTTGCCGGGGCCCGGCAGCTCGACCGCGTAGTCGCGGTAGTCCGGCATGCGCAGTGCCTTGCGCAGCAAGCCGCCATTGGCGTGCGGGTTGGCGCTCATGCGCCGGGTGTATCGGGGGGCGAGGGCCTTCAGTTCCGGAACCAGGCGGCCTTGGTCATCGAACAATTCCTCGGGTTTGTAGGACCGCAGCCAGGCTTCCAGCTTGCGCAGGTTTTCAGGATTGCTGCGCACATCGCCCATCGGCACCTGGTGGGCCCGCCAGAAACCCTCGACCTTGTGGCCATTGACTTCCTGGGGACCGGTCCAGCCCTTGGGCGAGCGCAGCACGATCATCGGCCAGCGTGGGCGGACCGGACTGTTGCTGGCCCGCGCCTCGGACTGGATACGGCGGATTTCCAGCACGCAGGCTTCCATCACTTCGGCCATGCGCGCGTGCATGGTCATCGGATCGCTGCCCTCGACGAAGTGCGGCACCCAACCGTAGCCCCGGAACAAGCTTTCCAGTTCTTCGTGACTGATGCGCGACAACAGGGTCGGATTGTTGATCTTGTAGCCGTTGAGATGCAGGATCGGCAGCACCGCGCCGTCCCGGACCGGATTCAGGAACTTGTTGGAATGCCAGGAGGTCGCCAGGGGCGCGGTCTCCGATTCGCCGTCGCCCACCATCACCGTGACGATCAGGTCCGGGTTGTCATAGGCCGCGCCGAAGGCGTGCGAAATCGAATAGCCCAGTTCGCCCCCTTCGTGGATCGACCCCGGCGTTTCCGGGGTGCAATGGCTGCCGATGCCGCCCGGGAAGGAAAACTCCTTGAAAAACTGACGCAGGCCATCCTCGTCTTCGCCCTTGTTCGGGTAGATTTCCGAGTAGGTCCCTTCCAGATACACCGGCCCGAGCACGCCCGGCGCGCCATGGCCGGGGCCGGCCATGAAAATGGCATCCAGGTCGTATTTCTTGATCAGCCGGTTCATGTGCACGTAGGCGAAGGCCAGCCCCGGGCTGGCGCCCCAATGGCCGAGCAAGCGATTCTTGATGTGTTCGGCCGTGATCGGCTGACGCAGCAATGGATTGTCGCGCAGGTAGATCATCCCGGCCGCGAGGAAATTGCAAGCCCGCCAGTAAGCATCGATCTGGCGCAGTTCCTGGTCGGAGAGGATGGGCACGGGCAAGACGAGATCGTTCATGGCAGGCTCCTTTGGCAGGGTGAGACCAACTTAGTCCCGACCCGTGACAAGCTGATGTCAGGCATCGAGACAGGCGACCGCCTGTCGGGCGATCTCACGTTCTTCGTCGGTGGCGATCACCAGCAACGCCACCGGGGAATCGGCGGCGTGGATGGCCACCTCGGGCGTACTGACCCCGGCATTTGCCACCGGGTCGAGACGCAGGCCGAGCCCTTCCAGGCCGGCGCAGATCGCTGCCCGTACCGGGGCCGCGTGTTCGCCGATGCCCCCGGTGAACAGCACGGCATCGACCCGGCCCAGGACAGCGAGATAGGCCCCGAGATACTTGCGGATGCGATGGACGTAAATATCCAGGGCCAGGCGTGCGTCGGCATCGCCCGCCGCGCTCCGGGCCAGGATGGCGCGCATGTCGTAATCGCCGCACAGCGCCTTGAGCCCGCTCTCATGATTGAGGTCGGCGTCGACCTGTTCGGGGGAAAGCCCGGCCACCCGTTCCATGTAGGCCGGAATGGCCGGATCCATGTCACCACAGCGGGTGCCCATGACCAGGCCTTCCAGGGGCGTGAAGCCCATCGAGGTCTCGACGCTGCGACCGGCCTCGATGGCCGCCGCGCTGGCGCCGTTGCCCAGATGCAGGCTGATCAGGTTGCAGTCCTCCGGTGCGCGGCCCAGCCAGCGCGCGGCACGGCGCGCGACGTAGCCATGCGAAGTCCCGTGGAAACCATACCGGCGCACCCCCCAGCGGTGATGCCAATCCCGCGGCAAAGCATAGCGCCAGGCGGATTCCGGCAAGGTCTGGTGGAAAGCGGTGTCGAAGACCGCCACCTGGGGCGTGTCGGGAAATTGCGCCCGAGCAGTTGCGATCCCGGCTAGGTTGATCGGGTTGTGCAGGGGCGCCAGAGGAATCGTCCGCTGAAGATCGAGGAACACTTCGGCATCGATGCGGGTCGGGCCGGTGAAGCGCTCGCCGCCATGCACCACCCGGTGTCCGATCACGTCGGGTGCGGCAAGCCCCGCGTCGCGCAAGCGCGTGAACACGCCCCGAAGCGCCTCGGCATGATCGCTGAAGCAAGCCACCTCGTCCGTGCGCCGGTCTCCCGGCCAGGTGGCACGCAGACGACCGCCCTCGGCGCCAATCCGCTCGACCAGCCCGGTGGCCAGCACCTGCGCGCCATCCAGGCCGAAAACCGCGAACTTGAGGGACGAACTGCCGCAGTTGACCACCCAGACGTGGCGGCCCGCCCCGGACCGATCACCGGTCATCAGGCCAGACCGCGTTCCTCACCCGGCTTGGCTTGTGCCTGGATGGCGCGATACAGTCCCGACAGTTCGATGTCGGTCAATCCCGGAAACAACTGCTGCAACTCGGTCATGGTCAGGAACAACACGGTATCCGGGTTGCGTGAGCGGGCCGCGCGCACCACCCGTTCCACCCGACTGCGGGCCTGGGCAAGCATCTCCGGCGAGAAATCGACCTCCCGACCCAGACCTGACGAACGATGCGCAACCTGATGAAGCGTAGCCATGATGACACTCTCTGACGTAGTATTTTTGAACATCGACAATCAATGGTCAGGTTCTACCATTGATTTGTGACGAAGATATTGAACGTCATCAATAACATCCCGCAACCCGACAATCGTCATGAAAGGCACCCGCATGTCGATGCCGACACACTCCGTAAGTGGCCACGACCTGACCCCACTGGACCCGGCTGAAAAAGCCCGCCTGGCCGAACGACTCACGGAAGAAGAACGCCGGGTGCTCCTGCGCCAGGGCACCGAGCCGCCATTCTGCGGTGGCCTGCTTAAGGAAAAGCGCGCCGGGCATTTCGCCTGCCGGCTTTGCGGCCTGCCCTTGTTCCGGTCCTCGGCCAAGTTCGAGTCCGGCACCGGCTGGCCGAGCTTCCATACGCCCTACGACCCGGCGCACATCAGGCAACTGCGTGACAACAGCCACGGCATGATCCGGACCGAGATCCGCTGTGCCCGCTGCGACGGTCACCTCGGCCACGTGTTCGAGGACGGACCGGCGCCGACCGGCCTGCGCTATTGCCTCAATTCGGCGGCGCTGGCGTTCATCCCCGAGGACTGAACAGGCCGGGGGTCAGGGCGCCGGGACCGGTACGCCCGGCGGCACGACCGCCCTGTTGTCGGGCTCGCGGACCGGCTTGGCATCGGTGACGAAATACTCGGTCTCGCCGAAGCAGGAAAAGGGAATGAACTTGTGCTGCTCGTAATGCAGCACGACCCGGGTGCCGGCCATGGCATTGATCTTTTCCGCCACCGCATCATCCGGCACGGTGAACTCGAACCGGTCGGGAATCGCGCCGGGCATGGTGACCATGGCGATCTCGCCCTCCCAGGTCTTGCACAGCCAGCCCTTCTTCGAGAACTTCTGCACATAGCCGGCCCGCTCGCCTTCCGAATAGTCATAGTTCAGCGTCAGCCAGGTCCAGCCCAGCATGGCGAGCAAAAGCCCCGCCAGAGTCAGGACCAGGACGCGGATCACGATCTTTGCCATGCTGCGAGCTCCCAATTTTGAATCCGCGCAGTCTATCCGAAAACACATGCGCGTTCGTCCCGGAGCCGCGCCTGACAACCTTGATCAGGATCAAAATCAAGGTGCGTGATGCTTGCGAGCCGATGGCAATCCGTTACCCTAGCTCGGTCCGCCTCGTCCCGAACCGCACGTATGAGCGCTCGCCGTTTCCTGAAAGTCACCTTGTCGGCCCTGGCCGGACTGGCCGCGATCCATGCCCACTCTGCCTGCGCGACCGATGCCAAGCTGGGCGCGCGTCTGGTCGCGGAACACTGCGCCACCTGCCACGGCGTGGATGGCAACAGCCCTGTCCCGGGGACCCCGCATTTGGCGGCCCAACAACCCGACTATCTGCTTGCCGAACTGCGTGCCTACCGGGAAGGCAAGCGTGAAAGTCCGGTGATGCAGCCGATCGCGCAGGCTTTGGCCGATGCCGATGCCGGCCACATCGCCGCCTTTCTGATCCAGCAGAAGCCGGCACCGCGTCGGGTGACGGCGCCTGATCAGCTGGCCCTGGGCAAACGGGTCTATTTCGAAGGCAACCCGGACTCCGGCGTACCTTCCTGTGACGGATGCCACGAAACGGGTGGCGAAGGGGCGGACCGGTTCCCGCGCGTCGCCGGGCAGGATGTCGACTACACCCTCGAACAATTCCGCCTGTATGCCGCGGGCAAGCGCAACTACGGCAAGAAGGTGATGCGTACCGTCGCACAACGGCTGACCGCACAGGAAGCCCGGGCGGTGGCAGAGTACATGGCTAGCCAGCCGTAAATCCACGGGAGACCTCATGAAAACCCGCCTGTTGTTATTCGTCCTGTGGGGAGTCGCCCTGTCGGTGCGCGCCGAAGCGCCCTCTGAACTGGCGACCGCATTGGCCATCCAGGGCGATCCCGCTCGGGGCAAATCCGCCTACGCCCTTTGCCGGGGCTGCCACAAGGCCGATGGCGCCGGACGCGCGGAGGCCGACTACCCGCAATTGGCCGGACAGCATGCCCGCGTGCTGATCAAGCAGATGGCGGATACCCGTTCGGGCATGCGGCACAACCCCAAGATGCACCCCTTCATCGCCCAGGATGTCGTGACCACCGAGGAGGTTGCCCATATCGCCGCCTATCTGGCCAGCCTGCCGATACCGGCGGGCAACGGCAAGGGCGACGGCCTGCACCTGGCGCGCGGCAAGCAGCTCTACGTCCAGGATTGCGCCGGTTGTCACGGTGCACAGGGTGAAGGCGACGCCGGCAAGTTCATCCCCAGGGTTGCTGGCCAGCACTACAGCTACCTGCGACGCGAGAACAAGGCCATCCAGTCGACTTCCGGCCGCCGCCGCGACGCCAATCCGGACATGGTCAAGGTCATCCGCGGCTATACCGATCCAGACCTAGCCGCGGTCAGCGACTACATTTCCCGGCTCGGCCCAGCCCCCTGACCGCCAGGGCGGCCGCCCGGTCAGTTCTTGGCGGCGCGGGGACGCCGGGTGACTTCCAGCCGATAGGTATCGTGGCACCCCGAGCAGTAGGAGGTGATCTCGGCGATCTGTTCCTGAACCTTCTGCATATCACCGCTCTCCGTGGCAATCTTTCCCAGGCCGCGGAACGCTTCGTGCATGGCCAGCCCCATCTGCAGGAACCCCTCCGGCAGACGCTCCCGGGTCGCCTCGGGCAGGCGGTGCATGACTTCACTCATCGGCTGCACTTCGACCGAGACGGCCTTCATGTCATTCTTGGCCAGGGCATGGTGGATGTTGTGCCAACCATGCAGGAACTCCCGCATCTCGTAGAGGATCTGGTTGCGCTCCTTGGCGGTCACCTCGATGGCAATCCGGTGATCGGTCGCCGGGTAGGGCTCCGCGGCTGAAAACGCCAGGCCGGCATGGCCCGCCAACACCAGGGCGATGAGCTTCTTCATGGGGTCTCCTTGTTTATTTCCAAGCCATTAAACTACTGGACTGCCCGTCCCGGCAACCACTTCGCATCGTCAACCCGGCAATTGCGCCTAGAATTGACCTCCGACAATTCTCCTGCCCCCTGCGCCTCATGCTGAGCTATCGCCACGCCTTTCACGCCGGCAACCACGCCGATGTGCTGAAGCATTGCCTGCTGGTGGCCCTGCTCCGTCACCTGAACCAGAAGGACAAGCCCTGGTGGTATGTTGACAGCCACGCCGGTGCCGGCCTCTACGACCTGGACTCCGACTACGCGCGCAAGAACGCCGAATACGACACCGGCATCACCCGGCTCTGGCAGCGCACGGATGCGCCGCCCCTGGTCGCCGACTACCTCGATCAGGTCCGCGCCCTGAATCGCGAGGGCCGTTTGCGGTTGTATCCGGGATCGCCCTGGCTGGCCAGCCGCCTGATGCGGCAGGATGACCAGCTGCGCCTGTTCGAACTGCACGGCACCGATGCCGAGGCCCTGCGCCAGGTGTTCTCGGAACAACCCCGGCACATCAAGGTCGTGGCCGGCGACGGCCTGGCCGGCCTGAAGTCGGTACTGCCGCCGCAACCCCGCCGGGGCCTGGTCCTGATCGATCCGTCCTATGAGATCAAGGATGATTACCGGCGCGTGGTCAGTGCCCTCAAGGAAGCCCTCGACCGCTTTGCCACCGGCACTTACGCAGTCTGGTATCCCTGCCTGGCGCGGGCCGAGGCGCGCGATTTGCAGGACCGGCTCAAGCGCCTGCCCGTGGCGGCCTGGCTGCACACCCGCCTGGACGTGCAGACCCCGAGCCCGGACGGGATCGGCATGCACGGCAGCGGCATGTTCATCATCAACCCGCCCTGGCGCCTGGCCGAGGCACTGCGCACGGAGCTGCCCTGGCTGGTCGAGGCACTCGGCCAGGACGCCGGCGCCGGCCACCTGCTCGAGCATCAGGCCCGCTGATGCAGCATCCCGACTGGCTCCTCGGCATCGCTGCCGCCTGGCTCGGCTACGGCGCGCTCCATTCCTGGCTGGCCAGCGACCGTGTCAAGGCCGTTGTGGCACGCCGCTGGCCGGCCTTCGCGCCCGGCTACCGACTGGCCTACAACGGCCTCGCCCTGATTCTGCTGATCCCGCCGCTCTGGCTCACCTGGACCTATCCGGGAGCCCCGCTGTGGCCGGTGCCGGCGTGGCTTTCCTGGTCGGCGCTGGTCATCGTGACGGCCGGCTTGCTGTGGAGCCTGCGCTGGTACGATGGCATGGACTTCACCGGCCTGCGGCAATGGCGATCGCGCCACGCCGCGACCGGCTGGCGCGACCGGCTGGTGCTGTCGCCCCTGCATCGCTATGTGCGCCATCCCTGGTACAGCCTCGGCCTGCTCTACCTATGGACCCGGGAGATGAATGCCGGTTGGTTGATCGGGGTGCTGGCGATCACGCTTTATCTCTGGCTCGGCAGCCGGGCCGAGGAACGCAAGTTGATCGCTGCCTTCGGTGAATCCTATCGGCGCTACCGAGCGCGGGTGCCCGGACTGGTGCCCCGGCCCTGGCGCACGATCCGGCGTGACGAGGCGGATACCCTGCTGGCCCTGAGTGCGACGACTCAGACCGACAAGACCTCGTCCTCGTAACGGACCCGGATTTCCAGCACCCCGTCCCAGTGCCGGAGAAATGCTTCGACACACGCCGGGTCGAAATGCAGGCCGCGGTTGTCTTCGATGAAGGCCCGCGCGCGATCCAGTTCCCAGGCCGGCTTGTAGGGCCGCGCTGAGGTCAGGGCGTCGAACACGTCGGCGACCGCGACGATCCGCCCGAACAAGGGGATGTCATCGCCGGCCAGGCCACGCGGGTAACCGCTGCCGTCGAACTTCTCGTGATGGCTGAGGGCGATCTCGGCAGCCGCCTTGAACAGGTCGTTCTCGAACGGGGCCGAAGTGAGGATTTCCCAGCCGATCCGGGCGTGCTGCTTCATGACCGCCATTTCCTCGGCATCCAGGCGACCCGGCTTGAGCAGGATATGGTCGGGAATGCCGACCTTGCCGATGTCATGCATGGGCGCGGCCTCGTGCAACAACACCGCCTGGTCGGTGGACAGGCCCATGCGCTCGGCGATCAGGCGCGAATAACTGGCCATGCGCAGGATGTGGGCCCCGGTTTCCGGATCCCGGTATTCCGCCACCTTGGAAAGCAGGAAGATCGCGCCGCGTTCGCGCTGGACGATATCGGCGGTCGCCTTGCGCACCTCCTCGGCCAGCCAGGCGGCACGGTCGGCCAGCTGCTTTCGGCTTTGACGCAAGGCCAGCAGATTGCGCATCCGGGCCAGGAACTCGGTCTTGTCAACCGGCTTGGTCAGGAAATCGTTGGCACCCAATTCCAGGGCCCGGTAGCGGACATCCATCTCGTGATCCGCGGTGACCATGATCACCGGCACTTCTTCCATCCCGGGCAAGCCGCGAAAGCGGCGCAGGAACTCGAAACCGTCGATGTCCGGCATCATGTAGTCGAGCAGCACCAGGTCGAGCGCATTGGCCTGGCACCAGGCAAGCGCCTCCGCCGGCTGGTTGAAGACGTGCGCCGTGGTGCCTTCCACCCGGGACGTCAGTGCCTTGAGCACCGCCAGGTTGGTCAGGTTGTCATCGACGATCAGGATGTTCATCTCGCTATTCCAAGTCAGGCATCCGGAACATGGGGGCTGGCCGACCGGCAGGGTCAGCCGGACCGCAACCAGGCCTCCAGATAGTGCCGCACCCTCAGGTGCGCCTTTTCAAGATAGTGCAGCTCGATCACCGCATCGTCCCAGTCGCCGCGTCGCACGTGCTGCTCGATGCGTCCGGCCAGGCCCGAAAGCTCCTCGGCGGACACATTGCCACTGCTGCCCTTGAGGGCGTGGGCCAGACGCCCGGCCTCCGGCGAATGGTCCAGGACCGCCTCGCGCAACCGGGTGACCTGATCACGCATGTCTTCCTGGAACACGCCGAGGATCATGCGGGTGTCCTCCTCGCCCAGGTCGGCGATCAACCGCTTGAGGTCGAGCGGCGGCACTGCGCACGCGGGGGCCGGCACCGGGTCGGTGGGGGCCGGCGCAGGACGGGTCGTCCCAGGGGCGGGCAGCCAGCGCGCCAGTACGGCGCTCAGCTTGTCGCCACTGATCGGCTTGGTCAGGTAATCGTCCATGCCGACCGCCAGGCAGTGTTCCCGGTCGCCGAGCATGGCGTTGGCGGTCAGTGCCACGACCGGGATGTGCGCCAGGCCCTGGGCCTGCTCGCGCTGGCGCAACTGGCGGGTGGCCTCGTAGCCATCCATGACCGGCATCTGGCAATCCATCAGGACCAGGGCGTAGGGCAACGTCGCCAGGGCATCGAGCGCCGCCTGGCCATTATCGACGACATGGCAGGCGTGGCCGAGCTTGTCGAGGATCAAGCGGGCCACCTTCTGGTTGGTCGGATTGTCCTCGGCCAGGAGGATCAGGCGCTGGTCGCGCAACGCCTCGCGCAGCGGCGCCCCGGCTTGCGGCGCGGTGTCCTCTGGGGCCTCCGGCGGAGATTCCTGGCCGAGCACGTCGGCGATGGCATCGAGCAGCAGGGACTGCCGCACCGGCTTCGACAGGCTGGTTCCGAAGCCCGTGCGCGCGGCAAGTTCCTGGGCCTGGCGGCGATCCCGGTCGGTGAGCAGGATCAGCTTGACCGCGGCCAGGCGGGGATCGGCGTGCACGGCCCGCGCCAGCGCCGGTCCATCCATCCCGGGCAGCAGCATCTCCGCCACCATGACATCGAACGGCTGCCCGGCACGCGCGGCCTCGCGCAAGCGGGCCAGGGCTTCTTCACCGGTCGCGGCGGCCGCCACCCGCATGCCCCACGATTCACAGTAGCGCTGGACGATCTCGCGGCTGAAGGGCTGGTCATCGGCGACCAGCAGGCGAACCCGGGCCAGGTCCAGGGCCGCCATGGGCGGTTGGCTCGCAGGCGCGGATGCAGGCACGACTGGCAGACCGAAACGGAAACAGGAACCCACGCCAGGTTCGCTGTCCAGGTTCATCCAGCCGCCCATCAGTTCCACCAGACTGCGCGAAATGGCCAGGCCCAGTCCGGTGCCCCCATACTTGCGCGTGGTCGAGCTATCCGCCTGGGTGAACGATTGGAACAGGCGGGCCTGCTGTTCGGGGGGGATCCCGATGCCCGTGTCGCGCACTTCGAACTGGCATTCGCGGTGGTCGGCATCGAGGGTCACCCGGATCGAAACCTCACCGTGGTCGGTGAACTTCACCGCGTTGCCGACCAGATTGGTCAGGACCTGGCGAAGCCGGGTCGGATCGCCCAGCAGGGACCCCGGCACCGCGGGGTCGACGAATGTCAACATCGACAAACCCTTCTCGCGGGCCTTTTCCGCCAACAGCTCGGCGACCCCCTCGACCACCGCGACCAGGTCGTATTCGGTCTGCTCGATCTGGACCTTGCCCGCCTCGATCTTCGAGAAATCGAGGATATCGTTGAGGATGGTGAGCAATGCGTGGGCGGAATCCTTGACCACGCTGGCAAAGTCCTTCTGCTCCGGGGTCAGCGGCGTGTCCAGCAGCAGGTCGGTCATGCCGATGATGCCGTTCATCGGAGTGCGGATCTCGTGGCTCATGGTGGCCAGGAACTCCGACTTCAGACGAGACGCTTCCAGGGCCTGGTCGCGCGCGCCGCGCAGTTCCTCCTCGATCTTGCGCCGGGGGCGCAGGTCGGTGAGGATGCCGATCAGATGGTTGACCTGGCCGCTCGGATCGCGCACCGGGGCAAAATGCCATTCCAGCTCGATCGGCTTGCCGTAGGCGCTGACCACTTCCGCATCGAGGTCGAAAGCATGGCCATGCCGGAGCGCCTCGAAGACGCGCGGCATCAGGATTCCGCTCGGTTCGTCGCCTTCCAGTCGGCTCAGCGGCATGCCGATGATCTCATCCTCGCAATAGCCGGTCAGGCGAATGAAACCATCATTGACGTATTGCACACGCGGCCCGGCCCCAGACAGGCGGGCATCGGTGATCACCACGCCCTGCGCCGCGTTCTGGATCGCCGTTTCGATCAGCCGCAGGCGGGTACGGATCTTGGCTTCCTCGGTGATGTCCCGCTTGATGGCGACGAAATGGCTGATCCGACCAGCCTCGAACAAGGGCGTGATGGTCATCTGCTCCGGATAGATGACCCCGTCCTTGCGCCGGTTGAGGAGTTCGCCTTCCCACACCTGGCCGGACTGGAGCGTGGACCAGAGCTGCTGGTAGAACGCCTCGTCCTGCTGCTCCGACTGCAAGAGCCGGGTATGACGCCCGATCACTTCGGTATCGGTGTAGCCGGTGGTGGCGACGAAGGCCCGATTGACATACTGGATCACGCCCTCGGCATCGGTGATCACGACCATGTTCGCAGCGGCATCCAGCGCAGCATTGCGCAGCCGCAGGCTGGCATCCTTCTCGAGGCGGCTGGTGATATCCCGGAACGAAACCAGGGAACCGATCAGGCGCCCGGCTTGATACAGGGGCCCGGCCCGGTAGGTGATCGGGATGTAACGCCCCTCCCGGTGGATGAACCACTCCTCGCCCGAGGCCTGGGGCGCACCGCCCCGGATCACCCGGGCGAGTGGACAGTCCTCGTCCGGATAAGGGCTGCCGTCGGGCCGGGTTGCGTGGACCCGGGCATGGATCGACTGCCCCAGCAACTCGCTTTCCCGCCAGCCCAACAGGCGCTCGGCGGCCTGATTCATGAAGGTCAGCCGACCCTCGGTATCCGTGGCATAGACGCCATCGCTCAGGGTGTTGAGCATGGTCCGGGTCAATTCGGCATTCTGGACCCGGAGCCGGTCGTTCAGCTCACGCAACTCGGATGAATTGACCTCGAGCGCGTTCTCCAACAGGGTGCGCTCCTGGTCGGCATCCTGGTATTGCTGGCTGACCGCGTCGAGCAGGCGCCCGACTTCCGCCGGCAAGGCGACGCCTTCACCGAGGTGGCGCCGGACCTGGCGCAGGAGCAACGGATGCATGGGCGGATCAGTGATCCTCGAGATGGGTGAACGTATCTTCCGCGAGTTCACCGGTATCCGGGTCCACCCAGCCGGTCAGCCCCAGTTCTTCTTCCGCCTCGGCCAGGGACTCGGCCGGCTCGTAGTCGCTGTCGTCCTGGTATTCCATGTCGTTCACCGCCCCAACCAGGGTCTCGAACGGCCCATAGGCCTCACCCGTCTCGCGGTCAGTCCAGTAAAAGCCATCCGGGCGCTCGATGATGCGAGTGCTGTCGTAGCTGGACGGCGTCTCGGGAATCGGGGTCTTCATGGTCGGCTCCTCTTCGAAATCAGGGCATGCGCCCATTGATGGCGCGCAGGAATTCGGCGCGCGTTTGTGCGTCGTCCCGGAAACATCCGGTGAAGGCCTGGGTCACCACCCGTTCGTCGCCCCGCCGATCTTCGCCCAGCAGCAGGCACAGCTGCTCGGCCTCGATCACGCAGGCGGCGCCACGCGCGCGGCCATGGCTGACCAGGGCCTCGGCGATGTCGCGGGTCATCCATTCCTGGTAAGTGAAACGATGCCCGATGGCGTCGACCATGCGCGCGATGCGGCCGAAACCGTGCAGGCGCCCGCCTGGGATATAGGCCACATGGGCCACACCACGGAACGGCACCAAGTGATGCGGGCACACACCGTGGACGGCAATGCCACGCACCACCACCATGTCGTCCCGGCTATCGTCGAAGCCGTCGCCCAGCGCTGCACCGGGATCCATCTGGTAGCCGCCCAGCAGGCGTCGCTGCCAGAGCTCGCGCACCCGTTGCGCGGTGCGACCGGTATGGCTGTTGTCCGGCTCGATGCCACAGGCGCGCAACAGGTCGGTGACCGCGCGCTCGAAGGCTTCCGGGTCGAAACGGCCCACCTGGGGAATGCCCAGGTGCCCCGGCTGGTAGGGTGCCGGACAGTCGTGATCGCAACAATCGGACATGGCGACTCGGGGTAAGATGTTTGTACCCCAGTGTATCCCAAAACCCATGCCGCATCCCTATGCCGACCTCAACCCTGACACGATCCTGGATGCCCTGGAAAGCACCGGCCTGAGGGCCGACGGCCGCCTGCTCGCGCTGAACAGCTACGAGAACCGGGTGTACCAGATCTGGCTGGAAGAGGCCCCCCCCGTGGTGACCAAGTTCTACCGCCCTGGACGCTGGTCGGATGCTGCCATCCTGGAAGAGCATGCCTATACCGCCGACCTGGCGGCCCGGGAAATCCCGGTGGTGGCACCCTTCGTGATGGCCGGCGGCACGCTGTTCAGCCACGCCGGCTTCCGCTTCGCCATCTACCCGCGTCAGGGCGGCCGGGTGCCTGAACTGTCCGACCCCGCGACCCTGGAATGGCTGGGCCGCTTCATCGGCCGCATCCATGCCGTCGGCGCGCTGTCCGCCTATCAGGCCCGGCCTTGCCTCGACATCGACAGCTTCGGGGTCGAACCGCGCACCTGGCTGCTGGAACACGACACGATCCCGGAAGAACTCCGCCCGATCTGGGCCGGTCTCTCGGCCGAAGCGCTGGACGGCGTCCGCCGTGCCTTCGACCGCACGGGGGCATTCACACCGATCCGCCTGCATGGCGACTGCCACATGGGCAACGTGCTGTGGACCGACGACGGACCGCATTTCGTCGACTTCGACGACAGCCGCATGGGCCCCGCCATCCAGGACCTCTGGATGCTGCTCTCAGGCGATCGCGCCAGCCAATCCCGGCAACTGGCCGACGTGCTGGCCGGCTACGAGGACTTCATGGCGTTCGAACCGCGCCAGTTGCACCTGATCGAGGCCCTGCGCACCCTGCGCCTGATCCACTACGCAGCCTGGATTGCCCGGCGCTGGGACGACCCGGCCTTCCCGGCCGCTTTTCCCTGGTTTGCCAGCCCGCGCTACTGGGAGGAACGCATCCTGGAACTGCGCGAGCAAATCGCGGCCATGGACGAGCCCCCCCTGTGGCCGGCCTGATCACCCTCGAGCGCCTGCTGCACCGTCAGGGTTTTGGCAGCCGGCGCGAATGCCAAGCCCTGATCCGTGCCAGTCGGGTCACGCTGGCCGGGGTGCCGGTCAGCGACCCGGACCACCCCTGCGTCCCTGATGGACTTGAATTCACGGTGGATGGCGAACCCTGGCGCGCCCGTGCACAGGCCACCGTGATCCTGAACAAGCCAGCCGGCTACGAGTGCTCGCGCGCGCCCAGCCATCATCCCAGCGTACTCACCCTGCTGCCGCCGCCGCTGGTCGCGCGCGGCGTGCAACCGGTCGGCCGGCTCGACGAAGACACCACTGGCCTGCTCCTGCTGACCGACGACGGCGCCCTGCTGCACCGGCTGATCTCGCCCCGGCACGGGATCTGCAAGGTGTATCGGGTCACGACCCGGCACCCGGTCGACGACCGCCAGATCGCCCACTTGCTCGAGGGGGTCCAGTTGCGCGACGCCCCCGAACCGGTGGCGGCACGGGCCTGCCGTCAGATCGAAGAGCACCGCTTGGAGCTGACCATCCACGAGGGCCGCTACCATCAGGTCAAGCGCATGCTGGCCGCGGTGGGCAACCGGGTCGAGGCCCTGCAACGGATCGCCGTGGGGCCGGTCGAACTGCCGGCGGACTTGCCGGTCGGTGCCTGGCGCTGGCTCGAAGACAGCCAGCTAGCCCACATGTAACATCCCGCCAAGTATGAATGTTCATCTCTTGACCACCAAGTATCCCCTATGATGGGGTTGTCCACGCAGCCATTCCACGGAGACCACCCATGCGCGCACTTGTCACACTGTTCTTGAGCCTGTCCCTGGCCTTTTCCTTGTCCACCTTCGCCGCCACCTCGGCCGAGACCGCCGAGCAGGTGCGTGCCAAATGGAGCCTGGCCAAGACCAACCTGGAAAACGCGGTGAAGACCTACCAGAGCAACACCAGCTACGCGACCGCCATCCAGAATTACGCCCAGGCCCTCGACAAGGCCGGCGTCACCCTCGAACAATACCTGGCCCTTAAGCTGGCCAGCCCGGCCACGCCGCCGGAGAAACTGACCCCGGTGGTCGACCAGCTGTACAAGGATCTGAACGCCGTGCGCACCCTGTACAGCAAATCGCCCAAGGCCCTGCTCACCACCTTTGGCGCCGCCTACAGCCAGCACAACGAAGCCGCCCAGACCGCCCTGAAGAACATGCGCTGAGCCAGCGCGCCCGAGGACCCCGAGCATGCGATTTCTCGCCATCCTGTTACTGGCCGGCTTCAGCCTGATCGTCCGCGCCGAGACCGTGGCCGGCGTGGCCACCCTGATCGATCTTTCGGGAAGCGTGGAGGTCCGGGCCCGCCTCGGGGCTCCATGGCAGAGCGCGAAGCGCGACATGCGCCTGACCCCGGGCTATGCTCTGCGCACCGGCAAGGGCGCGCGTGCTGCCTTGCTGCTGTCCGACCGGACCCAGATCCGCCTGAATGAAAACACCAGCCTCGACGTGGTGGCGCTCGGGGCCGCGCCGCGCAGTGCCGGACAGACCAAGTTCCGGCAGAACGCCGGCCGGGCCTGGGTGCAATCGAAGACGCCGCCCAAGACCCTGGAGTGGCAGACGCCCACTGCGGTGGCTGGCATCCGGGGCACCGACTGGGAAATGGCGGTCGACGAAGCCGGCCAGTCCACGCTTTCTGTGTTCAGTGGGGCGATCGCCTTCGGCAATGAACAGGGCCAAGTCCAGGTCGCCGCCGACGAGCAGGCCGTGGCCGAAGCCGGCAAGGCCCCGGTCAAGCTGACGGTACGCAACCTCAAGGATCGCATCCAGTGGGTCAGTGCCTACCAGACCGCCCCCTGGCGTTTCGTCAGCCTGGACGGCGATGCCCTGCCCAGCTTGCGGCAACGGCTCGCCGAGACCCCCGATCCGGTCCTGCGCGGCCGGATTCTGGCCGACCTGGGCCGCTGGCCGGAGGCGGAAGCCGCCTTCGCCAGCGCGCCCTCCCAACCCGAGGCCGCCCTCGGCCTGGCCTGGAGCCACCTGCGCGCGGGCCGGCTCGAGGCCGCAGGACAAGCGCTGGTCCAGGCCGGATCGCTGAAGGACGGCGAAGCCTGGCAACTGGCCGAGGCCGGTCGCCAGATCCTGGCCGCCGAGCATGAAGCCGCCCGGACCCGACTGGGCGCTCTCTCCGAACGCGCCGACCTGAGCCAGCCGGCGCCCTGGCTGATGCTCTCCGACCTGTCCGCCTTTGAGGGACGGCTCGACCAGGCCCTGGCCGAGGTCGGCGCCGGCCTGAAACGGTTTCCCGACCATCCCGGCCTGCTCGCCCGAGAGGCCGAACTGCTGCTCGCCGACGACCGCGTGGTGGAGGCCATGGCCGCCTCGGATGCCGCCCTGGACCGCGACTTCACCAGTGCCGAAGCCTGGCGGGTCCGGGCCGAGATCGCCAAGCGGGAAGGTGACGCCAGCACCGCCCTGTCGGCCTACGATCTCGCCCTGGCGATGAAACCGGACGACGACCGGGCCTGGTTCGGACGTGGCGCCGCGCTCGCCGAGCGCGACCGATTCGACGCCGCGCGCACCGACCTCGACCGGGCCATCACCTTGAATCCCGCCGGCCTCGGCTACCAGGGCGAACTGGGCGCGCTCTACACCGCCATGGCCGAATACCCCGAGGCCGACGCCGCCTATCGCCAGGCCCTGGCCGCCAGCCCGGCCGACTATGTCGCCCAGACCGGTCTCGGCGTGCTGGAACTCAAGCGCGGCCATCCCGACAAGGCGCTGGAACACCTGCTCAAGGCCGGTGTCATGGAACCCCGCTATGCCCGTGCCCACGTCTATACCGCGGTCGCCTACTGGCAACTCGGCGACCACCGACAGGCACGCGAGGAATTGGCCCGCGCCAGCGCGCTCGACGACAAGGACCCACTGCCGCATTTCATGGCCGCCATGATGGCCAACGACCTGCTGCAACCGGCGGATGCCGTCGAATCGGCACGGGCCGCCCGGCTCCGCTTGCCTTACCTGAAGTCGCTCAACGCCTTGGCCAACGACCAGCAGGGCAGCGCCAACCTCGGCCAGGCCTTTGCCTTCATGGGCCTGGAGGACTGGGCACGCGCCTATGCCCAGGATTCCTACTCACCCTTCTGGGCTGGCAGCCACCTGTTCCTGGCCGACCGCTACACCGGCCTGTTCACCAAGAATTCGGCACTGTTCCAGGGCCTGCTCACCGATCCCACCGTGTTCGGTACCGGCAATCGCTTTCAGCCTCTGATCCAGGCGCCTGCCCGCCATCTCGACCTGTCCCTGCGTTACACCACCTCCGACACGGTCGATGGCTTCAGCCCGCAATTGCAATACAGTGGCTTCAAGGCTGAGCCGACGCCGCTGGCCTGGTACCTGGCCTATGAGAATGTCGACTGGGACCTGGCCGAGCGCCCCTACGAACTGGATGTCTTCACTGCCGCGCTGGGCCTCAAACCCCGGCACGACCTGGGCCTGTTCGTGTTCGCCGATGCTTCCACCCTGGACAGCGAACCTGCGGGCAGCCTGGGTGGCCTGCCCTTCGAGACCCTCAGCCGCCTGGACACCCGGCGCATCGACCTGGGCCTGAACTACAAGCGGGCGCCAGATGACCAGGTCTGGTTGAAGGCCGGGCTGTTCCAGTCCGAAGAAGAAACCACAGGCGTGTTCGCCTTTTCCGATATCCAGGCCGACGGCGAGGTCGACCTGCCGGAGTTCTCCTTCCGGCACAGCTTTGCCTGGCGGGATGCCCATCAGGTGACCTGGGGGGCCGACTACGCCCGGCGCGACACAAAAACCCGCCTGGACGACCTGATGTTCGACCTGCGCAACGACTACCGCCTGGAAGAGCACACCCTGGATCTGTACGTCTCGGATCGCTTCAAGTTTTCTCCCACCCTGACCCTGCAAGCCGACCTGGTCCACCAGCAGGCCCGCCGACGGGCCACCGACCAGCCTTACCTGACTTTCTTCGATCCACCCGAAGCCGTCAGTCCGGTCCAGGAGAACCTCGACGACGATGCCTTGCTGCCCCGCCTGGGTGCCGTCTGGCACCCAGACACCAACACCTGGGTCCGGGTCGCCTGGCAACACTGGCGGCGACCGGCCGGCATGAGCGCCCTGGGCCACGTCGCCACGGCCGGCATCCCGCTCGATGACCGTCTGGTCCGACGCGGAGGCGACCTCGAACGCCTGCGCGTGCAGGGCGAATGGGAAGTCCGCCCGGACACCTTCGTGACCGGCTTCCTCGACTACAAGGACATCGACAACCAGCGCTTCGAGATCCGACCGTTCACGGTCTCCGAACTGGAAAGCCTGGGCAAGTTGCGGCCGCGTGACTACGGCCAGCTCCTGCGCGACGACCTGTACGAGTTCACCGACGCCCCGGACTATGCCGGCGGCCACGTGCGCCAGGCCGGTTTCGCCATCAACCACCAGCTGAACCGGCAATGGGCCCTGGCTGGCCGCTATGTGCTGACCGATTCCGAACAGGTCAATAGTGGTCTCGACGTGCCCTTCCTGGCCCGCCACACCCTGATGCTGGGCGCCACCTGGATCCGCCCGGAGGGCTGGTACCTGGCCGGCCGCCTGGCCTACCGTGATGACCGGTTCGCCGACGAGGCCAACAGCGTCAAGCTGGAGGCCGGTTGGTCAGCCGACCTCGATCTGTTCTGGCAATCCCGGGACAAGCACTGGCTGGTGCGTTTCTCGGCCAACGACCTGGGCCATGAGCACCGCGACAGCCAGTACACCGCCGAGGTGAATTACCGCTTCTGATCGTGGTGCCCGGCCTTGCGGCCGGGTTCAGATGATTCGAACCACGTGGTTGGCAAGGTCTTCCTGGCGCCGGGCTTCCCTGCGTCGATCACCCCCCGCGCGGGTGTCCAGCAGCACCGCGATCCGCAGCACCCGGCGGCATTGCTTGCGCCGGTCCTCGCCGACCCGTGCCTCGAACTGCCGGGGCGGCTCGACACTCAGCATCGGCCGGTTCGGCCACTTCGATCCAGACTGGAACGCAGGGTCACGCTCGGGTGTCTCGGGCGGCAGGGCCGAGGCACCGAACACTTCCGGAAAGGCTTCGGCCAGCGTGGCCCGCCGAGTCGTGGTGATGGGCGTAAAGCGCATTGCAGCCCTTTGGGTGACGACGTGAAATTCCACTATGGCGACCTTGGTCGGAGACCAACATGGTACAGGCCCACCAAAGGCGCCCGGCAATTCGGCCGATCAACACCCGCCGCGGGTCAGCACATACGTGGGCGCCACGCCGTCCAGCGTCCGCTTGGCGCCGGTCAGGAGGCCCGGCACCAGGGCCGAGTCGATACCGAACCGTACTGCGCCCAAGATATCCGTCTCCAGCTGATCGCCCACCATGACAAGCTTCCGGCTGCCCGCGCGCCGGACCACTTCCTCGAACAAGCCCGGGTACGGTTTGCCCAGACGAGTGAAACGGAGCCCGTCCTGCCCCGGGTAGCGTTGTGCCAGCACCCCTTCGATCAAATCGGCGATCGCCCCGGCGGTGAAACCGATCCCCCGGCCAGTCGGATAGATCCGGTCCGGATTCGGCAACAGCATGGGCAGCCTCCGACCGGCGTCGATCACTTCGACCAGATGGCTCAGGACCTCATCGACACTGTCCACGAACGGAAACCCGGCCTGATCCGCCACCACCAGGACATCAAAGGGTTCGCCCGGCGCCGCGATCCGTCCCCCTGCGCGGACCACGTAGGCCTGGCTGTCCTCGGGGCCGAGCACCCTGACCCGGCTGCCCGCCAGGCCATGCTCTGCAAAATACGGCCGCAACAACATCCCGGCACTGAGCATCCGCTCGGCCGGGATGTCGAGCCCGAACGCCTGATAGCGACGTGCCGCCGATTCCGGCAGGCGGGCGGCGGTATTGCTCGCCAGCCAATAGGGTTTGCCACGCCGGTTCAGCGTGTCGATCCAGTCCACCGCGCCGGGCAATGCGCCGGACAAGTCGACCAGGACGCCGTAGACATCCAGGATCAGGGCGTCATAACGGTCGATCAGGTCAGTGAACTCGAGGCAGCGGGACAGGTCGGTCACGGGACTATTTTTCTCGATAAAAGGCTATGTTAGCCTGAGCCCATGCTTGTTCCGACCCATTCCCACCTGCGCGCACTGCTTTTCTGCCTGGTGCTCGTCCCGGGCAGTGTCCTTGCCGAAACAGACCCGCCAGGGACCGAACCGGATCCCTTCCAGACTTGGCTGGCGGAATTCCGCCGAGAAGCCGCCAGCCGAGGTCTCTCTGAAGCCACGCTCAACCGCGCCTTGGACGGTCTCCAGCCGATTCCGAAACTGCTCGAATACGATCGCCGGCAACCGGAATTCCTGGAAACCTTCCGTGACTACTTGGCCAAGCGGGTCAATGACGGGCGGCTTGCCCATGGCCTGGCCCAGTTCGAAACCCATGGCGCCCTGTTGCGCGAAGTCGAACAGCGTTTCGGCGTCCCGGCCCAGGTCCTGGTCGCCTTTTGGGGCCTGGAAACGAATTACGGCAGCTATCTGGGGAACACGCCCCTGTTCGCCGGCCTCGCCACCCTGGCCCAGGATACCCGCCGTCCGGCGTTCTTCCGTCAGCAGCTCCTCGATGCCTTGCGCCTGGTCGAGCGCGACCGGGTTGCCCCGACCGATCTGGTCGGCTCATGGGCCGGCGCCCTGGGCCAGATGCAGTTCATCCCGTCCACCTGGCTCGCGCATGCCGTCGATGGCGATGGCGATGGCCGGATCGACCTCATCGGTTCCCTGGCCGACGCACTCCATTCCGCTGCCAACTACCTGCGCCAGGCCGGCTGGCGTCCGGGCGAACCGTGGGGCCTGGAAGTCCGGCTGCCCGAAGGGCTGGATCTCACCGACACCGGACTGGAGTGGCAAAAGCCCCTCAGCACCTGGTCCCTGCTCGGCCTGGCCCGGCCCGATGGCGCCCCCCTGCCAGCCGGCTTCCAGCCAGCCTCCCTGATTCTGCCGCAAGGCATCGAGGGGCCGGCCTTCCTGGTCATGAGCAATTTCCGGGTCATCATGCAATGGAACCGTTCGGTCCATTACGCGCTCTCGGTCGGACACCTTGCCGACCGCCTGGCTGGCGCGCCCGCGCTGGAATGGCGAACCGAGGACGCGCCCGCGCCCCTGAGCCGGACACAAATGGAATATCTCCAGAAAGGCCTCAGCATGCTCGGCTATGACGCCGGTCCGGCGGATGGCATTCCCGGCACGCGCACCCGGGGCGCGATCCGGGCTTACCAGGCACGGATCGGGCTGCCCGCGGACGGCTACCCGAGCCTGCCCCTGATCGAACACCTGCAAAACACCCTGTTGGAACAAGCCCTGCCGCTCCCCGAGGGCGGGCTGGGCACTGACCCGGAGGCCTCGGGATGAATCCAAGCGAACTGAACTGCTGGAAATGCGGAGAGAACCTCAGGCCGGTGCCCCTGCCCTATGGCCGACGGGCCGAATGTCCGGCCTGTCATGCCGAATTGCATGTCTGCCGGATGTGCCGGCACCATGCCCCGGGCAAAGCCAAGGCCTGCATGGAACCGATGGCCGACGAGGTCAAGGACAAGACCCGGGCCAACTTTTGCGAGTGGTTCCAGCCGGCCGCCTCGAGCGCAGTCCGGTCCGGCGGACGCGCTGCACTGGATGACCTGTTCGGGCTTTCCGACACGCCGTCGACCCCGGCCCAGGATCCGCGCAAGGCGCTCGACGACCTATTCGACTGAGTCCAGCGCGGCCAGGCTTTCCTCGGCGATTTCCCGCACGGCCGCGTCGTCATCCTGGCGACAGAGCGCCAAGCCCGCGCGTGCCGCTTCGGTCCGCGCCAGGCCGAGGTAATGACAGGCATCGGCGCGCACCCGGGCATCCGGATGGCGCGCCAGCTTGGTCAAGCCGTCGACCAGGGCGTGCAGGGCGGGCTGCCCCGAAAATTCCTCGAACACGGCCCCGGCGCCGATGCGGACGTTGATGCTTGCCTCGGGATTCGCGACGATGGGCAGCAAGGCGGCCAGCGTCGCCGGCCGCTGCCGGACCAGGTCGAGCACTTGGGCCAGGTGGCCATCGCGCAGCAAGGCGTGGAAGTAATCCGCCATGCCCTCGCTCCGGCCGACCCGATCGATCCAGTCCAGGATTTCCTCGCGGCTGCGCACGCCCGGCAGGTCGAATTCTCCGATCCGAACCCAGGGGACCGAGCGCGCACCGAGCGCCTCGGCCTGGTCGGGGCGAACCTCGACGTTGACCAGTTCCAGGCGGGCCAGCCGACCCGCTTTGACCAAATCGACCAACAGGGCAATCATGGCCGGACAATGCGGGCAGTGGCTGGACAGCAGCAGCAGGGCTTCGGGCGCGGCGAGGGGGGGCATGAAAGATGACAAGAACGTGGAGGCCGCGCTAGGCTAGCGTAGATGAAGGGCCAGGAAAAGTATGGAACGACTCCGGCCGTTTGCCGACTAACCGGTGCCCCTTCCCGCCCCATGAACAAGGAAAAGCCATGACCCGTCTCGCCACCCTCATCTTCGGATTCGCGGCCCTGATGACCAGCGCGTTCGCCCAGTCTGCCGCCGTCGACCCGCTCGACCGCATCGAGGCTGCCACCGAAATCCTGGAAAAGACCCTGGTCCTGCCCGAGCAGGAAATCCCACCCAAGCTGTTGCGCGACGCCCAGGGCATCGCCGTCATCCCGGGCGTGATCAAGGCCGGCTTCGTGGTCGGCGGCAGCTATGGCCGCGGCCTGCTTACCGTGCGCGACAGCAACGGCCGCTGGGGCCAGCCCGTCTTCCTCAAGCTCTATGCCGGCAGTGTCGGCTGGCAGATCGGCGCCCAGTCGACCGACGTAGTCCTGGTGTTCAAGACCCGTCGCAGCGTCGAGGGCCTGATCAACGGCACCTTCACCCTGGGTGCCGACGCCGGCATCGCCGCCGGACCCATCGGCCGCCGGGGCGAAGCAGCCACCGACGTCGACCTCAAGGCGGAGATCCTTTCCTACTCACGCAGCCGCGGTCTGTTTGCCGGAGTTTCCCTGGAAGGCGCGAAACTGGACGTCGACAACGACGCCAACCGCGATTTCTACGGCAGTTCGGTCCGCCCGCGCGAGATCATGGCTGGCAACGTGGCTTCCCCGGCCGAGGCCGGTCGCTTCCTGAACGCGGTGAACAAGGTCGCGGGCAATTGAGCGGCTTGCAGGTCGCGGTCATCCCGGTCACGCCGTTCCGCCAGAACTGCTCGCTGGTCTGGGATGCGGCCACGGGTCGTGCCGCCCTCATCGATCCCGGTGGGGACATCGAACAACTCCTGGCGGCCGTCGCCGAGCGCGGCCTGACCCTGGAAAAGCTGCTCATCACCCACGGCCACATCGATCATGCCGGCGGGGTCGGTGACTTGGCGCAACGCCTGGGCCTGCCGGTCGAAGGTCCCCATCGGGACGACACCTTCCTGCTCGACGGGCTGCCCGAGCAAAGCCGGATGTTCGGCTTTCCGCCCGCCCTGGCGGTGCATCCCGATCGCTGGCTGGACGACGGCGACACGGTCACGGTCGGCAATCAGGTGCTGGAAGTCCGCCACTGTCCCGGCCACACGCCCGGTCACGTGGTGTTCTTTCACCCCGGCCGCAAGCTGGCCTTCGTCGGCGACGTACTGTTCAAGGGCTCGATCGGCCGCACCGATTTCGAGCGCGGCAACCATGACGACCTGATTCGTTCGATCCGCGAACGGCTCTGGCCCCTCGGTGACGACGTCCAGTTCGTGTCCGGCCATGGCGCGTCGTCCAGCTTCGGCTGGGAGCGCCGCCACAATCCGTTCGTCGGCGACGACGCCTGACTCAACGGCGCTTGTACCACCCGGTCAGTGCCAGGCGTGGCCGCCGCGCCGGTGCCACTTCGTGCCAATACAGCTCGGACAGGAAGGTGACCAGCGTCCCGCCGGTCGGCTGGATCACCACCGGATCACCCTCGCCGGAGGGATCGGTCCAGAAGTGCAGCTGCCCGCCGTCTTCGTCCTGCCAGTCGGGCGGATTCAGGTAGACGATCGCGGTCAAGGTGCGCCGGTCGTCATCGCGAAAGCGGTCCAAGTGCTTCTTGTAGAAGCTGCCCTCGGGGTACAGCGCGAAATGGGCTTCCAGTTCATGTAGTCCGAGGAAGAAATCCCGGTTCACTGCCTGTCGCAGCTGCTCGGTCAGATCCAGGTAGCGGCGCACCGCCGGATGCGGATCGTCCGGTTCCAGCCACAGGATATGGTCGCTGCGGACCTCGGACAGCACCTCGGCGCGTCCAGATCCGATCCCGGCCTGGTGGAATGCCCCGCTGGCATGGCGAGCCAGGCACGCCTCGCGCAAGTCCGCCACCGCATCATTGGGTAGAAAATCGGGAATCACGCACCAGCCTTGATCGGCAAGACCGGACAGTATTCGAGTCAGTTGGCTGCTATTCATGACTTCATTATCGCAATTTCCTGGCCAAAAATTGAGGGTTTATCACCGCGAGTATCTGTGTTTAGATTCGCCTGAGCCATCGAATCCGCGCCACCATGACCTACTGCCTCGCCATCAACGTCGACGAAGGAATCGTGTTCTGTTCCGATTCCCGCACCAATGCCGGCACCGACAATGTCGGCACCTATTCAAAGACGCACACTTTCTCCTGGCCAGGCAACCGCTACTTCGTCCTGCTCTCGGCCGGCAACCTCGCCACCACCCAGGCCGTGGTGAAAAAGCTGAACAGTGACGTACCCGCCGCCCTGATGCCCAACCTGCTCACCGTGGCCACCATGCAGGAAGCGGCCGACTACGTCGGCATCGTCAGCAGCATGGTCCAGAAGCAGCAGGCCGAGCGCGACACGGCCAACACCAATTTCGAGGCCACCTTCATCTTCGGTGGCCAGATCGGTGCCCAGCCGCCCGAGATTTACATGGTCTACCCGCAGGGCAACTACATCCACGAATCGCGCGAGCACCCCTTCCTGCAAATCGGCGAGATCAAGTATGGCAAGCCGATCCTGGACCGGGTCATCAAGCGTGGCCTGGATCTCGAACGCGCTGCCCGCTGTGCCATGGTGTCGATGAACTCCACCATCCGCAGCAACGTCACCGTGGGCCCCCCGGTGGAACTCCTGCTCTACACCCGCGACAGCCTGGCCGAAGGCCGCCGCATGTACCTGACCGATGACGATCCGTTTGCCCGGGAGTTGTCGGAAAAATGGAACCAGGGCCTCATGCAGGCGCTGGAAAACCTGCCCCGCTTCCCGTGGGAAAACGAAGCCCTGGGCACCGAAGAGCATCGCGTGTTCAGCTTTCCGGGCAAGCCCATGGAAGGCTGAATCCGGTCCGGCATGGGAATTGCTCGTCATGGTGGCCCTTTGCCCCCGTGAGTTGCAATGTCCATCCATGTCGCCCTACGCCACACCACGCACTATCGCTTCGACCGTCCGGTCGGCCTGAGCCCGCACGTCATCCGCCTGCGCCCGGCCGCGCACAGCCGCACCCCGATCGTCTCCTATAGCCTGAAGGTGCGCCCCGAGGGCCATTTCATCAACTGGCAGCAAGACCCGTTCGGCAACTGGCTGGCCCGCCTGGTGTTTCCCGACAAGACCCGCGAACTCCTGGTCGACGTCGAGGTGATCGCCGACCTGACGGTGATCAACCCATTCGATTTCTTCATCGAGGAGTATGCGGAGCAATGGCCGTTCGCCTATCCCGATGCACTGAAAAAGGAACTCGCGCCCTATCTTGAGGCAGATGAACACGGTCCCCGGCTGGACGCCTGGCTGGCCGGCATCGCGCGCGAGCCGAAGCCGACCGTCGATTTCCTGGTCGAACTGAACCAGGCCCTGCAACGGGCCATCGGCTACACCATCCGCCTGGAGCCGGGCGTGCAGACCTGCGAGGAGACCCTGGCCAAGGCGCTCGGCTCCTGCCGCGACACCGGCTGGCTGCTGGTCCAGGTGCTGCGCCACTTGGGCCTGGCGGCGCGTTTCGTGTCCGGCTACCTGGTGCAACTGACCGCCGACGAGCCCTCGCTCGACGGTCCCTCCGGACCCAGCGCCGACTTCACCGACCTGCACGCCTGGGCCGAGGTCTACATCCCTGGCGCCGGCTGGATCGGCCTCGACCCGACCTCGGGCCTGTTCGCCGGGGAGGGCCACATCCCGCTCGCCTGCACGCCGCACCCGAGCAGCGCCGCGCCCATCGAGGGACTGACCGACGCCTGCGAGGTCGAATTCAGCTTCAGCAACACAGTGACCCGATTCAAGGAAGACCCCCGGGTCACCCTGCCCTACACGGACACCCAGTGGCAGCACATCGATGCCCTCGGACGCCTGATCGACACCCGTCTCGACCAGCTCGATGCCCGGCTGACCCAGGGCGGCGAGCCCACTTTCGTATCGATCGACGACATGGACGCGCCGGAATGGACCACCGAGGCGCTCGGGGCGCACAAGCGTGAACGTGCCGAAGTGCTGACCCGTCGACTCAAGGAACGCTTCGCCCCCGGCGCCCTCCTGCACACCGCGCAGGGCAAGTGGTATCCGGGCGAGCCGCTGCCGCGCTGGGCGCTGGGCATCTTCTGGCGCAAGGATGGCGTGCCAGTCTGGCGCGACGACCGCCTGCTCGCAGCCGCCTACTGGAACTACGGCCACACCGAGGACGACGCCCGCCGCTTCGCCGAAACCCTGGCCCGCCACCTGGGCCTGGCCCCCCGCTATGTCATTCCGGCCTATGAGGACGCACTCCATCACCTGCTCCAGGAAGCCGAGCTGCCGGCCAACCTGGACCTCGCCCGGGCTGAGCTCAAGGATGACCTGGAACGCAAGCGCCTGGCCGATGTCCTGTCACGCGGGCTTGACACCCCGTCCGGCTATGTCCTGCCGCTGGCCTGGAACGAACAGGTAGGCTGCTGGTACTCGGCGCCCTGGCCGATGCGCCGGGAGCGGCTGTATCTCTCGCCCGGCGATTCACCGGTCGGACTCAGGCTGCCCTTGCAGTCACTGCCCTGGGTGGGCGAGGACGAGGCCGAATATGTCGGCGAGGCCGATCCCTTCGCGCCGCACATGCCCCTGCCTGACTTCCATGGCGAAGTGGCGGCGCGCTACAGTCATTTCGAAACCGTCGAGAACAGCCACCCGGAAATCCACCCGCAACGATTACCCCGCACCCCATCGGGGGAAAGCCCGGGGGGCAAGGGCACCAACATCATCCAGGTCGCCGTCCCCCACACCGCCGTCAGCGTCGAAGCACGCGGTGGCTGCCTGCACGTCTTCCTGCCGCCCACCGCCCGCCTTGAACATGCCCTGGACCTGATCGCCGCGGTCGAACGCAGCGCAGCCACGCTCAACCTGCCGGTCGCCGTGGAGGGCTACGCGCCCCCTTCGGATGGCCGCCTGGAAAAACTCCTGGTCACCCCCGATCCGGGTGTCATCGAGGTCAACATCCATCCCGCGCGAACCTGGGACGAGCTGGTCGCGCGCACCACCGCGCTGTACGAGGAAGCCCGCCTGTCGCGCCTGGGCACCGAGAAATTCATGCTCGATGGCCGCCACACCGGCACCGGCGGCGGCAACCACATCACCCTGGGCGGCGCCACGCCGGCCGACAGCCCGTTCCTGCGTCGGCCCGACCTGCTGAAGAGCCTGGTCGCCTACTGGCAGCACCATCCCAGCCTGTCCTACCTGTTCTCCGGCCTGTTCGTCGGCCCCACCAGCCAGGCGCCGCGTGTCGACGAAGGCAAGCCGGAAGCCATGTACGAACTGGAGATCGCCTTCAAGCAGGTGCCGTTCGGCGCCGACGCGCCGCCCTGGCTGGTCGATCGCCTGTTCCGCAACCTGCTCGCCGACCTCACCGGCAACACGCATCGCTCGGAATTCTGCATCGACAAGCTGTATTCCCCGGACAGCGCCTCCGGACGCCAGGGCCTGCTCGAGTTCCGCGCCTTCGAGATGCCGCCGCACGCGCGCATGAGCCTGGCCCAGATGCTGCTGCTGCGCGGTCTGGTGGCGCGCTTCTGGGCCACGCCGTACGACCACCCGCTGGTGCGCTGGGGTACCGCCCTGCACGACCGCTGGATGCTGCCGCATTTCCTGTGGGAAGACCTCAAGGAGGTGGTCGCCGAACTGAACGAGGCCGGCTTCCCGTTCCAGGCCGAGTGGTACCTGCCGTTCCTGGAATTCCGCTTCCCGCGCCACGGCAGCCTGCGCCATGGCGGCATCGAGCTGGAACTGCGCGCCGCCATCGAGCCCTGGCCGGTACTGGGCGAGGAAACCACGCGCGCTGGCACCGCCCGCTTCGTCGATTCCTCGGTCGAACGGGTCCAGGTCAAGCTGTCCGGGCTGACCGACGGTCGCTATGCCCTGGCCTGCAATGGCCGCCGGGTGCCGCTAAAAGCGACCGGGGTCCATGGCGAATACGTGGCCGGGGTGCGCTACCGGGCCTGGCAACCGGCCTCCGCGCTGCATCCGACCATCGCCCCGCACGTGCCCCTGGTGTTCGACCTGATCGACCTCTGGAACCAGCGCGCCATCGCCGGCTGCACCTACCATGTCGCCCACCCGGGCGGACGCAACTACGAGCGTTTCCCGGTCAACGCCAACGAGGCCGAAGCCCGTCGGCATATCCGTTTTCAGGACAGCGGCCACACGCCCGGCTATTATTCGCCCCCGCCCTGGACCGGCGCCCTGTCGGGGTTCACCCCGGCCGGCACCTATGTCGGCCCCATGGCGCCGCCGGACGAGGAGTTGCCGGGTGAATATCCCTACACCCTCGATCTCCGGCGCTGAACGTCCCTGTCATCAAGAAAGCCGAAGCCCATGAGCCACGAAGCCGCCCACGAAGAATCCCGCACCGGATTGAGCAAGGACATCCTCAAGCGCGCCTTTCTCGACAACCTGTTCTACTACCAGGGCAAGTCACCCGCCCTGGCGACCAAGAACGACTACTACATGGCCCTGGCCTACACCGTGCGCGATCGCCTGCTGCAACGCTGGATCAGCACCGCCGAGACCTACACCCGTGACCAGGCGCGCACGGTGGCCTATTTCTCGGCCGAGTTCCTGCTCGGCCCCCATCTCGGCAACAACCTGCTCAACCTGGGCATCTGCGACACGGCGCGCGAGGCCCTGCGCGACCTCGGCCTGAATTTCGACGAGATCCTCGGCCAGGAGGAAGAGCCCGGCCTCGGCAACGGCGGCCTCGGCCGCCTGGCGGCCTGCTTCCTGGACTCCATGGCAACCCTGGAGATCCCCTCGCTCGGTTATGGCATCCGCTACGAATTCGGCATCTTCAACCAGGACATCGTCGACGGCGAGCAGGTCGAGCTGACCGACAAATGGCTGCGCTATGGCAACCCCTGGGAACTGGCCCGCCCGGAATGGGCGGTCGAGATCGGCCTGGGTGGCCACACCCACCATTTCACCGACCGTGACGGCCGCCACCGGGTGCAATGGCTGCCCGCCCTCACCGTGATGGGCACGCCCTACGACACCCCGATCCTCGGCTACCGCAACAACACCGCCAACACCCTGCGCCTGTGGCGCGCCGAGGCGCCCGAGGCGTTCGACCTGTCGACCTTCAACCGGGGCGACTACTGGGGCGCGGTGAACAAGAAGGTGGTCTCGGAGAACATCACCAAGGTGCTCTACCCCAACGACGAGCAGATCCAGGGCAAGGAACTCCGCTTGCAGCAGCAATACTTCTTCGTCGCCTGCTCGCTCAAGGACATGATGCGCATCATGCGCAACCAGAACGTGCCGGTCGAGAAGTTCCACCTGAAGTTCGCCGTCCAGCTCAATGACACCCATCCGGCCGTGGCCATCGCCGAGCTGATGCGCATCCTGATCGACGAGCAGGACATCGAATGGGACCGCGCCTGGGGCATCGTGCGCAAGACCTTCGCCTACACCAACCACACCCTGCTGCCGGAAGCCCTGGAGCAATGGCCGGTGCACCTGTTCGCCCGGGTCCTGCCGCGCCACCACGAGATCATCCTGGAGATCAATGCCCGCTTCCTCGACGAAGTGCGCATCCGCTTCCTGGGCGACCATGGCCGCCTGTCGCGCATGTCGCTGATCAACGAACACGGCGATCGCTACGTGCGCATGGCCAACCTGGCCTGCGTCGGCAGCCACGCCATCAACGGCGTCGCCGCCCTGCACACCGAACTGCTCAAGGCCGACGTGCTGGCCGACTTCCACGCCATGAGCCCGGAGAAATTCAGCAACAAGACCAACGGCGTCACCCCGCGCCGCTTCCTGGCCCTGGCCAACCCGCGTCTGGCCGCTTTGATCGACGCCACCCTGGGCGAAGGCTGGCCGGCCGATCTGGACCGCCTGCGCGGCCTGGAGCCGCACGTCGAGGACGCGTCCTTCCGGGCCGAATGGCGCTACATCAAGCGCGCCACCAAGGAAGACTTCGCTGGCTACCTGCGCCGCCGCCTGGGCACCGTGATCGACCCCGAGAGCCTGTTCGACGTGCAGGTCAAGCGCATCCACGAGTACAAGCGCCAGCACCTCAATGCCCTGCACATCCTGGCGCTCTACCACCGGCTCAAGAACGATCCCGACCTGGACATCACGCCGCGCACCTTCATCTTCGGCGGCAAGGCGGCACCCGGCTACCGCATGGCCAAGCTGATGATCCGCCTGATCACCGGCATCGGCGAGGTGCTCGACCGCGACCCGATGGTGCGCGACCGGCTGAAGGTCGTCTTCCTGCCCAACTTCAACGTCGGCCTCGGCCAGCGCGTCTACCCGGCCGCCGAACTGTCGGAGCAGATTTCCACCGCCGGCAAGGAAGCCTCGGGCACCGGCAACATGAAGTTCATGATGAACGGCGCGCTCACCATCGGCACCCTGGATGGTGCCAACGTCGAGATCCGCGAGGAAGCCGGGCCGGACAACTTCTTCCTGTTCGGCCTGGAAACCCACGAAGTCGAGGCCATGAAGCGTCAGGGCTACCGGCCCATGGACTGGTACCATGGCAACGCCGAGTTGAAGGCCGTGCTCGATCTGGTACGCGACGGCCTGTTCTCACGCGGCGACCGTGACCTGTTCAAGCCCCTGGTCGACAACCTGCTGCACCACGACCCCTACATGCTGCTGGCCGATTTCCAGAGCTATGTCGACTGCCAGGACCGGGTCGGCGACGCCTACCGCGACAAGGAGCACTGGTCACGCATGGCGATCCTGAACATGGCGCGGAGCGGCAAGTTCTCCTCCGACCGCACCATCCGCGACTACTGCCGGGAGATCTGGCACGTGCAACCGAAGCCGGTCACCCTGTCCTCACGCAGCGAAATGCTCCTGGACATGGGCAAGAACAGCCGCTGACCTGGTGCACTCGGGCTACTTGAATAACTCGACGCCGATCTGTCGCATGATCCAGTAGTAGAAATTGAGCGGCTTGCCCTCGATCCGTGAAGTCGCGCCGTCGCCCCAGTCCTCCAGGGTCATCCGGGTGCCGGCCGCTTCCGCGTCGATCACGCCGATCGGCGCCACCCGGGTGCTGACCACCGCGGACATGGGACGGCCCTGGCTGTCGATGGCCTCGACCTCCACCACCGGCACTTCCCGGCCCGCCACCACCCGGGAGGCCTCGGCCACCCGGCGCAGGGTGCGGGCGACCTGGAACTGGCCGACTTCCTTGGAACCGTCCTCGCTCCTGTAATACTTCTCGGGCACCACGAAGGGCGCGTAGCCGCGCATCTGCACGATCACGTCGAGCAGCTCACCCGGGCCTGCCGGGGTTTCCCGAACCAGGAAACGGGTCACCACCGGCGGCGTTTCGGCACTCTCCACCTCGATCTCCATCCAGGACGACGGCTTGCGGCCGGAGCTTTTCTTATCCAGGGTAGCGATCCACAATCGATAGGCCTCGCCGGTCGGGCCGTCGCGCACGGCGTAACGCGCCCAGGCACCAGGCAGGAATTGGAAGCTGTCGGCGACGAACAGAACCGGCTTCTGGCCCTCGATGTCGCCGGCCCGGAGCACCGGGGCCGGAACCAGCAGGGCCAAGCACGCAAGCACAGCACACAGCCAATTTCCCATGACCCACCTCCTGCGCGGGGCGGACAGCCAGTGTCCGACCCTTACAGCATAGACCGGCTCATTTCAGCTGATCCAGGGCGCGTCGGTAGGCGGCCTCGAGGTCCGCTCGGTAATCGGTGTCGGGGGCCTCGGCGACCCGCGCCAGCAGGGCCGCGCTTTCATCCCGGAAGATCGCCAGGGCGGCCTGGGCGCATGCCGCGTCGAGGGGGATGGTGCGCCGCGCCGGATCGGCCTGCGGGGCTTCATCGCGCGGGCTCAACACCGTCCAGCGCGGGATCAGGCGCTGCTCGCCCGCAGCCGTCCGGGCCATGACCGGACTGCATTTGACCCAGTCCTGTCCCTGATATTGAAACCGGGCCCCGAGGGGCAATTCATGAAACTTCATGGCATGACACTCCGCCAGGGGGCACCTCGAAAACCCCTCGTTACGTCGCTCCCGCATTGGTCGGCATGACGGGTTTTCGTAAGGTGCCCGGGGTTAGTTCCGGTCGAGCAATCCGGACAGGCAATTCAACAAATCGTCGCGCACCCGACGCAACTCGGACAAACGCGCCAGGGCCTGGCCACGGCCGCCTCGGGCAAAATCGACCAGCACCTCGGCAGCCACCTCGTGGACCCGGTCGTGCAGCGGCATCAGCATCTGGAACCGCGCGTCCTGGGCCGGCGCCTGCGTGGCCTGGCTGGCGTCGAGCCAGACCCCGAACCGACAATCGTGCCGGTCGAGGTTGGGGGGGACGGCGCGCAGGCCCGCCACGTACTGCTCGATGGCCTTGACCCAGGCCCGATGCTCGACCCCGGCGTAGAGCACCGCGCGCGCCTCGGCATCGACCTGGCGGGTTCCGGACCACGCCGGATCCGGCCGCCATCCGGCCATCCAGTCGGGCAACTGCTCGGCCGGCATCGGCCGGGCAATGCCGAAGCCTTGGGCCAGCTGGCAACCGAGCTGGAGCAACATGCGGCCATGTTGCACGGTCTCCACCCCCTCGGCGATGGCCTGCCGGCGGAACGCGCCGGCCAGGCCGAGCACCCCCTCCAGGATGGCCAGGTCCTCGGGATCGTCGAGCATGTCGCGCACGAAGCTCTGGTCGATCTTCAGGGTGCTGGCCGGCAGGCGCTTCAGGTAGGTGAGCGAAGAATAACCGGTGCCAAAATCGTCGAGGGCGAAGGCCACCCCGATCCGGGCACAGTGCTCGATCACCTGGGAGACGTGCTCGACGTCCTCGAGCGCGCTCGATTCCAGCACCTCCAGTTCAAGCGCGCCGGGCGGCAGTTCCGGGTGCAGTGCCAGCCGCCGTTTCAGCCGCTCGACGAAATCGGGCAATTGCAGGTGATGGGCCGAGACATTGACGCTGATCGGCAAGGCCAGGCCCGCTGCACGCCAGCGCGCCGACTGGGCCAGGGCGGCCTCGATCACCCATTCGCCCAGCTCGATGTCATGGGGATGATCCTCGATCTCCGGCAGAAAGGCCGCCGGCGGCAACAGGCCCCGTTCCGGGTGCTGCCAGCGGACCAGGGCCTCGACGCCAATCACACGGCCATCGCGCAGGTTGACCTTGGGCTGGTAATGGAGCACCAACTCGTCCTCGGCCAAAGCGCGCCGGATCCGCTCCAGGCTTTCGTGGTGGCCACGCAGGTGGCGGTCATGCTCGGCGTCGAAGACATGGAAGCGATTCTTGCCGGCCAGCTTGGCCTGATACATGGCCTGGTCGGCCTGGCGCAACAACTGGTCGGCATCGACCTCCTCGGCTTGTGGATACAGGGTGACGCCGATGCTGCCGGAGACCTTGAGATCGAGCCCGCCGATCCGGGTGGTCTGTGCGGCGGCCGTGAGCAGCCGCTGGATCAGTGGGTCGGCGGTGCGAATGTCGGGCAGGTCGATCAGCACCGCGATGAACTCGTCGCCGCCCAGGCGCGCCAGGGTGTCGCCTTCGCGCAGGGTCAGGCGCATGCGCTCGGCGAGGGCGGAAAGGAGTTGGTCGCCGACCTCGTGGCCGTGGTGGTCATTGACCGCCTTGAAGCCATCCAGGTCGATGTAGGCCACCACCACCCGCTGCCCGCGCCGGCGTGCCTGGCTCATCGCCTGGTGCAGGCGGTCGCCGAGCAGGACCCGGTTCGGCAGGCTGGTCAGCGCATCGAAATGGGCGACATGCTCGAGCTGGCGCTGCTGGGCCTTTTGCGCGGAGATGTCGGAGAACAGCCCGACGTAATACTGGATCCGACCAGACACGTCGCGCACTGCGCTGATGGTGAGCAGCTCCGGGTAGATTTCACCGGATTTGCGCCGGTTCCAGAGTTCGCCGTACCAATGCCCCTTGTCGCGCAGTTCACGCCACATTTCGGCATAGAACTCCGGCCCCTGGCGATCCGACTTGAGCAAGGCCGGCAGGGCACCGACCGCTTCGTCGCGGGAGTACCCGGTGATCCGGGTGAAGGTCTCGTTGACGTCGACGATGCGCCCCGAGGCATCGGTGATCATGATGCCCTCGCGGGCGTGGGTGAACACGCTGGCGGCCAGTTTCAGGCGCGACTCGGCCTGCTTGAGTTCGGTCAGGTCGACATCGACGCAATACATTTCGGGTTTGCCCGACGCATCGGGGAGCATGACATGGCTGGAGAACACCGTGACCGGGGTGCCATCCTTGCGCCGCAGGGTCAGCTCGCCGGGCGGAATGGGCGGCCCGCCCCGAGCCCAGGCGCTGACGTTGTTCACTACGGCGGCACGCATTTCGCTCGGGATGATCAGGTCTTCCAGGTAGCGGCCGACCACTTCATCGGCACGGTAGCCGTAGATGAGTTCACTCGCGTGGTTCCAGTAAACCACCTTGCGATCCATGTCGTAGCCCTGGACAGCGACATTGGTCAGGCCCTCGAAGATCGCCCGGAACCGGCTTTCGCTGGCCCGCAGCGCAGCCTCGGCACGCTTTTGCTCGGTGACATCCTGGCACAGCCCCATGACCCGGTCGCCGGGCAGCACGATGGCGCGCAAGTGCACATTGATGTGCTGGCCATCCTTGCGCCGCAGGATCAGATCGAGTTCGAGCGCGCCCAGGCGGCGAACGTTATGGAATTGGTGGATGGCCATTTCCAGCTCACCCGGCGGCGCCAGGTCAGTGATGCTCATGGTCAGGAGCGCCTCGCGCGCATAGCCGACCATCCGGCAGGCCGAGGGATTGACGTCGATATAGCGGCCCTGGCCGTCCGCGACGAAAATGCCCAGCGGGGCGTTCTCGACATAGGCCCGGTGCCGGGCCTCGCTCTCGCGCAGGCGGGTGTTCAGGCGCTGGACGCTGACCGTGCGCCAGGCCAGCATCAGGAACAGCACCACAGCCAGCAAGCCCAACATGATCCAGAACACCCGCTGGCCACTCCAGCCGGGGGTGGGCGTGCCATACCAGGTCAGGTATTGGGCCTGGTAGGCCGGGCTGGCGACGTGGGCTTGCAGGTATGGATCGAGGAAGTCACGCAGGGCGGCATGGTCGGCGCGATAGAGAAAGCCGCGTTTCAATTCCATCAGGGGTTCGCCGATGCTCCTGATCCGGTCGCCGATGCCGATGGCGTGGGCCTTGCGCCACAGCACCGGCCCTGGGATCGCGAGCCCGTCGACCGTGCCGGACAAGAGGGCGAACAGGGCGTGCTCGAGGCTATCGTAGGGCATCACGCGATAGGTCGCGCGGGCTTTCAAACGGCTCGCCGCGGCACTTTCCGCGAGGACCCCGACGGCCCGTCCGGCGAGATCGTCGGGGTGCCGGAACTGGGTGCTGTCATGGCGGACGAACCAGTTGACCGGCACGGTCTCGATCGGGGTGGAAAACAGGAACTCGGACTCCCGCACCTGGCTGAAGCCGATGCCCGGGATCAGGTCGGCACGGCCCTCGCGCACTGCCCGCAAGGCCTCGTCCCAGCCCTCGACCGGCAGGTGCACGACACGCAGCCGGGTCCGTTCGCCGACGTCGCGCAGGATGTCGATGGCAAAGCCTTCCGGTTGACCGTCGGTGCTGGTCTGGTACAACGGAGGAAAATCCTTGAGCACGGCGGCGATCACGGTATGGTCCACCGGACGACCAGGCGCATCCGCCCAACCCGGCAACGCGGCCAGGAGCGCCATCGCCAGGCAGACACGCAGCACCACGAATCCGATCATTTTCCGCATTCACCCCCCTCCGCCCCCGGTTGCACGGCCGACAGATTCGACTGTGCAGGAATCGCTTATCAGCTTAATACGTGGGAAGACATTCGAATAGTAGATTCGTACCCGTTCCAGGATGCGGCACGCCGAGCGTCCAGGCATGCAGGTACAGGCGCGCGGCCTCTGGGCCCTGGTAGAGCCGGTCGCCCAGGATCGGATGGCCGAGCGCCCGCAGATGCACCCGCAACTGATGCGAGCGCCCGGTCACCGGCGCCAGTTCGAGGCGGGTGGCCTGCCCCCCGGCCTGGGTCCCCAGGACACGCCAATGGGTCAGGCTGGACTTGCCGCGTTCCAGGTCGACGCACTGCCGGGGCCGATTCGGCCAATCGGCACGCAAGGGCAGGTCGATCACGCCCCAATCGCCGGCCGGGGGTGCCAGCCGGCCGGCGACCAGGGCGATGTAGCGCTTCTCGACCCGGCGCTCCGCAAAGGCTCGGCTGAGCGCCCGCTGCGCCGCGAGGCCACGCGCCAGGACCAGGAGCCCGGAGGTCGCCTGGTCGAGACGATGCACCACCCGCGCATCGGGATAGCGGGCCTGGGCGCGCGTGCTCAGGCAGTCTTGCTTGTCGGCGCCGCGTCCGGGCACGGCCAGCATCCCGGCCGGCTTGTCATAGACCAGCAGATGGTCGTCGGCAAACAGCAGCCGGGGCATCAGACCGCGTTGCTGAAGGAGTAGCCGTCCGGCAACGCCAGGGTGTCGGCCCAGATGTTCCGGGCCCAGCCGCGCATGTACTTGAATTCCTCGGCTGACTCCCGCTCGGAAAGCCCGCTGCCCGGCTGCACGTCCATGCTTCGCTCGGCCGGGTTGTAGCGGAATACGGTGGCGACGTGAAAGGCCGCATCGCGGGCACTGGCCGAATAACAGGTGCTGGTCAGCACCGGCGCCGGGTCGGGGGCCCGCCCGGCGAAGATTTCCGACAGGGCGTAGGCGCACAGCTTGCCGCCGTTGTTGGCCAGGGCGGCGGCCTTGGACAGGTTGGACAAGATGGCATCGCCCAGGATGTGGATGTGAGGCACCACGCTCGACTCGAAGCTGGTGTAGTCGACCGGACACCAGTGGCCGTCGTCGCCGGTGCGCGCGCCCACCGCGCCGGTCAGGGCTGCCGCGCGCATGGGCGGGATGAGGTTCAGGACATCGCCTTGGACCGCGTCGAATTCGCTGCGCACGGTGCGCAGGCCGAGGTCCAGTTCGGTGACGATGTTGGCCGGACGGTAGTCGATCAGGCTGGCCTCGGTGCCAAACCCGTAGTGGCGCGACCAGGCGGCCAGGAACAGGTCCTTCTTGGCGATGATGTCGTCGTTGCCATCGAGCACCACGATCTTGCTTCTGGGCTTGGCCCGCTTGAGGTAGTCGGCGACCAGGCAGATCCGCTCATAAGGGGCCGGCGGGCAGCGGAACGGCGCCATCGGGATGCCGATCACGAACACGCCGCCGTCCGGCATCGCCTCGAGTTGCCGGCGCAGCACGCCGGTCTGCTCCGGGCCGGCCTGCCAGGCGTGCTTGACCGTGGCCTGGGCGTTGGCGTCGTAGCCGGCGATGCGCTCGAACATCAGTTCCACGCCGGGCGACAGCACCAGGCGATCGTAGTCGAAGGCGTGGCCGCCGACGGTCATCACCCGGCGCCGGTCCGGATCGATGGCGGTCACCCGATCCGGCACGAAGCGGTCCACCGTCTTGGCCAGGTCGGTGTAGGCGAAGCTGAGGTCATCCAGGCGGTTCCAGCCGGCCAGCACGGTGTTCGACATCGGACAGGAGATGAACCGGGGATTGGGCTCGATCAGGGTGACCTCGACGGCCGGGGCCCAGCGCTTCAGGTAGCGCGCGCAAGTGGCGCCGCCATAACCGGCGCCCACCACCACCACGCGGGGCCGGGCCCGGCCCAGGGCGGGCGTGGCCGTGACCGCGAGAAGGCCGCCCAGGCCGCGCAGGAAATCACGTCGATCCAATGTCATGGCCGCGATTATCCATCGGCCCGGAACCCCCGTCATCTTTCATGGCGGGCCCCAGCACCGTGGGCTAAGCTGAAAAAAAAGCCCACTTCATGACCCGCGCTCGCTTGCCCCTCGAAGTCGAACTCCGTTTCACCCTGACCCGACCGGCCCGGCTCGATGCCGTATCCGGCCCCGTGGCACACGTGCTCGGCGCGAGTGCAGCCTGGCTGCACGACCCGGCGGTGCCGGTGAGCCGCCGTTTCCATCCCGGCGACGCCGATCTCGTCGAGCCCTTGTTCGACCCCGGGGCGCCGGTTCGCGAGGGCGAGTGCCACCTGCGCCTGCGCGACCCCGAGGGTCACATCCGTTGCCTGCGCGCCCGCTATCTTGCCGATCCCGGCACCCCGGCCACCCTGTATTTGTGGCTGGCCGACGCCCACGACCTGGCCGATCCGGACGCGCTCAACAAGATGCCCGCCAGCCTGCGTTCGATGCTGGAGAACACCGACGATTTCATCTACTTCAAGGACCGCCACCATGTCTTCACCGGGGCCAGCCAGACCCTGGTCAGCCTGACCGCGCCGGCCCGCCACTGGAGCGAACTGATCGGCCTGACCGACTATGAGGTCTTTCCGGAACCCTATGCCGACGCCTATTACCAGCTAGAAAAAGCGGTCTTCGCCGGGGCCCCGGTGGCACGCGAGGTCCAGGAATACCTGACACCTGATGGCCGCAAGGGCTGGGTCGACAACCGCAAATATCCGATCCACGACGACGCCGGCACGATCATCGGCTTGTTCGGGGTGGCCCGCGACATCACCGACAAGATCCTCGCCGACCAGGCACTCAGACGCGAGCGGGCCGCCATGCAACTGATCTTGGACAATGCCCCGATCGGCATCTGGCTTCAGGACGGCCAGGGCAAGCTGAGCGTGGTCAACCGGGCCTTCTGCCAGGCCATGGGCATCGAAGCGGCCCGTTTCCTGTCGGTGCCGCACTACGGCGAACTGATACCGGCCGACTTCCGCGAGCAATGCCTGCGCTCGGATGACAAGGCCCTGGCCAGCGATGGTGTCAGCATCACCCACCAGCAGCTGCCCTTCGTCGATGGCCGGATCCATGACCTGCGGGTCATCAAGGTGGTGAAGCGTGACGAACTGGGCGCGCCGGTCGCCCTGGTCGGCCTCAGCATCGACATCACCGACGAGCTGCGCCGCGAGGAAGCCCTGCGCCGGGAGCGCGACACCAGCAAGAACATCCTCGACACGGTGGAGGCGATCATCGTCGCCCTCGACCGCGACGGACACATCACCCTGATCAACCGCAAGGGCGCCGAACTGCTCGGCTGGCCGGCCGACGCGCTGATCGGCCAGGACTGGTTCGAGACCTGCCTGCCACCCAGCATCGATGTCGAGGCAGTGCGTGCGGTCTACCGCAAGGCCCTGGCCGATGACCTGGGCGGCTCCGAATATTACGAGAACCCGGTGCTGACCCGCACCGGAGAACAGCGCCTGATCGCCTGGCACAACAGCAGCATCCGTGATGCCTCCGGTCTCATCGTCGGCGGCCTGTCGGCCGGCGAGGACATCACCGAGCGACGCCGGGCCGAGCAGGCGCTGCGCCTGAACGAAGAGCGCCTGCGCCTGGCCCTGTCGGCCTCCAACCAGGCCTGGTTCGATCTCGATCTCACCACCGGCGCGGTCCAGGTCAGCCCGGAGTATCCGGCCCTGATCGGCTACCCGCCGGGCGACTTCCATTCCAGCCTGGACAACTGGCTGGCGCACATCCATCCGGACGATATCGACGCGGTCAAGGCCGCCTTCCAGGCCTGTGTCGCCGGGGGGGGCCCGACGGCCATGGATTACCGGCGCCAGACCCTCGCCGGCGACTGGATCTGGCTGCGCTCGGTGGCCAAGATCGTGGCCTGGGACGACCATGGCCAGCCGCTCCGGATGATCGGCATCCACATGGACATTTCGTCGATCAAGGCCCATGAGCAGCAACTGGAATACATCGCCCACTACGACATGCTCACCCAGTTGCCGAACCGGGTCCTGCTCGCCGACCGCCTGAACCAGGCCATGGCCCAGTCTCGCCGGCGCCAGCTCAAGCTGGCGGTCACCTATGTCGACCTGGACGGCTTCAAGGCGATCAACGACCACCATGGCCATGCGGCCGGCGACCAGGTGCTGCGCACCGTCTCCGGGCGCATGAAGCAGATCCTGCGCGACGGCGACACCCTGGCCCGCCTGGGCGGGGACGAATTCGTCGCGGTCCTGCTCGACCTGCCCGACGCCAGCAGCAGCGTGCCTCTGCTCATCCGGCTGCTCGAAGCCGTGGCCCAACCCCTGACGGTGGATGACCAGCACCTGCAGGTGTCGGCCAGTGTCGGGGTCACCTTCTACCCCCAGCCCGAAGAGGTCGACGCCGACCAGCTCCTGCGCCAGGCCGACCAGGCCATGTACCAGGCCAAGCTGGCCGGAAAGAACCGCTATCACCTGTTCGACGCCGAACAGGATCGCAGCGTGCGTGGCCTGCACGAGACCCAGGCCCGCCTGGGCCAGGCGCTGGACCGGGGCGAGTTCGTGCTCCACTACCAGCCCAAGGTCAACTTGCGCACCGGCGCACTGGTCGGGGTTGAAGCGCTGATCCGCTGGCAGCATCCCGAACTGGGCTTGCGCCTACCGGTCGATTTCCTGCCGGCGGTCGAGGAATCGCCCCTGGTCGCCCCCCTCGGCGAATGGGTGATCGCACAGGCCCTGGCCCAGCTCGATCGCTGGCGCGCCCAAGGCCTCGACATCCCGATCAGCGTCAACATCTCGGGCCGGCACTTGCAGCGTCCGGACTTCGTCGAGCGCCTGCGCGTCCTGCTCGCCGCGCATCCGGAAGTCGCGCCGGCACGGCTGGAACTGGAGGTCCTGGAAACCAGCGCCCTGGAAGATCTCGGCCAGGCCGCCCGGGTGCTGGACGCCTGCCGGGAACTGGGTGTGGCCTTCGCCCTCGACGACTTCGGCACCGGCTATTCCTCACTCACCTACCTGAAACGGCTGGCGGTCAAGACCCTCAAGATCGACCGTGGCTTCGTTCACGACATGCTGGATGACCCGGAGGACCTGGCCATCCTGGAGGCGATCATCGGCTTGGCCGCCGCGTTCCGGCGCGAAGTGATCGCCGAAGGCATGGAAACCATGGCACACGGCGAACGGCTGCTCGCCCTCGGCTGCGAGCTGGCCCAGGGCTATGCCATCGCCCGGCCGATGCCGGCGGAGGCTTTGCCCGAATGGCTGGCGGGATGGCGGGCCGATGGCCGCTGGCCGGGGCCTGGAGGCGACTAGCCCGCCTCCGCCTGCAAGGCCTTCAGCGTTTCGTCCACGCCGGCCGCGTGGGTCAGCTCGGAGACATTGTCCTTGGTGAAGAAGCCCTGGAAGTCGCCGAATCGCTGCACGTATTCGATGATCAGGCTGGAATACTCCGAGGCGCTGGAGAAGATCTGCTTCAAGCCCTCTTCCTTGGACCCGATCACGTCGAGCAGGAAATCCTGGCCGCAATGGCGGAGCTGGTCGACCACGTAGTCGATGTGGGGCCGCCCATCGACCTCGCCATCGGCCACCGCCACGGCGAGGTGGTGCAGGCGCGGCCCGAAGTTGCGCACGAACTGTTCGGTCGGACTGGGCAGCTTGAGCAGGTGGTTGACGAAATACGGGTAATTGGCGGCGGTGAACACCTTGGCCGGGCTCTCCAGCTCGTTGGCGTGGTGCACGCTCTTGGTCACGTTGGTGCTGGAATTCTGGTCGGCGATGTCGTAGGAGCCCCAGTAGTAATAGCTGGTCAGGGTCAGGTATTCCAGGATCGCCGCCTCACGGTTCTGCGAGTAGACCCGGGTGGCCAGGTGGTCGATCGGCAGCAACATCGTGTCGAGTCCCAACTTGGCCTGCGTGTCCTTGGCCATCTGGCAGGCGCGGTCGACCTCGGGGTCGATGGCACTCCAGCCCAGGGCGTAGACGCGGATGTCCGATTCCGGCCGCTCCCAGTAGCCGACGATGTTGTGGGTGTAGGGGCTGGGCTTGACCAGGGCCATGTTGCCCGGCATCTCCAGCTTGCGGATCTGGTCCTGGTTGAAGAAGCGCACGTCGCGCGACTTCTGGAGTTCGACCACCTCGTGCACGCTCTCGACCCGGAATACCTCGCCCATGTAGCGGGAGTTGGGCTTGTGCGCGCCGATCGGGTAGACCTCGTTCAGGCTGCGGAAGATGCCCCGGGTGTGGGGATCCTTGACTTCGCGCAGGAGGATGTCCGGCGCGCTCATGTCGATGCGCAGGATGTGGGTGTAGTGATCCTGCGATTCCAGCGTCACCAGGTAGACGTAGGGCGTCATCAGGCACAGTTCGCGCACGTAGGCGAGCGAATTACCCGGCTCGACGGTGATCATCAGGGCGTCGATCTGGCGGATGGCCTGGGTCAGGCCGACCCGGTCACGCTCTTCGAGCAGCTTGATCAGGTAGTCCTCGAAAAACGCGGAATTGGTCTTGTCGCCGTAGCGGGGGAATTTCAGGGAAGCGGTCATTGGTTCTGGCTGGCACTCTGGGCCGGGGTCTGGTGGAGATAGAAGTATTGTTTCGACACGGCGGCATGGATGGCGCCCAGGTCGGCCTGGACCTGGTCGAGATACTCGTGCATGACCACCGGTGCGAGGCCGTCCAGGTCCATCCGATCGAGCCGGCGCCAGGCGTTGCGGGCGGCACGCATGGCGGCCTCGTTCTTGGGCAGCGCGGCGAGGCATCCCTCGATCTCGTCCAGGCAGTGGCGCACGGTGCGCGGGAAATGGGCGTCCTTGAGCAGGAAGTCGACCACCGCGCGCGGGCGTACGTGGACCCCGACATGGCGGCGATACATCTGGTAGGCGGACAGCGCGTTCAGGGTGCCCATCCAGAGCCGTTCGGTGGCCGGCACGGCCAGGGCCGGATCGGTCGGCAGCAACACCGCCGAATTGACGTCGACGATGCGGGTGGTCATGTCGGCCCGCTCCAGGTTGCGGCCGAGCTTGAGAAACTGATAGGCGATGTCGTGGCTCATCGAGCCCATGAGCAGGCCGACGATCGACTGGCGCCGCTCGATCACGCCTTGCAACACCTCGTAGCGCTGGCCCCGGCCCTGGCTGGCGCGCGCGGCATGCTGGCGGATGTAAAGGTACAGGCCGTTGATCCGCTCCCAGATCTCCATGGGCAGCACCTCGCGGAAGGTGCGGGTGTTCTCGCGCGCGAAATGAATGCTCGACAGGATGGAACTGGGATTGGCCTCGTCCTCGATCAGGAAGGTCATCAGGCTGGCTTCGTCGAGGGCCACGCCGCGCTCGCGCACCTGGTCGTCGAGGCCGGCGACACTGATCAGCACGTCCCAGCCGAACGAGGCACCGCGCGGCAGGTCGAGCAGGACCTGGGTGGTACTGTTGATCAGGCGCGCGGTGTTCTCCGCCCGCTCCAGGTACCGGGTCATCCAGTAGAGATTTTCCGCAACCCGCGACAGCATCTCAGGCCTCCTCTCCGTCGACGATCCAGGTGTCCTTGCTGCCGCCGCCCTGCGACGAATTGACCACCAGGGAGCCGGCCTTCATGGCCACCCGGGTCAGGCCGCCCGTGGTGACATACATCTTGTTCGATTGCAGGACGAAGGGGCGCAGGTCGAGGTGCCGGGGTGCCAGGGTGTCGCCGATCAGGGTCGGCGCGGTGGAAATCGACAGGGTCGGTTGTGCCATGTAGTTGCGCGGGTTGTCCTGGATCAATCGGGCGAACTGGTCGCGCTCCTCCTGGGTCGCGCGCGGGCCGATCAGCATGCCGTAGCCGCCCGACTCGTTGGCCGGCTTGACCACCAGTTCATCGAGATGGGCCAGCACGTAGTCGCGCTGGTCCTCGTACATGCACAGGTAGCTGGGCACATTGGCCAGGATCGGGGTTTCCTTGAGGTAGTACTCGATGATCTTGGGCACGAAGGCGTACACCACCTTGTCGTCCGCCACCCCGGCGCCGGGCGCGTTGGCGATGCCCACGGTGCCGGCCCGCCAGGCCCGCATCAGGCCGGGCACGCCGAGCACCGAATCGGGCCGGAAGGCTTCCGGGTCGAGGAAGTCGTCGTCGATGCGCCGGTAGATCACATCGACCCGGCGCAGGCCGGAGATGGTCTTCATGTAGACGATGTCGTCGTCCTTGACCACCAGGTCGCTGCCCTCGACCAGGAAGGCGCCCATCTGCTGGGCCAGATAGGAGTGCTCGAAATAAGCGGAGTTGAAGATGCCCGGGGTCAGCACTGCGATCACCGGCCGGTCGGTGTCGCGCGGCGACAGGGCGGCCAGGGTGTCGTGCAACTGGGTCGGGTAGTCGTCCACCGGCAGGATGGCCGAGGACTGGAACATTTCCGGGAACAGCCGCTTCATCAGCTGGCGGTTTTCCAGCATGTAGGACACCCCGGACGGCACCCGCAGGTTGTCCTCCAGCACATAGACCGTGCCGTCCTTGTCGCGCACCAGGTCGGTGCCGCAGATGTGCGCCCAGACGCCGAAGCGGGGCGTGATGCCCCGGCATTGCTCACGGAAGTTCTTGGAACCTTCGAGCACTTCGATCGGGAACACCCCGTCCTTGACGATGCGCTGGTCGTTGTAAAGATCGTTGATGAACAGGTTGAGGGCTTGCAGGCGCTGCTTGAGGCCGGCCTCGATGCGGCGCCACTCGGCGCCGGGGATGATGCGTGGCACGATGTCGAACGGCCAGGCACGATCGATGTTGCCCGCGTCGCTGTACACCGTGAAGGTGATGCCCATGGTCATGATCGCCGCCTCGACCGCCTTGCGGCGCGCCTCCAGGACGCCTGCGTCGAGGCCGGCCAGGTAATCGAACAGCGGGCGGGCGGCGGGCCGGGGCTGGCGGTCGGGACCGATCAGTTCGTCGTAGGCCAGGTCGAGGTTGTAGTCAGGGCTCAGGATGTCCATGGGATTCACCTTGTTTTAGTCATTCCAAGCAGATTCCGTGCCGCCCGCGGAAACAGCCGACGGAACGTGATTTCTTGGCCTGATTCACGGCGACACCGGGAGGCTGGGTGCCTTGTTTGTGTTCATTCGGCACCAAACCGGTGCATGCACCCGGCACATGACGGCCACCGTTGCAAATCCAACCGGTCAGGTATCATCTAGTACCAACGAACCAACGCTTGACCTCGACGCATGACGGACTTACCCAGCAAGGAAGACCGGCGGCCCCATGTCATCGGCATCGGCGCCTCGGCCGGCGGCCTGGAGGCCTTGGGTCAATTCGTCTCCGGGCTCACCCCGGGACTCGACTGCATCTACGTGGTGGCCCAGCACATGTCGCCCTCGCACCGCAGCATGATGGCCGAGATCCTGGCCCGGGAAACCGCGATCCCGGTGCGCGAGCTGAGCGACAGCGAGCGCCCGCAGACCAACGTCATCTACATCATCCCGCCCGGGGTCAACATGACCTTCCTGGACGGCCACTTCCACCTGACCACGCCGTCCCCCGAAATTGCCCCGAAGCCGTCCATCAACCTGCTGTTCCAGTCGATGGCCGAAGACTATGACGAACGCGCGGTCGGCATCATCCTGTCCGGCACCGGCTCGGACGGCACCCGGGGCTTGCGCGCCATCAAGTCGGCCGGCGGCCTGACCTTCGTGCAACAGCCGGAAACCGCCAAGTACGACGGCATGCCGCGTTCCGCGATCGACGCCTGCGTGGCCGACCGGGTGCTGCCGCCCGACCAGATCGGCAAGGAAATCGAACGTCTGGTGCGTTTTCCCGACAGCGTGCTGGCGGTCGACGCCAGCGAGCACAAGCATCCGGAAATGGCCGACCTGTTCGAGCGGGTGCGCCAGCACACCCGCATCGACTTTTCCCGCTACAAGCTGACCACCGTGCAGCGTCGCCTGCAGCGGCGCATGATCGCCACCAGCACCGGCACCCTGTCCGACTACCTGCACTGGTGCGACGAACATCCCGAGGAATACGACGCCCTGGCCAAGGAAACCTTGATCTCGGTGACCGAGTTCTTCCGTGACAAGGAAACCTTCCGCACCCTGGAGCGCTATGTGCGCGACCTGGTTTCGCGCAAACGCGGGGGCGAGGAAGTGCGCATCTGGGTGGCCGGCTGCGCCACCGGCGAAGAGGCCTATTCGCTTGCCGTCCTGGCCAGCGAGCTGATCGCCGAGCGCAAGAACGACCTGGTCCTCCAGGTGTTCGCCACCGACATCGACAACGACGCGCTCGCCGTGGCCCGGCGCGGCATCTACAACCAGGCCGCGATGGCCGAGGTGCCGCCCGAATACCTGGGCCGCTATTTCGTCGCCAGCGGCAACGGCTTCGAGCCGGTCAAGGCCCTGCGCGAACGGGTCACCTTCGCGCGCCAGGACATGGCGGTCGATCCGCCCTTCCTGCGCATCGATCTGGTGTCCTGCCGCAATGTGCTGATCTACTTCAATGCCGAGTTGCAGGCCAAGGTACTGTCGACCCTGCGCTACGCCCTGCGCGATGACGGCCTGCTGTTCCTCGGCCGTTCGGAAACCGTGAGCCAGCAGGAAGGCCTGTTCATCGCCGCCGACCGCCGGGCCCGCATCTTCCGGCCGCGCGGCAAGGCCGCCCCGGCCACCGGCGTGCTGGTGCGCGGCAAGCTGGCCCCGCCACCGATCAGCCCACGGAGCCAGGAGCGGTCCTACGAGCGCATCTTCCTGCAGGCCCTGGCCGACTACTACACGCCGGCCCTGCTGATCGACGCCGGCTGCCGGATCCTGCACAGCCATGGCCCGGTGCACAAGATGGTGCGCTTCCCGACCGGCAACCCGGACATGAACCTGGCCCACCTGATCGTCCCGGAACTGGCCAACGAACTGCTCACCACCCTGCATCGCACGCGCCGGCTCCAGGCCACGGTCGCCAGCCGCAAGCGGCGCATCGCCAGCCTCGGCGAACAGACCTGGCGCCTGGTCCTGCACCCGGTAGGCGAGCACCCGGAGTTGGAAATCTACCTGGTCGTGTTCGAGCAGGTCACGCTGCCTTCCCATGAGTCGAAGCGCGACGCCGGCGTCGACGATGAACGGGTCGAGCAGGAATTGGCGGCAACGCGCGAGCACTTGCAGACCTTGATGGAGGAGATGGCCGCCTCGAACGAGGAGATGCAGGCCCTCAACGAGGAAGTCCAGGCCGCCAACGAGGAACTCCAGGCGACCAACGAGGAACTCGAGGCCTCGAATGAAGAACTCCAGGTCTCGAACGAGGAACTGGTCAGTGTCAACGAGGAAAGCCTGGCCAAATCGGCCGAGCTGGCCGCCATCAACAGCGACTTCGAGAGTCTCTACAACACCCTCGACTTCCCCATCCTGGTGTTCGACAGCAACCTCTTCTTGAAACGGGCCAATGGCGCGGCCATGCGCAACTACGACCTGCCCCTGGCGATCTCCGGCCAGCATCTCGGTCGTCTCGCCCTGCCCGGCTACCTTGCCGACATCGGCGACACCCTCAACAGCGTCCTGCAGGATCATCGCAAGGACAGCTTCGTGGCCAAGGACGGGGACCACACCTACCAGATCTACGTCACCCCGGTGCTCAACAGTACCGGCAACGCGCAAAGCGTGGTCCTGGTGGTGATCGACAACAGCTCCCTGGTCTCGGCCCAGGAACAGATCCGCGAGAGCCAGGACCGCCTGCTCTCGATCATGAACCACTCCACCTCGCTGGTCTTCCTCAAGGACACCTCGGGCCGCTATGAATTCGTCAACCGGCGCTTCGAAGAAGTATTTGAAGTGAAATCGGAAGACATGCTGGGCAAGACCGACCGCATGGTGTTCCCTTCACCCCTGTCGGAACGCCTGCGTGAACTGGACCTCCAGGCCATGGCCCGGCTGGAAGCGGTGGAAGCGGCGGAGGAAGTCGACTGCCGGGGTCGCAAGCTGTGGTTGCAACGGGTCAGTTTCCCGATTTTCGATAGCAGCGGCACGGTGCGCGCGATCTGCACCGAAGCCACCGACATCACCCTCAAGCGCCACGCCCAGGACCAGCTCAACCTGGCCGCCAAGGTATTCGACCGGGCCGGCGAGGCGATCATGATCACCGACGCCCGGGGCCGCATCATCACGGTGAACGAAGCATTCAGCCGGATCACCGGCTACCCGATCGACGAGGTGATCGGACAATCCCCGGGCCTGCTGAGCTCCGGTCGCCACGGCAAGGAGTTCTACGACGCCTTGTGGCGGTCGATCAAGGAAACCGGGGCCTGGCAGGGCGAGATCTTCAACAAGCGCAAAAGTGGCGAAACCTATGCCGAATGGCTGACCATCAATTCGGTGCAGGACGAGCACGGCCAGGTGGTCAACTATGTCGCCATCTTCAGCGACATCACCGCGATCAAGAGCTCGCAGCGCCGGATCGAGTTCATGGCCACCCACGACGAACTGACCGGCCTGCCCAACCGGGGCCTGCTCATGGATCGCCTCAAGCACGCCATCTCCCAGGCACGCCGGCAGAACAAGAAACTCGCGGTACTGTTCATCGACCTGGACAATTTCAAGGTCATCAACGACAGCCTCGGCCACGACATCGGCGACCTGCTGCTCAAGGAGGCGGCCACCCGCCTGCAGCAATGCGTGCGCGACGCCGACACCCTGGCCCGCCTGGGCGGTGACGAATTCGTCGCCGTGCTGATGGACGTCAATCTCAACGACATCCACGCCATCGCCAGCCGGGTGGTCGATTTCCTGGCCGCCTCGTTCAAGATTCACGACCACAACCTGTATGTCTCGGCCAGCATCGGCATCAGCCTGTACCCGAGCGACGGCGAGGACAGCGGGACCCTGCTGAAGAATGCCGACACCGCGATGTACCGGGCCAAGGAGCGCGGACGCAACCAGTACCAATTCTTCGCCGACGAGATGAAGGTGCGCGCCCTCCAGCGCCTGACCCTGGAATCCGGCCTGCGGGTGGCCATCGAAGCGGGCCACTTCCGGCTCTGCTACCAGCCCCAGATCGACCTGGCGACCGGCGAGATGATCGGCGCCGAGGCCTTGTTGCGCTGGAACGATCCGAATCTGGGCGAGATTTCCCCGGCCCAGTTCATCCCGCTCGCGGAAAGCGCCGGCCTGATCAGCCAGATCGGGGCCATCGTCGTCGACCTGGCCCTGGCCGACATCGCTGCCTGGAACCAGGCCGGACTCGCGCCGCCACGCATCGCGGTCAACGTCTCCTCCCAGCAACTGCGCGACCGCAGCTTCATCGACAACCTCGCTGCCGCCCTGGCCCGCACCGGAGTCGGCCCGGAACAACTGGGCATCGAGCTGACCGAGAGCGTGCTGATGGATCGCCTGGATCTGGTCCGGGACATCCTCGCCCGGCTGGACGAAATGGGCCTCTCGATCAGCATCGACGATTTCGGCACCGGCTACTCCTCGCTTGCCTACCTGAAGAAGCTGCCCATCCACGAACTGAAGATCGACCGATCCTTCGTGGACGGCATCGAAAGCCAGGGCGACGACCTGTCGATCGCCACCGCCATCGTCACCATGGCCCACTCGCTCGGCATGCGGGTCGTCGCCGAAGGCGTGGAATCCGAGGCACAGCACGCGGCCCTGCGCGCCCTCGGTTGTGAAATGGCCCAGGGCTTCCTGTTCCACCGGCCACTGGAAGCCCGTGCCTTCAGCCAATTGCTGGCCCAGCGCCGGGAAATATCTGGATCTCGCAATGACTGACCACGCCCCCTACGACATGGCCAGCCTGGTGCTTGGCTGCGAATCGGAACAATTGCACCTGTCCGGGGCGATCCAGCGTTGGGGGGCGCTGATCGTCGCCCGCGCCGAGCCCCCCCACCGGATCACCCATGTCAGCGCCAACCTGGCCGACTACCTCGGTCTCGGTGCCGCCGACCTGCTCGACCAGCCGCTCGACCACACCGGCTGCCTGGACGCCCGCCTGTGCGAACGCCTGGATGCCCGGCCCGGACAGACATTGCGCTTGCCGCGCCTGGCCTGCGTCGCCGAACAGGCCAGCGATGTCGTGCTGGTGCGTGGCGAGCACAGCCTCCTGATCGAGCTGGAACCGGTACCCGCCGGGGCCGAGCCGATCGCCTTGCAGGAGCTGCAGAAGCCTTTCCTCAGTATTCCCAATGACGAAGCCGGCATCGAAGCAGTCCACGACAGCCTGGTCGAGGCGATCCAGGCCATCACCGGTTACCACCGGGTGATGGTCTACCGCTTCCATGAGGACTGGACTGGCGAGGTCATCGCCGAAGCGACCAGCGACGCCCTCGGCAGCTATCTGGGCCTGCGCTTTCCGGCCAGCGACATTCCGGCCATCGCCCGCAACCTGTACCTCAAGAATCCCTGCCGCATGATCCCGGAGGTCGCCGCCCCGGCGGTGCCCGTGCTCGGGCTCGATGCGACCCCGCCCGACCTGACCTGGTGCAGTCTGCGCAGCGTCTCGCCGGTGCACCTGCAATATCTCGCCCACATGGGCGTGGGCGCCTCGTTCTCCCTGCCCATCGTCATCTCCGGCCGGCTCTGGGGCCTGGTCGCCTGCCATCACCTGACCGCGCGCCGCCTGCATGCCGACCAGCGCCAGGCCAGCGTGTCGATCAGCCGGGCCTATGCGCTCTGCCTGACTTCCTATCTCGCCAGCCGGCGCCTGCAAATGATCGACAGCCTGGAGCGCCGGGTCGATCGCGTCCTGGAGGCCTTCTGCCGCCACGCCGACCCGCTCGACGGCCTCGAAGCCGTGGCCCCCCAGATCATGGAATCGCTCGGCGCGCACGGCGTCGCCCTGGCCCTGGGCGACGACGTCGCGATGTTTGGCCACACCCCCGACATGGCCAGCCTGAGCCTGATCGACCACTGGTTCCTGAACTACAGCCAGGACAATCTCTACCACACCGATCGCCTGGCCAGCCTGCTGCCCGAGCATCCGGAAATCGCCGCGCAGGTCAGCGGCCTGTTCGCGGTCAAGGCCAATTCGCCGCGACGCGGCTGGCTTCGCCTGTACTGGTTCCGCGATGCCGAACCGCGCGAGGTCGCCTGGGCCGGCAACCCGAACAAGCCCACCGTGGAACACGCCGGCGTACCCATGCTGTCGCCCCGGCGCTCGTTCGAGAAGTGGGTGGAGATCATGACCGATCACAGCCGGCCCTGGATGAATGAAGAACGCATGATCGCCGGCAAATTCCGCAACACCCTGCTGCGCTGGTTGTGACGTGTCGGCGGGCCACCCATCCCCCCTGCATGCGGCCTTGCGCGAAGCCACCCGGGCCGCCCACCATCGGCTCGACCAGCACCCCCTGCTTGCCCCCCTGGCCCGGCCGGACCTGAGCCCAGCCCAGTACGGCCGGGCCCTGCTCGGCTTCCATGGTCTGCATGCCCGGCTCGAACCAGCGCTCCTGGCCGGCCTGGCCCGCCATGGCCTGGATTTCGACTATGCCGCGCGCGGCAAGCTCGACCGTTTGCGCCAGGACCTCGCCCGCCTCGGCCTGGCGGTGCCCGACACGATGGTCGAGCTCGCCGATCCGGACAGCCCGGGCGCGGTGATCGGCTTGCTCTACACCGTCGAAGGCGCGACCCTCGGCGGCCGCTTTCTCGCCCGCCGGATCGGCGAGCGGCCAGGCCCGGCCCTGCCGCTCAGGTTCCTGTCCGGCTACGGGGACGCCACCGAACAACGCTGGCAGGCGTTCTGGCACTTCGCCGATGCCCAGCAGGGTCCCGGCATCGAGGCCGACGCGGTGGCCGCCGCCGTGGCCGCATTCAGCGCCTTCGCGGCCTTCCTCGACCGGCTCGACACCCCCCCGGACTGAAGACCGCTTGCCGGCTACCCCGGCTTCTCGCCTATACTGCGTCCATGTGTCTCGCCATCCCCATGCAAATCGAAGCCATCGATGGTTTCATCGCGCGCTGCCAGGCCAAGGGCGTCCGGCGCGACGTGTCGTTGTTCATGATGCAGGACGAAATGCCGAAGGTCGGCGACTATGTCATGGTCCATGTCGGCTACGCCATCCAGACCATGACCGAGGCCGAAGCGCGTTCATCCTGGGAATTGTTCGACGAGATCCTCTGCGAATCGGACTCGCCGCCGGCCAATGCATGAACTGTCGGTCGCCCAGGCCCTGGTCGACCAGGTGACCGACCTGGCGCAGCAGCATGGCGCCACCCGGATCCACCTGATCCGGGTCCGGATTGGCCCCCTCGCCGGCGTGGTCCCCGACCTGCTGGCCACCAGCTTCCCCCTGGCCGCCGCCGGCACCCCGGCCGAACCGGCCCGCCTGGAATGGGTCGACGCCCCGGTCCGGGTCCGCTGTACGCACTGCGGCGCGGAAACCGAAGCCCGCGTCAACCGACTGGTCTGCGCTGCCTGCGGCGACTGGCAAACCTGCGTCGTGTCCGGCGACGAGCTGATCCTGGAATCAGTCGAACTGGACATCCCCGAGCCCTCCGGAGCCTGAACCATGTGCGACACCTGCGGCTGCAACATCACCCCTGGCAACCAGAAATTCGCCTACAAGCCGGTGGAACCCGGCGCCACCACGATTTCCGTGCTGCAAGGCCTGCTCAAGAAGAACGACGACCAGGCCGCGCACAACCGCGCCCATTTCGACAGCCGGGGCATCCTCGCCCTGAATCTGATGTCGTCGCCGGGCTCCGGCAAGACGGCGCTGCTGGAAGCCACGATCCGGGCGCTCAAGGACGAGTTCCGGATCGCCGTGATCGAGGGCGACCTGGAGACCGAGAACGACGCAGAGCGGATCCGCGCCCAGGGCGTGCCGGCGCACCAGATCGTCACCGGCACCGCCTGCCACCTCGACGCCCACATGGTGCACGACGCGCTACATCACATGAGCCTGGACGGCATCGACCTGCTGTTCGTGGAAAACGTCGGCAACCTGGTCTGCCCGGCCAGCTTCGACCTCGGCCAGCACGTCAACGTGGCGCTGCTCTCGGTCACCGAAGGCGACGACAAGCCGGCCAAGTACCCGGTCATGTTCCGGGGCGCCGACGCGGTGCTGCTGACCAAGACCGACCTGCTCGCCGTACTCGACGATTTCAGCCCGGACAAGGCCGAGCGCCATGTTCGTGAACTGGCCAACGCCGCGCCGGTGCTGCGCCTGTCGGCGCGCCAGGGCGACGGCATGAGCGCCTGGCTGGACTGGTTGCGCGGCCAGCTCGCGGCGCAGCGGGCGCGGGTCGCGGCCGGCGCCACCCGGCGACCGGCCCTGCAACCCGAGGGCGCCCGGCTGCACGGCACCCCCGCCTGACCCGGCACCGGCCATGACCGACGCGCGCGCCTGGCTCGACAAGCTGAAGGCCCTGGACCTGCCCAGCCGGGTCAAGATCATGAACGTGTGCGGCGGCCACGAACGTTCCATCACCCAGGCCGGCCTGCGCGGCGTGCTGCCGGCCAACGTCGAGCTGGTGCCCGGTCCCGGCTGCCCGGTCTGCGTGTGTCCGGAAGAGGACATCTACCAGGCCATCCAGCTGGCGCTCCGGGACCAGGTCATCCTGGTCGCCTTCGGCGACATGCTGCGGGTCCCGGTCAATGTGCCGAAAGGCGACGTCCGATCCCTGGTCGAGGCCCAGGCCGCCGGTGCCGACGTGCGCCCGATCGCCAGCCCGTCCGAGGCGGTCAAGCTCGCCCGCGAACATCCAGCCCGGCGCGTGGTGTTCTTCGCCGCCGGCTTCGAGACCACCACCGCGCCGGTCGCGGCAGCGCTCGCCGAGGGGCTGCCCGACAACCTGTCGATCCTGCTCTCCGGCCGCCTGACCTGGCCGGCGGTGGCCATGCTGCTCGATTCCGGCGAACCCGGTTTCGACGCCCTGGTGGCGCCCGGGCACGTCTCCACCGTGATGGGCCCTGAGGAATGGCAATTCGTGGTCGACCGCCACCACCTGCCCACCGCGGTCGCCGGCTTCCTGCCCGATTCCTTGCTCGCCGCCTTCTATTCGGTGCTGCGCCAGCTCAAGGACGGCCAGCGCTTCCTCGACAACTGTTACCTGGAAGTGGCGCATCCGGGCGGCAACGCCACCGCGCGTCGCCTGCTCGACCTGACCCTGGACGTGGTCGACGCCAACTGGCGCGGCATCGGCATCATTCCCCGCTCCGGCTATGCTCTGAAACCCGCCTACGCTGCCTGGGACGCCCGCCTGATCTACCCCGACCACGCCGACCCGGCACGTCGGCGCAGTGGCGAAATGCCACCGGGCTGCGACTGCGCCAAGGTGGTGCTGGGCAAGCTGTACCCGAACCAGTGCCGCCTCTACGGCCAGGCCTGCACGCCACGCAACCCGATCGGGCCCTGCATGGTGTCGGACGAAGGCGCCTGCCGGATCTGGTGGTCGGGCGGCGTGCGCGAAGCCACGCCCTGAGTTGACAGGACGGATGTCAGGTTGGTCGCCCGGACAAGGATCGCCTATGATGACGGCCTGAAATCCGACGGAGTTTCCTCATGCAGACGCCCAGCCCCCGCACCCAGTTCATGATCGGCAACATCCTGCTCGGCCTGGCCTTGCTGACCCTGTTCTTCCTTGGCCCCTTGTCGGAATGGCTCGGTGTCGGCGCCATGGTCCTCTGGATGTCCCTGGCCGGTCTCGGCATTTATTTCATCATGCAGGACAAAAGTACCCCGGCGGACCATCCGGACTAGCCGCCCTGGGTGCGCGCGGACGGGTATCGATGGCTCCTGTTGCTGGCCGCGCGCCGACCCTTGGCAGGCAGGTCCAGCCCTGACCACACCCCCGCACATGGCTGCCTCCCGACCCGCTCCCTCGCCCACGCTCAAGGCCACCGCCTCGGTCGCGGCGCGGGTCACCCTGGTCATCGTGCTGACCGTGAGCGGGCTCATGGCCCTGGTCGGCGGTCTCGGCTTCCATTACTACCAGGCGCGCCAGTGGCAGGCGTTCGAACGCTCCCAGGACATGGCCGCCGACCAGTTCATGATGTCGGTGGCGCCGGCCGTCTGGACGCTCAACCTCAGCCTGATCGAGCGGCTCATGGAGACCCCGCTGCGCGACCCCAACATCCAGGCGGTCGAGGTCATCCTGGAAGACCGCACCTTGCGCATGGGCCGCCTGCCGGACGGTCGCCTGCAGATGGATCCACCGCACTTCACGGCGGTTGGCCTGCGCGTCCGGCAACGGCCCGTCGAGTTCGACGACCAGCCCCTCGGTGACATCCGCATCTTTGCCAGCACCGCAGCCATCGAGGATGAGTTGCGGCGTACCGGCAGCCTGATGTTCGGCCTGGGCATTCTGGTCGACATCGGATTGTCCCTGGCCTTGTACTTCTCGCTGAGCCCCCTGGTGCTGCGTCCGCTGCGTCGACTGGAGCAGTATGCCCAGGGGGTTGGTCGTGACCAGCATGGCACCGATTCGGCGTTGCGCGAAATCCGCTTTCAGGGCGAGATGGAAAGCCTGCGCGCCTCGCTGCTGCACATGGTCGATGAACTGGCCGGCTATCGCGGACACCTGGAGGATCTGGTCGCCGAGCGGACCCGGGAGCTGGAACGCACCTACCGCCGCCTGGAGGACACCGAGTTCGCCATGAACCACGCCGGCATCTCGATCCAGTGGATCGACCGCGACAGCGGCCGACTCAGCTACGTCAACACCCGCGCCTGCGAGATGTATGGCTACCGTCCGGAAGCGCTGACGGGCATGCCGGCCAGTCGTCTGGCACCGGAGTTTTCCCCGGATAACCTGGCGACCCTGCTGCCCTCCATCCAGGGCGGCGGCATGGCGCGGGTCGAATCGCTGGCCCTGCGTGCCGATGGCCGGACCCTGCCGATCGAAACCGTGTTCTACCTGAAAACCGATGGCCAGGCCTCGGGGGGACACTACATCTGCTTCAGCACCGACATCAGCCAGCGCAAGGCCGCGGAAGCAGCGTTGCTGGCTGCCAAAGTGACGGCCGAGGATGCCGCCCGGACGCGCAGCGAATTCCTGGCCAACATGAGCCACGAGATCCGCACCCCGATGAACGCCATCATCGGCATGAGCCAGTTGGCCCTGCGCACCCGTCTGGATCCAAAGCAGCGCAACTACATCGAGAAGGTGCACTATTCGGCGACCTCGCTGCTCGGCATCCTGAACGACATCCTCGACTTCTCCAAGGTCGAGTCCGGCCGCCTGCAAATCGAGCACATCGATTTCCAGCTCGAAGAAGTGCTCGACAACGTGTGCGGCATGGTGCTCCTGCGCGCCGAGGAAAAGGGCCTGGAATTCCTGCTCGACATCGCCACCGATGTACCCCGGTTCATGAACGGCGACCCGACCCGGCTCGGCCAGATCCTGATCAACCTGGCGGGTAACGCCGTCAAGTTCACCGATAAAGGCGCCGTGGTGGTCGGCTGCCGGACGGTCAGCCAAGACGCACAGGGCTGTATGCTGCGATTCTTCGTGCGCGACACCGGCATCGGCATGAGCCAGGAACAGCTCGCCAAGCTGTTCGGGGCCTTCAGCCAGGCCGACAGTTCCATCACCCGGAAATACGGGGGCACCGGCCTCGGCCTGGCGATCTCGAAACGGCTGGTCGAACTGTTCTCGGGCGATATCGTGGTCGACAGTCAGCTCGGCCAGGGCACCACCTTCACTTTCACGGCGCGGTTCGGCCATGCCCGGTCGCCGAACCCGGCAACCCGGCCTATCAGCATCGAACGCGGCCGCCTCGGCAACCAGCGGGTGCTCATCGTCGACGACAGTCCCGAGGCGCGCGACATCTTCCAGGACATGGTCTCCGGCTTCGGCTTCCAGGTCGACACCAGCGCCAGTGCCGAAGCTGCCCTGGAGCGTCTGCGCGACACCACCTACGACCTCCTGATCAGCGACTGGCGGATGCCGGGCATGGACGGCGTGCAACTGATCCGGACACTGAACGAGACCCCGGACCTGCACGCGCCCCGGGCCATCATCATGGTCAGCGCCTACAACCTGGAGACGCTGCGCGAGGAAACCGCCGATCTCAACCTGGCCGCCCTGCTGGCCAAACCGGCCACCCCCTCGGCGCTGTTCGACGCCATCATCACCGCGCTCGGCCATGCGGGCTCGCCGGGCCGCCGTCCCGCATCACCCGAGGCCGCCGCCCAAGTGGCAAGACCGACCCGAATGCTGGCCGGCCGACATGTCCTGCTGGTCGAAGACAATCCCATCAACCAGGAACTCGCCTATGAGCTGCTGATCTCGGAAGGCCTCCGGGTCACGATTGCCAACCATGGCGCCGAAGGCCTGGAAAAACTCGAATCGGAGCGCTTCGACTGTGTCCTGATGGATGTCATGATGCCGGTCATGGATGGCCTGGAGGCGACCCGCCGGATTCGCCAGCAAGCCCGCTTCGCCGACTTGCCGATCATCGCCATGACTGCCGGCGCGATGGCCGAGGAGCGCGAGCGCACGCTCGCCGCGGGCATGAACGCCCACATCACCAAGCCGATCGACGTCGACCAGCTGTTCGCCACCCTGGCAACCTGGCTCGGGAAACGCCCGGCAGCCTCGACCCCGCCCGTGCCCCCGGAGGTCCCACCCCTGGCGACCGAACTTCCAGGCCTGGATATCGCCGCCGGACTCAAGTCCGTCAACCAGAAGACAACACTCTATCGAAAGCTGCTCGCCACCTATCAGAAGACCGCCGACAGTACGCTGTCCGAACTGCAACTGGCCTTGGCGGCGGGCGATCTGGTCCGCCTCGGCCGCCTGGCGCACTCGCTCAAGGGCAGCAGCGGCACGCTCGGCCTGCATGCCGTGTACGCGGCCGCCGCCGGCCTGGAAAAGGCCGCGGAGGGCCCAAGCGAAGCCTGCGCCCCACTGCTCGACGAGCTACGCCAAGCCCAGTCAATCGCGCTCGATGCCATCACCCGCTATCTCGCCCACCCCGACTGAACCCAGGAGACCCCCGCCATGACCTTACGCTCCCGTATCCTGCTCTTGCTCGGTTTACTGTATGCCTGCCTGGCGCCCGCGCTGGCCGACACCGTGGTGATCGCCGCCGAAGACGACTGGGCGCCCTATTCATCTGCAGCCAAGGGGGCCAAGGTCCCGACCGGATTCGCCGTCGACCTGGTCCGCGAAGCCTTCAAGACCCAGGGGATCGAAGTCGAGTTCAAGGTTTTCCCGTTCGCCCGCTGCCTGCAGCAGGCGGAACTCGGCAAGGTCATGGGCTGCTTCAACGCAACCATCATCGATTCCAACCGCGACACCTATTGCTGGCATCCGACCCCGATGTTCAAGGAACCCCTGCAGATCCTGGGCCAGCGCACGGAGCAGCGCCGCAACTTGCGGATCGCCGACCTGGAAGGCCGCAAGGTGGCCTCGACGGTCGGCTACACCTATCCCGACAGCTTCACCAAGAACCCGCGCATCCAGCATTTCAGCGCGACCTCCGATGACCACCTGATGCGCATGCTGGCCGCCGGACGGGTCGAGTATGCCCTGATGAACGGGACCCAGGCACAGATGCGGATCCAGGCCGACCCGGCCCTGAAGGCCAAGATCAGCGTGGTCGGCACCATCTCGGAAGACCGCTTCTGGGTGGCCTTCACCAAGAACCACCCGGACGGCCACCGCTATTGCCAGACCTTCGAGCGTGGCTTGCAGGCCCTGCATGCCTCCGGACAGTACACGGCCATGGAACGGGCGTTCAAGCAACGCCTCGGTTTTTGATCGACGCCAAGGAGACCCTCATGCATCGGACCCTGCTGCTTATCAGCCTGTGCCTGCTCGCCACGACCACCCATGCCGGTTCGGGTGCCTGGAGCGGCCATGTCGACCTGGTCAACAAATATTACGTACGCGGCATCACCACCACCTATGGCAACCTGCCCACCGGGTTCGGCAATCGCTATGCCGACGCGCCCGAATCGGACAAGGCGACCTTGCAATGGGGCCTCGACTACAGCCACGACAGCGGCTGGTACGCCGGCTACTGGGGTTCCCAGGTGAATTTTTCCTACGACCTGATCGGCAAGGCCTATGACCAGTACGTGCGCACCGGCACGGTCAGCATCGACGACTACCAGGACGGCCCCAATTCCCTCGAGCACGACCTCTACGCCGGCTATCGCGGCCAGGCCGGTGACCTGGGCTATGAAGTGGGATTGATCGGCTACCTGTACAGCCACAGCCGGCACAGCGCCGGCATGGAAACCAAGCTCGGCGTCAGCTATCGCGGCTTCAGCCTGGCCGCCCAGACCCTGGTCAACGATGCCGTCTGGGGCAACCAGGGCGACACCTACTGGACCCTGGCCTACAGCCACGCCCTGCCCCATGATCTGACCCTCACCGGCACCCTGGGCGCCTACACCTATGCCAAGGAAGGCAAGTACATCGGCACCCGCGACCCGCGCACCGGGACCGACTGTCCGCCTGGCACCGCCTTCTTCATCACCGGCTGCGTCGCCGGTAGCGGACCGGTCGGCGGCGGGTTCCGGCACTTCACCCTGGCGCTCAGCCAGCCCATCGGTGACAGCGGCTTTACCTGGAGCCTGCAAGCGATCCTGGGCGGCGACAACCGCTGGGGCATGGCTCAGGGCGAGCGCCTGATGGCCAGCCTGAGCTACCAGATCAAGTAGGCCGGCTCACACCACCACCCGGTCGCGGCCCTCGGCCTTGGCCCGGTAGAGGTTTTCGTCGCCGCGCTTGATCCAGGCCAGCCAATCCTCGCCCTGGGCCAGGGTGGCAACGCCCAGGCTCGCGGTGACGGGACGGTCGGGCAGGAATACCCGCGTGCCGATCGCCTGGCGCAGAGCCTCGGCAACCTGGCGGGCACCGGTCAGGTCGGTGCCATAGAGAAACACCAGGAATTCCTCGCCCCCCATGCGAAACACCCGGTCCACGGCACGCATCCGTTCGGCCAAGAGCATGCCGACGCCACGCAGCACGGCATCGCCCGCGTCATGGCCGAGGCTGTCGTTGATGGCCTTGAAATGATCCAGGTCGAGCACGATCAGGCTCATCGGCTGTTGACCACGCCTGGCCTGGGCGATCGCCTGGGTCAGGGTGGCCTGGAGGGTCAGCCGGTTGTGCGCGCCGGTGAGCGGATCGATCACCAGTTGCGCCTGCAAGCGCTCCTGCTGCTGGCCGATCACGCGCACGAACACCGCCGTGAAGGTGCTCACGCTGAGCAGGGTGGCGGCGGCGCGGGCCGCCAGTTCCACTTCCAGCATGACGAAGGCCAGGGGCAACACGGCCGCGAGCAGGAACAGGTTCGCAAACCAGGCCGAACGCTCGGGCAACATGAAATAGAACGCCAGGATGACAGGGTAGGTCCACAACACGCCGACGATGCCCTGCTCGCGCAACACATACATCAGCACCAGGACCAGGATCGGCACCAGGCCGAACAGATTGATCTGCGGATAGAAGCGGCCACGGTGGATCAGCCAGGCGTTGAAAGCCAGCAGCGCCACCACCAGCAACACCGCCGCGCCCAGGCCCAGGCGCCCCTGGATCAGATTGTTGACCCCGAACGGGGTGACCAGCACCATGCCGACCACGGCCACACCCAGGGTGGCGCGGGCCCGGAAATCATGGCTGCTGGATAACGGGGGATGCTCGTTGGACATGGACATTCGGCGGGGCGGATCGTGGGCGCCCCCGCATCCTAACATCCTGGAAACCGAGTCCCGGAAAACCGGTACACTGCCTTGCCATGTCTGACCAGATCGCCCGTCGCTACCGTCTTACCGGCCATGTCCAGGGCGTCGGGTTCCGTCCCTTCGTATACCGGCTGGCACGGCGACTCGGATTGACCGGCTGGGTCCGCAACGCGGTCGGCGTGGTCGAAGTCCATGCCGAAGGCACCGCCGAGGCCCTGGACCGACTTGCCCGTGACCTGATCGCCTGCGCCCCCGCCATCGCCAGACCCTGCCTGGCAGACAGCCAGCCAATTCCGATCGAGGGGCACCGGGAGTTCAGTATCCATGCCAGCCTGGCCGGGGCCACGCCGGACATCCATGTCCCGCCCGACTACTTCACCTGCCCGGACTGCCTGCGCGAACTCGCCGATCCCGGCGATCGCCGCCAGGGCTACCCGTTCATCAACTGTACCCAATGCGGTCCGCGCTACACTTTGATCACCGCCCTGCCCTACGACCGTCCGAACACCACGATGGCCGGCTTTCCCCTCTGCCCGGCCTGCCAGGCCGAGTATGAAGACCCCACCGACCGGCGCTTTCATGCCGAACCCGTGGCCTGTCCGGTGTGTGGCCCGCACCTGACCTTCCGCGCCGGGGCGCGGGTCATCACCGGCCCCGACCCGGCTTGTCTGGCCGCCGCCGTGGCGGTCCTGCGCGACGGCGGCCTCCTGGCGGTGAAAGGCGTGGGTGGCTACCACCTGATGGCCGATGCCACCCAGGCCGACGCAGTGGCCACCCTGCGCGCGCGCAAGCCACGCCCGAGCAAGCCGCTCGCGGTGATGTTCCCGGCCGACGGCCGCGCGCTCGCCGCCAGCGTCGAACTTGGTCCGGAAGCCCAGGCGCGCCTGACTTCGCCGGCTCGCCCCATCCTTCTGCTGCCCCTGCGCGCAAGCCACGGCCTGGCCGCCAACCTGGCGCCCGGTCTCGGCGAACTCGGCTGTTTCCTTCCCTACTCGCCCTTGCACCATCTCTTGCTCAACACCTTTGGCGGTCCCTTGGTGGCCACCTCTGGCAACCTGGGCGGGGAGCCGGTACTGACCGAGGCTGCCGAGGTCGAAGCCCGGCTCGGCCCGATCGTTGACGCCTTCCTCCACCACGACCGGCCGATCGCCCGGCCGGCCGACGACCCGGTCGAGCGCGGCATCGCCGGCCAGTTCCGGCCATTGCGCCTGGGGCGTGGCACGGCGCCACTGGAGCTCGTCTTGCCGCGTGCCTTACCGGGCCCGGTGCTGGCGCTCGGCAGCCACATGAAAAATACCGTCTGCCTGGCATGGGAGCGGCGCGCGGTCATTTCCCCGCACATCGGCGAACTCGACCACGCACGCGGCCTCGACACCCTGGCGCAAGTCGCCGAGGACTTGCAACGGCTGTATCAGATCCGCGCCGAGCGCCTGCTGGTCGACCGCCATCCCGGCTATGGCTACCGATCTTGGGCCCGCGCCAGCGGCCTGCCACTCGCCGAGGTCTGGCACCATCATGCCCATGCCTCGGCCCTGGCCGGCGAATACCCCGAGGGGGTCGAGTGGGGCATCTTCACCTGGGACGGCGTCGGCCTGGGTGAGGATGGCAGTCTCTGGGGCGGCGAACTGCTCGCAGGCCGGCCCGGCCACTGGCGCCGTTTCGCCAGTCTGCGGCCGTTCCGCCTGCCGGGGGGCGACCAGGCCGGCCGCGAACCCTGGCGTGCGGCCGCCGCGCTGCTGTGGGAGGCCGGCCAGGCGGCCGACTTCGCGCCAGACCTGCTGTATCAGGCCTGGCAACGCGGCCTCAACTGTCCGACGACCAGCGCCGCCGGCCGCCTGTTCGATGCCGCCGCTGCCCTGATCGGGATTTGCCACCAGGCCGGCTATGAAGGCGAAGGCCCGATGCGGCTGGAGGCCCTGGCTAGTTCAGAGGCCCAGGCGCCTGACTGGCCGGCCCTGCCCTTGAGCCGCGATGCCCAGTCGATCTGGCGCGCCGACTGGGCACCCCTGCTCCCCCGCCTCGCCGACACCAACACGGCGAGCGCGCTCCGGGCCCGCGCGTTCCACACCTGCCTGGCCGACACCCTGGTGGCCCAGGCCGATGCCCTGCGTGCGGTGCGTGGCTGCGCCGACATCGGCCTGGTCGGCGGCGTCTTCCAGAATCGTCTGCTCACCGAGCTGGCCCGCGACCGCCTGGTCGCGGCGGGCTTTCGTGTCCATCTCCCGAACCGTGTCCCGGCCAACGATGCCGGTGTAAGCTTCGGCCAAGTCATCGACCACCTGTACCGACATGCATGATCAACGCATCCTCCTGGCCCACGGCAACGGCGGCCGCTACATGCGCGAGCTGATCCGCGAAATCTTTGCCCGCCACCTCGCGAATCCGGCGCTCGACACCGACGCCGACGCCGTGCGCCTGCCCGACCTGGGCGGCGAGCTGCTGCTCACCACCGACGGCTTCACCGTGCAGCCCCTGGAATTTCCGGGCGGCAATCTGGGCTCGCTGGCCGTGCATGGCGTGGTCAACGACCTGGCCGTCGCCGGCGCCGAACCACGCTATCTCACCCTGTCCGCGATCATCGAGGAGGGCCTGGAAATCGACTTGCTCGACCGTCTGGTGGCCAGCTTTGCCGCCGCGGCCCGGACCAATGGCGCCGTGGTCGCCGCTGGCGACACCAAGGTGGTGCGCCACGGCGAGGGCGGGGGTCTCTATCTCTCGGTGGCCGGGCTGGGCGTGCGCCGGGCCACGGTCAACCTTGGCATGGCGGGGATCCAACCAGGGGATGCGGTGCTGGTGTCCGGCCCGATCGGCGACCATGGCATCTCGGTGATGCTGGCGCGCGAGCAATTCGGCCTGTCCGGCGACCTGCGCTCCGATTCGGCCTCGGTCCTGCCCCTGGCCCGTGCGGCCTGGGACCTGCCCGGCCTGCGCTTCATGCGCGACCCGACCCGGGGCGGCCTGGCCACGGTGTGTCACGAGATGGTCCAGGCCACGGGGCTCGGCATCGTCCTCGACCAGGCCCGCGTGCCGGTGCGCGACACCGTGGTCTCGGTCTGCGAGATGCTCGGCTATGACCCCTATTTCCTGGCCTGCGAAGGACGCGCCGTGGCCGTAGTCGCGCCCGACGCGGCCGATACCCTCCTGCGCCGCTGGCAGGCCCTGCCGGAGGGCAGCGAGGCAGCCCTCATCGGCCGGATCGAGGCTGGCACGCCGCGCCTCATCCTGGCGACCGAACTGGGCGGCCGACGGGTGCTGGAAGAACTGGAGGACGACCCCCTGCCGAGAATCTGCTGAGCGTCTGCAGACAAAAAAGCCGCGTTGAACGCGGCTTTTTCATCGGTACGACACACCTCACAGGCGATCGATCACCCGCAATTCCACCCGCCGGTTCTTGGCCATGCCAGCTTCGCTGGCGTTATCGGCGATCGGCTGTGACTCGCCATAGCCCTTCGCGGTCAATTGCCCGGCGGGCACGCCCTGGTTGACCAGATAGTTCATGACCGCTTCGGCCCGGCGCTCGGAAAGACGCTGGTTGAAGGCATCCGAGTTTCTGGCATCGGTATGCCCCGAAACCTCGGCGGTCACCTTGGGGTTGGCCTTGAGGATCCGGGCCGCTTCATCGAGGACCGCATACGCCTCATGGGCGATCTGGGCACTGTTGAGCGCGAAGGTGACGCCCTTCAGCTCGAGGACCGCCTTGTACGGACAACCGTCGGCATCGACCCGAGTCCCCTTGGGCGTTTCCGGGCAACGGTCGCGGGCGTCCGGCACGCCGTCCGCGTCGGCATCGGCCTGGACCGCCGGCGCCGCCGGGAACGGTGCGACCGCCCCGGCGGCCGAGTTGGGCGCGACAGTCAATCCGGCCGCCGCCATGGCTTCGGCGAACACTTTGTCCTTGTCGATCACCAGTTGGTTCGGGACATCCGCCGGACAGACCGCATCCGGATCGAAGGCGGCCTTATCCTCGGTCTTGACCAGGTCAGAGGCCTCCGGACGCTGCAAGGCCATGGCGCCCACCAGGTTGCCCATACCCGCCTGGGTCCGCCCCATGGCATAGAGATGATCGTAATAGGCCCGCTGGTAGGCCCGCTTGGCTTCGAACAGTTCGTTCTCGGTGTCGAGCAGGTCGAGCAGGGTACGCTGGCCGATGTCGAACTGCTTGCGGTAGGCATCGCGGGCCTTCTCGATCGAGAGCTGGTGCTGTTCGAGATAGGTGAGCTGATCGCGCAAGCGGTTGACGTCGTTATAGGCGATGTACAAGGTTTGCCGGATATCGCGGCAGGCCTTGTCACGCATGTCCTTGGCGACGTTGACCTGTTCCCAGAACTGTCGCTCGGCGGCTTTGTCGGCACCGCCGTTGTAGAGGTTGTAGTTGAGCAGGAGCTCGATGTTGGTCAGCTTGTGACTGCCATCGACACCATCCAGATCGTTGCCGAAGTCTTGCCGGGCGCGCAAATCCACGCGCGGCAGGAAGGCCGCGTTGCGGGTCTTGGCGTCACTTTGTGCCGCGACGATGTTCTCCTGTGCGGCGGCCAGGGCCGGATGCTGGGTATAGGCCAGGCGCAGGGCCTGGTCGGCCCCACTCGGAATGCCTTCGGCCAGGGCCGGCGGCTCGTCCATCTGGGCCGGCGGCAAAGTGCCGACGATACGCTGGTAACGGGCGCTGACATCATGCAGGTTGCTGGCTTCGGTGAGCAGGTTCGATTCGGCCAGGGCCAGGCGACCGCTCGCCTGCTCGAGGTCGACCCGGCGACCAACCCCGGATTTCACCCGCTGCTGGATCTGCTCGAACACGATCCGGTGCTGGACATAGTTTTCCTGAGCAAGCTGGTGCAGCTTGCGGAAGCGCAACACGTCGACATAGGCGCGCATCGCTTCGGAGGCCGCGGTCTCTGCGGCGTCCAGCAACTCGTAGTAACGCACGCGCTGGGCATGGTTGAACTTGGTCACCTGGTTGCGGGTCGCGTGACCGTCGAACAGCATCTGGTTGAAGATCAGGGATAGCTGGCTGCGGGTGTAGGTGTCGTCCAGGGTCGGGGTGTCCTGGCGCTCGCGCGCAATACCGGCGGTGACATCGACCCGGGGCCGGTAGGCGCCCCGCACCACGCCGATCTCCTCGGTCGCCGCCTTGTAGGCATGCCAGCGGGTCAGCACTTCGGGATTCTTGAGCACGGCCTCCTGGGCAGCCTCCTGGAGGGTGATGGCCTGGCCCGTTGAAACAAACATGACCGCGAGTACGCCGGCCAATAATTTCAATCCGGTCCGGACATGATTTTTTTTCATGAAGATTCCCCAAGTCAATGAATGACGAAATGCAAAAAGGCGCCATGTTGCCATGCCGGATATAAGCGCCACGACCTGACATCAGTACCAGGCCAGATGATTTGACTACAATCGGTTGGCTGAGAATTATACTAATTTCATGCTCTCCGGAATATCCGCTCATCATCAGATCGTGCCCGCCCATGCGTGGTGTCGCGCCTGGCCGACACTGCCGAGCCTTTTGGGGCCATGATCCGTCATCACAGGACCTGGCTGGCCGCGTGTGCGCTGAGTGCGATGGCGAGCCTGTTGTCCCTGAGCGGCCTCGCCTGGCTGGCCGGGCATTTCGACTTCGAGCGGGTCAGCCAGTACGCGGCCAAGCGCTACGGAATTCAGACCCAAACCCGCGTGGCGCAATGGCGTGACTTGATCGGCAGTCTCAGAAGCGCACCCGAAGCCGAGAAAATCCGCAAGGTGAACGACTTCTTCAACCGGCGCATCGAGTATCTGGATGACATCGACATCTGGGGTCGTAGCGACTACTGGGCCACGCCCCTGGAAATGCTCGACAAGGCCAAGGCCGACTGCGAGGACTTCGCCATCGCCAAGTACACCAGCCTGCTGATCCTCGACATTCCGGCCGACAAGCTCCGGCTCACCTACGTCAAGGCCAAGATCGGCGGCGTCCACAGCACCGTCTCCCAGGCCCACATGGTGCTCGGCTATTACCCCCAGCCCAGCGAAGAGCCCTTGATCCTCGACAATCTGCTGCACGACATCCGGCCTGCCTCGCGCCGCCCGGACCTGACGCCCGTATTCAGCTTCAACAGTGAAGGCCTCTGGGTCGGAGGCCAGCCCGGTGGCGCCTCCGGCGGCAGCGCCACGGCGCGCTTGTCGCGCTGGCGTGACCTGCTTGCCCGCATGAAGGCCGAAGGCTTCGATTAACCTATCCGAGACATCGCGGAGAATTCCATGTCCATCTATCGACAATTCTGGCTGGCCATCATCGGGTTGACCGCCCTCGCCTTTGTCGGCAGCTTCGTGGTGAGCCTGTTCACTGCCCGCGCCTACATCGAACAGCAATTGTTCATGAAGAACGTCGACAACGCCTCGTCATTGGCCCTGGTGTTGTCGCAAATGCCGGACAAGGATCCGGTCACCGTCGAGTTGCTGATTTCCTCTCAGTTCGATACCGGCCACTATCAGGAGATCCTGCTCACCGACCCGAACCACCAAACCTTGGCCGAGCGTCGCTATGCCGGCAGCGAGACCGGTGCGCCAGACTGGTTCGTGAAGCTGTTCCCGATCCAGGCCGCCGCCGGCATCGCACAAGTCCAGGACGGCTGGCGGCAATTCGGCACCTTGCGCGTGGTCAGCCACACCCGCTTCGCCTACGCCGAACTGTGGCGCGGCACCCGCCACCTGGCCGCGTGGTTCCTCGCGGCCGGCCTGTTCGCCGGGGTGCTCGGCAGCCTGTTGCTGCGCTGGCTGTTCCGGCCGCTGAACCGGGTGGTTGAACAAGCCGAGGCCATCCAGGAGCGCCGCTTCATCACCGTCGAGGAACCCTCGACACGCGAATTGCGCGCCGTCGTGGTGGCCATGAACGCCATGGTCGAACGCCTGAAATCGATTTTTTCCGAAGAAGCCGGCCGGCTCGATGAATTGCGCCGCAAGGTCAATCATGACGCCCTGACCGACCTGCCCAACCGCGAGTATTTCCTGGCCCAGCTCCGCTCGCGACTGGGCGAGACCAACACCCGCGCCGCGACCGAAGGCAGCCTGGCGCTGATCCGCATCACCCATCTGGAGACGATCAACAGCCAGCTCGGCCGCCAGCGCACGGATGCCTTGCTGCAAGACGTCGCACGTTGCCTCAGGCAGGTGCTGGCCGAGAGCCCGGAAGGCCTGGCCGCGCGCCTCAATGGCGCGGATTTCGCCCTGCTGGCGTCGGGCGAGATCCGCCCCGCCGATCTGGTCAGCGGCATCGAATCGGCCCTGGTCAAGGATCTGCATACCCGCTGGCCCGAACTCGAAGACTGCTTCCACGCCGGGATCGTCACCTACCGCAAGCATGACAGTCCCGGCGACCTGCTCGCCTCGGCGGACAAGGCCCTGGCTTTCGCCGAGCAGCAAGGTCCGAATGCCATCCACCTGCTGCACACGAACCGCGGCACGGCCAGCCAGCGCAGTCAGGAAACCTGGCGACAGGCCTTGTCCGATGCCTTGCGTGACGGCCGCATCAAGGTGGAACGCTATCCGGTCCTGGCCGCTGGCAACCAGCCCCTGCATCAGGAAGCCGCCGCCCGCGTGCAACTCGATCCCCAAGGTCCCTGGCTGTCGGCCGGGGATTTCATGCCCATGGCATTGCGTCTCAAGCTCTCCAGCAACGTCGACATGGATGTCATCCAGATTGCCCTGGACCATCTGGAAAGCGAAGGCACCGAGATCGCCGTCAACCTGTCGGCGGAAACCATCGCCGACTGGCAGTTCACCGACGCGCTGGTCACCCTGCTGGAGCGCAGCCCGGACAAGCGCCGCCGACTCTGGATCGAGGTGCCGGAATACGGGGCATTCCGCAATTTCGACGCATTCCGCAGCTTCTGCAGCCGGCTTGATCCGCTCGGCTGCAAACTCGGCATCGAACACTTCGGCCAGCATTTCAGCGACATCGCCCGCCTGGCCGAACTGGGGCTGGATTACCTGAAGGTGGACAGCAGCTACGTGCGCGGCATCGACAGCAATCCAGGCAACCAGGAATTCCTGCGCGGCTTGTGCCGGGTCGCGCACAATGCCGGCGTCCTGGTCATCGGCGAAGGCGTGGCGAGCGAACCGGAACTCGCCACCCTCATGACCCTGGGCTTCGACGGCGCCACCGGCATCGAGATCAGCCGACAGGCGGCGCAGACCGGCTGAGACCGGCTGAACCCTGATCCATGCCTGCCGGCGTCAGATGACGCCGCTGTCGTCGCTGGATAACAGGCTGAGCGAATTCAAATGACTGCGCAAGGAGCGGCGTTGCATGAGCTTCTCCTGGGCAGGCGCCGGGAGATCCGTGAAACGCAGCAGATTCTGCTCAATCAACAAATCGACCACGTCCTCGACCACCCGGATCATGGCCAGGTCGGATTCACCCAGGGCCCGGACCACGCCAGGATCGGCACCGTCCTTGCCAAGCGCCATGTCGAGCAGGAAGGCGTTCAAGTCGTGGCTGCCTTCATCCATCCACTCGCGCGTGGTGGCGGTTTCCGAGGCCGACACCGCGACGATCTTCCCTTCCGAATTGCGCTGAACATATGGCATGTCACCTCCCCAAGCAAAAAGACCCTGGCAGGATTATCCGCCAGGGCCCGCCCTCACGAAACGATCAATCGGTGATGAGCTTGTTGTTGGTCAAGAGACTTTGAATGATCGCCTGGTCATTCAGCGTATTGCCTGCGGTCAGATCGATGCTGTTCAACACGATGGTCTGATCGACGCTGCCCCCTGCACCGCCCGATTTCACCTCGATGGTGGTGTTGGCGCCATCGTAGGAGAAATGCAGGTAGTCGGCCAGGTTGCCGCCGGTCATGCCCGCATGATCCTCGCCTTGCAGCAGGTCACGCAGGTCGAGGATGTCGGTGCCGGCCGCGCTGCCGAAGTTCATCACCGTGTCGACACCGCCCCGGTCGGCGAAGCGCCAGACCAGGGTATCGGTACCGGTACCGCCGTCGAGGACGTCGGTGCCCGCTCCGCCACGCAATTGGTCGCTACCGGCCAGACCGCTAAGCACATCGTTGCCCATCCCGCCAAACAGCGCGTCATCGCCACTGGTACCAACCAGAGCATCGTTGAGATCCGTCTGGCCGGGCGCAGGCGGTGTCTGGCCCTTGCCGATGACCGTCACGGTGGCACTGGCAACATCCTGCGCCCCCAGGGCATCCGTCACCGTGTACTGGAAGTTGTCCGCGGCCACCTGCCCAGCCGACAAGGCATCGAATGCGCCGTTAGGATTGTAGACAAACCCGCCGTTGGCCTGAATCGTCAACGTCGCGCCACTAGGCAACACGACCACTTCACCATCGGACACAGCTTGACCATTGATATGGGTCAACTGGAAGGACTGCCCCTCCGGATCACTATCGTTTTGCAACAAGGCGGCCGTGTTCGCCACCGGAATCGAAAGGCTGGCATCCTCCGACGTCGTGTAAGCCGTGTTGGCCGACGCCGGGCCGGAACCCGAGAATGCGGTCAGGTAATAATCGGTGCTGTCATCTCCAGCGGTTGGGACGATATACGGAGCCGCCTCAAACCGGATGCTGTTGAAGACCAGGCCCCCAGTATTGATGTTGAAAGTGCCCACATGCTGATTGGCAGGGACACTAAACACGCCGGTGGCGACCACCGTACCGTCGAACAGGGCCACCCAGCGGCCTTGTTCACCACCGCCTTCTGCACGATAGAGATGGGACACGCTGAAGGACGCTTGATTCAGGTTGCCATTGAACGTCAACACCAAGGCTTCCGACGTATTGGTCGCAGGATCAAATTCGACCTGCGCCGGCGTGCCAAGAACCGATCTCGGGGTACCCGCCACACCAAGCACATCGGCATTTCCGGTGATATCAGACTGCGTCGTCACCGATCCTGGAGAGCCATCGGCATTCAATGCGGAAACACCAACCGTCATCCCTTTGCTGTCAAGCGTTGCCCAACTGGTATTGCTGAAATCACCCAGACTGACAGAGTAGGACACAGCAGTCGGATCATTTTTTGGCTCCACCGTGTTAATGCTGATCGTGGTGGTCGCGGGCTGGCTCGAAGCCATGCCATCGGTCACAACCACCGTGACGGTGCGTTCGGCGGTATTCAAGTCGGCCAGCGGGTTATCGAAGGAAATTTCGCGAATCGCCGCTTGGTACTCAGCCAGCGTCCCGCTTCCAGTCAAACTCACCGTACTGCCAGCCACGGTCGCTGAGATTCCTGCCGGCAAGGTTCCCACCGTGAGTTGATCACCCGCTTGCGGATTCACCAAGGTGATCGTCGCACCCGTAATGAGATCGGTGCCGTCGATATCGGAAATCTGAAGGTCCGTGTCGGCGATCGATATGCCGCCCGCGAGTTCATTGAAGACCGTCCGGTAGTCGCTTCCGGTAGCCCCGGCACTATCATCACCATCCAGATCAATGGTGGGCGGATGGTTGTAGTCCACCGTCACCGTCGCCGCATTCGATACGTTGCCTTCATTGTCTTGCACCTTGTACTGGATCGGCGTCGGATCACCCGTGAAGCCGGCTTCCGGCGTGAAGGTGATCGCGCCGGTCGTCGGGTTCACCGTCCAGGTGCCTTGGCCGGCCACCACCAGCGGATCGCCCGCATTCGCCGTGCCTACGATCTGCACCGTCCCAGGCACCAGGGTGCCGTCCGGGTCGCTGTCATTGTCCAGTACGTTGACCGACACCGGGGCATTGGTGACGTTGTCCAGGCTGCTGTCGTTCACCGCTACCGGCGGTTCCTGCGTGTTGTCGACCGTCAGGCTCACCGTCGCCTCGTTCGACACGTTGCCTTCGTTGTCGCGCACCGTGTACTGGAAGCTGTCCGGGCCGTTGTAGTCCGC
>JBMOQW010000007.1:105483-120127 GCA_049322515.1 Pseudomonadota bacterium
CGAAGCTGTCCGGGCCGTTGTAGTCCGCGTCCGGCGTGTAGGTCACCGTGCCATCAGCATTCACCAACACGCTGCCGTGCGACGGGCCGGTCACAATGGTCACCGTGCTCACGTCCAGCGTCCCGTCTGGATCGCTGTCGTTGCCCAGGATGGTCAGCACCACCGGGGTGTCTTCATTCGTGCTGCCAGTGTCGTTCAACGCCACCGGCGGTTCCTGGGTGTTGTCCACCGTCAGGTTCACCGTCGCCACGTTCGACACGTTGCCTTCGTTGTCGCGCACCGTGTACTCGAAGCTGTCCGGGCCGTTGTAGTTCGCGTCCGGCGTGTAGGTCACCGTCCCATCCGCGTTCACCACCACGCTGCCGTGCGCCGGGCCGGTCACAATGCTCACCGTGGTCACGTCCAGCGTCCCGTCCGGGTCGCTGTCGTTGCCCAGGATGGTCAGCACCACCGGGGTGTCTTCATTCGTGCTGCCAGTGTCGTTCAACGCCACCGGCGGCTCTTGTACACCCACCATGCTGATCGTGACGGTCGCCGTGTCGACGCCCCCCTGTCCGTCAGTGATGGTGTAGGTAAATGTATCCGATCCCACGTAGCCCGGATTCGGCGTATACACGAACTGGCCATTGACCAGATTCACCGTGCCGTTCGCCGGCTGATTGAAACCGGTGATGGTCAGGGGGTCGCCATCCGGATCGCTGTCGTTGCCGAGCACGTTGATGGTGACCGGGGTGCCTTCGTTGGTGCTGGCGCTGTCGTTCTGGGCGTTGGGCGGGGTGTTTTCGTTGACGCCGTTGATCACCACCGTGACCGTGGACGGGGTGCCATCCACGCCGGTGACGGCGAAGACCTCGGTCAGCGTCTGGCCCTGGTTGAGGGCCTGGACTTGAGGATCGCTGTTGTTCAGGACATAGGACCAGTTGCCGTTGGCATCGATCGAGAAGCTGCCGTGGTCGCCGGTCACGCCCGTTTGCGGTGTGAAGGCCTGATCCTGGGGACCATCGACGTCGGTGATGGTGAGCTGGCCGGACGTGGTGAAGACCGTGTCCTCGGTCACGGAACCGAACCCGGCGGTGATGATGGACGGATCCTGGACCGGGGTGATGATGATGTCGACCGTGGCGATGTCGGTGCCGCCGTTGCCGTCATCGACGATGACCGTGAAGGAGTCATTGCCGTTGTAGTTGGGGTTCGGCGTATAGGTGTAGCTGCCATCCGGATTGACCACCACCGTGCCGTTGGACGGCGGCGTGTTCAGGGCATGGGTCAGGGGATCGCCATCCGGGTCGGTGGAGCGCACGGCGCCGGAAACCGAGGTGTCCTCGGGGATTTCATGCCGATAGTTGCCGGTGTTCGGATCCAGGTTGGGGTCGGTCACGACCGGCTCGCCGGGCTCGCCCGGCACGGTACCGGCGACCGGGGCATCGTTGCTGCCCACCACCGTAAAGCTCAGGGTGGTCGAAGTGGTCGCGCCAGCCGGGTCGGTCACGGTGTAGGTGAACACATCGACGCCAACCTCGTCGACGCCCAGGCTCTGGGCATTCGGGCTCGGGGTGTAGACATAGGTGCCGTCTGCGTTCAGGACGAGGTCACCCCAGGTCCCGGCAAGCGACTCGCCGACCACGCCGGGCAGATCGCCAAATGCCACGGCGGCCACGGTGAGGGGATCGAGGTCCGGGTCACTATCTTCGCTGCCGAGCAACTCGGAACCGAGGCCGGTCAGGACGTTGCCGCTGACGCTGGCGGTGTCTTCGCCCAGGGTCTGGGCATCCGGATTGGCGAGCGGCGCCTGATTGGCGTCGGTGACGCCCACCACGTCCTGGCTGGCTCCGGACTCCCCGGCATAGCTGAATTCCTGGGTACCCACTTCTTCGGTAATGCGGAGCAGCCGAACGAAGCTGTTGCCACCATTTTCGCCGCCGCCAGTCAGGCCCGCAGCGGTTTCCTCGAGCAGTTCATCCAGGTTGCCCCCCTGCTCGATGGCCTGGATCACGTTATCCACTTCGGCGCTGGCAATCACCGCTTGGTCGGGGTTCGGCACGTGGTCGGCAGCGACCTCGGGCGTCAAGGCAAACTGCTCATTGGCCAGCACCGCGACCTGCTCGCCGTTCTGGAAGCCGATCTCCAGCTTGGCACCGGGCCCAGCCATGACGGTTTCACCAGCCAGCAGGACATCGCCGACCTTGAGGGTGCGTACCTGGCCATCAGGCGTTCGCGCCTGGGCTTCGCCCTGCAGCGCGACAACTTTGGCGATTTCTTGGGACACATAGATGGATGCCATGGCGATTCCTCAGGATAGGGGGGACATGGCATAGATAAATAAGGGATCTTGCCTGTCCAGACCATTGTACTGAGGTACATGTCCGGATCATGGCCAGTCCGGGGACGGCACCAGGGCCGGCCAAGCTGGCAGGGTACGCGGCGGGTCGGCCTACTGGCCGGTTCCGTTCATCATCAACACCAGCTGCATCCGGTCACGGATGCCCAGGCGGCTGAAAATCGCCGTCAGGTGCGCCTTGACCGTGCGTTCGGTGATGCCCATGCTGCGCGCGACTTCCTTGTTGCTGGCGCCTGCCGCGACCGCAAGCGCAACCTCGCGTTCCCTCGGACTGAGTGCGGCCAACTTGCCGTTGAGGGTGGGAATATGCGCGGCCGGCATGTGCGCGAGGGAATTACGCAGCCGCGCGAGCAATTCAGGGCCCACCCAAAGTCCGCCATTGTCGACCACCATGGCGATCTGGCGCAGGACATCAGGATTCGCCAGGGCACTGGTATAGCCTGAGGCGCCCGCTTCCAGACAAGTCAAGCCTTCTTCCTGACTGACCTCGTTGCTCAGCGCGACCACCGAGCACCCCGGAGCCAGTTGGACCGCCAGGCGAACCAGATCATCCGGACCCTCGTCCTTGCGGCGTTCACCGGCGGTGGGATTCGGATGCCCCCCCAGCACCGCTTCCCGGGATAGGAATGCGGCTGGGTGTTGGTCCAGGTGCACCCAGACCAGGGCCTCCCCTGGCCCGCCCACCAGGATGGTGCCGATCTTGGAGTAGGACACCACTTCGGCGTCGGGGAATGCCCGTCGCCAGCGCTCGACTTCGTGGGTACGGCGGGTCAGGAAAATATGGCGCTTCAAGGCGGTCACCGTTCTGTCAGGGCCAGGGTATGGGCCCGGAGAATGGGTTTCAGGAGATAGGACAACACACGCTTCTTGCCAGTCATGATATCCACTTCGGCGACCATGCCGGGCAGGATCGGCCGGTTTTCGCCCAGGCTCGACGCCAGCGTCCGCACCCGAATGATGTAAAAGGCGTTGCCTTCCTCGTCGGTGATGGTGTCGGCGCCGATCTGGTCGACCACCGCCTCCAGGCCGCCGTAGATCGAGAAATCGTAGGCGGTGAAACGCACGTTGGCCTTGAGCCCCGGGCGCAGGAAGGCAATGTCCTTGGGCAGGATACGCACTTCCAGGAGCAGCTGGTCTTCCAGGGGCACCACCTCGATCACGTCGGCACCGGGTTGCACCACGCCGCCCACGGTATTGACCAGCAGACGCTTGACCGTGCCCTTGACCGGCGACTTCACCGAGGAGTGCTTTACCCGGTCGGACAAGGCCGCGCTACCCTCGGACAGGCTATTGATCTTGCCCAGGGTTTCGGCCAGTTCGATGCGGGCCTGGTTACGGAAATTCAGGTCGACTTCCTGGATCTTGCGCTGGGCCTCGGAAATCGCCGATTGCAGGCGCACGATCTGGGCTGCGGCCTGGTCGCGTTCACCCCGGAAACGCGACACATCGCGCTCCAGGCGTAGCAACTCGACTTCCGAGACCGCCCCTGAAGCGGCAAGCGGCTTGGTCACGGCGAGTTCCCTCGCGGTCAGGTCGTAGGCCTGGGCGGCCTGTTCCCGGCGTGACCGGGCCTCGTTCAGTTCCTGGCTGCGCTGGGACAACTGCTGGCGCGCGATCCCGAGTTGAGCGTCCAGCTCCGAGCGGCGCGACAGATACAGCATGCGCTCTTGTTCGGCCAGGTCTGGCGCTTCCTTGGTCACCTCCTCGGGCAGGGAGAAGGCCACCCCCTCGGCGATCGAGCGCAGGCGCGCCGCCTTGGCCATCAGGGACAGGTATTGTGCCCGGTTCTCGCCCAGTGACGACACGAACCGGGTGGGATCGATCTTCAGCAATTGCTGGCCGACCTCGACCACCTGCCCTTCCTTGACGTTGATCTCGGAGACCACGCCGCCGTCCACCGCCTGCATCACCTGGAGTTGCCGGGAGGGAATCACCTTGGCCTGGCCCCGGGTGACTTCGTCGACCTCGGCCAGCGCGGCCCAGATCAGCAACACCAGGAGAATGCCACCGATCCAGCGCAGCATGAACCGGGCCCGGATCGGCTCCTGCTGGATGCGGGCCCAGTCGGCATCGCTCACCCAGTCGAGCTCGTCCTTGTTCTGGCGGGGAATCCAGCGCGACAGGAAACGGTCGAGTCCGCCGCGCAGCCAGCGCATCCAGCCAGGCAGGGGAATCGAATCGGGCAGCGGCCCCTTGGTCTCGTTCGGGTTCATTTCGCCCTCTCGATCCGGCCGTTCTTGAGCGCCTCGACCACCGTCGCCTTGGGCCCGTCGGCGACCACCTTGCCATGGTCGATCACGATGATGCGGTCGACCAGGTCGAGCAGCGACGTGCGGTGCGTGACCACGACCATGGTCTTGCCCGTACAGTAGTCGCGCAGGCGCCGCTTGACCTCGTCCTCGCTGCTGAAGTCCATGGCGCCGGTTGGCTCGTCCAGCAGCAGGATCGGTGGCGCGTTGACCACCGCACGGGCCAGGGCGACGCCCTGGCGCTGCCCTCCGGAGAGCGACTCGCCCCGCTCACCCACGACCATGTCAAAGCCGCGCGGATGCCGGTTGACCATGTCGAGCAGGCCGCCCACCTCGGCGGCCGCCAGCAGGGTGGCGTCATCGACCTCGGGTGAGGCCAACAGAATGTTGTCCCGCAAGGTGCCATAAAACAGCGTGACATCCTGCTGGACATAGCCAATCGCCCGGCGCAATTCAGCCAGATCGAGCTGGCGGATGTCGACGCCGTCGATGCGGATCGAGCCCGCGCTCGGCTGGTACAGGCCGAGCATCAGCTTCTGCAGCGTGGTCTTGCCCGAGCCGACCCGGCCGATGATGGCGACATGCTCGCCCGGCTTGATGTGGAACGAGATGTGGCGCAGGGCTTCCCGCTCCTCGCCTGGATAGGAAAAACTGACGTCGTTGAACTCGATCTCGCCCTGAAAATGGCTGCGCGAGACGAAGTTCGCCTCGGCCGGACGCTCGACCGCGTGATTCATGATCTGGTCCAGCGTCTTGAGGGCAGTCGAGGCGTTGTGGAACTGGGTCAGCAGCCCGGCCACCTGGCCGAAGGGCGCCATGGCACGCGACGACAACATGGAGCAGGCGATCAGTCCGCCCATGGTCAATTCGCCGCCGCCGATCCGGTAGACGCCCAGGACGATGATCGCCAGGAAGACCAACTGGGCGATGCCCTGCGCGCCGTTCAGGGTCGTGGCCGCGAGCAGACGCAACTGGGTCGAGGTGCGGGCCAGGAAGGCGGCACTCTGCTCCCACTTGCGCTGCATGATGCCCTCGGCACCGAGCGCCTTCACGGTTTCCAGGCCGACCAGGCTCTCGACCAGGCTGGCGTTGCGTTGTGCCCCGGCGCGGTAGGTGGTTTCCGAGAGTTCGTGCATGCGATCCTGCACCAGCAGGGCATAGCCGACGATCAGCACGATGCCGATCAATCCGGGCAGGGCCATGGGCGGATCGATCCAGGCCATGACCGCGAGAAACAGGAAGGCGAACGGCAGGTCGATCAAGGTGGTCACCGTGGCCGAGGCAATGAAATCGCGCACCGTTTCGAAGGACCGCAGGTTGGCGGCAAACGCGCCGGCCGAGAGCGGCCGGTTTTCCATTCGCACGCCGAGCACCCTTTCCATGATCCTGGCCGACAGACTGATGTCGACCCGGCTGCCAGCCAGGTCGACCAGATAGCCGCGTATCATGCGCAGGATGACGTCGGCAGCCAGCACGAGGATCAGTCCCACCGCCAGCATCCAGAGCGTTTCGGTGGCCTGGTTGGGCACCACCCGGTCGTACACGTTCATGGTGAACATGGGCAGGGCGACGGCAAACACATTGATCAAGAAGGCCGCGAACAGGATGTCCTTGTAGACCGGCAGGTTTTCCAGTATCGCACCCCAGAACCAATGCCGCTGGCGCACGTCGCCGACCTCGGGCGCGCGCTTGTCGAACCTGAACTTGGGCCGGCAGAAGATCGCCGCCCCCGCGTAGCGGGCTTCGAGTTCGGCCCGATCGAGGCACGCTTCGGCCTCGCCCAGCTCGGGAAACACCACCCGGGCACGGCCTTCGGCGGTCCATCCCATCAACAGGCAGGCCCCCTGTCCATGGAGTAGCAGCACGACCGGCAGCAGGGCTTCGTTCAACTCGTCCAGGGGTCGGCTGACCACCCGGCTGACCAGCCCGGCGCGGCGTGCGGCGCGTTCGAAGGTGGACGGCGACAGGCGGCAATCCTGCAAAGGCAGTCCGGCCACCAGGGCATCCCGGGTGCGTGGTGCACCATGCAGCCGGGCTAGGGCCATCAGGCACTCCAGAAGTGGGTCCAGGGCCCGATCCGCCGAACGTGGCAAGTCCCAGGCCGGGGCCTGGGGCAGGGATGATTCAGTCATGCATCTCTCTCAAGGATCTACACCCAGCCGGGGTGAAGCGCATCAAGCCAAACCGAACACACGCTTGAACTTGACGGGTAGCGGCTTGCCCTTGCGGGCGCGCTTGCCGGCGAAACTATCGGCATTATCGGGGCAGACTTGATACTCGGCCACCTTGTCGCCACGGCCCAGGCCGGTGATCGTCACACAGTCGGCAACGGCGGCGGCGGCCAGCAGGCGCTCGCCCGCGTCCAAGCCCATCAGGATCACCCCCTTGCCGCCCGGCTGCTCCTTGATCTCTTCGATCGGGAACAGGAGCAGACGCGGCGCGTCGGCCAGCGCGGCGATGAACCGCGCCCCCACCGGCACCCGGGTCGGCGGCAGCAGTTCGGCGCCCTCGTCGACCGTCATGTAGGCCTTGCCGGCACGCTGCCTCGACACCATGTCGGACACCCGGCCGATGAAGCCAACGCCGGCGCTGGTCGACAAGAGCACCTTGGTGTCCAGCGGCGCCGACAACAAGGCAATGATCCGGCTGCCCTGCAACTCCACCAGGGACGACACCGGCACCCCATCGCCCTTGCCGCCCGGCAAGTCGCTGGTCCGCACCGTATAGGCACGGCCGGCAGCATCGAGCAGGATCACCGGATGCACCGTCCGGGTCTCCACCACGGCCAGCTCGGCATCGCCATCCTTCCAGGTCAGCATGGCCTTGTCGATGCCGTGGCCGGCGCGGCTGCGGATGAAGCCATTCCTGGACAGGATCACCGTGACCGGCTCGTCGACCAGGGTCTCCACCTTGGCCGCGGTGACCTTCTCGGCCGCCTCGATCAAGGTCCGCCGGGCGTCGCCGTATTTCTTCATGTCCTCGCGGATCTCGCGCACGATCAGGCGACGCCGGGCGCCCTCGCTGTCTAGCAGCTGTTGCAGACTGTCGCGCTCTTCCTGCAAATCCTTGAGTTCGCGTTCGATCTTGATACCTTCCAGCCGGGCCAGCTGGCGCAGGCGGATTTCCAGGATGTCTTCGGCCTGGATCTCAGTCAAACCGAAGGCCGCCATCAACTCTGCCTTCGGCGCCTCCGCCTCGCGGATCACCTTGATCACGTCCTCGATACGCAGGAAGGCGATCATGCGGCCTTCCAGGATATGGATGCGCCGGGCCACTTCGTCGAAGCGGAATTTCAGACGCCGCTCGACCACCGCCATGCGGAAATCGCACCATTCGCGCAGCGCCTGGGGCAGGTTTTTCTGCTGCGGCCGGCCGTCGCGGCCGATCATGGTCATGTTGAGGCTGACGTTGCCCTCCAGCGAAGTGTTCGCCAGGAGCAAATTCATCAAATCGTCCGGGGTCACGGTCCGCGAGCGCGGCTCCAGGACGATGCGCACCGGGTGCGCCTTGTCGGAGTCGTCGCGGAAGGTGTCGAGCACCGCCAGCACGGCATTCTTGAGGTTCTGCTGCTCGGCCGAGAGCGCCTTCTTGCCGGCCTTCGGCTTCGGGTTGATCAGGTCCTCGATCTCGCCCAGCACCTTGGCCGCGCTGGTCCCCGGCGGCAGCTCGGTGACCGCGACCCGATACTGGCCGCGCGCCAGCGGCTCGACCGTCCAGCGCGCCCGTACGCGCAGGCTGCCGCGTCCGGTCTCGTAGGCCTTGCGGAGTTCCTCGGGCGCGGAAATGATCTGCCCGCCACCGGGAAAATCCGGTCCCGGGATGGCAGCGTACACTGCTTCGTCGCGGCCATGCTGGATCAGTGAAATGCACGCCTCGGCCACCTCGGTGAGGTTGTGCGAGGCGATCTCGGTGGCCATGCCGACCGCGATCCCCGACACCCCGTTCAGCAACAATACCGGCAGACGCGCCGGCAGCAGAGCCGGTTCCTTCAAGGTGCCGTCGTAGTTTTCCCGGAAATCCACCGTGCCCCGGTCGATCTCGGACAGCAGCACGTCCTCGGCGAACTTGGACAGACGCACCTCGGTGTAGCGCATGGCGGCCGGCGAATCGCCGTCGCGGGAACCGAAGTTGCCCTGGCCCTCGATCAGCGGATAGCGCAAGGTGAAATCCTGGGCCATGCGCACGGCGGCCTCGTAGACCGCGCTGTCGCCATGCGGGTGGAACTTGCCGATGACGTCGCCGACGATGCGGGCCGATTTCTTGAACGGCGCGTCCGAGCGGTTGCCCAATTCCCGCATGGCATACAGGATGCGCCGCTGCACCGGCTTCTGGCCATCCTCGACGAAGGGCAGCGCCCGGTCCAGCACGGTGGACATGGCGTAGGTGAGATAGGCCCGCTCGGCGAACAGATGGAGCGGGATGCCGCCGTCGCCGTCGACGGTGTACAGGTCGCCGGAGGCCGGCGGCTCGGGCGGCGGGTCATCGGACGGCACGTCAGAAAGGGGATCGAACAGGTCCGGCGTGTCGTCTGCAATCATCGGAAATCACCATCAATCAAATGCGGCACGCTCAGGCCGCCTTCAGCATGAACTCGACCTTGACCGAGTCGTAAGGAAATTCCACCCGGCCATCCGCCGCGCGGCTCAGCACACCGGCCTCCAGCAGGGCCGACACATCGCCATGCACCGCCTTCACATCGCGCCCTACCCGCCGGGCCGCCGCGCGGATCGACATCGGACCGGCCCCGCACATGGCCTTGAGCAAATCCCAGCGCTTGGCGGTCAGCACCTGCCAGAGCAGTTCGGGGGTGGCGAAACCGATATGCGCTTCCTGCTCGCCTTCGCCGCCATGCAGGGCGCGCGCGGCGGCGGCCAGCGAATCCGCCAGGCTGCGTACTTCAAGCACGACCGTGTTCATGGTTCCACCTCTCGATATCCGCGTTGAAATCCGACACCAGATGTTCCGGGGTCACGAATGCATAGGACGGCTCCGCCTGCCCGGCATGCCGGTGATCGCCCTTGCCGCGCTCGTTGTCGTAACGAAGCACGCATTCACCCCCGACCACATAAGCCAGCCGATACTTGAACGGGGGTTCGGATGGTGGCACCGGTTCGGGCAGGCGCCAGACCGAAATCTCGGCAAAGGCATCGATCGCCAGGACGACGCGGTGACGGATCAGGGCAACGGCCTTCATGTTGGAGACAATAACAACACAGCAACGATGTTGTCAAAGCCTCCAACATGAAGCCCAGCGATGCGCTTCGCAGTGTCGGCCCGGACTGACGGCAAGCTTACCGCAGCCTAACCGCACACGCCCTCAGCGGACCTCGAGAACCCTGTCATTCCCGCGAAGGCGAAAATCCATGCCTGTGATTGGGCTGGGCACCCGCCGGCGCGGGCGCGACGACCGAAGGAAGTCCTCTTGGGGACGGATCGAGGGGTTTTCGAGGCCCCAAAATCAGCGCAGCGTCACGAATTCAATGGCGGGCGCCGGGCACTCGCTCAACAAGGACCCGAATCCCACTCGAACCGGCTTTCGAATGAATTCCACTTCTGCTTGGCTTGAAACCGGACCTTGCGGCCATCGTCATAGGTGCGCCAGCAATCGGCATTGACGCAGCGGGTATTGCAGCTGGTCACCCCGGGCCGCTTGGCCGGCCGCGCGGGGTAGGTCTCCCTGGTCTTAGCCGGCGGCAAGGGGTTCGCGGCCGCTTTGGGCCGCTTGGCCATTTTATCGGCATACGCGATCAACCCTTTGGAGAAATTGCCGGGCTTGTTCAACTCCCGGCTCAGCGCCTGCGCCTCGACAATCTCGGCGGTGCTCATGTCCTCGGCCAGTCTGGCCCGATTTCCGGCTGCCTTATTATCACTCGACGAATCCAACGCCGCGGACAGGTTATAAAGCGCGTAGGCAATCACCGTGGAGACCGGCAGGCCCTGGCCGTTCCTGAACAACACGCCGAGGTTGTTCATCGCCCCGGCATGCCCCTGGTCGGCGGCGGACTGATAGAAATCAGCGGCCTGCAGATAGTCCTGCAATACGCCCTGGCCATTGGCGTACATCAAGCCCAGATTGAACTGTGCACCCGCATGTCCCTGCTCGGCTGCCTTGCGGTACCAGGCGACTGCTTCCTTGTAGTCCTGCGCGACGCCCTGGCCATTGTCATACATCACCCCCAGGTTATTTTGGGCCTTCGCATATCCCTGCTCGGCAGCCTTGCGGTACCAGGCGGCTGCTTCCTTGTAGTCCTGCGCGACGCCCTGGCCATTGTGATACATCAAGCCCAGATTGATCTGTGCATCCGCATCTCCCTGCTCCGCTGCCTTGCGGTACCAGGTGGCTGCCTCCTTGTAGTCCAGCGCGACGCCCTGGCCATTGTCATACATCACCCCCAGGTTATATTGCGCAGCGGCATCACCCGATTCCGCGAGGGGCTTCCAGTGCTTCATGGCGGTCGTGTAATCGCCGGCGCGATAGGCGGCGAGGCCCTGGTCAAACCCTGCCCAGGCGATCGTGACGGTCGATCCGAGGATAAAAAATGAACACCCCGAGTACATTTCTCATAAGCCCTCCCTGTGTGGCTGATTGGTTTGGCCCCTTTTTTAGCCCATGCGCCCCGCGCACGTCAACAACCAGGCTCACCGCTGAATGGCCAGGAAAACCGACTCCCTTGCTTGAGAAGCGCTCGGTTGCTTGATCGTCATCGACTGGAATTGGTCGTTGAAAAGATATCGTTTTTTGATACTATTCAGTCATGAAGCGCAAGCATGCCAAAACCCTGGATTTGATCTACAGCCGCCCCGTATCGGGCAATGTGCGCTGGTCCGATATCGAGGCCCTGTTCATCGAGCTCGGCGGCCAGGTGGTGGAACGTGAAGGATCCCGGGTGCTGGTGCGCTTGTTCAACGACAGGCGGGTGTTCCACCGGCCACACCCCGAGCCGACCACGGACAAGGGCGCCGTTGCATCGATTCGCAAATGGCTGGAAGAGAACGGAGTGAAACCATGAACAACGTGATGACAATCGGCGGTTACCCAGCGGTCATCGCCTATGACCCGGACATCCAGATGTTCCGCGGCGAATTTCTCGGCCTGAATGGCGGCGCCGACTTCTACGCCAAGGACGTGGAGGGCTTGCAGCGCGAAGGTGAAATTTCACTCAAGGTATTTCTGGACGCCTGCGCGGAAGATGGCGTGGACCCGCGCAAGCATTTTTCGGGCAAGTTCGTCCTGAGGATCGACCCAGAGACCCACGAGGCCGCCGTGATCGCGGCAGCCGCTCATGGCAAGAGCTTGAATCAGTTTGCCATCGAAGCGATCCGTCAGGCAGCCGGCAGTTAGCACAGTTCCGGCGCGGAGCGCCCGGGCGAACCGGGCGCAGCGCAAAGATCAGATATCCGCCTCGACCAGATTCCCGTTCGCCTCCATCCAGGCCCGCCGCCCCGCCGCCTCGCCCTTGCCCATGAGCAGGGTGAACATGCGCTTGACCTCGTCCAGCTCGGAACGCGGCAGGGTCACCGGGAGCAGGCGCCGGGTGTCCGGGTGCATGGTGGTCTCGCGCAGTTCCTCGGGGTTCATCTCGCCCAGGCCCTTGAAGCGGCCGGTGTGGATGTTGGATTCGCGGATGCCGTCTTCCTCCAGACGCGCCAGCCACTGGTCGCGCTCGCCTTCGTCGAGGGCGTAGAGGCGCCGCTCGGGACGGCTCTTGCCCTGCGCGGCGACCTTGATGCTGAACAAGGGCGGCTGGGCGATGTAGACGTGGCCGGCTTCGATCAGCTTCGGGAAGTGCCGGAAGAACAGGGTCAGGAGCAAGGTCTGGATGTGGCTGCCGTCGACATCGGCGTCGGCCATGATGATGACCTTGCCGTAGCGCAGGTTGTCGAGCACGGCGTCGGGCGCGTCGAGGTCGTGCGGATCGATTCCGAGCGCGACGGCGATGTCGTGCACCTCGTTGTTGGCGAAGATCTCGCCACGCGCGACTTCCCAGGTGTTCAGCACCTTGCCGCGCAGGGGCAGGATGGCCTGGTACTCGCGGTCGCGGCCTTGCTTGGCCGAGCCGCCGGCGGAGTCGCCCTCGACCAGGAATATCTCGTTGCGGCTGATCTCGTCCGATTCGCAATCGGTCAGCTTGCCTGGCAGCACGGCGGCGCCCGACTGCTTCTTCTTCTCGACCACCTTGCCGGCCTTCTGGCGGGCCAGGGCGGTCTTGATCGCCAGTTCGGCGATTTTCTTGCCGGCGTCGACATGGCCATTCAGCCAGGCATCGAGCGGATCCTTGACCCGGGTCGCGACCAGGCGCATGGCATCCCGGCTGGTCAGCTTGTCCTTGGTCTGGCCCTGGAACTGGGGATCGAGCACCCGGCCGGAGAGCACGTAGCGGACATGTTTCCAGACATCGTCGGCCTGCAGGGCCACTTTTCCGGGCAACAGGCCGTGATGGCTGACGAATTCCTTCACCGACTCGAACACGCCATTGCGCAAACCGGCTTCATGGGTGCCGCCCAGAGGGGTCGGGATCAGGTTGACGTACGACTCGCCGCCCCCGCCCGCCTCGCACCAGGCCAGCGCCCAGGCCGCGCCCTCGCCTTCGGCAAAGCCGGCGGCGTCCTCGGCCCCGGCATAGCGCTCGCCGGCGAACACCGGGCTGACGTAGCTGTGCTCGCTGGCCTCGGGCAGGGTTTCGTTCAGGTAGGAGACCAGGCCATCGGCGTATTGCCAGACCTTGTCCTCGCCGCTTTCCTCATCCTTGAGGATCACCTTGACGCCCGGCAGCAGCACCGCCTTGGCGCGCAACAGGCGCTCCAGTTCGTTGCGCTTGATCTTCGGACTGTCGAAATACCTGCCGTTCGGCCAGGCCCGGACCAGGGTGCCGGTGTTCTTGGCACCCACGCTGCCGGCCACGCTCAGGGGTTCGATCACGTCGCCCTCGGCGAACACCAGCTTGTGCAGGTGGCCGTCACGCTTGACGAACACTTCCAGCCGGTGCGACAGGGCATTGGTCACCGACACGCCCACGCCATGCAGGCCGCCCGAGAAGGCATAGGCGCCGCCCGCCTTCTTGTCGAACTTGCCCCCCGCATGCAGGCGGGTGAAGACGACTTCGACCGTGGGCACGCCCTCGGCCGGATGGATGCCGACCGGTATGCCGCGCCCGTCATCCTCCACCGACACCGAGCCGTCCGCATGCAGGGTGACCGCGATCTTGCCGGCGAAGCCGCCCAGCGCCTCGTCGGCGGCGTTGTCGATGACTTCCTGGATGATGTGGGTGGGCGAATCGGTCCGGGTGTACATGCCCGGACGTTCCTTGACCGGTTCAAGACCCTTGAGGACGCGGATGGAAGATTCGGAATAGGCCATGCGGCGGCAGGTCAGCAGTTAGGAAGGGCGCATTGTATGCGCGAACGGCGGCCAGATTGGCAACGATCCGTGGCGACCCGCGCAAGCGCCCTGTAAATGGGCGTGCATCGGGCGGCCTCACCACGAAACGAGGGGAAAACAGGTAGCATGCAGCCCAGTATTGCAAGCAATGGACTAGGACTCCCCGAGTGGCTGACGACACCTGCCCAGCGAACCAGGCAAACACCGCGCGCGTCAGCCCACGGCTGCGCGTCGCTTTGCTCTGGTCGCTGCTGTGCCACGCGCTGCTCCTGACCCTGACCTTCGGCAGCGACCGGCTCGGGCTGCCCGGCTTCATCCTCCCCTGGCAGGATCGTCGGATCGAGGTCCCGGTCGTGACTGTCCTGCTCGGCCAGGCGCCCGTGGCCGAGGTCGCCACGCCAAGCGCGCCCTCGTCCCTCCTGCCGCGCACCCCCCAAACAGCCACGCCGGCACTCGCCGAACCGTCCCCAGCCCCCTTGCCCGCCCCGGCGCCTGAACCGGTGGCGCCCCCCGCCGCGCAAGCGGCCGAGGTCGAGATCGTGCCAGCGCCGGAATCCCCCGTGCCGCCGCCCAAGCCGAGCAGCGCCGCGCCGCCGCCCCGGCCCAGCGCCACGCCTTCCCGCCCGATCCTGGCCGTGGCGGCTGCCGAATCCCCCGAATTCACCGTGCCGCCGCCCA
>JBMOQW010000008.1:0-17896 GCA_049322515.1 Pseudomonadota bacterium
GAGGGTGTAAGAATTTTTGTGTAAACGGTCAACCGGCAGGAAACTGCCACATTGCCAGGAGCGATGATGACCGTAGTGAAGCACGACGTACCCGATGAGTTGGTGGCCAGCCTGCTGGCTGATTACCGCAAGCCCGAAGACCTGATTGGCGAGAACGGGCTGCTCAAGCAGCTCACCAAGTTGTTGGTCGAGAAGGCGCTGGAAGCCGAGCTGGCCGACCACCTTGGCCACGGCAAGAACCAGCCGGTGGCAAACCCCACCCGCAACACCCGCAACGGCAAGAGCAGGAAGACCTTGAAGGGCGAGTTCGGCGAGTTGCCAATTGAGATTCCCCGCGACCGCCACGGCACTTTCGAGCCGCAGCTCATCCCCAAGCACCAGACCCGCTGGACCGGCTTCGACGACAAGATTCTGTCGCTCTACGCCCGAGGCATGACAGTCCGGGAAATCCAGAGCCATCTGGAAGAGATGTACGGTACCGAGGTCTCGCCGACCCTGATCTCGTCCGTGACCGATGCCGTCATCGAAGAAGTGAAGACCTGGCAGGCCCGGCCGCTGGATGCGCTGTACCCCATCGTCTATCTCGACTGCATCCACGTGAAGGTCCGAGATGGCAGCGTCCGGGTCAAGGCAGTCTACCTGGCCATTGGCATCAACATGGCCGGCGAGAAGGAAGTGCTGGGCTTGTGGATCGCCCAGACCGAAGGCGCCAAGTTCTGGTTGCAGGTGGTGACTGAACTGAAGAACCGGGGCGTGCAGGACATCTTCATCGCCTGCGTGGACGGCCTCAAGGGCTTCCCGGAAGCCATCGAGGCGGTCTATCCCCATACGGCCGTTCAGCTGTGCATCGTCCACATGGTCCGGCATAGCCTGAACTACGTGTCCTGGAAGATGCGCAGGGAAGTGGCGGAAGACCTGAAACGGATTTACACCGCCTCAACGGCCGATGAGGCCGAGCAGCGCCTGGGCGAATTCGAGGACAAGTGGGATGACGCCTACCTGCCAATTGGCCAGTCCTGGCGCCGGAACTGGTCACGGATCATTCCGTTCTTCGACTACCCACCGGAGATCCGCAAGGTGATCTACACGACCAATGCCATCGAGTCGGTGAACATGAGCCTGCGCAAGATCACCAAGAACCGGGGCTCATTCCCGAGCGATGAGGCACTGCTGAAACTGTTCTATCTGGCGCTGCGCAACATCAGCCAGAAATGGACCCTGCCGATCCGGGATTGGAAGGCCGCGCTGACCCGCTTTACTATCCAGTTCGAAGACCGGATGAACAACCTCTAACCACAACCCCGTTTACACAAAATTACGGACACCCTCCCTGGCCATCGGCATCAACATGGCCGGCGAGAAGGAAGTGCTGGGCTTGTGGATCGCCCAGACCGAAGGCGCCAAGTTCTGGTTGCAGGTGGTGACTGAACTGAAGAACCGGGGCGTGCAGGACATCTTCATCGCCTGCGTGGACGGCCTGAAGGGCTTCCCCGAGGCCATCGAGGCAGTCTATCCGCGCACCGCTGTCCAGCTCTGTATCGTCCATATGGTCCGGCACAGCCTGAACTACGTGTCATGGAAGATGCGCAAGGAGGTGGCGACTGACCTGAAGCGAATATACGCCAGCACCACCGCCGACGAGGCCGAGCAACGCCTGGGCGAATTCGAGGACAAGTGGGATGACGCCTATCTGCCGATTGGCCAGTCCTGGCGCCGAAACTGGGCACGGATCATTCCGTTCTTCGACTACCCACCGGAGATCCGCAAGGTGATCTACACCACCAACGCCATCGAGTCGGTGAACATGAGCCTGCGCAAGATCACCAAGAACCGGGGCTCGTTCCCGAGCGATGAGGCCCTGCTGAAACTGTTCTATCTGGCGCTGCGCAACATCAGCCAGAAATGGACCCTGCCGATCCGGGATTGGAAGGCCGCGCTGACCCGCTTTACTATCCAGTTCGAAGACCGTATGAACAACCTCTAACCACAACCCCGTTTACACAAAATTCCGGACACCCTCGACTACGAACCCTCAATCACCCGCGCCACGTCACCGTGGCATTCGGCGCACTTGCCAACCAGCAGCAAGTTGCCGCCCTTGATGGTGCCGCTGAAATTGGTGATCGTCACTTCATGACTGCACCGTCCGCACCAGACATTGGCCAGCAGGCGCTGACGGATCTGGGCAGGGATCGATTCCCAGCGTTGGCGAGCCGGTGGGGTGAAATTTGGCAGCGATTCAACACCCATGGCTTATTCCTCGAACAGTTCTGAGTGGGTGCCCGCGCGCGCAAAGATAATGGCGTTGCCATCCAGCCGGTAGATCAGCAGGAAGTCGCCGCCGATGTGACACTCGCGGTGGTCGGCCCAGTCACCCTTCAACGGATGGTCTGACCACTCGGGGCCTAGCGGCGCATCGTTGGCGATGAGCAACAGCATCGCTTCCTTCAATCGCTTCAGGTCGTAGCGGCCCGAGCGGGAGATGCGTTCCCAGTCTTTAAGGAAGGTCTTGGTGTAGTCGCACGCCCTGGGCGGCGTTGCCCGCTTACTGCTGGCGGGTTTTTTTGCTGCCTCCGAAACTTGCGTTTTCGAGGTCATCAATCAATGCATCGGCAGAATCAAAACGGGCGGCACGGGCCTTCGCCATTGCGCGGGCTTCTTCCATTGCTACACGGGTCTGGGCGTTGGGCACCTTAAGTTCCAGCGGGAAGGCTTGGTCATTGACCACGCGCTTGAGCAGGATCCGCACCGCATCCGACACAGACAGCCCCATGGTGGCCAGTGCCTCGCTGGCTTGCGTTTTGATTTCGTCGTCCACCCGGACGTGCAGCATCGTGGAATGGGCCATGATTCGTTCCTCCATTTGCATGAATTGTGTATCTCTTATGAGATACGGTCAAGAGGCGTATGGCAGCGGTGCTTGGTGCGAACAGGGGTTCATTGCTGATGCCAAATCAGCCGGAGTAGGGCAGGCCAGCCAGTCTAGGACGTCCATGAGTGCCCGCAGTAGTCCCACACTAAGACGAATGGACCTCACTGTCGTCTAGTCAAATTTCATGATGCCAGTTCAAGCAATGCCTGGCAGGGCCAAGCAGCGGCAAGCAAATTTTCCAGGTGGCACAAAGCATGGTGGCACAAAGCATGGTGGCACAAAGCATGGTATCAAGCACAAATCACGTCAAATTGTCCTTAATAATCAACACTGTTACATCCTTGTTGATAATAGAGTGGGGGTGAGCTAATTTGATTAGCCACTTGATTATGAGCATATAAGTGGTTATATAAAAGTTACACGCATAGCAATAAATTATTGATTTTGTTGTGTTATTGAACCATTTTTGCACGAAATGCTACACGCTGCCGGGTCATCCGGCATTTCAAGGCGGATCGTCCAAATCAGCTTTGGATGTCGGACTTCACCTACTTCTCGACTTGGCAGGGCAGGTTGTATGTGGCCTTCGTGATTGACGTGTTCGCCCGTAGGGTCGTGGGCTGGCGAGTCAGTCATACGATCCGAACCAACTTCGTCCTGGACACCCTGAAGCTGGCCCTGTACACCCGGCAACTGGAACGCACTGATGCCCTGGTTCACCATAGCGACCGAGGCTCGCAGTAAGTCTCCATCCGCTATACCGAGCGCTTGGGCGATGCCGGGATCGAATCCTCCGTCGGGAACCGTGGCGACAGTTACGCCCTGGCCGAGACCATCCATGGCTTGTACAAGGCGGAACTGATTCACCGCCGGGCACCCTGGGAGAGCAGGGAGGCCGTCGAACTCGCCACCTTGGAATGGGTGGCCTGGTTCAACAACCACCGACCACTGGAATACATCGGCTATGTCCCTCCGACCGAGGCTGAGGCAAAATACTACCGTCGCTTCGCCCACAGAACCGTGGAAGCCAATTAAATAAAACCAAACAGCCTCCCCATAACCCAGGGCGATTCAGACAATGAAAAAGGGGGTATTACCAAATGAAAACACACGTTCCGCATCTATCACACCCTAAGTATCGTCCTGATATCGACGGACTAAGAGCCGTCGCTGTGCTGTCAGTAGTAGCCTTCCACGCCTTCCCAGCGTGGATGAAAGGCGGCTTCATCGGTGTGGATGTGTTCTTCGTTATCTCTGGCTTTCTAATCTCTATAATTCTTATTGAGAACTTAGATAGGGGCACGTTCAGCTTCGCTGAGTTTTACGCTAGGCGTATCAAGCGAATTTTCCCAGCACTGTTGCTTGTTCTAGTGGCAAGTTATTCCCTTGGATGGTTCGCATTACTTGCGGATGAATACAAACAGTTGGGGAAACACATAGCGGCTGGAGCGGGCTTTATTTCTAACTATATTTTGTGGGGAGAGTCAGGCTACTTTGATAATTCGGCAGAGACTAAGCCGTTACTACATTTATGGAGCTTAGGTATTGAGGAGCAGTTTTACATAGTCTGGCCTTTCGTCATGTGGTTGGCTTGGAAGAGAAATTTCAACCTACTCACTCTGACCATCCTTGTTGCCTTTATTTCTTTTTCTCTGAACCTCAAGGGAATACGGGAAGATGCTGTCGAAACATTTTACTCTCCGCAAACAAGGTTTTGGGAGTTATTAGCAGGAAGCATACTGGCTTGGTTCGCTTTGTATAAGAAGAATGCGTTTTCCAACTACAAGCTTAAGGTTGACGGTTGGTTGGCTAAGCTTATATATCGAGAGGCTGGAGAAGCAGATGGAAATACTTTGTCTAACTTCATTTCATTTGTCGGTAGCTTGCTTCTGGCATTTGGATTTTGGCGTATTACTGAAGACGTGAGTTTCCCAGGTAAGTGGGCTGTTCTACCAGTTTTAGGTGCGGTGTTGATAATTCTGGCTGGCCCTAATGCGTGGATTAATCGAAACATACTGTCCAACAAGATTGCTGTTTGGTTTGGCTTAATCAGCTTTCCCTTGTATTTGTGGCACTGGCCAATACTGTCTTTTGCTCGTATTGTTGAAAGTGAGGTTCCTAGTCGTAATATACGTGTAGCGGCTGTATTGCTCTCGATTGTGCTAGCTTGGCTTACGTATAAGCTTGTTGAACGGCCGCTACGTTTCGGTCAACATAGCAAGGTTAAGGTAACGGCACTTGTGGTTCTTATGACGATTGTCGGCTATGTTGGCTACAATACATACAATAGAGATGGATTGAGCTTTAGATTTAAATTTAATGTTTCTATGAGCGAAGATCAAATAAGCGCGGAAAGAGCTAAGTATTGGGCAGGTAACCTGGATAGAAAGTTTAATCTGTTAAATAAGAAAGCGATTGTTTTTGGCGACAGTCAAGGTTTTGATATTTACAAATCATTATTAAATATCGAGAATTTAGGCATAAAAATATTCCAGACCAGCTATGAATGCACGTCATTTAATATGGCAAAAAACGGAACAAAGGACAATGCTAAAAAGATGTGTCAATCATCATTTGATCGATTAATTAATTCCGAGGAATTGAAAAAGGCGACAATTTTAATATATTCTTTCTATTGGTCAAAGGAGCAGGAACCACAGAACTCTCTAACAAATTATCAGGCTGTTGTAAAAAGAATTAAAGAAATCAACCCAAGCATCCATATATACTTTTTCGGCCCCAAGCCACTTCTTGGTACTAGCTGGGTTTCAATTAATACGATCACTAAGAATCATAAATCAGTCTTTGGTATGAATGAATTCTTAAATAGAATAAAGTGGATAAGAGAGGAGGATACGCTCTACGTAAATCAATTGTCCAAAATTCTAGGCGTAAATTTTATCGACGTGAATGAGATATTCTGCAGTGGTGACTGCCAATTTTATTTGGACAATAAATATGCGTACTTTGATCAAAATCATTGGACTGAGTTTGGAGGCTTACTTTTTTACAGAAATCTAATAAACAAACACGATTTCTTTAAGGAAGAATTTGATTGATTAACATTATTTTTTATCTAACGATTATGTAACCTAAACACGCTGCTTAATGTTGATCATTAATTTTGTTATGTTGGCTGAACTAAAGAATTCATATGCAAAAGGTAACGCAATACTTACATGCCAGTTTCACGAGCTAGCATGCGTCTGATTTAATTTAATATTTTAGTCGTTGTGCTTTTGAGTGGGAATGACCCCGCGCACTAGCGGGTTTCAGCCCGCGTAAGCGCACAACCTATCGCGGTTACTGACCTGGATCGAGCCACGATTGATCCGGATATAACCGTGGTTGCTGAGTTTCTTCAGCATGCGGGAGAAGGTTTCCGGCGTCAGGTTGAGCTGCGCCGCGATGATTTGCTTGGTGGTATCCAGGCGCACATCGTAATTGCTGGCGTGGGGCGGCATCTGCTGGGCGAGGTAATGGGCCACGCGTTGCGCGCTGCTGCGCTGCGTGCAGGTTTCCATGTTGTCGATCAGCTGGCAGGCGCGGCCGCACAGGTTGGCCATCATGGCGTGGCTGAACGCCTGGTTGCGATCAGTCAGGGCTTCCAGCGCGTGCATATGGACGATCAGGACGATGCTGTCCTTGTCGACTTGGGCAGAGTAGGGGCAGGGGACATGGGCGTACAAGGTTTCCTCGCCGAAGGTTTCCCCGGGACGGGCCACCTGGATCACCTTTTCCGCGCCCCCTATGGAAGGCAGGAAAAGGATGGCCTGGCCAGTGACCATGACGTACATGCCTGTCAAACAATCACCTTTCTGGAATAGCATCTCGCCCTTGCGGAGCCGATATTCCAGGGTGGTGGCCGCCAAGTCCTGAAGGTCCTCAGGCGCCAGCGAGCGGAACATGGGTTGGCGCATCAGAATTTCCGCGACGGAATGCCCTGTTTCACGGATCATGGGGGCACTGCTCCTTACCGCAATCGATCAAGATGAGTCCAGTGTATGAATGTCCTATCCGCTTGGTAAGTTGCCTCATACCTGAGCAAATTTCTTGGGATACCACCTTGGAGGTAGCGGAAGTAGTTTCTAATTCATTGATTTATATCAAGGAATTGTCGGTGTTCCAGGGGCTGTCCGATACCACGGCTTTTTTGGGGTACCCCTACGTCCAGGGTGTTTGAGGCCCGCATCGTTCCATGAAGCCCGTGCCGCGAATGTTCGAATCCTTGCGCCGAAAGACCGTGCTCCTGGGGCTGGGACTGGCCATGCTGGCCCTCACCTTGATCGGCGTCGGCGGCATGCTGCTTTCGGTGTGGTACGCCGAAGGTGTACGCGGCAGTGCCAGCGCCATCAACGTGGCCGGCAGCTTGCGCATGCAGAGCCATCGCATGGGCAGCCTGGTTCTGGCGCGCCTGGAGTTCGGCGGACTTCGGGAGTTGACCCTGGACGAAGCCATCACCCGGTTTGAGACCAGTCTCGGTCATGCCTCGCTGAAAATGACCCTGGATCGCTTCCCGGACAGTCGCTACGCAGCGATCTACCGGTCCGTGCAAGCGACCTGGCTGACACAACTGAAACCCCGGCTGGTCCAGGAAACGACGTTTCCACCCGGCAGTCGGGTCGAAGACCGCCACCGGGACCTGTTGATCCGCATCGACCTGTTCGTGAACGACATCGACCAGATGGTGGCGGAACTGGAACGGGAAACTGAACTGAAGATCCAGCACCTGCGCAGTGTGCTGGGGCTGGCGCTCCTGCTCACGATCACCGTGATGGGCTTCGTGATGGTCTGGTTGCGGCGGGCCTTGCTGAACCCCCTTGGCGAACTGGTCACCCAGGCCGGGCATATTGCCCGTGGCGACTTTTCCGCCCGGGTAGCCCATGTCGCCGATGACGAACTAGGCCAGGTCGGCCGGTCCTTCAACGTCATGGCCGAGGACCTGAACAAGCTCTACCAGGGCCTGGAAATGCTGGTGCAGGAGAAAACCCTGGAACTGACCCGCAGCAACCGTTCCCTCTCCTTGCTATATCGATCCATCGCGCAACTGTATGAGGATCCGGGGGCCGAGGCGACTTACCGGGCAATCCTGGTCGATATCGAATCCCTGCTCGGCGCCCAGGGCAGCATGACCTGCCTCTTCCATGGCGAGGGGGCGGAGGTACTTGCGAGCACCCTGTCAGCGGCCCGCGCGCCGTGTCGGGATGGCGACTGCGCCGGTTGTCTCGCAGCCAGCGCTGTCGCTCCTGGCGGACCGCGACAGGAAGGGGGATTCCTCTATCTGCCACTGCGGGACAGCGAACAACTCTATGGCGTCCTGCGCTTGACCCTGCCAGAAAACGGGGACATCGAGCCTTGGCAGGCGGAATTGCTGGAGGCGCTCAGCAAGCACATCGGGATTGCCCTGGGAATCACCCACCGGCTGGAACAGGAACGCCGGGTGTTGCTGCTCGAGGAACGCTCGGTGATCGCCCGCGAGCTACACGACTCCATTGCCCAGGCCCTCTCCTACATGAAGATCCAGACCAGCTTGATGCAGCCGTTGCTCAATGACCCAAGCCGCAACGCGGAATCCGAGGTCATCCTGCGAGACTTGCGCGAGGGCATCAACGCGGCCTATCGACAACTGCGCGAATTGTTGGCCACGTTCCGGCTCGGGATGGATGGCAATTTCCTGGACCTGCTGGTCAAGACCCTCGAGGAATTCAGCCAGAGAGGCAACCTGGTCATTCACCGCACCATCGATCTCGGCCATTGCCACCTGGCTCCCCAGCAGGAAATCCACCTGCTGCAAATCGTGCGGGAGGCACTCTCCAATGTCCTGCGCCACGCGCATGCGACCCAGGTCTGGGTCAGCGTGCGCGGTGATGACACCCACGCGGTCGAGGCGCGCATCGAAGACGATGGCGTCGGCCTGCCGGAGAGTTTCGCCGGGCGGGACCATTATGGCCTCTCGATCATGCGGGAACGGGCCCAGGGCCTGCATGGCGAGATCCAGTTCGGCGGCCGCGCCAGCCCGGAAGGGCCATTGCCGGGCACCTCGATCACCGTGCGTTTCCAGGCCATCGGCAGAGACACCCACATCAGCGCCAACGTGGGTAAGATAGCAGCATGAGTCCCACGGAAAACCGGCAAACCCTGGTCATCGTCGACGACCACCCCTTGTTTCGCAAAGGCTTGATCCAACTGCTGCAAACCCTCCCGGAGTTCACCCTGGTAGGCGAGGCCTCAAATGGCGCCGAAGGGATCGCCCTCACCCAGGCCCGGAAGCCGGACCTTCTGCTGTGTGATCTCAACATGAAGGATATGAGCGGCATCGAAGTCCTCAAGGCGGTCAAGGCTAGCGACCTCGACACCCGGGTGGTGATGATCACCGTTTCCGACCAGACCGAGGACTTGGTCGCCGCCATTCGGGCCGGGGCCGACGGCTACCTGTTGAAGGACATGGAACCCGAGGACATGCTCGATTGCCTGCGTGCCGCGGCGGCCGGCAAGATCACCATCTCGGAGGGCCTGACCCACGTGCTTGCTGCCGCGCTGCGTGCCGAGACAAGGCCGAAGAGCCTGCGCGAGGCCAAACTGACCGACCAGGAGCAGCGCATCTTGGAGCTGATTTCGGCAGGCATGAGCAACAAGATCATCGGCCGTGAACTCGGCATCACCGAAGGCACGGTCAAGGTCCACGTCAAGCATCTGCTACGCAAGCTCAACCTGCGCTCGCGCGTCGAAGCGGCGGTGTGGGCAGTCGAGCATCTGGGCAAAGCATGAGTCCTCGGCTCAATGGCCGCAAGGCCTTGCGCTGGCTGATCGAGGCTGGCCTCGTGGTGGCGGTGTTCTTCGCCATCCAGGCCTGGCAGCAACGCGACGTGCCGGCCGGACCGGCGCCCGAATTCATGGGCATCTTGGCGGATGGCAGCCCGATCAGCTTGACGGAATGGCGGTTGCGTCACCCCGGCCGGGCGATGGGTCTGCATTTCTGGGCCGAGTGGTGCCCGATCTGCGCCACCGAAGAGTCGAGCATCAGCGCGCTGATGGCCGACTACCCGGTGCTGACGGTGGCCATGCAGTCCGGCCCCGCGCCCCAGGTGGCCGCCTACCTGGCCAAACAAGGCCTGCCTTGGCCTGCCGTGGTCGATGCCGACGGCCAGATTTCCCGACGCTATGGTTTGAAAGGCGTGCCTGCTCTGGTGGTGATCGATCCGGCCGGCCAGATCCGTTCGGTCAGCACCAGCTACACGACTTCTATCGGCATGCGGATCCGCCTGTGGTGGGCGGAGCAGGATTGATCAGTCCGGATCGACCGCCAGGCCGGCCGTGCTGTTGAAACCGGAATCGACATAGGTGATCTCGCCGGTCATCCCGGAAGCCAGGTCGGAGAGCATGAAGGCGGCGACGTTGCCGACTTCCTCGATGGTGACGTTGCGGCGTAGCGGCGAGTGCTTTTCGCCCCAGGCCAGGAGCTTGTTGAAGTCGGAAATGCCGGCAGCGGCCAGGGTCTTGATCGGCCCGGCCGAGAGGCCATTGACCCGGATGCCCTTGGGACCGAGCGCGGCGGCCAGGTAGTAGACGCTGGTCTCCAGGCTGGCCTTGGCCAGGCCCATGACATTGTAATGCGGTACCGAACGAACGGCGCCCAGGTAGGTCATGGTCAGCAGTGAGGCGCTGCGGCCTTCCATCAGAGGCAGGGCGGCCTTGGCCATCGCCGTGAAGGAATAGCTGGAGATGTCATGGGCGATGCGGAAATACTCGCGGTTGATGTGCTCCAGGTAATCCCCGGCCAGGGCCTGCTTGGGCACGAAGGCAATGGAATGCACGATGCCGTCCAGGCCATCCCAATGCTGGCCGAGATCTTGGAACAGCCGATCGATCTGCTCGTCGCTGGACACGTCGCAGTCGAAAGTCAACCGGGAACCAAAGTCCTTGTCGGCCATTTCGACCACCCGGTCGCGGATGCGCTCGCCCTGGTAACTGAAAGCCAGTTCGGCACCTTCGCGCTTGCAGGCTTGGGCGACGCCGTAGGCGATGGAGCGGTTGCTGATCAATCCGGTGATGAGGATTTTCTTGCCGGCGAGAAAGCCCACGTTCGATTCCTTCCTGCGTGTTTCAGAATGTTCGGATTATAACCGCATCAGCCGGCCCGGCAGGGGGCGAGCGGGTCGGCGCCGAGCGTCCCGGACAGGCGCTCAAGGTACGCCGGGTCGGACACCGTAGCCAACTTGGCCTGGGCGGCGGCCAGGCGGTCCAGGATACCGAACCGGGCGACCAGATCCTGGTGGCTGTCGCGCGCAGCATAGGCCGCCAGGTAGTCGACATGGCGCTGCCAGAGCGCGATATCACGCACTTGCTTGGTCTCCAGGCGTTCCCGATACCAGTCCGATGCGAGCAGGGCCTCGCGACCAAACAGCGCGCGGATGTCCGGATGATGGGCGTCCATGCCCCGGTAGTGGCCGGTCGCCATGATGTGCAGCAAGGCCTTGAGGGGCGGACAGGCGTCGTCGATGCTGCCGTCGTCGAGGTAGCGCTGGGCCACCCGCTGCTGGGCCTCGACAATGTTGTCGACGCCATCGACGAACACGGCCAGGTCTTGCGTTTCCGGCTTCAGGATCGCTTCCGGCCAGACCGCGCGTGGTGTGTCGAAGATCTTGCCCAGGAAACTGTGCACGAAGCGTTCGGTGATCCGGTAGCCCAGCCGGCTGGCCAGCACCCGGCGCCCCTCATGGTCGAAGTCCTCGATCCTTTCCAGGTGGCCATGGGCGATCAGCCAGGCCGGGTCGCGCTGCTCGGGCGTCATGCGCGACCAGATTTCCGGCACCAGCAAGCTGATGTCGTGGTCGACCCGGCACTTCGGACCGATCCAGCCGGCCGCCGTCGAATAGCCGGCGTAGCCGGTCAGGATGAAGGACACCAGGGCATTGTTGAGATCGGCGGTCGGGCGCAGCGCATTGAACGGCCCCTTGGTCAGGGCGCCTTCCGAGCCGGCCCCGGTGGTCGACGGCGATTTGCCGGTCAGGCTGCACACGAAGTCCATGAACAGTTCGGGCAGTTCCTGGAAGTGGATCGGGTTGTACACCGCCAAGGGCCGGATGCCCGGTTCGGGCGGGTTGTTGCGGCGACCGACCAGCACGGCGTTGACCGGCTCGCAGACCGGCACGCCGAGCGGCACCTTGCGGTTGAAACGGGCGCCGACCTCGGCGACGTAACGACGCACTGGCTCGGCGAGATCAGGACGCAACTGGAGATAACGGGGGTTCTTGCTCGGCTTGCCATCGACCAGGCGCGGATGCGCGGAAGAGACCACATAGCCATGGCCGGCGTCGTAGGTGGCCTTGAGGATGGCGTGCATGGGCGCGGTGTATTGGCCGAAACCGACTTCGTCCTCGACGATATCGGCCAGGGCATCGCCCGCCAACGGCTCGAAGTTGGCCAGGAAGTTGTCGTGCCGTGCCATGTCCGCTTCGGCCTGCTTGTCATAGCCGCGGTGGATGGCATCGTCCGGACGCTGGAACAGGCGCCGTTCGCAGTTCTTGACCAGCTTGACGGAAGGATTCGCGCTGCGCGGCGAGCAATTGTCCAGGCAACCGGCAGGTACCACCACGCTGGCGGAAATGTCGTCCTCCATCTGCACCTTCTCGGCGGCGATGAAGTCCTGACGCATCTTGAACACACGCCAGGCGCCATTGCCCTCGAAGCCGACCCGCAAATAGGAGCCGACCAGCTTGCGCTCGCCCAGCTTCAGTTCGTGCCCCGGCTGGCCGTTGATGAAATCGACCGACAACTGCTTGCGCCAGTCGTTGCCCCATTCCGGGCGGTACATGCGCTTGATCACGAAGGCCAGGGCCAGGATGCGGTCAGGCAGGGTTTCCAGCCAGGTATTGTAGGCGTCGGTATAGATGGGGGAGGGGGTCAGCAACTTGATCACCGAACCCAGGCTTCGCTCCGAAGAGAGCGGTTTCCGGGTTGGATCCCGGTCCTCGTGCTCATGGCCGGGCTTGAAGCGGCCGCGATAGTCGCGCTCGAAGATGGCGGCGACCTGGTCGAGATCCTGTTCGAGATCGGCGACGAACAGCGATCCGTAGATCACCGCGTCGTTCAGTGATTTGGAAATTTCCGACTTGCCGCCGCCTGACACCGTGCAGGGCTTGTGGCAGAAGGTGCCTTCCGGATCGGTGCCGACCAGACGCCAGCTGGGTGCACCGGGATGCTTGAGCATCTCGACCTTGTAGCCGTTGGGCTGCACGTAGATTTTGCCGGGCCGCAGCTTGATCGTCCGGGTCTCACCGTCGCGCTGCCAGGCGATGGTCTGGCTGGCCAGGTCCATGCGCACGGCCTGCGGAATGTAGATCACCTCGGGATGCTGCCTGTCGACCGCGTAGCCTTCCGGACGCAGGTCCATGGTGTCGCCGTAGCGGGCCACCATGTCGGCAAAACTGTAGCCCTCGGGACGGGTACGGCTGTCGACACCATATTCCTCACCATGGTTGTGGCGCGGGAAGGCGAGGGCCCCGCCAGCGTGCTCCTCCTCGGCCAGGCCAAACAGGTTGGTGGCGTAGCTGATCTGGGTTTTCACCTCTTTCTTGCAATAGCCGTAGTAGTTGTCGGCAATCAGGGTGACGATCACGCCGCGCCGGTCCCGGGCGGTGATCTTGAAGGCGGCGCCTTCGTTGTAGAGCTCAGTCTCGTCCTTCCAGCACATGCCGTCGCGGCGTTGCGCCTCGGTGGCGTCGTCCCAATGTGGCAGGCCGAGGAATTTCTTGGTGACCCGGTTCAGGTGCGGCGCCAGGATCACGCAGCCGCTGTGTCCGCTCCAGTGTTCGACATCGAGACCGGCATCGCTGGAGGACAGGAAGGGGTTGCCCCCATTGCCGAAGATGCTCTCCACGAAGTCCAGGTTGCTGACCAGGCTACCAGGCGCGAAGAAACGCACCTCCATGGATTTTTCCGGTTCCTGGCCAGGGATGGCCGGACAGACCACCGGGCGCAGCAACAAAGACGCGAACATGCGCGCTTCCTCCGGCTGGCCCTGGGTGTAGGGAATGGTCATCAGGCTGTCGGGCGGATTCAGGGCTTCTCTCAGCAGGGCCAGGAAGACGCTGCGCGGCACCGCCTTCTTGTCGCCCGGGATCGGCAGGCCACCTTCGGCAACATGGAATGAGCCCTTGGTGGTGCGCCGGTCCGAGGCCGGGTTGTGCAAGACCCCATTGCGGATGCGGTAGCTGTTGACGTACTCGTTGCGGAACACGTCGCCCTGGTAGGGCAGGGAAATGGCCCGTGCCATGCCCTCGCGGTCCAGATTCAAGGTATCTTCCGGCAGACGCGGCACCGGCAGGCCGAGATCGCCCAGGAAATCATCGAGAAAGGCCTGGATGCGGCGGTCGGGCGGACACAGGTAGCCCGACAGCAGACGGGACTTTTCCCGGTAACTCTTGAGCAGGTTCTCGGCCACCTGGAGGAAAGCGTGGTCACGGCCGTCCTGGCAGGGCGGTTGCCCGGAAGCCGCCAGCTTGAGGTTGATGTACATCTGGATGCTTTCTCGGGTCGCGTCATCACCGGCGTCGCCGGCATCCAGATTGAAGTGCTGCATGAGATTCATGGCGGATTCCTGCCGCTGCATTTTCGTGGACAATGCCGGGATTCTACCATCCATGCCCCAGCGCCCCTTTTCTGTGCCATGACCCGCCCGGACGAACAGTTCATGACTGAAGCCATCAGGCTGGCTGGCGAAGCCAGCCGGCTGGGTGAGGTTCCGGTGGGCGCTGTGGTCGTGCTGGACGGCAAGATCATCGGGCGTGGCTTCAACCATCCCATTGCCTGTCACGACCCGAGCGGTCATGCGGAAATCATGGCCTTGCGCGATGCGGCCCGCGCGCTGGGCAACTACCGTCTTCCCGGCTGCACCCTCTATGTCACCCTGGAACCCTGTGTCATGTGCGCGGGCGCCATCTTCCATGCCCGTGTCGGACGGGTCGTCTATGGCGCCCCCGAGCCCAAGACCGGGGCTGCCGGCAGCGTGGTCGACCTGTTCGCCGAGCCCCGCCTGAACCATCACGCGCAGATCGAAGGCGGGGTGCTGGCCGAGACATGCAGCCGGCTGGTCTCGGATTTCTTTGCTGAAAAAAGGCGCCAGGCGAAAGCATGAAGATCGTCATCGATCTCGACGCACAGCAGCTGGAACTCCTCGACGAGGCAGGCCAAGCGATCCGCGCCTGGCCGGTCTCGACCGCAGCCAATGGACCGGGAGAGACGTGCGGAAGCGGCTGCACGCCCCGGGGTCGGCATGTCGTGCGCGCCAAGATCGGCGCCGGCCTGCCGGTCAATACCGTGTTCATCGGTCGGCGTCCTACCGGAGAAATCTATAGCCCGGAACTGGGCGCGCAGGAACCTGGGCGGGACTGGATCCTGAGCCGCATCCTCTGGCTCTCAGGCAAGGAGCCGGGATTCAACCGCCTTGGGCAGAACGACACCATGCGCCGCTATATTTATATCCATGGCACGCCGGACGAGCAGTTCGAGGCCAAGCCCTGTTCCCATGGCTGCATCCGGATGCGCAACACCGACCTGGTCGAGCTGTTTGACCTGGTGCCGCCCTATACCGAAGTCGATATTCGGTCGACGGCCTAACGGCCTTTGAGTAGCACGACGACTGCGCCGCTGCCGCCATCGGCCGGGCGGGCGCTGACAAAGGCCAGCACTTCGTCGCGCTGGGTCAGCCAATGCCGGACGTGATGCTTGAGCACCGGCTCCTTGTTGGGCGAGCGCAGGCCCTTGCCGTGAATGATCCGCACGCAACGACCGCCACGACGCTTGCACTCGTGCAGGAACTCGGCCAGTTCATGCTTGGCTTCCAGCTTGGTCAAGCCGTGCAGGTCGAGTTCCGCCTGGATGTGCCAGTCGCCGCCGCGCAACCGGCGCAAGGTCTGGCGTGACAGGCCGGGGCGCACATAGGACTCGTTCTGGTCCTGGTCGATGTCGGCGTCCCAATGCCTGGGATCGTGCATCGACTCGAGAATGACCTCGCGCTCGTCCCGGAACAAGCTCAGGGGCAGGGGCGGCAGCCTGGGCGGGTCGTGGACGACCCGGCCATGCGCGGACAGCGGTTCGACACCTTCCATTTCCCGCCGGAACGGATCGAACTCACCGTCGGCGGAATCCTGAGTGTTTCCGCCTGTTTTCATGTATATACGAAGGTTAGTTAAGCATTGCTGTCAAGATATCGTTCGGCATCGAGCGCCGCCTGACAGCCCGCTGCGGCACTGGTGATGGCCTGCTTGTACATCATGTCCTGCACGTCGCCGGCAGCGAACACCCCCTCGATGCTGGTCTGCTGGGCGTTGCCGTGGCGGCCACCACGGGTGACGATGTAGCCATGATCCAACTCAAGCTGACCAGCGAACAGGTCGGTATTTGGCTTGTGACCGATGGCGATGAAGATGCCGGACAGGCTGATTTCCTTGGTTTCCCCGGTCTGGGCATGCTTCAGACGCATTCCGGTGACGCCACTGTTGTCGCCGAGAACTTCATCAAGAACGCTATTCAATTCAAGGACGATCTTTCCTTCCTTCACCTTATCCATGAGGTGGTCGACCATGATCTTTTCAGCCTTGAAGGTGTCGCGCCGATGCACCAGCGTCACCTTGGAGGCAATGTTGGCGAGGTAGATGGCTTCCTCGACGGCGGTGTTGCCACCGCCGATCACGGCGACTTCCTGGTTCTTGTAGAAGAAACCGTCACAGGTTGCGCAACCCGACACGCCACGGCCCATGAATTTCTGTTCTGATTCGAGCCCGAGGTACATGGCCGACGCGCCGGTGGCGATGATCAGGGCATCGCAGGTATAGGTGCTGGTATCCCCGATCAGGGTGAACGGCTTTTCAGTCAGCTTTGCGGTGTGAATGGTGTCGAACACGATCTCGGTGCCAAACCGCTCGGCATGCTGCTGGAAGCGGGTCATCAAGTCCGGACCCATGACACCATGGACGTCGGCCGGCCAGTTGTCGACTTCGGTGGTGGTCATCAGTTGCCCACCTTGTTGCAGACCAGTGATCAGGACGGGCTTGAGATTGGCACGCGCGGCGTAAACTGCGGCAGTGTAACCGGCCGGGCCGGAACCGAGGATCAGTAGACGACTGTGCTTGGCTGACATGAGATTCTCCGATTGAGTGGGGCTTCGACACATTGTTAGGAAGGAATAAATTATTTTGCGCTACAGGAACAATTAAATTGCGACGGATGTAATTAAATTGCGGCGGATAGGTGTGCGCACCAAATTAGTGCAGATCGACACCGAGTGGCTTGGGGGGTGATTTTGCGGGATATTTGGCACGTTTGCCACGCCTTGATGGGCGTGGCTGACTTCAACAATCCTGGCTCTTCATAGCCAAGTGGAGCGCGGTTCGGTCGGGTTTCATTGCGCTATACTCGTATTGAGCTTTGAGCCGGTAGAGCCCCATTCAGGTAGACGGGACGCGCACCATACGGGTTTCGATTTGCGCTGGGCAGAGTCGATTTTCCGGGTGCGCGGTGATGTTGGTTCGAATCCAACCCCGGTTCAAAGCGCCCCCTCCAATACCTCGAATCCGCGTAGCGTCGCCATCAGTACCACACTGCCTGAGCGCCCCTCGGTTCATATCAACCGATAGGTTTCCCTATAGCGGCAAAGGCTGGGCCGAAGAATTTCTTGTACCTAGCTTGATCGTCGGGCGACATGCCGGCCAATTCGCTACCTGAAGGCGGTATCGAGACACAGGGCGCCGACTGTCCTTTGCTGCCGTGGGGGGCGAATCCGAACCAATGTTCAAACCTGGCCAGGTCATCAGGGCTCATGTCGGCACCGCCTGCAAACTGGGTCGATAGCACGGCCCGCGCGGCAGCTAGGTCCGTGAGCCCGGTCAAAGCGGGCGTGTTGGTCAAGGCTACGCTGATGACCCGGATTAAATTGCCCAGCCTACATTGTGGGGGCAGATTCTAGCAATTCAAATCAGCATTCCATGCTGACTGACATTATTTAACATAATATACATTAGGCGT
>JBMOQW010000009.1:0-119572 GCA_049322515.1 Pseudomonadota bacterium
GGCCACACCCGCCAAGCAGGCCGCGCCGACCGCGAAGTCGGCCGTGCGGCCCGTCTCCAAACCCGTCGCCCAGCCGGCCAAGCCGGCGGCGACAGCAACCAAGAGCAAAGCAATGCCCGCAACAAAGAAAGTCCCCGCGCCGGCCCCGTCCAGTCCGGCCCCCGCCGCCAAGAAGTCCGCCACCAAGAAATCCGCCGCGCCGGCCGGCGTGATCAGCGAAGCCGAACTCCTCAAGATGTCCGACAAGGACTACATGAATGCGGTCCAGCTGGAGTTCTTCCGGCATCGGCTGACCACCATGAAGGACGAAATCCTGGTCAATGCCCGGGAAACCGGCGAGCACCTGAAGGAAAATGAAGTCTTCGCCGACCCCAACGACCGGGCCACGGTGGAAGAGGAGAACATGCTCGAACAGCGCGTCCGCGATCGCGAGCGCAAGCTGCTCAAGAAGATCGACTCGGCCTTGCGCCGGATCGAGGAAGGCGAATACGGCTACTGCCTGGAAACCGGCGACCCGATCGGCCTGCCCCGTCTCCTGGCGCGCCCGACCGCCGAGCTGTCCATCGAGGCGCAGGAAAAGCACGAGCGCCTGGAAAAGTTGTTCGCCGACTGACCCCGTCCGGCCATGCGGCCGGGGCTCGCGCCATGCCTGGCCTGGAAACCTGGGAACTGCTCAGCTACGTCGTCACGGTGGTCGGCCTGCCGTTCGCCATCGCCGTGTTCCTCTGGGAACAGCGCAAGGAACGCCAGAACGACGAGGAGGAGTTGCACCAGCGCCTGGCGGAAACCTACGCCGACTTCCTCAAGCTGGTGCTCGACAACGCCGACCTGCGCCTGTTGCGCAACCGTCCGGACGAGCTCGTGCATACCGAGGAGCAACTGGAACGCCGCCAGGCCTTGTTCGGCATCCTGGTCTCGATCTTCGAACGTGCCTACGTGATGGTCTATGAACCCGACATGAACCGGCAGCGGCGCCGGCTCTGGCAGACTTGGGACGACTACATCCAAGAATGGTGCGGCCGAGCCGATTTCCGGGCCGCGCTGCCGGAACTCCTGCGCGGCGAGGACCCCGAGTTCGCCGAGTACATTCGCGGTGCCGCGCAACGCGCCGGCGTGCCCCGATGAACCTCGTCCAGAAACTGCTGATCGGGGCCGTGCGGGTTTACCAGATCGCCCTGTCGCCCTATTTCGGCAGCCAGTGCCGCTTCACCCCGACCTGTTCCGAGTACACCAAGCAAGCCATCGCCCGCCACGGTGCCCTGAAGGGCACCTGGCTGGGGCTGCGCCGGATCGGCCGCTGCCATCCGTATCATCCGGGCGGCCACGACCCGGTGCCATGAGCGGCCGGCTCGGCGTACACTAGACCCCTTCGATTCGAGCCAACCCCGCCATGTTCGATTTCTTTCGGAAAGACAAGGGCGCGAAGAAGCCCGTCATTCCGGACCGCCCCGTCACTCCCGAGCGCCCGGCCAAACCGGCGCGCGCGGTCGCGCCGGAACGTCCGGCGCCGACGCCTGGCCCTGCCCAGCCCTCGCCGGCGGCCAAGCCGATTGCGGCGCTTGCCAAGCCCGCCTCAGCCCCGGCCAAGCCGGCGGCCGCCCCGGTGCGCGTGGCCGCGCCGCCCGCGATTCCAACCGCGCCGGCCGCCGCCCAGGAGACCACCAGCCAGAATGGCTTCCTGGTCCAGGAGTTCGACACCCAGTTCGCTCCCGAGGTCGAAGACGCCGTCATGCTCTATGCCAACGGCCGCACCGGCGATGCCACGGCGGCCCTGAACCGCTTCATCCTGAACCACCCGGACAGCCGTGACCCGCAACCCTGGCGACTGCTGTTCGATCTCTACGAGGCCACCGGACAACGGCAGCCGTTCGAGGACCTGGCCATGGATTACGCGGTCCGTTTCGAGCGCTCGCCGCCCACCTGGCGCGTGGCCGACGAGGCCGTGCCGTCCCGGGACCGGCCACAGGCCCCGACCTTCGCGTTCGGCAGCACTTGGGCGCCGCAGGACAGCCCCCGGCTGGAGAACTTCCTCCGCGAATGCGAAGCGGCCGACAGCGTGGTGCTCGACTTCAACAAGACCTCGGTGCCGAGCGACGAATCGTTCGCCCGCACCCTGCTCGACTGTGTCACCCGCCTGGTCGCCGCGGGCAAGGCGCTGCGCCTGGTCGGCGGCGAGGCCTTCGTGGTGCGCCTGAACGCCTTCCGCGCCGACAACCGTCTGAGCGAACCGCTCTGGCTGTTGCTCCTGATGCTGCTCCAGCAGATGGGCAAGGCCGAAGCCTTCGAGGAAGCCGCACTCGACTACGCGATCCGCTTCGAAATGTCGCCGCCGTCCTACACCCCGCCCCGCAAGGTTGCGGAACCGGTGCCGGAAAGCACCGAAGCCCAGGCCCAGGCTCCCGACCACACCTTCGTCGTGCCGGGCCGGATCGGCCCCGGCAGTACCGCCGTGTTCGACCAGCTGCGCGAATTCGCCGCGCCCCTCGATGTCGTCGAGATCGACCTTGGCCGGGTCACCCAGATCGATTTCACCGTGGTCGGCGTGCTCATGGACGCGGTCATGCAACTGGTCCAGGCTGGCAAGAAAGTCAGCTTCCGAGAGGGCAACGAGATGGTCTGCCTGTTGATGCAGATGGTCGGCGTCGGCCAGTTCGCCAACGTCCAGCCCCGGGTCAGAAAATAGGAGTCTCCGTGGAACAGTGGCACGGCACCACCATCCTGTCGGTCCGGCGCGGCCCGCGCGTCGCCCTCGGCGGCGACGGCCAGGTCACGCTCGGCAACATCGTCATCAAGGCCAGCGCGCGCAAGGTGCGCCGGCTCTACCAGGACCGCATCCTGGCCGGTTTCGCGGGCGGCACCGCGGACGCCTTCACCTTGTTCGAACGCTTCGAGGCCAAGCTGGAGAAGCACCAGGGCCACCTGGTGCGCAGCGCAGTCGAACTGGCCAAGGACTGGCGCACCGACCGCATCCTGCGCCGCCTGGAAGCCATGCTCTCGGTGGCCGACCGCGACACCAGCCTGGTCATCACCGGCGCCGGCGACGTGCTGGAGCCGGAATACGGCATCGCCGCGATCGGCAGCGGCGGTGCCTATGCCCAGTCGGCTGCGCGCGCCCTGGTCGAGCATACCGAGCTCGATCCCGAGACCATCGTGCGCGAATCGCTCGGCATCGCCGCCGACCTGTGCATTTACACCAATCGCAACTTCACCATCGAGACGATCGAGTGACTGAGTGACCGGTGACGAAGTGATCGCCACCGATTTCGCGCGCGCGGTTACTCTTTGACCGGTCGCTTCATCAGCTTGCGCTGCAAGGTCCGCCGGTGCATCTTGAGTGCCCGCGCGGTGGCTGAGATGTTGCCGTCGTGCTCGGCCAGCACCTTCTGGATGTGTTCCCATTCCAGCCGGTCGACCGACATCGGCGCCTCCGGCGGCGGCAGGCCGGCGTCCCCTTCGAGCTGGCCCAGGGCGGCGAGGATTTCATCGGCATCGGCCGGCTTCGGCAGGTAGTGCGTGGCGCCCAGCTTGATCGCCTGGACCGCCGTCGCGATGCTGGCATAGCCGGTCAGGAGCAGGATGCGCATCTCGGGGTTGAGCGCCTTGAGGGGTTCCACCAGGCCGAGCCCGGACGCCTCGCCCAGTTTCAGGTCGAGCACCGCGGCGTCAGGCACCTGGCTGCGGGCCAGCGCCAGGGCCGCGCCCAGGTCCCCGGCAACCTCGACCGGGTGGCCACGCCGACGCAGGGCGCGGGCCAGCGTTTCGAGAAACACGGCGTCGTCATCGACCAGGAGGATGGACCACGGGGTAGTCATTGTGCGCGCAGTCCGGAAAGCGGCAACTCGACTTCGGCGACCAGACCGCCCCCCGGTCGCGGCCGCAGGCTCAGGCGCCCGGACAGGCGCTCCAGCGCCGCGCGTGCCAAGGTCAGGCCGACGCCCCAGCCGGCCGCCTTGGGATCGGCCCCGTCGAGCCCGGGCCCCCGGTCGAACACCGCCAGGCGCAGTTGCTCCGTGTCCCAGTCGGCGACCAGTTCCAGATCGTCGGACACGTCGGCGGCATTGTTGAGCAAGGTCGACAGCACGGAGATCAGGATCGGCTCCTCGCGCACCTCCGGGCCGGGCCGGGCGCCCCGCAGCGTCAGCCGGGCGCCGGCCTCCGGGCGCATCAGCCCCCAGTGGTCGACCACCTCGGCCAGCCAGATGTCGAGCGGCCGCGTCGAGGCCGCACCGGCGCGCGCGCCGCCAGCCGCCGCCGCGAGCCGGTCGAGCACCGCCTTCATGCGTTCCGCCTGGCTGCCCATCACCGCCAGGTCGGGCGCCAGCTCATCGTCACCGGCATAGGCCCGCTCCAGTTCCTTGAGCGCCACGCGCAGGGAGGACAGCGGCGTCGCCAGGTCATGTGCGGCCGCCGCCGCCTGCATGCCGAGGGCAAACAACTGTTCATCGCGCAAGGCCTGCTCCCGCGCGCTGGCGAGATCCGCCTCGCGCTGGCGCAAGGCCTCGGCCAGGCGGGTGACGATGGCCGCGACCAGGCCGGCGGTGAGCAGGAAATTCAGCCACATCCCGGCCAGGTGCAGGTCAACCGCAGCCTGGTCGCTCACCGCCATGACCAGCGGCTCGTAATAGCGGGCGAGCAGGGAGTAAAGCACCGCCACCCAGAAGGTCATGCCCCAGGCATGGCGCACCGGCAGGGTCACCGCGCACAGGATGAGCGGCACCAGCAACAGGGAAATGAACGGGTTGGCATAGCCCCCGGTGAAATAGACCAAGCCGGCAATCGCTTCGGCGTCGGCGAGCAAATAGACGAAGGTCTCCAACGGCTCGCCGCCCCGGCCGGTGCGATGCCGCCACAGGGCGAACAGGTTCAGCGCGCCATGCAGGCCCAGCAGGGCAAAAAGCGCCAGCACCGGCAGCTGGGCATTGAGGCCCACGGCCAGGATCAGCACCATCAACGCTTCGATGGCCAGCAAGCCCCAGCGGGCCAGGATCAGACGTCGCCGGGAATCGGCGGACAAGGACGCGGGCGTGGACGAAGGCTCGGCGGACATGGCCCGGATTGTACCCATGGCCGTCGGTCACACGGCGCATGCGACAATATGACTCACCCATGCCGGCCCCTCGTTGCGGGCCACTTGGTACACTCGACCGTCCCGCCCCGCAAAGGAACCCCCCATGAAACCGACCGTCCTTCTGACCGCCCTGACGCTATCCGTTTCGTCCCTGTCCGCCCTGGCCGACCCGGTCAGGATCGAAAACGCCTGGGCACGGGCCACCGCGCCGGGTCAGAAGGTCGCGGCGGCCTTCATGGACCTGACCGCCGACAGCGACTTGCGCCTGGTGGGCGCCTCCAGCCCGGCCGCGAAAACCGTCGAACTGCACCAGATGCGCATGGACGAGGGCGTCATGGTCATGCGCGCGGTGCCGGACATCCCGCTGCCCAAGGGCCAGACCGTCAGCCTCAAGCCGGGCGGCCTGCACCTGATGCTGATCGATCTGGTGGCGCCCCTCAAGGAAGGCAGCCCGACGCCGGTCAGCCTGACCCTGCGCGATGCGCGGGGCCAGGACACCCGACTCGACCTCAAGCTGGAGACCCGCCGCGCCGGCTCGCTGCCGGCCCACCACGGGCATTGAGAGGAGGGTGCGGCGCCCCTGCATGGGCAGGCGACGCGATCCCCTGCAGCAGCGGGGATCCGGATCGTTGATTTGATGGGTTCTTCGCCGGCGCGGCCAACCGATGGCCACGCCGACCGGGGTACTTAGACCTGAAGTTCCTTTTCCAGCTGCTCCAGGCTGGTATGGCGGACATCCTTGCCCTTGACCATGTAGACCACGTACTCGGACACGTTCTTGGCATGATCGCCGATCCGCTCGATCGACTTGACCACGAACATCAGGTCGATGAACAGCGAGATGTTGCGCGGATCTTCCATCATGTAGGTGACCAGATGGCGCGCGATGAGGTGGAATTCCTCGTCCACCTCGATGTCCTGGCGGGCGACGTTGGCGGCGCTGGAGGCATCGACCCGGGCGAACGAATCGAGCGAGGTGCGCAGCATCTTGATGGCCAGGTCGGCCATGTACTTGATCTCGCTGTAGCGCGGGATGGCGATGCGGTCGTTGTTCAGCGCCTTGACCGTGAAACGGGCGATCTTGGCCGCCTCGTCGCCGATCCGCTCCAGGTCGGTGATGGTCTTGACGATGGTGAGGATCATGCGCAGGTCGCCGGCGGTCGGCTGGCGCAGGGCGATGATCTGGGTGCAGGCTTCGTCGGTCGCCACTTCCAGGGCATTGACCTGGACATCGTTGGCGATCACTTCCTCGGCCAGGCGGACATTCTGGGTGACCAGGGCTTCGATCGCCTTGTTCACCTGGTCCTCGACCAGACCGCCCATTTCCAGGACGCGCGCGCGCACCGCCTCCAGATCGGCATCGAACTGCTTGTAGGTATGTTCGGTGAACATCATCGCTCCTCGCCGGCCTCCCAGGCCAATAACGGCTGATTATAGGCGGCCCGTGCGCATTTTTCGTTACAACTCCGTGACAAAGGGCACCGCCATTTGCTGGCCGTCGATGGTCAGGGTCAGGATCCAGTCGCGCCGCCCGGTCACGCACACCGGCAGGGTGACCCGGGCGCGGTAACCGCCCTGGCCATCCGGACGCAGGGTATAGAGGTTGAACCCCATGTCCATGCCTTCCATGGTGAAGCTGGCCTGCACCTCGCGCGCCTCGACGCCCCGCAGCCACACCTCGAACGGACTGAGCACCTTGATCGCCCCGCTCGCGCCGAGCGTCACGGTGGCGTCGCCCAGGCGCGCCTGGCAACCGGCCGCCAGGCTGGGGCAGTCGACCCGGATCGGTGCCGGCGCCGGAGCCGGCCACCAGCGTCCGGCCGCGACCACGGCGGCGATCGCCAGGAGAATGACCATGGGCGCGAACCGGCGCAGGTGCTCTCCGTCAGCCATGGTCCGGCTCCGGCCAGGCTGCCCCGCGCAAGGCGATGCCGTGCGCCCCGGCCTGGCGTGCCCGGTCGAGATCGGCCGGCGTCAGGCCGCCCAGAGCGTAGACCGGCAACGGACACTCGGCGACCCGGTCGGCGAAACCCGCCCAGCCCAGGATCGGGGCGCCGGGATGCGAGGCCGTGTCGCGGACCGGGCCGAGCACCACGAAATCCACGCCCAGGGCCACCGCACGGTCGAGGTCGCCGGCCGTGTGGCAGGACGCCGCGACCCAGGCCAGATCGGGGCGCTCGGCCAGGTCATGCAACTGCGCCGAAGTGAGATGCACGCCCGCGCCCAGGCGCCCGGCCAGGCCCGGGTCGCCATTCACCAGCAGCTGCGCGCCATGGCGCCGGCAGGCCTCGGCCACCGGCCGCGCGAACCGGGCCAGGGTATCGGCCGGCCAGGTCTTCTCGCGCAGCTGGACCAGGCGCAGGCCGGCGGCCAGGGCCGTGTCCAGGCGGGCCAGGAACGCCTCGGCGCCGAGGTCGGCGGCGTTGGAAATCGCATAGGTGAGCGGCAGGCGCAGGCCGCGCAGGATCGGCCCGTTGGCGGGCAGGATCGGCGCGACCTCGGGCGCCTCGGCCTGGCTCCAGGCCAAACCGCCCTGGCCTTCGTGCGGGTGCGGCTCGCCGTGCCACGCGGTGACCCGGAAGAAGCGCAACATGACGCGCGCATGGTCATAGTCGAACGCCCGGTTCAGCCAGGGATAGGCGGTGACCACCTCGATGCCCAGTTCTTCATGCAACTCGCGGTCGAGCGCGTGGCGCGCGGTCTCGCCCGGCTCCACCTTGCCGCCCGGAAATTCCCACCAGCCGGCGTAGACCTTGCCCTCGGGCCGGCGGGCCATGAGGAAGGTGCCATCCGGCCGCTCGATGACGGCGGCGGCGACCTCGACCCGGGCACGCGCCGGTGCGCCGGACGCCTGTTCCGTCACCGCTTCAACCCCTGCCGGCCCACCCAGTCCACCGCGAACTGGCGCGCCACCCGTCCGGACCGGCCGCCGCGCAGGGTGGCCCACTGCAGCGCCTCCAGCCGGGCCGGCTCGGTCCAGACGCCGCCCAGTTGCGCGACCCAGGCCTCGGCAATGGCCAGATACTGGTCCTGGTCGAAGGGATAGAACGACAGCCAGAGCCCGAAGCGGTCCGACAACGAGACCTTTTCCTCGGTGCTCTCGCCTGGATGCACTTCCCGGCCGACATAACGCGTCTCCAGATTCTCGGCCATGAATTCCGGCATCAAATGCCGGCGATTCGAGGTGGCGCAGATCAGCACGTGGTCGGCCAACCCGGCCAGGGAGCCGTCCAGCGCGGCCTTGAGCGGCTTGTAGGCGGCATCGTCGGCCTCGAAGGAGAGGTCGTCGGTAAAGATCACGAAGCGCCAGGGCAGGCCGTCGATCCGCTCGACGATATCGGGCAAGTGCACCAGGTCGTCCTTGTCCACCTCGATCATGCGCAGGCCCTTCTTGGCCAAGCGGGGCAACAGCGCCTTGATCAGCGAGGATTTTCCGCAGCCCCGGCTGCCGGTGAGCAGGACATGGTTGGCCGGCAGGCCGGCGACGAATTGACGCAGGTTGCGCTCGACCGCCTGTTTCTGCGCATCGATCCCCTTGAGCGCGCCCCAGGGCGGGCAGTTCAGGTGTACCAGCGGTTGCAGCCAGCCGCGCGCCGGGCCACGGCGCCAGCGGCAGGCCAGGGTCGCGCGCCAGTCGATGCGCGGCGGCGGCGGCGGCAACCAGGGTTCGATCCGGGCCAGCACCTCGTTGGCGCGCGCCAGCAGGAGGGCCAGTTCCGGGGCCACCTCGTAGCTGAGACCGCCGGCTTCGTCGTCGTCGATCAAGTCCGGTACTCCGCGTTGATCTTGACGTAGTCATAGGAGAAATCGCAGGTCCACACGGTCGCCAGCGCATCGCCCCGGCCGAGGTGGACGCGCACCGCGATCTCCGGCGCGGCCATGACCCGGGCCCCGTCGGCCTCCTGGTAGCTGGCGGCCCGGCCCCCCTGTTCTGCGACCAGCACCCCGCCCAGCCAAAGCTTGATCTTGTCCACTTCGAGATCGGCCACGCCGGCGTAGCCGACCGCGGCCAGGATGCGGCCGAGGTTGGGGTCGGAGGCGAAGAAGGCGGTCTTCACCAGTGGCGATTTCGCCACCGCGTAGGCGATCTGCTTGCACTCGGCCAGGTCGCGGCCCCCCTCGACCCGGATCTCCATGAACTTGGTGGCACCCTCGCCGTCGCGCACGATGGCCTGGGCGAGCTGGATCATCAGTTCGGTCACCGCGTCGCGCAGGGCCGGGAAGCGCGGGTCGCCGTCGTCCATGATGACCGGCGCCTCGGTCGCGCCGGTGGCGATCAGGATGCAGGAATCGTTGGTCGAGGTGTCGCCATCCACCGTGATGCAGTTGAACGACTGGTTCACCGCATGGCGCAAGATGGCCTCCAGGGCCTCGCAGGACACCGGCGCGTCGGTGGCGACGAAGCTCAGCATGGTGGCCATGTTGGGATGGATCATGCCGGAGCCCTTGGCGATGCCGGTGACCGCGAACTCGACCCCGTCGAGCGCCACCTTGCGCGACGCGGCCTTGGCAACGATGTCGGTGGTCATGATGGCCTGCGCGGCCTCGGCCCAGTGGGCCGGCTTCAGGTCGGCGATCGCGGCCGGCAAGGCGGCGATGACCTTGTCGTGGGGCAGCGGCTCCAGGATCACCCCGGTGGAGAAGGGCAGGATCTGCTCGGGCTTGAAGCCGAGCTGCCCGGCCAGCGCGCTACAGGTGGCGCGCGCCCGGGCGAGGCCTTCCTCGCCGGTGCCGGCGTTGGCGTTGCCGGTATTGACCAGCAGGGCGCGGATGCCGTCTTCGCCGTGCAGGTGTGCCTTGCACACGGTCACCGGGGCGGCGCAGAAGCGGTTCTGGGTGAACACCCCGACCACTTCCGAGTCGTGCGCCAGACGCATCACCAGGACATCCTTGCGACCCGGCTTCTTGATGCCGGCGGAGGCGATGCCCAGCTCGACGCCGGGGACGGGAAGCAGGGACGCGGGATCGGGGGCGGCAAGATTGACGGGCATGGCGGGTCCTCGGATGAAAAGGGCGGGCTATTCTACTTCGAGCCAGCGCCCGTCACCGAACAGCAGCGCCGAACGCACCGGCTTGTCCGGAAACAGGGCACGCATCGCGGCGCGGTATTCCGCCAATTGCTCGCGATAGGGTTCCGCGCGCCGCGCCAGGTCCGGCTCGGCCAGACCCCCGGTCTTGTAGTCGATCACCCAGACCTCGGCCTCGAATTCGACCAGGCGATCGATGCGCCGCAACTGCCCGTCCGGACCAACATAAGCCACCTCGTTGCGGCCGCGGCCCTCAGTAAAGAAGCGCCGGGTCTCCGGCTGGCCTAGGATAATTTCGGCCATCCGCCACACGGCGGCCCAGGCCTCCGGATCGAGGCCGAGTTCGCGCTCGACATCGGCCGGCGGCACGCCATCGGTGGCCCGTTCCAGGGCGCGGTGCACCCAGATGCCGAAGTCGATTTCCGGGGTCGAGACCCGGCGCCGGCCCACCGGTCCCAGCGCCGGGGGCTGGCCGGGCGGCGCCCCGCTCGCCGCTTCCGGCGCGGGCGCCGGATCGTGCCAGGCCATGACCGGCAAACCGTCCAGTGACGCCGCCGCCCAGCCCGCCTGCAGGCTCGGCAGCCAGCCCGCGTCGTCCTCGCTGTCCAGCCCGCTTGCGAACAGCGCCTGGCGCGCCCGGGTCATGGCCACGTAGAGCAGGTTCAGGTGTTCGCGTGCCGCCAGGGCCCGCTCCTGCTCGAACAGCGCGGCACGCGCCGCACCACGCAGTTCGGCCGGGCCATAGGCGGACAGGTGGACCGGGCGCTCGGCGTCGGGCGGCCAGTCGACCAGCACGCCGTAGGGGGCCTGGCCGCGCCGGGCCTCGTCGACCTTGACCAGGAACACCACCGGCGCCTCCAGGCCCTTGGCGGCATGGATGGTCATCATGCGCACCACGTCGCCGACCGCCGCAGGCGGCTCGTTCGGGGCGTCGTCACCCGCCTCGTCGCGCAAGGCCGCCAGTTCATCCAGGAAACGCGGCAGGCTCGGATAACGGCCGCCACCGAGTTCCAGGCTCAAGGCCAGGACCCCGCGTAGGTTGGCCAAGGTCGAGGCGCGCAGGCGGTCGGGCACGGCAGCGGCATAGCGCGCTTCGGCGTCGGCTTCATGGACCACCCGGTCGAGCAGGTCATGGGGTGGCAGCCGGCCGGCCAACGCACGCCAGCCAGCCAGCAGCCGGGCGGCGCGCACCACCCGATCCGGGGCTGCCGGATCGGCCGCCCATGCCGCGAGACGGGCCAGCCATGTCCCGTCGCCGGCCTCGGCGAGGTGCAGCAGATCGGCATCGCTGAAGCCGAACAAGGGACATTTCAAGGTCCGCGCCAGGGACAGGTCGTCGCCCGGCATGGCCAGCACGCGCAACACGGCTTCCAGGTCGCCGGCTTCCAGGGTATGCAGCAGTCCGCCGCGCCGGCTGCCCAGGAACGGGATGCCGGCCGCCCGGAAGGCTGCCTCGAAGGCCTCCAGCCCGGTCCGGCTGGCCGACAGGACCAGGATGTCCTCATAGCGGGCTGGACGGCCCCCGTCGACGTCCAGCCAGAGCCGGCCGACGATCGACTGGATCCGGGTCGCGACGGCCGCGGCCTCGTCGCGGCGCTTGTGCGGCGTCTCGGGCGCCGGTTCGCCGAGCGGGTCGCGCCAAGGCAAGTCGGGATCGTCGGGCACCGGCTCGGCCCGGGCCGCGGGCACCACGATCAGCTCGCACCAGCCCGGCAAACCGGCGTTCCAGGCGGTATGCGGATGGAAATCCGGATAGGCCGGACCCAGCCCGGCAAACACCCCGTTCAGCCAGGCCACCACCCGGGGTGCGCACCGCCGGGTCTGGTTCTGGTGCAGGCGCGCGGCACTGAAATTGGCGGCCAGCCAGTCGCCGGCCTGCGCGAACAGGCGCGGCTCGGCCCGCCGGAAACGATAGATCGACTGCTTCGGATCGCCCACCATGAACAGCGTCGGCCGTTCGCCATCGGCGCCATACGCGGACAGCCAGGCGCGCAGGATGCGCCACTGCACCGGGTTGGCGTCCTGGAACTCGTCGAGCAGCACGTGCTGCCATCGGGCATCGAGCTTGGCCAGCACCGCCGCCGAGTCTTCCGGATCGGCCAGGAGTTCCGCCGCCAGCCATTCGGCATCGGTGAAATCGAGGCCGTCGCGGCTGCGCTTGAGCGCCTGGTAGTGGGCGATCAGGTCGGCGCCGGCCCGCAAGGCCCAGACATTCAACCGCTGGGCCTGCTGCTCGGCCCGTTGCCGGGTCGCGTCGCAGAGTGCGTCCGCCAACTGGCCGTGCAGTGCCAGGAACCGGGCGGCCCGGCCGGCGCCCAGGCGCTTGTCCAGGGTGGCCGCCGGCTTGCGCACGATGGGTGGCCCGGCCTGGGTCAGGAAGGCTTGGGCCAAATGCGCGAAGCGGCGTTCCGGGTCGGCCTCGGCCAGGCCGGCGTCAAAGGCCGCCAGGCGGCTGGCGTCGGTCTTGCTGGCCACCGCGTTGTCGGCCAGAAGATCACGGAATTCCGCCAGATCGGCCTGGAACCCGGGCCGCTGCCAGAGCGTGGCCAGGACATCGAGCTCGGGATCGATCCCGGACAGGGCCCGCAACGCCGCCGCCGAGCGCGCCCAGACTGTCCCGTCGTGACCGGCCCAGGCCCAGCCCTCGGCCCGGTTGGCCAGCACGGAAAACAGCCAGGTCTGCACGCTGGCCAGCGGCGCGGCCTCGAGCAGCCCGTCCAGCGCCTCGGCCACCGGGGCCTTGTCCGGCCGCACCAAGGTCTCGGCCCAGGTCTGCCACGCCTCGGCGCGCAACAGCACGGCATCCTCGATCAGGTTCGCGGGCGGCCGGCGCTGCATCGGCGCCCGCCCGAGCAGGTTCAGGAACCAGCCATGGAAGGTGGTGACCATCGGTCCCGGCACGCTCGCCAGCACCGCCTCGAACAGGCCGCGCGCGCGCGGCAGGGCGGCCCGCGCCTCGGCCTCCGACAGGCCGCGTTCCAAGAGATAGCCGAGCGCCACGCCATCGTCCGCCGCCGACAAGGTGCGCAGCCCGTCGATCAGGCGCGCCCGCATCTCCTCCGCCGCCTTGCGCGTGAAGGTGATCGCCAGCAACGCCGACGGCGCCACCCCGGCCAGCAGCAGACGAACCATGCGCGCCACCAGGAGCCAGGTCTTGCCGCTCCCGGCACAAGCCTCGACCACGGCGCTGCGGGCGGGGTCGAGGGCCGGGGTGAAATCGTCCGGGGCAGGCGAAGGCAGGGCTGAGTTCAATTCGGAGGGGGTGGATTCACAGTCCGGCCAGTCTAACAGCGCCCACCACGACCGATCACGGCAGGCCAACTGACGTAAAGCGTCATATTGCAGCGCACAATGGTGTCCACCCATTCCGAGCCAGCCCAGTCCAGCCCCCCCATCCCGCGGCACCTCGTGGCCCCCAGAGGGGTCCCTGTAGCCCCCTGAGAAAGCGACCATTCAGCGCGATCCGCGCGCAGGCGTGGCTCTATTCCATTGAATCGACAGGAATTCCTTGCGTTTATGCACGAATAGCGGCCACGTCTCGGACCCCACGTGGGGCTAGTACGTATATACCACCACCTCGGAGCTGGCACGCCGATCGCATCACTTCACTCGCACCGCCGCGTGGCGGGACTTCAACAGGAGAAACACCATGAAAGACATGAAGCGTACCGCTCAGGCCGGTTTCACCCTGATCGAACTGATGATCGTCGTCGCCATCATCGGCATCCTGGCCGCCGTGGCCCTGCCGGCGTATCAGGACTACACCGTGCGCAGCCGCGTGACGGAAGGTTTGGGCCTGGCCACCGATGCCAAGCAAATGGTCGGCACCAGCAGCAATACCGCCAATGAGCTCTTGGCCGCCGCAGCTGCCTTTAATGACACCCTGGCCCCTGGCGTCGGTGCTCGTTCCAAATATGTGAACAACGTGCAACTGGATGGTGTTACCGGCGTCGTCACGGTCACCCTCAACGACGCAAACGTCGGCGGCGGCATCCCCGTTGGTGCAACTGTGATTCTCTCCCCGTACAAAGCCACGGCGGCGGGCTTCGTGCCTCTGGCCGGCAACTTCGCCACCCCTGGCAACGTGGACTGGGCCTGCTCGACCACCACCAACTCTGTCGCTACCGGTCGTGGCATGGCTGGCGCCGCCCTCGGCACCCTGCCTGCGCGTTTCGCTCCCTCGGAATGCCGTTGATCGCTTAGTCTTCTGACCCGTCACGGGAGCGCTTCGGCGCTCCCGTACTATTTTGATGTCCGAATCTATCGCGCCTTACAAGACCGGAAAGATCCGCGCCGCCTCGATCCACCTTGCGGTCAGCGCCACGATCGGGACGCTCGCCGGCATGCTGGTCTTCATGCTGTGGTATCCGTTTCCCTACCACACCCTCCTGGGCGTCTCCCATCTGTTTGCCCTACTGCTCATCGTGGATGTGGTGATGGGGCCATTGCTCACCGCCGTGGTGTATTCCCCGAACAAATCCAGCACTGAATTATCTCGGGATATCGGCATCATCGCCGTCCTGCAATTGGCCGCACTGTTGTACGGTCTCCACACACTGGCCATCGCCAGACCGATCCAACTCGCCTTTGAGGCGGACCAATTCCGCGTCGTCCGCCAAATCGACGTCGCCGACCCGGCATTCGACGCATTGCCCAGTTCGCTTCGCCCCGCGCTCTGGCGCGGTCCTGGCCTGATCGGGGTTCGCATCACCCGTCCTGGCGACCCGGATTACCTGCGCAGCCTGGAATTGTCACTCTCCGGCCTGACTGCCGCCTTCCGCCCCAGCCACTGGGTGCCCTATGACGTACAGCGCCCGGCGGTACGGGCACGCGCCAGGGCCGTGTCGACCCTGCGCGCCAAGCACCCCGAACACGCCGCCCTGATCGCCGAAGCCCTGGTCGACACGGGCCTGCCTGAGAACAGGCTCGGCTACCTGCCCATGCGTGCAGAACGCGGCGGCGACTGGGTGGTGCTGCTCCGCCTCGACGACGCCGAGCCGGTGGGCTACCTGCCGCTCGATGGCTGGTAGCCCGGCCGCGCACGCCACTGCAACCAGATCCGCAACCGCCTGAAATCTTCAGAAGCGAGGCTGCCTGGTCCCAGCCAAAGCGCCTGGGAGCGCACCAGGCCGGTTCGCCAGCGCAGCACCGCCCAGGTGCCCAGAACCCGACTGTCGGGCAGCAGATCGACCGCCTGCCAATCGTCCCCGACGGCCACTTCGAGGCCCCCCTCGACATGGCAGCGGAGATGGATCGGGGGCCTGGGTCGGAATTGCCAGGCCAGGCTGGCCAACAACGCGGGACCCAGCGCCATGACGACGAGGCCCGGCAAGTCGGCCCAGATCAGGCCGAGACCGCCCGCACCATGGCCGACGACCGCCATCATTCGAAACAAACGGGACGGGATAACGCTCAGGGTGAGTGGGGGCAGCTTGATGGCATCCCTCCTTGGTTGTGAAAATGCCTTGGGCCCTACCGCCAGGTATCCTGGTGGCCTGTTCGCGCAGCCATGAATCTCATTGAATCCCTAGGCAGGGGCCTCGCCGGTGCGGGTATCCCCTGCGTCTTTTCGACCGCCCCTTACCTTGGCTCGGCAAAGAATGTTAGAAGAGTCTCCCTGTACCGACAACCGTACCAAACCGCGCATGCCTGCCAGATGATGTTCAGATGGGTCAGCATTTATCTTCTGCTTTTCCCGTGCCTGTTCGGGCGGGTCGACGGCGCCCATGCCGAGCACTTGCCCACCGCGTTGACGCAAGCCCTCGAACACGCGGGGATCGACGCGGACAGCTTCGGCCTGGTCGTCCAGGCCCTCGATGCGCCCACGCCGGCGCTCAGCCATGGCGCCGAGCGACCCTTCAACCCTGCCTCCACCCTCAAGCTGCTCACCACCCTGGCCGCGTTCGACACCTGGGGTCCGGCGCACACGTTCAAGACTGAAGTCTGGCTGCGGGGGGAACTGTCCGAGGGCGTGCTGTACGGCGATCTCATTCTGCGCGGCGGGGGCGACCCGGGCCTCGATGCCGAACGATTCCGTGGCCTGTTGCGCGAGTTGCAAGCCCGGGGCCTTCGCTCGATCCGCGGCGATGTGCGCCTCGACACCCGCCTCTACGAACTGGCTGGCCACGGCTCACCCGGCTTCGAGCACGAGCCCCTGAAACCCTACAACGCGGCGCCTTCGGCCCTGCTGGTGCAGCGGGGCACCACGGCCTTGCGGCTGACACCCGAGGCGGACCGGGTGACAGCCCGCCTCGACCCGGCCAGCCTGCCGGTCGACAACCGGCTCGAACTCGCGCCTGAATTGGACTGCGACATGGCGAGTGCCGACCTCGACCTGAGGCGAGCCGACGATACCCTGGTGGTCGCGGGCCGTCTTCCCGGACATTGCGGCCCCCGCACCGTAGGGCTCACCCTGCTCAGCCCCGAAGCCACCACCGCCCATTACTTCCGGGCACGCTGGGCCGAAATGGGCGGCGAATTGACTGGCGAGATTCGCCTGGCGCCGGTACCGGACGAGGCCGTGCCATGGTTCAGCGTCGAATCTCCGCCCCTGGCAACCCTGGTCCGCGACATCAACAAGCATAGTCATAACGTGATGGCCAAGATGCTCTACCTGAACCTGGGCGCCCACCGGTTCGGGGTGCCTGCGACGTGGGACAAGGGCGAGCGCGCCGTACGGGCCTGGCTGGCCGAGAAAGGACTGGCCCTGCCCGGTCTCGTCCTCGAGAACGGCAGCGGCCTGTCCCGGGTGGAACGCATCACCCCGGCCGGCTTGGCTGCACTCTTGCACTGGGCCGCCGACCAGCCACTGTATTACGAGTTTGCCGCCTCGCTCCCGGCCCTTGGCAAGGAAGGCACCCTGCGCCGGCGCCTCAAGGACGCCCCGCAAGCCGGTCGGGCTTGGCTCAAGACCGGCAGCCTGGACGGGGTTCGCGCCCTGGCGGGTTACCTGCTGGACGGACAGGGCCGGCGCTGGTTGCTGGTCAGTTTCATCAATCATCCCGGGGCAGCGCGCGCCGGTCCGGTCCTGGACGCGCTGCTGCGCGCACTGCCCATCGCCGATACCGCACCCGTGGACACCGCGTCAAGTCCACCATGATTCACTTATACACACGCAGTGGCGCCGCTTGGCGGCTTGTCAAGAGCAGCCCTACACAAAAAATGTATATTTTTATAAGTCATTGTATTTAATGGAATTAACTTCTGCATATTTTTTGTGCTAGACAAGCCGAAGTGGCTTCGAATCGAGGTTTTTGACAGTTTGGAGACAGCTTGTCCACATACTTATCCACAGGTTTCGTGGACAACCCGAAAAACCCACAGATGTCAGAGCCGCTTCTCGCGCATTCATGACAAACCACTTTAACTTCACGCTTCGCCCGTGACCGACGCCCCCCTGCCTCTGGTCCAAGTCGCCCTCGATGCGCCGCTCGATCGCGTGTTCGATTACCTCTGCGCAGACGCTCAGGAAGCAGACATCGGCCGCCGCATCCGGGTGCCGTTCGGCCCCCGGCGCCAGGTCGGCGTCGTGGTCGGGTTGACCCGCGAACCGTCGGTGCCGACTGAACGGCTCAAGCACGCCCTGGGCATCGACCGTGACCTGCCGGCCCTGCCGGCCGACATCCTGGCCCTGGCCCGCTTCGCCGCCGAGTACTACCAGCACCCGCTCGGACCGGTCCTGCTTTCCCTGCTGCCGCCGGCCCTCAAGCGCCAGGCCTTCCGGTCGCCGCCCCCGGCTGCCTACCGGCTGACCGCGCCGGGCCGCGCCCATGTCGAGACGCTACCCGCGCGCGCCCACGCCCAGCGCCGCCTGGCCGAACGGCTTCAGGCAGGGACGGTCGAGGCCACGGCGTTGTCTGACCAGCGCGACCTGGTGGCGCGCTGGCTGAAGGCCGGTTATCTGGCGCCCGCCGATCTCCGACCCGACCCTTCCAGCCAGATCGCGCCACCCACGCCGACCCCGGCCCAGGCCGCCGCCTGGGCCGCGCTTGCGGGCGCCCCCGAGGGCTTCTCGGCCTGGCTGCTGTTCGGGGTCACCGGCAGCGGCAAGACCGAGGTCTATCTGCGCCGCATCGAACGCTGTCTGGCCGAAGGCCGGCAAGCCCTGGTTCTGTTGCCGGAAATCCATCTCACCCCGCAGATGCTGGAGCGTTTCCGGCGCCGTTTTCCTGGCCGCCGCCTGGTCGCCCTGCACAGCGGCCTGGCCGACGGCGAGCGCCTGGCCGCCTGGACCGAGTGCCTGGAAGGCCGTGCCGACCTGGTGCTCGGCACCCGGCTGGCGGTGTTCACGCCCCTGCCCCGGCTCGGGCTGATCGTGGTCGACGAGGAACACGACGGGGCCTACAAGCAAATGGAAGGCCTGCGCTACCACGCCCGCGATGTCGCGGTCTGGCGCGCCCGCGCCGCCGGCATTCCGATCCTGCTCGGCTCGGCCACGCCGGCCCTGGAAACCTGGGCCAACGCCCGGCGCGGCCGCTACCGGCTGCTGACCCTGGACGCGCGCGCCCATGCCGAGGCCGACCTGCCCGAGGTCCGCCTGATCGACACCCGGATCGACAAGCCCCGGCAGGGGATCAGCGAGGCGCTCCGGCAGGCCCTGGCCGACACCCTGGCGCGCGGCGAGCAGAGCCTGGTGTTCATCAACCGGCGCGGCTACGCGCCGGTCCTGTATTGCCGCGCCTGCGGCCAGGTCAGCCCATGCCCCCGCTGCGCCGCGCACCTGGTGGTGCACCGGCACCGGGGCGGCTACCAGCTGCGCTGCCACCATTGCGGCCTGGCCACGCGTCCGCCCCAGGCCTGCCCGGCCTGCGGCAGCCTGGACCTGCAACCGGCCGGCCAGGGCACGCAAAAGATCGAGGACACCCTGGCCGAACTGTTTCCCGAGGCCCGCCTGCTGCGCATCGACCGCGACACGGCCACGCGCCGGGGGGCGTTCGAGGCCATGCGCACGGCCATCGCCCGGCGCGAAGTGGACATCCTGGTCGGCACCCAGATCGTCGCCAAGGGCCACGACTTTCCCCTGCTCACCCTGGTCGGCGTGATCGGCGCCGACCAGGCCCTGATGTCGACCGACTTCCGCGCCTCGGAACGCCTGTTCGCCCAGCTCATGCAGGTGGGCGGCCGCGCCGGTCGGGCGGCCCACGCCGGCCAGGTGCTGGTGCAGACCGAGTTCCCGCATCATCCGCTGTATGCCGCCCTGGCCGCGCACGACTACCCGGCCTTCGCCGAGCGCACCCTGCGCGAACGCCAGGCCGCCGAGTTCCCGCCCTACAGCTTCCAGGCCCTGCTCCGCTGCGACGCCCGCTCGATGGCCGAAGCCCTGGCCTTCCTGGCGCAGGCGCGCAGCCTGGGCAACGACGCCGGGCCCGAGGTGCGCCTGTTCGACCCGGTGCCGGCCCTGATGCACCGGCTCAACCAGCGCGAACGCGCCCAGCTGCTGGTGCAAGCGACCCGGCGCGCCGCCCTGCGCGACTTCCTCGGTCCCTGGATCACGGCCTTGCGGGCGCTCAAGTGCGGCGACGCGCGCTGGTCGATCGACGTCGACCCGCTCGACTGGTAGGGATGGGTCACCGTCGCCGGCAAGCGAGTCGGCTATAATCCGCCGATTGGTTATCCCCGCCCCACGATGAATTACCTCGATCCCAAGCGCCATCTCGCCGCGCTGTTCCGCCAGGCCGTCGACCAGGTCGCGCCCGGCCACGCCGTCGCCATCGAACTCGACCGCCCGAAGCAGGCCAGCCACGGCGACCACGCCTGCAACGTGGCCATGCAGCTGGCCCGTGCCCTCAAGCAGAATCCGCGCGAAGTGGCCGGCCAGATCGTCGCCGCCCTGCCCGCCTCGGACCGGGTGGAAAAGGTGGAGATCGCCGGCCCCGGCTTCATCAACGTATTCCTGAAACCGGCCGCCAAGCAGTGCCTGGTCGGCCATATCCTCGCCGAGGGTCCGAACTACGGTCGCACGGCCACCGGCCAGGGCGTGCGGGTCCAGGTCGAATTCGTCTCCGCCAACCCGACCGGACCCTTGCACGTCGGCCATGGCCGCGGCGCCGCCTTCGGCGCCAGCCTGGCCAACTGCCTCGATTTCGCTGGCTTTGCGGTGCACCGCGAGTATTACGTCAACGACGCCGGCCGGCAGATGGACATCCTGGCCTTGTCCACCTGGCTGCGCTATCTGGAGCTGCATGGCGAGTGCGTCCCGTTCCCCGGCAACGCCTACCAGGGCGACTACGTGAAGGTGATGGCCGAGGGCATCTTCGCCCTCCATGCCGACCGCTACAAACGCGCCGCCGCCGAGGTGGTCAAAGGCGCGCCGGACGCCGAAGCCGACCCGGAAGGCCGCCTCGACGCCCTGATCGCCAACGCCAAGGCCCTGCTCGGCCCGGACTACGCCTACATCCATGGCTACGCCCTCGAAGAGCAACTGGGCGATGGCCGCAACGATCTGACCGAATTCGGCGTCACCTTCGACCACTGGTTCTCCGAGCGCACCCTGCACGACGCCGGCCTCATCGACCGCCACGTCGCCACCCTGCAGAAGCACGGCCACATCTACGAACAGGACGGTGCCCTGTGGTTCCGCTCGACCGCCTTCGGCGACGAGAAGGACCGCGTAGTGAAGCGCGACAACGGCATCTACACCTACTTCGCCGCCGACATCGCCTACCACCTGAACAAGTTCGAGCGCGGCTTCGACCGGGTCATCGACGTCTGGGGCGCCGACCACCACGGCTACATCCCCCGGGTCAAGGGCGCCCTGCAAGCCGCCGGCGCCGACCCGGAGCGGCTCACCGTGGCCCTGGTGCAGTTCGCCGTGCTCTGGGAAGGCGGCCAGAAAAAATCCATGTCCACCCGCGCCGGTCAGTACGTCACCCTACGCGAGCTGCGCGGCGAAGTTGGCAACGATGCCTGCCGCTTCTTCTACGTCCTGCGCAAGTCGGACCAGCACCTCGACTTCGACCTCGACCTGGCCAAGTCGCAGAGCAACGACAACCCGGTCTACTACATCCAGTACGCCCACGCCCGCATCAGCCGGGTGCTTGCCGCCTGGGACGGCGATCTGCGCGACCTGGCCGACGCCGATCCGACGCGGCTCGAACATGCCAACGAACTGGCCCTGCTCGCCCGCCTGGCCGAATTCCCCGAGGTCTGCGCGGCGGCCGCGCGCGAGATGGCGCCGCATCTGGTCGCCTATTACCTGAAGGACCTGGCCGCCGACCTGCACGCGCTCTACGTCGCCTGCCAGTTCCTGGTCGAGGACGAAGCGCTCAAGCGGGCGCGCCTGGCCCTGATCGCCGCCACCCGGCAAACCCTGAAGAACGGCCTCGCCCTGCTCGGCGTCAGCGCCCCCGACCAGATGTAAGGCCGCAGCGGCGATGGCGCGGGGCTCCTCGAACCGAAACGGCAAGCCGGAGGCGCGCGGCGGCGGCGCCATGAAGCTGGTGTTTCTCGGCCTGCTGCTCGGCCTGGTCGTGGCCGCCGTCATGGCCTGGTATCTGCTGCCCCGCGCAGGCGACTTCAAGCCCGTGGCCAAGGCACCCACGCCACGCCCACCGGCGGTTGCCGTGCCCAGCCCGCCGCCGCCCCCCGTGACCGAGGCCCCGACCGCACGCCCCCCCGATCCGTCCAACTATACCTTCTACGACATCCTGCCCGGCCAGGCCGTGCCCAAGCCGCAAGCGCCCAAGGCCGCCAAGGAACACTGGTGGTTGCAGGTCGCCGCGCTCAAGGATCCGGCCGCCGCCGATGCCCTGCGTGCACGCCTCACCCTGCTCAACCTCAGCGCGGTGGTCCAACCTGCGCCAGGCACGCCACCAATGCACCGGGTCCGGGTCGGTCCATTCGCCGACCCGGCGGCCGCCGAAGCGGTAAAAAACACTTTGCTCGAGAACAAACTCGAAGCCCGGCTGCTCAAAGCGCCGGTGACCCCCTAGGAGACTCCCTCATGCGCCTTGCCACTCATTTCGCCGCCCTGGTGCTTGCCCTGCCCTTGGCCTGGACCACGCCCGCCGCCGCCCTCGAGGCCGGCAAGGACTACACCGTCCTCACCCAGAAGCAGCCGACCGAAAGCCGCAACAAGATCGAGGTGGTGGAATTCTTCGCCTACACCTGCCCGCATTGCTTCGAACTGGAACCGGAACTCAACGCCTGGGCGCGCAAGCTGCCCAAGAACGTCGTGATCAAGCGGCAACCGGTGATCTTCTCCGACGGCTGGGAACCCATGGCACGTGCCTACTTCGCGCTCGAAGCACTCGGCGCCCTGTCGCGCCTGCACGGCGATGTATTCAATGCCCTCCACCTTGAAGGCCTGCCCCTCAACGAACCGGAAGCCTTCTTCGACTGGGGTGCCAAGCATGGCCTCGACCGCGCCAAGCTCAAAGCCGCGTTCAATTCGTTCGCGACCTCGGCCAAGATCGCCCAGGCCAAGCGCATGCAAAGCGCCTACAAGATCAACGGCGTCCCGGCCCTGGCGGTGAATGGCAAGTATGTCACCAGCGGCGGCCTCACCGGCAGCAACGAGCGCAGCCTGGAAGTGGTTCGGGAACTGATCCGCATGGAAAGCCGGCGCGGCGGCGCGGCCACGCGCTGATCCGCTGCGCCCCCGCTCCGGACCGGCCGAGATTTCCTGCTCGCCGCCGCTTTGCGCTAACATGCGACTCGATCCCCCCACTATCAGGCAGACAATAAAATGGACAAGATTCGCATCCTGATCATCGACGACCATCCGCTCATCCGACTCGGCGTGCGCCATTCCGTCGAGAGTTTGCCGGACCTGATGGTCAGCCAAGAATGCGAGGATCTGGCCTGCGTCCGCACCTGGCTGGACCAGGGGGGCCAGGCCGATGTCGCGGTACTCGACCGCAGCCTGCCGGATGGGGACGGCCTGGAACTGGTGCCGGCCCTGAAGGCGGCGGGGATGAAGGTGATCATCCTGACGGTCGAGGATGCCGACGAGGAAATCCGTGCCGCCATTGAATCCGGTGTCGACGGCTACCTGCTGAAATCCTCCGACACCGACCAGATCGGCCATGCCATCGGCGTGGTGCTCCAGGACGCCGGCGCCTTTCCGCCCGCCATCCTGCAGAAGCTGTATCGGGCCGGCACCCAGGAAGACCCGCTCGGCCGCCTCTCGACCCGGGAACTCGAGATCGCCGAATACGTCGCCCAGGGCTACAGCAACAAGGTGATCGGCGCCAAGCTGAACCTGTCCGACAACACGGTGCGCAACCACCTCGCCAACATCATGCAGAAGCTCAACTTCCACAACCGCGTGCAAGTGGCGACCCTGGTCCTGCAACACCTGAAGAAAACCCGCCGGGTCTGAGTCCATTCGGCGGCGACCCCGACACCCGACGGGTGCCTCGCAGGGTTACCGTGATCGATGCGCTCGGCAAGCGCCGGGAACGGCTGCATTCATGGCGGCGCACACCGGCCGATCCGCGGTCGACCGCGGCTTCCGGGTCGATCGAAGCGTCGCGTCGGCCCGGTGGGATAGATTCCCCGAGGCCCCCGGTCCAAACTGACCTCACGCTTGCTTCAGGAGCCCCGCCATGACCGCCCCTCCCGACCTTCGCCATCCCCGCCGCATCGAACAGACCGTGACCGGCAAAGAGACCGCCGACGGCGCCGGCGTGCGCCTGACCCGCCTGCTGGACAGCCGCCTGCATGAACGGCTGGATCCCTTCCTGATGCTGGATGCCTTCGGCAGCGACGACCCGGACGACTACATCTCCGGTTTTCCCGACCACCCGCACCGCGGCTTTGAAACCATCACCTACATGCGGGCCGGGCGCATGCGGCATCGTGACAGCGCCGGCCATGAAGGCCTCCTGGAGGCCGGCGGCGTGCAATGGATGATCGCCGGACGCGGGGTCATCCATTCGGAAATCCCGGAACAACGCGAAGGCGTGATGGCCGGCTTCCAGCTCTGGCTGAACCTGCCAGCCCGGGACAAGATGACGGCGCCGACCTACCGCGATTTCGCCGCGGCCGAGATTCCCGAATACACCACGCCGGACGGCGCGCGGGTCAAGGTGATCGCCGGGGTCAGCCAGGGCGTCACCGGCGCGATGACCCGGCCGGTCACCGAGCCGCTCTACCTGGACATCGCCCTGCCCGCCGGGGCCCGGTTCGCCACCGCGCTACCGCCCGGTCACCACGGCTTCGTCCACCCCTATGTCGGCCGGATCTCGGTCGAAGGCGACGGCGTGGACAGCGGCCAGCTCGGCCTGCTTGCCCAGGATCCGGACAGCGACGGCGTCCGGATCCTGGCCCTGGAGGACAGTCGCCTGCTCCTGATCGCGGGCCGGCCCTTGGCTGAACCGATCGTGCACTACGGCCCCTTCGTGATGAACAGCCCGGCCGAGATCCACCAGGCCATCGAGGATTTCCGGGCCGGCCGCCTGGCCTGATCGCTCCCGACGGACTCGAGCCGGTCAGGGCGCACCGGGCACCAGTTGCGCCGGACGCAGGATGCGGAACCCGGCCGGGCGTCCCAGGGCGCGGTCGCCATCATCGCTGACCACGACCAACACCGACTCGCCGGCGAGCCGCGCCGGGCAAAGACCCTCGGCATGCGCCCAATCGGTGCCATCGGGGGGCCATAACGGGCTCGGTGCGTCCTCGTCCCGACCCGACCAGCGCCAAACCCGGAACGGCACCGGGGCCCGGTCCACCGGGCCGGACACGAGCAGGTAGCCGTCCAGGTCGGGGACATGGGCCAGGGCACGCAGCCCCTGTCCGGCCAGGTCGAGGCCGATCAGGCGACAGTCTGGCTGGCCGTCCTCGAACAGCGCGGCCGGCCGTTCGATGCACGCCAGCACGGCACGCCCCTCGAGCAGCGGACTGCGCAGCCCGACCCACAGCGCCTGGGTCACGGGATCGAATTCGAGCGCCTCGACGTTGAGCCCGCCCTCACCCTTCACGTCGAGCCGCGCGGCCGCCTCGGCCAGGGCCGGATGGCTGGCCACCAGAACCGGCTTGAGGCCGCGCGCCACGGCGCAATCGCGCACCTGATCCGCCTCGATCCGGAAACGCACCAGCTTGTCGCGCGACGGCTTTTCCTTACCCGAGCCGGTGCGGGAATGCGAGGTGACGGCGTGGATGAAACCACGGGCATCCACGGCCAACCCTTCCTGGTCATCCAGCTTCCAGAAGGTGTCGTCGGCCGCGCACCCGGCTGGCCGCAACGGCTGCGTCTCGACCCCGCCGGCCAGGTCGAGCCTGAGCAGGGTGAAGGGCTGGTCCTTTTCATCCTCGACCACCAGGAACCGGCCATCGGCGAGCTGCACGATCGCGGACGGCTCGTAGACGCCGGTCAGGGGCTGAAAGCCCGAGGAATAATCGAATGCCATGGCGAACCTCGAAGATCGGAGCACATCCGTCGATCATAGCCCGGCGCGAAGGCGGCCGGCCGGTATAATCCACCCAACTCTGCCGTCCCGAAGCGCCATGCCCCGTGAAGAACCCGCGTTCAAGCTGAAGAACGCCAACCCGCCCCTGTTCGTCCTGCATCTGGCCACCACCGATCTCGATCGGGTGAGCGCCGAACTGGATGCCCGCGTCGCCCAGACCCCGGATTTCTTCGAGCACACGCCCGCGCTACTGTCCCTGACCGGGCTGGAAGACCCGGACACCCTGCCCGATTTTGCCGCGCTCGCGGCGGCCATGCGGCCCCGCGGCCTGGTGCCGGTCGGGCTGCTGGGCGGCAGCCCGGCGCAACGCGCAGCGGCGGCACAGGCCGGCCTGGCCTGGTTCGGCCTCGGCGCGCGGCCGGCCCGACCGGAGCCGGTGCCCGAGCCCGTCGTGGAAACCCCGGTACAGGCAGAAATCCCCGGACTCGAAGCCGTCCCCGTCGAACCCGCGCCGGAAACCCCCGTGCCGCCCCCGGTCATGGCCGCGCGCCGGCCGACCCTGGTCATCGACAAGCCGGTTCGTACCGGCCAGCGCATCTACGCCGAGGACAGCGACCTGGTGGTGTTGGCCATCGTCAACGCCGGCGCCGAATTGATCGCCGACGGCGACATCCACATCTACGCCCCATTGCGCGGCCGGGCTTTGGCCGGGGCGCGCGGCGACGTCACCGCACGCATCTACGCGCAGTCGATGGAGGCCGAGCTGGTCGCCATCGCCGGCCTGTTCCAGGTGTTCGAGGATGGCATTCCGGCCGAAGTGCGCGGCCAGGCCGCCCAGGTGCTGCTGGAAGGCGAGAAGGTGGTCGCGAAACCGCTCGGCCGGCGCTGATCGTCCCGACGTTCGCGTGTAAAATCCCTTAAATTTTTTTCAGGGACGGCCAAGTGGCAAAAGTCATCGTAGTGACCTCCGGCAAGGGCGGGGTGGGCAAGACCACCACCAGCGCCAGCTTTTCCAGCGGCCTCGCGCTCCGGGGCAACAAGACCTGCGTGATCGACTTCGACGTCGGCCTGCGCAACCTCGACCTGATCATGGGCTGCGAACGTCGCGTGGTGTTCGACATCATCAACGTGATCAACGGCGACACCCAGCTTTCGCGCGCCCTGATCAAGGACAAGCACTGCGACAACCTGTTCGTGCTGCCGGCCTCGCAGACCCGCGACAAGGACGCCCTCAGCCTGGACGGCGTGGGCAAGATCCTCGACGAGCTGAAGGAAAGCTTCGACTACATCGTCTGCGACTCGCCGGCCGGCATCGAGCACGGCGCCTTCTCGGCCATGTACTACGCCGACGAGGCCTTGGTGGTGACCAACCCGGAGGTGTCGTCGGTGCGCGACTCCGACCGCATCCTGGGCATCCTGGCGGCCAAGTCGAAGCGCGCCGAGGAAGGCCTGGAGCCGGTCAAGGAACATCTTCTTGTGACCCGCTACAACCCCAGCCGGGTCGCCGCCGGCGAGATGCTCTCGGTCGACGACATCCAGGAGATCCTGCGCATCCCCCTGATCGGCGTGATCCCGGAGTCCGAATCGGTCCTGCAGGCCTCCAACGCCGGCACCCCGGCCATCCATTTGGAGAAGAGCCACGTCGCCGAAGCCTACAAGGATGTCGTCGCCCGCTTCATGGGCGAGGACGTGCCGATGCGCTTCGTCACCGCCGAGAAGGCGGGTCTGCTGAAACGACTGTTCGGAGGCCGCTGAAATGTCCCTGATCGACAACCTGCTCGACTACCTGCGCGGCCCCGAGAAGAAAACCGCCGCGGTGGCCAAGGAACGCCTGCAGATCATCCTCGCCCACGAGCGTGCCGGGCGCGGCGCCGCCACCCCGGACTACCTGCCGGCCCTGCAGGAAGAACTGCTGGAAGTGATCGCCAAGTACATCCACATCGACCGCGACATGATCAAGGTCCAGGTCGGCAAGCACGGCGACTACGACGTGCTGGAACTGAACGTCACCCTGCCGGACGGCCAGCGCGCCGGCTGATCCCGACGCCGTGCCCGATGGGCGCGTTCCGGGCCGGGTCGCTTCCCCGCCCATGCCAAGCCCCGCGGGTCTCCATCCAGGCCGGCGGGTGCCCAGCTGGCTGGTCCTGATGGGCCTGTTGATCGCCATCGCACCGCTGTCCATCGACCTGTACCTGCCGGCCTTCCCGGCCATCGAGGCGGCGCTCGGGCCGGGCGGCGGCCAGGCCGAATACACGTTGGCCAGTTTCTTCATCGGCATCGCGTTCGGCCAGCTCGTCTATGGCCCGCTCAGCGACCGTTTCGGACGCAAGCCGCCGCTCTATTTCGGCCTGGCCCTGTATGTCGTGGCCTCGGTCGGCTGCGCCCTGGCCGATGGCCTGGCGAGCCTGGCCGTGTGGCGATTGATGCAGGCCCTGGGCGGTTGCGCCGGCATCGTCATCGCCCGGGCCGTGGTGCGCGACCGCTGCCAGGCCCAGGAAGCCGCGCGGGCCTTCTCGATGCTGATCCTGGTCATGGGCCTGGCCCCGATCCTGGCCCCCGTCCTGGGCGGTTGGCTGAACGCCTGGCTGGGCTGGCGGGCGCTGTTCTGGAGCCTGGCCGGCTTCGGCCTGATCTGCCTCGCCCTGGTCCACTTCGCCATGACGGAAACCCGGGATGTCCGGCAGGCCGCACCCCTCACGCCACGCCGCATCCTGGCCGATTACCGGGCCCTGCTCGGCACGCGCCGCTTCATGGCCCATGGTCTCACCGGCGGCCTGGCCAGCGCCGGCATGTTCGCCTACATCGCGGGTTCGCCCCATGTCCTGATCGAGCTGTACGGGATTCCGGCCGAGCATTTCGGCTGGGTGTTCGGCCTCAATGCGGTCGGTTTCGTCCTGGCCAGCCAGCTCAACGCACGCTGGCTGCGCCAGGTGCCACTCGCCACCCTGCTGCGCCGCGCCCTGCGCCTGACCGCGCTGACCAGCCTGGCCCTGCTGGCGCTGGCGATCCAGGGCGCCCCCCCTTTGCTGTGGCTCCTGGCGAGCCTGTTCCTGTTCATGGCCAGCCTGGGCATGGTCAATCCGAACGCCAATGCCGCCGCGCTGGCCCACCATGGCCACCTCGCGGGCACGGCATCGGCCTTGCTCGGCACGCTGCAATTCGGCGGCGCGGCGCTCACCGGCGCCGGCCTGGGACTCTGGGGTGAAGGGGGCGTGGCCGCCCTGGCCAGTGTGATGGCCACCTGCGGCCTAGGGGCCTGGGCGGTACAGCGCTGGGGCGTGCCGCACCGCCCGGAACAAGCGGCGCCGACCGATCAACCGTGATAGGCGGGGCTCGCCGACTTGACTGTCTCGACCAGCGCTTTCACGTTTTCAGGCGGGGTGAACTGGGAAATGCCATGGCCCAGGTTGAAAACGTGGCCGGGGCCATGGCCGTAGCTGGCCAGGATGCGCCGGGCTTCGGCCGACACCGCCTCGGGCGTGGTCAGCAGGATGGAGGGGTCCATGTTGCCTTGCAGGGCGACCCGGTCGCCGATCCGGCGGCGGGCATCGCCCAGTTCCACCGCCCAGTCCAGGCCGACCGCGTCGGTGCCGCAGCCGGCGATCTGCTCCAGCCATAGGCCGCCGCCCTTGGTGAAGACGATGCGCGGCACCACGCGGCCGTCCCGCTCGCGGGTCAGCTGGGCCATGATCCGGGCCATGTAGGGCAGGGAAAATTCCAGGTAGGCGGCCTGGGTCAGCATGCCGCCCCAGGAGTCGAACACCATCACCGCCTGGGCACCGGCCTCGATCTGGGCATTCAGGTAATCGATCACGGCCTGGCTGGTCACCGACAGGATGTGGTGCATGAGGTCGGGACGCGAGTACATCAGGGTCTTGACCTTGGCATAGGTGTCGCTGCCCTCGCCCTCGACCATGTAGCAGGACAGGGTGAACGGACTGCCGGAGAAGCCGATCAGCGGTACCGAGCCGTTCAGCGCCTTGCGGATCTCGCTCACCGCGTCGACCACGTAGCGCAGCTTGTCGTGCGGGTCGGGCGCGGCCAGGTTGCGGATCTCCCATTCCTCGCGCAGGGGCCGCTCGAACTTCGGCCCCTCGCCCTCGGCGAAATACAGGCCCAGGCCCATGGCATCGGGCACCGTGAGGATGTCGGAGAACAGGATGGCGGCATCGAGGTCGTAGCGGGCCAGCGGCTGCAGGGTGACCTCGGTGGCCAGCGCGGGCGACTTGCACAGGTTCAGGAAGCTGCCGGCACGGGCACGGGTGGCGCAGTATTCCGGCAGGTAGCGGCCGGCCTGGCGCATCAGCCACAGGGGCGTGTAATCGGTGGGCTGGCGCAGGAGCGCGCGCAGGAAGGTGTCGTTTTTCAGTGCAGTCATGATTCGGGCCTGGAAATGTCGCCCGATTGTAACCCGGTCGGCCCCCCTCGTTTGTCCCTCTACAACGGCCGCACAAGCCGCTTACAATGGTTCATCCTCCCAGCCACGGGCGCCCGTTCCATGTCGGAGAACGCCACCATCGGCCCAGACCATCCGGAAAGCCTGGCCGACAAACTGACCGATTTCCTGGCCCGGCTCGCGCCGACCGGCACGATGGCCTATGTCTCCCAGCGCGGTGCCCAATGGCTGGGCCGCCCGGCGTTGCACACGCGGCGCGGCACCTCCCTGTTCGACCTGGTGGTCGAGGACGACCACGCGCGCCTGCGCGAGGCGCTCGAACTGGCGGTGGTCGAAGGCCCGCAGGAATGCTCGGTGCGCCTGGTCGACAGCCTGGGCAACGAGTTGTGGGTCAATTGCCGGTTGTTCACCCTGTTCCAGCGTGGCGCCGTGGTCGAGTTGCTGCTCGCGGCCTGGAACATCGCCCATTTCAAGCTGGCCGAGGCGCAACTCGACCACGTGGTCCTGCACGATGCCCTCACCGGCCTGGCCAATCGCACCCTGCTCATGCGCCAGCTCGAGGACATGGTCTGCGCGCCCTGCATCGGCGAGGGCTTCGCGGTCATCCACGTCGACCTGGACGGTTTCAAGAAGGTCAATGACGCGCTCGGCCACGAAGCCGGCGACCGCATCATCATGGACGCGGCCGAGCGGCTCAAGGCCCTCCTGCGCACCACCGACCTGGTCGCCCGCATCGGTGGCGACGAGTTCGTCCTGGTCCTGCCCGGCACCCACGAACTGGACGCGGTCACGGCCCTGGCGCGCAAGCTGCTCAACGCCTTCCAGAAGCCCTACGACCTGGCCCGTAACACCTTGCACCTGACCGCGAGCATGGGCATCGCCCTGTATCCGGACCATGGCACCGACGCCCAGCAGCTGCTCAAGCATGCCGACATCGCCCTGGCCAAGGCCAAGGAACAGGGCCGCAACCGGTTCCAGGTGCATGGCCCGGAAGGGGCCGCCGTGGTCGAGAAGCGGGTGCGCCTGGAAGGCTCGATGTACGACGCGATCCAGAATGGCGAATTCGAGCTGCACTATCAGCCCCTGTTCGACGCCGGGCGCGGTACCGTGGCCGGGGTCGAGGCCTTGATACGCTGGCACCGGCCTGGCCAGGGCATGATCCCGCCGGCTGAATTCATTCCGATCGCCGAGGACAGTGGCTTGATCAATTTCCTGGGCAAATGGGCGCTCCGGGTCGCCTGCCATCAGGTCGCCGACTGGAACACCGGCTGGGGCAGCCACCTGACCGCCTCGGTCAACGTCTCGCCGCGCCAGTTCCACCACCAGGACCTGGTGGCGATGGTCGAAAGCGTGCTCCAGGAGTCCGGCCTGGCGCCGGATTGCCTGTCCCTGGAAATCACCGAGGGCGCCCTGATGCACAACCCCAAGGCCGCCGAACCGGTGCTCGACCGGCTGCGCAGCCACGGCATCGGGGTGTCGGTGGACGATTTCGGCACCGGCTATTCTTCGCTCGCCTATCTGAAGCGCTTTCCCTTGACGACCCTGAAGATTGATTACTCCTTCGTGCGCGACCTGACCACCGACGCCAACGACCGGGCCATCGTCTCGATGATCGTCGGCCTGGCCCGGGAAATGGAATTGCGCGTGGTCGCCGAGGGGGTGGAAACCGAGGCGCAGCTGGCCTTCCTGCGCGCCAAGGGCTGCGACCTCATCCAGGGCTTTTTGCTTGGCCGGCCGGTACCCGCCGCCGAGCTGGCCGAAAAGATCGAAACGGGATCATGGAAGCTGAATTGACACGCCGTCCCCGGCGCACCGGAGAAGCCGAGCCATGAGCGCCGTGCTGGCCATGCCGCCGCCCACCGAAGCCTTGGTCGAGACGGTCCTGCGCCGCATGGATGAGGGCGGCGGCTTCCCGGCCCTGACCCAGGCCGTGAGCCAGATCGTCGAAGCCCTCGACGCCGGGGTCGACGACCCCGCCGTGCTGGCCGGCGTGGTCTTGCAGGACGTGTCGCTGACCCAGAAGGTGTTGCGCCTGGCCAACTCGACCATGTACGCCCCCATCGGCCAGAACATCGCCAGCGTCTCGCACGCCCTGCTGGTGCTCGGTTATGAGGCGTTCGGCTTCCTGGCCCTGGGCGTGCGTCTGATCAGCTCGCTGGAGAATGGCGCCGCCGGCCCGGTCGCCGAGCGGGCACTCGGGCGCAGCGTCCTGGCCGGCTCGGTGGCCTCCGCGCTGACCCGCCAGGTACCGATCGACAATGGCGAGGAAGGTGTGGTCTGCACCCTGATGCACCGGCTCGGCGATCTGCTGGCTGTCTTCTACCTGCCCGAGGAGCATGCCCGCATCGTAGCGCTCGGCCACCATCTGGGCGATCCGGACGCTGCCGCGCGCAAGGTCCTGGGCCTCGACTACGAAGCCCTCGGCCAGCGAGTTGCCGCACGCTGGAACATGCCGGCCAAGATCATCGGCAGCATGGACAGCCGCGCCGACCCGGTCACGCTCGGGCTCGACCCGCGCCTGGTCGCCCTGACCCGGTTCGCGAACCAGGCCGCCGCCGTGATGACCATGCGCGACGCGACCAGCCAGCCGATCCACCTGGCCGGACTGGCCGAACGTTATGGCGCGGCCCTGTGCGTCGACCAAGCGCTCCTGCTCGGTGCCGTGCGTGAAGCGGTCGACGCCGCCACCGCGCAACCGGTGCTGGCCGGGCTGCTGCGCGAACCCACTGCGATCGACCACGCTCACCAGGTCGACGCCCTGGACGCGCTGCGCCAGGCCCTGGCCGCCGGCATGCCGACCGAGCAGCTCATTGCCATGACCCTGGAACACCTGTTCACCGGCCTCGACCTGGATCGAGCCGCCATTTTCCTGCTTGAACCGAGCGAGCCCGTCTACCGGGTCCGGGCCAGCTTGTCGGCGCGCGCCGCCAACCCGCTCCAGGGCGTCATCGTCCCGGCCGCGTTCACCCCCGATGTCGTCCACCTGGTGCTGAGCAAGCAGGTCGACATCTATATCGACAACCCGCGCGACACCAAGATCGCGCACCGGCTCCCCGGCTGGATCGCGCGCCACGGCTTGCAGCCGTTCTTCATCTTGTCCCTGGTCCGGGAGCATCGCGTGCTTGGCTTCCTGTACGGCCAGCAGAAGGACAACCGGACCCTGAACGAAGCCGAGCTGACCCGGCTCAAGGCCCTGCGCGACCTGCTGGCGAGCGGTCTGGGCTGACGGCGCAACACCGCTGCGCAGCCGGTGGCCCGCGCCGGCGGGCTAAGCCGCCAGCCAGCCCTGGCTGTGAAAGAGCATGTACAGAGCCAGATTGAGACCCAGCAAGAACAGCACGGCGAACGGGCCGATCATCCGGTCCGGGACCCGCGCCGGCAGCAGCGCCCGGGTCAGCCGGCGCACTGGCCAGGTGACCCCATTGAACAGGCGCCAGATGGCATTGTCGCGATAGCCCGGTCCGGCCAGCCAGGCCAGCAGGCCCTGGCCGAGCAGACTGTAGACCCACAGCCGGAGCAGCATCTGCAGGCCCTGGAACAGGGCATAGCCACTCATCACGACCTCAGCGACGGATAACGCACCCGCTCGACCAGGTCCTGGGTCGCCGGATCCGGCGCCGGGGTCAGCAGGCTGACCACGACCGCGGTGACGAAGCCCGCCGGGATGCCGAAGATGCCCGCCGACACGTCAGAGATTCCCCACCATTTTTCCATGTCGAAGAAACGCACCCCGATGAGGTAGGTGAGGGTGATGCCGAGCCCGACCAACATACCGGCCACCGCGCCCTGCTGGGTGGCCCGCTTCCAGAAGATGCCCAGCACCAGGGCCGGGAAGAAGCAGGCGGCGGCGATCGAGAAGGCCCAGGCGACCATGGACAGGATGGTGTCGGGCTTGAGCGAGGCAATGTAGGCCGCGATCGCCGCCACCAGGAGCAGAACCCCCTTGGACACGGCCAGGCGGCGCGTGGTGGAAGCCTCGCGGTCGAGCATCTGGTAATAGACGTCATGCGACAAGGCATTGGCGATGGTCAGCAGGAGCCCATCGGCGGTGGACAGCGCCGCCGCCAGGCCACCGGCGGCGACCAGGCCGGCCACCACGTAGGGCAGGCCGGCAATCTCCGGCGTGGCCAGCACGATGACGTCCGGGTTCAGGGTCAGCTCGGCGAGTTGCAGGATGCCGTCGGCATTGATGTCCTCGACCCGGACCAGTCCCAGCCGCGACCAGGACGCGACCCAGCCGGGCAACTCGATCAGGCTGGTGCCGACCAGGTTGGTGTAGATCTCGTACTTGGCGAACACGGCATAGGCCGGCGCGGTGAAATAGAGCAGGAAGATGAAGAACAGCGACCAGAACACCGACTCGCGGGCCTGACGTACCGAGGGCGTGGTGTAGAAGCGCATCAGCACATGGGGCAGCGACGCGGTGCCGACCATCAGGCAGAAGGTCAGGGCGATGAAATTGAGCCGGGCCGTGTCGCGTTCCGCCTCGCTGGCGCCCGGGAACGGCTCGGCGTGGGGAACCAGCGGCTTGGCCCGGGCCAGATCTTCCTCGCGCGCCCGCTTGAGACGGGCGATCTCCTCCGTGTCGCCCCCGGTCGCGGCCAGCTGTTCCAGGCGGACCCGGGTCGCCTCGGCGCGTTCGGCGAAGGCTTCGCGGGCGGTGATCTGGGATGGATCGGCATGGATTTCATGCTCCCGCTCGGTCACTTTTTCCAGGACCACGCCGTAGGCCAACTGCGGCACCGGGATGTTGGTGACCTGGTGCGACATGTACACCACCGGCAGCAGGTAGGCGATGATCAGGATGATGTATTGCGCCACCTGGGTCCAGGTCACCGCGCGCATGCCGCCCAACAGTGAGCAGACCAGCAGGCCGGCCAGGCCGACGAACACGCCGACCTCGAAGGCGATGCCGAGGAACCGGCTGGTGATGATGCCGACGCCATAGATCTGCGCGGTGACATAGGTGAACGAGGCCAGCAGGGTGCCGAGCACGGCGATGCTGCGCGCCGTGTGGCCGCCATAGCGGGCGGCCATGAAATCGGGAATGGTGAACTGGCCGAACTTGCGCAGATAGGGCGCAAGCAGAAGCGCGACCAGGACATAGCCGCCGGTCCAGCCCATGACGAAGGCGAGGCCGTCGAAGCCCTTGGCGTAGAGGGTCCCGGCCAGGCCGATGAAGGACGCCGCGCTCATCCAGTCGGCGCCGGTCGCCATGCCATTGAAGATGGCCGGCACCCGGCGCCCGGCGACGTAGTATTCGGTGACGTCGGCGGTCCGGCTCATGATGCCGATCGCCGCGTAGAGCGCCACCGTGGAGGCCATGAAGGTCCAGCCGATCCACTGGTCGGGCATGCCCATGTACTCGGCCACCGCCAGGGCCAGCACGAACATCACGAAGCCGCCAGTATAGACACCATAGTATCTCTTCAACTGGAGGGCGAAGGCGCGCGGCATCAGGGGCCTTCCTCGGCGACGTCGTAGGCTTCGTCGAGTTCGTTCATGCGCAGGGCGTAGTGGCGGATCAGCAGGACATACACGATCAGGGCGCCCTGGCCGGCAACCCAGAAGGGGAGCGGAAAATCGAGGAATTCGATGTGCGCCAGCTCGCGGGCGAACCAGACCACGCCGAAGGTGACGACGAACCAGATCGCCAGCAGCGTGGCGGTCAGCTTGAGATTGCGGCGCCAGTATTCGCGATGTCGTTCGGTCAGCTGCATGGCGGCTCCTGGATCATTCCGGCAGTATAAACCCGGCCACCGGACCCGTAAGGTGGTTGTCAGGCAGCGCGCCTATGATCCGCCCGGCATAAGGGGGTAATGGGGGCCCGTGCCGCTGCGGGGCGGAGCCATATCAATATTCATGCATGAAATGGATAGAAGGAGAAACACCATGTCTGCACCCGGGAATTTCGATTCCAATGCCTACTGGAAGGCAACCCTGGGCTTGATCGGCAAGGTTCTGGCGATCTGGTTCATCTGCTCTTTCGGTCTTGGCATCCTGTTCGCCGATCCGATCAACGGCATCTCCCTGGGCGGCTACCCGCTCGGATTCTGGTTCGCTCACCAAGGCTCGATCTACGTGTTCGTCGCCTTGATCTTCTGGTACGCCAAGAAGATGGGTGACATCGACCGCAAATTCGACGTCCACGAAGACTAAGGAGCGCATCCCATGGATCTGCAAACCACGATTTACCTGGTCGTCGGCCTGACCTTCGCCCTCTACATCGGCATCGCCATCTGGGCCCGCGCCGGGTCGACCAGCGAGTACTACGCCGCCGGCGGCAGCGTGCCCCCGGTCTTGAACGGCATGGCCACCGCCGCCGACTGGATGTCGGCCGCATCGTTCATCTCCATGGCCGGCATGATCGCCTACATGGGCTACGGCGGCGGCCTGTTCCTGATGGGCTGGACCGGCGGCTATGTGCTGCTCGCCTGCCTCTTGGCCCCGTACCTCCGGAAGTTTGGCAAGTTCACCGTGCCCCAGTTCATCGGCGACCGCTTCTACTCGAAGACCGCGTCGACGATCGCGGTGGTCTGCCTGCTGGTCGCTTCGATCACCTACATCATCGGCCAGATGACCGGTGTCGGCGTGGCCTTCTCGCGCTTCCTCGGCGTGTCCAAGGAAGTCGGCATCTACGTCGGTATGGCCATCGTGTTCACCTACGCGGTGTTCGGTGGCATGAAGGGCATCACCTACACCCAGGTGGCCCAGTACATCGTGCTGATCTTCGCCTACGTGGTTCCGGCCATCTTCATCTCCCTGGCCCTGACCGGCATGCCCATCCCGCAACTGGGCCTGGGCTCCGACATGGCGGGGACCGACAAGTCCCTGCTGGCGACCCTGAACCAGGTGGTGACCGATCTCGGCTTCGGCCAGTACACCACGGCGGTGCCGGAGAGCAAGCTGAACATGTTCGTGTACACCATGTCGCTGATGATCGGCACCGCCGGTCTGCCGCACGTGATCATGCGCTTCTTCACGGTGCCCAACGTGGCCGCCGCGCGCGCCTCCGCCGGCTGGGCCCTGGTCTTCATCGCCATCCTCTACACCACCGCGCCCGCCGTCGGCGCCATGGCCCGGATGAACCTGCATGCCACCATCAACCCGACCGTGGTCACGGGCGGTGACGTGTTCGCCCCTGATGCCGCCCTCAAGGCCGAGGAGCGTCCGGACTGGATGAAGCGCTGGGAAGTCACCGGCCTCCTGAAGTTCGAGGACAAGAACGGCGACGGCCGCATCCAGTACTACAACGAGAAGTCCAAGGACGAGGCCTTCAAGGCCAAGGCCGAGGCGGCCGGCTGGAAGGGCAACGAGCTGGAAGTCAACAACGACATCATCGTGCTGGCCAACCCGGAAATCGCCCTGCTGCCCAACTGGGTGATCGCCCTGGTGGCGGCCGGTGGCCTGGCTGCCGCGCTGTCCACCGCCGCCGGCCTGCTGATGGCCATCTCCGCCGCCATCTCGCATGACCTGGTGAAAGGCGTGTTCGCCCCGAACATCAGCGAGAAGGGCGAGCTGATGGCCGGCAAGATCGCCATGGCCTGCTCGATCGTGGTCGCCGGCTGGCTCGGCCTGAATCCGCCCGGATTCGCGGCCGGCACGGTGGCGCTGGCCTTCGGTATCGCGGCCTCGTCGCTGTTCCCGGCCATCATGATGGGTATCTTCTCCAAGAAGATGAACAAGGAAGGCGCCATGGCCGGCATGATCGCGGGCCTCACCTTCACCCTGGTCTACGTGTTCGCGCACAAGGGCATCTTCTTCATCAAGGGCACCGAGTTCGTCGACATGATCGGCGGCAAGAACGCCTTCTTCGGCATCACCCCGGAAGCGATCGGCGCGATCGGCGCCCTGGTCAACTTCGCGGTGGCCTTCGCCGTCGACAAGATGACCAAGGAGCCGCCCGAGCACATCCAGCACATGGTCGAAGCCGTGCGCATCCCGCGTGGCTCCAAGGCCGTGGATGGCGCCCACTAAGCACTGACCCGTCCCCCGGCTTCGGCCGGGATGGCCGACAGCCCCGCCGGGTTACACTGGCGGGGCTTTTCGTTTGGAGGACCGCATGATCTTCGATGTCGAAGTCGCCATGACCTGGATCCTGTTCCTGGCGCTATTTCCCATCACCTTCTATTGGGGACGCAATGCCTGGCGCATCCTGATCAAGCGCGACTATTCCCTGGTCGCCCTGAAGCGCGGCGAGCCGCCGCCAGACCCGGAAAAATTCGCCCCCTACGCCGCTGCCCTCAACCTGATCGGGGCTGGCATCATCTTCTTTGTCATCATCGGCATCGTCACTGGCGCCATGGCTTATGCCACCTGGTCCGCGATTGCCGGTTCGACCCTCTGGATGAAGATCATCTTCGACTTCATCCTGAGCCGCCACGCGCACATGAAATTCGGCCGCAAGGGCTGATTCCGCGCGCTACACCGCCATGTTGTTGCGGCGGTGGGCCTGATCCAGGGCGCGCATGTCGCGCATGCTGTTGACCGACTGTGCGCGCATGCGTGGCACCAGCGCAAGCATCAGCTCGGCCGTGGCCAGGGCGTCGGCCAGGGCACTGTGGCGGGCGTAATTGCCGATCCCGAACTGGTTCATCCAGTGGTCCAGGGAACGGTTCTGCAGGGCCAGCCGGGGGTACAGCGAGGGACTGATGTGGGCCAGGTCGGTCCACAGGTGCTCGAAACGCAGGCCGAGATGGGTCTTCGCAGCCCGCTTGATCATGGCTTCGTCGAACCCGGCATGGAAGGCGACCAGGCTGTCCTTGCCCAGGTATTCCAGGAAAGTCAGCATGGCGTCTGCCGGGGGTACGCCCTCGCGTTGCGCGGTGCCGCCGATGCCGTGGATCAGGATGTTGTCCTTGCCGCTCACCGCGCTTTGCTGCAAGACGATGTCGAGGCCGTCGTTGAGCGCGATCCGGCCATTCACCACCGCCACCGCGCCGATCGCGATCAGGCGGTCCTTGTGGATGTTGAGACCACTGCTTTCGACATCGACCACCACGTAGCGGCTGGCCTCGATGGGGGCGCGCATGTCCGGCTCGGGCAAGGCCCGCCAGGCGGCCAGGCGCGCCACCTGCTCGGCAGTCAGCGCCGGGGCCTCGCGGCCGAGCAGACGAGCGAGCCAGGTCATCGGGTCAGACCTGGTAGTCCACTTCCAGCTTGGTCTGCAACTTGCGGGCCTGCCGGAAGGCCTCCTTCAGGATGCGCTGGTCGAGGTGGTTGAGGGTGTCGGGATCGACCTTGTTGGACAGGTTCTCGCCCCGTTCGCACTGGCCGTGGTGCAGGCGCAGGCGCAGCAGCTGGATGAACAGGAAGGCTTCGATGTAGGCATCGGCGTCCTGGGCCTGGAGGAATTTCATCTCCGCCAGTTCACGCAGGCGGCCCACCGTGTTGGTCTGGCGTCCCCCCTTGGCCAGGCTGAAAATCCGGGCGGCATCGACGAACGGGGTGACACCGTTGAGCTTGAGATCGAGGGTGTGGCCCTCGCCGGTGACGAAGTCGCGCACCAGGCCGAGCGGCGGCCGGTTGCGCAGGGCATTGACCGCCATCTGGTGCAGGAAGCGGGGATTCTTGGGTGCCGCCTCGGCCAGCCAGTCGCGCAGTTCCTCGGCCAGCCCGGCCGCACCGAACAGTGCACGGAAGTCGAAGAAGATGGTCGAGTGCAGGAGATCCATGGGTGCGCCATGGTCGATCCAGTCGAAGAACCGGGTCTTCCATTCCGCCAAGGACATGCACCACTTCGGATTGGAGGCCATGACCTCGCCCGTGCACAGCGGAAACCCGCACTCCGCCAGATCGAGATTGACCCGCTTGGCGAACCCGAGCAGGCGCTGGCGCGTGGCCTCGAGATCGGCGCCGGCCGGGGTCAGGAAAATGATGCCGTTGTCCTGGTCGGTGTTCAGGGTCTGCTCGAAGCGGCCCTCGGAACCCAGCGCGATCCAGCAGAACGGGATCTCGCCCACCGGCTCGGCCCGCAGTTGCAGCTCGATGATCCGCTGCGTCAGGAGGTCGTTCAAGGTGGAGATGATCTGGGTCAGCTGCTCGGCGGCGACGCCCTGGGCCATCATGTTGTGGGCCAGCTGGCGGATGTCCTTGGCCGAACCGCGCAGTACGTCGAGCGTTTCGGCGTTGCGGATGTTGCCACTGATCTGGCGCAGGCCGACCCGTTGCAGGGAGAACAGGTCCTTTTCCGAGATCAGGCCGCGCAGCTTGCCGTGTTCCTCGACCAGAATGTGCCGGAAACCATGCTTGGCCATGACCAGGGCCGCCTCGTAGGCGAACGCGTGCGGCGGCATGGTGTAGGGGCGCGGCGTCATCACGTCGGCGAACGGCCGGTCCAGGCCGAGGCCGGGCAGGGCCACCCGCGACAGGACATCGTGCAGGGTGAAGATACCGAGCGGGCGCTGGTCGGGATCGACCGCGACCATGGAGCCGATGCCGTGCTTGTGCATGGTTTCCAGCACCTGGCGCAACGGGGTGTCGGGCGCGCAGGTGATCGGTGCCCGGCGGATGATCGCGGACAGCGGGCTCGACATCGACTGTTGGTCGCTGGTCGACTTCGCGTATTGGGCCTGGATCACCTGCTTCGACTGTTCGAGCAGGTGGGCGAGCCGCCGGGTGCAGAAATCGTTGAACGCCGGGCTGGTCTGGAGCAATGCCTGGAAATCGGCGGCCGGCAGTTCATAGCAGAAGGTATCCGTGGCAGCCCGGTAGGTGCTGGTCACCGCACGCTTGGACAGCAGGGCACCGAGGGGAAAGCACTCGCCTTCATGCAATTCCAGCCAGGCCGCGTTCTCCTGGGCCCGGACCACGTCCTGCTCACCCAGGATGACGCCCTGCTTGATGATGAAAAAGCGATCGACCGGATCCGCCTTCGGATCGAGCACGACTTCGTCACGGGCGTAATAGCCGACTTTCAGGCGATCGATCATCCAGCTCAGATGCTCCCGTTCCATGCGGTCGAAGGGGGCGAAGCGGGTCAGTTGGTCGAGGGTGGCGGCAAGCAGGGCGTAGGGGGTGGACATGACAGGCAGCGTGTCGGGAGGGATTTCGCCATAATACTCCGCCTCCCTGCCCTTCGCCGCCCCCTGCCCATGCGCATCCTGATCGTGGAAGACGATGAAGTCCTCGCCGATGGCCTGATCCGGGCCATGACCGCGGCCGGCTACGCGGCCGACCACGTCGGCGACGGCGAGGGGGCCCTGGCCATGCTGCTGGACGGCTGCTACGACCTGGCCATTCTCGACCTCACGCTGCCGCGCCTGGACGGGCTCCAGGTGCTGCGCCAGGCCCGGGCCGCCGGCCGCGCCCTGCCGGTGATCATCCTGACCGCGCGTGACACCGTGACCGACCGGGTCCAGGGCCTGGACATCGGCGCCGACGACTACATGGCCAAACCGTTTTCGGTGGCCGAGCTGGAAGCCCGGGTGCGCGCCCTGCTGCGCCGGGGCCGAGGCGGCGGCAGCGCGGTGCTCAACTGCGGCCAGCTCGAATTTGACAGCGCCGCGCGCCGGGTGATCCTGGCCGGCGAGGCCATCGAACTGTCGGCCCGTGAACTGGCGGTGCTGGAGACCCTGCTGTTCCGCCAGGGCAAGGTGGTGAGCAAGGACCAGCTGATCGAAAGCCTGTGCGCCTGGGGCGAGGAAGTCACCCCCAACGCGATCGAGGTGTATGTCCACCGCCTGCGCAAGAAACTGGAGCCGGGCGGCGTCGAGATCCGCACCGTGCGCGGCCTCGGTTATTTGATGGACAAGCGCTGATGTCTCCGGACCCGCGCACCGGCGCGCCCCCCGAGCACGACATCCTGTCCCTGCGCCAGCACCTGGTGAACTGGCTGTTCACCCCGCTCTACCTGCTCCTGCTGTTTTCCACGGTGACCGGCTACATTGCCGCCCTCAAGCTCTCCAACCAGCCCTACGACCTGGTGCTGATCGAGCGCGCCCACCTGATCGCCAGCCGCTTCGACCTGGCCGCGGAGCAGGCTGCTCCCGCCGCCACGACCTTGATGCCGGACCATGCCGGCCATCTCAGCTTCACCCTGTTCGACGCCGAGGAACGCATCCAGACCGGCAACGCCACCTTGCCGAAGCCACGCCCCAACGACCTGGCCGGTGACGGACCGAAGTTGCGCAGCACCTCGCTGGGCGGCGAGAAGGTCCGCCTCCTGACGCTGCGCTTCAAGACCACCCGGCGCACGCCGGGCGCCGAATACGTGCTGGTCATGGCGGAACCGGTCAAGGACCGGCTGTCGCTCGGACGCGGCATCCTGGGCAACATCGTCATCCCGCAGTTCATCTTCATCCTGATCGCCGGCCTGGCGGTGTGGATCGGCCTCAAGCGCGGCTTCGAGCCCCTGGAGCGACTGCGCGAGGCGGTGGCCCGGCGCCGGGGCGACGACCTCAGTCCGCTCGACGAAAGCCTGGCGCCCGGCGAGGTACGGCCGCTGATCCGCGAGGTGAACGCCCTCATCGAGCGGCTCAAGGACCTGCTCGAGCGGCAGCGACGCTTCGTCGCCAACGCCGCGCACCAGTTGCGCACCCCGTTCGCCGGGCTGCGCACCCAGGCCGAGCTGGCCAAGCGCGAGCATGCCCCCCCGGCGGTGCGGGTCGCCCTCGAGGGCATCTGCGAAGGCGCCGGCCGCTGCAGCCGGCTGGTCAACCAGTTGCTGACCCTGGCACGCAATGAACCCGACGCCCGCGGCGACACCGTGATGACCGAGCTCGATCTCAACAAGGTGGCCCAGGAGAGCGCCATGGAATGGGTGCCGGAAGCCCTGACCAAGGACATCGACCTCGGCTTCGAGGGCGCCGAGGGGCCGTTGCTGCTGCGTGCCGACGAAAACGGCTTGCGCGACCTGATCGGCAACCTGCTCGACAACGCCATCCGCTACACCCCGGCCGGCGGCCGGGTCACCCTGCGCACCGGGCCGGGCCCCTGGCTGAAGGTGGAAGACAACGGCCCTGGCATTCCGGTCGAGGAGCGTACCCGGGTGTTCGACCGCTTCTACCGGGTGCCCGGCTCCGGCCAGCCGGGCAGCGGGCTGGGTCTCGCCATCGTCCAGGAAGTGGCGTCACGGCACCGGGCGCGGGTCGATCTCTTCAATGGCGAAGACGGCCGGGGCACCGCCTTCGTGGTCCATTTCGCACCCGGCTGAACCGGGTGATGCGCCCTCAGCCCGGCTTGCCGGCGGCGACGAAACGCAGCTTGCCGTCCTGTTCCTGGTAACGGCCGACCTCGGGGCCGGGGTCGTCCGGCTGGGCCGGGAACTTCTGCACCCGGCAGGATTGCGTGCTGACCGCGTAATGCGCGCCCTTGACCTCCAGGATGAAGATCGGCTCGGCGTAGTCATCCGGGGGCCGGTGCAGCACCAGCGGGGTGTCGCGCGTCACGTCCTTGATGTCCAGTCCGCCCAGGCAGTCCGGCTGTCGGGCGGCGATCACCGAAACGTCGACCGCGCTGCTCCAGAACCACTTCTGCGCGCGTGCCACGGTAATGGCGTGGTTGCGGTCGCCGTCGATCATGTAGGACGCGGTGTCCTGGACGCAGCCGGCCAGGGCCGGCAGCAGCGCGATCGGCAAGGCGCGGACGAAGCGGGTCATGGCGGCTCCTGGTCGGACGATGGCGGGATTCTATTCGATGGCCGTGGGCTATTCGATCCCTTGGCTGGCCAGGTACTCGTCGTAGGTGCCGCGATAGTCGACGATCCGGCCATCCTGCTTGATCTCGATGATCCGGTTGGCCAGCGAGGACACGAACTCGCGGTCGTGGGAGACGAACAACAGGGTGCCGGTGAAGTCACCCAGGCCGTTGTTGAGCGACTCGATCGATTCCATGTCGAGGTGGTTGGTCGGTTCGTCCATGAGCAGCACGTTCTTGCGTTGCAGCATGAGCTTGCCGAACAGCATGCGGCCCTGCTCGCCGCCGGAAATCACCTTGACCGCCTTCTTCACCTCGTCGCCCTTGAACAGCAGCCGGCCCAGGGTGCCGCGCAGCAGGGTTTCGGCGTCGTCGCCCTCGTAGCCGCCCTCGCGCACGTAGCCGCTGATCCAGTCGGTGAGGTTCAGGTCGCTGGCGAAATCGGCACTGTGGTCCTGGGCGTAATAGCCGAGCTTGGCCTTCTCGGCCCATTTGACATGGCCGCGCTGGGGCGTCAGCTCGCCCATCAGCAACTTGATCAGGGTGGTCTTGCCGACCCCGTTCTCGCCGATGATGGCGATCTTGTCGCCAGCATCCACGGTGTAGGTGAAATTCCGGATGATCGGCTGGGCCGGGTCGTAGCCAAAGCTCAGATCTTCGATCTCGCAGGCCAGGCGGTGCAGCTTTTCCTTCTCGTCGTACTCGAAGCGGATCCACGGGTACTGGCGGCTGGACGGCTTCACGTCTTCCGGCTTCAGCTTGTCGATCAGCTTCAGGCGCGAGGTGGCCTGCTTGGCCTTGGACTTGTTGGCCGAGAAACGGCGCACGAAATCCTGCAGGTCGGCGATCTTTTCCTTGGCTCGGGCGTTGGCGGCCTGCTGGCGCTCGCGCGCCAGGGTGGAGGCTTCCATGTAGTCGTCGTAGTTGCCCGGATAAACCTTGAGGGTCTGGTAATCGAGGTCGGCCATGTGGGTGCACACCTGGTTCAGGAAGTGGCGGTCGTGCGAGATGATGACCATGGTCGAGTTGCGCTGGTTGAGCACATCCTCCAGCCAGCGGATGGTGTTGATGTCGAGGTTGTTGGTCGGTTCGTCGAGCAGCAGGATGTCCGGGTCCGCGAACAAGGCCTGGGCCAGCAGCACGCGCAGCTTCCAGCCGGGCGCCACCTCGCGCATCGGGCCCTGGTGCTTGTCGACCGGGATGTCGACGCCGAGCAGCAGCTCGCCGGCACGCGCCTCGGCGTCGTAACCGCCCATCTCGCCGAACTTGGCCTCCAGCTCGGCTGCGTGCATGTAGTCAGCCTCGGTCGCCTCCGGGTTCATGTAGATGGCGTCCTTCTCGGTCATGCAGGCCCACAGTTCCTCGTGGCCCATCATGACCACGTCGAGCACGCGCATGTCCTCGTAGGCGAACTGGTCCTGGCGCAGGTAGGCCATGCGCTCGTGCGGGTCCTTGGAGACATTGCCGGCGGAGGGTTCCAGCACGCCGCACAGGATCTTCATGAAAGTGGACTTGCCGCAGCCGTTGGCGCCGATCAAGCCGTAGCGGTTGCCGTCGCCGAACTTGACGTTGACGTTCTCGAACAGGGGCTTGGCCCCGAACTGCATGGTGATGTTGGATGCGGTAAGCATGGCCGGACCCCAATGGACAAGTCGGGGATTTTAGCCGGCGGGGCCGATCATATCGAGCTTTACCGGCGAACGGCCCGGCATCCGCTTAAGGCGGGCTTAAGCTCGGGCCGCCATCCTCCCGGCTTCCGTTCGCTCCGCCCGAGGCCTGCCCGCCCCCCACGCCAGGCGGCCAGGGTGGGTTCATCTCGCCCCTCCCTTTGGCGCGGGGCATTGCACTGAGTCCGAGTCATGCGCTTCACACTGCTTAAGTCGCTCCGGGGCCAGCCCGTGCTCATGCTGGCCCTGGCGCTCGGGTCGATCGCCACGTTGACGCGGCTCGGCCTGGCGCTGACCACCGGCCCCGACCAGGTCCCCTGGGCCCTGTGGCCGGGGATCTTTCTGCATGGCCTGGTGTTCGACCTCGCCGTCCTGTCCTGGCTGGTGGCGCCCGTCCTGGTGCTCCAGGTCCTGCGCCGCCCGGCGCCCCGGCCAGCATCCGCCTGGCGCCGGGCCGCCGTGCTTGCGTTCTTCTGGCTGGGCCTGGTCTTCGGCCTGTTCGTGGCCCTGGCCGAATGGACATTCTGGGAGGAGTTTTCCACCCGCTTCAATTTCATCGCCGTCGATTACCTGATCTACACCCACGAAGTGATCGGCAACATCGTCGAGTCCTACCCGGTCGTCCCCCTGCTCGCCGGCATCGCCCTGCTGGCCAGCGTCGCCACCTGGGCCCTGCGTGGCCCCCTGACCGAGGCCGCGCGCGACCGGACCGGACGCCCTTACCGAAACCTCCTGGCCCTGCTGCTGCCGGTCGCCGCCTGGACCGGGGTCGACATCGACCAGATGCGCTTTTCCGACAACGCCTACGCCAACGAGTTGTCGGGCAACGGCCTGATGACCTTCCTGGCCGCGGCGCGGCGCAACGAGCTGGATTACGACCGCTTCTACCTGACCCTGCCCCAGCCCGAGGCCGACCGGATCCTGGCTGGCCTGGGCGTCGAGCGGAAGCCCCTGAGCCAAGCCTTGGCCCCGGGTGAGGACGAGGCCGAAACGTTCGCCCCGGGCCGGCTCCCGTTCCGCAAGCCCCCCCGCAACATCGTCCTGATCTCGGTGGAAAGCCTGTCGGCGAAATACCTCGGTGCGCTCGGCGGGCGGCCCGGCCTGACCCCCCGGCTCGACGCCCTGGCCCGGGACAGCCTGCTGTTCACCCGTGTCTATGCCACAGGAACCCGCACGGTGCGCGGCCTGGAAGCCCTCACCCTGGGCACGCCACCGATCCCGGGCCAGGCCATCGTGCGCCGCCCCGGCAACGCGCATCTGGCCACCCTGGGCGAGATCCTGCACCGCCAGGGCTGGGACACCCTGTTCCTGTACGGGGGCTATGGCTATTTCGACAACATGAACGCCTTCTTCGCCGGCAACGACTACCTGGTGCTCGACCGGACCGATTTCCCTGAAGCCACGGTCGGCTTCCAGAACGTCTGGGGCGTGGCAGATGAATTCCTGTACGACAACACCCTGGCCCGGCTGGACGCCAGCCATGCCTCGGGCAAGCCGTTCCTGGCCCAGGTCATGACCACCTCCAACCATCGCCCCTATACCTACCCCGATGGCCGCATCGATATTGCCTCGCCCGGCGGACGGCGCGGCGCGGTGAAATACACCGATCACGCCCTCGGCCGCTTCATCGATCAGGCCCGCGCCAAGCCCTGGTTCGCCGACACCCTGTTCGTGATCACCGCCGACCACTGCGCCTCGGTCGCCGGGAAGACCGAACTGCCGGTCCAGGGCTATCACATCCCGCTGCTGTTCTACGCCCCGGCCCTGCTGAAACCGGGCCGCGATGATCGGCTGCTGAGCCAGATCGACCTGCCCCCGACCCTGCTCGACAGTGTCGGCCTGCCGGGCGACGACCATTTCTTCGGCAAATCGGTGTTCGAGCAGCGCACGCGCGATCAGCGCGCGTTCATCAGCAACTATCAATCACTGGGCTATCTGAAGGACGGCCGATTGACCGTGCTCGGTCCCAAGCGGCGGGTCGAGGCCTACACGGTCGACGCCTCGAACACCCTGACCCCCACCGCGGTCGACCCGACCTTGCGCGACGAAGCCATCGCGTACTACCAGACCGGCTTCCGGGCCTTCAAGTCACAGGCCTTGCGCCTGCCCTAGGCCTTGCCCGCCAAGGCGGGATGCGCCGCCATCGGCATGTCCAGGTGGTAGCCCTGGGCCAGGTCGACCCCCATGTGGCCGAGCAGGGCCAGCACGTCGGCGTCCTCGACGCATTCGGCGATCGTCTCCTTACCCAGGCCACGCGCGACTTCGAGCATGCCGCGCACGAAGACCTGGTTCTCGCGGTCTTGCACCAGGTTGCGGATGAACATGCCATCGATCTTGATGGCGTCGACCTGCAGATGCTTGAGGTAGGCGAAAGACGCAAAACCGGCACCGAAGTCGTCCAGGCAGACCCGGCAACCGGTCTGCCGGATCGACTCGATGAAACGCTGGGCGTCGGTCAGGTCGGACACCGCCGCGGTCTCGGTGATTTCGACCAGGAGGCGGCTGGGCTGCACCTGGTGCGTACGCAACAGGTCGGCGATGAAGCCGGGCATGGCGGGATCGTCGAAGGAGCGGCCGGACAGGTTGACCGCCACCGGCGGCATGGCCGGACGCTCGGCCAGCAGGCGCACCACCCTGGTCAGCACCCAGCGGTCGATCTCGACGATCTTGTGGCTCTTTTCCGCGACCGGGATGAATACCCCCGGGGGAATCAGCTCGCCCTCGGCTTCGCCGCGCAGGCGCAACAGGGCTTCCAGGTGGGCCAGGCCGCCGCCGGCCACCCGGTGCACGCCCTGGAAATGCACTTCGAAGCGGTCCTGGCCGATCGCCTCCGAGAGCCGGGCATTCCAGGTCAGCCGGTGCAGCATCTCCGGCGTGGTGTCCTGGTCGGCCCGGTAGACCCGCCAGGCGTTCTTGCCGGAATGCTTGGCCTGGTACATGGCGGCATCGGCGAACGCCACCAGATGCTCGCTGTCGGCGGCATGGTCGGGGAACAGGGCGATGCCCAGGCTGGAGGAAATGCGCAGGCTCTGGCCATCGAACGGCAGGGTGATCTGACTGATCGCCCGCACCACACGGTCGGCCAGGGCCTGGGCGTGCTCCAGCCCGGCGAAGGGCAGGATCACGGCAAATTCGTCACCGCCCAGGCGGAACAGGCTCTCGTGCCGGCGCACGACGTGCGACACCTCGTTCGCCACCCGGGTCAGCAAGGCATCGCCGGCGCCGTGGCCGAAGTGGTCGTTGATCGCCTTGAACTCGTCCAGGTCGAAGAACAGCAAGGCACACCCGCCACCGACCCGTTCCGCCTCGTCGACCGCGCGCACCAGCTCTTCCTGGAACCGGTGCCGGTTGTACAGCCCGGTCAGGGAATCGCGCTCGGCCAGGTTGAGCAACTGCTGGGCAGTGCGCCGTTCCTGGGTGATGTCCTCGTACACCCACAGGTAACCGATGAAGCCACCATCCTGCTCGCGCACCGGATAGCTGACCTGGGTCAGGATGCGACCATCGCGGAGCTGGATCTCGACGTTCTCGGAGGGCAGCCGGGTTTCCAGCAGTTGGTTCAGATGACTGGAAAAATGCTCCGGCTTGAGCAGGTCGCTGCCACTGTGGGCCAGGATATCCAGGGCCGGACGGCCGATCAGCGGGGTATTTCCAGGGATGCCCCAGATGTGCAGGAACGCCGGGTTGAAATAGATGACCTGGCCATTGCCGCCGACGAACAGGATGCCCAGCTTCATGGCCGAGAGCAGGGCCATCAGGCGGGCCCGCTCGTGGTCGGCCTCGTTCAGGTAGCGGCGCGCGCTGTTTTCCGACTCCTTGAGCTGGCGCATCGATTCCAGCATGTTGCTCTCGACCCGCTTCAGTTCGCCGATGTCGCGGATACTGGCGCGCACCCCCAGGGAGATGCCCTGGGGATCGTAGATCGGCTGCCAGTTGGCGGCGGCCCAGACCAGGCTGCCGTCGCGCCGCACCAGACGAAACTGATAGCCCTCGCCCGAGCCCCGGCTGAAGCGCCACTCGGCTTCGGCGCGGTCCTCGGCATGGACCAGGGCGAGCGGGAAATCGGCCATCGCCAGGCATTCCTGCGGGGTGTAGCCGGTCAGCCGCTCGACCGAAGGATTGACCCAGACGGTCTTGCCCTGGCCGTCCAGCCAGAGCTCAAGGTCATAGGTGTAATGGGAAATGGCAAACAGCCGCTGCTCGGATTCCTGGATCTGCGCCAGGCGGCTGGCGAGTTGCCCGGCCATGTGCTTGAAGGCCGCTGCCAGCTGGCCCACCTCGTCCACGCCGGAGGCCGGCAACGCCACCGCGAAGTCGCCCTGGGCCAAGGCCTGGCTCGCCTCGGTCAGGCGTCCGAGCCGGCGGGTCAGCCAGAGACCCAGCAGGGTGAACGCGGCACCGCTGGCCAGGATGGCCAGCGCGCCGATCAGCAGACTTTGGCGGGTCAGTTCGGCGCGAGCCCGGGCAACGAATCCGACGTCGATGCCGTAGCGCAGGAAACCATAGTGGTTTTCCCCGATGCCGATCACCAGCTCCATGTTCATGATCCGGTCGGTGCCCGGGTTGGCCGCCGACTCCAGGGGCTGCGCCGGCGCCTGGTCCACCGCACCGACCGAGACAATGGGCCGACGTCGCATGTCGAGCAACACCAGGTAGACGAAACCCTGGCTGTTCAAGGCTTCGACCAGGATGTCCTGGGCCGTGCCATAGTCGCGCTGGAGCATGGGGCCGAGCAGGGCGGCATTGAGCAAGGGCGCGACACTCTCGACCCGGACCTGGGCTTGCTCCCTCAGTTGTTGTTCGGCCAGGTGGACGTTGTTGTAAATCAGCAGGGCGATCATCGCCCCCTGCACCAGCACGCTGGCCAGGATCAGCTTGGTGCGCAGGCGCAGGCTGGCCAGGCGGCGGATCATCGGCCGACCATGCGCCGGGTTTCCTTCAAGTAGGGGTCCGCGCGCCGCATCACCGCCTCGTCCGCAAGGCGCAGGCCGGCATAACCCGACTGGGCGAAAAATTCCATGCCCTCGGCTTCCTTCGGAAAAGTCAGGAGCCGCTCCCGGAGCAATGCCACACTGGCCTTGTCGAGGTGCGGGGCCGCCAGGATCACGAAGGCGGGAATGTCGGTGACGTGCCGGTACAGGGCCACTTTGGCACGCAGGTCGGTGGGGATCTGGCGCAGGCCATGGCTGGTGGTGACCGCCAGGGTGCTGGCGCCGGAAAGCAGGGAGTGCACCACGCTGGCGTGGTTACGGTATTCCACCACGGTGTAGTCGCGGTCGCTTTGCAGACCCTGGCGCTCGAGGTATTGCAGACCGCCCATCACCGTGATGGCGAGCCGGTCGATCACCGCGACCTCGCGCCCGGCCAGGTCGGCCGGCCGCTTGGGCAGCGCGTCGGCGCGGCCGATCAGGAGTGTGTCGTGATCCGGCGTGAATTGCGCCAGGGGCACCCAGCCCTTGTCGAGCTGGGCGATGCGCGCGAAGTGCGCAGCCGCGATGACGATCTCGAATTCACCAGCCAGGATACGGTTCAGATAGCGCAGGAAATCGGGCGCGGTTTCCACCCGGACCGGCCGCTTGAGCTGTTGCGCGAGAAAGTGGCGCACCGGCTCGTAATGGCTCATCAGCGTACGGATGCCATACACCGGCATCAAGCCAAGGCGCAGGGTCGCCTGGGTGGCACCGGCGCGACCGAATCCGGCCAGGGCCAAGGCCGCGGCCAGGCACCAGCGGCGACGATCGAGTGGCATCAGACCGCTCCCAGGGGTTTCACCAGCACCTTGGAGCGGCGCTGCCAGTTGTACATTTCCTTGCGCGCCGCCGGCAGGTCGTCCGGCGTGCCGAGCACGAAGCCGCGCTCGATGAACCAATGCGCGGTGCGGGTGGTGAGCACGAACAGGCGATCGAGGCCCTGTTCGCGTGCGGCATCCTCGACCGCGGCCATGAGCGCCTCGCCCCGGCCACCGCCCTGGAAATCGGGATGCACGGCCAGGCAGGCCATCTCGCCGGCGCGCGCGTCCGGGAACGGATACAGGGCGACGCAGCCGATCACCCGGCCGTCCAGCTCGGCCACGAAAAAGCGTTCGATTTCCTGCTCCAGCAGTTCGCGCGGCCGGTGCACCAGGACGCCGGCCTGCTCCAAGGGCTCGATCACCTGGAGCACGCTGCCGACATCGTCGATGCTGGCCGGTCGCAAGGTCTCCACCGACTGCCGGGTGACCAGGGTCCCGACCCCCTCGTGGGTGAACAGCTCCATGAGCAGGGCGCCGTCGACGTCGGCACTGACCAGATGGGCACGCGCCACCCCTTTCTTGCAGGCGCGCGCGGCATAGGGCAGGTAAAGCTTCATGTCGCCCTCCGGCAGCTCGCGCGCCAGGCGCTGGGCCTGGCTGGCGGTGAGCCGGTTGACCGGACGCCCGGCCGCATCCTCGGTGCGGCCCTGGTCCAGGATGAACACCAGCTTCTCGGCTTCCAGGGCGATCGCCACGGCGGTGGCGACTTCCTCCAGGGTCAGGTTGAACACCTCACCGGTCGGGGAATAGCCGATCGGGGAGATGAGCACGATCTCACCGGCATCGAGCCGGCTGCGGATCGCATCGGCAGCGACCTTGCGCACCTCGCCGGTGAACAGCAGATCGACGCCATCGAGCACGCCCGCCGGCTGCGCGGTGACGTAGTTGCCCGAGGCGACCCGGATCTCGGCGCCGGCCATCGGCGTGTTGGGCAGGCCGATCGAGAGCATGCTCTCGATGTCGACCCGGACCGAGCCGACCGCATCCTTGACGTACTCCAGGGTGTCGGCATCGGTGACCCGCTTGCCCTGCACGTACTGGTCCTCGCCGCCATGCGCCGACAAGCGTTCCTGGACCTGGGGCCGGACGCCGTGCGCCAGAACCAGGCGCACACCCAGGGCGTTGAGCAGGTTGACGTCGTGGATCAGGTCGACGAAGTCCTCGCGCAGCATGGCATCGCCGCCGAAGGCGACCACGAAGGTTTTGTCGCGGAAGGCGTGGATGTAGGGCGCGGCGGCCCGGAACCAGTCGACGAAGCTGGACATGTCGGCATCGGCGGATTTGGCGGTCATGGCGGGCTCGGTTCCGGAATTCGCGGCATTATCGCGGAAACCACCGGGTTACGCGCGTCCGAGCGCTCACAGGTCGCCCCAAAGTGCCTGCATCGCCGCCAGGGCAGCAATGGCGGCGGTCTCGGTGCGCAGCACCCGCGGTCCCAGGGACAGCGGCTGGAAGCCCAGCCGGCGCGCCAGCTCGCGCTCGGCGGGATCGAAGCCGCCCTCGGGACCGGCCAGCAAGGTGACCGGCTCGACCGGCGCCGACAGGTCGCGCAGCCGCGTGCTCGCCTCCGGGTCGAGCAGCAGGCGCAGGCCGGCGCGCACCGCCGGCGTGGCCTGCCAGGCTGCGAAGTCGAGGATCTCGGCCACCTCGGGCAAATGGTTGCGGCCGCACTGCTCGCAGGCCGCGATCACCACGCCCTGCCAATGCTGGCGCCGCTTGTGACGCTTGTCGTCGTCGAGGCGCACCACGGTGCGCTTCATCATGACCGGCTGGATGCGGGTGATGCCGAGTTCCACCGCCTTCTGCAAGGTGTAATCCATGCGCTCGCCGCTCGATACCCCCTGCGCCAGGGTGACCTCGAGCGGCGACTCGCGCGCCGGCGCGCAACGGGCCTTGAGTACCACTTCGGCACCCTTGCCGGTCTTGACCAACTGGCCGACGCACTCGCCACCATCGCCGTTGAACAGGATCACGTCGTCGCCTTCGCGCAGGCGCAGGACGCCGACGGCATGGCGGGCGACGGCGTCGGGCAGCACCACCTGGCGGCCGGGCGGCAGGGGCATGGCACAGAAGAATCGTGGGATGGGCATGGCGCGGGCGGGATCGGATTTGGATGCTATTATCGGCCGAAACGCTTCTGGAAAGGTCCCGATCCGATGGTACGCATGGAAACCCCTGTTTGCGATTTCGGCCGCCCGGCGATCGACTTCGATCTGCCCGGCGTGGACGGCAAGCGTTATCAACTGAAGGAGGTCGCTGGTCCCAACGGCCTCCTGGTGATGTTCATTTGCAATCACTGTCCCTACGTCAAGGCCGTCATCCACCGCATCGTGCGCGACGTGAACGATCTGAAGGCCCTGGGCGTGGGTGCCATCGCCATCATGTCGAACGACCCTACCGAGTATCCCGAGGATGCCTTCGACCAGATGCAGCGGGTCGCCACCGAACTGCACTTCCCCATGCCCTACGTCCTGGACGAGTCGCAAGCCGTGGCCAAGGCCTATGGCGCGGTCTGCACCCCGGATTTCTTCGGCTACAACGGCCAACTCGAATTGCAGTATCGCGGCCGGCACGATGAATCGCGCAAGGAAACCGCACCAGAGGGCGTCCGCCGCGACCTGTTCGAGGCGATGAAGCACGTGGCCGAAACCGGCCGCGGACCGGCCGAACAGATTCCCAGCATGGGCTGCTCGATCAAGTGGCGTGGTGAATAGGGCGGGCCATGACCCTAGGGCATCGGGAAGCGAAGTTCGAGCAACCGGGTTTGCGTTTCCCGTTTCCCGTTTCCCGTTTCCCATTTCCCATTTCCCGTTTCCCCAGCCCAGCCCATGCTGAATAAGGTCATCGACGCGGTCCGCGCCGTCGGCCGCGACGAGGTCATGCCGCGCTATCTGAAAGTGGCGCACGCACGCAAGGACGACGGCAGCCTGTTCACCGAGGCCGACCTGGCCGCGCAAAAAGCGCTCATCGCCCGCCTCCAGGCCATCGCGCCCTACCCGGTGCTGGGCGAGGAAATGGATGACGCGGCGCACAAAGCGCTCTGGCAACAGGGCCAGGACGGCCTCTGGTGTGTCGATCCGATCGACGGCACCACCAATTTCGTGAGCGGCATGCCCTTCTTCGCCATGTCCATCGCCCTCATGAAACAGGGCCGGCCGGTGCTCGGCGTGGTCTACGATCCCCAGGCCGACGAATGTTTCCACGCCGAGGCCGGCCAGGGCGCCTGGCTGGATGGCGAGCGGCTACCGCTGAAAACGCCGCCCGACCTGCTCCCCCGCTGCATCGCCGGGGTCGATTTCAAGCGCCTGCCGCGCGACCTGCGCGCTCGCCTGGCGGCGCAACATCCGTACAGTTCACAACGCAATCTGGGTGCCAGCACCCTGGATTGGTGTTATCTCGCCGCCGGTCGGCTGCACGTCTACCTGCACGGCGGCCAGAAGTTGTGGGACTATGCGGCCGGCGCCCTGATCCTGACTGAAGCCGGCGGCGTGGTCAGCCAATTGGACGGCCGCCCGTTCTGGTCGGGGGATCCGTGGACCCGCTCGGCCCTGGCGGCCACCACGCCCGCCTTGCATGGGCAATGGCAGGACTGGCTGACGGTCGCGCCGGACCCGGGCTAACCTCAATATATTTAATGCTAAACGCATTCCCCTATCAAAAATACGAGCAATAAACAAGGCCGAAGCATTTATAAAAACATTTTAATTTTGCCGCCTGCCACCCCCGCAAGCCGCGCCACGCAAGGGAATATCGCGTAAACGCCGTGCTGGCGCGGCTTCCGCCCCCAAAGGGCGTATTGCTCCGGCCACTTCCGCTACGACATAATCCAAGGCCTTGTGTCCGAATTGGGCCTTCAGCTTTTTTTGTCTCTCGAGGAAATCACTCTATGGCTACCCGTAACGACCTTGCTAACGCCATCCGCGCCCTGGCGATGGATGCCGTCGAAAAGGCCAAATCCGGCCACCCCGGCGCCCCCATGGGCATGGCGGAAATCTCCGAAGTGGTGTGGAACCACCACATGCGCCACAACCCGGCCAATCCGAAGTGGGCCGACCGCGACCGTTTCGTGCTCTCGAACGGCCACGGCTCGATGCTGATCTATTCCCTGCTGCACCTGACCGGCTATGACGTCAGCATCGACGACATCAAGCAGTTCCGTCAGCTGCACTCCCGGACCCCCGGCCACCCCGAATATGGCTACACCCCGGGCGTGGAGACCACCACCGGCCCCCTGGGCCAGGGCATCACCAACGCCGTGGGCATGGCGCTGGCCGAGAAACTGCTGGCCGCCGAGTTCAACAAGCCCGGCCACGACATCGTCAACCACCACACCTACGTGTTCCTGGGCGACGGCTGCATGATGGAAGGCATCTCCCACGAGGCCTGCGCGCTGGCCGGCACCTGGAAGCTGAACAAGCTGATCGCGGTGTGGGACGACAACGGCATCTCCATCGACGGCCACACCGACGGCTGGTTCACCGAGGACGTCTGCGGCCGTTTCGAGGCCTATGGCTGGAACGTGGTGCGCAATGTCGACGGCCATGATTTCGCCGCCCTCGAAGCCGCCATGCAGAATGCCAAGGCGAGCACCGACAAGCCGACCCTGATCCAGGCCAAGACCATCATCGGCAAGGGCTCGCCGAACAAGCAGGGCGGTCACGACTGCCATGGCGCCCCGCTGGGTGACAAGGAAATCGCCCTGGTGCGGGAGACCATCGGCTGGCCGCATGCCCCGTTCGAGATTCCCGCCGACGTCTACGAAGGCTGGAGCGCCAAGACCAAGGGCGAGGGCCTGGAAAAGCTGTGGAACAACAAGTTCGCCGAGTACGCCAAGGCCTACCCGGCCGAGGCCGCCGAATTCACCCGCCGGATGAACGGCGACCTGCCGGCCGACTGGTCCGACCGGGTCAAGGCGGCCATGGCCACCACGCTGGAGAAGGCCGAGACCGTCGCGACCCGCAAGGCCAGCCAACTCGCCATCGAGCGCCTGATCTCCACCCTGCCCGAGCGGGTCGGCGGCTCCGCCGACCTGACCGGCTCCAACCTGACCAACTGGCCGAACTGCCAGCCGATCCACCGCCACGCCCAGGCCAACTACATCTCCTATGGCGTGCGCGAGTTCGGCATGAGCCACATCATGAACGGCATGGCCCTGCACGGCGGCCTGTTCCCGTTCGGTGGCACCTTCCTGATGTTCTCGGAGTACGCCCGCAACGCCCTGCGCATGTCGGCCCTGATGAAGCAGCGCGTGGTCTATGTCTTCACCCACGACTCCATCGGCCTGGGTGAGGACGGCCCGACCCACCAGCCGGTCGAACAGACCGCCACCCTGCGCATGATCCCGAACATGACCGTCTGGCGTCCGTGCGACACGGTCGAAACCCTGGTCGCCTGGGCTGCCGGGGTCGAGAAGAAGGACGGTCCCACCAGCCTGATCCTGAGCCGCCAGAACCTGCCCTTCGTCAAGCGCAGCGATGCCCAGATCGCCGACATCGCCAAGGGCGGCTACGTGATCGCCGACTGCGATGGCAAGCCGGACCTGATCCTGATCGCCACCGGCTCTGAAGTCGAACTGGCGCTCAAGGCCCAGGAAACCCTGAAGTCGGACGGCAAGCACACCCGCGTGGTGTCGATGCCCTCGACCAACGTGTTCGACAAGCAGGACAAGGCCTACAAGGACAGCGTGCTGATCCCCGGCGTGCCGCGCGTGGCCATCGAGGCCGGCGTCACCGACGGCTGGTACAAGTACGTCGGCCTGGACGGCGCGGTGATCGGCCTGGACCGCTTCGGCGAGTCCGCCCCGGCGCCCGAGCTGTTCAAGGAGTTCGGCTTCACGGTCGCGAATGTCATCAAGACGGTCGAAAATCTGAAGTAACCACGCTGGCCACCGGCGCGCGCGGCGGGCCGGTGGATCGGTTTTTTCTTTGAAGGAGCAACAACAATGGCAATCAAAGTTGGTATCAATGGTTTCGGCCGCATCGGCCGCATGGTCTTCCGCGCCGTCACCAAGGATTTCCCGGAGATCGAGATCGTCGCCATCAACGACCTGCTCGAGCCCGACTACCTGGCCTACATGCTGAAGTACGACTCCGTGCACGGCCGCTTCAACGGCACCATCGAAGTCGATGGCAGCAACATGGTGGTCAACGGCAAGAAGATCCGCCTGACCGCCGAGAAGGAACCCGCCAACCTGAAGTGGAACGAAGTCGGCGCCGACATCGTCATCGACTGCACCGGTTTCTTCCTGACCACCGAGTCCTGCCAGGCCCACATCGCCGCCGGCGCCAAGAAGGTGGTCCAGTCCGCCCCGGCCAAGGACGACACCCCGATGTTCGTGTATGGCGTCAACCATGACACCTACGCCGGCCAGGCCATCGTCTCCGCCGCCTCCTGCACCACCAACTGCCTGGCCCCGGTGGCCAAGGTCCTGCACGACACCTGGGGCATCAAGCGTGGCCTGATGTCCACCGTGCACGCCGCCACCGCCACCCAGAAGACCGTCGACGGCCCGTCCAAGAAAGACTGGCGCGGTGGTCGCGGCATCCTGGAAAACATCATCCCCTCCTCCACCGGCGCCGCCAAGGCCGTCGGCAAGGTCATCCCCAGCCTGAACAAGAAGCTGACCGGCATGGCCTTCCGCGTCCCGACCTCCGACGTCTCCGTGGTCGACCTGACCGTCGAACTGGAGAAGGAAGCTTCCTACGCCGACATCTGCGCCGCCATGAAGGCCGCCAGCGAAGGCGCCATGAAGGGCGTGCTGGGCTACACCGAGGAGAAGGTGGTGTCCACCGACTTCGTCGGCCATAGCGCCCCCTCGACCTTCGACGCGGAAGCCGGCATCGCCCTGGACAGCACCTTCGTCAAGGTCGTCGCCTGGTACGACAACGAGTACGGCTACACCTGCAACATGCTTCGCCTGGTGAAGCACGTCGCGCAGTAATTGAATCATCGGGAAAAGGGAAACGTGAAACGGGAAACGCAACAGCGCGCCCGCCTTCACGTTTCTCGTTTCCCTGTTCTCGTTTCCCCACCCACTGAGTTGTAAGAAATAAGCCGCCTTATTCCTTACCGCTTAACTTTCCAAGGAGAACCCAAATGGCCAAATTCCTCCGCATGACCGACCTCGACCTGAAGGGCAAGCGCGTGTTCATCCGCGCCGACCTGAACGTGCCCGTCAAGGAAGGCAAGGTCACCTCCGACGCCCGCATCACGGCGTCGATGCCGACCATAGAGCACGCCCTCAAGGCCGGCGCCAAGGTCATGGTCACTTCCCACCTGGGCCGTCCGACCGAGGGCGAGTGGAGCGAGGAAGTCTCCCTGGCGCCGGTGGCCGCCGTGATGTCCGCCAAGCTGGGCAAGCCGGTGCGCCTGATCAAGGACTGGGTCGATGGCGGCTTCGACGTCGCCGAGGGCGAAGTCGTCCTGCTGGAAAACTGCCGGGTCAACAAGGGCGAGAAGAAAAACGTCGAGGAGACCGCGAAGAAGTACGCGGCCCTGTGCGACGTCTTCGTCATGGACGCTTTCGGCACCGCCCACCGCGCCGAGGCTTCCACCTATGGCATCGCCCAGTTCGCGCCGACCGCCTGCGCCGGCATGCTGGTGTCCGAGGAACTGGAAGCCCTGGCCAAGGCCCTGGCCAACCCGGCCCGGCCGATGGTCGCCATCGTCGGCGGCTCCAAGGTCTCCACCAAGCTGACCGTGCTGGAAGCCCTGTCCGAGAAATGCGACCAGCTGGTGGTCGGCGGCGGCATCGCCAATACCTTCCTGGCCGCCACCGGCAAGAACGTCGGCAAGTCGCTGTGCGAAACCGACCTGATCCCGACCGCCCAGTCCCTGATGAGCAAGATGACCGCCCGCGGCGCCACCATCCCGGTCGCCGTCGACGTGGTGTGCGGCAAGCAGTTCGACGCCAACGAACCCGCCGTCCTCAAGGATGCCGGTGCCGTGGCCGACGATGACATGATCTTCGACATCGGACCCAAGTCCGCCCAGGAACTGGTCGACATCATCATGAAGGCCGGCACCGTGGTCTGGAACGGCCCGGTCGGCGTGTTCGAGTTCGACCAGTTCGGCGAAGGCACCAAGGCCATTGCCAAGGCCATCGCCGAGACCCAGGCCTTCACCCTGGCCGGCGGCGGCGACACCATCGCCGCGATCCAGAAGTACGACATCTATGACAAGGTGTCCTACATCTCCACCGCCGGCGGCGCCTTCCTGGAATACCTGGAAGGCAAGGTCCTGCCGGCCGTGGACATCCTGGAAAAGCGCGCGGCCGGTTGATGGCGCGAAGGGCGGCGATGCACCGCCCTGCCCCCTCCCACTGCTCACGAGACATCCATGCTGCGTAGAACCAAAATCGTCGCCACTCTGGGGCCGGCCTGCTCCGATCCCAAGGTGCTGGACAAAATGATCGAGGCGGGCGTCGATGTCGTGCGCCTCAATTTTTCCCATGGCACGCCGGACGAACACATCCAGCGCGCCGAACTGGTCCGCTCGCTGGCCAAGACGCGCGGCCGCGCGGTCGGCGTCCTGGTCGACCTGCAGGGACCGAAAATCCGCATCGGCAAGTTCAAGGACGGCAAGATCACCCTCAATCCGGGTGACACCTTCCTGCTCGACATCGACTGCGAAATGGGCGACCAGACCCGGGTCGGCCTCGACTACAAGGACCTGGTCTACGATGTCTCGCGTGGCTCCACGCTGCTGCTCGACGACGGTCGTGTCGAAATGTGGGTCGAGGACGTCAAGGAAGGCATCGTCACCTGCAAGGTGGTCCAGGGCGGCGTGCTGTCCAACAACAAGGGCATCAACCGCAAGGGCGGTGGCCTGTCCGCCTCGGCCCTGACCGACAAGGACATCGAGGACATCAAGACCGCGGCCGAACTCAAGGCGGATTACCTGGCGATCTCCTTCCCGCGCTCCGCCGCCGATGTCCAGCAGGCGCGCGAAATCCTGCAAGCCCACGGCGGCCGGGCCTGGATCGTGTCCAAGATCGAACGCGCCGAAGCCATCGAAGCGCTCGATTCCATCCTGAACGCCTCCGATGCCATCATGGTGGCGCGCGGTGACCTGGGTGTGGAGGTCGGCGATGCCGCCGTGCCGGCCCTGCAGAAGCGCATGATCCGCATGGCCCGCGAGAAGAACAAGGTCGTGATCACCGCCACCCAGATGATGGAGTCGATGATCGCCAGCCCGATCCCGACCCGCGCCGAAGTCTCCGATGTGGCCAACGCCGTGCTCGACGGCACCGATGCCGTGATGCTCTCGGCCGAGACCGCCGCCGGCAAGTTCCCGGTCGAGGCGATCGCGGCCATGAGCCGGGTCTGCGTCGAAGCCGAAAAAGAAATCGAGACACCCAATTTCGGCCAGCAGCATGGCGACATCCTGCGCGTCGACGAGGCGATCGCCAAATCGGCGGCCTTCACCGCACTGCACCTCAACGTCAAGGCCATCGCGGCGATGACCCAGTCCGGCTCCACCGCCCTCTGGATCTCGCGCATCAGCACCCACGTGCCGATCTACGCGCTGACCCCGGAAGTGGAAACCCGGCGCAAGGTCACCCTGTACCGCGGCGTCTATCCGGTCAACTTCAAGCCCTCCAGCCACGACCGCGATCAACTGCTGGCCGAGGCCGAGGACGAACTGCGCCGGCGCGGCGCGGTGCGCAACGGCGACCTGATCCTGCTCACCATCGGCGAGCCGATCGGCCGCTCGGGCGGCACCAACACCATGAAGATCGTTCGCGTCGGCGAACGGAAGAAGTTTTAAGTCATGAACAGCGTGACGAAACTGCGCGACAAGAACTGCGTGACGCAACGGCGTGACGGGACACCCGGCGCCTTTGCGTCACGCTTTTGCGGCACGCCTTTTTGTCACGCCTCATTGGTCACGAATTTTTAAGGAGAGAAAAAGATGGCACTGATTTCCCTGCGTCAACTGCTCGATCACGCCGCCGAACATGGCTACGGCCTGCCGGCCTTCAACGTCAACAACATGGAACAGGTCCAGGCCATCATGCAGGCCGCCGCCGCCACCGACAGCCCGGTGATCCTGCAAGGCTCGGCCGGCGCCCGTTCCTACGCCGGCGAGCCCTTCCTGCGCCACCTGATCCTGGCCGCCATCGAGCAATACCCTCAGATCCCGGTGTGCATGCACCAGGACCACGGCGCCAGCCCGAGCATCTGCTTCCGTTCCATCCAGTCCGGCTTCTCGTCGGTCATGATGGACGGCTCCCTGGGCACCGACGGCAAGACCCCGTCGACCTATGAGTACAACGTCAACACCACCCGCCACGTGGTCGAGCTGGCCCACGCCTGCGGCGTTTCCGTGGAAGGCGAACTGGGTTGCCTGGGCTCCCTGGAAACCGGCAAGGCCGGCGAAGAAGACGGCCACGGCGCCGAGGGCACCCTGGATCACAGCGCCCTGCTGACCGACCCCAACGAGGCGGCCGACTTCGTCGCCAAGACCCACGTCGACGCCCTGGCCATCGCCATCGGCACCAGCCACGGCGCCTACAAGTTCACCCAGAAGCCCACCGGCAAAGTGCTGCGCATCGACCGCGTCAAGGAAATCCACCAGCGCATCCCCAGCGTGCACCTGGTCATGCACGGCTCCTCCTCGGTGCCGGAAGACTGGCTCGCCATCATCAACAGCTACGGCGGCGACATGGGTCAGACCTACGGCGTGCCGGTCAGCGAGATCGTCGAAGGCATCAAGAACGGTGTCCGCAAGGTCAATATCGACACCGACCTGCGCATGGCCTCGACCGGCGCGATCCGCAAGCACCTGGCCGAGAACAAGGCCAACTTCGACCCGCGCAAGTTCCTCAAGGAAGCGACCAAGGCCATGAGCGGCATCTGCGCCGCCCGCTACGAAGCCTTTGGTGCCGCCGGCATGGCCAGCAAGATTGGCAAGATCTACAGCCTGGAAGCCATGCAGGTTCGTTACGACAAGGGCGAGCTGGACCCGAAGGTCAACTGATCGATCCTGCGGTCCAGGGCAAGGGGCGGCTTCGGCCGCCCTTTTTCATTCGGGACCGATACCACGGCGCTTTCCGGGGGCGGCAATCATGGCTAGGGCACGAACGCGTTAAACTTCTGATTCTGACTTGATAGGCCTCTGCTCATGACCGCCGCCCTTTACGAATCCTCGATTAAGTCCCTGCCGCTGATCCACAAAGGCAAGGTGCGCGACATCTACGCCATCGACGACCAGCGCATGCTGATCGTCACCACCGACCGGATGTCCGCGTTCGACGTGGTGATGCCGACCCCGATTCCGGGCAAGGGCAAGGTGCTCACTGCCGTGGCCGACTTCTGGTTCAAGAAACTCGCCCATGTGCTGCCCAATCAACTGACCGGCGACGCCCCGGAATCGGTGGTGGCGCCAGAAGAGCGCGCCCAGGTCGCAGGACGCGCCGTGGTCGTGAAACGGCTCAAGGCGCTGCCGGTCGAGGCCATCGTGCGCGGCTACCTGGTCGGCTCCGGCTGGGCCGACTACCAGAAAACCGGCGCGGTGTGCGGCATCGCCCTGCCGCCCGGCCTCCGGCAGGCCGACAAGCTGCCCGAGCCGCTGTTCACCCCGTCGACCAAGGCCGCGGTCGGCGCCCATGACGAGAACATCGATTTCGCCGAATGCCAGACACTGCTCGGGGCCGATCTCGCTGTCCGGGTGCGCGACGCCGCCATCGCGCTGTACCGCGCGGCGGCCGACTACGCCCTGACCAAGGGCATCATCATCGCCGACACCAAGTTCGAGTTCGGCCTCGACAGCCACGGCACCCTGACCCTGATCGACGAGGTACTCACCCCCGATTCGTCGCGCTTCTGGCCGGTCGACCAATACCAGGTCGGCCGCAACCCGCCCAGCTTCGACAAGCAGTACGTGCGCGACTGGCTGTCGGCCTCGGGCTGGAACAAGCAGCCGCCCGGCCCCGAACTGCCGCCCGACGTGGTGGCGAAGACCGCCGAGAAATATGATGAGGCGCTGCGCCGTTTGCTGCAGTGATACGAGTGACGCGTGACGGGCCGGTCACTTGGTCACTGGGTTGCGTGTCCCCGCCTTTCTCATCGTCCCGGCCACCAGCCGGTATTCGTAGAGCCGGCATTCGAGTGGTCCGTTGTAGAGCGGGATGCGCTTGCTCGCGGCGAGGCCCATGTGCTTGGCAAACTCGGCGTCGCCCGAGATCAGCCAGGCGGTCCAGCCACTGAAGTGGCGCTTGAGCGCGTCTCCAAGTGACTTGTAGAAGGTGGCGTCGGCGTCCAGGCGCACGCCATAGGGCGGGTTGCTGACGATCAGGCCGTGCTCGGCCGGCGCGGGAATCTCCATCACGTCGCCCTCGCGCAAGGTGACGCAGTCGAGCAGCCCGGCCGCCTTCAGGTTTAGGCCGGCGGCGCGGATCATGCGCGGATCAATGTCGCAGCCGTAGATGGGCAGCGGGCGCGGTTCCAGGCGCGCCGCCTCGGCGTCCTTGCGTAGCCGGGTCCAGGCCAGCTTGTCGAAACTGATCAGGTGTTCGAAGGCAAAATGCCGCTTCAGTCCGGGCGCCTGGTTGAACGCGATCATGGCCGCTTCCAGGAGCAGGGTGCCGCCGCCCATCATCGGGTCGAGCAAGGGGATGTCGGGCGTCCAGCCGGACAACTTGAGCAGGGCGGCCGCGAGGTTCTCGTTGAGCGGCGCCGGGGCCGGGTCGACCCGGTAGCCGCGCCGGTTGAGCGGTTCGCCGGACAAGTCCAGGTAGAGCGTGAAACGGTCTCGATCCAGGTAGAGCAGGATCGGCACGTCGGGCGTGCGCGTCTCGACGCTGGGCCGCTCGCCCAGGTCCTGGCGGAAGCGATCGCAGACGCCATCCTTGATGCGCAGGGTGGCGAAGTTCAGGCTCTTGAGCGGGCTGGCATGAGCCACCGTGCGCACCGCGAGGGTCCGGTCGAGGGCGAACCAGTCCGGCCAGGCCTGCTTGAGGGCGACCCGGTAGAGGTCTTCCTCGTCGCGGTAATTGCCCTCGGCGACTTGTTGCAGGACACGGATCGCCAGCCGGCTCCACAGGTTGACCTTCCAGGCCAGGCCGATGTCGCCGGCAAAGCCGACCCCGGCGGAGCCCGGCACCACGTCCTCGGCACCCAGTGCGCTCAATTCCTTGCCCAATTCAAGTTCCAGGCCCCGTGGACAGGGCGCGAAGAATTTCAGGCGGGCCGGCGCCGGAGGCGTGCTGCGGCGCCGAGGCGCGGTGTCCTGTCGGGAGTCGGCATGCGCGGGGCGCGGCTTGGCCGGGGCTGGGGGTTTGCCTGGCTTGTTGCGTGCAGCCGGCTGGGACGGCGCCTCTGGCGCGGCGGCCGGCTTGGCGCGATCACGCTGCAACGGGCTCCAGCGGGCCGGCTTGCGTTTGCGGTCGGGGGTTTCGGCGGGGGCGCCGAGGGTGATCTTCTTGCGGGCGGGTTTTTCCGGAGTGTCGGTCATGAGGCGTGCGGAAGATCAGCGGGGGGCGCGGCGGGCTTCGTCGAGCAGCTTGGCCATTTCCCGCCGGTAGTCGAGGTAGTCCATGGCCGGGTTGGGCGCGCCCAGCTGGCAGGCGACCGCGGCGACCTGGCCACGCAACTGGGCAGCGCGGGTGAACAACTGGATCAGGGCATCGCGCACCCAGAGCGTTTGTCGGCCGACCTCGCCCTGGGTGAACTGCACTTCGCCCTCGAAGAACGGCTCTGGGCGGGCTTCCAGCCATTCTTCCAGGTGCCGGGTTTCATGGCGCAGGGCGGCCAGCAGCTCGCGCCAGACCGGGTGCTGGATGGCGCGGAAGCCAACCTGCGGATCGGCGCCCTGAAGCCGGGCCAGCCACAGCTGGTGCACCCCGAGCAGATGGTCTAGGGTGTGGTGGATGCTTCGGCAGGGCAGCCCCTCGTCGGCAGTCAGGGTCTCCGGCTTGAGGTGGGCCAGGGCCGCGAACAGCGCCTCGTTGGCCCAGTGCTGGTAATCGGCCTGCACCACGTAATAGCTTTTCCAGGTATACACGCGCTTCTCCTCAGTCCACGACCGTCGGCGGCAACGCCGGGTCGAGCCATTCCAGCCGGCCGGAGAGGCTCCGGGTGACGCTCGCCCGGCCGGCGGCATCGATGAACAACACGTCACTGACGCCCATCCTGGTCGCCATTGTGCGCCATTCGCGCGGTCCGGCAATGAAGATCGGCTTGCTGGTGACGTCCGAGCGGATGCCGGCCTGGTCGCCGCGCACCAGCACGGTCACTGCCTGGGCGCCGTCGGCGGGCTGGCCGCTGCGCGGATCGATGAGGTGGCAATAGCGCCGGCCAGACAGCTCGAAGAAGCGCTGGTAATCGCCCGAAGTACCGATCGCCTCGCCGTCGCGCAGGTCCAGGGTGGCCAGCGCGCCGGCCCGGCGCGGATGCTGGATGCCCACCCGCCAGGGCCGGTCACCATGCTGGCCCAGGGCCAGGATGTTGCCGCCGATATTGATCAGCGCATGGTCGATGCCGCGCGCCTTGAGCAAGGTCGCGGCGCGCTCCAGGGCATAGCCCTTGGCATAGCCGCCGAGATCCAGGCGCACGGCCGGATTGGCACTGGCGACCCGGTCACCCTCGAAGCGCAGGTCGGCCATGCGCGGTTGCGCGGCCACCCAGCGGGCCACCTCGGCCGGGTCGGGTAGGCGCGCCTCGAAGGTATCGGACTGGAAGCCCCAGAGCCGGATCAGGTGCGCCAGCGCCGGATTGAACAAGCCCTCCGAGCGCGCCGACCAGGCCGCCGCATCGCGCAGCAGATGGCGCACTTCCTCCGGCACCGGGCCGGAGACCCGGCCGGCGGCAAGGGCGTCGTTGACCGAGGTCAGTTCGGACGGCTCCCAGGCATGCAGCAGACGGTGCAGGCGATCGAACTCGGCCAGCACGGCCTCGACCGCCGGCCGGGCCCGGTCTTCCGGCACACCGGCCACGCTGACCTCGACCAGGGTGCCGAACACGTAGGCCTGCTGCCTGTAGGGGGGCGGCACGCCGCAACCGGCCAGGCTGGCGGTGACGAGCGACAGCGTGACGAGTGACCAGACACGCCGCCAATAGGCAGCCAGTCTCATGCCGTGCACCGCGACGCCAAGGCATCGATGAACCGCCCCGCGACATCGCAGCCGGTCTGGTCGGTGATTTCACGGAAGCAGGTCGGACTGGTGACGTTGACTTCGGTGAGCCAGTCACCGATCACGTCGAGGCCGACCAGCAGCAAGCCATCGGCCTTGAGGGTGGGCCCCAGGGCGGCGGCGATCTCCCGGTCGCGGGCGGTCAGCGGCCGGGCCACGCCGGTGCCGCCGGCGGCCAGGTTGCCGCGCGTCTCGCCCGGCGCGGGAATGCGCGCCAGGGCATGGGGCACCGGCTCGCCATCGATGAGCAGGATGCGCTTGTCGCCGTCGGCAATCTCCGGGATGAAGCGCTGGGCCATGATCTGCCGGCGCCCGAGATCGGTCACCGTTTCCAGGATCGCGCCCAGGTTGGCATCGCCCGGACGCAGGCGGAAGATGCCGCTGCCGCCCATGGCATTGAGCGGCTTGACCACGATGTCGCCCTGCTCGGCGAGGAAGGCGCGCAGGTCATCGGCGCGGCAGGACACCAGGGTGGGCACGGTGAACCGGGGAAACCGCGCGATGGCCAGTTTCTCGTTGTAGTCGCGCAGGGCCTGGGGCCGGTTGAAGACCCGGGCGCCCTCGCGCTCGGCCATCTCCAGCAGGTAGGTGGCATTGAGGTAGCCTTCATCGAAAGGCGGGTCCTTGCGCATCAGGACGGCGGCAAAATCGGCCAGCGCCCGTTCGACCGGCGCGACCGCCGTGAACCAGGTCTCGGCATGGCTGGTCAGGCGCACCGCACAGGCCCGGGCAGTCACCCGCCCACACCGCCAGGCCAGGTCGCCTGGCTGACAGGCCCAGAGCGCGTGGCCGCGCCGGTCTGCCTCGACCATCATGGCGTAGGTGGAATCCTTGTAGATCTTGAAGCTGGCGAGCGGGTCGGCGACGAACAGTAAATCCATGACGATGGCCTAGAGCACGACCTCGGGATGGAACTCGGGATCGGTGTCTTCCAGTTCGACCGAGGCCGCCAGCGCCGCCAGGCGGGCCAGCACGCCGTAAGTGTAGAAGCGGTTCACCGGCGCATCGGGTCGCGCCGTCGCGTCGGGCGTGGAGCAGGCCTGCTCGAAGGCGAGCGGCACGAAATGCATGCCCGGGGCGTTCAGGTTCTCGTCCACACCCCGGCTGGTATGCACGCGGTAGAAGCCGCCCACCACGAAGTGGTCGATCATGTAGACCACCGGCTCGGCCACCGCTTCGTTGATCGACTCGTAGGTGTGCACGCCCTCCTGGACCAGCACGCGATCGACACTCAGGCCTTCCTTGACCACGGCCATCTTGTTGCGGGTCTTTCGGTTAAGGTCGCGCACGTCTTCGGCACTTTTGGCGGTGAGGATGCCCATGCCGTAGGTGCCGGCGTCGGCCTTGACGATCACGAACGGTTCCTTGTCGATCCCGTATTCGGCGTATTTCACCCGGATCCGCTTCAGCGTTTCCTCGACATGGTGGGCCAGGCACTCCTCGCCCTCGCGGGCCTGGAAGTTCACTTCGCCGCACACCGCGTAGTAAGGGTCGATCAGCCAGGGATCGATGCCGACCACCCGGGAGAACGCCGCCGCCAGGTCGGCATAGGCACGGAAGTGGTTCGACTTGCGCCGCACCGCCCAGCCGGCGTGCAGGGGCGGCAGCAGGGTCTGCTCGGGGTCGAGCCCCTTGAGGATGTCGGGAATGCCACCCGAGAGGTCATTGTTGAGCAGCACCGCGCAGGGATTGAAATCGCCCACCATCAGACGATCGCCCTCGCGCCGCACCGGCTCCAGCTTGAGCACGCCGCCATCGGGCAGGTCGAGGATCAGCGGTTCCTGAAGGTCGGGGATCAGGCTGCCCAGGCGCACCGTGATGCCCACCTTGCGCACGATGTCGGCCAGGGCGGCCACGTTCTGCAGGTAGAAGCTGTTGCGGGTATGGTTCTCGGGAATGATCAGGAAGCGCTGTGCGGTGGTGCACATCTTCTCGACCGCGATCTGCGCCGCCTGCACCGAGAGCGGCAGGAAGGCCGGATTCAGGTTGTTGAAGCCGCCCGGGAACAAGTTGGTGTCCACTGGCGCCAGCTTGAAACCGGCATTGCGCAGGTCGACCGAGGAATAGAACGGCGCCGCGTGTTCCTGCCATTGGCCACGGAACCAGTGCTCGATGGCCGGCTGGGCGGTGATGACATGCTTTTCCAGGTCCAGGAGCGGACCGGCGAGGGCCGTGGTGAGGTTGGGGACCATAGCGGACACGGAGGCAAACGGGCAATTAGTTTACCGTTTCCGGCCACCAGTCGGCGCGGGATAATCCAGGCATGTTCGACATCCTCCTCTACCAGCCCGAGATTCCGCCCAACACCGGCAACATCATTCGCCTGGCCGCGAACACCGGCTGTCGGCTGCACCTCATCGAGCCGCTCGGCTTCACCCTGGAAGACAGCCAGCTTAAGCGGGCCGGCCTCGACTACCACGAATACGCCCGACTGATCGTCCACCCGGACTGGCCGAGCGCACGCGCCGCGCTGGCCGGCCAGCGCATCTTCGCGCTCACCACCAAGGCCCAGGCGCGACCTGATGAAACCGCATTCCAGGCGGGCGACGCCTTTCTGTTCGGCCCGGAAAGCCGCGGCCTGCCCGCCGATATCCTGGCCGAGTTCCCCGACACGCACCGGCTGCGCCTGCCCATGCGCCCGCACAGCAGGAGCCTGAACCTGTCCAACGCGACGGCCGTGGTGGTCTATGAAGCCTGGCGCCAGATCGGCTTTGCCGGTGCGGCGTGAACGGGCACGGTCCAACATGCGGAAAGCGCGACTTCAAGCGGCCCACACGCGTGCTGGCAAAGGCGTTTGAGACCCTGACCGACGCATGCCCCTACTGCGCCGACTGGAACCAACGCCACCCGGACACGCCGCGTGACTCGTGTGGCCCCTGCGAGGTGTGTGGTCGTCCCGGTCATGTCGGCGCGCATCCCCGCAAGCCCGTCAGCCTGTGCCTATGCCCGGAGCACGGGTCCCAGGAAACCGATTCAGGCGACCACTTCGAGCGTTACCGCCGGATCGACCTGCTGATCGGGCTCGGCGTCGTCGGGGCGGTCTATCGGCTATGGTGAACTGAACAACCTCGCCCCTGTGGACCATGATCGTGCCAAGTGACCCTCACCACCTCGACCGCTTTCTCGACGCCCAGAAGCCCGACTATGCCATCGCCCTTGCCGAGCTCATCGCCGGCAGGAAACGCTCGCACTGGATGTGGTACATCTTCCCGCAATATGCGGGCCTGGGTTACAGCCCAACCTCGAAGCGCTACGCCATCAAATGCATGGATGAAGCCCGCGCCTACCTTACCCATCCAATCCTGGGGCCACGGTTGCATGAATGCGCGGATGCCGTGATGAAGATCGAGGGACGAACGGCACATGAGATCTTCGGCGCTCCAGACGATGCCAAGCTGAAGTCATGCGCCACCCTGTTCGCCTTGGTATCAGAACCGGGATCGGTGTTTGACAGGCTGCTGGGCAAGTACTTCCAGGGCACCCGTGACGAAAAGACCCTCAAGCTGATTGGCTTGCGACCGGGGCTGGATTGAGCGCCCCCCCGACCTGCACGCCGACGCAACACAAGGGTTGGTCGAGGCGCCCGAAGGCCAAACCACCAAATTCGCACCGGCGCAGAGCCCGTCGAACCCGGCCAAGGCGAGCTCAGTAGCAGGAGGGTCCTTCAGGCCGATCCATTCACGAATTGGCCGAATTTCATGTCTTCGCGGGTAATGTGCTCGAACAGCCAGATGGTCGCCAGAAGATTCAATTTGAGCGGCGCCATGCTGTGCTTGTGCAACTTGATTTCGGAATGCATCTTGGCCAAGTTCAAGGAGAACGCCCGATGGGACTCGATGTGTCCTTCCGTATCTGGATAGCCGTATTCGGCCATCAAGCGCTCTTCTGTGGCGAAATGCCGTTCTGAATAGCCAACCAACTTACTTAGGGCGTGTTCCGCCGCTTCGAAACCAGCCGGGTTGAGCAACTCCGTGGCCCCAACCGCCCTGAATTCCTCGACGATCAATAGCCATTCGGCATGCTGACGATCGATGACCTCTATACCGATGTGGTACATGGCCCGCCACCCAAGTCAACCATATGTTTCGGCACGGGATTTACCTAATCCAAGGAGGTTTCTATGAAGCCTAGCTTACAGCAACCTCACGCTAGTACATATATATCATTATGGCTAACCTGACCTCGCCGTCCGGGCACAGGCTGTTGATTTGAGCATGGGTGCCCACGCCAACAAGATCGAACCTTGATTTCTTCCCCATCGCCCCAACCCCGCAAAGCCATGCTGAGTGCGCTCCAAGCGAGGCCCCATCAAGCAAAAAGGCCACCGCAATGGGTGGCCTAAGTGCTTGAATCCTAAGTGGTGGCCAGGGGCGGAATCGAACCGTCGACACGCGGATTTTCAAGACTTGGCAGGGAGTACCTATGGGATTCCAGAACATTCCAGAAACTTATAAAAATCCATGCCTTACCAAGGTTGCTTGGTTCTCCATGTTCTATCTCGTTCCTGATTTCTGTGTAATTTTCCATGCTCGATTACACAGAAACTACACAGGGAATGTCTGAGCAACCATGACCGTAATGGCCGGAAAGTCAGGCCGTTTGGAAGGGGACCAGCCGCTCCAGGGCCAATTGAATCAAACGCTCGTCAAACAGCTTCAGCTTACGTGCGCCCGCTTCAGCACCACCGGGCCATTTGGCCAAGCATTGCTTGATGTTCGATACCGTTGCAGCGCAGCCTTCCTTGAACAACAGCCAATCCACCGTGGCCAACAGTTCCATGCCCAGCGGCGACTCGAAACCATCAATGAGATCCGCAGTGCGATCCAGCGCCGGTAAGTAAGGTTTGGCTTCCGCCCCTTTCAGATAGGTCTGAACGTAATCCTTGCGTGCATCGTCGAACCAGATGATGTCCTGCGGACCTGCGTCGGCTAATCGCTTGTCGCAATGAAGATAGCTGCCATCCAAGGCATTCAGTAAGTGATCCAGCCGATTGGCATAAGGGCCGTACTTGTTGGCCTCGAAACGCAGGTCTAACGGGTTTGTTACACTCAAGCGCTCAATATTCCGCTCCAGGAACCAAGCTAGCTTCTGAATTTCCAGTAGGCTGCATTCGATGCCCAGCACCCAATACTGGCGCACCAACTCGGCGATCAAGGCGCGTGCAGGCGTCAGCTTTTCTACCCCTGTGCGCTTGGCCACATTCTGGTACTTCGCAGTCGGCTCGAAAACGACGATTTGAACGTCTGCCAGATCGGATAGGGCAGCCTCGATCTCGGGCCGAACTACATTCCAATCCAATCCGCCATTGCCACAACCCAGTGGTGGGAGTGCAATGGATTGGATTCCGTTATCAAGAATGAACGAGTGCAGGTCCTTAAGTCCGTCCACCACCCAGCCAAGCTTGGTAGGGTGCCGCCAGTGCTGCTTGGTAGGGAAGTTGACGATCCATTTCGGCCCCATTAACTCATGGCGCTCGGTTACGAACACCTTGCCGACCGTGATCTCCTCGGCCTTGCATGCGGCTTCATAGCGCTTGAAGTTATCTGGAAAGGCTTCTTTGAACATCAAAGCGATGCCTTTTCCCATGACGCCTACTGTGTTGACGGTATTCACCACCGCCTCCACATCAGCATCCAGCAGGTTGCCCTGGGTATAGCGGATCATCAGAAATACCACCCAGTCTGTTTGGCCACCTTGAATGCTAGACCACGGTCTGCAACCTTCTGATTCAGCGCGTTTTTCATGTTGTCATTATAACAAACCACTCCCAATAAAGCCTCAAGCGGTACATGACGGTGGATCAGTGCCTCGGCCTGGTAACGCTCAATTTTTTCCGGATCATCGGGGTCGCGTTTGAAGTCCCGTTTCTGTAACAGGCCCCAGTCGATATTGCCCAAGTCCGCCAGATCACTGAAATAGTTTGCGGTAAGCAGGTAAGCATGCCGATCAGAAAACACGAAATGCACACCCAGTTCATCCATCTTCCGCAAGTTGGAAACGAAGATCACGATTTCTTCGTTGGGCACGTTGGTCATCCCACCGTAGCCAGTCCTGATGTTCAGCATCATGGGAGTGAACGGTGTGAAATAGAACGGCACGTAATCGCTCAGGGTGCCGCCGGGCGGTATCGGCACCATCCGGTGCTGGCGCTTGTCGATTAAATCCGGGTTGCCGATGGTGCGGTAGTTGGGCGCCTGGATCGGAGAGGTCCGGCAATGCATGCCGTTGTCCAGAATCCAGGCCACATTGTCCCGGTGGACGATGCGGAAGATCAGGGCTTTATCCGGGTTCAGCTTGTCAGACATGGGAGGGTTTCCTAAGGCACGTCGTTTTCATTCCTGTTCACCCGGATAGTTGACCACCAGGGCCTCGTAAAGTGACTTGATGGCCTCAAAGGCAGGCTGGTCGGTCAGGGTGTTGATGTCATAACTTCGGCAGATTTCCACGTCCTTCTGGGACAGGTAGTTGGCGTGGATCAACACCTCGCGGATTTGGTCGGCGTCGTCGGGGTATTCCCGATTCTCGGGGTCGTGGTTCTGGAGCAGGAATTCCCGGAAGCCGTGTTCGATGACGGGCTTGGAGTGGGCCTGGATTTCCGCCACCACGCGCAGGACTTCGGCGATCTTGGTGTCCAGGGCGGCTTGGGAGTTGTAGAGAATCTGGCCGTTGGGGTGGGCGGTTTCGTTGCGGTCGTCCACCAGCTTGGCGTAGGTGCCGATCATGCCGTTGTCGCACTGGATCAGCTTGAGGAAGCGCAGGATGCTGCGCTCGTTCACGGTGCTGAACACGAAGGGTGAGGATGCGCCCATCAGGTTCTTCTCGATGTCCTTGCCGAAACCGATCAGGCCCTTCTCGAAATCCTCCGGCTGGGTTTGCTTGATCTGCCAGATGTTGAAGTACACGAAGCTCATGGTGAGCATGTGATAGGCCAGGAAAGCGAACTGGTACTTGCCGTGGGTGTAGTTGGTCTCGAAGGCATCCCACAGGAAGGCGATGTATTCCTGCTCCTTCGGACTCTTGTAGGACAGCGGCAGGTAGTTGCCCAGTTCGAGGGCCTCGTCCATGGGCTAGGACTCCGCCGGGGCGGCTTCTTCTTCGCCCCAGATGCGGGCCAGCGTGGCCTGAATCTTTTTCTCGAAGCGGGTGATCAGTTTGCGGTTGGCATCGACCAGGGCTTGTTCGGCTTCGATTTCGGCGACGATGGCTTGCTGGGTAGCAAGGGGTGGAAGGGGGATCGGGTATTCAAGGATCTCGCGTGGCGCGATGTTGCCTTGTGCCCCTCCGCCAGCGGTCCGCTGGCAGAAATCGTAGAACGCCGCGCTACAAATTAAGTGAAGCACGAAGCCCTGAAGTGCTTCTTGCTTTGCTCGCAGGACGCCAACACGCTGGTTTAGAAGAACTCCCTCTTCACTAACAGTCGCAACCTTTCCGACGGTAGCGCCAGTCATCGCCATGACAATGTCGCCGACCTTCAACACGAACCGAGCAAGATCGTCAGAGTATGGGTGAAACTGAGCGTCGGCCATGTCAAGTTGACCATCGCGCCCAACGTTTCCAATCTTTACGACTCGTCGATAGCTGGCATCCAAAGGAGTAGTGGTCATGTCTGCGCTTTTGAACGCATAACCGCTGATAAAGTCAGCAGCCTCGGCCAATTTCACCATCGGCCATTCCGGGTGAACAGGAATATGGGGCCGGTAGTTGTCGAGGACGGCACGGGCACCGTCGATGACTTTCTGGTAGCCATCGATCTCCGCCACGATTTCCTTCTGCACCACCAGCGGCGGCAGGGGAATTTTGATTGATTCAACGTCTGTTTGATTGATGCTTGGATAAGCACCTTTACCGGCCATGCCAATCATCTGATCGACTGACCTATCATCTCGCAACACGTTGATGAGAAAGCCTGGGAGTAAATGGTCTGGCTTGGCGCGCAAAACAGCAAAACCAGTGGACGCAATAGCCCTGTTAGGGACTTCAGTTAGCAATGCGAAGGCTTTCAGATTTGGGCGAACCGTGGACATCAGGACATCACCTTGTTTCACCGACCTGCGGGCACGGCTTGGTGCCTCGTCTGTTGCTGTGCAGTTCGCACCCAGGAACTTCCCTGATCCGTTTTCAACGCAAGAAATATCGATGTAGTTGAAATCCGAATTCGGATATAGCTCCGCAGGGTTTGCGGACTCGGGATTGATTTCGCATACCTCGCCAAGCCTGACATGAGGGTGTTCCGACAGTGAAGCGGTTCCCTCCCGATACCGCTCCCCACTCAGGTTGTAGTCGTCATTCGTCGCCACCTTGGCCTTGTCCACGATCAGGCCCAGCGTTGGCTGGAATTCGGCTACGGATTCCCCCGCCCGCAGGCGGCGCAGGTATTCCCCCACTTCGGCGCGGATTTGCGGCAGGTCGTTCTTGTCGATGGGGCGGCGTTGCGCGCCCAGGCCGAAGCCGTCGTTCTCGACCTTGAAGAAGCCGATGCTTTCGGCCTTCTTGGCCAGGGCCTTGTCGAGGATGAGGACGGATGTCTTCACCCCGGAATAGGGCTGGAACACCCCCGCCGGCAGGGAAATGACGGCCACCAGATGGTTTTCCACCAGCAGCTTGCGCAGGGCCTTATAGGCGGTCTGGCTCTGGAAGATGATGCCCTCGGGCACGATGACGGCGGCGCGGCCCGTGGGGGTGAGGTGTTCGGCGATGTAGTCGACGAACAGCACTTCGGAGCGGGTGGCCTGCACCGAGAAGCGCTTGTGGGGCTTGATGCCGCCCTTCGGCGACATGAAGGGCGGGTTGGCGAGGATGATGTCCGAGTAGTGGTTCCAGCGTTCCTCGCTGGTGAGGGTGTCGTATTCGTCGATGTGCGGGTCGGTGAAGCCGTGCAGATACATGTTCACCAGGGAGAGCCGCACCATGTCCGGGGAAATGTCGTAGCCGTGGATGTTGGCGGCCAGTTGCTTGCGCTCGTCGGGGGTGAGTTGGTCGCCCTGCCGCTCCTTGGTGTTGGCCTTGAGGATGTGCTTCCAGGCGGAAATAAGGAAGCCCGCCGTGCCGCAGGCCGGGTCGAGCAGGGTCTCGTTCTTCTTCGGGTCGATAATCTCGACCATGAAGTCGATGATGTGGCGCGGCGTGCGGAACTGGCCGGCATCGCCCTGGCTGCCCAGGACGGAAAGCAGGTACTCGAAGGCGTCGCCCAGGCGCTCGGAATGGTCGTAGGTGAAACCGTCGATTTCCTTAAGGAATGCGCGCAGGGTTTCCGGGTCGCGGTAGGGCAGATAGGCGTTCTTGAAGATGTCGCGGAACAGGGCCGGGATACCGGGGTTCTCGTTCATCTTGCCGATGGCTTCGGAATACAGGGCCAGCACGTCGAAGCCGCCCATACCGGGGGCCATCAGCTTGCGCCAGCCGTACTTGGCATAGTCGCCGGCAAAGAAGCTGCGCTTGCCGCCCATTTCCTCGGCCTCGGCGTCCATGTCATCCATGAACTTGTAGATCAGGGCGATGGTGATCTGCTCCACCTGGGACTTGGGGTCGGGCACCTTGCCGACGAGGATGTCGCGGCAGGAGTCGATGCGGCGTTTGGTATCGGTATCGAGCATGGATTCTCTGGTTACATGAACTGGTTCAGGGACACGTAGTCCTTGATGTATTCGGGCAGGCGGTCACGCCATTCCTTGGGCACGGACTTGAAGTCGGCCATGCCGAAGGTGGGATTGACGTGCAGGTCGGTGTAGCGCTTGTTCACGATGATGTCGCGCAAGCGGCTGTCGGTGGCATACGCCTTGAAAAAATACTTGAGGGCGACGATGGCGTCGGCGTGCTGGTCCAGTTCGTCGGGCGGAACGTCCAGCAGGAATTTCTGGAATTCATCGTCCAGCAGTTCGTCCTTGGATTTGAAGTAGGGAATCAGGCCGAAAATCTTTTCCAGGATTTCCCGCAGGGTCAGGCGGCGATCCACGCTGGCGGCACGGCGCAGCTTGTCCAGGCTGAAGTAGTCGTCGGGCTTGTCGAACAGGTTGGCTACGACATGCTCCACGGCCTGGTCCCAGTGTTCGGCCTCGATGAACTCCTGGAGGGCGGTGTCTTCCTTGACCTTTTCCTCGAAGCGCTCGAAGAACATGCGGTCGATCTTCATGCCCTCGTAGCCGACTTGCTCCTGCTTCATGGAGTACAAGCTATCGGGGCCGACGTTCTCGAAGCCGCTGGGCGGCGGGGGTGGAGGTGGTGGCTCCGGGCCATCGCCACCGTTGCCAGGGCGGGGCAGTTTCAGGACTTCGTCGTAGTTGAACTTGGTCTCGAAGTATTCGCAGACGGCAAAGAAGTCGAACAGCTTGAAGACGGTCTTGTCCCGCTTGCCGCCATTGCTGATCAGATCGGCTTTCAGGGCGGGGTCGAACAACTGTTCCAGGAAGTTGTGCTTGCGGGTGCCGCGCCCCTTCATCTGCACGAAGTCAGACGGTGAAAACACCGGGCGCATGAGGGCCAGGTTGAGGATGTCCGGGCAGTCGTAGCCGGTGGTCATCATGCCCACGGTGACGCAGACGCGGGCCTTGCTGGTCTTGTAGCTGTCCAGGAAGTTGGCCGACCCCATCAGGTTGTTGTTGGTGAAGTTGATGGTGTATTGCTGGGCCTCGGGGATGAGGGAGGTGACCTGGATGGCGAAGTCGGACTGGTACTTGCCGGGGAACAGGGCATCGGTCAGTTCGTTGAGTGTCTGGGTCAGCTTGGCGGCGTGGTTCTGGCTGACGGCGAAGATGATGGCCTTGCCAATCTCGCCGCTGATGGGGTCGCGCAGGGCGTTTTTCAGGAAGGTCTCGCAAAACACCCGGTTGGTGGCCTCGGAGAAGAATTTCTTCTCGAAGTCCTTCTGGTAGAAGGTCTGCTCGGCGTTTTCCTCGTCCTCATTCACGGCCAGCATGGCGTAGCCTTCATCGGACAGAAGCTGGGTAGTGATGTCGGTACGGGCGTCCACCACCAGGGGATTGATGAGGAAGCCGTCGCGCACGCCATCCAGTAGTGAATAGCGGAAGGTGGGATCGCCCGAATCACAGCCGAAGGTGCGGTAGGTGTCCAGCAATAGGCGGCGCTCCAGTTCGCGGGGGTCGCGCGTGGTTGGCTGGGCGTTGTCGAACTTTTTCAGGTAGTCCTTGGGTGTGGCGGTCAGGCCCAGCTTGTAACCGACGAAATACTCGAACACGGCGCGGGCATTGCCGCCGATGGAACGGTGGGCTTCGTCGGAAATTACCAGGTCGAAATCGGTGGGGGAGAACAGGCGCTTGTATTTGTCGTTGAACAGGAGGGACTGGACCGTGGTGACGACGATTTCCGCCTTGCGCCAGTCGTCGCGGCGTTCCTTGTAGATGACCGAGGTGTAGTCGTTTTTCAGGTAGGCGATGAATGCCTTGTTGGCCTGGTCTTCCAGTTCCAGCCGGTCCACCAGGAACAGCACCCGGCGGGCGTTGCCGGTGCGTAGGAACAGCTTGATTACGGCGGCGGCGGTGAGGGTCTTGCCTGTGCCGGTGGCCATCTCAAACAGGAAGCGGCTCTTGCCTTCGGCCACGGCATCCTGGATCGCCTGCACGGCCTGCTTCTGGTAATCGCGCATGAAGCGCAGGCGGTTCTTATCGATGAAGGCCTGGCGCTCGCTGTCATTCTTCCACCCGGCCTCGCTGGCATAGGTGGGCATCTGGGTCAGGGCAATGTAGTCCTTGCCGACCAGTTCGGTGATGAGTCGCTGGGGGTTGGGCTGGAAGCGGTGATAACCCTTGATGGAGTCCGGGCCGGGGAAGCGGGTGATGATGTGCGGGTTGCCCTGCTCCAAGTCCCAGAAGTAATGCAGGTTGCCGTTGGAGAGAATGACGAAGCGGCAATTCTGGGATTTGGCGTACTTGCGTGCCTGCTCTTTGCCGATGAGCGGGTTCTTGTCCTCGGCTTTGGCTTCCAGCACGACGAGGGGATAGCCCTGTTCATCCAGAAGCAGAAAGTCGATGAAGCCGTTGCTGGTGGTCTCGAAATTCTCGCCCAGGGCATCGACCTTGGCCTGGGTCAGCTTGACGTTCGGCTCCAGGACGACATTGGCCTTGCCGTGGAGGTCGTCGAAAAAGCGCCAGCCGGATTCTTCCAGCAGTTTGTTGATCTTGATGCGGGCCTTGGCTTCTTTGGCGGCCATCAGTCTCCCTTTGCCATTCGCCTAATTTATTGGCAAAGGATTATAGCGGTCTTCGTAATTGTTCTCGTTGATTCCGGAGGGAAGACGCCAATTGGCGCATCAGCTTCCAATGGCCACCCTTATAGCCACGTATTGCGGACCGTGCCTTACCCACCACCGTTTTGGGGCCGGTTGATTGCTCCCACGGTCGCCAGGTCCTGATCAGTTCGGCCTGTTTTGCTCGACGCTCCGGTGTCCAGCCATTCGCCATGTTGGGTCTCCAATAGTTGGGTTTGCGGATTTTGGTTTTCTCCCACGCGTGCCTGTACGGGCGCTGGCGTACTGTTCGGCATCGTCCCGTTGTTCACTTGCTGGGGGCCGTGGGCGATGTTGGCCTGCCGCACGATGGCCACGGGTGGATTCTTGATCGCCGCCAGTGTTTCAAGGGTGGCTCGGCATTGGCTCTGGGCCTTGAGGCCGAGGCGCAGGAATATTTCATAATTCTTCATGTAATCCTGTTGCACTGCTCGGCGTGCCAAGTTCATAAAGATCGACTGCAAGGCGTGGGCTTGACCCAGCAGCATGGCTTCACAACGCTTCATGTCGCCGTCCCAGACTTTCGCCATGGACTCGTTGAGAGAATCCATTAGCGCGCCGATGTCCTGCTCCCCCATGGGTGCGCTGTATGTTTCGACGATAGCCGCAGCGTTGACGCTCGGGTGCAAGGCCATCTTGGAGGTTACCTCGGTATTCTTGCTGGCCGTAGCCTCCGTACTCCCGGAGGAGGATGCCGCTCTCTTTTTCGTCCTTGTCGTCATGGATGTCACAAGCTCCTATCGTGCTGGGATCAATGTCCCCGACTTAAACGGGCATAGTCGTTGGCTGATGTTTCTGCACTCTCATAGTCCTGCAACCAGGGATCTTGAATATCCCCGTCCTTGGAGACTGGTTTTTTCTTGTCTGAACTTATCTGGTCTTGTCTTAGGGCTTGAAAGCCGGTTGCAGGGAGGTTTGAAGGTGGTTGCAAGGTGGTTGCGTCTTTGGCATGCTGTTTGACACGACGCCGTTGATCCGCGCTTTTCTTGCCGCCCTCGCTCATGCGTTCACGTCGGGCGTCTTGGTAATGGCGGTATTTTTCTAGTTCAGGACATACAAGTTCCTCACTTTTCACCTCAAAGAACTCCATAACCCCTGGCAACGTAGAACGGATGTCATCCTCCACATACCCAAGCACTCGGGCCAACTTTGCCGGGTCACTCGGCAATTTGCGGTTGACCCAACATTCGTTGCGCAAGGTGTAGAGCAAACCCCGTTCGGCAAGGCTCATTTGTCGGTATGACATCCTGGCCATCATGGAAGCAGCAAATTCTTGATAGGCCGGCGCGTCCCGCCCTTGGCTTGGCAACTCTTTCCCGGATGCCATTTCAGCCTCTTTAGGCCACGGCCTTCTGAGCTGCCTGCGCAGTGCTGGTGAGCCTTCCTTGAGCATTCAACCAAGCATCCACGTCATCTTGGAAGTAAAACACGCGGCCACGCTTAATGAACTTCGGGCCGGTGCCGTTGCAACGCATCATGGCCAGGGTCTTTTCGGATAGGCCGGTGTAAAGGGAGGCGTTACGTGTGTCCATGCGGCCATCAGGGAAGAGGGTGATGGCGGAGGTCTGGGTGAGGATTTTGCCGATCATCAGGGATTCTCCTGGCTGTTGAATTGTCAATAACGAATTCTACAGACGTAAACATAGTTTACAAGCAACAACGTTATAACTAGAATGAAACGGAAGTATCAGGAACCTTTGAACGAGAGGACATGCCATGACCGATGTAAAAAGACGACGCAAGAAGGATGGGCCGCGTACAGAGGTATTCGCCATGCGGTTGGACCCAAAGTTGAAGTACCTGGCGGAAATTGCAGCGCGAAAGCAGCGGCGTTCGCTGGCCAATTTCATCGAATGGGCTGTTGAGCAAGCTTTAAGCAAGGTGATGCTGGTCGAGACGGCGGATTTCAATGGCCAATACGATAGGAGCGTATTGGATGAGGCAGGAAAGCTATGGGACTTGGAACCCAGTGATCGATTTTTGAAGCTGGCGGAACACTATTCAGACCTCATGACCTACGAGGAACAACGCATCTGGAAGGCCGTTCATGAAATTGCAGTGACCGAGTACCAGAAAGATGATGCAGGCAAAATACATTCGTTCAAGTATGAATTCCTAGCCGGGCCGGATGAGAACAAATACCCGTGGCCTCCCGTCATCAAAGACTGCTGGTCAGTCCTAGTTGCATATGGAGCAGGGGAAGCAACGGATCAGGATGTAAAGGATGCTTTGAAAGAGCATGCGATTCCGTTCTAGGAGATAACCATGGCCAAGACCTTCTCAAAACTCACCCGACCCGCCATGCGCAAGCTCGCCCCTGGCGAGAAGCTCAACGAACATGGCATCACATTTGAACGCCAGGCGAATGGCGATGGCGCATTCACTATCAATGTCATGGTTGACGGCCAGCGTATCCACCGCGTCATTGGCCGCGAGTCGGAAGGAACCACCCGTACCCAGGCGGAGGAATTCATCACCAAGGTTCGCAGCGATGCCAAGCATGATCGGCTGGCCTTGCCAAAGGGGCGCAAGGTGGCGTTGTCGTTCCGGGAGGCCGCAGGCAAATACCTTGAGCGGCTCGGCGAGTCAGATGGGAAGGATTTGAAGATGAAGACCGCGCGCCTGAATCATCACCTTGTCCCATTCTTCGGTGACATGCCGTTGTCCAAGGTCAGCGCCTTTGACGTTGAACGCTATAAGCGCCAGCGCCAACAGGAAGCCGTCATCATCCGTCCAAGGGGCAAGGTCATCGAACGCGCCCCGGAGAAAATCACAGCAGCCAAACCGGGCACGATCAACAGGGAATTGGCCGTGCTATCGCACTTGTTCAACAAGGCTATCGAATGGGGTTGGATGGATCGCCGCCCGGCCAAGCTCAATCGCTTCCAGGAAGGGCAAGGGCGCATCACCTACCTGACGGCGGATCAGGTGGCCCGTCTGGTGGAATGTGCGAAGGCGGATGCCAGCCCAATCATTTACCCGTTTATCGTCATTGGCGTGGAAACCTCCATGCGGAAAATGGAGATTCTGTCGATCCGGCGGGAGCATGTGGACTTGCAGCGCCGCACCATCTTCATTCCGAAGGCGAAAGCAGGGGCGCGGGAACAACCCCTCACGAAACACCTTGCCAATTTTCTTGCCGGGTACATTGCCGCCCTGCAACCGGGTAGCCCTTGGCTGTTCCAATCACCTGGCGCGGCATCCGGTCATGCTATGGACATTCGTAAGCCATTCCGCCGCGTTGTCGAAGCCGCCGGCCTAGACCCGGATCAGGTAGTTCGCCATACGCTTCGCCATACGGCCATCACGCACTTGGTTCAGGCCGGCGTCGATCTGCCCACCGTGAAGCGGATCAGCGGTCACAAGACCTTGGCGATGGTGGAACGCTACGCCCACCAGAACGGGGCGCATATCGAGGGTGCAATGGACAAACTAGAAAGCCGTCTCAAGCTTGCTTGAAGGTGGATTACAGCCCAGATTTCTGTCGCGATTACACAGGAATTACACAAAGTAAAAAGGCTTGCAGGCGATTAAACCATGCAAGCCTTTGATTCTTCTGGTGGTGGGGCGGAACCCTGCGCCAAACCTATGTAACTCAGCGCCTTACGACCGCTTCGAACTCCTGCGGAAAGGTGCGGAACCCAGCCCCGACTGCCAACAATCCTACCAGTTCTGCCCCGGCCGGGTCACCAACCGAGCGCATCGGGCAGGACGCCAGTTCGATTCCCAATTTCGGAATTGAACCCGCGTCCGCATCGACTCACCCGACCTTCGATCAGGCGGTGACGAACCGCTCCCGAAATGCTCGCCGGCCCTGGTCGTAAGGCACAGGGTTGGTGGCGTGCGGGATCGGCGCGTTTCTGTCGCCGATGAGGTAATTGATCCGGTAGGTGCAGTTGCCGGATGGGTGCAGCATGCCGCCAATCACCCGTTCGGGATTCAGCACCCGCTCCTGGATCAGTCGATCCAGCACCTTCTGGACCTGCGGCCCGAGCCCGACGAACACGGCCTCCTTCAGTTCCTCGACCTCCGCCGCGAAGTTCTCCAGCAGGTACTTCCTCAGCAAGAGGTGCTTGGTCATGTCTGGAGAGCCACGGTAATCGTCGTCCTTGACGAACACCGGATAGCGCAGGAGGGATGTGGTCTGCACCAGGTGGCGCGACGTGGAGAACAGGTCGGCAGAATCGGTCAGGCCGAGCCACTTGTGAAAGCCCCAATGGTTGAGCTGGTTGATGAGGTTGCTTCGCAACGGCTCGCCACTGAATGCGCCGACGCTCTTGGCGGCCTGGATCGCTTCCGTGCTGGACTTGCCGGCCTGAAGCGCGCGCCGCGCCTCGTTGTTGGCATTGACCATCTGGGTGGGGCCCGGTGTGATCCCGACCAGAACGATCCGCGCACTGGGGTTGATGTACTCGAACGGCGCGTAATAGATCTTCACGTCGCCGCTTGCATCCATCAACAGGCGCGGGTCGCGGACCACCGGAGGCGTCGACCCACAAAGAATCGGTGCGTACTTTTCGATCAAGTCTGTTCTCATTATTTGATGTGTCCTGGTCTAAGACTGGTCCGCCAGCCTGCTGGAATCAGTCCGAAGCCCACAGCCGATCGTCATCCTGGGTCGCGGCCCAGAAGTCATCGAACAGCGCCAGCTTGGCTTCGTCCTTGGTCGCGTAGGTCTTGGTGCTGAACCGGCTGCCGATCCGGTAGCCCCACCGCTTGAACTTGTTCATGTGGACGCCGAGGTTGTGCCCATCGACGTTCAGAAAGCTGTTCCCCTTGGCGGACACCCGCCACGTGCGCTGCAGCCATCGAGTTCGGCGAGCTGCCCGGTTGCGCAACTTGGCCTCACGCCGTTTCGGCCCCTCGTAGTCGCCGCTCATCTTCTCGGCGCAGACGCACCCGACGTCGAAGGTCTCGTCCAGATCCGGGTGTTCCATGATGTGGACGTAGCGGATCTTCTCGTTGCCGCACATCTGGCAGGTCGCGTAATCGGTTTCGTCCGCCGACTCGCCGTCGGCCCGCAGGTCGACCACGTCCACGCAGTGCCATCCCTTGTGGGGCACACCCGGCTGGTCCCATCGATTTCCGCTCATGCCAGTTCACTCCATCTCAGAATCCCGGGTACTTCCGCCAGATCCGCTGGTTCAGCTCTTCGTTGTCGCTGTACTCGCCGATCGCCCAATCCTTGAAGGCGTAGAGGTCTTCCGCCAATTCGGTGATGACGTCGCGCAGTTCCAGCGGCTCCAGCCACTCGGCTGGGATCGCCTTCACGCCATGCACCGCGCCCAGCAGGTTGCCGACGATCGCTCCAGTCGAGTCGGAGTCACCATCGTGGTTCACCGCCAGGATCACGCCATGTTTGAAATTGCGGGCGACCAGCGCGCAATAGATGGAGATCGCCAGGGCCTCCTCGGCGATCCATCCCTGGCCTAGCCGGGCAATGGCTTCTTCATGTGGCAAACCGGAATCGGCCAACTCCTCAGCCATTTCGATTGCCCGCAGCGTCTCTTCGTGGCCGGGCTCAACTCGCAGGAGGCGTTTTACGGCGGCCAATGCCTCGTTTAGCGACGCGCCATCGGTCAGCGCCAGGATCAGCACCGCCAGCACACCACCGGTTAGGGCTCCGGTCGGGTGCCCATGGGTCAGCGCAGCCAACTCGGTACCCAGCCGGAAGGCGTCTTGGGGAGATTCATGCTGACGCAGGCGCCAGGCGAAAAGACCGACCGGCGCAACCCGCATGACGCCGCCGCAGCCCTTGCTGTCGTTGCGGGCCGGCTCCCCGAGGGAGTTCATCGCCCGCAGGGCCGATAGGCAGGTGTTGCCCGGTGCACGACGGCTGTGCAGCTGACGCTGCTGAAACAGCCAGCCAGGCTCATCGGTGCCGAAGTCGATGTCGCATGTCGGGCGTTCGCCTTGGGTTTGCAGCCAGCGCAAATAGGCGTGGGCCGTGACCCCGGAATAGGTCGTGATGCCTTTGAAGCAGCCGCGCACCCAGCCTCGGATCAAGCCCTCGGCGGTAAACAAGGTCATCTGCGTGTCGTCGGTGATCGTCCCCAGGCCACCATAAGCCGGTGCGTACTGGGTGATGCCCTTCGGGCCGAAGCGACGCAGAATCTCAGCCCGCTTCATGAACTCCACCGGTGCGCCCAGCGCATCGCCAACTGCGCCGCCGAGTAGGCAGCCCAGAAACCGCCCCTGGACCGTGCGCTTTTGTTGCCGCTTGCTGTGCCAAGCTGGTGGGGCCGGTGTCTCGAATTCTTCCGCCGCGCTTGTATCGGCAACAGGCTCCTCGTCCTCATTGCCGGACAAGGTGTAGTAGACGCCCAGCTCTGCGACCACGCGAGCGGCGGGTCGGGCGACGAGGCCCAGCTGCTTACGCCACTCGGGCACATCGGAGCCGTCCCAACTGATGCCCAGGCCTTTCTCCCAGTGGGACAGATAGGCCTCGCCCCGGTCGGCGGCGTAGTAGTTGCCGTTGCCGGCGGAGCTGTCGAGCGCGTACTCCCAGTTGTTCTCGCGCATGCAGACCCCGTGCTCGGGGTGAGGCACTTGCCCCAGCCCGATCAGGTATTCCGCGCTCTTGGCGTCCAACGGGCGAAACACGGCCACCCGCAATCGTCCGTCGTCCCGGGCGGTGATGGCAGCGATCAGAACAGTGCCACGTTGGATGGTGACCAGTTTGCCGCCGAGGTCCACGGGCCCGACCTCGAGCCACCAGTGGTCACCGGAAGCTGAAATGATATCGCGGGCATCGTCGGGCGCCAACAGCTCGGCAAGCCGATCCATTGCGGGTTCGACCTGCTGCCATTCGGCGTCACCATCCCGGCAGCGCTGCTGCAGACCGTGCAGCATCACAGCCAGCGGCAGGCCCCCGTTTTCGAGCAGGGCCGACTTCAGATCAGCCGCTGGTACGGGGTACGGGATGTCCGGCAACCCTTGCTGCGCCAGCGTCTCTGGCTTGAGGTGAAGCTCTGCGAAATTTTGCATGGCGCCCGTACCGATCCTTTTGCCGCCGCGCCGCTTGTAGTTATCACAATGCGACGCACACACAAATCAAAATAGAGTCATGGACAGATTCTATGGCAGACCATATACTTTCCGCAATAACCAGCACAAGCATTCGCTAACCCGAACGAGCCAGCCAGGATGTCGAACGAACAGCTTGCAGATCTAACCCAGCCCCAGCGCGACCGGCTCGCGTTTGTGGAGTTGCGCGTGCGCTTCATCGGGGAGATACGCCGTCAGGACTTGGTCACGCGGTTTGGCATCCAGTCCGCCGCCGCATCCAGGGATCTGGCGCTGTACAAGGACTTGGCCCCGGGCAACATCGACTACGACTCCAAGGGCAAGTCCTACGTCCTGGGGCCGGACTTCCGGCCCGTCTTCGACTTCCCCCCGGAGCGGGTGCTGTCGTGGCTGACCCAGGGCTTTGGCGATGGTGAGCCAATGCGGCTCAAGGCGTGGGTGGCCAGCGAAAGCCCGACGCGGCTCACGCACCCGGATCTGGATGTGCTGGCGAGTGTGACCCGAGCGGTCCACCAGGAGTGTCCGCTCGGCATCGAGTACCACTCCATCTCCAGTGGCCGCACCGAGCGGGAGATCGTCCCGTTCGCGCTGATCGACAACGGTCTGCGCTGGCACGTCCGCGCCTTCGACCGGAAGTCGCGGGAGTTCCGGGATTTCGTCATCACCCGGATCAAGCGCCCGGCGGTGCTCAAGGGGCAGCCCGTCGCGCCCCACGAGATGAGCGATCAGGACATTCAGTGGACGCGGATCGTCGAGCTGGAGTTGGTGCCGCATCCGGATCAACCTCGGCCGGAGATCACCGAGATGGATTACGGCATGCGCGACGGCGTGCTGCGGATGAATCTGCGCGCCGCCACGGCTGGATACATCCTGCGCAAATGGAGTGTCGACTGCTCCCCTGACCACAGCTTGCGCGGGCATGAGTACCGGTTGTGGCTGAAGGACCACCTGGCCATCTACGGTGTGCGAAATGCCGTGCTGGCGCCGGGCTACCGCTCCCCTGATCAACAGCGGCTCGAAGCCGAGTCGGACTGAGGGGATGAGCATGCTCGCAAAACCCGAACGACTCATCGGCGAAATCGGCGACCTCAACAGCAAGTTGATCCTGCTGGTCGGACCCAGCCGCAGCGGCAAGACCCAACTGCTTCGCCAGCTCGGCGCCAAGCTCAACATTGAGTCGCTCAACGTTGGCCTGGAGCTAGGCCGCCGTTTGGCTGCCACGCCGAACAACAAGCGCGGCTTCTCGGCAGGCGAACTGCTGCGGGAGATCGCGGACAAGGAACGAACGGAAGACCCGCTGCTGCTCGACAACCTCGAGTTGCTGTTCGAGCCCAGCCTGCAGATCAACCCGCTTGACCTCGTCAGGCGGCTGGCTCACTCCAAGCGCGTCGTGGCCGTCTGGCCTGGCGACCAGTTGCAAGCGAAATTGCTGACCGCTATCGAACAAGGTAATCAGCAGCATTCCGCCATCGAGCGTGAGAATGAGGCGCTTCGGGAACAAGTGAAGTCGCTGGGTGCCCGCATAGTTGATCTGGAAGCGGCCCAGCACGTTGGCGATCAAGCCAGCAAGGAGACTTCAGCCTCCCGCCGGGCCACAAGCCCAGGCAGCACCTTACCGCCACCATAGACCCACCGCCGCAGCTCAGTCGCGGCTGCGGCCCAGTCGCGCTGGTTCACGCGACGCCGCAGCGTCGAGGTCTGCAAGCGCCCGCCACCGAGGTTGAACGTGAAATCCACGATGGCCGCGAGTCTGCTTTCGGGTTCGGTGGCCAGCACCGGGCAGTAGCGCAGCGTGGCGGCGAGTGCCGCGTTCAGGTCACGGGCGAGATAGCCCGGATCACTGCTGTCCGGTTAAAACGCAAACAGATTCAATTGGTTGCTGATGGTGGTACTGTCGGAACCGGAGTCGTTGCCCGGAAAGGCTTGCTGCAAGGGCATCTTCTCGAAAAGCGTGACCGACAAGATCTGTAGCAATGTGTAGAGCGAAGCATCGATGCCCAGACGCTTCCTGACGATGGCGACGAGCACATAGACCGACACGGCGATCCAGATTTGCGTCTTGACCGCATTCTCCGACGTACCGAAGAAACGTTTGATCCGAAGATGCTGCTTGATCCACTTGAAGAACAGTTCGACCTGCCAGCGGTTCTTGTAGAGCGCGCAGATGGTGGCGCTCGGCAATGTCATCTGGTTGGTGAGGAAGACGAGCGTCTTGCCGGTCTCGGGGTCCTTGAATCGCACGCGGCGCAGATGCGCGGGGTAGTCCTGCTTCGTGTAGAAGCCGTCGAGCGCAATGGTCTGATCGCAAATGATGCCGGTCGCCCGATCCGTCTTCGCCGAATAGACGCGATGGAAGTCCATGTTCGACTTGGTCCGCGTGACGAAGAAAGCGCCGGCCAGATGCAGAACGTGAAGGCGAGCGAAATCGACGTAGCCGCGATCCATGACGTAGATAGCCCCCGGCTCCGGCACCAGCAGGTCGAGGGCATGCACGTCGTGCAGCTTGCCGTCGGAGACGTGGATGAAGCTCGGAATGCTGCCGCGCAAATCGAGCAGCGTGTGCATCTTCACGGCGGCCTTGGTCGTACGGAAGTGTGCCCACGGAAAGACCGACAGGCACAGGTCGATGGTGGTCGAATCCAGTGCATAGACCGTGTTCGACAATTCCAGCCCCAAGTCCTCGCTGGCATACAGCGATCTGGCCTGACCGATCAGGCGCTGCGCGAAGTCGGCATGGATGCGCCAGTCGCGCAACTCGTTGGCATCGGCCAGCGTCGAGCGCCGAATGGGTTCGCGAAAGCCCATGTGGTAGAGCTTGGCGTCTTGGGCCGACAGACACACTTCGATGTCGCGCAGGCTCTCGCGGTAGGTCAATTGGGCGAAGGCCATGACTCGGAACTGCTCCGCGCACGTCAGCGAGCGAACGCCCTTGTCGCCGTCGTAGCGCGCGACGTACCGGGCGAAGGTCGTCCAGGGCAGGAAATCCATGAGCTGGGCGAACAGCGTCTTGCCTGTGTTCATGGCGACCTCCGGGCAAAAGCCCGGAAGACTGCCCGAATTGGCAATCGCCGTTCAAATCGACACCACCCTTCGTCGCTCGGAAATCCGCGTCAGTCATGGCTTTCAGCGATTCATCCCCTCATTTAACCGGACAGCAGTGAGCCCGGATATTTCATAAGGAGGTCGGCGGAACCGCCGGAAAGGCGCTCTAATACAGGTATCGAAGCCGTATTGAGAGGAGTTCCGCCGATGCCAGATTGTACCTGTCAGCAGATGCTGTTTGGGCGCCTTGGGCGCCGGGAGATAGAAGCGGATTTCACGGGAGGCGCCATCGGTTCCGACGGTGGCATCATGCTGGTGCGCCAGGTTGATCGGAAGATCGGCTTGTCGGCGGCGGTGGCCACGGCGCTCTCCGACCCGCGTGATCCTGAACGCATCCGGCATCCGCTGCGCGATCTCGTCGCCCAGCGCCTGTATGGGCTGTGCTGCGGCTACGAGGACCTGAACGACCACGACCGGCTGCGCTTTGACCCGCTGATGCAGACGGCGGTGGGCAAGGCCGAGGAACTGGCCAGCAGCCCGACCTTCTCGCGCCTGGAGACGCGCGCCACCCGCACTGACGTCATGGCGCTCAACCGGGTGCTGGTCGAGCAATTCATCGCCGCCCAGAAGCAGGTGCCGGATGAACTGATCCTCGATGTCGACGCTTCCGATGTGCCGCTGCACGGCGAGCAGGAACTGTCGCAGTTCCACGGCTACTACGATCACTACTGCTACTTGCCGCTCTACGTCTTCTGCGGGCAGCATATGCTCGCCTGCCTGCTGCGGCCGTCTCGCATCGATGGCGCGAAGCACGCCGCTGCCGTGATTCGCCTCCTCGTCGGGCGGTTGCGCCAAACGTGGCCGCAGGTGCGCATCGTCGTGCGCGGCGACTCGGGGTTCTGCCGGCAACGGCTGCTGCGCTGGTGCGAACGGCACGATGTCGGCTACGTCGTCGGCGTGGCGCGCAACGCGCGCCTGCACCGGCAGGTGGCAGCCTGGGAGCAGGAACTCGAAGCCGCTTTCGTTGCCACGGACGCCAAGCAGCGCGCGGTCCGCGAGTTCCGCTACGCGGCTGACACGTGGAATGTCGAGCGCCGCGTCGTCGCGCGCCTGGAGTACGGAGCACAGGGCACCAACCCGCGCTTCGTCGTGACCAATCTCGACCTGCCTGCGGACGCCCTCTACGACGGCCTCTACTGTCAGCGCGGCGAAGCCGAGAACCGCATCAAGGAGGCGCAGCTCGACCTCTTCGGCACCCGCGCCAGCTGCCACAAGTTCCTTGCCAACTGGCTGCGCCTGATGTTCGCCGCACTGGCCTACACGCTGATGCAGCGCCTGCGCGAGATCGCCCTGCAGGGCACGGAGTTGGCCAAGGCATCCGCCGCCACGATCCGCGTCAGGCTCCTCAAGATCGGCGCCGCGATCCTCATCAACACCCGCCGTGTCCGCATCCTGCTCGCCTCGCATCACCCGATGCGCGCGGTGTTCCTCTCCGCCGCCCGCGCGCTCGCGCCGTAACCCACCCCAAGTGCGGCCCCGACACGTTGATGCTTCGGGGGTTGGGGGAGGTTCGCCAAAAATCCGTCGCGCTGCCTATTTCTTGGGCAGCAGCCGCCTTTCACCATTCCAGTTACTCATCTCGCATCACTTCCGCCGCCTCAGCGGGGCATTGATGAAATATCCGGGCTAAACGCACGTTCGTGAGGAGGCCCGGCACCGTCCTACCAGAGCCGACTTTTGTGGCAGTGGCTACTCGCCCAGTCAGTCACTTCCCTGCACCACCCAATTGTCTCGGGTGATTGATACGTGTGCCGGCAGGCATGCTTCGTTATTTTCCAGCCAAGCATCCATCGAGTGACCGACATGCGTTAGATATGCGCGTTCCGGCTTGATGCGGTCGATGATCGACAGGGCCTGCGTCAGGTCGTTGTGGTTGCGCGCTTCAGTGCTTGGCGGATAAGTGCAGTCGATCGCCAAATCGACGATCCTCTGATTGATCAAAAATTCTTCCGTTCGTGGCGGCAGGCCTACGGTATCCGTCAGATAGGCGAATCGATGACTCACGCCATCTTCGATGACGTAGCCAAAGGTTGGCTTGGAATGGATCAGCGGCAATGGTGTCAGTGTCAGATCGCCGATGATTATCGATTCAAACTTGGCGAGCCTCCTGAATTCCAGCAGACCGTGATTCTTGTAAAGATCAGCACAGCCCTCCGAGTCTGGCGGGGCGAAGACGGGGATGGACGGGCCCACTCCCCAGCGCAGGTGAAACAGTCCCTGCACGTGATCGGGATGGAAATGCGTCAGCACGATGGCTGTCAGGCTGCCGGGCGGGAATCGTTCGGTGAGATCGGTCAGGCCAGCATCGAGCAGGATGCGCGTATCGCCCGCTTCCACCAGGGCGGTACACGGGCGGCGCCGGAAATCGGCCACCGCCCCTGCCCGCACGCAGGCCGGGCAATCGCAGCCATAAAGCGGCACGCCGCCCGCGTCGCCGGTGCCGAGGAACGTGATACGCATTTCAGGCGAACGCCGGTGTTGACGTGGCTGCGGCGGACAGTAATTGGACCAGGCGCTCGCCCGCAACCTCCAGATCGGTGTCATTCTGGATGATCTCAAGAGGGCCTTCCAGTCGCATGAATTGCCTGGCGCGCACGATTCGCTCAGCGATTTGATCTTCCGTTTCCCGACCGCGAGCCCGTAACCTTTCAGCGAGGACTTCAGGGGAGACGGTGACCAGTATCGCCGTCAATGCCGGATAGAGGCGGCAGGCCTCCAGCAGGTACTCGCGGGAACCGTTCATCACCACGTTGCATCCCTTGGCGAGCCAGAAGTTGACCTCGCGGCCGATGCCGTAGCGCAGGCCATGGCTCTCCCAGTGCATGGCAAATAGGCCGGCTGCCAGGCGGGCGTCGAATTCGGCTTCGGTCAGCGCGATATGGTTTTCCCCGTTGATATCCACGGGGCGCGTGATGTAGCGATGCGCGAAGACCACGCCGGGGTCCGCCGCAAGACGTTCCCGTCCGTAACGCATCAGGCTGTCCTTGCCGCTGCCGGACGGGCCGATGACATAGAACAGCTTTCCTTCAGCCATGGTCGAACCGCGCCTCGAATACCAGTTTCCCGGCTGAAAACACGCTGCTCGCTTGGGCCAGCCCGTTGATGTGGGCGACGGCGACCAGATCGGCGCGCTTGCCGACCGCGATCTCGCCGCGATCGGCGAGCCCCGCCGCTCTGGCCGGGTTGGCGCTGACCAGGCGCACGGCATCGGCCAGACCGATGCCGGCCAGCTCCGGCAGACGGAAGACCGCCACGATCAGCGTCGCCGGGTGATAGTCCGCGCACAGGCAGTCGGCGGCGCCCGCGAGCACGGCATCCAGCGCCCGAACGGCGCCCGACTGGCTTTTGCCGCGCAGGATGTTGGGCGCGCCAAAGACGGTGCTCATGCCCCGCTCGCGGGCGGCATGCGCGGACTCCAGGTTGATGGGGAATTCCGAGATGCCGACGCCGAGACCGTGCAGTGTCTCGACTTTCTCCGGGGTATCGTCGTCGTGGGAAGAGACGCGGATTCCCTTTGCCTTCGCGGCATCGATCAGCAGTCGGATGCGGGCCATGGCGCCTTCGGCCTGGGCGAGCTTGTTTTCCACCAGGCTGTCCAGTTCGGCTTCCGATTTCTTGTAGGTGCGCGCCAGATAATCACGGAAGGCGGCGATGTCCTTGAACTGCCCCTGCCCCGGCGAATGATCCATCACCGAGAGCAGGTGCATTTCGTCGGCGGCCATCAGTTCGAGCAGGATGTCGGGCGCGGTCGGGTCGGTGACCTCATAGCGGCAGTGCACGCGGTTATCGACCAGGCCGTGCGGGTTCCAGGCATGAACCGCGCGAGCGACGGAGGCCGCGAAGGCGTTGTTGCGCACGCCGAGTTCCTCGTTGGCGAAGGACAGCGCGTGGAACACCGTGGTGACACCGGCGGCGGCGTTGCGCTTGTCGGCCTGGGCGCAGGCAAAATCCAGCGGGAAGTGCACATTGGGACGCGGTTCGACTTCCTTCTCCAGGGCGTCGCAGTGCAGGTCGATCATGCCGGGGATCAGCGTCTTGCCGGAGAGGTCGATGGTTTGCGCGTTGTTGCCCGCTTCGGGGTTGATGGCCGCGATGAAACCGTCCTCGATCAACACGGTGGCGTCATCGAGCACGTCGTTCGGTAGCACCACGCGGGCGCCGGTGAGATAAAGTTTCATGCGATCTCCTTGAGGAATTCCTCGACAGCGGGCGGTGGCGCCAGTTCGACGACCTGATCGGCCAGTCGGCGCGTGGTTTCGGGATGGTGGAAGATGGCGAGCATGGCCGTGCCATCGGCCTTGAGCCCTTCGATGAGACCGATCACCCGCTCGGCGGTGGCCGGATCGAGGCTGGCCGTGGGTTCGTCGAGCAGAAGCAGACGGGGTTTGGCGATGAAGCCGCGCGCCAGATTGACCCGCTGACGCTCGCCGCCGGAGAAGGTGGCTGGCGAGACGCTCCACAAGCGTTCAGGCAGATTCATGGCCGAGAGCAATTCTGCTGCACGCTGCCGCGCATCAATGCGCGACACACCGAGCGCCAGGAGCGGCTGGGCGACCACATCGAGCGTCGCCTGACGCGGCAGACAGTGCAGGAACTGGGTGACGAAGCCGATTTCACGGCGTCGCAACTCGAGGATCTGGTGTTCGCTGGCCAGCGCGAGGTCCAGTTCGTGGCCCAGGGTGTCGCGATAGAGGATGCGGCCTGCACTCGGCAGATACGTGCGGTAGATGCCTTTCAGCACAGAGGATTTACCGGCTCCGGTCGGACCGATCAGCGCCGTAAGCTCGCCGGCACGCACAGAGAAGCTGACATTGTGCGAGGACGGGATCAGCTTGTTCTGCTCGTGAAGCTGGAAATGCTTGCCGTAAGCCTCGACCTGAAGAATGAGTGGGGGCATTTGCTTAATCTCACAGAGCGGATGCCACCAGACGCTGGGTGTAGGCGTGCTGGGGGTCTTCCAGGATTTGATCGGTCAGTCCCGACTCGATGACGCGGCCGTACTTCATGACGATGGCACGACCGGTCAGCAGCCGGATCACGCCCAGATCGTGGGTTACGACGATCATGGCGGTCTTCAGTTCCTGCTGGATTTCGAGGATCAGGTCGAGAATGCGCGCCTGCACCGACAGGTCGAGGCCGGTGGTCACTTCGTCGAGGAACAGCAGCGGCGGCTGGGTAGCGAGCGCCTTGGCGATTTGCACCCGCTGCTGCATGCCGCCGGAAAAGTTCTTCGGCAGGTCGTCGACCCGGGAGAGCAGTACCTCGGTGCGGGCCAGCAAGGCCTTGGCGCGTTCGCGGATGGCACCGTAATCCATCAGGTCGCTCATCAACAGGCGCTCGGCGATGTTGCCGCCGGCGCTGATGTTGAAGTTCAGTCCCAGGTGAGGGTTCTGATAGACCATGCCGAAGCGGTGATTGCGCAGCCAGCGCTGTTGTGCGGCGTTGAGGGCGAACAGGTCGTATTGTTTGTCGCAGTCGTAGAAAATCGCCTCGCCGCCGGAGGGCGCCTGGTCGAAATAGAGGTTCTTGACCACGGTCGACTTGCCGCTGCCCGATTCGCCCATGACGCCCAGAATCTCGCCTTCGAACAGGTCGAAGGAAACATCATGGATGGCGACCACGCTGCCGCAATGCGGACAGAGATTGGTGTCCGCTTCCGGACCCGTGGATTCCAGGCACAGGGGACAGCCCGGGCCGTAAATCTTGCTGAGGTTGCGAACCTCGAGAATCTTGTTCATGCCGGTTCTCCCTCTGTCTGTCGGGCAAGAAGCATTTGTTCCTCGCACCAGTCGCTGTCGGAGCATTGCCAGGTCTTGCCGCCCGAATCGGTCACGAATTCATCGAGGAAGGAATAGGTGCAGCCGCAGCGGGTACAGGCGTGGCGGCGTCCCTGGTCGTCGAGGAAGTCCTCGACCCGGAACGGCACGTCGCTGAAGGCCAGCGGCTCAGCCTTCGTATGGGGCGGCACGGCGTAGATCTTCTTCTCTCGTCCCGCGCCAAACAGCACTAGGGCGGCGGAATCATCGAGCTTGGGCACGTCCCAGCGTGGAATCGGCGAAGGATCAATGACGTAATGGCCGTTGATGCGCGTCGGGTAGCGGTGCGAAATCGTGATCTCGTCGAACTTGACGATATCCTCGTACAGCTTGACCAAGAGGCGCGAATAGTCGGCCTCGCCGTGCATGGTCTTGCGCTTGTCCTCCGAGGGCTCCACCACGACGAGCGGATCGGGGTACGGTACCTGCAGCACGATGATCTGGTTGGACGTCAGCGGCTGCTCCGGGATGCGGTGGCGCGACTGGATCAGGGTGCACTCGGTTGTCTTGGTTGTCGTCGAAACGCCGGGGCAAGTCATCTCGATGAACTGACGCAGGTTGACCGCGTTGACCGAATCGTCCGATCCCTGGTCGATGACCTTGACGACCTCGTCGGGGCCGATCAGGGAGAGGGTCAGTTGCAGGCCGCCGGTGCCGAAACCGCGCCCCATGGGCATTTCGCGCGAGGCGTAGGGCACCTGGTAGCCGGGAATCGCGATCGCCTTGAGGATGGCGCGGCGCACCTCCTTCTTGGCGTATTCATCAAGAAAGCCGAAGTTGTAGGCATTGGAATGGGTCATCGCGTTCATGCGGTCTCCCCCTGTTTTTGTTGCGTGGTGCGCAGGCGGTCCAGATCGGACTGGAAGGTGACGTAGTGCGGCATCTTGTAATGGGAGGCGAAGCCCATGGAATCGACGCCATCGACGTGCAGCAGCACGAACTCGGGGTCTTCCGAAGGGTTGGCCGGGCCGTCCTTCATGCCTTTTTGCAACGCCCGGTCGAGAATCGCCATGGAAATCGCCTTGACCTCGTTGTGCCCGAAACAGGCGCCATAGCCAATGGTGAACATCGGTTTGCCGCCGGCATCGTCGGCTTCGTACATGGCCACCACTTCACACTCGGTGACCAGTACCTCGCCGACCTCGGTCGGTTCGCCGGTGACCGGGTGCGGCAGCATGACCGGCAGGTAGCCCACCCGCAATTCGGCGACCGTCGGGTGCACGTCGCCGTAGCCGCGCATGTTGGAATAGGCGATGGCGAGCAGCGAGCCGGTTTCCGCCCGCGCCATGGTGGCCAGCGCCGCCGAGCGAGGCACGGGAAAGACCAGGGGTTCCCGAGTAATGTCGAACGCCGCCTGTGTGCGGCCAGCGACGGGCGGCAGCAAGCCTTCCGCGCGCAGGGCGTCAAGCACCTTGGGGAAACTGTCGGGCAATTGCGTTTCGGGACAACCGTCCAGCCACGCGCGGGCAACGGCCCGGAAGGCATCCGGCGATTCGTCCATCAACTCCATGCGCAGCAGGCGCAAGGCATAGTCAGGCGTCGGCCCGAGCATCTGGCCGCCGGGGATTTCCTTGAAGGCCGACGAGATGCGGCGGATCAGACGCATCTTCGAGGTGTCGAGGGGCGGGGTCGCGGACAGGCGTGGCCGCGTAGAGCGCCAGGCGCGCAACGCGAACGCGGCCTCCAGCGTGTCGCCCAGACTCTGCTTGATGGCGAGCGCGGCGAACTTGGGGTGATAGACCCCGCCCTCGGAAACGACGCGATCGACGAGGTGGCGCAACTGGTGAAGAATGGCATCAATGCCGAGCGGCTCGGCAGGTATCTCGCTCAGCCCTTCTTCGGTGCGCAGGAATTCGGTGACGGCGGCGGCCCCGGCGATGGCGCGACCGCCCCCCTTGATGGCGACGTAACTCATGTCAGTGCCCCTCCGGAAACATGGATCCGCGTGGTACGCGGCAGCGCAACGATGCGCCGAGTGTCCGAAAGCAGCAGATCCACCCCGAGGGGGAAACTGCCGACCCAATCGGCGCGGCGCGTCAACCAATCGGGATGCAGGCCAGCCAGGCGCAGTCGCCGTTGTCCGTCGATGCCTGGGCCGGCCAATTCCAGGGCGGTTTCTCCTTGGCCCAGGCGGTCGACCTCGATCAACACGGTGGCACCGAACTCGGGGGATTCCAGAGAGCCCAGTGCGGGCTCGAAATCGGGAGCGCGGCCCCCATTCACCGCCACATAGCGTGCGTGCTCGCTGGTGCCGGGCTTGGCCTGAAGCAAAGGCCAGTCCGCCGGGGCGATTTGCCCATGGGGATCGGCCAAGGTCATTTCCCCGTCCATCAAAGTGGCCAGCACGGCGCGTTGGGCGGCAGCGCCATCGACGCAGTCGCCGATCTCCCTGATATCGCCGGGGCGCGAGAACGCTTCGACCAATTCACGGAAGACGCGCTGCTGGACGTCGGCTCGCCAGATGTTTTCAGTCTTCATCGCCATCCTCCTCTTCGGCGTTGTTCAGCATCGCAAAATCCACCCGCGTGGCGGCGAGCATGGCGCGACGACGGCGATCTTCTTCGGCGCGTGTCGTCGCACCGGCGTCGATCTGAGCGGAAACCCGCTCCCAGCCGGGAAGTCGGGCGGCGAGAATGGCATCGAGGATGGCCAGCGTTCGGGCCAGATCGGCGTCGTCCGCCATCACATGGGCGCCACCGGCGGCAGTCCGGCCATCGGCCATGGAGAGTTCGATGCTGCACGACGACAGCGGAAACTCGCCCAGGTAGTAAGGTTCGTGAAACGCGCCATCGGAAAGCTGAAGCAGCCCGAGACCCGCCTGCGGCAAGCTCTTGAGCTTCACGTCGCAATCTCGCGTCAACTCGTCGGCGAGTGCATTCAGCGTGGATACCGGATGGGCGGTCAGCGCCCGAATCCAGTCTTTTCTTTCAAGGTTCATCACCCCAATCTCCCTCGCAACCACGCCGAGGCGTAGTCGATTATCAAAATGGTGGCCAGAATGACCAGGATCAGCGCAGCCGACTGGCCATAATCGAACAGGCGCAAGGTGTCATGCAGCGCGAGCCCGATGCCGCCAGCGCCGACCAAGCCGAGCACCGAGGCCATGCGCACGTTGCGGTCGAGGATGTAGAGGACATACCCCATTGCCTCGCGCAGAATGGATGGCCACCCGGCATACATGACCATTTGTGGAAAGTTGGCGCCGGTAGATGCCACGCCCTCGCAGACGCCCTTGTCCACCCGCTCCAGGCTTTCGGCGAAGAACTTGCCGAGAAAGCCGGCCGTATGGACGCCAAGCGCGAGTGCGCCAGGCAATGGTCCGAGTCCGAGCGCCGCGACGAAGATCAACGCCAACAGCAAGTCCGGCATGGCGCGCATGAAATTGAGCATTTCCCGAGCAATGCGATAGGCCAGCGGACTGGGCGCAAAATTGCGGGCCGCCAGCGGCGCCAAAAAGAACGCCACCAGCAGGGCGAATACGGTCCCCCACAGCGCCGTCGCCAGCGTGATTCCCATCAGTTCCAGATATCTAGACAAGCTTGAGAAATCAGGCTGCCCGTAGCGGCCGAAATATTCCCCCATGTCCTCAACGCCATAGACCAGGGTTTCGAACGAAATCTCCAGATCCCACACGATCAGCCAAAGCACGGCCAGGGTCGCCGTCACCCAGATCGGAGCCGGGTTGCGCGGCTTGGGTGGGAGCGGCTGCGAACGAACCGGTTTCAGATCATGGATGCTCATGCCTGTCTCCCATGGATGATGCGGCTGCGCAAACGGTCGGACGCGCGGTCAAGCAAGGTGACCACCAGATAAATGGCCAATGCAATCAAGAGCAGCCGGTCGTACTGGAACAGACGCATGGACATCACCAGGTCGTAGCCGATGCCGCCGGCGCCGACCAGGCCGAGAATGGCCGCCGCCCGCAGGTTGTGGTCCAGGATGTACATCACGGTGCCCACGAAGTCGGGCAATGCCTGGGGCAGCATGGCGAACAGACGGACTTGCAGCCATCCCGCGCCATGGGCGCGCACACCTTCCACGGCCTTCTGGTCGACGACCTCGATGGCTTCGGCAAAGAACTTGCCCATGAAACCCACGGTGACAAACGCCAGGGCCATCACGCCGGGCAAGGGGCCCAGGCCGACCGCCGACACGAAGACCAGCGCCCAGACCAGCTCCGGCAAGGCGCGCATCAGACTCAAACCATCGCGCGTTATTCGATACACCGCGATATGCGGCGTGGCATTGCGGGCCGCCAGGATGCCCATCGGCAGGCTGAGCACAATGGCGATGGCCGTGCCGAGGATGGTCATCTCGATGGTTTCGAGCATCTTGGCCAGCAGTTGCGGCACATAGCTCCAATCGGGTATGACGAACATCTGACCCGCGAAGCCAACCATTTTGCCGAGCGAGCCCGCCAGGCGGACAAAATCCACCTCCACGATCGGCGCCGTGAGCCAGAGCGCGCAAAGCAGCGCCAGCACCCCGCCAACCAGCGGGCGCGGCAGCCATCCGCTAGGCGTAGGCCAGCGCCATGTCGAGACTGTTGTCATCTTCGATGCCTTCCCGTTGATAGATGGTGCGCAGCACAGACTGCGTCATTTGCTCGGGCCTGCCGTCGAAAACGATCTTCCCGCTGTTCATGCCGATGATGCGATCGGCAAAACGCCGCGCCAGCTCCACCTGATGCAGATTGACCACGACGGTAATGCCGTCGCGGTCGCAGATTTCCCGCAGCAGGGCCATGATTTCCTCGCTTGAAACCGGGTCGAGGCTGGCGACCGGTTCGTCGGCCAGGATCACCTTGGGCTGCTGCGCCAGTGCCCGGGCGATGCCGACGCGTTGCTGCTGGCCGCCGGACAGTTTGTCGGCGCGGTTCCAGGCCTTGTCGGTGAGGGCTACGCGGGTCAAGGCATCCTGGGCGATCCCCATGTCTTCCTTGCGGAAGAGGTAAAACACGCTTCCCACCCATGAACGGTGCGCCAGGCGCCCCGTCAGAACATTGGTGACCACCGAAAGACGATCAACCAGATTGAATTGCTGGAAGACCATGGCCACCTTGGAGCGGATGTGCCGCAGTTTGTGTGCGTCGACAGCCTCACCGCCGATGCGGACTTCACCGGAAGTCGGGGTTTCCAGGCCATTCATCAACCGCAACAGGGTGGACTTGCCGGCCCCGCTGGGGCCCAGCACGACGGTGAAACTGCCGGATTTGATCTCCGCATCGATACCCTTCAGGGCTTCGAAGCCATTCGGGAAGCGTTTCGTTACGGATCGAACGGAAATTGCGGACATGAGTTTCCCCCTTTGCCAAAAACGGCAGGCCATGCGGCCTGCCGTTTCTTGAGCGATTACTTGAGCAGGTCTTTCTTCTGCAGACCCAAGTCCTTCACCATGTCGCGAATCATCTGGTAATCCTTCGGGCCGACCGCCACGTAATGGCTCAGGTTGCCGTAGCCGGTGACCTTGATCTCCTTGTGGGCCGTCAGGATGGCGTCCTTAATCTTTGTCTTCATCGCGGCCGGCAGATCACCCCGATAGACCAGCGGCGAGCCAGGCAGCGGATCGGATTCCTTGACGATGCAGTTGGTCTGCCTGGAGATGAGGCCCTTGGCCAGCATCTTCTCGTAGGTGATGTCGTTGTCGGCGGCGGCATCGACGGTCTTGTTCTTGACCGCCAGTTCGGCGGCGTCGTGGGAGCCGGAGTAGGTGAACTTGCCGAAGAAGTCCTGCGGCATCATGCCGGTTTCCTTCTTGACCATGTAGGTGGGCATCAGGCCGCCGGAGGTCGAGGCGGGATCGACGAAGGCCACGCTCTTGCCCTTCATGTCCTTGATCGACTTGATGCCGGAGCCGCACGGGGCGATGAAGATGCTCTTGTAGGTGTGCGAGGTGCCGCCCTCGCGGATGCCGACGGCGAAGGCTTCGGCCCCGGCTTCCTGCTCGGCCAGGTAGTAGGAAAGCGGGCCAAACCAGGCGATGTCGACGCGCTTCTTCTTCATGGCTTCGATCACGCCGGCGTAGTCGGTGGCGGTGAATACTTTCACCTTTTGGCCCAGCTTTTTCTCCAGATGGGCACGCATCGGCTCGAACTTCTGGATCATCTCCTCGTTGTTCTCAGCCGGAATGAGGCCCATGACGATGTCGCGAGCCTGGGCGGCCGCGGCGGTCAGGGACAAGGCCAGCGCCAGCGCACTTGCCGTAAGGGTAGGTTTCAAATACATTGCAGTTGCTCCCGTAAGGTTGATCGATAGGACGGTCAAGGATTGATGCGCAGTTGGATCCGGTCGGCGCGAAACCGGGTCAGGGCGTATTCGAGTGGGGTACCATCCCGCTCGAATACATTGACGCTTTTGACCCGCAGCACCGGCTGGTTCTGGGGCATACCCAGCAGCGAGGCATCGTCTCCTTGCGGGAGCGCCGCGCTGACCAGGCTCTCGATCCGCCGCAATTTGAACTCGTAACGGGCGGCGAGATGCTCGTGCAGTGAACCTCCGTGGTATTCCGCCAAGAGATCGGGGAATACTTGCTGCGGAAGGAAATGGGAAATAACGCAGATGGGCCGATCGTCGGCCATGCGCAACGACTCGATCCAGACGACCGGCTCGTTCTCAGCCAGTTGCAGACGCCTGGCGACGCCCCCACGGGCGGGAATCGTCAGTTTGCGCAGAATACGGTTGCTGGCAGTCTTGCCAAGCGACTCAAAGGTTTCGGTGAAACGTGTGCCGCTGCCAAGAACATAGTCGGCAGGTCCGTCAAGGACGAAAGTGCCTTTGCCATGGCGGCGCTCAAGCAGCCCCGAGGCAATCAGATCTTCGATGGCACGCCGTATCGTGTGACGGTTGACGCCGAAACGTTCCGCCAGCTCGTTTTCCGACGGCAGGCATTCGCCCGGCGTAAAGAAGGATGCGATCTCTTCCTTGAGCAGTTTTGCGATCTGACTATAGATCGCTTCACCACCATTTCGTTGTAGCGCCACCAAACTCATCTAGACATCCCCACATTCAATTTTGGGAATGCTAACGACTCAATGTGACAGGAAAATGACGCGAAAATGTTGTTGTCGAAAACTTCGCCTTAGCGTGAAATACTCGTGATGGGTCGCGTGTTCATTCGAGCGAAGCGAGCATATTTCGACCCCCGCCCTGGGGCGGGGGCTGGGGGTGGGGGGCCATGTTGCTTTTTGATCTACGTATCGAAGGCGGTGTGTTTCATGGTCAGGGGCGCCTGATCGAAGGCATGATCGTTAGAAGGGCAACAGAAGTAAGACGTCATTGATCGAGAGACGTCATGTCGACGGTTACGGCAACCACTTTTCTCGTTGCCGTGTCAGCCAGAGCACTCCCGAGAAGCACCAATCCTGACCAAAAATAGAATGGTCGATTACTCGCCATTACCCTACGTTGCCATCTAGTCGAGAAGATAGGACATATTATCCATGACGGTTGCAATTCCTTGGAGCCGTCATAAAGAACCTCAAACTCACACCACCCTCGGAGATGTCCGCCAGCGCCCGCGCTGGCGAAATCACCGCCATCCTTGCGGCGGCCATCGTCCGAACGCTCGCCGGCGACGATCAAAAACAGAGAGAAGTTGGACTTGGCTTCCTGCCCGACCAGCGCGTTCATACAACCCCCTATCAAGAGGAGAAGTTGTGATGAACGACACGCTGACCAAGCAACAAACCGTGGCCCGGCAAATTGCCGACCTGAGCCAAATGTCCATGTCCGAACTCTGGCCGCTCTGGGATCGGTATTTTCCCCGCCGCCCAGACTATCCGAATCGCACGCACGTCGAGTCCCGCATTGCCTACAAGCTGCAGGAGGAAGCCTTCGGCGGCCTCGTCCCCGAGACAAAGCAGCGGCTGGAAGCCATCGGTGCGAAGCACTCCAAGATCAAGCTGCGCGCGAAGCTACGTGAATTTAATTTCGCGCCGGGCACGGTGATCCTGCGCGAATGGGGCGAGCGCGAGCACCGGGTAACTGTCAATGCCGAAGGCCGTTTCGAATACGAGGGCCACACCTTCAAGAGCTTGACGGCGGTGGCCCGGCACATCACCGGTCAGCACTGGAGCGGGCCGCTGTTCTTCGGCTTCGGCAAGGGAGGTGCGCGATGAACGAAATCGCCAGCACCAAGACCCGCAAGCGCTGTGCCGTCTATTGCCGGGTATCCACGGACGAACGTCTCGATCAGGAATTCAACTCCATCGACGCACAGAAGGAGGCGGGCCACGCGTACATCGCCAGCCAGCGTACCGAGGGCTGGATTTCTGTCACGGACGACTACGACGACCCCGGATTCTCCGGCGGCAACACCGACCGCCCGGCCCTCAAGCGATTGCTGGCCGACATCGAGCGCGGCCAGATCGACATCGTTGTCGTCTACAAGATCGACCGCCTGACGCGCAGCCTTGCCGACTTCTCCAATATGGTTGAGGTGTTCGAACGCAACGAGGTGTCCTTCGTCTCGGTCACCCAGCAGTTCAATACCACTACCCCGATGGGGCGGCTGATGCTGAACGTCCTGCTGTCCTTCGCTCAGTTTGAGCGGGAGGTCACCGGCGAACGCATCCGCGACAAGATCGCAGCCGCCAAGCGCAAGGGCATGTGGATGGGCGGCGTACCGTCCCTGGGCTACGACGTCGAGAACCGCCTGCTGGTCATCAACGAAGCCGAGGCGGCAGTGGTACGCCGCATCTTCGAGGAAATGCTGACCATCGGCTCGCCGACCCAGATCGCCGCCAACCTGACCTTGGAGGGCATCACCACCAAGGCCTGGACGACACAGGAGGGCCAGACCCGCAGCGGCACCCGCATCGACAAGAAGTATTTGCACAAGCTGCTGCGCAACCGCATCTATCTGGGCGAGCTGTCGCACAAGGGAAACTGGTACCCCGGCGCGCATCCGCCGATCATCGACCGGGAACTGTGGGACAAGGTTCACGCGGTGCTTGCTAAGGGCGGCCATGCCCGGTCGGTGGAAACCAAGATCCGGTCACGTACTGACGCCTTGCTGCGTGGCCTGCTGTACGCCCCCTCGGGCGAGCGGATGTACCCGACCTACTCGAACAAGAAGGGACACAAGTATCACTATTACGTGTCCAAGTCCGAAAGCCGCTTCGGCGCGCCGGGCAAGAGCTACGAGCGCCTGCCTGCACCGGAGATCGAGGCAGCGGTGGTCGCCCAGATCCGCACGGTGCTGACCAGCCCGGAATCCATTGCCTCGGTGGTTCGCCACATTCAGCGCAACGGCGGACAGGTCGATGAGGCCACCACGGTAATGGCAATGGGACGGCTCAACGACGTGTGGGATCAGTTGTTCCCGGTCGAACGCCACCGCATCGCCAACCTGATGATCGAACGGATTGACCTCGTCCACGTCGGTGAGGTGCAGGGTATCAAGGTGAAGTGGCGGGAATTGGGCTGGGACAAGCTGATTGGCGAATTCGCTCCAAGGGAGATCGGCGCGGAACTGATGGAGGTCGATGCCTGATGAACAGCTCGCTGGAAACTTTCGTGCCCCTCCAGTTCAAGCGGAAGAAGGGAAAGCTGCTGGTCGACGGGAGGGAATCTGCTCACGACGTCCGGATCATCGAGGCCGTTGCCCGGGCCATGCACTGGCACGACCTGCTCGACTCCGGTACGTTCAAGAGCGTGGTCGAGATCGCCCGGGCCGAAGGGTTGATGCCAACCACGGTGGGCCGGCTGCTGCGACTGGCGCGGTTGGCCCCCGACATCGTTGACCAGTTCATGATGGGATGCCAACCCCGAAGGCTCACCCTGCTATGGCTTATGCGTAACGACATCCCCGCGCTCTGGCCAGAGCAGCGTCAGATGCTTGAACGATTCCGGTAGGAGGCGAAATGACCAGTAAGAAGCACTATGGCAAGCAGACAGGCCGCCCCATCACCCATGAACTCCCTACGCCCGCAGGTGGTGTACGACTGGAAACCTTTGTCCCCTGGACACTGGTGAGACGAGGGTTGAAAAAGCGGGTCATCACACCATTGGACGCGCCGCAGGAATTCTTGGCAGAGGCCAAGCAGGAGCGAGCGGCTCAGGCGGCGGCGCAGGACAGCGCGCTGATGCGGGCACTCGGACTGGCACACCATTGGCAGCGGCTGCTGGATGAGGAGCGAGCCGCGTCAGTGGCCGAGATTGCCACAGCCGAGGGCATGGACGTGACGCAAGTGCGCCGAGTCATGCGACTGACCCTGTTAGCCCCGGAGGTCATCGAACGGCTGGTGGGTGCGCCCAACATTTTGCTGGAGCAGGTAATGCGCCGCCCCTGGCCCAACGGCTGGAGTGACCAGATGCGGGTGCTCGCTTCGCCCGCGTGACCGCGCCGAGTCCAGTGCCAGCAACCGCCTCCGGGCGGCTTTTTTGCATATTCTTGCTCTCGGTCGCTACCACTACAGGAGTTTGCAACCACAACCTATCGCCCCCAAACCCCCGCCAATACAGGAAGTGACCTCGCGCACGCTCGCGAGACCACCAGATAAAAACGGAGAACAGAGAGGCCCGGGAGGGCCAAAAGCGCGGAAACGAAGGGGGTGCCGCTCACGAGGCAAATCCGCGAAGGCCCGCCAGTACTGGCGCGGCGGGCAGATCGGGATAGGGGCGGTCAGGTAGCCTGACCGATCCCCTCCCACACCACCCGGCATGCGGGTCCGCACCGGGCGGTTCGAGAAGTTGAGGTCATGAGAGCCGAGGCACGCCGAGCCGGTCGAAGTAGGCGATAGGCATTACCCGGTTCAGCGCGAAGCGGCTGTTGCGCCACCATCGTCGGCTGTTCTGGGCAATACGCAGGGCGTCGGCTTCCGAGGCCCCCAACGCCAACAACTCCCGATACATCGTCTTTCCCCGACGCCAGTGCTTGAGCTGCACGGCACGCAAGCGGTGACGCAGCCACTCGTCCAGTTCGCGAAAGACCCGCGGCGTCTGCGCCAGACGGAAATAGGCTTTCCAGCCGGGCACATAGCTTCTGAGTTCTTCCGCGACTTCGGCCAGGCTGCGGCCGCAGTTCCGGCGAGTCATCTGCCGGATACGCACCTTGAAGGTATCGATGGCCTTGCCCGCCACGGCCCGTTTAACCTCGCCGCCGGCTCGCCATAGGGCGTAGCCGAGAAACTTGCGGCCGGTCGCGCGTGCCACGGCGCTCTTGGCTTCATTCACCTTCAGGCGGAGCCGGTCGTAGAGTTTGCGCAGCCCCGCCAGCACCCGTTCGCCGGCTTTCTGACTGCGCACATACACGTTGCAGTCGTCGGCGTAGCGCACGAAGCGATGGCCGCGTTTCTCCAATTCCCGATCCACTTCGTCCAGCAACACGTTGGCCAAGAGCGGCGATAGCGGCCCGCCTTGCGGCGTGCCCTCGTAACGCTCCATGACCACGCCCTGATCCAGGATGCCCGCTTCAAGGTATCGGCGAGTCAGCCGCAATACGGCCTTATCGGCGATCCTCTTGGCCAGGCGCTCCATGAGGACGTCGTGATTGACCCGGTCGAAGAATTTCTCCAGATCGACATCCACGACCACACCGTAGCCGTCTTGCACATGACGCTGCGCGCTCAGCACCGCATCGTGCGCGCGCCGGCCCGGGCGGAAGCCGTAGCTGTGTTCCGAGAACGTCGGGTCGATCATCGGTTGCAGAACTTGCAGCAGGGCTTGCTGGATCAGCCGATCCGTCACGGTCGGTATCCCCAATTCCCGCATGCCGCCGCCGGACTTGGGGATCTGCACGCGGCGTACCGGTTGCGGCCGGTAGCGTCCCGTTTGTAGTTCTTCCCGTATCCGCGGCCAGTGGGTCTTGAGGTGTTCCGCCGTGGCTTCGATGTCCAATCCGTCCGCCCCGGCACTGCCGCGATTGGCTTTGACCCGTTTCCATGCCACCACCAGATTCGCTCTCGCAAGCGCCTGCGTGAGCAGGTCGGCTTGCCCCAAGCCTTCGGTTTCCTGTCGCGCCGGCCGTGCTTCATCGCGTCCGCCATCGGGCTCGGCTTCACCTCGCCTTCCTTCGGTTCGCCCCGGTTGCCCGGGCTTCTGATGCCTTGCACTGCCAAGCGACATGAGCGTCGGCTTTCCTTCTCGTTCGGCCCTTCGCCCCATCCCGGCGGCTACTATGGCCTCTGCTGACTCCTCGCTCCGGCTCAATACCGTCGGCCTTTCAGCCACAAGGCGAGGTCTCCCCAGGTAAGAACGCGATCCTTCCCCGCGCAACCGCCGCATCTACGCCGCCTCGCCTTGACCACGAGAGCTTCGCAGTTACATGCCTGCTCGCCCTGCTCGGCTTCGCCTTCTATGCGGTTCTTGTCCATCGGCTCGCGGTTTCGCTCCACACTTCCTCCCCACATTCGGTCACCCTCATGCAGTTGCGCTTCGCTTCATTCACCGTGGTCAGCTTATGGGAGGACTTCCACCTCCAAGATCGCGCCCATGCTGGGCGCACGCGTGAAAAAGCCCGGAGCATGTCCGGGCTTTAGAATGGTGGTGGTGCGCAGTTTTCAACCGAACCACGCGCTACTGGGGCCAATGAGCACTGCTGCGGTTACCTACGCTTCCTTGGTCGTTAAGCCCCAAGAAGGCGACGCGCCAGGAGTGACTGCATATCCCGCCGACCGTCGGCGATCACATAGATGTAGACCTTCTGCGCCATGACACGGTAGATCACTCGATAGGGCTTGAAAGCGGTCTGCCGATAATCACGGATGCCAAGGGCCACCAGTTCTTTGGGGTAGGCACCGCGCTCAGGAAAAGTTGATAAGCTCTCGACGACTTCCAGTAAACGATCCAGCACATAGTCGGCATTGGCCTTGCAATCAAATTCCGCGATGTAGTCGTAGATCGACTCCAGATCCTGCTCGGCCCCTTCGGTCAGCAAGACCTCGTATTTGCGCCTCGCCATTACTTGGCTGCCTGTTTGGCCCGCAATCTTGCGACAACCTCACTCACGGGCTTGACCTTGCCAGCTTCAATCTCCGCATTGCCGAGCGCCAGAATCTTAAGCAGCGCCAGCGTTTCCTGTGTTTCTTCGTAGGAGGCGACGTCCTGAATGACCGCCTTGGCCTCCCCGTTCTGGGTGATGACAAGCGGCTCCCGCCCCTCGGTCAATCGGGCCAAGACTTCGGCGGCGTTCGCCTTGAGGTAACTGATGGGTTTGACTTGCGATGAGTAGCGCATGACCTGACTCCTTGATCTGAATAGGACTCAATATAGTCTTTATTCAGTCCTACCGCAACAATCGATCAATCCCCTCCTGCACCCAACCAAAGCTCAGATGTTCCTGCTCCAGCCGTAGTCCTTCACGGATACGGTTGTCGCGCAGGTCGTTGTACAGGCTCAACTCCTCCGATGTCAGTCTGTGCAAATCGCACCGCTGCGGCTTGTCCTCCCGTCCCCAAAAGGACACGTGAGCATCAAGCGAGGCCCGATCCATGAGAAACGAATCGACGTGGCTGAAGTGACTCCGCAGTTGATCCAGGATGGCAAAGCCATGGGTATCGATGTCGCCCCAATAATGAATGGCACACTGCTCTAGCCACCGAGCCTGGGCGAGTGCGCCCCAACCGTATCCTGAGCCAAAGATAGCGATCGCTCCTGGTACGTTTGGCAAGGCCAGGAAGTTGGTTTCATTCTCGGTGATGAATACCCGCCGCACATCGATAGCCAACTGGCTGAAACTGCTGGCGTCCAGCGTGATGTCCGGGCACGACGTGCCGCCGATGGCACGAATCCCGGGATCGAGGACTCGGAAGCGAATCCTCGTTGGTTTGTCCAGAAAACCATACCGGGCGGCAAACTGCGCAACGCCGGTCCTGGTGGTGTCCACGCTGTCCACAGGCACAGCCAGGTCAAGCAACTCAGCCAATACAGCACGATGTGTCTCGATGAACTTGCTGTGCACGCCAGGCAAGTCCACTTGGCGCAGGTAGACCGCCGGCCGTGGATGCTTTCTGACCCAATCCACCACGGCCAGCAAACGAGGCCATTCACCCGCCAGTTCGAGGGCCTGCAATGGTCTCTTTTCCAGCCAGGGCATCAAGGAGGGATTTTGCTGCCTGGTCATTTCAACCAGGCTTGAAAACCGATCCCACTCGCGGCGCTTGCCGAGCCAGCCCAGCGCATCATCCATCGAGTCAACCCAGCAGCTCGACGGGAGCTTCTGCAATCCCTGCACCCGGTGGCGAATCTCCTGCCACTCCAAACGCAAGGGACTGGCGTTGGCCAATTCCGCAGCCCAGGTGCGCACGGCGTCAAACCGCTCGGTGATGTCCGCTGACGCGGGGCCCTTGATGGTCAAGCGCAATGGGAAACGGGTGTTGCCCGTCACGGTATCCCGCAACAACTCCCCTCGTTCCCATAGCCGAGCCAACTGCGCTTTCAATTCCTTTGGGGTCGTCCACGTCACTGTGGAATCTCCTGCGCGGACTGCGGCGCCACTGGCGCTATCGCTGCAGCATCCCTGGCCTTCTGCGCCCGGTACTCTTCGATGGACAGGTTACGCAATTTGGAGGCCCGACCGCCCTCGTTGTGCACGAACCCTACGCTGGACACAAAGGGCTCGATGATGTGGATTTTCTGCAGCGGCGTAACAATCAGCAGTTGCAGGTTGAGTTGCCGAAACAGCTTCAAACCGTATTGCGCCGACTCGTCCGAGCCACGCCCAAACGCCTCGTCGATGACCACGAAGCGGAAGGAGCGCGAGCGCACCGAACCCCATTCCAAGCCGAACTGGTACGCTAGGCTGGCGGCGAGAATGGTGTAGGCCAGTTTCTCCTTCTGGCCGCCCGATTTTCCGCCCGAATCCGAATAGTGCTCGTGTTCCGTATTGTCCTCGCGCCAGCGCTCGCTGGCTGCGAACAGGAACCAGTTGCGCACATCCGTGACCTTCGCGGTCCAGCGCCGATCCTGTTCCGACAAGCCATCCCGTCCACGGAACCGGTCGATGATCGCCTTTACCTGAAGGAACTTGGCTTCGGAATACTGGGTGTCGTCTGACCCAGTCACCGCACCCTCGGTGCAGGCGCGCAGATCCTGCTGGAAATCGCGAATTTCGGCATCGGGGCTGGCCTGCGATTCCAGCACGATGTAGCGTCCAGGGTTGTAGTCGATTTTCGAGAGCGACTTGTTGATGTGGGCGATGCGATCCTTGATCGTCTCGCGCTCGCGTGCCAACTGAGCATTGAAGTTGGCAATTTCGTTGATGGTGTTTACGTTCAGCAATTCCTTGAAGCGTGCCACGAAACGTGGCAGATCATCGCGATTGAGCTGCGTCAGCAGATTTTCGAACTCGAAGGCGGCTTCCAGGCTGGCATCCATCTCGGCCGTCTCAAGTTTGAAGGTTTCCTTGAATGACGCCATCGCCTTGATGATCTTCTCAGCCAGGCGTTTGAGCTTCAGATCCTCGGAATCGATCCGCGCTTGCAGCCAGGTGCGTATGTCCTGCTCGCGGTTGTCGCAGGATTCCACGGTCAGCTGGTGTTCCCCCAGGGCCTCGGCCCGCATAGTCTCCAAGGTGGCCGACAGCCGCGCATCGACAGCGGCGTCCTGGACCAGTAATGTCGTCTGCTGGCGCAGTTCCTGTGCATCCGAGCGACGCTGCTCCACCTTGGCGCGTCGGTCGCGCACGGATTGCAGTTCCTCTTCGATGCCCTTGAGCGCCTGCTGCAGTTCCCGCAGGCGTTCATTCAATTGCTTGAGGACATCCGATGCCTGCTCCAGCTTTTGGCGCTCGTCTTCAAGTGCTGCGATGTCCGTCGCTACACTGACCCAATCGATTTCTTCGAAGCTCGTGAACTCTTCCAGACGTGTCAGTGCGTCTAGTCTGGTCTGCAGCCCCTTGCGCTCGCCGTCGATCTTGCCGATTTGGCTGCCCACCTCGCCGAGATGGCTTTCGAGTTGGCGACGCTTGGCTTCCAGCGCGGCAATCTTGGCGCTATTGCTCCAGCCGAGCACGTAGCGGCTGCGGTCATCGATGCGGTGCCGGTCATCCTTCTCGTGCCGGCCAGTCGGGTCTTTGATCTGGCCTGCGCGGGTGATGGCCCGCGTTTCCCGGCGGAACTGCTCCTGGGTGGCGCAACAGGCCACATCAAAACGATGGGCGAGCTCACGCTCCAGCCAGTCGTAGTGGGGTGAATCGGGCTTGATGGCGAGTTTCCTCACCAATGAGTCACGGTGCAGTTCCGGCAAATCCGATGTTTTGCGGGGTCGAACGTGGAAATAGACCAGGCGCCCGTGCAGATGACTGCCATCCACCCACTCGGCAACCGCCTTGTAATGGGCATCCGGCACAAGCAGAGCCAGGCCGAAGCCGCGCAGCAGTCTTTCGGCCGCGCCTTCCCAGTCGCGCTCCTCCTCGCGTACCTGGATCAACTCCCCCGCAAAAGGCATATCGTCCACATCCAGGCCCAGCGCGGCACACAGAGCAGCGCGTATCTGAATCTGCTGGTCGTCAATGTTGCTGCGCCGGCGTTTGAGACTGTCGATTTCCGCAGTCAATCGTTCGTGCTCAAGTTTTCCCTGACGCAAGCTCACGCCATGCTCGGTCAGCGTGTTCTGGAGGTCGGCGTCGCGGTTTTGGACATCTTCCCGCCACGTCTTGAATTGCGCCCGCTGCGCGGCAAAGCCGGCATCGTCGCGGGGCGCAGACTCGCCTAAAACGGCCGCCAGTTCACAGTAACGCCCATCCTTGGTCTTGCGTACATCGCGCAGTTGCTCTTTCTTGCGGATATCGGTGGCAAGCCGCTCCAGACGGTCGCCACCGTTGTCATTGATGGCCTGCTTCAGTTCATCGACCTGACGGCCTTGCTCTTCGCGCGTACCGTCCAGGCGTCGAACCTGCCCATCGACCTTGTTCCACTCTTCATCGAGCAGGCCAAGACGTTTGTCCAGCAATCCCAATTTGAGGCTGGCGAAGTGCGCACGTAGGCCGTCGCGACAATGCCGAAGATGATTCACCTCGTTCACCAGCTCGCCATGCCGCTTGCAATCGGCCACCAATGGCGTCAGCAATTCCACCTGTTGCTGAGCCTTGAGCACGGCCTGATGGGCACGGTTGAGATCGTCGAAGTGTCCGATTAGTGCCTGGATGCGCGATGCCACCTCGAACGGCTCCAGCATATGGTTACGCACGAAGTCGGTCAGATTGCCCACCGACTTCATCGACACCGTCTGGTGGAACAGCTCCAACGCCTGATCATTCTCAATGCCAAAGCGGCGCCTGAACCACGCGGCATAGGGCGGAAAGCTGTCGTGCAGTTCGGCGCCGGTCCCACGCAGCCGCTTGCGCAGGGCAGCGATGTCGGTGCCGAAGTTGGCGAAATCCTCGGCAATCGACAGGCTGCGCTCGGCCCCGAGGAAGAACCGGGCGGGCTGCCCTTGCGCCTCCTTCATCCAGAACACTTGCGCCAGGCTCACCGTCTGGTCGTAACCCGCGTTGTGAAACACGCCCAGGATGACGGAATAGCTGTTGTTGTCGCGCAGGGATACCGGCTTGGCCACCCCAGTGACCTCATTCCGTTCGGATTTGTAGTGCCCCAACACGTAGGAACGCAAGGTTCGCTCCCTGCTGTCCGCTCCGGCGGCCTTGTTATAGGCAATGCGATGGGCTGGCACCAGCAGCGTGGTAATGGCATCCACCAGCGTGGACTTGCCGGAACCGATGTCGCCAGTGAGTAGTCCATTCTTGCCGTCCAGTTGTAGCGTCCAAACCCGGCTGTCGAACGTGCCCCAATTGAAAACCTCCAGCCGGGAGAGACGAAAGCCCGACAACGCATCGTCCGCCATGAAGTCCAGTCCCAGAGACTGCGCCTCACTCATCGCGCACCTCCTTGGCCGATGCCGCGCCGGACAGGGCGGATTGGTAGGCCGCCAAGCGGGCATCGAACTCGGCCAGCCACTGCGCGTCGACAAAGGCCTTCAGGATGCGCCGAACCTCGAAATTGGCCTGCCCTGCCAAGCCACCACTCGCAGGCTTGAGCTTGTGCAGAAAGCCCAGTTCTACCACCTTGTTGATGGTGGTTTCGATCTGGTCGATCAGTTTGGCCTCGTTGGGCCCATCAGGCAGAAAAACCCGGACCAACTCGACGATCTCATCACGCGATAGCACCAGACGCGTGTCGCCGCCGCTGGCATCGAATTCGGCCAATTTCTTGCGCAGCAAGGCCAGCAACAAACTCACCGGAAACGACAAGGGGCGCCGCGCAACCAGGCGCGGCAAGCGCGGTGACGGATCATCCTCGGCAGGCTCCGGGCGGCTTTTCAGGAAGGCATAACCCTCGGCCTCATCCAGCACCAGTTCCAGATTGAGTACCGCCACGTAGTCCCGAACGCGGGCTTGCAGGTTCAGCAATGCCGCCCACTGGCGCTCATCCTGCTCCCGGTACTGCACCCCTTTGAGCAGCCCGATCAACAACGACGACAGATCCGGCTCGGATGCGGCTGCAAGTGTGGTTATTGCGCTGGCGAAGTCTTGTTCCATCCCTGTTGAATTCCCTGATTCGTTCTTGGGTCAGCGCATGAAAATCACCCGAGGCAAGCGGGCCGTGCGACTTACAGCTTCGCCACGATCATCTTCTGCCTGCCAGTGAATGGCTTCTGGCGTGTCCTCATCCACCACCGCGTTGAAGGCATCGCTGCCCAGCTGCAGGTAGGCCACCAGTTCCGCCAAGCCCTGCTGCAGGGGCTGGGATGTCACCAGTTCGCGCAAGGTGATCTGCACCCTATCCTGCAAGGCATGGCGGATGTGACGGGTCAGCCTGGCCTTGTCCACCACCACCTGATCGAACAAGGCGGATGGGTCGATGTCCTCGTCCCCCGCCATCAGTGCCAGGTTGGCAATGACCGGTTTCACCGGCGGCGTAAACAAGGGCCGCTCCATCGCCAGTTCGATATCGGCGCAAGACTCTGCCATCTCCATCACGGTTCCCGTCGGCGGCGCTTCCCGCAGCGCCAGGGCCTTGCTCTCAATGCCGTGCAGAATGTCCATGATGCGGCGGTTTTCCAGCCAGGCTTGGTCGTCGAGAAAACGGCGCAGTTGTTGCGACAAGGCCGCCACCGTGCGTTGGGTGTGTTCGCCGGCCTCCATCCAGTCGTAATGCACGCGGCGGGTACGGGTATCGGGCTGCAAGGCAGCCACCGCCGGAAGCTGAAGCACCCGTTCCAACAACTCGGTCAACTCCTCCTGGCGGCGGCTGGAGAGCAGAAAATCCCAGAACGCTCGGAAGCTCTTGCCCTGATCGGAATCGGCAATCGCGTCGCGTTCGCCCATGATGTCTTCCAGCAGCGCCCCCTTGCTTCCTTCCCACAGCGCAATGCGCTCGCGAACACGCCGGTCCAGCTGGCGGAAGTTGTGCTCCACCTCGCGAAAGTCGGTGAGCAACTCGCGCGCACCCTGCATGAACTGCTGAAAGCGATCCTTCAGCGCCGTGTCATCCAGCAGCGGCACATCGCCCGCCAACACGCGGGCAATCTCGGCATCGATTTCGTCACGCTTCTTGTGCAGGTCGGCGATGCGCTTGGCCGGGTCGGCCTCGCTACCCTCGCTCATCTGCTTTAGCAGGTCGAACAGCGTGAGCAGGCGCGATTCGGTGCCGACGAACTGCCGCTCGGAAAGCTGCGCCAACCAAGCGATGGCCTTCTCGGTCGCGGGCGTGAGGTCAAATTGCGCCTCGTCGGTGCCGGGCTTGTAAAACTTGCGCAGCCAGCCCTTATCCGGCGATGCCCAGTCGTTCAGATAGTCGAGCGCGGGCTTGGGAAACGCAGTGTCGCCGAGATGCAGACGCAGGGCGTACAGCTCATCCTCCAGCGTCTCGGATAAATCGGCGGCCGCCATCACCCGCACATTGGGTGCGACGAATACGCGGTGCAGAAAGCTCGCCACCAGTGGCGCATGGTCCGAACGCAGCAGTCGCCAGGCAGGGTGGCGGGTACGTAGGGCGTCGAGGGTGGCGAAATCCAGCGTCATACGGCGCTCGACTCGGCGGGAGTGAACAGCGCGGATTCGAAGGCGGCCCAGGCGGACTGGCGCAGGGTGGCGGCCTCGGAGCGTTTGTTGTCGGCCATTGTTGTTTGCCGATTCAACTCTTCCAGCAATTCACGCTGTTGAGGAATTGCAAGATCAGGAATGGGAAGCTCAGCTACTTCCTTGCTGTTGATCGACGCGAGGTTGGTAGTGCGCTTGGCTTTGCTGCGGAAGTAGGCTTGGCCGTGACTACTGTTGATCACCGCCAATACGAACTCCGGGAGTAGCTTTTCACGGTCAAGGCGGACTCGCAACACGTGGTTTTGATGAACACAGTCTTCGATTTCGCCACGCCAGATCGCACCACGCCCCACCAAATCGGGACTGTTTCCTTCGCAGAGAAGGACATCGCCGACTTCGAGCCGCAGTTTTGGCATTTCCTCGTCGGGGACGTTGATGTACTTGATCTCCCGCAGATCCAATACACCGCGTTGCACGTTGGCCACGCGCAGATATGGGCGTGCGTGTACAGCAGGCCGGTTAGCTGGACACTTTTGAATGCCGTAGCTCACCCTGCCTCGCTGCCCGAGAGGAATCATCGACACACCACCAGCGCTTGCGGGTAATTGAGCCCCTGATCGTAAGATGCTCTCGTGGCTCCAACGCTCCACATCCTTGAACCGTGCCACGAATACCGGACGATCCGGTAAGGGCGGTGGCGGGGCCACGCCCAAGGCGGTCTCGAAGGCCTGCCAGCCTGCGCGCTCAATGGTTTCGGCTTCCTGCTCAAGTTGTGCAGCACGGGTCAGTGCGTCAGCATAGGCAGTAATCAGCGCATCCTGTTCATCCAGCGAGGGAACGGGAATTTCGAGACTCAGAAAACCTTCCGGCGTGACACGCTTGCGGCCACTGGTACCGGATGCCTTGCGCTGCAGATCGATCTTGAAGTGGTCCGCCCGCAGCAAATGGTGCAGGTATGCGGGGCTCAGCTTATCTGCCCTCGGTGTGAATACCGGATATTCGCTGGTGACCACCGCCTTGGGGATGCTCGATGGAATCAGCCCGACCGCGCCATTGCGCGCATCGATCTTCGAGAACGCGAGGTCGCCGGGATAAGCAGCGAACATCGCCCCCTTGAATGCCTCGGCACGCTCGCGCGGCAGCACCTCGCCCGAGAATTTGATGGTGATGGCCTGCCAGTCACCGAGCGCACCTGTGACACGCACAGGCTCATGGCGCGGAATAACGACATCGCTCAGCGGCAACACAGGGAAGCCGCTGGCCCGCACCGCGCCAGCTTCGTTTTCAATCCAGCGTTCTATTTCCCTCCACCGCCGGATTACGCAGTGGAGGGCGCCTGAAAATTTGGCGTGGCCTTCGGCTGCGCGCCTTGCGCCAACCAGTCCTCGAATTCGCGATAGGCTTTGAGCAGATCAGGCAGCTCGCTCGCCACCCCCTCGCCGGTTTCCCCGGTGGAAGTGATGCCCACGGTCTTGGGTGCGGCGACGAATACGGGATAGTCGAATAGCTCACGCACCCGCGCCCACAGCGCGGCAGTGTGGGATTCATCGATAGCGCGATACCTGGTTTTCAGCTCCGACAGCAGTGCATCACCGCGCTTCTGTACCGTGGCCAGCACGGCGGTGGCCTGTTTCTTCAGTTCGGCGGCGGCTTTCTTGTGTTCCTTGGCCGCTTCGCCCTGCCAGGCCGGTTTTCCTTGCACGGTGGGCTTCGCCTGGCGTGGGTAGACGGGTGATTCCCCGGTTTGCCATAGCGGCAGCGTGCGACAGATGCCCAGAGCGGCCAGCTCATCCAGCAGGCGTTGCGCCTCGGCTCTTCGCCGGTGACAATGCGCGGTGCATACGCCGTGTGCTGAGCACTGCGCTGCGCGGCAAAACCGGTATCGAGTTCGGCGTGGGCCTGTGTCCATGCGGCTTCCCATTGCTGGCTCTCAGCCTCGGTGAATTTGCGTAGGAAGACCAGCGAAGCCTTGACCGTGGCATTGCTGGACTTGAATGTTTCTTCCGGCAGGCTGACCACCGCCAGCAACTTGGCGCGGCCTTCTGCCCAACGGCGCAGCCAGGCCAGCGACGGATTGTTGAGGTTGCCATCGGGCAGCACGATGCCCATGCGGCCGCCGGGCTTGAGCAGATTGAGGCAGCGTTCGACGAAGATCAGTTCGGTGGGGCGATTGTTTTTGGCTTTGCCGATCTCGAACAGATCGAGGATCGGAGTCTTGGCGGCGGCGGCGTCGAGCAGGCTCTGGTGGCTTTCTTCCCAGGCTGGTCCGTAGCCGCGTTCGCGGCAGCGCGTGAGATAGGCTTCGTCATTCGGTACGCGGGTTTCATCGCTGCCGCCCACCTTCTGGTCGCTGCCAACGTTGGAGCCGAACGGCGGATTGGTCAGCACCAGATCGAAGCGGCCATTGAAGATGCCGTTGATGTCGAGCAGGCCATCGTGATAGTGAATGCCGCCATGCCCGTCGCCGTGCATGATCATGTTCATCTTGGCGGTGCGGGCGGCACGCGGTTCGGCATCGGTGCCATAAATGCACTGCCAGGCCAGACGCCCCACGCGGGTGTCGATGGGTTTATTGTTGTCGTCGCTGGGCAGCAGTTGTCGGTTCAGGCGCGAGAAGGCTTCCTCAATCTGACGTTCCTCCTCCTCCTCGGGCAGGGCCAGCGCTTCAATGCGGGCACGCTCCTCATCCTTCTGGCGCTGGATGTCGGCCACGATCTGGGCGCGGACGTGCTCAAAGGCACGGATCAGGAAACCGCCGGAGCCGGATGCCGGATCGCAAATGAGCTGCTTCTCCTGCGGATTGAGCAGGTCGACCATGAACTCTACGACCGGGCGCGGCGTGAAGAACTGGCCCAATTCGCCACGGAACGTGGTGCCAAGAAATTTCTCGAAAGCCAGGCCCTTGATGTCGTCGCCGGTCTTGGAGAGATCGAAGCGTTCCAGTTGCTTGACGATGCGGCGAAAAGTTTCCTCCGAGATGTCGAGCTTGTCGGCGGCGGTGAACAGGTCGTCGGTGCGGTAGTAGGTCTTGGTCTGGTCGAACAGGCCATCGTGCACCGCCGGATCGGTCGGCAGGCGCACGGCGGCGCGGCGGTCGAGGTAGTCAGTAGTGAACGTGCCGTGCTGGCCGGAACGCTCCACATACATCTTGATGAACAGGATTTTGGAGATGGTGTCGAATGCACGGCCCGGGTCCATCTTGTGCACGTCGCGCAGGATGCTGTGGCAGACGAACAGCAAATCCTGGAACTCCTTGCGGTTGAAGGTGCGCAGGGATTCGCGGATTTCCTTCAGCCGCTTGGCATCGCCCCAGTCCGTGGCCTTTGGAATTTCGTTGATGGCGACGAACCCACCCGGCAAACCGGGCACCAGCTTGAACACCGCCGTATGCCGTGCATTGGTGGCGATGAAGAACTCGCAGCCGGTGGCGCGGGTGTAGGACTCGCCCTGATAGTAGTCGCGCTCCTGAATCTCGATGGTGTCGGTCTTGCATTCGATGACCAGTACCGGCGTGCGCCCGGCTTCTTTTTCCGTGGCCGTCTGCCAGATCACGATGTCGGCACGCGGGCTCTTGTGCCCGTGCTGCGTGCGCCGCTCCTGATCCATCTGCTCCAGCGCGTAGCCGTAATGCTCTACCAACGTGCGGATGAATTTCTGCCGGACGATCTCCTCCGGCTTGGTCGTAACATCACGCCATTCCTTGCGCAGCGGAATCCACAGCCAGTTGCCGTCCTGATGCAGGGCATCGGCTGCCGGCGGAAACGGCAGACTGGGTTGATTTGTCGGTTTCTTGGTCTTGGCCATAATCAGCTCTGCTATTGTTGTGTTTCGTCCGCGCCTCCCGCGCGTACCCACTCATCGACCTCGGAAATCTTGAATTTCCAGAGGCGCCCAACGCGATGCCCAGGTAGCCCCTTGCGGTCAATCCATCGGTATATCGAATCGCGTGTCACGCCCAGATGCTCGACGAGTTGCTCGACGGATACCCAAGGCTCGCTTGCTGCAGCCTCTGAATTCTGCTGATCGGATCGCATAAAGTCGTAATCGATGGCAAAGGTTGCAATCTATCAGGTCCGGCCTTTCCGGGGTAGTGTTTGATGCAAACCGCATCAGAAATAGCTTGGCTTCCCTGTAGAACAGCGCGTTCATGAGCTTGTCGTCAATCACAACTTGGAGCCCAAGATGAACGCCAAGCAAACCGCCCTCGACGCCTATCTCGCCCGCGCCGCCGCCATCTACGCCAAGCTGGAACGGCTGCAGCAACTTGCCGACGACCATTTCGGTCATGACCCCGATGCCATTCATTGGGGCCACGTCGGCGATCTCGGGCGGGTGGAGGCCGGGTTGGACGAATTGCTGGCGATTTTCGACGGCAACGAGTGACGATTCCCACCAACTACCGGAGATCGACATGACCACCCACGCCAAGCTCACCGACACCCAGGCCACCATCCTCAAAGCCGCCGCCAACCGCCAGGACGGCAATATCGAACCCTTCCCGCCCACCCTGCGCGGAGGCGCCCGCGCCAAAGTCATCGAGGGGCTGCTCGCCCGAGGGCTCATTATTGATATCGATGGTCAGCACCAGATTACCGATGCCGGCTACACCGCTGTCGGCAAACAGCGTCCCACCCCCAAGGGTGTCAAGAAAATGGACGCCCCCGATGCCCTCACGAAACGCGAGGCCACCCACGCCCTCCAGAAACTGGAGGCCACGTCGCGCACGATCCGCTCCGGCGCCAAGCTGGCCGCAATCATCGATGCGCTGCGCAACCCCGGCGGCGCGACCATTGCCCAGATGATGGCCGGCACCGGTTGGCAAGCCCATACCGTCCGGGGGGCGATCTCCGGCATGATCCGGAAGCGCCTTGGTTACGAGGTGGTCACCGAGAAGGGTGCGGACGGGCAGCGGGCGTATCGCATCGCCTGACTGCAAACCGCCCAATGGCCTGGGCGCACCGCAGGCCCTTTTCTTCAGCCAAATTTCACGGTGGCCGATTTGCCACTTTTCGGCCCTGAAATCGGCCGAAAGCCGCACCAGTACTGGCCGGAATAGGGGTGACCGTTTTCGGTGGCAAGGGGGTGAATTCAACGCCCACCCTTGACTGGGGTGCAAACCGCAAACCCTGCAAACCTCGGTTTGCACTCTGACGCTATCGAAGCGCCGCGCTCGCGCCCCCCGCATGGCTTTTCGGCCAGGAAGGACCCATCGCGCTCGGCGGGTCGGATCGCGAAGGCAGAAACGACGAAGGCCACGGATCGCTCCGTGGCCTTCGCACATGCTTCTCTCGCGAGGTTAGCGAAATCCTAGCGCAAAAACGGGTGAAGTGTTGCACGTCCAAAATG
>JBMOQW010000010.1:0-118788 GCA_049322515.1 Pseudomonadota bacterium
GGCTTTTTTCTGCGCGCTATAACCCTGATGGGTAGGTCATAAGATACCCTGTCGGATAGGTCATAAGCTACCCTGTCAGGTAGGTATATGATTTAACCGTAAATTTTGCTTGCTATACATTAGGCGTATCTTTGTGGGTTCATTCGGGCGACCCTGTCGCCATCGGTTAGAATTTTCAAATCACTCTCTCAAGCCAAACAATGTCGGGAAACGTCCGCCGCGCCCCAGCCACCAAGAAAGTACGCAAGCCGCTCGCGCCTCAGATGGCTCGCTTGCTCCGTGAGGCCTGGTGGATCCTGGCGGTCACTTTCGCAGTGTTCATGGCCCTGATCCTGGGCAGCTACGACCGCGCCGATCCGGGCTGGTCGAGCACCGGCAATCGCGAATTCGTCACTAACATCGGGGGCGCCACGGGTGCCTGGTTGTCCGATCTCATGCTGTTCCTGTTCGGCGCCTCGGCCTGGTGGTGGGTGATTCTTGCCCTATTCCTGGTCTGGTGGGGCTATCGCCGAATCGGTGACGCGGATTCCGGGGATCGCCACGGCCTGGCGGTGACCCTGGCCGGCTTCCTGGTGATGTTGCTGGCCAGCAGTGGCATCGAATCCCTGCGCCTGCACAGCCTGGGCTTCACTTTGCCGCTCCAGCCGGGTGGCGTCCTGGGCGGCGGCATTGCCGACCTGGTCAGGGTGACCCTGGGTTTCGAGGGCGGCACATTGCTGCTCCTGGTGTTCTGGGGCATCGGCTTCAGTCTTTTCACCGGGATGTCCTGGCTGAGCCTGGCCGAACATCTTGGGGCTGGCCTGGAGTGGCTCTATTTCAGTCTCTACGACCGCTGGCAAGCCTACCGCGATCGCAAGGCCGGTCTCGAAGCCAGCAGCGAACGCGAAGAAGCCCTGAGCCGGGAGCGCCAGCGCCGCAAGCAGGAAACGCCGATCCACATCGAACTGCCCAAGCAGGAAATCCAGAAATCCAAGCGCGCCGAGCAGGAACGGCAAGCCTTCCTGTTCCGGGACACCCCCGACAGCCAGCGCCCGCCATTGCACCTGCTCGACGAAGCGCCAGCACAAACCACCAAGGTCGATGAGGCCGGGCTGGAAGCGACATCTCGGCTGATCGAACGCAAGCTGCTCGAGTTCGGCGTCGAGGTGCGGGTACTGGCAGCCTATCCGGGGCCGGTGGTGACCCGCTACGAAATCGAGCCCGCGTCGGGCGTCAAGGGTGCCCAGGTGACCAATTTGGCGAAGGATCTGGCCCGGTCCCTTTCCGTGGTCAGCATCCGGGTGGTGGAAACCATTCCCGGCAAGACCTGCATGGCCCTGGAAATTCCCAACAGCCAGCGCCAGACCGTAAGACTTTCGGAAATCCTCGGCGCCAAGGTCTATGCCGAAATGCACTCGCCGCTGACCATGGCGCTGGGCAAGGACATCAGCGGCAATCCGGTGGTGGCCGACCTGGCCAAGATGCCGCACGTCCTGGTGGCCGGCACCACCGGCTCGGGCAAGTCGGTGGCGATCAATGCGGTGATCCTGTCCCTGGTGTACAAATCGGCACCCAGCGATGTGCGCATGATCCTGGTCGACCCGAAAATGCTCGAACTCTCGACCTACGAGGGCATTCCGCACCTGCTCGCGCCCGTGGTCACCGACATGCGCCTGGCGGGTACCGCGCTGAACTGGTGCGTGGCCGAGATGGAACGCCGCTACAAGCTGATGTCGGCCACTGGCGTACGCAACATCGTCGGCTTCAACCAGAAGCTCAAGGAAGCTGAGAAAGCGGGCACCCCGCTCACCCACCCCTTCTCGATCACCCCGGACAACCCGGAACGACTGGAGCATCTGCCCTACATCGTCGTGGTCATCGACGAGCTCGCCGACCTGATGATGGTGACCGGCAAGAAGGTCGAGGAATTGATCGCCCGACTGGCACAAAAGGCGCGTGCCGCCGGCATCCACCTGATCCTGGCCACGCAACGCCCGTCGGTGGATGTCATCACCGGCCTGATCAAGGCCAACATCCCGACCCGGATCGCCTTCCAGGTGTCCAGCCGGATCGATTCCCGGACCATCCTCGACCAGCAGGGCGCCGAGGCCCTGCTCGGCATGGGTGACATGCTCTACCTGCCGCCCGGCCATGGTGTCCCGACCCGGGTGCACGGGGCCTTCGTGTCCGACGACGAGGTGCATCGGGTCACCGCCTGGCTCAAGGAGATGGGGCCACCCGACTACATCGAGGCGGTCACCGCCCTGCCCGATGAAGGCGAGGAAGCGTCCGGTGAAGGAACCGATGACGAAGCCGATCCTCTATACGACGAAGCCGTCGCCATCGTCCTGAAAACGCGCCGGGCTTCGATCTCGGCCGTGCAACGCCATCTGCGCATTGGCTACAACCGGGCCGCCCGGCTGATCGAGGCCATGGAACACGCCGGACTGGTGTCGCCCATGTCCAGTAACGGAAACCGAGAAGTCTTGAGCCCGAACCATGATTGATCCCCGCCGTCCCCTGCTCGCCCTCGCCGCCTGCCTGACCCTCGGTACCGCCCAGGCCGACGCGGTCGACCGCCTGCACGCGTTTGCCCAGGATATCCGCACCCTGAGCGGCACCTTCAAGCAAACCGTCTATGACAAGCAGGGCCGGGCCGGCCAGGTGTCGAGCGGCGAGTTGTATTTCTCTCGCCCTGGCCGCTTCCGTTGGGTGTATCGCAAACCCTACGAACAGCTCATCGTCGGCGACGGTAAGAAGATCTGGATCTACGACAGCGACCTGGAACAGGTCACGGTCAAGCCGCTGGATCGCTCGATCGGGGAAAGCCCCGCCGCCCTGCTGGCCGGCAAGAACGATCTCGACCGCCATTTCAAGCTTCAGGATGGTGGCCTGAAGGACGGCCTGGAATGGCTGCTGGCCACGCCCAAGCACAAGGAAGGCACCTTCCAGTCGGTCCGGCTCGGGTTCCGTGACGGGACCCTGACGGCCATGGAACTGCATGACAATTTCGGTCAGCGCACACTGCTCGAATTCTCGGGCATCCGTGGCAATCCCGCATTGAAGCAGGATCTGTTCAAGTTCACCCCCCCCAAAGGGGTGGACATTCTGGGTGACGAATAAGCCCCATCCAGCCGGTCAGCGCCCGGGATAAAAGCCATTAAATTAATAATATGGTCATATACTGATTTAATGGAATTGTGGCATCATGCCAGTACTATTCGACTATCACCCTGCTCGGAACACCCACACGTCCCCATGGATCGCGCCACGTTTGTCACCTTCACGGCCTTGTTCGTTCTTTGGCTGTGGCTCAACGGCTCCCTCGACCCGGATGTGGTCTGGGCGGGCCTGGGCGTGGCCCTGATCCTGACCTTGCTGTTCCGGCGTCAGGCCGCGATCTTTGCCGATTTCCGGCTTACGCCCGGTGCGCTCTGGGCCACCTTCGGTTACCTGTTTTTCTTCGTCAAGGAACTGGTCAAGTCGAACCTGAACCTGGCCGCCATCGTGCTCTCCCCCGCCTTGCCCCTCAAGCCGGGCATCGTCAAGGTCCGGACCCGCCTGCAGAGCCCCATGGGTCGTCTGATGCTGGCCAACTCGATCACTTTGACACCGGGCACGCTGTCGGTCGAATTGCGTGACGAATGGCTGTACGTTCACTGGGTCAGCATGACTGCCGACGATATCGAAACCGCCACCCGCGAGATTGTCGCCGGCTTCGAATCCTACCTGGAGGTCATGTATGGCTGAGGGCCTGATCCTGGCGGCGGCGGCCTTGATCGGCGTGGCTTTCCTGCTGGCCCTGTGGCGCTTCCTCAAGGGTCCGACACTGGCCGACCGGGTGGTGGCCTTTGACGTGCTGACCATCATTTCGGTCTCCGGCATCGTATTGGTGGCTTTCCTCGAGGGGCGTGGCCTGTATCTCGACGTGGCCTTGATCTATGCCTTGCTGTCCTTCCTCGGTGTGATCGCCGTGGCACGCTATCTGGAACGGGGCTACTGATGGCGATTCTGGGCGGACTCCTGTTGTTGGCTGGCGCCAGCTTCCTGCTGCTCGGCGGCCTCGGCCTGGTACGCATGCCGGACACCTACAACCGGATTCAGGCCGGCACCAAGGCGACCACGCTCGGCACCCTGCTGACCCTGGCCGGCTTTGCCTGTCTGCACCCGGAGTGGACACTGAAGCTGGCCCTGATCGCCCTCTTCCTGCTATTCACCAACCCGCTGTCGTCCCAGGTCCTGGCTCGCGCCACGCACCGCGCCGGCCAGCGGCCCGAGGCCGGGGTCGACCGCCTGGCGGAAGACGAAGGAGGCCCGAAATGAGTGGCTTGCTGACCGCGCTGACCGGCCTGCTCTGCCTGGCCATGCTGGTCGCGGCCGGGGTTGCGGTCCGGGAACGCAACGGCCTTCCGGCGACGATCCTGGCCGCGGGCCTGGTCAGCCTGCTGGCTTCGGTGCTGTTCCTGATCCTGGCCGCGCCCGATGTGGCCATGACCGAGGCGGCGATCGGCAGCGGTCTCACCACCTTCCTGTTCTTCTTCGTGCTCAGCCGGGTGCGCGCGGGTGAGAAGGAGGGCGACCGCGATGATTAAGCGTGCCCTTGCCCTGCTCCTGCTTGCCGCGCTGGGCGGCTTGTTCCTCCAGTTGCAGGCCGGCTACATGCCGGACAGCGAACTCAACCAGACCGCGCGCTACTATGCCGAGCGCACCGCGCCCGATCTGGGTGCCGCCAACCTGGTCACCGCCATCATCGTCACCTATCGGGGCCTCGACACCCTGGGCGAAGTGACCGTGCTGTTCCTGTCCGCGGCCATCGTCGGCCTGGTCCTGGCGCAAAGCCGGCGCCGCACCGAGCGTGCCGCCGTGCCGGCGGGCGAGTTGCTGAACACCGGCACCCGCCTGCTTGCCCCGCTGATCATGCTGCTCGGCGTCTACGTCTTCGCCAACGGCCACCTGACCCCGGGCGGAGGCTTCCAGGGCGGCGCCATCCTGGCCTCCGGTGTCTTGCTGATGCTGCTTGCCGATCCGCTCAAGCATTTCAGCCATGGCCTGATCGGCACCATCGAATCGCTGGCCGGGGTCTTCTATGTCAGCCTCGGGGTCGCCGGCCTGTTCCTGGCTGGCGGCTTCCTCGACAACCGGATCTTGCCGGTTGGCGAACTGGGCCAGTTGTTCTCCGCTGGCGCGATCCCGGTCATATACAGCCTGATCGGCCTCAAGGTGGGTGCGGAGTTCTCGTCCATGCTTGCCAGCCTGTCCGAAACGGAGGACCTGTGATCGCCCAGATCGCCCTGGCCACGGGCTTCCTGCTGATCCTGATCGGCTTCTACGGCGCGCTCACCCAGCGCAACCTGTTGCGCATGATCGTCGCCTTCACGGTCGCCGATGCCGGGGTCAACCTGGTCATCGTTGCGGTCGGTTACCTGCCCGGCCGGACTGCGCCGATCCTGGACTCGACGGTCTCCGCCGCGGACGCGGTGCAGCGCATCATCGACCCCGTGCCACAAGCCCTGGTGCTGACCGCCATCGTCATCGGCGTCGGCGTCACCGCCCTGATGCTGGCGTATGCCTACCGGCTTTACGAGAAGAGGCGGACCCTGGATATCGGCAAGCTGACGGAGCTGAAATGGTAAGTCCGTTGCTGATCCTCGCGCTGGGCCTGGGCGCCGCGTTCCTGATCGGGTTCATCCGTGACGGTCAGCGTGGCCTGGCTTGGGGCATCACCCTCGCCGCCCTGACCGCGATGACTGTCATCTCAGCCCACTGGTTGTTGGCGTTGGCCACCGGCAGCAGCCAACCCGTCGACCTCTGGACCGCGGGCACGCCGCCACCGTTCGCCATCAACCTGCGCATGGGTTTGCTCGAAGCGGTGCTCAGCCTGTTGATCAGCCTGACCGGTCTGTTGGCCGCATTCAATCTCAGGGATGCCCTGTACAGTCAGGGCCGGCGCGCAATGGCGGTACTGCTGGTGCTGGTCATGGCCTTGACCGGCATCGTACTCACCCGCGACCTGTTCAACCTGTTCGTTTTCCTTGAACTGATCGTCATCGCCACCGGCGGCCTGGTCCTGCTATCCAGCGATCCGCGCGCCCTGGCCGCCGGCTTCAAGTACCTGGTCGTGTCGCAGGTGATCTCGGTGTTGCTGCTGATCGGCATCATCTTCGCCTACCACGCCACCGGCAACCTCAACCTCGATGGCCAGGAAACCCTGCTCTCGCAACCGGTCGGCGTGATCGCCTTTTTCCTGATGTTCATCGCAGTGGCGGCGGAACTCAAGCCCTTCCCCGCCAACGGCTGGGCCCTGGACATCTACGAATCCGCGCATCCGGCATTTTCTGCCCTGTTTTCCGCGGCCACCGGCGCGGCCGCGCTGTTTGCCGTCGACAAGTTGCTGCTCGTGGGGGGCGACAGCTGGCTGCCGGTCGCCACCGGCATCGGCGTGGTGACCTTCGTGGCCGCCAACCTGCTGGCCCTGCCGCAGGACAATGACCGCCGCCTGCTCGGCTATTCCTCGATCGCCCAGACCGGCCTGGTGCTGGCCGTACTCGGCCAGCGCGACATCCTCGGCGAAGCGGTGTATTTCGTGGCCGGCGGCATCCTGCTCGCCCACGCGGTGGCCAAGGCCGGCCTGTACTGGCTGTCCGGTCTGCTGGAAAACCGGGGCCTGAGCGCCTGGTCGGTGCTGCGCGAACGGCCCTTCCTGCTGTTCGCCTTCATCACTTTCGTCGCCTTGTTGACGGGTCTGCCGCCCTTCCCCGGCTTCTATGCGAAATGGGACCTGATCCACGTCCTCGCCGCCGAGGGCCGTCTCTGGCTGCTCGCCCTGATCCTGTTCGGCGCACTGGTCGAGGCCGGCTACTTGTTCCGCTGGCTCGGCTACCTGATCAAGCGCGAACCCGTGGGCGCCGCCGTGGCCTGCCCGCCCCTGACGGTCGTGCCGGTGGCGATCGCCGTGTTTTTCGGCTGGGCCCTGGCCTATCTTTGGGGTGACCTGTCCGGCCACGGCAACCTGCTCCTGGCCCTGCCCCTGCTGTTCGCGCTGGCTTTCCTGCTGCTCGAGGGGTTGCCAGCCTGGCTGAAGAACACCCTGGCCATCGCTGGCCTGCTGGGCTGGTTTGGCCTCACCTGGGAAAGCTACGATCCCCTGCGCCTGATCTTCGCCGCCATCTTCCTGCCCGGCGGCGCCCTGATCCTGCTGGCCAGCTACCATGCCCACGGCCTCCGGCTCGGCTTCTACCCCTCGGCCATGCTGATGTACGCCGGCCTGGCCCTGCTGATCACCGCGACCGACAGCTTCGATTTCTTCGCGGCTTGGGAACTGCTCACGATCGGATCCTATTTCCTGATCCTGCGCGGCAAGGAATCGGAGCCGCACGCCCTGTCCTACCTGCTCTTTTCGCTCGGCGGCGCGTTCCTCATCCTGGCCGGCTTCGCCCTCGCCGCGCGCGGCGAGCCGAGCATGGACATCGCCGCCCTGGCCACCCTGGCCCAACCCCTGGCGCCCTGGGTGTTCCTGCTCCTGGCGATCGGCTTCATGACCAAGACCGCCGCGCTGGGCGTGCATATCTGGCTGCCCGGCGCGCATGCCGAGGCCGAGACCGACGTTTCCCCCATGGTCTCGGGCATCCTGCTCAAGGCCGGCCTGTACGGCCTGTTCGTGCTGCTCATGGCGATGGGCTCGCAGACCCTGTACGGGGTCAGCCTGACCAATGCAATGCTCTGGATCGGCGCCCTGACCGCCCTGATCGGCAACCTGCTCGCGGTGTTCCAGGAGGATGCCAAGCGGCTGCTGGCCTATTCCTCGATCGGCCAGATGGGCTACGCGCTGTTCGGCCTGGCCCTGATGAACCACCTCGGCTGGCTGATGGCGCTGATGTTCGTCATCAACCACTACGTCTACAAGTCGATGCTGTTCCTCTCGGTGGGCGGCATCGCCAAGCGCACCGGCACCCGGCTGATGTACAAGATGGGCGGCCTGATCACCCTGATGCCGCTGTCCTTCATCGCCGTGCTGATCGGCATCATCGCCATCTCGGGCGTGCCGCCGCTGTCCGGCTTCGGTGGTCGCTGGATCTTCTACAACGCCATTCTGGATACCGAAGCACGCCTGCCCATCGTCATCCTGTTCCTGGCCGGGCCGATCGCCTTCCTGTACCTGTTCCGGCTGATCCATACCTTGTTCCTCGGCCAGTTGAAGGATGAACTGCGCCAGATCAAGGAAGCCCCGTTCTGGATCATCCTGCCGCAGATGATCTTCGTCGCCATCCTGCTGGTGGTGGCCGTGGTGCCGGGCCTGGTACTGCGCCGGGTCGATGCCTACATCAGCCAGTTCTTCCCGTCCGGCGCGCTGAATTGGGATGGCCTGGCCATCACCAGCCAGTACGGCTGGTGGAATCCGGTCAGCATCATGGTCATCGTCGGGGTGATCTTCATGACCCTGTTCGCCTGGCTGCTGTTCGTCAATCGCCGGGCCCAGAAGGTCAAGCAGTTCAACATCGTGTTCTCGGCCGAGCGCCCGTATCGTCCGGAGACGACGCACCATGCCTGGAACTTCTTCGCGCCTTACCGCAAGGCCATGGGCTTCATGACCGCGCCGCTGGTGACGCTGTTCTGGAATACCGTCACCGATGCCATGCACAGCGGCGCCGATTTCACCCGCAAGCTGTACACCGGCAACGGCCAGACCTACGCCTTTCATTTCATCGCCTTCGTGCTGGCCGTCTGGGTCCTGGCCATGGGAGTCCGGCCATGAGTGAATTCGACTGGATGCGAATTCCCTACGCCCTGCTGACCGTGTTCATCGTGGTCAATTACGGCATGCTCCTGGGTGCGCTGATCCAGAAGATCGGCGCCCGGGTCGGCCGCCGCCACGGCATCCCGATCTGGCAGAACTACGCCGACCTGATCAAGAACTACGGCCTGCGCACCTCGATCACGCACGGCGTCATGTTCTACCTGGGGCCGGTGTTCCGGCTCACCGGTGGGGTCGGCCTGTTGCTGTTCATCCCGACCATCTATGGCTCCTACGTTTTCTCGAATTTCTCGTTCGCCGGCGACCTGATCCTGGCGCTCTATTTCGTCTTCTTCGGCACCCTGGGCATGGCCCTGGGCGCCGGCGAGAGCGGCCACCCGCACTCGGCCATCGGCGTCACCCGCGGCTTGTCCCAGGTCAGCATGGCCGAGCTGCCGTTCGCCCTGGCGGTGTTCGCCGTCGCCCTGCAATACCAGACCCTGTCGATCACCGACATCGTCGCTGCACAGCAAGGCGGCATCCAGAACTGGACCCTGTTCACCAACCCGGTCGCCGTGGCGGCGGCCATGATCGGTTTCCTCGGCTCGATGATGCGGCCGCCCTTCGACGTGGTCATCGCGCCCCAGGAAATCCCCATCGGCCCGCCAACCGAATACCACTCGTCCTATCTCGCCCTGATGCAGACCAACCGGGCGATTTTCCCGATCGCCAAGATCGTGCTCTACATGAGCCTGTTCTTTGGTGGCGCGGCCAGCTGGCCGGTGTTCTTCCTCAAGGTGTTCGCGATCTACATGGTCTCGGTCCTGGTCGGCGTCGCGTTCCCACGCTTCCGGGTCGAGCAGTCGATCCGCTGGTTCATGGTCTGGGGCCTGCCGCTCGGGGTCCTGGCGATCCTGATGGTGTAAGACGATGCGAGACGAACTCAAGAAACGCGTGGTGACCGGTCCGGACGGCCTCGAATTCGAGGTCGAGCCGCTGCGCGATTATTTCTGCGACGCCCCGCCCACCGTCCAGCACGGGGCCTATCTCAAGATCGTCGAGGATTTCTTCAACTGGGCACGGGCCAATTCCTTGTGGATCCTGGGCTTCGGCACCGGCTGCGGCGCCATCGAGATGCGCCCGCTGATGACCCCGCGCTTCGACGCCTACCGTTACGGCATCCAGTGGCGCCCCACCCCACGCCAGGCCAACCTGCTGGTCATCTCCGGCTATCTGTCGGTGAAAACGCTGAAACGCGCCATCCGCGCCTACGAGCAGATGCAGAGCCCGAAATACGTGGTCGGCCTCGGCTCCTGCACCATCAACGGCGGCATGTACTGGGACAGTTACAACACCATCAAGCGGCTCGACGACTACATGCCGGTCGACCTCTACATCGCCGGCTGCATGCCCCGTCCTGAAGCCTTGCTGGCCGGCTTCGAGGACCTGAAGAAGCTCATTCGCAGCGGCCAGGCCGAGGGTGCCAACAAGTACGCGGAGAATTTCGCCTGGTACAAGGACAACCAGAAGCGGGTGATCCATGACTGGGACATGCCGGACTACAACTGGTAAGGCCATGCGCGAACTCCACGCCCGACTCTCCGCCCTCTTCCCGCTCGGCACCCTGACCGAGCAGCGGCCCGACCTCGCCTTCCTCGACGTGCCGCGCAGCCACCTGATCCCGCTGCTCACCCACCTGCGCGACCGCGAGGGGTATACCCACCTGGTCCTGCTCACCGCAGTCGATTGGCTGGAACAAGGCGAATTCCAGCTCACCTACCTGCTCTGCAACCGGGCCATCCCGCACGACCTCGGCCTGCGCGTACGCATTCCGCGCGAGCCGGCCGTGATGGACTCCATCCATGCCCTGTGGCCGACCGCCGCCACCTATCAACGGGAATTACGCGAGATGTTCGGCATCGCCTTCCCGGGCAGCCCGCGGGTCGACGAGGACTTCATCCTGGAAGGCTGGAACGCGCCGCCGCCCTACCGGCGCGATTTCGACACCCTGGCCTACAGCCGCGACACCTACCGTGAACGCGAGGGCCGGGTGACCCACGATCCCGCCGCACACATGAAGCAGCAGCTATATCCGGACGGAGGCGCGAAGTGAGCCTGTTCACGCCCGACCGCAGCCAGTACCCGACCGCCAAGCCGGACGGCACGCTCGACATCGACCTCAGCTCGGGCAAGTACCTCAAGCTCTGGCACGGCCCCAACCACCCCGGCATCACCGGCAACATGTCGGTGGAAATCACCGTCTGCGGCGACGAAATCGTCGAGGGCAAGACCCACGTCGGCTATCTCCATCGCGGCTTCGAAAAGTTGATGGAGCGGCGCACCTTCATCCAGTGCTTCCCCATCGTCTGCCGGATTTGCGTGCCCGAGCCGGACTTCAACGAATATTGCTACGCCGCCGCGGTCGAGGAACTGGCCGGGCTGGAAGTGCCGGAGAAGGCCCGCTGGATGCGTGCCATGATCCTGGAGATGGGCCGCATCAACAGCTACCTGATGTACCTGGGCGGCCAGGCAGGCGCGCTCGGCCAGGGCGTCATCGGGCAATGGACCACCTATGCCCGCGACCTGATGCTGGACCGCTTCGAGGAACTGACCGGCGCCCGCATCTACCACATGTTCATCCTGCCCGGCGGCGTGCGCGACAACCTGCCGGACGGCTTCGCCGGGCGCATGGAAGAGACCCTGCGCGAGATCGAAAGTACCGTGGCCGACGTGGAAAAGGTGATGTTCCACAACGCCGTGTTCAAGAAGCGCACGGTCGGCGTCGGTGTCATCGACCCGGCCTGGCTTGATCCCTACGGCGTCACCGGTCCCAACGCGCGCGCCGCCGGGGTGGCGCGCGACGTGCGCAAGGACCATCCCTACCTGGTCTATCCGGAACTCGACTTCGAAGTCGCCGTCGGCCACGACTCCGACATCTACACCCGGGCCGACGTGCGCCGGCGCGACGTGCTGACCTCGGTCGACCTGATCCGGCAAATCCTTGCCAAAATACCCAAAGACGGCCCGGTGATGACCCAGCTCCCCAACGTCCTGCACTGGAAGATTCCCCAGGGCGAGACCTACGTCCGGGGCGAATGCTCACGCGGCGAATACGGCTACTACCTGGTCACCGACGGCTCCGGCTATCCGCGCCGGGTCAACGTGCGCGGGCCGTCCTATACCCACGCCATGGCCCTGCTGGAACGCATGCTGGTGAACTGCAACATCTCGGACATCGCCGCCCTGATGGTTTCGCTGCATACCTACCCACCGGAGATCGAGCGATGAGCGTGCGTGACCTGCTCTCTCCCTTCACCGCCTGGAAGAACCTGTTCCGCGACCCGGTCAGCATCGAAGACCCGCTCAACCGCGAGGCAGCCCCGCGTTATCGCGGCTTTCACCAGAACGATGTCGAGAAGTGCATCGGCTGCGGTACCTGCGAAACCGTCTGCCAGAACGGCGCCATCGACATGGTCCCGGTCGAGGGCATCGAGACCAAGCAGGGTGACTCCGGCCTGCGCCCGAGCATCGACTACGGCCGCTGCTGCTGGTGCGCGCTCTGCGTCGACGTGTGCATGACCCAGTCGCTGACCATGTCGAACGCCTACACCTGGGTGGAGAGCGATCCGGACAAGTTCCGCTTCATCCCCGGTGTCGACAAGAAACACTGGGACGATGCCGAGCATGGCTACCGGCGCCCGGACGGCCACCGCCTGATGGCGGAATCCCGCATCGCCATGCGCGAGATCGAGCCGGAAGCGCGCATCGACAGCTTCGTCGAGATCGTCCATGGCTATGATGTCGCCGAAGCCCAATTGGAAGCCGACCGTTGCGTGTCCTGTGGCCTGTGCGTCGCCACCTGCCCGACCCACATGTCGATCCCGCAATACATCAAGGCGGTGCGCGATGGTGACTACGAACTCGGCGCCCGCCTGCTCTACGAGACCAACCCGTTCTCCGCCATCTGCGGCCGGGTCTGCACGCACAAGTGCGAATTCACCTGCGCGGCCCGCCATGAGGGCGACGCCATCGCCATCCGCTGGCTCAAGCGCCACATCATGGACCAGGTCAGCACCGAGCAGTGCAAGGCCATCGTCGGTGGCCCCGGCCCCGCCACCGGCAAGAAAGTGGCCATCATCGGCGCCGGGCCGGCCGGCCTCACCGCTGGCTTCGACCTGGCCCGCCAGGGCCATGCGGTGACCGTGTACGAAGCCCTGCCCCACCCCGGCGGCATGACCCGCTACGGCATCCCGGAATACCGCCTGCCCTACGATGCCATCGACCGCGACGTTGAAGTCATCCGCTCGGTCGGCGTCGACATCCGCTGCAACGTCAAGATTGGCAGCGACCTCAGCCTCGACCAGCTGCGTGCCGAAAACGACGCGGTCCTGCTCGCCCTCGGCCTGCAACTCGGTCGCGCCACCCGCATCCCCGGCAGCGACCATCCAGACGTGCGCAAGGCGGTCGACCTGCTGCGCCTGGCCACCCTGGGCGAGGATTTCGGGGTACCACGCCAGGCCGTGGTGATTGGCGGCGGCAACGTCGCCATGGACATCGCACGCACCCTGGCCCGCTTGCAGAAGCAGCGCTATGGCGAAGTGAAAGTGATCGTCACCGCCCTGGAAGAACTCGACCATTTCCTCGCCGACCCCGAGGAAATCAAGGAATCGGGGGAGGAAGACATCCTCATCCTGCCCGCGCGCGGCCCGCGCGAAGTGGTACAAGAAAACAGCCGCGTGGTCGGCCTGAAAACCTGGAAGGTGAAGGCGATTTTCGACGACCAGGGCCGCTTCGCCCCGACCTACGACGACACCGACGAACAGATCCACCCTGCTGACATGGTGATCGAGGCGATCGGCCAGATGACCGACGCCACCCTGCTCGGCGACGCCCTCACGGAACAATTGGCCTGGAATCGCGGTCGCCTGCAAACCGACGCCGGCGGCCGCACCAGCGAGCCCTGGCTATGGGCCGCCGGCGACATGGTGCGCGGCCCCGACGTGGTCACGGCGGTGGCCGACGGCCACCGCGTCGCGGCCAGCATCCATGCCGTTCTCGTTCAACAGGAGTCCATCGCATGAGTGAAGGTACCCACGGCATCGACCGCCTGCGCGGCAAGACCAGCCTGCGCGAGATCCTGGAAGTGGCCACCCATTTCGAGGAAAGCGCGCGCGATTTCTACACCGCCCTGATTCCCAAGGTGAGCAAGCGCATCCGCTACCTGGTCGAGGAACTGGCCGAAGAAGAGCAAAACCACTTTCGTCTGTTCGGTGCCCTCGCCCAGCGCGCCGACATCGCCGAACAGGTCAGCCAGGAAATCCAGCGTACTGCTAGTGACAGCCAGTTTTCCGACTGCATCCACCTGCCCGACCTGGGCGATAATCCCGACGACCAGGCCGTGCTGCAATACGCCATGGGCCGCGAACACGCCGCCATGAGCCACTATGGTGAGCTCGCGAACACCGCGCCGGAAGGCCCGATCCGCGACCTGTTCCGTTTCCTCGCCAGCGAGGAAACCAAGCACAAGCTGGAACTGGAAAAGCTTTACTACGAAACCGTGCACCGGGGCGGCGGGGTTTAGCCTGGAAGTCGTGCCGTCGCCAGCCTCGGAAACGCGCCCGTAGCGGGAATCTTGCACGGCACACCGTGGCCCTCCCCGCCTTGGCGCAGCGGGTCAGGCCAATCAAGCGTGACTTTCATGGCGTATCGCACCGGCAAGCGCCTGCCACCCAAACCACCTGCAACTCAGCGAAACGCGCGCAGCGACTCGAGCTTGGCCCGCGCCTGGCCGTTGGCGATCACCTCGCGGGCCAGGTCGATGCCGGCGCCCAGGCTGGGGGCACAATCCGCGGCGTAGATGGCCGCACCGGCATTCAGGGTGACGATGTCTCGGGCCGGGCCGGGGACGTTGTCGAGCACTTCTCGCATCTTGGCCATGGATTCTTCGACACTGCTCACCCGCAAGGTGGCGATGTCATGGACTGGCAGTCCGAATTGTTCGGGATGCACGATGTATTCGCTGACCTGGTCGTCGCGCAATTCGCCGACCAGGGTCTCGCCAGAGATGGAAATCTCGTCGAGGCCTTCGCGGCCATGCACCACCAGGGCGTGTCGGGCGCCGAGCCGTTGCAGCACGCGGGCCAGGATGCCGACCAGGTCCGGATGAAACACGCCGAGCAGATGATTGGGCGCACTGGCGGGGTTGGTCAGCGGCCCGAGGATGTTGAACAGGGTCCGCACGCCCAGTTCCTTGCGCACGGGCGCGGCATGCTTCATGGCACCATGGAAATTGGGCGCGAACATGAAGCCGAGGCCCACCTCGTCGATGCAGCGGGCCACGGCCTCGGGGCTCAGTCCGATATCGATGCCCAGGGCCTCGAGCACGTCGGCGCTGCCCGATTTGGAGGACACCGAGCGGCCACCGTGCTTGGCCACCTTGGCGCCGGCGGCAGCCGCGACAAAGGCGGCAGTCGTCGAGATGTTGAAGGTGTGGGCGGAATCCCCTCCGGTGCCGCAGGTGTCGACCATGTGGCTGCGGTCCTTGACCGGCACCTGCGTCGCAAACTCGCGCATCACGGTGGCGGCGGCGGAAATCTCGCCGATGGTTTCCTTCTTGACCCGCAAGCCGGTGATCAGGGCGGCGATGATGACCGGGCTCAGTTCGCCGGACATGAGCTGGCGCATGAGGCCGAGCATCTCGTCGTAGAAGATTTCCCGGTGCTCGATGACTCGGGTCAGGGCCTGCTGGGGAGTGATGAGCGCGGTCATGCGCGGGGGTCCTCGAGAAAGTTCCTCAACAGGGCATGGCCATGCTCGGTCAGCACCGATTCCGGATGAAACTGCACGCCTTCCACGGCCAAGGTCTTGTGGCGGACGCCCATGATCTCGCCATCCTCGGTCCAGGCCGTGATTTCCAGGCACTCGGGCAGGGTTTCCCGCTCGATCACCAGGGAGTGGTAGCGGGTTGCCGTGAACGGGTTGGGCAAGCCCCGAAACACGCCGATGTCGGCGTGATGGATGGGTGAAGTCTTGCCGTGCATCAGTTGCTTGGCATGGATGATGCGCCCGCCAAAAGCCTGGCCGATACTCTGGTGGCCGAGGCACACCCCCAGAAGCGGGATCTTCCCGGCCATGGCCTGGATCAGGGGCACGGAAATGCCCGCTTCGGTCGGCGTGCAAGGACCGGGTGAGATGACGATGCGGGCCGGGTTCAGCGCAGCCACGCCGGCGATGTCGATCTCGTCGTTGCGGATCACCTTGACGTCCTCTCCCAACTCGCCGAAATACTGGACCAAGTTGTAAGTGAAGCTGTCGTAGTTGTCGATCATCAGCAGCATGGCGAACCTCTGGACACGCACCCGTTCGCGGCTCAGCGCCGCGACTTGCCGGTGTACTGGCGGCCAGGCTTGCCGGTGGCGGGGGTCACCTCGGCTTGAAGGGCCGCGACCGGAGCCGGCTTGCTGGCTTTGGCTGCACGTTTGGCCGGCTTGGCCGCCGGCGCGGTTTCCGCTGCCACCGGTTCGAGGACCGTGACCGCAGCCCCCCGCTCGGCGGCCGACAGCTGCGCGAGCCGGGCTTCCAGTTGCTTGAGCAACGCGTCGGCTTGCTGGATCAGGGCCATGGCCTTGGCGGCGGACTGCTCGGCCTGGGTGGCGGCGGTCTGGGCACGCTCGCCGATGGCGTTTACGGTATTGGCGGCCTTGGCAAACTCGGCCATGCCCTGGGCGGCCTTCTCGGCGATACCTTGGGCGCGGGCGTTCATCGCCTCGGCCCGGGTTGCGGCCTCATTGGCGACGCGCGCGGCCTGCTCGGCCTTGTTGCCGGCGGCGACCACCTCACCCGCCGCCTTGGAAAACTCGGCCATGCCCTGGGAAGCCTTTTGGGTGAATGCGGTGGCGCGGTCGACCACTTCGCCTGCGGCCTTGGCGGCGTGATCGGCCTTGGCGGCGCTCTCGGCGGCCTTGGCCGCCACTTCACCCGCCTTGGCTGCGGCGACGCCGGCCTGCTGGCCGGACTGGAGCATGTTGCGCAGGGCCTCGACCAGTTTCGGGTCCAGGTTGGCGGGCAGCCCGTAGGGCACGTAGCCGTAGGCTTGCGGCTGGGCCGGGGCGGCATAGCCCGGGGCCGGGTACTGCGGGGCATACTGCGGCAGGTACTGGGCCGGGTATTGCGCCATCGGGTAGGCATACTGCAGATAGGGATTGACCGGGACCTGACCGTTGGCGGCCAGGGCTAGGGGGGCGGCGGTGGCCAGGCTCAGGGCAACCAGCAGGCGGTTCAGGTACGGCATGTCGACTCCAAAGTCCATGATTGAAATGAGGTTGAGTGTAGCGTGTCGTGATTCAGGGCGTCATCCGTCCGGCGCGCTTCAGTCGGGTTCGCCTGCATAGCCGGCCAGAGCGAGTTCGGCGGCCCGGACCACGGCACGCGCCTTGTTGCGGGTCTCGGTCCATTCGCTTTCCGGGACCGAGTCGGCGACGATGCCAGCCCCGGCCTGGACGTACAGCATCTTGTCCTTGACGACGGCGGTACGGATGGCGATGGCGACGTCCATGTCGCCGTTGAAGCCCAGGTAGCCGACCGCGCCGGCATAGACGCCGCGTTTCGAGGGCTCCAGTTCATCGATGATCTCCATGGCCCGCACCTTGGGCGCACCGGACACCGTGCCGGCGGGAAAGGTCGCGCGCAGGACATCCATGGCAGACTGCCCGGCCTTCAAGCGCCCCTCGACATTGGACACGATGTGCATGACGTGCGAATAACGCTCGACGATCATGTTCTCAGTGACCTTGACACTGCCGACTTCGGCGACCCGTCCGACATCGTTGCGGCCGAGATCCATGAGTTGGACATGCTCGGCGCGCTCCTTCGGGTCGGCGAGCAGCTCGGCCTCCAGGCGCAGGTCTTCGTCACGGCTGGCGCCGCGCGGACGGGTGCCGGCGATCGGCCGTACGGTGACCATGTCGCCCTCCAGGCGAACCAGGATTTCCGGGGAAGAGCCGACGACATGAAACCCGCCCATGTCGTAGTAATACATGTAGGGCGAGGGGTTCAGCCCGCGCAGGGCCCGGTACAGGGACAACGGATGGGCATCGAAAGGCCGGCTCATGCGCTGGCTGAGCACCACCTGCATGATGTCGCCCTCGGTGATGTAGCGCTTGGCACGCTCCACAGCGGCCTTGAAGGCCGCCTCGCCGAATTCCGATACGGCTTCCGCCGGCATGTTCTTCTCGACCCGGGGCGGCACCACGGCCCTGGTCAGTTGCCTGGCCAGCTCGGCCAGGCGAAGCTGGGCCTTGGCATAGGCGTCCTCCTGCATCGGATCGGCATAGACGATCAGGGTCAGGCGACCGGACAGGTTGTCGACCACCGCCAGCTCGTCGGTCAGCATCAGCAGGATGTCCGGCGTCGCCAGGACGTCCGGCTTCACCGTGTCGGCAAGGCGCTTCTCGATGTAGCGGACAGTGTCGTAGCCGAAATAGCCGCACAGCCCGCCCGGGAAGCGTGGCAGGCCCGCCAGCGGCGCGGCCTTGTAGCGGGCCTGGAACTGCTCGATGAATTCGAGCGGATCGGCGCAGTGGCATTGTTCCACGGGCAACCCGTGGGTTTCGACACTGACGAAGTGGCCGTGCACGCGCACCACGGTCTTGGCCGGCAACCCGATGAAGGAGTAGCGACCGAAGCGCTCGCCGCCGACCACCGATTCGAGCAGGTAGGTATAGGGTTGGTTGCCCAGCTTGAGATACAGCGAGAGCGGCGTATCCAGGTCGGCCGGCAAGGCCCGGTAGACCGGGATGCGGTTGTAGCCCTGGCGGGCAAAATCGATGAATTCTTGTTCAGTCATGGGGAACCTCGGAAAAAGGGAAACGGGAAACGTGAAAAATCACCACCGCCATCGCGTGCAACGCGTGCGGTGGATTTCCCGTTTCCCATGTCCCATTTCCCGTTTCCCCGTCATCTTTCCCATGCCCCCGGCATCAAGATTTCTTGACCACCCTCGTGGCCGCTTCGGCCAGCGACGGCACCACGGCATCCAGGTCCAGCTCGTCGACCGGTCGGCCCCGATTGTAGCCATAGGGCACGCAGAACACCGGGCAGCCCGCCGCGCGCGCGGCCTGGGTGTCATTGAGCGAATCGCCGATCAGCAGCAGTTCGGCCGGATCGACCCCGAAATACTGGCAGGCATGCAGGAGCGGCAGGGGAGAGGGCTTGCGCTCAGGCAGGCTGTCGCCGGACAGGATCAGTTCGAAGAACGGAAACAGGCTGGTGTCCTGCAACAGCGGAACGGTAAAGCGCTCGGCCTTGTTGGTGATGCAGGCGACATGCAGCCCCATTGCCTTGAACGCTTGCAAACCCTCAACCACGCCGGGAAAAGGCCGGCTCTTGCGCGATACCCAGGCAGCATAGTGCTTTTCGTAGATCGGCATGGCACGGGAAAACAGTTCCTTGTCCGGCTCGGCATCCATCTGCCGGGTTAGCACGCGCTTGACCAGGCGTGACACGCCATTGCCGATGTAGGTCTTGACCGTGGCCAGGTCGATGTCCGGCAGGCCCAGGTCGGCTGCCGTCTGCATGGCAGCGTCGGCAAGGTCCGGCGCGGTATCGAGCAGGGTGCCGTCGAGGTCGATGACGACGGCCTTGATGGGGAGCGGTATCGGTAGCGTCATGGTTTGAATGCGTGACAAAAAAGCGTGACTCATGCTGCGTGACCGGAAAGGCGTGACCAAAAACGCCCTTGCGTCACTCGTCACGCCGTTGCGTCACGCCTTTCTGTCACTGAACTTTGGCCAGTTCGGCACGCATCTCGCCGATGATGGTGTCGTACTTGTGCTTGTCATTGGCGTTGTACTTGCCGAACACGGCGGAGCCGGCCACGAAGGTATCGACCCCGGCGCGGGCGACTTCGGCGATATTGGCCGGGCCGACGCCACCGTCGATCTCCAGGCGGCAGTCATGGCCGCCGGCGTCGATCATGGCACGCACCTTGCGGGCTTTGTCGAGCACGTAGGGGATGAACTTCTGGCCGCCGAAGCCGGGGTTGACCGACATCAGCAGGACCATGTCCAGCTTGGGCAAGGTGTATTCCAGCACGTCCAGCGGGGTCGCCGGGTTGAACACCAGGCCGGCCTTGCAGCCGCTTTCCTTGATCAGGCCGATGGTGCGGTCGATGTGCTCGGAGGCTTCCGGGTGGAAGGTGATGTAGGTGGCGCCGGCCTTGGCGAAGTCAGGGATGATGCGGTCGACCGGCTTGACCATCAGGTGGCAGTCGATCGGGGCGGTGACGCCATGCTTGCGCAGAGCCTCGCAGACCAGCGGCCCGATGGTCAGGTTGGGCACGTAGTGGTTGTCCATCACGTCGAAGTGGACGATGTCGGCACCGGCGGCCAGGACATTGTCGACCTCCTCGCCCAGCTTGGCGAAGTTGGCGGAGAGGATCGAAGGGGCGATCATGTATTGCGGCATGGCGGTTTACCCGGATTCGTTGCAAAGGGTTGATTCTACCTGCATGGGCGCGGGCTGGACAGACACGGACGAATCGTGTGCAATGGCCGCCAATTCAGGGTTCCCCGCGAAATGACCATGGCAGAAAGCAGGAAATACCACATCACCGTGACGCCGTCGGTGCATTACATCGCCGATCAGTCGGACGAGGCGGCCAACCGCTACGTGTTCGCCTACACCATCACCATCGCCAATACCGGCAGCGTGGCCGCGCAGCTGGTTTCTCGCCACTGGATCATCACCGACGCGCACCAGGCGGTGCAGGAGGTGCGCGGTCTCGGCGTGGTCGGCGAGCAACCCATGCTGCAGCCCGGCCAACAATTCCAGTACACCAGCGGCACCGCCATCGCCACCCCCGTGGGCAGCATGCGCGGCAGCTACCAGATGGTGGCCGACGACGGCGCCCACTTCGAAGCCGAGATCCCCGAATTCGCGCTCAGCATGCCGCGCGTGTTGCACTAGTCCGATGTCTGTCTGGCTGCCTGTCATGGCCGTCCTGCTCCTGGCCGGCTGTGAAACCATTGCGACGCGTGAGACACCCGCGGAAGCCCCGGCCGTGAGCCCGCCGCCGCAGGCACCCGCACCCGCCCCACTCGCCGCACCACCTTCGCCGCCCACCGAGGCCCCCCCGGTCATGGCGCCTCCGGTCATGGCGCCTCCGGTCATGGCGCCTCCGGTGCCCGCCCCGGACGTCACGCCGCCGCCCCCGACGCCGGACCAACCCACGATCCAGACCCTCGCCCTGCCGGGCGAGGCGCTCAAGCCGGCTCGCTGGAGCGATCTGCCTGGCTGGTCGGCCGATAGCCTCACCCAGGCCTGGCCGGCCTGGTTGAAATCCTGTTCGATCCTGCGCCGGCAGACGGCCTGGCATGCCCCCTGCGCCGAGGCGCAGGGGTTGTCGACCCATGATGACGCAGTGCTGCGCACCTATTTCCAGACCCACTTTCTGCCCTATCGGGTGATCCCTGCCGAACCTGCGCCGGACGGTCTGATCACCGGCTATTACGAACCGCTGCTGCGTGGCAGCCGCGTGCCAAGCGAGCGCTATCGGTTTCCGCTGCGCGCTCCCCCGGAGGATCTCCTGTCAATCGATCTCGGCCCGGTCTACCCGGAGCTGAAAACCCTGCGCCTGCGTGGCCGTCTGGACGGCAATCGGGTAGTCCCCTACTACACGCGCGGCGAAATCGAAGCCGGCACGACGCCCTCCCCCGGTACGCCGATTGCCTGGGTGGATGACCCGGTGGAGTTGTTTTTCCTGCAAGTCCAGGGCTCCGGCCGGCTCAAACTGGACAATGGCGATACGTTGCGCATCGGCTACGCCGACCAGAACGGCCACCCCTATCGCTCGATCGGCAAGTGGCTGGTGGAACGGGGCGAACTGAGCCTGGACAAGGCATCCATGCAGGGCATCAAGGACTGGGCCCGACGCCATCCGGAACGCCTGCCGGAACTGCTCGCGGTGAACCCGAGCTACATTTTCTTCCGCGAATTGCCCAATCATGGCGACGGCCCGCTTGGCGCCCTGGGCGTGCCCCTGACCCCGGAGCGCAGCCTGGCCATCGATCCGCGCTCCGTACCGCTCGGCGCACCGGTCTGGCTGGCAACCAGCCGGCCGCTCGGTACCGCCCCCCTGAACCGACTGATGCTGGCGCAGGACACCGGCAGTGCGATCAAGGGCACGGTCCGGGGCGATTTCTTCTGGGGCTTTGGTGACGAGGCCGGTCGCCTGGCCGGCGCGATGAAGCAGCGGGGCCGGATGTGGGTGCTGTTGCCGCGCGACTTCCCCCTGAATCCGCCTGGCGGCCTCGCCAGGAACAGGCTATAGTCGGATCAGCCGACCGGATTCCTATCGACATGGATGCCATCAGTTCCGCCCTCGCTGTCAACCAAGCCATGCTGCAACAGCAACTCGCCATCGAGATGGCCCGCATGGCCATGCAAAGCCAGCAGCAGATGGTCGCCATGCTGTCCGAAGTGGCGGTGTCGGCCCCCAGCGCCAACCCCGCCCATCTCGGGCAATTGCTCGACACCGCGGCCTGACCGCTATTCGACGCCCGTCACCGGCTTGGCGTCACCGATCTCGTAGGTCACCCGGATGAGAATCTGAGCACGGACCGGTTGGCCAGCCCGCCGTCCAGCCCTGAACCGGCCTTTGCCGAAGGCTTCCAGGGCCGAAGCGTCGAACACGCCGGGCGGATCCGAGGACTCGACTTCGATGTCCCTGACCTGGCCAAACTCGTCGATCTTCATGCGCAACACCACCGAGCCCTGGATGCCTTTCCGGTAGGCATCGGCGGGATAGATCGGCGTGATGGCCGCTGCAGCCTGCGGTTGCTGGTCGAGTTGACGCGCTTCGTACCAGTGGGGATCGACGATGACCGGCAAGCTCGGCAACACCGCATCCGCAGTCGGTGGGGCGCGGAGCGTCGGCGTCTCAGCCACCGAAGATGTGTCGGTGGTCGCGGTAGGGTCTCGTTCACGGGGCGGCTCGATCGGAACCGCCGGAGCTGGCGCCGGTGGCGTAACCTGTGGCGCCGAACGGGCAGGATCGACCGGCAGCAGGTGCGCCTCGGGGGCTGGCCTCAACGCCGAAGGGATCGGCCCTTTTTCTTGAGGCGATTCCGCCACCTGATCACTGAGCCGGGCGTGGATCACCACCAACGCATCCGGCCTCGGCGCCCTCGGCTGGACCAGGCCGATCACGGCCGCATGCAGGGACAGGGAAAGCAGCAGCATGCGCGCCAACGGCGCGCGTGCCCACTGGATCAAGGTTTCGGTTTGACCGACGCCCGCCATGGCCGGCCCGGGACGGAAGACGCCGTTACTTGCTGGCCTCGTCGAGCAGGGCGTTCAACCGGTCGGCGGGCACGTAGCCGGGCAGGCGCTTGCCATTGGCCAGGATGATCGCCGGGGTGCCCGACACGTTCAGTTTCTGGCCCAGGGCCAGATTGGTCTCGATCGGATTGGCGCAATCCTCCTTGCCGCTCGGCACCTTGCCATTCATCATGAGTTCCTTCCAGGCCTGGACCCGGTCGGCACTGCACCAGACCAGGCGGCTCTTGCGTGGCGCGTCGGCGTGCATGGGCAGCGGGTAGACGAAGGTGTAGATGGTCACGTTGTCGACCTTGGCCAGTTCATGCTCGAGCTTGCGGCAATAGGGACAGTCGGGATCCGAGAATACGGCCATCACCCGCTTGCCATCGCCGCGCACATCCTTGATCGCCTGATCGAGCGGCAGACTGTCGAACTTGACCTCGTTCAGCTTGTCCAGGCGCTCCCGGGTGACGCTGCGCCGGTTCTCGGTCTGGATCATTTCACCGGTGACGATGTACTGGGCCTTGGCATCGGCATAGATGATCTCGTTGCCGGCCACCACCACTTCGTAGAGCCCGTCGACCGGGCTCTTGCCGACACTCTGTACCTGGATTCCCGGGAAACGGGACTCCAGGTTCTTCTTGATGTCCGATTCGTCGGCGTTGCAGCCGGTGGCCATCAGCAAGGTGAGGAGCAAGGGGGAGAAAATTCGCATGGGGGTCTCTTTCGGTTATTGAACGGCATGGCGCATCAGCGCCTGTTTCAGCCAATCCTGGCTGTCGGTCAGGGTCAGCCCGGTATTGCGCAGGGAACGCACGACCGGGCCGGTCTGGGTGAACAAGGTTTTCAATCCACCGGTGGCGAACTGCATGGATGCGACATCTTCCATGCGTCGCACGGCGTAGCCTTGGAGGCGGCCGATCTCGCCCGGGTTCCCGCCCCGAGCCAGCATCTCCGCGAGCAGGCGGCCATCGCGGAAACCCAGGTTGACGCCCTGCCCGGCCAGCGGATGCACGGTATGGGCGGCATCGCCGATCAGCGCGAAACCCGGCCGAACCCACTGATCCGCGCGCCGGATCACGAGCGGAAAGGCCACGGGCGCGGTGATCTGGCGGAGATGGCCCAGGACATGGTGCCCCGCCTCCGCCACGGCCTGGTTGAAGGCCTCGGCGCTCATGGCCATGCGGGCCGGCACCGCCACTTCATGGGTCGACCAGACGATGGAAATCCGCTGGCCTGGCAACGGCAGGTAAGCCAGCACGTCTTCGCCGCTGAACCATTGCCAGGCAATGCCCCGATGCGGTTTCTCAATCTCGAAATTGGCGACGATGCCGGCCTGGTGCTGGTCCTTGACGCTGTGGCCGATGCCGGCCTGTTCCCGCAGCCAGGAACGGGCACCATCGGCCCCCACCAGGAGATCGCATTCCAGACGCCGGCCATCATCGAAGAGCAGGCCATGGCGCCCCTCGCTCCCCCAAACCACGGCGACCGGGCGGGCCGCGATGAACTCGATGTGTCCGGCTGCACGCGCGGCCTGCCAGAGGGCATATTGCAGGCGCCCGTTCTCGGCGATCCAGGCCAGTTCCGGGAGACCGGCATCGAGGGCATCGAAGGTGAGACGCGCGCCCGCATCCCCGTGGATGCGCATGGCATGAATGGCCTGGGCGCGCACCGGATCACCCCAGCCACCGAGCGACTTCAGCCAGTCGACGTTACCGGGACTGTAGGCATAGACCCGGTCATCCCACGCGTCGCCAGGGAGGCTGGGCGGTCGCGGCTCCACCAGGGCCACGCGATAGGCGCTGTCCTTGAGGGACAAGGCAAAGGCCGCGCCAGTCAGGCCGCCACCGACAATGACGATATCAACGTGAGCGACACTACTCATCATGCTGTCCTCTCACCATGCCTGGGCTCCAAACATCATCTTGCGCGCGAATACCTGCTTGAGCAGCGGAATCTGGTCCAGGGCGCTGAGCGCCAGGCCGCGCGCCGGGCTGAGCAGGGGCAGGTCGTTGGCGAACAGTTCGACCAGCAGGTCGGTCATGGCGATGCCACCGCCCACATCCCAGCGCCGCTTGGCGCGGTAGGCATTCAGTCGATCCAGCTGGCCGAGCGCCTCGCGCGGCGCGTCAAGCACCGTCTCGGCCAGGGTCCAGGCATCGCGCAGTCCGAGGTTGAAGCCTTGGCCGGCGACCGGGTGCAAGGTCTGGGCCGCATTGCCGATCCTGACCAGGCCGGGACGCACCAGATCAGTCGCAGTCACCAAACGGAGCGGAAACACTGCCCGCGGGCCCGCGGCGAGGAAGCGCCCCTGGCGATCGCCGAAGGCATTTTGCAAGGCCGCCAGAAAGGTGTGGTCGTCCCAGTCCAGCCGGGTCTCGACCTCCGCGTTGGCGGTGGTCCAGACCAGGGCGTAGGCCTCCCCAAGCGGCAACAAAGCGATCGGCCCCTCCGGGGTGAACCGCTCGTAGGCGCGCCGGGCATGCGGCTGCTCGGTGCGCACGGTGCAGATCAGCGCGCTCTGCCCATAATCCTTGATCCGAAGCGCACCTGGCAGGCTCTTGCCGCCATCGGCCAGCACGATCAGCCGCGCGGTCAGCGCCTGGGCCTCGCCGTCGCGGGTGTATTCGACCAGGCCGCATCCGGATGCCGGCCGCACCGCTTTAACCCGGGCTCCGGTGACCAGCCGGGCGCCCGAGGTCGGCAGCACCGTCGCCAGGGCCTGGTAAAGATCACCGTATTCGACGGTGTAGCCGAGCGCCGGCACGCCCAGCTCGCCAGCCTGCAATTCGGCCCGACCGAGTCCGCCGCGCTGGGACACGTGGATCGATTCGATGGCGGTCGCCCGGTCGGCCAGGGTCGGCCAGACTCCAAGGCGATCGAGGATCAGCCGGGTGCCCTGGGACAGCGCCAGGGCACGCGGATCGCGGGCGGCAAATTCCGGCTTGGCCTCCAGCAGCACGATCGAAAAGCCGCTGTCCTGAAGCGCCAGCGCCAGGGCCGCGCCGACCGGGCCGCCGCCGACAATCGCAATATCGAACGTTCCGGTCATGATCCGCTCCTTGGTCCCGCCACCATGGCCAGGTCGGCGGCCGGCCGCAACTCGCGGTCGGTCGCATCCCCGCACGCGGGGCCCCGGCTCCCTGCTCGCACGGCCCCGACCATCGCAATATCGAACGTTCCGGTCATGATCCGCTCCTTGGTCCAGCCACCATGGCCAGGTCGGCGGCCGGCCGCAACTCGCGGTCGGTCGCATCCCCGCACGCGGGGCCCCGGCTCCCTGCTCGCACGGCCCCGACCATCGCAATATCGAACGTTCCGGTCATGCTCATATCAGTCCACCATGGCCATTTCGATCTCGGCCACCGTCTTGGGCGCCGAGGCGGTGAGCACCTCATGTCCGGATTCGGTGACCAGGACATCGTCCTCGATCCGGATGCCGATGTCGTGCAACCGCTTGGGCACGCCAGGCGCCGGCCGGATGTACAAGCCGGGTTCCACGGTCAGCACCATGCCTGGCTGGAGCGCGCGCCAGGCCCCGTCGATCTTGTAATCGCCGACGTCATGTACGTCGAGGCCCAGCCAGTGCCCGGTGCGGTGCATGTAGAAGCGCCGGAAGTCGCCTGATTCGATCAAGCCGTCGACACTGCCCTTGAGCAGACGCAGCTGTTTCATGCCCTGGACCAGCACCCGCACGGCCGCCTCGTGTGGTGCATTCCAGTTGCGTCCCGGCCGGACTTCCGCAATCGCCGCCGCCTGGGCCGCCAGGACGATCTCGTAGACGTCGCGCTGGATCGCGGTGAAGCGGCCGTTGACCGGAAACGTCCGGGTGATGTCACCGGCATAGCCACGGTATTCCGCGCCGGCGTCGATCAGGAGCAGGTCGCCGTCACGCAGGGGCTGGTCATTGCTGACGTAATGCAGCACGCAGGCGTTGCCGCCACCGGCAACGATCGAGGAATAGGCCGGCGCCTCGGCGCCTTGGCGACGGAATTCATACAGTAACTCGGCTTCGATCTGGTGTTCGCCGAGCCCCGGCCGGCAGGCCGCCATGGCACGCCGATGCGCGCTGGCGCTGATCTCGGCGGCTCGGCGCATGAGGTCCAGTTCCATGCCGTCCTTGATGAGGCGCATTTCGGCCAGCAGGGCGCCCGCGTCGACCAGCACTTCAGGGGCTGCGACGCCGGCCCGGGCCCGGGCACGCACGTTGTTGAGCCAGCCCATCACCCGGGCGTCCCAGGCTGCATCGGCGCCCATGCGGTAATGCAGGGCCGGCTGGTTTTCCAGGAGACCGGGCATGCGCTTGTCCAACTGCTCGATCGGCCAGGCGGCATCGAATCCGAAAGCTTCCCGAGCCGCCTTGGGGCCCCAGCGGTAGCCATCCCAGATTTCCCGTTCCGGGTTTTTCTCACGGCAGAACAAGTATTGGCGAGACCGCTTGCCAGCCACCAGAACGACCACTGCCTCGGGCTCCGGAAAGCCGGTCAACCACCAGAAATCGCTGTCGGGACGGAAGGGATAATGGCTGTCCCGGTTACGCACTACCTCGGGGGCGGTGGCGATCACCAGCACGCCCTCGGCCATGTCCCGCAGGACGCGCCGGCGGCGTAGGCGGTAATGTTCGCGTTCAAGCGGCGATGCGGGCATGGAGTTCCTCGTCGAGTGCGTGCAGGCGGGCCGGGGTACCGACATCTTCCCAGCGACCCTGGAAATGTTCTCCGGTCACCTGCCCGGCGGCCATGGCGGCGACCAGGCGCGGCGCCAGTTTGGCCGTGTCGCCAGGCACGATGTCGGCGAACAGGGCCGGTTGGTAGGCCCCGATCCCGGAAAACGTGTATCGGGCCACGGCGTGCGTGGGCGGCAGCGACACCTGGTCACCGGCCAGGGCGAAATCACCCTGGGGATGATGGGCCGGATTGTCGACCAGGACCAGGTGGGCCCGACGCGCCGGGTTTCGAGCCATGGCTTCCAGGACCGGCCGCAGCCGGGCGTAATCGTATTCGGTATAGACATCGCCATTGGTGACCAGGAAGGGCATGTCGCCGAGCAGGGACAGGGCCCGCGCGATGCCGCCGGCAGTCTCCAGCGGGGTCCCCTCGGCGGACCAGGCGATATGTACACCGAGGCGCGCGCCATCGCCGAGGGCAGACTCGATCTGCTGGCCGAGGTGGGCGTGATTGATGACCAAGTCAGTGAAGCCGGCATCGCGCAGGCGCTCGATCTGCCACACGATCAGGGGCTTGCCGCCAGCCTTGAGCAAAGGCTTGGGCGTATGCTCGGTGAGCGGACGCATGCGCTCCCCGAACCCGGCGGCCAGGATCATGGCCTTGGGATGCCTCATGACCGACCCTCCCCGCCACGCGCATGCGCCCCATCGCTTCGGGGTCGCCCCCACGGCGGTGCCGTGGGGCCCCGCTCCGCCCTCCGCTCGGGTATGCGCTCCCCGAACCCGGCGGCCAGGATCATGGCCTTGGGACGCCTCATGACCGACCCTCCATCATGGCCCGCATCAGAAGGTGTAGCCTACGTCGGCCTGGCGGCCTTCGAGGCTGTCGAGCAGGCGCGCGAGCGGATGCAAGGCAGCGTAGCGCTCGCAGGCCCGACGCAGGTAGGCCATCACCCGCGGCATGTCCTGGAGGTAGCCGGCCTTGCCGTCGCGGTGATAGAGACGGGCGAAGATGCCGAGCACCTTGAGATGGCGCTGTACTCCCATCCATTCGAAGTCCCGGAAGAATTCGGCGAAATCCTCGCGCACCGGCAAGCCGGCCTGGCGCGCCGCCTGCCAGTAGCGGATCACCCAGTCGAGCACGCGCTCCTCGTCCCAGGCGACATAGGCATCCTTGTAGATCGACACCAGGTCGTAGGTGATCGGGCCATACACCGCGTCCTGGAAATCGAGGACGCCGGGATTGTCTTGTTCGGTCAGCATCAAGTTGCGGGAATGCCAGTCGCGATGCACGTAGACCCGAGGCTGGGCCAGCGTGTTGGCAAGGATGGCGGTGAACGCAGTCTCCAGGGTCTCGTTCCGGACCGGATCGGCCGACAGACCCAGTTGGCGGGCCAGGTACCAGTCCGGAAAAAGCATCAGTTCGCGCCGCAACAATGCTTCGTCGTAGTCGGGCAAAACGCCGGGCTGGCTGGCCTGCTGGATCTTCACCAGCTCGGCATTGGCATCACGGTAGAGGGCATCGGCGTTGGCCTCGTTCAGGGCGGACAAATAGGTGTTGTCGCCAAAATCGGTCAACAGCAGGAAGCCCTCGGCCAGGTTCTCGGCCAGAATCTCAGGGGTGTTGGCGCCCGCTTCCCGGAACAGGCGGGCGATGTGCACGTAGGGCCGGCAATCCTCGTGGCTGGGCGGCGCGTCCATGACGATGTAGCTGGCCGTACCGGTCCGGGCCCGGAAGTAGCGCCGGAAACTGGCATCGGCGGAGGCCGTTTCCAGGCAGTCGAGGGGGACAGGCAGGACACTTTCGGTCCACTGCCGCAAACGGACCAATCGAGCCGAGTTTTCCGTGGGTTCCAAGTTATAATCCGCGCGCTGAAAATACGAGCCGATTCTATCATTGCACCGCCCATGGCCCCGCACCGCCTAATGCCTTTGACCCTCGCCATGGCGGTCGCCTGGGGTCCCTGCCTGGCCGACGAGGTCGTCAAGCTCAAGTTTTCCGACACCCTGACCCTGAAGCCGGCCTCGACCGGCAGCCGGGACAGTCCGGTTTTCGTCGATGCCGACTCCCTCACCGGGCTGCAAGGCGAGACCGTGGTTGCCGAAGGCAACGTCATCGCGCGTACCCTGGGCGACGCTTTCCGTGCCGACTGGCTCCAGTACGACCCCCGGCTCGACGAGATCCGCGCCCGGGGTAATGTCCGCCTGCAGCAGGACAACACGGTGCTGGAATGTTCTGACGTGCGCCTGCGCCTGTCCGACCACGTCGGCGAGATGAACGCCGCCCGCTTCACCCTGCCCTCCGATTCCGGCCCGGTTGGACGCGGTGGCGCCCGTCGGGTCCTGTTCGAGGGGCGCGACCGCTACCGGCTGGAGCAGGCCGCCTATACCACCTGCCCGGCCGGCAACGACGACTGGCAATTAAAAACCGAAGAGCTGGGCCTCGACTATGTCAAAAAGGTCGGCCTGGCCCGCGACGTCAAGGTCGAGTACCAAGGGATCCCCATCCTGTACGCGCCCTGGCTCGACTTCTCCCTGGACCGCAGCCGCAAGACCGGTTTCCTGTCGCCGTCCTTCGGCCTGTCCGACGACCGGGGCCTGGAAATCATCACGCCCTGGTACTGGAACATCGCAGCCAATCGCGACGCCACCGTCCTGCCTCGGCTGATGACCCGGCGCGGTCTCCAGATCGGCGGGGAGTTCCGCTACCTCGAACCCAATTATCGCGGTGAGGCCATGTTCGAGGCCCTGCCGGTCGACAACGTCTATCATGAAGGCCGTTACCGGGGCTATATCGATCACCAGCATCGCTTTTCGCCCCGGCTGAGCGGCCGCTTGCTGTTCGAACAGGTCAGCGACGATACCTACTTCACCGACCTGGCCACCCTGGTCAGTCAGACCTCTCGGGCGATCCTGCCCAGCGAGGCATTGCTCACCTACGCCGGCGAGGGCTGGACCGCCACCGGTCGCTTGCAGACCTACCAGACCCTGCAAGACCCGGCCGCGCCGATCAGCGAGCCTTACGAACGACTGCCCCAGTTGACCATGAACGCCGACCGCCGCCATCTGTTCGGCGGCCCCATGCGCTTCACCCTGTCCAGCGAACTGGTGCGCTTCGAACATGATGACCCGGCCAAGCCGGTGGGCAACCGGATCTATGCCTACCCGGCCCTGGAAGCCCATTACGAACGGACCTATGGCTTTATCCGGCCCAAGCTCGGCTGGCATCTGAGCGCCTACGACCTGGACCGCAATCCGGACCACCCGGACAGCACTTCGGCCACCCGCAGCCTGCCCATCTTCAGTCTCGACAGCGGGGCCTACCTGGAACGGGAATGGCAACTGGCCGGCGTGCCCATGCTGCAAACCCTGGAACCCCGGCTTTACTACGTCAACATCCCGAACCGCGACCAATCCCGGCTGCCGGTGTTCGACAGCAGTCTGGCCGACTTCTTCCAGGCCCAGCTGTTCGCGGAAAACCAGTTCATCGGCGTCGACCGGATCAATGACGCCAACCAGATCACCCTGGCCGTGACCAGCCGGCTTCTGGAGCCGAATACCGGCCTGGAACGGCTGCAAGTCACCCTCGGCCAACGCTACTATTTCAACGATCAGCAGGTGTCCATGCCGGGCTATGCAGTCCGTGGCGCCAACGTCACCGATCTGCTGGCCCAGGTTTCCGGGCAGCTGACCGACCGCTGGCGGGTCGATTCCGGCTTTCAATACAACCCGGATGACGGCGAACTGGTGCGTGCCAACTTCGGCGCCACCTATCGGGCCGGACCGGGCCGCCTGAACAACGCCGACCTGCGCTACATCAACGAAAATTACGGCGCCGGCCTGAACCAGCTCGACCTATCCTGGCAGTGGCCGATCAAGCCGGGCTGGTATGGCCTGGGCCGGATCAATTATTCTTTCTACGACAGCCGACTGGTCGAAGGACTGCTCGGCTTCGAGCACAACGCCGGCTGCTGGTCCCTGCGCGGCGTGATGCAGAAACTCGCCACCACCGCCAACCAGTCCTCGCAGGCCTTCTATCTACAACTGGAACTACACGGCCTGACCCAGCTCGGCCCCAATCCCCTGGAAGTCCTCAAACGCAGCATAACCGGATACACCAAGAGCGATGAATTTGACCCGATGCCTTAACTCCCTCGCCGGCTTCACCCTGCTGGCCCTGCTGTTGCCCCCGGCCCCCATACACGCCGAGCCGATCACCCTCGACCGCATCGTCGCGGTGGTCAACAACCAGGTCATCACCGGCAACGAACTCGAACGCAAGGTCCAGTTGACCATCGATCAGCTTGCCGCCCGCAACACCGTGCCGCCGCCCCGCCCGGCCCTGGCACGCCAGATGCTGGAACGGATGATCACGGAGAAAGTGCTGCTGCAAACCGCCGAGGAACTCAACCTGCGCATCGACGAGGCGGCCGTCGACCGAGCCATCGCGCGAATCGCGGCGCAGAATGGCCTCGACCTGCCCGGCTTCCAGGCCGCCCTGGCCAAGGACGGCGTCAACTACCCGGAATTCCGCCAGCAGATTCGCAACGAAATGACCCTGGTGCGTCTGCGCGAGCGCGAGGTCGACAGCCGAGTCACGGTCACCGACGCGGAAATCGAGCATCATCTCAACACCCGCAAGCAGGATCCCGGCAGCCAGACCGAATACAACCTCGGCCACCTCCTGATCCTCGCCCCCGAGGCCGCCAGCCCTGAACAGCTCGCGACCTTGCGCGCCAAGGCGGACAAGGCCCTGGCGGAACTGAATGCCGGAACGCCGTTCGGGCAGGTTTCCGCCGCCTACTCGGATGCCCAGAACGCGCTCCAGGGCGGCGCCATGGGTTGGCGTGACGAGGCCAAGCTGCCTGGCCTGTTCATCGACGCGGTCAAAGACCTCAAGATCGGCGAAACGTCACCGGTTCTGCGCAGCGCCAACGGCTTCCACATCCTGCGCCTGAACGACAAGCGCGGCGTCGATGCCACCCTGGTGGTGACCCAGCATCACGCCCGGCACATCCTGATCAAGACCAACGAAGTGGTCACCGATCAGGATGCCTACGTGCGCCTGCTCGAACTGCGCGACCGGGTGATCAATGGCGGCGCCAACTTCGCCGACCTGGCCAAGCTGCACTCGGCCGACCTTTCGGCGGCCAAGGGCGGGGACCTCGGCTGGCTGAATCCGGGCGACACGGTGCCGGAATTCGAGCGCGCGATGACCGCGCTGGCCCCGGGCGGCGTTTCCGAGCCAGTGCGCAGCCCGTTCGGCTGGCACCTGATCCAGCTGATCGAGAAGCGTGACCAGGACGTCAGCCAGGAACGCCAGCGGCTGGAAGCGCGCCGGGCGATCCGCGAGCGCAAGAGTGAAGAAGCCTTCCAGGACTGGGTCCGGCAAACGCGCGACCGCGCCTATGTCGAGTATCGTCTGGAAGACCAGTGACCGAGTGACGCGGTGACCCGTGACGAGGGCGCCAGCGCGCGCGCTGCCGATTTGATGCCCCCCCTGGTGCTGACCGCGGGCGAACCGGCCGGCATCGGACCGGACCTGTGCCTGCGCCTGGCCGCAAATCCGCCGACCGTGCCGCTGGTGATCCTGGCCGATCGTGCCACGTTGACCGACCGTGCCTCCCGGCTTGGCGTGCGCTGCGACCTGCCTGACTATCACCCGGATCGGCCCACGCCCCTCAGCCTGCTCGACCACCCCCTGCCTGCGCCCTGCCCGCCGGGCCGGCTCGACCCGGCCAACGTTCCGGCCTTGCTGGCCGGACTGACCCGGGCGATCGATGGCTGCCTGGCCGGAGCGTTCTCTGGCCTGGTCACCGGTCCGGTGCACAAGGGGGTCATCAACGATGCCGGGCAGCCCTTCACCGGCCATACCGAATTCCTTGCTGAACGCACCGGTACCCCCCGCGTGGTCATGATGCTGGCCGGCGATCGCGCCAATGGACAGCCGCTGCGGGTGGCCCTGGCCACCACCCACCTACCCCTGGCGGAAGTTGCCCGGCACATCGACGCGACCTTGCTCGACCAGGTCATCGGCATCCTCGACCAGTCCTTGCGTCGAGACTTCGGCCTCACCGAGCCGCGCATCCTGGTGGCCGGCCTGAATCCGCACGCCGGCGAGGGGGGGCACCTGGGCCGCGAAGAGATCGAGGTCATCAGCCCGGTCCTGGATCGCCTGCGTGCGCAAGGGCTGCGCCTGGTCGGCCCCCTGCCCGCCGACACCCTGTTCCAGCCCAAGTATCTCGACCATGCCGACGCCGTGCTGGCGATGTACCACGACCAGGGCCTGCCGGTACTCAAGCACGCTTGCTTCGGCCAGGGTGTCAACATCACCCTCGGCCTGCCCATGGTGCGTACCTCGGTCGACCATGGCACCGCGCTCGATCTGGCCGGCACCGGCCAGATCGGCGATGGCAGCCTGCGCTCGGCGATCGCCCTGGCCGCCGACATGGCGAAGACGCGCGCCAAGCAGCTGGCCGCGTCATGAGCTATCAGCACAAGAAGCAGTTCGGCCAGCATTTCCTGCACGACCCCCACTACCTGCGCCGTATCGTCGAAGCCATCCGCCCCGCCGCCGACGACCTCATGGTCGAAATCGGGCCGGGCCAGGGTGCCCTTACCCGGCCCTTGCTGGAACACCTGGACCGGCTTCATGTCGTGGAAATCGACCGCGACCTGGTTGCCCACTTGCGCGAGGCCTTTCCGGATGACCGGCTGGTGGTGCATCCGGCCGATGCCCTGAAGTTCGACTTCGCCAGCCTGGTCGAGCCCGGACGGCGCCTGCGCGTGGTCGGCAACCTGCCCTACAACATTTCCTCACCCCTGCTGTTCCACCTGGCCGAGACCGGCGATGGCATCGCCGACATGCACTTCATGTTGCAGAAGGAAGTGGTCGATCGCATGGTCGCGATTCCGGACACCCCGGATTACGGGCGGCTATCGGTCATGCTCCAGGCCCGCTTCAGGGTCGCCAAGCTGTTCAACGTGCCTCCTGGCGCCTTCAACCCCCCACCGAAGGTGGATTCTGCCGTGGTCCGGCTCGCCCCGCTGCCGGCCGAAGCCATCCTGCACCGCGACCCGGCACGCTTCGCCGATCTGGTCACGCGCGCCTTCGGCCAGCGCCGCAAGACCCTGCGCAACACCCTGAAGGGAACGCTGGACGATGCCGCCTATGCAGCGCTGGGCATCGACCCGCAGCGGCGGGGTGAAACGCTCAGCGTGGCCGAGTTTTCTGCCCTCGCCAACTGGGTTCCGCCCGCATGACCTGGTTGCGGCCGCGTCGCTTGGCTTCCAGCAAGGCGAGATCGGCGGCGTTGATCAGTTCATCGGCCGTGGCCGCGGGCTCATAGTGCGCCACCCCGGCGCTGAAGGTGGCCCGGAACAGGCCCTCAGGATGGGCATGCGGCATGCCGCCGAAGCTGTCCCGAATCCAGTCCAGGACCGCGTAGGCTTCGTCCGGCGTGGCTTCCGGAATCGCCACCAGGAATTCCTCGCCGCCGTAGCGGCCGATCACGTCGCTGCCGCGCAGGCGTCCCTTGAGCAGCCAGGCCAGGCTGCGGATCACCTGGTCGCCGACCGGATGGCCGAAGGTGTCGTTGACCGACTTGAAGTGGTCGATGTCGATCATCGCCACCGCGATGTGCCCATCCTCGGGCTGGCTGGCGATACGGGCATCGAGCGCCGCCTTCACGGCGGTGTGGTTGAGCAGGCCGGTCAGGCCATCATGCTGGCTGACCCGGTGCATCAACTGGTGCCGCTCGATGGTCGTTTTCACGGTCGCTGCCAGCAGCACCGGATTGAAGGGCTTGGTGAGGAATTGGTCGCCGCCCAGGCGCAAGGCCTCAACCTGCAAGCCGACATCGGTCTCGCCGGACAGATAAAGGATAGGAATCGCCTGGTAGGCAGGCAACTGGCGCAGGGCCCGGGTCGCCTCCACGCCGTTGCAGCCCGGCATGTACATGTCCATCAGGATCAGGTCCGGCCGTTGCTGGTCGAGGGCCTCGAAGATGCGGCCCGGGTCGGTCAGGGCCAGGCACTCGATGCCATGCTGTTCGAGCGCACGTCGGATGCTGGCCAGGGCGACCGCCGAATCCTCCACGACCAGCACTTTGTAGCGGATCTGTTCGCGCACCTGGACCAGATCGAGGATGCGCGACAGCAGCGCGGCATGGCGCTCGTCGCGCGGCACCGTGATGTCGATCCCGGCGCGCATCAGCTCGACCATGGTATCCAGGGTGCGGGGCACGCCGATGTAAAAGAGTTGGCTGCTCGGGCAGCGAGAACGAACCCGCGCCACCTGCTTGAGCGCCACCTTGCCGATATGCGCGCTGCCATCACTGTCGGTGGCTGGCAGGAACAACACGGCAATCGGGTTCTCCGCCGCCGGCAGGGGCCGGCCCCTGCGGCTGCGATGGACACGAAAGCCATAAAAGGCGAGCTGCTCGGCCACGCCGTCGGCCCAGGCGCTGTCGGTCGGCGCGATCATCCAGACCGAACGTGACTTCACCCATTCGATTTCCCGCTGCTTGCCCTGGAGCGTGCCCATACGCGCGCTTTCGCCGCGTGCGGTGAGGATGGAACCGTGCAGGGTATCGATCTGGCGTTCCAGCAGGGACATCCGGGTCTCGTCGACCGGATGGCTGTCGGGCTTGCCGAACAGGCTCAAGGCCAGTCCCTCCAGGCCCTCGCACTGACGCACCAGGCCGGGCAGGCGCAGGACGGCCAGGCGTTCGGCCAGGCAGTTCAGTGCCAGGGTGAACTCGATGAAATTCTCGAAGGCACCGAGACGGCGATAGTCTTCCCACCGGTCGCGCAACTCGACCAGATGGTCATCGAGGGTTCTGACGGGCAAGGGCGTCCCGAATGTGATTTTATTGGGTATTAAATTATCTTCTTATCCGCTTTGGCTCGCTAACAGTACATTACTACTAGCATTGGCGTGCAACCCTGGGGTGGCCCCCTGCGATGCAAATACACCAAGCAGGCCAAGAGCCAGTAAACTTGCGGCTCTCCTCTGCCAACCGCCCCGCGCCATGCCGGATTCCGCCGAATTTGTCAGCATCGGCATCGACCAGTTGCAGGTCGGGTTGTTCATCACCCTTGACCTCAAGTGGCTCGACCACCAGTTCCTGACCAACAGCTTCAAGATCAAGGACGAGAAGCAGTTGCAGGAGCTGCGCGCACTCGGCTTGCGCACCATCCGTTACGATCCCCGCCGCAGTGACCGCCCGCCCTTGCCGGCAGCCAGCGTGCCGGTCGCCGAGCCCCCGCCCGTCATCGACAACAGCGCGGAACTGGCCGCCATCGAGCGCAAGAAGGCCCGCATCGAGCGACTGCAAAAACTCCGCCAGTCGGTCACCCAGTGCGAAAAACAGTTGGTGGAAGCCGCGACCACCCTGAAGACCATCAACCAGAACCTCTACGCACGCCCTCAGGAATGCGTGAAATCGGCCGTCGACCTGGTTGGCCGCATGGCCGATTCCCTGCTGGTCGACAAGGATCTGGCGATCCATGCCATGAACGACAAGGTGGCCGGCGAGGATGTCTATTTCCACTCCCTCAACGTGTCGGTCCTGGCCATGATGCTGGGCAAGGAGATGGGGCTGTCGCGGCCGGAGATCGGTTTGATCGGCCTGGGCGCCCTGTTCCATGACATCGGCAAGACCAAGATACCCGACAAGATCCTGCGCAAGCAGACCCCGTTGACGCCGGCGGAAGCGAATTTCCTGGCCGAACATCCGCGCTACGGCGAGGAAATCGGCCGCACCATGAAACTTCCCGCTCCGGTCATCGACGTGATCCTGCATCACCATGAAAACCTGGATGGCTCAGGCTATCCAGACCACCTCGATGACCGCACCCTGACCCGCCCGACCCGCATCGTCGCGATCGCCAACTGCTTCGACAACCTCTGCAACCAGGTCAACCCGGCCAAGTCGTTCACCCCCTACGAAGCGGTGTCGCACATGTTCGCGAAACTGCGCAAGCAATTCGATCCCAACGCCCTGTCGGTCTTCATCCACAGCATGGGCGTCTATCCGCCCGGGACGGTGGTGCAACTGAATGACCAACTCTGGGGCATGGTGGTCTCGGTCAACGTGCGCCAGCCCCTGAAGCCGGTGGTGCTGATCTACGATCCCGAGGTCCCCAAGGAGGAAGCCATCCTGATCAACCTCGACGAGGAGCCGGACTTCCGGGTCGAGCGCACCTTCCGGCCCACGGAAATCCCCCGCGAGGTGTTCGAATACCTCAGCCCGCGCCGGCGCGTGACCTACTATTTCGGCGAGAGCACCACCGAGAAGCCGCACGGCTGATCAGTCCGGACGGAGATCGACATCGTCAAGGGAGGCCGGGTCCTCGATCGGCTCCAGGTGGGTGGTGACATGCAGGCGTGGCACCACTTCGGCCAAGTCGCGTTCCAGGCGCTCGCACCAGTCGTGGCCGGCCTGCACGGTCCAGGCGCCGGGCACCAGGACGTGCAGGGTCGCGAACGCGTCACTCCCAGCCTGACGGGTGCGCAGGGCGTGGAACGCCAGGCCCTGGGCGCGATAGCGATCGAGCACGGCGTCGATGGCCAACAGTTCCTCGCGCGGCAACGAGGCGTCCATCAGGCCACCCGCCGATCGATGCAGCAGGTTCCAGCCGGTCCACAAGATATTCACCGCCACACCCAGGGCAATCACCGGGTCGAGCCAAAGCCAGCCGGTCAATGCCACCAGGGCCACCCCGAAAATAATCCCGACCGAGGTCCAGACATCGGTCATCAAGTGATGGGCATCGGCTTCCAGGGTGATCGAACGATGGGCTCGCCCGACCCGGAGCAGGATCCGGGCGACCCCCAGGTTGACCAGCGAGGCCAGGGCCGACACCGCCAAGCCGGGGCCAATGGCTTCCAGCGGACGGGGCGCCATCAGCCGGTCGATCGCGGCATAGCCGATGCCGAGCGCGGCGATCAGGATCAACAGCCCTTCGAAGGCACTGGAAAAGTATTCCGCCTTGCCGTGGCCATGGGGATGCCCGGCGTCGGCCGGACGCATGGCCAGGGTCAGCATCGCCAGCGCCATCAGGGCGCCGGCCAGATTGACGAAAGACTCCAGGGCATCGGACAACAGGCCGACCGATCCGGTCAGCCACCAAGCCACGCCCTTGAGCACGATGGTGACCCCGGCCGCCGCGATCGACAGCCAGGCATAGCGGGTGAGATCGACCGGAGCCACGATCAGAAGGCCAGGTATTCCGCACCACGCGACCGCAAGGCGGCGCGCGCCGAACGATAGTCCGGGCAGTAGCGCTCGACCTCGCGCCAGAACACCGGTGCGTGGTTGCGGTGACGCAAATGGGCCAGCTCATGGCAGATCACATAGTCGAGCACGGCCGGCTCGGCCTTGACCAGGCGCCAGTTGAGCCCGACCACGCCGCGTACCGACAGGCTGCCCCAGCGGGTGCGGGCGTTGGACAAACGCCAGGGCGGGACCGCCAGTCCCAGGCGCGCGCAGGTCGCCGCCAGCCGGTGGCCGATCACCTGCCGGGCCTGGTCGCGATACCAGGCCAGAAGGTCAGCCGCCGTGACACCGACGCTGTAGTGCAGCCCATCCGCATCACGCCATATCCGGGCTAGCCCGGGGTCGGCGCGGCGGTGCACCGGCAGGGAGCTACCCAAATAAGGCAGCGCGGCTTCTGCCAATGGATCGAATGCCGCAGGACGCCGGTCCAGCTGGGCCGCCAGCCAGTCGCCATGGCGACGGAGAAAGGCTTCGATATCGGCCAGGGGCAGGCGCCAGGGTGCGTTGACCTGGGCCAGGCCGTCCCGGTTGACGCGCAGACTCAGGCTCCGGCGCGCGGCGCTGCGCTTGAGCAGGTATGCGACCGGTCGGCCGGCCAGCTCGACGCTGGCCAGGGCGGCCTCCCGACGCACCGGCCGGGCCGTCACAGGCGAGCCATCTCGGCCTCGATCCAGGCCTCGACTTCGCTGTTGATGGCGCCCGGCTTCTTGCCGGCGGTCTCGATCGGCGGGCCGATCACCACGGTGATCTCGCCGGCCTGCTTGAGAAAGGCGTTCTTCGGCCACAGGCGTCCGGCATTGTGGGCCACCGGGATCACCGGGACGCCGGACTTGGCTGCCAGCCAGGCGCCGCCGACGTTGTACTTGCCTTTCTCGCCTGGCTTGACGCGGGTCCCCTCGGGAAAGATGAGCACCCAGAAGCCCTTGGCCAAGCGATCCGCGCCCTGCACCTCGATGTCCTTCAGGGCCTCGCGGCCGGCATCGCGGTCGATCGCGATCGGACTGATCATGGACAGGCCCCAGCCAAAGAAGGGAATCTTGAGCAGTTCCTTCTTGAGCACGAAGGAAAGCGGCGGAAAGATGAGTTGGAAAGCAATGGTTTCCCAGGCTGACTGATGCTTGGCCATGACGATGGCCGGCGTGCCGGCGGCCGGGAGATGCTCGAGCCCCAGGACGCGATGGCGGATACCGAGCACATGCCGGGCCAGGACCATGACCACCCTCGCCCAGCCGCCGATCGCCCGGTAACGCGGCACCGGGGGCAGCCAGAGCGCCGGCAGGACAGCCACGGCGAAGACGATGGTGAAGAGGATCTGCAGCATCAGGAACAGCAGGGAACGGACCAGCGTCAATTGAGCAACACTCCCGAAAATCAGGCCGTGCGTTCGACCAGGGCGCGCACCACGTCGGCCAGATCGTCGAATACCTCGCTGGCTTCGGGCAGGGGGGCGCCGGCCAGGGTGCGCTGGCCCTTGCCAGTGCGCACCAGGATCGGCCGTGCACCGACCGCCTCGGCGGCCTGCAGGTCGCGCAGGGCGTCACCCACGGCCGGAACCCCGGACAGATCCAGGTGGTAACGGGCCGCGATGTCCCGGAACAGGCCGGCCTTGGGCTTGCGGCATTCGCAGTCGGCATCGGCGGGATGGGGGCACAGGAAGACAGCGTCGATGCGACCGCCGGCCATGGCCACCAGCTTGTGCATCTTGGCGTGGATCCTGTTCAGGGTATCCATGCAGAACAAGCCACGCCCGAGACCGGACTGGTTGGTCGCCACCACCACCCGGTAGCCGGCCTGGTTCAAGCGGGCGATCGCCTCAAGGCTGCCGGCAATGGGTTTCCACTCATCGGGTGACTTGATGAATTGATCGGAGTCGTGGTTGATGACGCCGTCGCGGTCGAGGATGATGAGTTTCATGGTGTGCGTGGGGCTGCAATGCCCGGATTGTGCCCGTTTCGGAGGGCCCTGTTCAAGGCGCCGCCTCGACCCGGTTGCGGCCCTTGTATTTGGCCGCCGAGGTTGCCTCGTCGGCACGCCGGAGCAGGACGTTGATGGTATCGCCCGGCCGCTGCTGAACGACGCCGATGCTGACCGTGAAATGGACGAAGATTTCCGCCATCGCCACCGGCGTGCGCTGGCATTGCCCTCGGATCCGCTCGGCCAAGGCCACCGCACCCGCGAAATCGACGTTGGCCGGCATCAATACGAATTCCTCGCCGCCCAGGCGGGCCAGGCAACTGGCGTCATCCATCGATTCCTGGCAGATGCGCACGACCGCGCGCAGGACCTCGTCGCAGCGCATGTGGCCATAGGTGCCGTTCAGCTGCTTGAAGTAATCGACATCGACCAGCAGCAAAGCCACGCGAGCCTGGGCTGCCTCGGCGGCCGCCAGCCGTCGGGTCGCCTGTTCGAAGAACACCGCCCGGTTGGCGATGCCGGTGATGTCATCCAGCTCGGCACGCCGACGCAGGATGCCTTCGAGCCGCTGGCGCTCGGCCATCTCGACTTCCAGGCGCTGGTTGTACTGGCGCACGATGGCCTGGTTGCGATATTCCTCGCGCATCATCCGGCTCAGGCGATAGGCGATCATTGCGCCCATCAGGTTGGTGACCAGGAGATGGCCGGCCTGGGTCGCATACTGGTCGAGGCCGACCCGGTAATGCGACAGCGAAAGCACCAGGTAGACCAGCGTACCGGCCATGGCCACCCCGAGCGCAGGCAGGAAGCGGTTCGGAATGAACACGTAGATCCCGTACAGCATCACCATCATGCCCATGCCCCGGGTGCCGAAATCGTAGGGCACCCAGAGGGAGACCAGCATGAAATCGAACATGCCGACACTGACCACCACGGTCGGAATCACGCCATTCATCAGCCATCCGCTGTAGCGGCTGACCGCCAGCGCGCCCAGCAGGCCGACCAGACAGACCAGCAGCCGCGACGCAAGCGGCCAGCCGAGGCCATCGACCCCGCCCAGGGTCAGGTAATCGGCATAGCCCATGGTCATGTAAAGAATGCCGGCCAGACCGATGGTCAGACGGGTGTCCCGGATCCGGCTGGCGCGGCTGTGGATCCGGAAGTCGGCCTCGGTTTCCGGGTCGGCAAACTCGGCGGTGAGCCGGTCGATCCGATGGCTATCGGTGATCGAGCTCACCCCGGCGCGCTCAAACGTTCAGCTCGGACAGATCAGCGACGCAGTTCATGGTGGCCGACAGGGAGGCCAGCAGGGCCAGTCGATTGGCGCGTACCAACGGCGCCTCGGCCATCACCATGACTTCGTCGAAGAAACGGTCGACTGCCGCGCGCAGCCCCGCCAGCCGGGTCAGGGCCGCGGTGTAGTCGAGATTGGCCAGGGCCGACTCGACCTCCGGACGCACTGCCAGGAGGGCCGCGTGCAAGTCCGCCTCGGCGGCGGACTCGAACAACGCCACGTCGACCCCGGTCCCCGTCTCGCCGGCTTTCTTGAGCAGGTTGCCGATCCGTTTGTTGGCGGCGGCCAGCGACTGCGCCTCGGGCAACGAGCGAAACCCGGCCACCGCCGCCAGACGAGCCGGCACGCGGTCGATGCGGGTGGGTGCCTGGACGACCACCGATTCGACCTCGTCTTGCAGGGCACCGCGTTCCTTGAGGTAGACGCGCAGGCGTTCCTGCATGAACTGGAACACATCGACCGCGGTACTCGTCGCGATCTGTTCCTGGTCGAAGCCGGCCTGGGCGAGGTCGAGCAACTGGCGCAGGTCAAGTGGCAGGTAGCGTTCCATGAGCATGCGCAACACGCCCAGGGCGGCCCGGCGCAAGGCAAAGGGATCCTTGTCGCCGGTCGGGATGGCGCCGATGCCGAACATGCCGACCAGGGTGTCCAGCCGCTCGGCCAGCGCCACGGCCAGCGCCACGTTGTCGTCGGCCAGGGTATCGCCGGCGAAACGCGGTTTGTAATGCTGCTCGATGGCGTCGGCAACCCGAGGTTCCTCCCCATCGTGCAGCGCGTAGTAGCGGCCCATGATGCCTTGCAACTCGGGGAACTCGCCCACCATGTCGGTGAGCAGGTCGGCCTTGGCCAGTTCCGCCGCACGCTCGGCCAGGGCGGCTTCGACGCCGAGCTGGCGAGCGATCTCGCCGGCCAGCTTCATGAGCCGGCGGACCCGGGCTCCCTGGCTGCCCAGCTTGTTGTGGTAGACCACCCGGTCCAGGGCCTCGACCCGCGAAGCCAGCGTCTTCTTGCGGTCCTGGTCGAAGAAGAACTTGGCATCGGCCAGACGTGGACGCACCACCCGCTCGTTGCCACCGATCACGAAGGACGGGTCGGTGGGCCGGATGTTGGAAACGATCAGGAATCGATTCGTCAGGCGGCCTTCGGCGTCGAGCAACGGGAAGTACTTCTGGTTCGCCTTCATGGTCAGGATCAGGCACTCCTGCGGCACCTGGAGGAACGCTTCCTCGAACTGGCAGACCAGCACGTTGGGACGTTCGACCAGCGCAGTCACCTCGTCGAGCAGGGCCGCATCCTCGGTTGGCCGGACGCCGCCGCCGATCTTCGCGGCGGCCTCGTCGAGCTGGCGGGCGATCTCGTCGCGGCGGGCCTCGAAGCCGGGGATGACGGCGCCCTCGGCTTCCATCTGGGCCGCATAGCTGTCGGCGTGCTCGATCACGACGGTGGCGCTGGCCGCCTCGAAGCGGTGACCTTGGGTCGCGCGGCCGGCAGTCAGGCCGAGCACCGACACCGGCACCACGTCGGCGCCATGCAGCGCCACCAGCGCATGGGCCGGCCGGACAAAGTTGACCGAGGTCCAGCCATCGGCCAACTGGTAGGTCATCATCTTGGGGATGGGCAGTCTAGCCAGGGCGTCCTCGATGGCCTTCTGCAGGCCATCGGCCAGGGTCGCGCCCTTGACCATGGAATCGAAGAACAGGGTCTCGTTCTTGCCCTCGCCTTCGCGTTTCAACTGGGCCACGGCGGCGGCATCGAGGCCCAGCGCACCGAGCTTCTTGAGCAAGGCCGGCGTGGCGTTGCCGGCGGCATCGAGGCCCACGCTGACCGGCATCAACTTCTGCGACACCGGTTTGTCGGCCGCCTGGCCGGCGACATGGCTGATGTGCGCGGCCAGCCGGCGCGGCGAAGCATAGGCCATGACCACGGAATCGGCGGCGGTCAGCCCTTGCGCCTTGAGGGTGTCGAACAACGTGGCCGAAAAAGCCTCGCCCAGCTTCTTCAGCGCCTTGGGCGGCAATTCTTCGACGAACAGTTCAACCAGCAGGTTCTTACTCGACATACACAGACTCCGTCATTCCCGCACAGGCGGGAATCCATGTTTTTTCCAACACCGTCCGGATGCCCGCCCGCGCGGGACGGACGGCCAGAAGGATCGTTTTGCTCACGCGGCCTTTTTCTCGATCTGCGCCAATACTTCCTCGGCCCAGTCCTTCGGGGCCATCGGGAAGCCCAGTCGCGCCCGCGAATCGACGTAGCTCTGCGCCACGGCCCGGGCCAAGTTGCGGATACGGCCGATGTAGGCGGCGCGCTCGGTCACCGAGATGGCACCGCGCGCGTCGAGCAGGTTGAACGTATGGCCGGCTTTCAGCACCTGCTCGTAGGCCGGCAGGGCCAACTGCGCTTCCATCAGGTGCTTGGCCTGCTTCTCGTGGGCATTGAACGCGGTGAGCAGGAATTCCACGTCGCTGTGCTCGAAGTTGTAGGCGGACTGCTCGACCTCGTTCTGGTGAAACACGTCGCCGTAGCTCAAGCCGGGCGCATATTCCAGATCGAACACGTTCTCGACCCCTTGCAGGTACATGGCCAGGCGTTCCAGGCCATAGGTGATCTCGCCGGTGATCGGCTTGCAGTTGATGCCGCCGACCTGCTGGAAATAGGTGAACTGGGTCACCTCCATGCCATTCAGCCAGACCTCCCAGCCCAGGCCCCAGGCGCCCAGGGTCGGGTTTTCCCAGTCATCCTCGACGAAGCGGATGTCGTTCTGCTGCAAGTCGAAGCCGAGCGCTTCCAGGGAGCCGAGATACAGTTCCAGGATGTTCTCCGGGGCCGGCTTCAGCACCACCTGGAACTGATAATAATGTTGCAACCGGTTCGGATTCTCGCCGTAGCGGCCATCCTTGGGCCGCCGGCTGGGCTGGACATAGGCGGCCTTCCAGGGCTCGGGGCCGAGCGCGCGCAGGAAGGTGGCGGTGTGGCTGGTGCCGGCGCCGACCTCGAGGTCGTAGGGTTGCAGGATGGCACAGCCTTGCTCGCCCCAGAATTTCTGGAGCCTCAGGATGATGTCCTGAAATGATATGACGGGCATGATGCTGATTTGATTTGGAAAGACGGCGATTCTACCCGGCGTGACCCAATTTAGGGTTGCCGACCCGATGACAGCGGCTAAATTCAGATCAACATATCCTGTCTCCCGCGCGCCGACGGCGGGAGTTTCTCTTTGCCTGGGGAATGACCATGTCACGCCTGCTCGCCCTGTATCCGTCACGTTTTTTCCTGGCCCTCGCCTGGCTGCTCCTGGCCATGACCTCGGCACAGGCCGCCAAGCTGGTTCCGGACAAAGGCGAGATCGCGGTCGGCGAGACCGTGTTCGTCAAGTTCGAGGCCGACCTGGCCCTCCTGCCCGACTGGAGTGCCACTCAGGAACTGGAAATCCTGGCCAGCAGCGGCAAGGGCGCCACGGTCAAGGGCGTGAAGGCGGGCAAAGGCAAGCTGACGGTGAAATACCTGGGCGGCAAGAAGTCGACCCGGATCAATGTCGTGACCCCGACCGGTGTCAGGCAAAGCTCGGATTCGGTCCCAGTGCCCCCGGTCATGGCGCCACCCCTGGGCACCGGAACGACGGTCGATCTGCCCAGCGCGCCTGGCAAGGTCCAGTTTGCCACGACACCTGTCGCGCCAACAGGCAGCTATGACGACTTCACCACGGCCCTGCTTGCCAAGGTACGCAGCGGGGTCAATCCGACCGATCGCGAACTGCTCCTGCTGATGACGCGCCCCGGGGATGTCGCCACGCTCGCCGACCAATGGCGGGCAGCGGGCGGTGGCGCGGCCATCGACCAGGCCCTGGCGTTACGCCGGGCCATCGTGCAACGGACCATCGACCGCCTGAGCGCGGATGCCGGGGACGATTTGATGGCGGTCATCGCCCTGGGCTCTTGGGCAGAGAGCCTGAACCCGGGTGACCTCGACGTCCTGATGCGCGCCGATCCACGCATCGCCAACCGTTTCAACCAGATGATCGGCGAGGAGATCAATCGCATTTTCGGCCATGAAAGCGATGACCTGGTCCGGCAATTCCTGTCCGAAGGACGCACCTTCACGGTGGAAACCTTTGAGATATTCGTCTCGACCTTCGAGGACTTTGGCAATTTGCAATTTGTCGCCCTGCGCGAGCAGGCGGAAAAATTGGCCAAGGACGGGCAAATTGACGACGCCATCCGGCTGATCCGTGAGCAGGCCAACGAAATCATCCACAAGAACCTGCGCGCGCAAAGCTGGACTGCCGCCCATACCGAGTATTACCCCGGGGTTGCGGGACAGGACTTCATCCGAAAATATTTCAACACCCCGGGCAAGGCACGCGTCTGGTTCAAGAGCCCGTCCGGCCCACTGACCCAGGCGACCGGGGGCCTCAGCGTCAACCAGATTGCACCGGAGATCATCAAGAAGATGGGCTTGGCGGTTGACCAAATCACCCCCTTTTCCTATCAACTTCCGGTCATCGCCGACGAATATACCCTTTGGCTGAAACGTGGCCGGCTCGGCGCCCGCGAGCAGGCCAAAGGCCTGGCCCGAGCCTACGACTCTTTGCCGGGCTGGGAAATCTTCCAGAAACTGACACCGGAGGAACAGAACGCCTTCCGCTGTGCCCGCATCCTGCAAAATGTGGATCGGGAGAGCGCCTGGTTGATCGAACATTGGCTGCAGCACTTTGGCTTCGGCGACCAGGCCCGCTTCGCCCGGGTGGGTGAGGAAGCCCTCTGGAAGCTGCTCAAGCACAGCAACGACCGCTCCATCGCGCTGCTGGAAAACGAAGTCGCCAACGGCATGCGCAAGGCTGCGGAGGCTCGTCTGGGCAACAAGGCAGCACAGATGCAAGCCGAATTGCTGCGTATCCAGCACTACATGGCCAGCCATGAACAGCTGGCCGCCTTGAGCAAGCTCGATTCCATCACGTTGTTCAACCTGGGCCAGAGCCTGCCCAGCAACCTGAAGTTCCGCGAAGAATGGAAGGCCCTTTTCGAACTGATGGCCGAAGGGGTGGAACGGAGCGCCGACGACGCCCTGATCATGGCGCAGCGCCTGATTCGGGTGGCCTTTGCGCAGGGCCGGATGTCGCGTGAAACCGGCTTGCGCGGACTCGATGCGCTTCGGCGTGGCCAACCGTTGCCTGCCGAAGTCGAAGAAGTCGTGGCCGTGATCCGTCGCGAGTTGACCGAACTGGCCGCCATCCGCTCGATGACCCCGGCAGTGGAAAGCCTGGCCAGTTGCCAGGCCATCCTGCGCCAGTGGAGCAAGAACCCGAACAGTCTGACCTTGACCGACGAGGTCGCCGAACTGGTCGGCGAGCTGGCCCGCATGGGCGATGTGGCCCTGCTGCGCCTCGGCTTCAAGGACGCCGAGATCGGCCTGCTGCGGCAATTGCACCAGGCCCGCCTGGCCGGACTCAACCCCGCCAAGATCGGCGAACGCCTGAAAGCCGGTTCGCCGACCCATTGGAAGGCTTCGCTGCGCATGATGGTTGCCATTGGCGGCACGATCTCGATCTACGCCACCATCAAGACCCTGAGCGACCCGAACATCCCCGAGGACAAGATCGAGCAGACCATCGGGGAAACCGTCTATTCAGTCTTCCCGACCGTAGGTTTTTTGATGGAAGGGGGCCTGGCCACCGACGCCATGCTGAGTGGCTATGAAGTCGACGGCAAGGCCCTGGCGACCAGTTTTGCCTTATCCGTCCTGGAAATTGGTGGCCTGACCGGCCCGGTCGGGGCGACGGTGGCGGCCGTATCGCTGATCAGCTATGGCACCTATGCCGGCTTCACCCACATCACCGAAACCGAAGAGGATCGACGCTTCGTCAATGCGCTCTATGCCGCACAAGTCAACCGTGACACCCTGGAAGCCGTGAAGGTCGCCGGCGGCGAGACCCGCAGCTTTGCCACGCGTGGTCTGGCCGTGGTGCCGAACGTCGGCCACAAGAGCCTGGACATCCTCCATACCCCGGCCTTCGTCGACATGTACACGCCCCGCGGTGACGTCCTGCTGGATGCCGGCCCCTATCGCAAGTTCGACACGCCCTTGCGCACCGCCCTGCGCAATTACGTGAAGCGCAATGCCTGGGATGGCAACAAGGATTTGGCCATCTGGGAAACCGCGGTTCGCCGGTATTTCCCGAACATCGACCTGGATCAAGTCGAATCATGGCAGCTTGGCGAAGTCAGCGAACAAATGGCCAATGCAGAGGGCAAGACCTTCAAGGTGGGGGCACACTTGGTGCGGCGCTATATCAACGTTCGCAACATGCTCACCGAAGCCACCCTCAACCAGCTCAAGACACGGGTGGCGGACATGGTCAATGTCATTCGCAGCACCGACGAATGGCGCGACCAGCTGGCCGCCATGGAAGTCGAGCTGGCCATGGAGAAACGCATCGTTCCCAATGCCGAAAACGAAGTGCAAAGCTTCTGGGAATGGGTCAAGACCGCGGCCATGAGCAATGCCACGCGGATCGAGCAGATCGGCGCGATATGGAAACGACACCTGAAGACCTACGGCGACGGACTCGCCCAGTACCGGCGCTGGCAAAAGATCTACGATGAGGCCGGTCTCAACCTGCGCCCGGCCAACGAACTGTTCGGCCTGACCGGTCTGGAAGCCGAGGACAAGGCGCGCATCGACAAGGTCTACGTCGCGTTCCAGAACGCCTACGGCAAGGCAGCTGCCGAGTTCAAGGACGCCAAGGGCGCCCCCTATGACAGCCAGGTCGAATTTGACCGGGATGCCTGGTCCCGGCTGATCAACCTCCGGCTCCGCCTGTTCGAAGCCGAATTGTTCACCACCACGAGCGCCCGGCGGACCCAGCTCGAACGCGACGTCAGCGCGCTCCTGGAAGAAATCCGCGCACACTATGCCGGCAAGCCCGTGGCCCAGATCCAGGTCAGCCCAAGTGAACTCACCGAGGGTGACGCCTTCAGCGCCAGCGTCCGCATCGTCCAGGGCAGCGTGCCCAAGAACGCCCGCTGGGTCTGGCAGGCGAGCGGCGGCGTCCAGCTCGACAGCCGCGCCGGCACCGGCGTTCAAGGCCAGGCCAAACAAAGCGGCACGGTCATGGCTCGGCTGCTCGATGCCCAGGACAAGGTCATCCTCGAACTGTCCTCGGCGCTGACCGTAAAGGCCAAGGACGAAGGCCCCGGCGGCCGCGACTACACCGGGGGCAAACCGGGCGGCGACCAGCCCGACACCTACGTGCCTGCGTGCAGTTACCAGTATTCCGACTGGGGCCCCTGCAACCGGGACACCAAGAAGCAGACCCGCACGGTCACCGGCAAGACGCCGGCCAAGTGCGACGAGCGCCAGAAGCCGGTCACCGAGCAGGGCTGCACGCCACCGCCCACCGCCGAGGAACTCAAGCACCGTTACCTGAACTGCCTGTGCCGCTGCTACAGCGGCTGGGCCGGCCACATTGGCGTCTGGTACGACCCGGAAGGCAAGTCGGTCCCGGAATGCAAGAGCAACGGCCCCTGCTTCGGCGGCGCCGGCGCCTTCGGCTGCACCCGCCGGCATTTCTTCGGCGCTCCGAACGATTGCTCGAAGAGTTGTTGGGAAGGCGTGTACGGCAAGGACGGCGGCTATGATCCGGACAAGGCGGACAAAATTCGCCTGGAAGAAAACAAGAAGCACAAGCAGCCCTTGACCGTGACCCTCAAGGCGTCCAAGAACCCGGCCGATTTTGGCGACATCGTCGCACTCACCGCCGAGGCCAGCGAAGGCTCGGGCGGTTACCGTTACGACTGGGGCGGCTGCGCCCAGGATGCCAAGGACGCCAGTGCCAAGGTCGTCAACACCCGGCAGTGCCAGGCCTGCACCGCGAACGTCACGGTGACTGACCAGGACGGTGACGCCGCGTCCGATTCCCTGCGCATCGACTGCACCGCGCTCACCGTCAAGCTGAGCAAGGAACGGCCGGTCGAGGACGCCATCCCGATCGGCGGCAAGGCAGAGCTGTTCGCCGAGGTGTTTTCCGGCGACCAGCCCGCCGCGGGCAGCTTCACCTATTACTGGGAGCCCAACCCGGACGTGCAATACGGGACCGACCCGAAGAATCCGACCTATGAGACGACCGGGGGCGCGCAATCGCGCAACACGGCCATCTTCCGGCAACTGGGCCGCACTCCGGTCTGGGTCACCGTGCTCAAGCAGGTTGGCGAGACCAAGATGACCCTGGGCGAATCGGATCAGATCGCGATCGAGGTGGTCAGCCCGTCGCTGACCCTGAAGGCCGACAAGCCGAACCCGGTGGTCGGCGAGCAGGTCGTGCTCACGGTCGAGGAAAAACCGACCATGGGCGACGACCTGATCACCTTCTGGTGGGAATACCAGGGCGATGCCGGCAATCCCGGCGTGCACCCGAACACCCCGAACAGCCGGGCCTGGTCCTACAAGCCGAAAAACAACCGGCCGGTCACCGTCACCGTGCATGCCAAGGCCAAGGACACCGGCGACGAACTGGATACGGCCAGCCTCACCCTCACCGCGCAACAGGCCGAGGTCACCGTCAGCGGCCCGCGCATTGCCGGCCCGGCGCCGATGATCTGGAAAGAAGGCGTCGGCCTGGTCGCCGCCGAACGCCAGGTCGCCGAACACCAGCGGGTCGAATTCTCGGCCAGCGTCAATCCGGCCGTGGGTGACCTGCGCTATGCATGGCGTGTCGACCCGTCCGGCTGCACGCTGCACGCGCCGTATTCGAAGGATACCGGCGTCACCTGTTCCAGCACTGGCAGCTACACCCTCACCGTCACGGTGAAGAACGCCGACGGCGCTGAACTGGGCAGTGGCAGCGGCAGCCTGTCGGTCTCCGTCTCGCAGGCCCAGATCAAGCAGGGCCAGCAAAAGGCCAACGCCAGCAAGCAGCTCGACCAGGCCAAGCAGGCCTGGGCGAACAAGAACTACGACCAGGCGGTCAGCCTGGCCGAATCGGCCGCCCTGATCGACAAGGGATTGGCGCAACCCACCCTGAACCAGTTCAGCAAAGGGCTCAAGGAGCAAGGCTGGGATGCCCTCAACCAGGGCGCGCGCGAGACCGCCATCGACAAGCTGGAAAAGGCCGTGCGCCTGAATCCGAACGACGCCGACGCCAAGAAGAAGCTGGCCGACGCGCGCGATCACGTCGCCAAGTGGCCGCAGGTCGAGGCCAAGGTGCGCGAGTTCGACGACCACATCCGCAACAAGCGCATCTGGTCGGCCCAGAAGACCCTGCTCGCCATGCAGGACATCCTGCGCACCATGGCGGCCGGGCAATCGTCGAACAACCCGACCTGGCGCCGGGTCATGGACGACTTCAACACCGGCCTGCAGGACTACAACCGGTTCACCCAGGAGAAATCCGCCCGTCATACCGAGTATTTCAAGTCGGAAGACTATCCGGCGATGTTAAAGAACGCCGAATCGATGCGCGAGCGCGAGCTGTCGCCCGCCGACGAAAAGGAATGCCAGTCCCGGATCGAGTTCGCCAAGCGCTACCTGCAAGCCGCCGAGTATGCAAAGCAGGCCGACGCCTTGCTCGGGCAAGGCCGCTACGACGAGGCCCTGAGCGCGGTACTGAAAGGCCGCGAGATTCATCCCAAGTCGGTCGAGGCTGCGGCGCGCAACCTGGCCGATGCCGCCAAGCATTGGGCCAATGACGCTGAACTGAAGCGCGACTTCAAGACTTCCGGCCACCTGTTCGACCTCGCCCGCCAGGCGATGCCACAGGACAACGACGCCCATCGCGGTGCCAACAATGCGCCGGTGTACCAGAAACGCGTCGACGAAGTACGCACCTGGCAGCGTGAGGTGGAGGCCATGATCGCCCAGGGCGACTGGGATAAGTCGGAAGCGCGTCTCGAAGACATCAAGCGCTGGGAAGCCCTGATTCCGGGTGAGATGTTCCCGGAAACCCGGGCCCTGCTCGATCGCCAGCAGCAAGGCTATGCCGCCTACAAGGCCTGGGTCGAACCGCTCAAGCAGAAGGTCGGCCGCTATCTGCAACACAATTGCCTGGACAAGGCTCGTGCCGGCATCATGGAAATGCGCGCCAAGCACCTGATCTGGATGGATCAGGACTGGACCCGCGTGTTCCTAGACGCCATCAACGAAGATCAACGCACGTGCAGCGCGGGCGGCGTCCGGCTCGACAACGATTGCGGCCGGCGCTGCGCCATCGACGGCGAGGCCGACCCCTCGGACCTCAAGTCCGCCCTTATTCCGGTCAACACCCTGGGTACGGTCTGGGACAAGCTCTCTGCCGTGGGCGGCAACTTCGACAAGTTCGCCCGCTTCCAGGGCGGCAGCCTGGTGGTCGACGTGCCGGCCGGCAATGGCTGGGGCAAGACCGGCCTGATGGCCAAGCAGCCGATGTTCAAGATTGGCAAGACCCCGGTCACGGTGACCGTGACGGTCGACCCCTCGCGCACCACCGGCTTCGCGGTCGCCTTCGCGGCCAGCCAGCATCCGGACGTCGCCCTGATCGACAACGCCTGGATGAGCTGGGTACGCAACGCCAAGGGCAGCGGCGACCTCTGGCTGGGCAACGTGCAGGACGCCTGGGCCGGCCGCAACAAGGGCGTATCCGGGCAAACCTCGGGACAGTCGCCGGCCTCGTTCGTCTTCACCCTGGAACCCGGCCGCATCAGCCTGCAGGCCGCCGGCCAGGCGCCCCTCTCGGTGGCGATTGGCTGGCTCAAGGAAGGTGTGGCGATCACCCCGCACCTGTTCACCCACCCGACCGAATCCGGCAAGGCCGCCAGCCTGGCCCTGACCGGCTTCCAGGTGGCGTCGGGCGGCGCCGGCGTGGAAGGTGGCACCGGGACGGCGACGCTGAGCCTTGAGCAGACCCGTTTCGTGCAGGGCGAGCCGATCACGGTGCGCTTCACCGCGCCCAGCACCTGGCCGCGCGACGCCTGGGTCGGCATCATCCCGTCCAACATCCCGCACGGCGACGAGCGCCAGAACGACAACCACGACATCACCTACCAGTACCTGGAAAAACGAAGCACGGGCACGCTTACCTTTACTGCCCCGGCGCCCGGAAACTGGGACTTCCGCCTGCATGACACCGACGGTGGCGGCAAGGAATACGCCTCGGTCAGCTTCCAGAGCGTGGCCAAGGGTGCCGAGATGTCCGGCACACTCTCCGGACTCCAGGCCGCGTGGATCGGACTCGACGAGGACAAGGTCGGCGATTGGGGCAACGGCCGGCCGAACGGCACGCCGGACGGCCATCTGAGTGTCAGCCTCGACCTCTCCGGACGCACTACTTTGAAGAGCCTGGCGGTCTGGGGGGCCAACGAGGCCGGCGCCAAGGCCGGCGGCCACGTCTGGCACAGCCAGAACACCGGCTACTGGATGCTCGGCGTATTCCGCGACGGGCGCCAGTTGAATGCCAGCCATGTCGCCAGCCTGGGCGAGTTCGAAGGCCGGGTGGCGCTGGACCTGTATGCCAACCAGTCCGGCTGGTTCGAACCGGGCCGCTGGATCCTCGTGGAAGCCATCACCGCGGACGGCAAGGTACTCAGCCAGGCTGTCCAGGTCGGCGCATCGGGCGGACGAGACCCTACCGGCGTCGATACCGGCAATGCCCAGCCCACCGGCAAGGTCGTCCTGGAAGACGATACCGGCGGCTATGCCTGGAACGACCGCACCGAAGTACAGACCCGCAAGGTCAAGAACGGCCGCGCCGCTTTCCGCTCCGACGGCAACGACCACTTCACCCATCGGCTGGGGCTGGTCGGCAATTACCCAGGGCAGTACCGCTACCTCGACTTCTGGCTGTATTTCGACAAGCCCGGGGCAGACCTCCTGCTCCAGGTCCAGGTCGACGGCAGCTGGGGCAAGCGCTGGGGCTTCGAGGCCGGATCACGTTATGACGGCTACGACTGGAGTCGCGAAGGCACGACCCTGAACCAGCCCAGCGGACAATGGCTGCGCTATCGCCTCGACCTGATCGACCAGCTGCATGTCCAGGCCGGCCAGGCGATCACCGGCTTGGCCTTCTCGGCCAATGACGGCGATGTCTACTACGACAGCGTCTATCTGGTGCCCAACCCGAGCCCGCTGCCGGCTCCGGCGGTCCGACCGTCCGGCAAGCGGGTGCTGGAGGACGACACCGGCGGCTATGCCTGGAACGACGCCACCGTGCTGCAGAAGGAAGTCGTGGCGCATGGTTCGGCGGCCTTCCGTTCCGACGGCAACGACCATTTCGTCCAGTATCTGGGCATCGTCGGCGATTACCCCGAGCAGTTCCGCGAACTCTCCTTCTGGGTGTTCCCGATCGGGCCGGAAGCCGACATCCAGCTCCAGGTCCAGGTCGACGGCGGCTGGGGCAAGCGCTGGGGCTTCGACGCCGGGCCGCGCTACAACGGCTACGACTTCGCCATGGAAGGCACGACGCCCAACCTGAAACCCGGCGTCTGGCAGGAACTCAAGGTCGACCTGATCCGCGACCTCAAGATCAACCCCGGCCAGAAGATCACCGGCCTAGCCTTCTCGGCCAACGACGGCGACGTCTATTACGACAGCGTCTACCTGCACGCCCACCCGAACCCGGCACAAAAGCCGAGCTTCCAGCCGGTCGGCAAGCGGGTGCTGGAGGACGACACCGGCGGCTACGCCTGGAACGATGCCACCGAACTCCAGGATTTCCTGGTATTCAACGGCGCCAAGGCGTTCCGCTCGAATGGCAACGACCACTTCGTCGCCAACCTGGGCGTGGCCGGCTCCGGCGCCGGGCAATTCCGCGCCATCGGCTTCTGGGCCTTCTTCATGGGGCCCAAGGCGGATATCCAGCTTCAGGTCCAGGTCAACGGCAGTTGGGGCCAGCGCTGGGGCTTCGACGCCGGCCCGAGCTACGACGGCTACGATTTCGCCATGGTCGGCAAGTCGGTCAACCACCCGAGCGGGCGCTGGACCTGGCTCCAGCTCGATCTGATCGACCAGCTCAAGCTGAAGCCGGGCGACAAGATCACCGGCCTGGCGTTCTCGTCGAACGACGGCGATGTCGCCTATGACAGCGTCTACCTGCTGCCTGCCGGCGCCAAGCCCGGCATCGGTACCGGGAGCAACGCGCCGATCATCCCGCCCGAACCCGGCGGCCGCGACTACACCTCGCCCACCGCCCCCACGATCCCGGTCGGCAGCGTCGCCCTGGCCCCGGACAAGACCCAGTACAGCCCGGGCGAGACCATCCGCCTGCGCTTTTCCGGCATTGCCCGGCCCGCCGCCCAGGATTGGATCGCGCTGTACAGCAGCGGCGCCAAGACCGAGCAATATGGCGAGTGGCATTACCTGCAAGGCAAGGCGAGCGGTGAATTGACCTTCAAGGCCCCGGCCAATGCGGGCCAATATGAGTTCCGCCTGATGCTCGACTGGCCCAGTGGCGGCTACGTCGACGTCGCCCGCAGCCCGGCCTTGAAGGTTGGCACAGGCACTGCGGTGGGCATCGGTCAAACCCCGGCAGGGGGCTCGCTGGGCCCGATCGCCGGCCTGTGGTCGATCAACGCGAACAATTACGGGGGTCGGCTCGGGTTGGACGACCGTGGCAGTTGGCTGAACCTGCACGGCCACCAGGAGCCGCTCCAGGCCGTGCACTTCGACGGCCGCACCTTGAGCTTCACCCGTCCGATCAGCGGGGCCACGCAACGGTACACCGGGACCCGTTCCGGCAATCGGATCGAAGGCACGTTCACCCAGCAAGGGACTTCAACCGTTTACACCTGGTTCGCCACCCTGAGCGAAGGCGCCCGCCCGGATACAGCACCGGCCACCGGGCTCGCACCGCTCAAGCTGGTCGATGCCGTACCGAGCAGCAACTCCTCCGCCTTCAAGCGCAATACGCGGGGCGACCTCGAGGTCAATACCCATGGCTACGACCGCACGCCTTACTTCATGACCGCTCCGCGCGAGTATCAGCTCGACCTGAGCCGGATCGACCGCGCCTGCCTGGCCGGCAACGCGGCCGGCACGGCGAGCCTGAGCATCGACAACTTCATCCTCCTCGAAGTGTTCGACAGCCAAGGCGCCTTCCTCAAGGCCGGTACCATCGGCGCCCACGAAGGCCTGAGCCGCAACGGGCAACGGGTAGCCGAATTGGCCAGTGGCCACAGCCATGCGGCCTGCGCGGTCGATCTGCGCAGCTTCCTGCCCACCGGACGACCGATCCGGCTCAAGGCTTCCGCGATGGATTACGGCGGCGTCGGCTATGCCTCCGACGCCTGGCTGATCCTGGCCGGGGAAGGCAGCACCCGGACTGCCACCGGGACAGGCACGACCCCGGCCAGCGGCGGTCCGGAAACCACCTTCGGCGGTCACCGCTACCGCGCCGTGCTGGCAAGCGGCGGCATTTCCTGGGCCGAGGCCGAGCGGGCCGCGCGGGCCCTGGGCGGTTATCTCGCCAGCGTGTCGAGCCCGGCCGAAAACGACGCCATCTACGGCCTGGTCCGCAACGACGACCGCTTCTGGTTCATCGACGGCGCAGGCAACGGCCAGGGCCCCTGGCTGGGTGGCTACCAGGACACCGGGGCCCAGGAACCGCGCGGCGGCTGGCGCTGGGTCAGCGGCGAGCGGTTCGACTATAGCCACTGGGCGCCCGGCGAGCCGAACAATTCCGGGGGGGCCGAGCATCATCTGCAACTGTTTGGCTCGGGCACCCTCAAGGGACCGCACTGGAACGACATCGGTGGCGAATCCCGCTCGGTGCGAGGCTACATCGTCGAATTTGGCGACCAGGGCCGTGACTACACCGGTGGAAACGTCAGCGCCCCTCTGCCTACCGGTTCACGCCTCGCAGGCACGCGAATCGACTTCTCAAGCGCCCGTCTCCAGGGCTGGCAAGGTGACCATGCCCGCCTGAGCACACCGAGCCAGGGCGGACCGGACGGCAAAGGCTATCTGCACGCCTTCGCACCGGGTGAAGGGGTCACCGGCTATTTCATCGCCCCGGCCACGCTGCATGGCGACTGGCGCGGTGTCAAGGCGCTGAAGCTTGCGGTCATGAGCCAAAATGGCAAGCCAGCGGCGCCCTATAGCTATGGCGGCCGCGGCGACATCCACTTGAGCAACGGCAGCAAGACCGCCAGCTACGTCTTCCCGAAACCAGTGAGCGAACGTTGGCAGACCTTCTCGGTGCCGCTCGATTCTGGGGCAGGCTGGCGCCTGGGCGGGGGCGCCCGGAGCCTGGACGAGGTGCTGGCCAATGTCAGCGAATTCCATATCCGGGCCGAGTATATCCTGGGCGACTCCAAGGCCGGGCTGGCGCATCTGGAATTCGTCGGCAGCCAACCCGCCACCGGGCAAGCCGCACAGGAAGACCCCTTCAAGAAGATCGACGAAGGCCTCAAGAAAATCGACCAGTGGCTGGAGATCTTCAAGTAGTGATCGGCCCCGCCTGCGTCCCGGCATCGCCTGCCGGGACGATGCCGGGCACAATCCACCCCCATGTCCAAGGCACGCGAATTTCCCTACTGGCTGCTTGCCGCCACCCTGCTGGCCTACCTGAACGCGCTGGGCGCCAGCTTCCAGTTCGACGATTTCAACGTCATCGTCGACAACCCGGCGGTGCATTCGCTGGCCGCCTGGTGGGACGGCATGCCCGGCATCCGGCCGCTGCTCAAGCTCAGCTACACCCTGAACTGGCTGGCCGACCCCGGTCCGATCGGCTTCCATGCCGTGAATCTGGCCTTGCACGGGATCAACGTCGCCCTGGTCTGGCGGCTGACCGGGCATTTTCCCGCGCCAGCAGGCGGCGATGTCCGGACCGTGCGCCTGGTCACCACCGTGCTGTTCGCCCTGCATCCCATCCAGACCGAATCGGTCACCTACGTCAGCGGACGGTCCATGTCCCTCATGGCGGCCTTCGGCCTGGCCGGCCTGCTCGCCTGGCTGGAAGCGCCCGAGCGCCGTCATCCCCGCGCCTGGCATGGCGGCGCCCTGCTCCTGTTCGCAGCCGCCATCCTGAGCAAGGAGGTCGCCGTGGTGCTGCCGGTCGCGCTGCTCCTGTTCAGCCGCCGGGCCTGGTTGCCGGCGCTCCTGGCCGGGCTGGCCCTGCTCGCCTTGTTCCTGGGCTTCGGCTATGCCCGCCTGCTGGCCGAGCCGATGCCGCGCGATCTTGCCAGCAACCTGATCTCCGAGTTGAACGCGGTCTATTACCTGATCGGGCAGGTGTTCCAGCCGCACCGGCTCAACATCGACCCGCTGCTGCCAGAGCTCGAGGGCTGGCGCCCCGCCTCGCTGGCCCAGGCCGGCGGCTTGGCCGGCCTGCTCGTCATCGCCGCGCTGAAGCGCGTGGCCTGGCCCTGGCTCGGCTTCGCCCTGGGCTGGTTCATCCTGCTCCTGCTACCCACCCACAGCCTGATCCCGCGTCTCGACCTGGCCAGCGAGCGCCACTTCTACCTGGCCGCGCTCGGCCTCTATTGGCTGGCCGGCATCGCCGCCGGTGCCTGGCTGAATCGCGCTGGACTGCGGGCCCTGCTGGTGGCGCTGACCCTGGCCGGAATGGCCGGCACCCACCTGCGCAACCGTGACTACCAGGACGAAATCAGCCTCTGGCGGCAAACCACCGTCCTCTCGCCCGGTCACGCCCGGGCCTGGAACAACCTGGGCTGGGCCTATCTGCTTGCTGAACGGCACGGCGAGGCCCGCGTGGCCTTCGCCCGTGCCTTGGAGGCCGACCCGGACCATGTCCAGGCCCGGCGCAATCTGGATTACCTCGACCAAAAGGTGACGCCATGAGCGACAAACCCGAAGACCTGAGCTGGGAAGTCGACCTGCCCCTGTTCTCGCGCATGATGATGATGCAATGGGCACTGGCCATGGGACTCACCGCAACGATCATGCTCCTGATCCTCGGCACCATCTTCGCCGCCCAGGGCGAATGGGACACGCTCCCTGCCCTCGCACTGCTCACCGGCGCCTGCACCTTCGGCCTCTGGCTGCTTGGCTTGCTGATCATGGCGGTGTTGTTCCGGGGCAAGTTCCGGGTGCGCTACACCCTGACCGACACCTTGCTGCGCTATGAGACCATCGAGCCTCTGGCCAAGGGCGCCAATACCGCCGCCATCATCGCCGGCACCTTGGGCCGCAGTCCGCAAACCCTGGGCGCAGGCCTGATCGCGAAAAGCCAGGAGACCATCACCGTACGCTGGTCGGGCGCCTTCGAGGCCAAGTACGACCCGGCCCGACATTTCATCACCCTGCGCAATGCCTGGCGCCCCCTGTTCTGGATCCAGTGCACGCCAGAGAACTACGCCCAGGTCGCGGCCACGGTGGCCGCCCACATGGAACGGCGCGGCACCGCCCGCCGGGTGTCGGGAAAATCCCCCCTGCCCGCCTACCTGGGCCGTACCCTCCTGGTCATCCTGGGTTGCCTGCCGCTGTTCACGCTTGCCGACGAGTACGACACCGGACTGTTCCTGCCCATCCTGATCCTTTGCTTCGGACTGGCCACCGTCTGGTTGATCAACCTGTTCGGCTGGGTGGTCCTGGGCGGCCTGCTGCTTCAGGCCGGCCTGGTGGTCGCCGATCTGTTCCGCCTGCGCGAGTCGACGCTGTTCCGGGGTGAAACCTACTACGGCTACGAAGTCCTGGGCAGCGAGGATTTCCAGATCATGGCGGTCGCCGGCCTGGGCGCCGCCGCCCTGGTCTGGCTGGCCCTCGCGGCCCTGCGCGGCCGCTGGCTGGCGGCCCTGCTGGCTGGCTACGAGGACATGGACTGACGCTGGGCCGACTTCGGCCGGAAGGCCTTGACCCGTTCGTCTCGCGTTTCCAGGTACGGCCCGCCGATCAGGTCGACGCAGTAGGGCACGGCGGCGAACACCCCGTCCAGGGTCTCCTTGATGGCCTTGGGCTGGCCGGGCAGGTTGAGGATCAGGCAGGCGCCGCGCGTCACCCCGACCTGTCGCGACAGGATCGCGGTGGGCACGTATTTCAGGCTGACCGCGCGCATCTGCTCGCCGAAGCCGGGCAGCACCTTGTCGGCTACCGCCAGGGTCGCCTCCGGCGTCACGTCGCGCGGCGCCGGGCCGGTGCCGCCAGTGGTCAGCACCAGGCAGCAGCGGGCCGCCAGCTCGATGAGGGTAGTCTCGATGACCGGCTGCTCGTCCGGGATCAGGCGTTCCTCGAATGCCAGCGGGTTATGCAGGGTCGCCACCAACCAGTCGCGCAAGGCGGGCAGCCCCTGGTCGGCGTAGACGCCGGTGCTGGCCCGGTCGCTGATGGAAACGAGACCGATACGGACGGATTCATGCATGACAAGGCTCCAGAAACAGTCGATCGGCTATTGTGCCCTGGGCGACCCCTCGGGTAGTACAATTGCCCCGGGTCCGGCAGGGGCATTACTACGTCCCGATCCACGCCGGCCTGGTCGAGCCCACTTCCCGCAACGACTGATGCCGCCCAGACGGCCTTGGAGAACACTGTGTCGAACCCGCCGATGACTGGCCCGGAATATGTCCTGCCCGACGACGTCGCCATCATTTCTCATACGGACCGTAACGGGGTCATCCTCCAGGTCAACGACGATTTCGTGACCACTTCCGGCCACCCCCGGGACACGCTGATCGGTCAGAAACATAGCCTGTTGCGCCATCCTGACGTCCCGGAAGCCTTGTTCCGGGATTTGTGGCAAACGATCGGGCGCGGCCGGGCCTGGCAGGGGGTGCTCAAGAACCGGCGCGCCGACGGGAGCTACTACTGGGCCCGGGCCACGGTCACGCCGACCACGGACGGCGGTTTCATGAGCGTGCGGGTCAAGGCCGGCCCGGCCGACATCGCCGGGGCCGAGGCCCTGTTTGCGCGCCTGCGTTCCGAAAAGCACTTGCATCTGAACGGTGGCCGGTTGACCCATACCGGCGGACCTCTGGGACGCTGGCTGGGCAACCGGTCGTTGCGCTTCAAGCTGCTTGCCCCCTTGGTCGCTGGCATCGCCGTGGTCGCCGCGATCATGGCCTGGCAGACCGGCCGCCTGCACGATGCCGTGCTGCACGCCGCCGGCCATGACAGCGCCTTGGGCCTGATCGAGACGGCACGCAACGCGCGCCTGTTCTACAACCAGGAAGTCCTGCCCGACGCCCTCGCGCACGGCCTCACCGGTTCCCACGAATTCCGCGACGATCCGACCCGGATCCCGCTGCATGCCTCCCTGATGCGCGAGTTGAGCCAGGCCCCGGAATCCCCACAAGCCGCCCGGATCCGGCTCTACAGCGATCATCCCTTCTCGTTCCGCAACGAGCAGGACAGCGCCCTGGATGATTTCGAGCGGGCCGCGCTGGCCGCCCTGAAGCAAAATCCGCAGGGTGAGTACGGCCGCCTCGTCGAGCGCGACGGCCAGCCCTACTACCGCCTGGCGGTCGCCGACCTGATGGTGTCCCAGACCTGTGTCGACTGCCACAACAGCTACCCCGATTCGACCAAGCGGGACTGGAAAGTCGGCGATGTGCATGGCGTGATCGAAGCCACGGTCGGGCTGAATGAAATCCGCGAGCGCATCGCCACCCCGGTCCGGCTGATCTTCGCCGCCCTGGCGGTCGCCCTGGCCCTCCTGGTCATGCTGATCTGGGCCGTCATCGATCGTGGCAACCGGCGCCTGGCGGCGGCCAGCCAGCTGGCCGAAGCGATCGCCGACGGCGACTTGACCCACCCCCTGCCCCCCTGTGGCGGCGACGAGATCGGCCGCCTCGGCAACAGCCTGGCGATCATGCGCAACCGCCTGTACGAACTGGCCTCATCCCTGCGCCAGGGCATGGGCCAGCTGCAACGGGCCGCCACCGAGATGTCGCAATCGACCCAGGTCGCGGTGATCGGCGCCGACCAGCAAACCAGCGCGGCGGCCGCCATGGCCCGCGAGGTCGAACAACTCTCGGCCTCGATCAAGCAGATCGAGGCACATGCCGAGGAAAACCTGGCCATTGCCGAGGAAACCGGCAACGCGGCGCAATCCGGCGGCCAGGCCGTGCACGCCGCCGCCGACGAGATCGGGCGCATCGCCCAGGCCGTGAACCAGGCCGCCGGCAGCCTATCCGAGCTGGAAGACCTCTCCAACGGCATCGGTACCATCGTGACCAGCATCCGCGAGATCGCCGACCAGACCAACCTGCTCGCCCTCAATGCCGCCATCGAGGCAGCCCGGGCCGGGGAGGCCGGACGCGGCTTTGCCGTGGTCGCCGACGAAGTACGCAAGCTGGCTGAACGCACCGCCGCCTCGACCAGCGAGATCGGCGGCCTGGTGCAACGCATCCAGCAACGCACCGTCGCGGCGGTCGGCGAGATGCGCCAAGGCGTGAACAAGGTCGAGGACGGCGTGCGCAGCGCCCACGAGGCCGGTGACGCGGTGGCCGGCATCGAGCGGGCGGCGCAACGTGTGGTGGACGCCTCCAGCGAAGTCCGCCGGGCGATCCAGGAACAATCCAACGCGGCCCAAGCCATTGCCCGCAACGTCGACCAGGTGGTGCACAGCGCCGAAACCCACGCCGGCACCGCCACCCAGTCGTTCACCGCCAGCATCCAGGTGGCCGGACTGGCCAACACCCTGAACGGCCTGGCCGGTCAGTTCAAGCTGGTCGGCGCGGATCGGGTCGAGGCCAGCGCGCAGGGGCCTGCCCAACAGGGCGCCGAGCCGGAGGTCGACCTGTTCAACCTGTGACCCTAGAATCCGCGGTTGACCGCGATTTTGTCTTCGGTACGCCCCATGCCAACTGGGGTATTTGCCTTCAAGGTTTCTAGGATGACCGCGCCGGTCAGCGCAACGCCTTGAGATCGTAGGGCAACGGGCGGGCCGGATACGGTGCCTGGGCGGCGACCGCCGCCGACAGGGCTTGCATGCGCGCTGCCGAGGCAGGATGACTGGACAGGAACTCCGGCACGGCCCCCTCCCGCGCCGCCAGCTTGGCGAAGAAGGACACCATGCCATGCGGCGCAATGCCGGCACGACGCAATGCCGCCAGGCCACCGAGATCGGCCTCGCGCTCCAGATCGCGGCCATAGGCCAGGCCGCCCAGATGCTCCGCCAGCCCGGCCCAGGCACCGCCCGAGACATCCCCCAGGGCCAACGCCAGGAGCGCACGCCAGCCCAGGCCATGGAGCAGGTTTTTCAGGCTGTGCCGCAACTCGACGTGCTGAACTTCATGCGCCAGCACGCCGGCCACCTCCTCGGCCGTGTCGGCGGCACGGATCAATCCGTTATGCACCACCACCACCCCGCCCGGCAAGGCGAAGGCGTTGATTTCCGGATCGTCGACCAGAAACCAGCGATACCGGTACGCCGAGCCCTCGGTCAGCCGGCCTCCCAGGCGTTCCACCATGGCCAGGGCGGGCCCCCCGTCGATCACTTTCTGGGATGGCCGCATCTGGGCCCAGGCCAGCTCGCCCAGGCGCGTTTCCTGGGCGACATCGACCCGGTCGACGACCCAGCCGACCACCCGGTCGGCGTTCAGCCAGAACAGGCCGAGCAGAAACATCGGCAACACAGCCAGCCCGGCCACCAAGGCCAGCGCCACGGCGAACCGGCGCCGGCGGATCTGGCCCCGCTGGCGTGCCGCCCCAAGCGCATCCTGAAGCGCGGCCGGCGCGGCCTGGGCCAGCCAGGCCTCGGCTTCCGCCGCGGGCAGGTGGGCCGAGGCCGGCCCGGCCTCGGTGTCCCAGGCCAGGGTCCATTGACTGCCGTCGAAGCCGCCCCGCGCCAGACGCAGGTGCTCGGCCGGCACCGACCAGAGGTGGTCCGGCAGGCGGATGCGCAGACTGGCGCCGATGAAGGTCAAGGTCGCCGCTGCGCCGGCCGGTGCAAGTCCCGGGGCGAACACCCGGGCGTTCAGTTCAGGCATGGGATTCCCCTCCGCCGGCGGGGTCGAGGCCGGCCTGCATTCCGGATAGAATGCCTCAATTTATTGAAGATTTCCCCCCACCATGAACACCCCCATCCTCGACTTGTTCCGCCGTCGCTTCGCCTGCCATGCCTTCCTGCCGGACCGGGTCATTCCGCGCGCCGACCTGGAAACCGTGCTTGAAGCGGGACGCCTGTCACCCTCCTCGTTCGGGCTGGAACACTGGAAATTCATCGTCGTCGAATCGGCCGCCACCCGCGCCGCCCTGCAAGCCGCCTGCTTCAACCAGCCCCAGGTGGGCAATGCCTCGGCCGTGCTGGTGATCCTGGCCAAGACCGCCGAACTCGCGCCCGACACCGACTATTTGCACAGCCTCATGGCCCGGGAATATCCGGGCGACGCCCTGGCCCCGGCCCTGGACAATTACCGTACCTTCCATGGCATGACCGACGTCAAGGCCTGGAGCATCACCCAGTGCCACATCGCCGCCGCCAACATGATGACCGCCGCCACCGCCGTCGGTCTGGATTCCTGTGCCATCGGTGGTTTTCTGGCCGACGAGGTCGCGCGCATCCTCGACATCGATCGGGCCCGGCACGAAATCGCCCTGATCCTGCCGCTCGGCTACTGTGCCGAAACGGCCCCCGAGAAGCAGCGCTTGCAACTCACGGAACTGGTCGAGTATCGTTGAGTCGTCTCTCCAGAATAGCCACCCCCGGCGTCTCGCGGAGCCCGCCATGAACAAAACCACCGTGTCCCCGGATGTACGACGAACCCGCCTGGTCTGGAGCCTGCTGGCTGCTTGGCTGATCTATAGTGGCAGCATGCTGGGCCACGCACTGGCCAACGACCCGCTGCTCGCCACCTATGTCTGCATGACCCGCTAAGCCAGGGAGCCCGCCATGAATGACGAATTGGTCCTGCGCAGCAGTCGAGCCCATGCCGACCGGCTGATGCTCTACGCATTGCTGGCCCACCTGGCCGTCGTGCTCGCGGTGGCTGCATTCACCGACACCTGGCCCCTCGCGCTCGCGGTCGGCCTGCCGGCCGTTCTGGTTCCCTTTGCGATCTATCGCATGGCGCCCGGCGCCCTGCCCACCCGGCTCGCCATGGCAGCCGCCTTCATGATTTTTTCAGCCCTGCTGATTCAACAGACCCGCGGCCAGATCGAAGCCCACTTCGGCATCTTCGTCCTGCTCGCCTTCCTGCTCTACTACCGCGACTGGCGACCGATCGTGGTGGCCGCCGGACTGATTGCCGTGCATCACCTGGCCTTCAACTACCTGCAAGCCGCCGGCATGGGCTTCTACGTTCTGATCGGCGGCCCCAACCTGCCGCTGATCCTGGTCCATGCCGCCTACGTCGTCGCCGAGGCCGGTGTCCTGATCTACATGGCCCACAGCCTGCGCCTCCAGGCCCTGGAAAGCGCCCACGTCGCCCGGCTTGCGGAACGCATCGGTGCCGGCGACCTGGCCCTCGACGCGACCGTGGCGTCGACCGCGATGCCGCTTCTCGGCCAAGTGGTCACCATGCGCGAACAATTGGCGAACACCTTGTCCGTGATCCGCGACGACGCACACCGGGTTTCCGACATGGCTGGCAACCTGAACGCCAAGGCGAGCCAGGTCGATCACGCCATGACCCAGCAAAGCGAGGCCACCGGGCGCATCGCCACCACCATCGAACAGCTGACGCATTCCATCCGCGAACTCTCGGCCAGCGCCGAGAATGCACGACAGTTGGCCAGCCAGAGCGGCGAGGCCTCGGCCCAAGGTGCCCGCGTGGTGGAGACGACGATCCGGGAGATCGAACAGATCGCAACCGCCATTGGCACCCTGTCCGGCGACATGGACCGCCTGGGTGGACAGTTCGAAAACGTCGCCAACGTGGTCGGCCTGATCAAGGAAATCGCCGACCAGACCAACCTGCTTGCGCTCAACGCCGCCATCGAGGCAGCGCGGGCCGGCGAACAGGGCCGCGGCTTCGCGGTGGTCGCCGACGAAGTGCGCAAGCTGGCCGAACGCACCACCCAGGCCACCGAGGACATTTCCCGCACCATCCAGGAGATTCGCGCCAGCAAGGACTCGGCCCTGAGCGGGATCGGCGCGGCCGTCGATCAGGCCGCCGACGGTGTGCGCCTGGCCAGCGATGCCGGTCGCGCGATCGACGCCATCGCCCAGGAAGTGCGGGCCGTGCATGACGTGATCGGTGGCATCGCCGGTGGTCTGGGCGAACAGAGCCGCTCCACCCAGGACATCGCCCGCGACATCGAACGGATCTCGGCCATGGCGCAAGACAGCCGGCAAGCGGCCGAGGACACCCGGCGGGGCACGGGCGAGATGGCCAGCCTGGCCGACCGGGTCGTGGCCTCGGCCGAGAAATTCAAGTTGCGCTGAGCTTGTCGGCCTTGCGGTTGACTGGGTGATCCGTTCGCCAGCCGCCTCGACCGTTCACCCGGGCGCGCTCATGCCCTCGGCCCAGCCGGTGACCCGGTTGCGACCGCTCTTCTTGGACACATAGAGCGCCTGGTCGGCACGGTCGATCAGGGTATCCGGCGCGTCGTCGCCGCCCAGCCAGTGCGAGACCCCGAAACTGGCGGTGATGCGCAACCCCGGTTCCGAGCGCACCGACATGCCGGCATGGGCCTCGACATCGGCACGCAGCCGTTCGGCGATCTCCAGGGCCTGTTCGAGCTGCGTGTCCGGCAGGACGATGCAGAATTCCTCGCCGCCATAACGGCACAGCAGGTCGTTGTTGCGCAAGCCGGCTTGCAGCACACGCACGTCGGCGCGAATCACGTCGTCACCGACGGCATGGCCGTAACGGTCGTTGAACTGCTTGAAATGGTCGATATCGGACATGATGCAGCACAGCATGCCGCCCTCCGCGCGCAGCTTGGCGAACAGGCCATCCAGTTGCTCGAAGAAAGCGCGCCGGTTCAGGCAGCCGGTCATCGGATCGCGGTTGGCCAGCTTCTGGAGTTCCTCGTTCTGGGCGCTGATCAGGTCGCGGGATTGCTCCAGTTCGCTCAAGGCCAGGCGCAATTCCTGGTTGATGGCATGCACCTCGGTGACGTCATCGAACGAGACCAGGCAGCCCCGCACCCGCTCACGTGCGTCGAGAATCGGCGAGGCACGGATGATCACGTTGATCGGTTCGCCGTCGGGCGGATGAAATTCGTGCAACCCCTCCGAGTAGCCTTCGGGTGAACGCATGGCAATGACCCAGGGATAGGCATCACTCGCCGTGCCAAGCCCCTTGGCCAGCCATTCCAGGCTATCCAGCCGCTTGCCCAGCCAGTCGCCGGACAGGCTGGAGTGCAGACCGCCGAATGCGTTGTTGGTGAGCAGGATGCGGTGTTCATCGTCGAGGATGACGATGCCTTCCTTCAAGGTGTTGAACGCCTGGCGCACCCGCTCCGGCACGACCGTGGCAGGATCCAGGTATTGCAAGGCCCGGCGCAGGTAAAGATAGATGGCCAGCAGGCCAAAGACCGTCAGGGTGATGATCATCACCGTGAACGGTTCTCGTAGCCAGCCGAGGAGTGAATTCGGGCGCAATGGCTGGTAGGCGATCTCGATCTGCCCCCAGTGCTGGCCATTGCGCTCGACCGGGATCACGAAACGATCCAGGGTCGACTCGCCCCCCCTGGGTTCGATCCATTGGCCATGCTCGCCCAGGGCGAGGCGCAGGTGGCCGCCTTGCTCACGCAGGCCGATGGAGCGCAAATCCGGGTTGCGCTTGAGCGCGGCCTGGTAGGTGTCGGCCAGGGCTTGCATCTGGTTTTGACCGAGCAACAGGGCGGCCTGGGTGGCCAGAGCCTGGCTGTTCTGGACGCGCGCCTCGGCCAGCCAGGACGCGCGCTTGGGAAACAGGCCCACCATGTCCATCAACAGCACCAGGGCGACGATCAGGAAGATCAAGCCCAGGCTCAAGCGCACCAGTGGCGTCAGTCGCGGCTTTTTCATGTCATGTCTGCCATTTCTGTCTCGGCATCCTGGCGGGGCGTGGCACGACGGTCATCCGCCGCCAGGTCCTCGTCGAACACCGTTTCATTGACCTTCACCTTGCTCTTGCTGCGCACGATGGGCAGCGGGTCGAGATGTCGCCAGGCCGGGATCGCCATCATCATGCTGGCCAGCAAGGCGCCCACCCGGGTCGCCCACCAGACCGCGCCCAGGGAGGCAGCCACCAGCGTAACTTTTGGCAGCGCCACCGCCAGGCTCGAGCCGGCATCGGCCTCGAGCAGTTCCTCGATGTCGAGCGGGACGATCGCGTAGCTGACCTGGCTTGTCGATTGCAGCGTTCCAGCATCGACCGTCAGCAGGCCCTCACCGAGATACAGTTCGCCCAGACGAAATAGCGTGAAGGCAATCGGCCGCGCATGGGGCGACTGGAAGTTCTGGCTGACGGTCATGGTCGTCGCCACCCCGTCAAGCGTGGCTTGCTGCGTGCCTCCGGACGGCGGGGTCGAGCCTGTGCCCAGTTCCCCTTCGTCGACCTCCGGAGCTGGCAAGAGCGGCTCGCCGGGATCAGTCTCCACATCCGGGGAACCGGGTGTGACGGGGTTTACCGGGGCGCCGGGGATACCCGGGGCGCCGGGCGTCCCCGGGGGGGCGGTCCCATTGCCTGGTGGCTGGCCAGGACCCGGGGGCTGGCCAGGACCCGGGGGCTGACCGGGGCCGGGGCTGCCTGGATCGGGAATCTCCGGGGGCACAATGATCGAAATCTCGATCTCGAGCGATTTCTGGGCTGAATCAAACTGTCCGTCGTTCGCTGTCAGCTGGGCCGTCGCGAACTCGGAGAAGCCATCATGGATGAACATCACGCGGCCAGAGGCCAGGTCCGACTGCGCGAACCCGGTGATCGCCACACCAGGCGCATCGACAAAGGAAAAATAGCCTCCGGTCGCCTGGGCTACGGTAATGCTCAAGGACTCGGCCAACTGATCTGGATCGATGGCATTGATCACGGCACCATCCAGGTGGACAGCGCCCCCCGCCAACACGCTGACCCGACCCAGTTCCAACACCGGTGGGAGGTCGTTGAGGTTTGCCAGTTCGACCGAGAACCTTAGTTCGGCCGTGCTGCCGTCGCTGCTGGTCGCCCGCACGGTGAGGTCATGGCGGGTCGCCGTCTCGTAGTCGAGCAGGCGGCCATCGGCCACGCTCACCACGCCGGTATTGGCGTCGATCCGGAAGCGGCCGCCGGCATCGTCGGTCAGGCTGTAGGTCACCGTGTCGCCGGCATCGGCGTCGCTGGCACTCACCGTGAGGCCGACCAGGGTGCCGCTGGCGGCGTTCTCAGGCACCTGGTTGGCATTGCTGTCGATGTCGCTGATCGGACCGACGCCGTTCTCGTTCAGGTTCAGCACGTGGATGGTGAATTGCTGACTGCGGGTGCTGCCGTCGCTGCTGGTCGCCAGTACCGAGAGATCGTGGCGGGTGGCCGTCTCGTAGTCGAGCAGGCTGCCGTCGGCCACGCTCACCACGCCGGTATTGGCGTCGATCCGGAAGCGGCCGCCGGCATCGTCGGTCAGGCTGTAGGTCACTGTGTCGCCCGGGTCGGCGTCGCTGGCACTCACCGTGAGGCCGACCAGGGTACCGCTGGCGGCGTTCTCCACGACCTGGTTGGTGTTGCCATCGGCATCGATCACCGGCCCGACCGGGTTTGTGGCGCGTGCCGACACGACAATGTCGAAGCTGTCTTGGACGAGCAGCCCGCCCGCGTCCGTGGCGCGCACCGTCAGGGTGACCGTACCGACATCGGCCTGGCTGGGTGTTCCCGAGAAGGTGCGTGTCCCTGCGTCGAAGGTCAACCAGGCCGGCAGGCCTGAGACGCTGTAGGTGAGCGTGTCGCCGACATCGATGTCATTGAAAGTGTTGGCGGCGAACTGGAAGCTGAACGCGGTGTCTTCGGAGGCGTTCTGGTTGGGGATCGGATTGGCGACGGTCGGCGCATCGTTGGTGTCGCCCACCGTGATGCTGAAGGTGTCGGTGACCGTGCCGCCGCTCCCGTCGTCAGCGGTGACGTCGATGCTGATGGTGCCGACATCGGCATTGCTCGGCGTGCCGCTGAAAGTGCGCGTCGCCGCATCAAAGCTGAGCCAGGCCGGCAAGGCGCCACCGCCCGCGAGTTGCGCGCTGTAGGTCAGCGTGTCGCCGACATCCGGGTCGGCGAAGGTGTTGGCGGCGAACTGGAAGCTGAAGGCCGCGTCTTCGGTGGCGTTCTGATTGGGGATCGGATTGGCGACGGTCGGCGCATCGTTGCTGTCGCCCACCGTGATGCTGAAGGTGTCGGTGACCGTGCCGCCGTTCCCGTCGTCGGCGGTGACCGCGATGCTGATCGTGCCGACATCGGCATTGCTCGGCGTGCCGCTGAACGTACGCGTCGCCGCATCGAACGACAGCCACGCGGGCAAAGCACCGCCGCCGGCGAGTTGCGCGCTGTAGGTCAGCGTGTCACCGACATCGATGTCATTGAAAGTGTTGGCGGCGAACTGGAAGCTGAACGCGGTGTTTTCGGAGGCGTTCTGATTGGGGATCGGATTGGCGACGGTCGGCGCATCGTTGCTGTTGGCCACCGTGATGTTGAACGTGTCGATGACCGTGCCGCCGCTCCCGTCGTCAGCGGTGACGTCGATGCTGATGGTGCCGACATCGGCATTGCTCGGCGTGCCGCTGAAGGTGCGCGTCGCCGCATCGAACGACAGCCACGCGGGCAAAGCACCGCCGCCGGCGAGTTGCGCGCTGTAGGTCAGCGTGTCGCCGACATCGATGTCATTGAAAGTGTTCGCGGCGAACTGGAAGCTGAACGCGGTGTTTTCAGAGGCATTCTGGTTGGGGATCGGATTGGCGACGGTCGGCGCATCGTTGCTGTTGGACACCGTGATGCTGAACGTGTCGGTGACCGTGCCGCCGCTCCCGTCGTCAGCGGTGACGTCGATGCTGATGGTGCCGACATCGGCATTGCTCGGCGTGCCGCTGAAAGTGCGGGTCAGCGCATCAAAGGACAACCAACCTGGCAGGGCGCCACCTCCGGTAATCTGGGCGGTGTAAGTCAGCGTGTCGCCGACATCGATGTCATTGAAAGTGTTGGCGGCGAACTGGAAGCTGAACGCGGTGTTTTCGGAGGCGTTCTGATTGGGGATCGGATTGGCGACGGTCGGCGCATCGTTGCTGTTGGACACCGTGATGCTGAAGGTGTCGGTGACCGTGCCGCCGCTCCCGTCGTCAGCGGTGACGTCGATGCTGATGGTGCCGACATCGGCATTGCTCGGCGTGCCGCTGAACGCGCGGGTCGCCGCGTCGAAGTTGAGCCAGGCCGGCAGCGCACCGCCACCGGCGAGTTGCGCGCTGTAAGTCAGCGTGTCGCCGACATCCGGGTCTGCGAAGGTGTTGGCGGCGAACTGGAAGCTGAAGGCCGCGTCTTCGGTGGCGTTCTGGTTGGGGATCGGATTGGCGACGGTCGGCGCATCGTTGGTGTCGCCCACTGTGATGCTGAAGGTGTCGGTGACCGTGCCGCCGCTCCCGTCGTCAGCGGTGACGTCGATGCTGATGGTGCCGACATCGGCATTGGTCGGCGTGCCGCTGAACGTACGCGTCGCCGCATCGAACGACAGCCACGCGGGCAAAGCACCGCCACCGGCGAGTTGCGCGCTGTAGGTCAGCGTGTCACCGACATCCGGATCGGCGAAGGTGTTCACGGCAAAGGTGAAATTGAATGCAGCGTTCTCGGTGGCGTGTTGGTCAGAGAGGGGATGGGCGACGGTCGGCGGGTCGTTGGTGTTGGCGACCACGAGATCGAAGGTGTCGCTGACCGTCTGCCCCGTGCCATCGGTAGCGGTCACCGTGACGCTGATCGTGCCGACATCGCCATTGGTGGGCGTGCCGGAGAAGGTACGGGTGGCATCGTCGAAGGTGAGCCAGGCCGGCAGCAGCGATGTCGTGTAGGTGAGCGTGTCGCCGACATCCGGGTCGGCGAAGGTGTTGGCGGCGAACTGGAAGCTGAAGGCCGCGTCTTCGGTGGCGTTCTGGTTAGGGATCGGGTTTGCGACAAAGGGCGCGTCGTTGGTGTTGCCGATCGTGATGCTGAAGGTGTCGGTGACCGTGCCGCCGTTCCCGTCGTCGGCGGTGACCTCGATGCTGATGGTGCCGACATCGGCATTGCTCGGCGTGCCGCTGAACGTGCGCGTCACCGCATCGAAGGACAGCCAGGCCGGCAGCGCACCGCCGCCCGCGAGTTGCGCGCTGTAGGTCAGCGTGTCGCCGACATCCGGGTCGCTGAAGGAATTGATCGGGAAGGTGAAATTGAACGGAATGTTCTCCGTGGCATTCTGGTCCGCGATCGGATTGGCAATGGTTGGCGCATCGTTGCTGTTGGCGATGACGATGTCGAAGGTGTCGGTGACCGTGCCGCCGTTCCCGTCGTCGGCGGTGACCTCGATGCTGACCGTGCCGACATCGGCATTGCTCGGCGTGCCACTAAACGTGCGTGTCGCCGCGTCGAAGGACAGCCAGGCGGGGAGCGCACCGCCGCCCGCGAGTTGCGCGCCATAGGTCAGCGTGTCGCCGACATCCGGGTCGGCAAAGGTGTTGGCCGCGAACTGGAAGCTGAAGGCTGCGTCTTCGGTGGCGTTCTGGTTGGGGATGGCGTTGGTCAGCGTCGGTGCGTCGTTGCTGTTGGCGATGACGATGTCGAATGTGTCGGTGACCGTGCCGCCGTTCCCGTCGTCGGCGGTGACCTCGATGCTGACCGTGCCGACATCGGCATTGCTCGGCGTGCCACTAAACGTGCGTGTCGCCGCGTCGAAGGACAGCCAGGCGGGGAGCGCACCGCCGCCCGCGAGTTGCGCGCCATAGGTCAGCGTGTCGCCGACATCCGGGTCGGCAAAGGTGTTGGCCGCGAACTGGAAGCTGAAGGCTGCGTCTTCGGTGGCGTTCTGGTTGGGGATGGCGTTGGTCAGCGTCGGTGCGTCGTTGCTGTTGGCGATGACGATGTCGAATGTGTCGGTGACCGTGCCGCCGTTCCCGTCGTCGGCGGTGACCTCGATGCTGACCGTGCCGACATCGGCATTGCTCGGCGTGCCACTAAACGTGCGTGTCGCCGCGTCGAAGGACAGCCAGGCGGGGAGCGCACCGCCGCCCGCGAGTTGCGCGCCATAGGTCAGCGTGTCGCCGACATCCGGGTCGGCAAAGGTGTTGGCCGCGAACTGGAAGCTGAAGGCTGCGTCTTCGGTGGCGTTCTGGTTGGGGATGGCGTTGGCCACCGTCGGTGCGTCATTGGCATTGGTCACCGTGACCGAAATCGCCTGGCTATCGGTCCCGCCGTTGCCGTCCGACACTTGCACGGTCACCTCATAGACGTTGTCGCCGCCGACATCGCCGGGCGACTCGAAATCCGGTGCCGCGTTGAACGTGAGCAGGCCCGTGCTGGCGTCAATGCTGAACAGGCCCTGGTCGGCGCCGCCGGTGATGCTGTAGCTCAGGGTTTGTGCCGGGAGGTCGGCGTCCGTGGCAGTGACGGTGGTCACCGAGGTGGTGTTTTCGGCCACGTTGACCGCCGCCGTGGCGCCGCCGCCGTTGCTGGTGATGTCGGGCGCCGTGTTGGCGGCGCTGGCGGACACGGCAAAGGAGAATTCCGAGGTGTCGGTCAAGCTCGAATAACCGGCATCACTGAGAGTCGCGGTCGCGGTCACCACGTAACCCACCGGCACGGCCACCGTCAGGGTGGTCGAGAAGCTGGCATTGCCCGCGCCATCGGTCGCCACATTGACGAAGCCGAGATAAATCTGACCTTCACCGAATTGGGTCTCATCGGCGGTGGGGCTGGCGAAGAACTCGATGCGGTAATGGCTGTTGGCGGCGCTGTCGAGTACGCCGCTGATGTTGATGTCGCTGCCGTCGGTCGTGGCTGCGGTCAGGACCGGGAAGTTCTGCAGATTGTTGGCACCGGTATCGGCGTCGCCGGCATCATTTCCGGTGACGCCGTTGAACGCCAGGTCGATGCCCAGTCCGGCATTGCCGTAGATGCTGTTTTCACGCAAGGTGTTACCGGCACCTGCGTCCGCTTCGAACACGACCCCGCCATTGGCGGCGCTGAAGGCGATGATGTTGTTCTGCACCAGGCTGCCGGATGCGCCCGTACCGAAATACATCCCAGCCAGGCTGGTCCCCCAGTCCAGGCTACCCGTGCTGTCGGTGCCGATGCGGTTGCCCTGGATGAGGGTGCCCGCACTATTCGTCACCCCGATCGCACTAAAGCCGGTACGCACGATGACGTTACCTTCACCCGCGCCCAAGCCACCGATTTGGTTATTGTTCGCGAGGTTTAGGACAACGATTCCACCGCCACCCGAGGCGATGGGGGTCAAGCCATCCGCGGTCAGATTGATCCAGTTGCCCTGGACGGTGTTACCGGTCGCCGAGACACCCTCGATGTGGATCGCGTTCCCGGAGATCCCCGCGATCAGGTTGCGGTCAGCCGCGGCGCTGCCGCCGATCTGGTTGTTGCTGCCACTGACCGATATCCCATATGCCATCGGACCGGCTGCGGCGGCCTGCCCGTCGGCCCCGATCAGGCCGATGTAATTGCCGGCAATGGTGTGGCCATCGGAACCCACGTCGATGCTGATGCCGTTATGCTGGAAATTGGTGATCACCCATCCCCGCAGGGTGCTGCCGTCCGCCGTGCTGCCAAGCACCAGGCCGCTGTAGCTCCCGTTGTTGCCATCCAGCACGATGGCCGGCCGGTTGCCATTGTTGGCGAAGCTGTCGTCGGTGCTGGCGTCGAGGATCACCGCGTCAGTCAGGTCGGGCAAGGCGCTGGTCAGGGTGATCGTATGCGTTCCGGTCCCGGCGATCTGGAATGTGATCTGGTCGGCCTGGCTGCCATTGGCGGTGTTGTTGGCCGCGGTGATCGCCTCGCGCAGCGAGATGAAGCCATCGGCACCCCGGTTGGCGAGCAGCGTGGACAGGCTGGTGGTGTCGCCGTCGACCGTGTCGCTGGCGGTATCGACGACCAGTTGCCCCTGGGTGCTGGAGATGGCGATGATGCTGCGGGCGAATTCGGAGGTGTCGGTGAAGGTGGTGTAACTGGCGTCCGCCTTGGTCGCCGTCGCCGAGATCGCGTAGCCGACCGGCACGGCGGCGCTCAGCGTGGTCGAGAAGGTGGCGTTGCCGCTGCCGTCGGTGGCGACATCGACATGGCCGAGATAGATCTGGCCTTCGCCATAGCCTGAGCTGTCGGCGCTCGGGTTGGCAAAGAACTCGATGCGGAAATGGCTGTTGGCGGTGCTGTTGAGTGAGCCGGCAACGGTGATGTCGCTGCCGTCGGTGGTGGCCAGAGTCAGCACCGGGAAGTTCTGCAGATTGTTGGCGCCGGTGTCGGCGTCGCCGAGGTCGTTCGGCGTGACGCCATTCGGGTCCAGGTCTATGCCCAGGCTCCCGGCGGCTGCGCCGGTACCGTAAATGCTGTTGCCCAGTAGCGCATTGCCAGTACCTGATGCAACCCGGATGCCGTCGTATTGACCGAGGGACTGATTGGAGAAAGCGATGATGTTGCCCTGTCCCGGCCCGGTACCGCCGACTAGATTCCCATTGCTGTTGCCTCCGATCAGGATGCTGTTGGCAAGGCTGCCCCAGTTGGCGGTGCCTGACAGGTCGGTGCCGATGCGGTTGCCCTGCACCGTGGTGCCCGATGCATCCACCAGATACATGATCCCGGTAATCGGGCTGGTGCCGCCCGAGATCCAGTTGTCCAGCACGCGGGTTCCGCTGGTCTGATCAACCTGGATGGCGGTGGTGTGCGTCGACAAGCGCGCTCCGTTGGCATCAACCCCGATGCGATTGCCCTGCACCACGTTGTCACTGCCGGCTGAGAGGATTACCAGGGCAGTCTGAGCGCGCGACGCAATGACGTTCAACTCTGCAGTCGTGCTGCCACCCACCACATTGTTGCTGGCGCCCGAGAAGATGCCGATGGCCGAGAAGTTGGTCGTTCCTCCGATGGCCGCACCGCTGGCCGTGGTGCCCACGTAGTTTCCCTGGACGATGTTGCCGGTGGCCGACGCGCCCTGCAGCACCAGAGCATAGCCGCCGTTTGGCGCTGCGGTGATGACATTGCGGTCGGCCGCAGTGGTGCCGCCGATGGTGTTGTTGGCGCCCCAAACACTAAGACCCGAACCGCCGTTGGTGGTGGCCACCAAGGCACCATCTGCGCCGATGCCACCCAGGTAGTTGCCGACGATGGTGTTGTTGTTCGAGCCTGCTTGGATGTACAGCGCGTCAAAGACCTGTCCGTAAATGACCAGCCCCCGCACCGTGGACCCACTGGCCCCGGCCCCCAGGGTCAGACCGCTGCCGTTCTGCCCGTTGGCATTGATGACCACGGCCGGCCGGTTGCCGTTGGCAGTGAAGCTACCACTATCGGTGGTGCCGTCGATGATGACCGGCTTAGTGATGGTGGGCAGTAACGAAGTCAAGGTGATGGTGTGTACCGTGTCGCCTGCGATGTTGAAGTCAATTCGGGTGGGTTGCGCTCCGGCTGCGGTGTTGTTGATGGCGGTAATCGCCTCGCGCAACGAGATGAAGCCATCGGCACCCCGGTTGGCGAGCAGCGTGGACAGGCTGGTGGTGTCGCCGTCGACCGTGTCGCTGGCGGTATCGACGACCAGCTGGCCCTGGATTTCAGAGATGGCGATGATGCTGCGGGCGAATTCGGAGGTGTCGGTGAAGGCCGTGTAACTGGCGTCCGCCTTGGTCGCCGTCGCCGAGATCGCGTAGCCGACCGGCACGGCGGCGCTCAGCGTGGTCGAGAAGGTGGCGTTGCCGCTGCCGTCGGTGGCGACATCGACATGGCCGAGATAGATCTGGCCTTCGCCATAGCCTGAGCTGTCGGCGCTCGGGTTGGCAAAGAACTCGATGCGGAAATGGCTGTTGGCGGTGCTGTTGAGTGAGCCGGCAACGGTGATGTCGCTGCCGTCGGTGGTGGCCAGGGTCAGCACCGGGAAGTTCTGCAGATTGTTGGCGCCGGTATCGGCGTCGCCAGCGTCGTTGGTGGTGACGCCGTTGTATCCGAGATCGATACCGGGACCATCACTGCCATACACCAGATTGCGCGTGAGCGTGTTGCCACCGCCTGCGGTGTCGAAGAGCCCGATGCCCAGCGCATTGCTGAAGGCAACGATGTTGTCGGCGATCAGGTTGTTGGTGGGGCCGCTGACTGCGGTGAAATCCTCGATGAGGATACCGTCCTGTTGGGCGCCCCAATTGGCCGTGCCGGCCAGATCCGTACCGATCCGGTTGCCCTGGATCAGGGTGCCGCTGGTACTGCCATCGATCTCGATGCCAACCAGGCCGGTGCCGGCGATCCAGTTGCCTTCGCCGGCACCCGAGCCACCAATCACGGAATCATCCGCGCCCCCGGCAATGAAAATGCCATCGCCCCCGGTGCCCAGCAAGGTGGCGCCATCCGCGCCGACCCCGATCCAGTTGCCCTGGACGATGTTGCCATCGGAGGCTTCGTCGTCGATCTGGACGCCTTCCCATAAATTGCCCGAGATGACGTTCCGCATGTTGGCCGCGCTGCCGCCGATGGTGTTGTTGGTGGCGCCGTTCTGCATGCGCACGCCGTCAAATTGATTGCCGATCGCGGTCGTGCCGGCCAGGTCGGTGCCGATGTAATTGCCGCGCACCTGGTTGCCGCTGGCGCTGGCGCCATCGATCACCACGCCATTGGCGTTCCCTGACACGAGGTTGCGGTCGGCACTGCTCGTACCGCCGATGGTGTTGTTGGCGCCAAAGACCATGACGCCCGCCGCGCCGTTGCCAACGCCGCCAGCCGTACCGTCGCTATTCAAACTGCCGATGTAGTTGCCGGCAATGGTATTGCCCTCCGAGCCGGCATCGATCTGGATGCCATCCCCCTGGAAATTCTGGATCACCAGGCCGCGAAGGGTTGAACCGTCGGCGGTGGCGGTCAGCACCAGGCCATCGCCATTCAGGTTGTTGCCGTTCAGTACGATGGCCGGCCGGCTGCCGTTGGCGGCAAAGCTGTCGTCGGTCGTGGCATCGAGCAGCACCGCGTCGGTGATGTTGGGGAGCAGACTGCTCAAGGTGAGGGTGTGCGTGCCGGTGCCGGCTATGGCAAAGCTGATCCGATCTGGCGTGGCGCCATTGGCCGTGTTGTTGGCCGCGATGATGGCTTCGCGCAAGGAAATCTCGCCATCGGCGCCCTTGTTGGCGAGCAGCGTGGACAGGCTGGTGGTGTCGCCGTCCGAGGTATCGCTGGCGGTATCGACGACGAGCTGGCCTTGGGTGGTGGAGATGGCGATGATGCCGCGGGCGAATTCGGAGGTGTCGGTGAAGGTGGTGTAAGTGGCATCCGAACGGGTCGCTGTGGCGGAGATGGCGTAGCCAGCTGGTACTGCGGCAGTAAGCGTGGTCGAGAAGCTGGCATTTCCACTGCCATTGGTGGCGACATTGACGAAGCCAAGATAGATCTGGCCTTCGCCGTAGCCGCTGCCGTCGGCCGTGGGGTTGGCGAAGAGTTCGATGCGGAAGTAGCTGTTGGCGGTACTGTTGAGTGAACCGGCAACGGTGATGTTGCTGCCATCGGTCTTGGCGAGGCTCAGGACCGGGAAGTTCTGCAGGTTGTTGGCGCCGGTGTCGCCGTCGCCGGTGTCGTTGGCAGTTACGTCGTCGCTGTTCTCTGTTCCGCCGACAAGGTCGATACCTAACAGCGCGTTGTTCCAGATGCGATTGCCCAGGAAGGCATTGCCGGTGCCGGTATTGGACCAGAGGTAGATACCATTCCAGTCGCTGTTGGTCAGGTAGTTTCCGTCATTGAGACCGGTGCCGCCGATCATGTTGTCGTGGGCGCCGCCGGCAAGTTTGATATTGTCGTCGTTGCCGCCTGACACGGTCAGCGTGCTGTCGGTACCCAGATAATTGCCGCGGATCATTGTGCCGCTGGTAAGGCCGTCGATGCTGATGGCAATACCACCGGCTCCGACAATGACGTTGCCCTGGCCCAGGGTTGATCCGCCAATCAGGGTGTTGTCGGCACCATTCTGAATCCAGATCCCGTAGAAGCCTGGGCCAAGCACGGTGGCGCCATCGGCTGCCAGGCCGATCCAGTTGCCCTGGATGATGTTGCCGTCGGCAGTTTCAAGATTGATTTCGATGGCATGTGCGGTGACGCCGACGATGAGGTTGCGGTCGGCGGCGTTTGCGCCGCCAATGGTGTTGTTCGCACCCTCAATGTAAATGCCGTTGAGCCCGACAGTGCTGGTACCCAGCGTACCACTAGTGTTCAGTTGGCCAATGTAGTTGCCGGCGATGGTGTTGCCGTCTGAACCGGACTGAATGGCGATGCCGTTCTGCTGGAAATTGTTGATGAGCAGGCCGCGGATGGTTGAGCCGTCGGCTGTGGCAGTCAGTGTGAGGCCGCTGGCGTTCAGGTTGTTGCCATCGATGACAATAGCGGGACGAGAGCCGTTGGTGTTGAAACTGTCGTCGGTGCTGGCGTCGATGATCACAGCATCGGTGATGTCCGGTAGGGCGCTGGCCAGCGTGATGGCATGAGTGCCGGTGCCGGCAATGGCAAAGCTGATCCGATCTGGCGTGGCACCATTGGCCGTGTTGTTGGCCGCGATGATGGCTTCGCGCAAGGAAATCTCGCCGTCGGCGCCCTTGTTGGCGAGCAGTGTGGACAGGCTGGTGGTGTCGCCATCGAGGGTGTCGGCGCTCGTAGTCACGACGACCTCACCTTCAGGGTCGGCCAGCAGTGTGACACTCTGGGCAAATTCGGAAGTGTCGGTGAAGGTCGAATAGGTCACATCGCTCAGGGTCGCCGTGGCGGATAACACGTAACCGACTGGCACCGCTGCGGTCAACCCGGTGGTGAAACTGGCATTGCCCGAGCTGTCGGTGGTGACGTTGGCGTAACCCAGGTAAATCTGGCCCTCTCCATAGCCACTGGCATGAGCCGTCGGAGTGGCAAAGAACTCGATGCGGAAATGACTGTTGGCCGTGCTGTTCAGGCTGCCCGAGACAGTGACCGTGTCAGTGCCATTGCTAACCGCCCAGGACAATACCGGGAAATTCTGCAGGTTGTTGGAGCTGTTATCGCCGTCGCCCGTGTCGTTGGCCGAGACGCCGCCGATGCCCAGGTCGATGCCCAGCCCGCTGGCACCAGCCACGGTGCCGTAGATGCTGTTGCCCAGGATGGCGTTGCCGACAGCAGAGCCGAAGGGCACCGCGATGCCGTCGTATTGAGTCGCCGCCTGATTGCTGTTCGCGACGATGTTGCCCTGGCCAGGGCTGGTGCCACCGACCAGGTTGTTGCTGCCGCTGATCACGATCCCCCACCACTGCACGCCCCAGTTGGCCGTGCCGGCCGCATCGGTGCCGATGCGGTTGCCCTGGATGGTGGCGCCACTGACGCTAGAGTCAACGCGGATGCCGGACTCGCTCGCTCCCGCGATCACGTTGTTGGTGATCACCGTGTTGGCCCCGGCCGACACCGCCCACAGGCCATTGATGGGCGCGCTGACCATGGCCGTGCCAGCGGCATTGGTGCCGATCAGGTTGTCGTGCACGACGGTGCCGGCGCCGGTGGTGTTGAGGTACACGCCGTAGTCACCATCAGCCGTGATCACATTGCCTTCAATGCGGGTCGTCGCCGCGCCACTCTGCACGGCGATGCCTGGCTGGATCCCGCTGAAGGCGGTGCTGCCATCGGCCCCGATGCCGATGTAGTTGCCCAGGATCTGGTTGCCAGTGGCCGTCGCACCCGTGACGAGCACGCCATACACGAGACTCGCACCATTGGTACCCAGCACATTGCGGTCGGCTACCGTGCTGCCGCCAATGATGTTGTTGGCGCCCGCCACGAACAGGGTGTAGGACGCATTGACCGACGCCCCCTGGTTGCCGGTCGCATCCACGGCACCCAGGTAGTTGCCGGCGATGGTGTTGCCGTCGGAGCCGGCGTCGATGCGGATGGCGGCATCTCCGAAATTGCGAATCACCAGGCCGCGGATAGTGGAGCCATCGGCCGTGGCGCTCAGCGTCAAACCGTTGCCGGCCAGACTGTTGCCATCGACCACGATGGCCGGCCGCCCACCGTTGGCGGTCACGCTGGCGGTGTCGGTCGTGCCGTCGATGACTACCGCACCGGTGATGCTGGGCAGCACCGAGCCCAGCGTGAGGGTGTGCGTGCCGGTGCCGGCGATATTGAACGAAATCAGGTCGGCCAGGCTGCCATTGGCCGTGTTGTTGGCGGCGATGATGGCTTCGCGCAAGGAAATCTCGCCGTCGGCGCCCTTGTTGGCAAGCAGCGTGGACAGGCTGGTGGTGTCGCCATCGAGGGTGTCGGCGGCGGTGGTGACCGCGATTTCACCCTGAGTGCTGGAGATCGCGATGACGTCGCGGGCGAATTCAGAGGTGTCGGTGAAGGTCGTGTAGGTGATGTTCGACTTCGTGGCCGTGGCCGAAATGGCATAGCCGACCGGCACGGCGGCGCTCAGCGTGGTCGAGAAGGTGGCGTTGCCGCTGCCGTCGGTGGCGACATTGACGAAGCCGAGATAGATCTGGCCTTCGCCGTAGCCACTGCTGTCGGCCGTTGGATTGGCGAAGAGCTCGATGCGGAAGTAGCTGTTGGCGGTGCTGTTGAGTGAACCGGCAACGGTGATATTGCTGCCATCGGTCTTGGCGAGCGTCAGCATCGGGAAATTCTGCAGGTTGTTGGCACCGGTGTCGGCGTCGCCGAGATCGTTGGCGGTGACGCCATTCACCGCCAGGTCGATGCCCAGGTCCGCATTGCCGTAGATGCTGTTGGCGCTGATCGTGGTCGCCGTGATTCCGGATTCCAGCGCAACGCCGCGCCGATCACCGAAGGCAATGATGTTGTCGAGGACCTGGTTGCCGGACCCGGTCCCATTGAAGCTGAGGGTCGATGCGCCGCTGCCCCAGTCCTGTGTACCGGTCTGGTCCGTGCCCATGCGGTTGTTCTGCACCAGGACAGTCGATGAATCGACCACCTGGACAGCATTGCCCGTGCCACCGAGGATCCAGTTGCCATCGCTGGCGGCAGGCCCCCCGATCTCGACCCCGTTCGAGGTCAGGACATAGATCCCGTTGACGCTATTGGCCATGGGGGTGAGGCCGTCTCCGGCAACACCGATCCAGTTGCCAAGGATTTGTGTGCCCGGCGCATCGCGCACGTCGATGCCATCGCTGGCGTTGCCGCCCAGGAGGTTGCGGTCTGCCGCGCTACTGCCACCGATGATGACGTTGTCGCCCTCGCTATAGATGCCGTTCCCCGTCGCCTGCGAACCACTCATGCCGGTGCCTGCCGCCAGTTGGCCGCTGCTGTCGAAGCTGCCGATGTAGTTGCCGACGATGAGATGGTTGTCCGACCCCGCATCGATGTGGATGCCGTTGCCATTGAAATTGCGGATCACCAGACCGCGAATGGTGCTGCCGTCGGCGCTGGCGCCCAGCCTCAGGCCGTTGCCGGTCAGGTCGTTGCCGTCGAGGACGATGGCCGGCCGGCTGCCGTTGGCGGCGAAGCTGTCGTCGGTGGTGGCGTTGATGATCGTCGTGCCGCTGATGGTCGGCAGGGCGGTGCTCAGTGTGATGGTGTGCACGCCGGTGCCGGCGATGTTGAAGCTGATGTTGTCGGTGCCGGCATTGGCGTTGGCGTCGATGATTGCCTGGCGCAGCGAGCCGGCGCCGCTGTCGTTGGTGTTGGTGACGGTGTAGGTGGCGAGCGCGCCATTCCAAACGGGTCCAGCCGTGGCAAACAGGCTGGGCACGGCGACCTGGCCGACCGTGGACTCCAGGATCCAGTCGCCCCCCTGCCCGGTCCGGTCGTCGCTGGCCGCCACGTCGGCGTCCGTGAGCCAGGCCATGCGGGCGATGAACGCCGCACCTCGCGGGCCATCCGCGACCTCGCAGCCGTAGATCAGAATGTCACCCTCGGGCGCGAGCGCCTCGCCGATCGCAGTCAGGCTCGCGCCATGCTGTCCCAACATCGAGTCGGCATCGAGCACGGCATTGCCGAGCACGAGTTGGCCCGGGCTACCGTGCGCCAGTAGATGCACGGCAGCCACGTCCTGACGTCCGGCCAGCGTCTCGGCGATCTGTTCGACGCCATCGCGGTCGGCATCCAGGTAGATGATTTCCAGGGCGCCGTCGTTTCGCGCAGAGAGTTCCGCGACCAGTTCGTCGGCCTCATCGACCCCGGCATCGATGAACACCAGCTGCACCGCTGCGGTTTCCGTGGCGGAGGTGGACTCTTGCAGCTGACCGACCTCCGTGGCCGGGGCCAGGCTCGGTGTCAGGTCGGCGGAATAAAGGATGCGCGCGTCGAGTTCCTCGACCAGCGGCCGTTCGACCGGCTGGCCGATGTCGCGGACGCACGCACGTGGCTTCATGGCTTGGCGGGCTTCGGCTTCGACTGGGCAGGCGGCGCCGTTTCAAGTCCGGGAAACCGGACCTGGCAGCGGGCGCCGGCGGGGATGGCGTGGTCGCGGTTGGGCAGGCTCAAACGGACCCGGAAAGTGTTGCTGGCCGGGTCGATGACCCGATCGACCAAAGTGACCTTGGCCGGGGCTTCGGCCATGCCGGGCAGGTCCGGGGCGACGGTGGCGGTCATGCCGGTCTTGATCTGGCCAAAGCTGGCAGCGGGCATGAAGACCTCGACCCGAAGTGGATGCAGTGCGGCCAGGCGCAGTACCGGCCGGTCCTCGACCCGTTCGCCGGGCGACAGGTAACGGTCGACCACCACGCCGGAGAAGGGGCTGAGCAGCTTGCGCTGGGCCAATTGTGCCTGGGCCAGGGCGGATTCCTTGTCCCAGATGCGCTTCTGGTCGCGGGCCTGGACCAGACGCTGTTCGGCCACCTTCAATTCGGTCTGGGCCTGGTCGATGGCCTGTTTCGAGATGAAGTTCTGCTGGCCCAGGTCTTCCGCACGACGCACCTGTTGCCGGGCGAAATCCCGGTTCGCCTCGGCGGCGCGCAACTCCGCCTCGGCCTGGGCACGCTGCCGGGCGACATTGAGCGAGGCCTGTTCAACCCCGGCCCGCAAGGTGGCCAGCACCTGGCCCTTTTTCACGAAATCGCCCCGCTCGACCATCACCTTGTCGAGCACACCGATGACTGGACTACCGAGTTCGGCGGACTGGCTTGGCTCGATCAGGCAGCCGAGCGGCGCGGCGGCCCGGGCGGGCGGCCCCACCAGGATGGTGAGCGCAAGACAGCTGAGTAAACAAGTTCGTTTCATGCCTCGTTCCATGGATGAAGGCGTGGCCGAAAGGCCCGCCTGTAGGGGATAACGGTGACCTGCGAGCCACATGAACAGTACATTTATTCCATCTCCCCGCCAAACGCGAGTCCCTGCTCGATCACCGATTCTTCGCGCGCCAGTGCCCGTCGGGTCCGGCGGGCCTCGGCCTCGGCAGCACGCTGGGCCAGGGTGTAAAGCGCCTGGATCCAGCGATGCCGGCCGGGTTGGCGGGCCAGTCGGTCGAGCCACGGCTGAGCGAAATGCCCGCGCAGCAGGTCTGCCTCCAGGCACAGGTGGATCTCCAGGCTGCCTGGTTGGCCCTGGCGCGCGCACCGGCCGTGCAACTGGCGGTCGATGCGACGGGCCGGATTGTGCTGGCAGGCGATGAGATGGAGCCCGCCGAGCTCGGCAACCCCCTCGCCCAGCGGGATGTCGGTGCCACGCCCGGCCATGTTGGTGGCCACGGTGATTCGGCCGGGCTGGCCGGCTTGGCCGACAATTTCGGCCTCGGCCTGGTCCTGGCGCGCGTTGAGGACCTGACACGCGAGTCCGGACTGGCGCAACAGCGCGGCCAGGGCTTCGGAATCGGCCACCGAATCAGTGCCGACCAGCACCGGTCGCCCCTGCCGGTGCACCACCGCCACACGTTCCGCGACGGCCTGCCAGAGCGACGCCCGGTCGACATGGACCCGGGGCGGCTCGATCCGGAGCTGGCCAGGCCGGCGGGAGGGCAGCCGCAGGACCGGCGTGCCATAGGTCGTGACCAGTTCACCGGCGGCCTCGACCAGGGTGCCACTGATGCCTGACAGGCGATGGTAGCGACGAAACAGCCGCGGATAGGTGATGCGGGCCACGGTATCCTGCTCTGCTGGCGGGCGCAGTCCCTCCTTCGCGGCGATCAGCCCATGCAGGCCATGCGACCAGGCGCGGCCGGGGGCGACCCGACCCGTGGTGGGGTCGATGATGACCACGGTGTCGTCAATGACCAGATAATCCCGATCACGCTGGAATAGATGACACGCGCGCAAGGCCTGAATCACCCAGGCCCGACGGAACAGGCGGTTACGCCAGGCGGGCGACAGTCCGGTCAAGGTCTCCAGGCGGGCATGTCCGGCCTCGGTCAGTTCGATCCCCCGCGCCTCGGGGTCGACCCGGTAATCACGGCCTTCGTTCAGGGCAGCGGCCAGGTGCAGGGCGACCAGGGGATCGACGCGCCGGGCCGGATCGGCGCTTCTCACCCCCAGCACCAGCGGCACCGTGGCCTCATCGATCAGGAGGCTGTCGGCTTCATCGAGAATGGCCATGCACAATCCGCGCAACCGGGTCTTCGGCGGCTGACCGGCCCATCGGCCGACCAGCCTCGAAGCCCGGCTGCGGGCCTGGCGATCACGCAAATAATCGAAGCCCAGTTCCTTGGCGGTGCAGTAGGTGATGTCACAGGCATAGGCTGACCGGCGTTGGTCCTGGTCGAGGCCGGCAGTGACCTGTCCGACCGACAGCCCGAGGGCGTCATGGAGCGGTGCCAGGGCGGCGGCATCGCGTGCGACCAGGTAATCGTTGGCAGTGATGACATGGACCGGCATGCCGGACAGGGCGCCCAGCGCGCTCGCCAGACCGATGGCCAGGGTCTTGCCTTCGCCCGTGGCGAGTTCGACCAGGGTGTTGTCGAGCAAGGCCCGCGCCGCAGCCACCTGGACCGGATAGGGCGTCAGGCCCAGTGTCCGCTGGCAAGTCCGCAACACCAGCCCGAACACCTTGACCAGCACCTGGTCGCGGCGGTCGAGGCGGGCCAGGTCGGGCACCCACTCGGCCAGCCGCATCCGCACCGCTTCCGGCCCCAGATCTGACATGCGCTCGGCCTCGGCCAAGGCGCGCGCCGCGAAACGCTGATAGCGGCCGCGCGCCAGGACGCCCGGGTTGAAGTGCCGCAGCCATGGCTGGATCCAGTCGTCGCTGGGACGCCCCGTCCGCTCCGGATAGTCGCCCCAGAACAGCCCGGGCGTCGGCAGGGCATGAATGACCGGACCGGTCATGCGCCTACCCGCCCCAGGAATGACTGCTTGAGCCGGCGACCGAGTTGCCAGGCGAGGGGCTCGTAGCCCAGGTCGAAGCGTGCCTGGGCCCGGGCGCCGACCCGGGGCAAGGCCACCCCTGGCAAGCTCAGGTCGATCAGAAAATGGGGCGCGCGCGCGGTGACACCATCCCCGGCGACCGGGTCGAGCGGTATCCGGCCGCCGCCCAGTTCACCCAGCGCCGGGCTGGGCAAGCGCTGGGTCGCGGCCGGCTGTTCCCCCGACCACCTGGCATCGACCCAGCGTCGGCCATCGGCCAGCCAGACCTCGACCCCGCGCAAGCGCGCCAGGGTCTGGCCGATGTCGGCCTGGTCGACCACGGCGCGCACCCGGGCATCGCCGTCGGGCAGGATATAGGCGACTTCCTCGCCACGCGCGACGTGCCGGCCAGGCAAATCGGCTGGCCAGGGCAGCACCAGACGGCCGGCGATTTCAGCGCGCACGATCAGGCGATCGATACGGGCGTCGTGGTCGGCCAGGTCGGCTTCCAGGGCGCGGATTTCCTCGACCAGGCGAGCGGTCAATTCGTGATCGCGGCCGAGATTGGCATACAACCGGCCCTGGACCTGGGTCAGCCGGGCGGCCTTCTGTTCACGTTCGGCCAGGCGCTGCGGGTCGTGTAGCTGGATGAGCGGCTGGCCGGGTTCGACCCGGGCACCGTCGGCCACCAGAACCGTCTCGACAAAGCCGTCCACGCCGGGCCGCACCCGCGCCTGGTCGGGCAGCCAAACCATGGCGTCGGCAACCACACGATGCGGCAAAGGCAGGGCGAAGACCAGCAAGCCGACCAGGACCAGCCCCGCCACGGCCGCCCGCCGCGCCTGCCGGCGCTGACCGGGCGCGCGCGCCCGGCGCAGGAACTGGAGCAGCAATGCCCGTCCCGGCTGGATGAACATGCTCCACCAAAGCAGCAGGCCGGCCGCCAGGGCGAAGGTGAACGACACGCCAGCAGCCCAGTAGACCAGGGTGACGAGGATGAAGACCCGATAGGCGAAGCTGAGCGGGCCATAGAGCAACAGCCATTTGCGCTCTCCCGGGGCCGTCGCGGGCGCCGCGAGGGTCTGGCGCAAGACATGGCGCTCGGCCAGGTACAACCAGTATTGGGCACTGCGCGGACCCAGGTTGGGCAGATCGATGGCATCGCAGAGCATGAAATAGCCGTCGTAGCGAAGCAAGGGGTTGCCGTTGAACAGCACGGTGGACACCGCCGCCACCAGCATCACCGCGAGGGCCGCGTCTCGCACCAGGCCAGGCTCCGCGGCCAGCCAGACCAGGAGGGCCAGGGCGGCCAGGGCCAACTCGACCATGATGCCCGCGGCACTGACCAGAAAACGCTGGCCCCGGCTGCTGAAACCGGACACATCGCGGGCATCGACCCAAGGCACCGGCATGAGCAGGAACAGGCTGACGCCCACCATGCGGGTATCGCCGCCGAAGCGACGGATGACCAAGGCATGGCCGAGTTCGTGGATCAGCTTGATGAAGGGATAGACCGCCCAGGTGGTGAGCAGGAACAGCGGGCTTTTCGCCGCGGACCGGGCATGCTCGGCGAGCGCCGCGCCATTCAGGAGCACCAGGGTCAGCGCCAGGCCCATCAAGGCCAGCCAGGCCAGGAGGGCCGGCCCGCGCATCAAGGGCCGGAAGACGCGTTCGATCGGCCCGAGATAAGGCCGGGGATCGAACAGCGCCGCCCGAAAGAAGAACGGATTCAATTGCGACCAACGTTGCCGCTCGCGACGCTCGGCCTGGCGCTCGAACAGCAGGTCGACATCGGGAATCGCCTCGGCCTGAAGGACGCCGCCCTCGGACAGCCGGGTCAGGATGCCGATCGCCTCGGTCTGGCTGGGTGCCGCCTCGCCCATCGTCTCGACCAGATGGTCCCAGATCTCACGCACGCTCAGACGCCCGTCGCACAGGCCGACAAACGCGTAGGCGCCAGGATTGAGCCGGAAATGCCGGCCTTCGACCGGTTCGTGCAGGACATGCCAGCGTTGGCCCCGCACCACCTGCCGACGCACCTGGACGTGCGGTTTCAGCCGGGGGTGAAGCTCGGCCACCCGATACCAATGCGGGTTCAGGTAACCGGCCTCCATGTCACCAACCCCAGCGCCAGAGCATCAGGCGCAGCCAATCCGCGAGGCGATGGAACACCACCCAGCCGAGCGGACGGCGGCCGGCCTCGATCCGGGCCACCCCCTTCAGGCCGGGACGCAAGGCGGCCGCCTGCCCGGACAGCCGGCCCTCGACCTCGAAGACATTGTTTTCACCCACCAAGGTGGCCACCGGCCCGATGCGCAGGACCGAAAAAGGCACCGGATCCTCCGGTTGCGCGGTCAGGCGCACCTGGCCGGGCTGGTCGACCGCCAGCATGGCCACATCGCGTTCGTCGACCTCGACCACGAGACGGAACTGGCCGGCCGGGGCCACGGTGAGCAGGCCCTGTCCCTCCTTGACGGGCGCACCGATGGCCTGGCTGAGGTCGCCTTCGGTGACCACGCCGTCGAAGGGGGCCGTCAGGCGGGTCCGCGCCAGTTGCTGGTCGATCAATTCGAGCCGGGCGCGAGCTTCCTGCATGCGTGCCATGCTCGCGCCGAGGCGCTCCCGGTCGGCGCGCGCCATCGCCGCGCCATAGGCATTGATGTGCTGGGCCAGTTCACTTTCCCACTGCTGCCGCTCCAGCTGCAGGTCTTCACGGGCCAGCTCGGCCAACACCTGGTCCTTGGCAACCCGATCGCCGGGGCGGACATGGACTTGCTGCAGAAAGCCATCATGGGGCGCCGCCAGGATGCGCTGGATGCCGCCCTCGACCCGGGCCGGCGCCACGACGTGATAGGGCCATGGCCATAGAACCAAGATGGCCAGAATGACGATTCCGCCGTACACCCAGCCTTTGATTCGATTGAAACCCGGTTGCCGCAGACGGATCCAGCCTTGCGCCATGCCGCGCCGGAGACGTCGGGTGAGCGGTTCGTCGGCCAGGCGACGCAGCACCAGCAGGGGACCCAGCAAGGCCATCTCGGCTTCGACCCGCAGGACCTCATCCCGGGTGAACGGTCGGCTATCTTCGCGAGCCAGGCAGAGGGTCACCAGGAACCCGGAGGGATCCTGGAAAGGCACGCTAAGGATCGCCGTGCCATCAGCGCGTGCCAAGGCTTCATGGGCAATCCGCACGCGCGGTCGATCGTCTTCGAGGGGCGGATGAACCAGGGTGGCCGCCTGATCGACCGCTTCATCCATGGCCGCTTCCACGGCCCGAAACACGGTGCGATCGGCGGGCGGCCCCTGGCCATGCGAAATCGCCACCACACGCATGCCGGTCGACTCGCTTTCGCCGACGCACACCCGCGTCGCACCATGCCGGCGCGCCAGTTCGGTCGCCAATGCCGTGGCCGCCTGGCCGTAGCCGGCATGGCCGAGCACGTGCGCCTGCATCGCAAGCGCATCGGCGGCTGCGTCATGGCGATCTTGATGCGACTCCATCTCCATTCAGTCCTCGGTCTCCATGCACAGAGTATGCCGAGGGTAACGACGGACGGTGATGAATCTTTACTAGTGTATTTATACCATCTCTAGTCAATTCTACTCAGTCGAACACCACCGTCTTGTTGCCGTACACCAGGATGCGGTTGTCGATATGCCAGCGCACGGCCCGCGACAGCACCACCTTTTCCAGGTCGGCGCCCTTGCGCACCAGGTCATCGAGGTCGTCGCGATGACTGATCCGCACCACGTCCTGCTCGATGATCGGACCATCGTCGAGCACTTCCGTGACGTAGTGGCTGGTCGCCCCGATCAGCTTGACGCCGCGCTCGAAGGCGCGCTGGTAGGGCTTGGCGCCATGGAAGGCGGGCAGGAAGGAATGGTGGATGTTGATCACCCGGTTCTTCCAATGATTGATGAAGTCGGGCGACAGCACCTGCATGTAGCGCGCCAGGACGATGAAATCGACGTGATGCGCGGCCATCAGCGCCAGTTGTTGCCGCTCCGCCTCGGCCTTGTTGTCCTTGGTCACGGCGATGTGCACGAAGGGAATCTTGTAGGCCTCGGCCAGCCAATGGGTGTCCGGGTGGTTGCTGACGATGAGCGGAATGTCGCAATACAGCTCGCCGGCATGGTGGCGGTACAGCAGATCGGCCAGGCAATGGTCGAACTTGGACACGAAGATGGCCAGGCGCGGCTTGACGCTCGACAAGGCCAGGCGCCAGGTCATGTCGTGCTGGGCGGCGATCGGCGCAAAGGTCTCCTCGAAGCGATGTAGGCCCAGGCCGAAGCCATCCAGGTCCCACTCCACCCGCATCAGGAACAACCCGGCTTCCTTGTCCTGATGCTGGTCGGCATGCAGGATGTTGGCATTGTGGGCGTAGAGGAAATCGGCGATGGCGGCGACCAGACCCTTGCGGTCAGGACAGGACACCAGGAGGCAGGCGGTATTGCGCATTTTGATCGATCGGTCGAGTGGCCACAAAGCGCCGTATTCTACGCTAGCGACCGCGCGCCCCGATGCTAGAATCTGCTTGAGAATCAAGGCAAATCAAGGAGCCCACCATGAGCAAGGCCGCCTTGGCAGAACGGTTCAGCGCGACGGACTACCTGCGCTGGGAAGCCGAACAGCCCGCCAAGCACGAATACCTCCTCGGTGAAGTGTTCGCCATGGGCGGCGCCTCCAGGCGGCATGTCACGGCCGCCGGCAACCTGTTCTCGTCGCTGAGCCTAGCGCTCGAAGGCACCCCCTGCCGTCCCTACATGGCCGACATGAAGGTCGAAGCCGCCCGTGACGTGGCCTATTTCTATCCCGATGTCCTGGTCACCTGCGACCCGGCCGACCACCGGGCCGACCTGGTCATCCAGTCGCCCATCCTGGTGGCGGAAGTCTTGTCGCCGTCCACGGCGGCCTACGACCGGGGCGACAAGTTCGTCCTCTACCGGGGTATCGCCAGCCTGCGCGAATACGTCCTGATCGACCCCGACCGGAAAGCCGTGGAACTCTACCGCCGGGGCGACGACGGCCTCTGGGTGTTGCGCGACATCGCGCCCGACACGGTACTCGAACTGGCCAGCGTCGGCGTCAGCGTGGCCTGGGACCGGCTGTTCCGCAACGTCGATTAGCGAGAAAGTCGTGCCGCAAATGCGTGACGCAGAGGCGTAACCGAAACGGCGTGACGGGCTTCGTCACGCATCTGCGTCACGCCGTCATGGTCACGCCTTTGTGTCACGCTTTCATTCAGCGGGATGCCCTTCGCCATGTCCGTTAGGCCCCCACCCCTCAAAAGCAGCCCGAGTCATTTGTCAAGCCAGAGAAAGGGCTTGACGTCCTGCATCCCGACACTAGAATTAGCGCCCATCAAGGCCAGGGGGCACTACATTTAGCGTTCCCTAATATACCCACCAGAAGCCGCGCCAGCACTGGAACGCGCCACCAAGGAGACCGTAGGGATGCAGCTTTCCACCGATTTTCAGCCCGCCAAGCCTGTCTTTTCCGGGGTTCCCAGCGACGATGCCGTGGCGTCGACCTACCCCGGCTACCAGATCATCCGACGCAACGGCGCCGTGGTCGCCTTCGAGCCCGCGAAGATCGCGGTGGCGATGACCAAGGCCTTCATCGCCGTGAGTGGCGGCCAGGCCGCCGGCAGCGCACGCATCCGGGAACAGGTCGAGACCATGACCCAGGGCGTGGTCCAGGCCCTGCTGCGCCGGCAGCCGAATGGCGGCACCTTTCACATCGAGGACATCCAGGACCAGGTCGAACTGGCCCTGATGCGCTCGGGCGAACACGAAGTCGCCCGCGCCTACGTGCTGTATCGCGAACGCCGTGCCGAAGAGCGTGCCAAGCAACGCCAGGCCGAGGCCGAGGAACACACCCTGTTCTGCACCGAACAGGGTGAGCGCAAGCCGATCAACCTGAAGCGCCTGGGTGAAATCGTCGCGGCCGCGTGTGACGGCCTGCCGGAAACCAACCCGCAACTGATCCTGCAAGCCACCCTGCGCGACCTGTACGACGGCGTACCCAGCGAGGAAGTGCGCAAGTCGCTGGTCATGTCGGCCCGGTCCCTGATCGAAAAGGACCCGGACTACTCCCTGGTCACCGCCCGCCTGCTGCTGCACACCATCCGCCGCGAGGTGCTCGGCGAAGACGTCAGCCAGGCCGAGATGGCCACCCGCTACGCCGAGTATTTCCCGGCCTACGTCAAGCAGGGTATCGAGGCCGAGCTGCTCGACGAGCGCCTGGCCCAGTTCGACCTGGCCCGGCTGGCCGCCGTGCTCGACGCCCAGCGCGACAACCAGTTCCAGTACCTCGGCCTGCAAACCCTGTACGACCGCTATTTCCTGCACGTCGATGAGCGCCGCATCGAACTGCCGCAGGCCTTTTTCATGCGCGTGGCGATGGGGCTTTCGATCAACGAGATCGACCGCGAGGCGCGCGCCATCGAGTTCTACCACGTGCTGTCGAGCTTCGACTACATGTCCAGCACGCCGACCCTGTTCAACGCCGGCACCCGCCACAGCCAGCTGTCCTCCTGCTACCTGACCACGGTACCCGACGACCTCGACGGCATCTACCAGGCAATCAAGGAAAACGCGCTGCTGCAAAAATATGCCGGCGGCCTCGGCAACGACTGGACCCGGGTGCGCAGCCTGGGCGCCTACATCAAGGGCACCAACGGCAAGTCGCAGGGCGTCGTCCCCTTCCTGAAGGTGGCCAACGACACCGCCGTGGCGGTCAACCAGGGCGGCAAGCGCAAGGGTGCGGTCTGCGCCTTCCTGGAAACCTGGCACATGGACATCGAGGAATTCCTCGAACTGCGCAAGAACACCGGCGACGACCGCCGCCGCACCCACGACATGAACACCTCCAACTGGGTGCCCGACCTGTTCATGAAGCGGGTCATGGACAACACCGAGTGGACCCTGTTCAGCCCCTCCGACTGCCCGGACCTGCACGACCTGTACGGCAAGGCCTTCGAAGAAGCCTACGTCCGCTACGAAGAGAAAGCCGCGCGCGGCGAGATCAAGGTCTTCAAGAAGATCTCGGCGCTCGGCCTGTGGCGCAAGATGCTGTCCATGCTGTTCGAGACCGGCCACCCCTGGATCACCTTCAAGGACGCCTGCAACGTGCGCTACACCAACCAGCACGTCGGCGTGGTGCACAGCTCCAACCTGTGCACCGAGATCACCCTGCACACCAACGACAACGAAATCGCGGTGTGCAACCTGGGCTCGGTCAACCTGGTCAACCACCTCACCGCCCAAGGCCTGGACCTGGACAAGCTGGGCCGCACCATCAAGGTGGCGATGCGCATGCTCGACAACGTCATCGACATCAACTTCTACAACGTCGGCAAGGCGCGCAACTCCAACCTCAAGCACCGCCCGGTCGGCATGGGCATCATGGGTTTCCAGGACGCCCTGCACAAGCTGCGCATCCCCTACGCCTCTCCAGACGCTGTCGAATTCGCCGACCGCGCCATGGAAGCGGTGGCCTACAACGCCTACTGGGCGTCTACTGATCTGGCCGAGGAACGTGGCCGCTATTCCAGCTTCAACGGCTCACTGTGGTCCAAGGGCATCCTGCCCCAGGATTCGCTGAATCAACTGGCCGAGGAACGTGGCGGCTATCTCGAAGCCGATTTCAGTGAAACCCTGGATTGGTCGGCATTGCGCCAACGCATCCAGACGGTCGGCATGCGCAACTCCAACTGCCTGGCCATCGCGCCGACGGCCACCATCGCCAACATCGTCGGCGTCTCGGCCTCGATCGAGCCGACCTACCAGAACCTGTTCGTCAAATCGAACCTGTCGGGCGAGTTCACCGTGGTCAACCAGTACCTGGTGCGCGACCTCAAGGCCATGAACCTGTGGGACGAGGTCATGGTCGGCGATATCAAGTACTTCGACGGCTCCCTGGCCAAGATCGACCGCATCCCGGCCGAACTGCGCCAGCTCTACGCCACCGCCTTCGAGATCGACCCGGTGTGGCTGATCGAGGCCGGTGCCCGCCGCCAGAAGTGGATCGACCAGGCCCAGAGCCTGAACCTCTACTTCCACGGCGCCTCCGGCAAGAAGCTCGACGAAACCTACAAGCTGGCCTGGATTCGCGGCCTCAAGACCACCTACTACCTGCGCGCCCTGGGCGCCACCCATGCCGAGAAATCGACCGGCAAGGGCGGCGAACTGAACGCGGTCAGCGCCGGTGGCACTCGCGGCCAGATCGCCTCGGACCTTCCTGAACCGGAAATCGTCGGCAAGGCCTGCACCCTGCGCCCTGGCGACCCCGGCTTCGAGGAATGCGAAGCCTGTCAGTAACCCTGCATTTTCCACTCAAGGAGACATCATGGAATCCGGCGCCGTAGACAAAGTCACCCTGGCCGAACTGGCCCTGCACAACGCCAACATCATCGAGCCGCTTTCCGACTGGATGTTGCGATATCTGGTGGACCTGGCCAACCTGCGCGGCTTGCAAATGGGCATCACCCTGCACATCGACGGCATGCTGGTCAGCGGAATCCTGGTCGGTGGCCAGACCTATTTCGACGGCATCACCCATGACATCCACAGCGCGCTGGGCAGCAACGAGGACACCAAGGCGATCGCCGACCTGTTCGTGCGCATGAACAATGTCGTCCAGGCCGGCGCGGGGGAAACTGCCAGTGCCCCGCCCCCCGCCTACATCCACCTCAAGGAAGCCTACTTCTTCCAGTCCGCCGACAGTGCCCCCATCCCGGCCGGCAGCGGCGTCTGGTGGCGCGGCAAGATCTCCCAGGTCTCCGGCTTCTTCCTCGGCAACCTGTCCGTCTAAATCCCCCGCGCCCCACCGGCATCGACCCAAGGATTCCCCATGCTCCAGTTCGAAGACGATCACCTCTCCCGGCCCAGCCTGCAACCGGCCATTCCGCCCGCCATGCCGAAACCCTCGGCCCCCGTGCCCGCCCCGATTCATGCCGACAGCGCCAAGTTCCGCCGCGTCCGCGCCGAGGACAAGCGCATCATCAACGCCAACACCGACGTCAACCAGCTGGTCCCGTTCAAATACAAATGGGCCTGGGAAAAATACATCGCCGCCTGCGCCAACCACTGGATGCCGCAGGAAGTGAACATGAGCCGCGACATCGCCCAGTGGAAAGACCCCAACGCCCTGACCGAGGACGAGCGTCGCATCGTCAAGCGCAACCTGGGCTTTTTCGTCACCGCCGACAGCCTGGCCGCCAACAACATCGTGCTCGGCACCTACCGCCAGATCACCGCCCCCGAATGCCGCCAGTACCTGCTGCGCCAGGCCTTCGAGGAGGCCATCCACACCCACGCCTACCAGTACATCGTGGAAAGCCTGGGCCTGGACGAAGGCGAAATCTTCAACGCCTATCACGAGATCCCCTCGATCCGGGCGAAGGACGAGTTCCTGTTGCCCTTCATCGACGTGCTGTCCGACCCCAACTTCCACACCGGCACCCCCGAGACCGACCAGACCTTCCTCAAGAGCCTGATCGCCTTCGCCTGCATCATGGAAGGCCTGTTCTTCTACGTCGGCTTCGTGCAGATCCTGGCCATGGGCCGCCAGAACAAGATGACCGGCGCCGCCGAGCAGTACCAGTACATCCTGCGCGACGAGTCGATGCACTGCAATTTCGGCATCGACATGATCAACCAGCTCAAGCTGGAAAACCCGGCCATCTGGACCGCCGAATTCCGTGCCGAACTGAAAGGCCTCTTCATGAAGGCCGTCGAACTCGAATACGCCTACGCCGAAGACACCATGCCGCGTGGCGTGCTCGGCCTGAACGCGCCGCAGTTCAAGGAATACCTGCGCTTCATCGCCAACCGCCGCGCCACCCAGATCGGCCTGGACGAGCTGTTCCCCGGCGCCAGCAACCCGTTCCCGTGGATGGCGGAGATGATCGACCTGAAGAAGGAGAAGAACTTCTTCGAGACGCGGGTGACCGAGTACCAGACGGGGGGCGCGCTGTCCTGGGATTGACCCCGGACAGGGGGCGCTTCATCACCGCCCCTTTCACCCTCCCGCCGTCAAGTGCAGCAATGCGGCATGCCGCCGTCCTGCCCTGTCCTCGATCCTGAACCGCGCGAGGGCGGCGCTGGCGACCTGTATCCGGTAGGCGTGGCCAGGGGCCAATCCGAGCACATGACAGAGGGCCATGCGCATCACGCCGGCGTGACAGACCACCAGTGGATGGCCACCGGCATGGTCGGCCAACAGGTCTTCCCAGGCTGCGGTCACGCGGTCGAAGAAGGCATCCAGGGCTTCGGCACCCTCGGGCCGGTAGGCCACCGGGTCGCGCTTGAAGTTGAAGATGATCTCCGGGTCCACGGCCTTGAGTTGCTCGGCGGTCTGGCCTTCCCAGATGCCGAAGCCGACTTCCTTCAGGCGCGCGTCGAAGCTGAGCGACAAACCGGTTTCCTGGGCCAGCGCCTCGGCGAAGGCGCGACAGCGGGCCAGCGGTGAACTGACGATCGCGGTCCAGGGGCGCTCATCGGCGGTGGCCGCGTGCATCTGGCGCCAGCCTTTCTCCGACAGGGGGTCGTCGATCTGGCCACGATAGCGGCGGCCGCCCACGGGTTCACCATGGCGGAGCATGTCGATCAGGGTGGTGGTCATCGGGCAGGTCGTCCTTTGGCGAGAAATACCAGCGCAGCCAGTCCGGCACACGCGGCGGCGGTGGTGAAGGTGAATGCGCCGCCCCACTGTTGCCAGACGGCGCCTGCGTACAGGGTGCCGACCGTGCCGCCGATGCCGAACGCCAGGCTGTTGTAGAGCGCCTGGCCACGGGCCTGGTTGCGGCCACGGAAATGGCGGTGGATGAGGCCGATGGCCGCGGCGTGGTAGGCGGCGAAAGTGAGTGCGTGCAGGAACTGGGCGAACAGCAGCACCGGCATGCTGTCGACCCACCAGCCGATGAGCACGAAGCGCAGCGCGGCCGTGACCAGGGTGATGAGCACCACGGTCTCGTTGCTCAGATGCTTGAGCACGCGCGGCATGACCAGGAACACGCCCACTTCGCAGATCACCCCGAGCGCCCAGAGCCAGCCGGCCAGGCTCTTGCTGTAGCCGGTGTCGACCAGATAGATCGTGAAGAAGGTGTAGTAAGGCCCGTGGGCCGCCGCCATCAGGATCGCGGCCGCCATCAGGGCCATCACTTCGGGACGGCGCAGCACGGCACCGAGCGGGGTGTGTTCGGTTTCCAGGTGGGCGATCTCGGCCTCGGGGATGAACCGGGCGAACAACACGATGCCGACCAGCAGGCCGAGCACCACCCAGAGCAACGCTCGCACCTCGGTATGGTCGAGCAGCCAGCCGAGACCGACCACCACCACGATGAAACCAACCGAGCCCCACAGGCGAATATTGCCGTAGCGGTCGGCGCGGTCCCTCAGGTGCGACAGCGTGGTGGCCTCGACCAGCGGCAGCGAGGCGCTCCAGAAGAAACTGATGAAGCTCATCACCGCCAGCATCCACCAGAATCCGGTACCCATGAACACACCCAGGAACGACACCAGGCTGACCACCGCGGCGAACTGGACGATGGCGACCCGCTTGCCGGTGCGGTCGGCAATGTGCCCCCACAGGTTGGGCGCAAACATGCGCATGACATGCAGCGGCGCCATGAGCACGCCGATCTGGAAGGCGTTGAACTCGAGCGAGCGCAGATACAGGGCCCAATACGGCGCCATCGCCCCGACGAAGGCGAAATAGAAGAAATAGAAGCCGGACAGGCGCCAGTAGGGAATCGTGTGCATCAAACAAAACGGCCCGGAGGGTGGCTCCGGGCCGTCATGCGCATCGACGCGCTTACTTCGCGGCCAGGATCAGCTTGTACAGCTTGTCCTTGAGGCCGACCCGCAGCTTCTTCAGCTCTTCCTCGTACAGGTCCGAGGCCGCCTCGACGCGCTGCTCGATGCGCTGGATCTTGTGATCGACGTCATCGTAGTCGCGCATCATCTTGACGAAATCGTCGTTGGCCAGGGTGAGCTTGCGAATGGTCTCGGCATGCTCGGGGAATTCGTGGTAGAGATCGTGGCTCTCGATCATTTTTTCTCTGCTCCTTTTGCAAAACTAGCGAACTTTACCGGGGATGACGGGCGTGGGGCAACGCACATCGGCATTCTGGGCGCGCTGGCGCAAGGCATGGTCCATCAGGACGATGGCCAGCATGGCTTCGGCGATGGGGGTGGCGCGGATGCCCACGCAGGGATCGTGGCGACCGTGGGTGACCACCTCGGTGGGCTGGCCGTCGATGTCGATCGAGCGGCCCGGCAGGCGGATCGACGAGGTCGGCTTGATGGCGATCGAGGCGGTGATGTCCTGTCCGGTGGAGATGCCCCCCAGCACGCCGCCGGCATGGTTGGACAAAAATCCTTCCGGGGTCAGTTCGTCACGGTGCTCGGTGCCCTTCTGCGCCACGCAGCGGAAACCATCGCCGATCTCGACCCCCTTGACCGCGTTGATGCTCATCAGGGCATAGGCGAGGTCGGCGTCCAGGCGGTCGTAGACCGGCTCGCCGAGGCCGACCGGGACGCCTTCCGCCACCACGTCGATGCGGGCGCCCACCGAGTTGCCTTCCTTGCGCAGCGCATCCATGTAGGCTTCCAGGCGGGGCAGGTAGCTGGCATCCGCAGCGAAGAAACTGTTGCCCTCGAGGTGCAAATCCGCCCAGGACTTGAACGGCACCTCGATCGGGCCGAGCTGTGAAAGATAGCCGCGAATCACCGTGCCGTAGGTCGTGTGCAGCCATTTCTTGGCAACCGCACCGGCCGCCACCCGCACGGCGGTCTCGCGCGCCGAGGAGCGGCCGCCGCCGCGATAATCGCGGATGCCGTATTTCTGCCAGTAGGTGTAGTCGGCGTGACCGGGCCGGAAGGTGCGCGCGATGTCGCCGTAGTCCTTGCTGCGCTGGTCCTCGTTGCGGATCAGCAGGGCGATGGGCGTGCCGGTGGTCTGGCCTTCGAACACCCCGGACAGAATTTCCACGGTGTCGGATTCGCGGCGCTGGGTGACATGGCGGGAGGTGCCCGGCTTGCGCCGGTCGAGCTCGTGCTGGATGTCTTCGGTGCTCAGGGGCAAGCCCGGCGGGCAACCATCGAGCACGCAGCCGATGCCGGGCCCATGCGACTCGCCGAAGGAAGTCACGCAGAACAGCTTGCCAAGGGAATTGCCGGACATGAAAGGAAATGAAGCGGGGGAATGACGCGATTATCGCACAGGCCAGGGCACGGCGGGACGCCGACCCGCAGGCCCCCGGTCAGTCGGCCACGGCCTCAGCCGGCTGGGTGAAGCAACGTTCGGCGAAGGCCTCGGCCGGCACCGGCGGGCTGAACAGGTAGCCCTGGTAATAGTCGCAGCCATGCTGGCGCAGGAAATCCAGTTGGGCCGGCGTTTCCACGCCCTCGGCAAGCACCTCCAGGCGCAGGGAGCGGGCCATGGCGATGATGGTGGCGGTGATTTCCATGTCGTCTTCCAGGCGCGGAATGTCGTCGACGAAGGATTTGTCGATCTTCAGGGTATCGAGCGGGAAGCGCTTGAGATAGGCAAGCGAGGAATAGCCGGTGCCGAAATCATCGATGGCCAGCCGGATGCCGAGCGCGCGCAACCCCGCCAACACCTCGAACACCTTGTGATGCTGGTCGAGCAGGCTGCCCTCGGTCATTTCCAGTTCCAGCTGCTGGGCCGGGAAGCCGGTCTCGGCGAGAATGTGGGCGACCTGCTCGACCAGGTCCGAGCGGCTCAATTGCCGGGGCGAGACGTTGACCGCCAGGATCAGCGGCGGGTGGCCGGCATCCAGCCAGCGCCGTCCCTGCAGGCAGGTCTCGCGGAGGACCCAGGCACCGAGGGCATCGATCAGGCCGGACTGTTCCGCCACCGGGATGAAGCGTCCGGGCGGAACCAGGCCTTCCTCCGGGGACTGCCAGCGAACCAGGGCTTCGGCACCGATGACCCGGCCACTCCCGATCGCCACCTGGGGCTGGAAATGCACCCGCAGTTCGTCCTGGTTCAAGGCGCGCCGCAAGCGCGACTCAAGCGCCACGCGGGCCCGCGCCGCCTCGGTCAGGGCGTCCGAGAAATATCGGTAGCGGCCGCGGCCCTCCTCCTTCGATTGGTACAAGGCGGCGTCGGCACCTTGGAGCAGGGCTTCCTCGCTGCTGCCATGGTCCGGATACAGGGCAATGCCGATGCTGGCGCCCACCGTCACCTCGACGCCATTGGGCAGGGTGAAAGGCTCCGACAGGGCCGCAACCAGATGTTCGGCCACCCGGGCCACCTGATCCGGATCGTCGACATGCTCGACCAAGACGGTGAATTCATCGCCGCCCAGCCGGCTGAGGGTGTCCGACTGCCGCACCTGCAGGGTCAGACGCTGGGCCGCCTCGCGCAACAAGGCGTCACCCATCAGGTGACCGTAGCTGTCGTTGACGTCCTTGAAGCGGTCCAGATCGAGCATCAGAAGCGCCAGCCGGTCGCCATCCCGACGCGCCCGGTCGAGCGCATGGGTCAGGCGCAGGTGCAGCATGAGCCGGTTCGGCAAGCCGGTGAGCAGGTCATGATGGGCCTGGTATTCCAGCTTGGCCTCGGATTGCTTGATCTGGGAAATGTCGGTGTGCACCGCGACATAGTTGAGGATCGCGCCATCATTGCCGCGCACCACGCTGATCGACAGCAGGATGGGCACCAGGCCGCCATCCTTGCGCCGGTCGACCACCTCGCCCTGCCATTGCCCGGTTTCGGCCAGGGTATTCTTGAGTGCCTCATAGAAGCGCGCCTCATGGTGGCCCGACTGAAGAAAACGTGGGGTCTGGCCGATGATTTCCGCTTCCTGGTAACCGGTCAGCCGGCAGAAAGCCGGATTGGCACGCAGGATGCGCTGGGCCGGATCGGTGATCAGGATGCCCTCGCGGGTGTTGTCGAACACCGAGGCGGAGAGCAGCAGTTGGGCTTCGCTCAAGACACGTTCGGACACATCGCGGGACAGCACCATGAAGCGCACCGCCTCACCACGGACGCTCTGCTTGCGGGCCACCGAGAGCTCGAAGTAATGGCGTCCCTTGGCCAGGTCCAGGGCGATTACGTGGCCGTGCGACTCGCCGGTCCGTTCCGCCTCGGCCAGGGCCGCCATCACTGCCTCGGCGGCGGCCCGGGGCATGACTTCGGCCACCGTTCGGCCGAGCAATTTGTCGGCCGCCATCACCAACAAGGATTGTCGATGGCCGAGCACCTGGAAATAACGCCCGCCACGATCCAGCTCGAACAACAAGTCCGGTACCGCTTGCAAGGTCGCGGCCAGGTCGGCTGCCAGGGCCCGCACCGGCTGGCCGAAGTGGCGACTCAAGCGGTGCACCGCGATGATGCCGATGCCGAGCAACAAGACCACCAGCAGGACCATGAAGCCGATGCCTTGGCGCAGGGCCTGCTCACGCTCGCGCTCGGACAGACCGACCTGGATCACCCCGAGCACCTGGTTGTCGTAGCCGCCCCGATACGGCAGGGTGATCTCCCGCACCGGTTCGCCCGCCAGGCTCAGGGTGCGCACATGGGAGCCATCGCTGCGCAGCACCGCTCGCACGATTTCCTGGCTCGCCGCATCCAGCATCCGGTCGTTCTCGCCTGGATCGCTGTGCGCGAGCACCCGGCCGCCCAGGTCGGACAAGCGCAGGTAGAGGATGCCGGGTTGCGCGGCCTTGATTTCCTCGAGCAGCAGCCGGGCATGGTACTTGCCCGAAAAAGACACCCGGCTGACCGAATTGGCCAGCACCTGGGTCAACAAGGTGGACAGCTTGCCCTCCTCGCGATCCATCACCCGCTGGATGTACCAGCCGCCCGCGAGCAGGACCACCACCATCAAGGCCAGGATCAGACCGCCAAAAGCCCAGGCCAGCCGGCGGTCGACATCGGCAAAGGCGGCGACTTCGCCGGGGGTGCCTGGCGTGCCTGTGCTCATCAATCCACGATCGGCTGGTTATGCCAGATCGGTCGCTGGGCAGGCCAGGGCTTCCTGAACGCGGCGGGGATCGGTCCTGCCCAGCCAGGGTAGCGACTCAGGGTATCGCGGGTGACCGGAAACACGGGCACGAGCACCTTGCGTGGCACGGTCTGGCCTCGCGCGGTGGCATACGCGGCCTTCACGGCTTCGGCGCCCAGAGGGCCACAAAATTGCGCCGAGTCGATGGCGGTCAGCCGGCCGGCGCGGATGTTCTCGACCGAGGCGGGATCGCCGTCGATGCTGGCGACCACGATCTCCTTGCGGCCCGCCTTGGCAAGCGCATCGACCACACTCAGGCCACCGCCATCATTCACCGTGAACACCACGTCGATGCTGCCGGGCTTGGGAAAATCGCGCAGGATGGCGCGGCCCGCCGCCCGACCGGCCTCGGGTTCCACCGCCTGGTAGGTTTTCAACACCGTGTAGGGCCGACCGAGATCGCGGAGCGCTTCGAGAAAACCATTCAGGCGCTCGACCGTGGACGACACCAGGGGATATTCGACCAGCACCAGCCTGAGCGGACGCGGGCCCGGAAAACGGGCCGCGATGAATTCACCGTTCAGGTAGCCGGCCTGGTGATTGTCGGACGTGATGTAGGCAGTCAACTTGCCGCCGCTGATGTACTGGTCGTAGGCGATCACCGGAATGCCCGCCTGGTTGGCCTTTTTGAGGGGCGCGGCCAGGGCCGCGTTGTCGGTGGGCTGGACGATGATCACGTCCGGGCGCAGGCGAATCACCTCGAACATCTGCTCGATCTGTCGCTCGACGCCAGCCGTGCCGTCGCCAGCCACCCGGGCCACCAGTTCGACCCCGCGCCAACCCTGTCGGGCGGCTTCCCGGTTGATGCGCGCAGCTTCCTGTTCCAACCCCTCGCGCATCGCCACCTGGCCGGGAATGTTCATCGACCAGTACAGCACACCGATCCGGTACGGCGCCTCGGCGGCCAGCCCCCATCCGGCCATCATCATGGCCAGCAGGAAAAATGAAAACAGCTCAGATAGCCGGGTTATGGGGCCGAATCGCATGGAATGATTGTACCAAACTCGAAATAACCCTGTCCTTGAAGTCGGGTTTAGAGACGGGACGCGTGCAGCAGCGCCACGCCCAAGCCGACGCCAAAGCCGGTGATCTCGGTCCCGGCCGCACCCAGCCCACCCTTGCAGCGGGCAGCCGACAAATCGACATGCAGCCAGGGCGTGTCATCAACGAAGCGGCTCAGGAAACGGGCCGCCAGGAGATGGTCGGCCTCACTGTCCAGGGTACATTGCTTAATGTCTGCGACCGGCGAATCGAGCGCTTCGTCGTAGTCCTCCGGCATCGGGAAGGCGACCACCCTTTCGCCGGCCGCGTGGCCGGCGGCGACCGCCTGGCCAGCAAGTGCCTCGCGGTTGGCGATCACCCCGCTCATGCGTTCACCCAACGCCCCGATCATGCTGCCGGTCAGGGTGGCAAAGTCGATGATCACGCGCGGCTTGGCCCGTGCCGCGAGGGTCAGGGTATCGGCCAGGACCATGCGGCCCTCGGCGTCGGTGTGGACGATCTCGATGCTGGTGCCATTCAGCGCCGTCACCACCTCGTTCTGAGTGTAGGCCTCGGGCGACAGATGATTCTGGGCGATCGCCAGCCACACCTCGAGCGGGGTCTCCAGCCGCAATCGGGTCGCGGCGAGGAGGATGCCGAGCACCACCGCCGAGCCGTTCATGTCGTCGTGCATGTTGTTCATGTAGCGGGCCGGCTTCAGGTTGTGGCCACCGGTATCGAAGCAGATGCCCTTGCCGACCAGGGCGATTCCCTTTCCCTTGCCTTTTCTGCGTCCCCCCGGTCCTGGATAAGTCAGCCGGACAATAGCCGCATCGCGATGTCCACTGCCCCGGGCCACGGCCAGAAAGGCGCCGGCCTTGAGCTTGCCCAACCTGGCCAGATCGTATTCCTCGATCGCCCAGCCCTCCGTCTCCGCTAAGTCGCGGATACGGCGCCGGTAGCTCCCCGGGGTGAGCAGGTTGGGCGGCAGCCGGGTCAGTTCCCGGGCCAGGCCGTTGCCGGCCGCCACTGCGCGTTCGACCGAGAGGTCGAGTTCGCCCGCGCCGTGGAGCTCGATCCGGCCAAGCGGCCGGCCGGCCGGCTCGGACTTCCATTGGCTGAGCGCCATGCCGTTGATCCAGGCGACGTAGGCCGCAGCGCGCGCAGCCTGTGCCCGGAACGACGCATCCCCCTGCAGGGTGATGTCGATCCGGGCCGGATGCTCTTCGAGCAGGGGCTTCAGCGCCTGGCGCAGGCTTTCATGCCAGGCAAAGACCTGCTTGGCCGGATCCAGGCGCAGCCAGACCGACAGGCAACCGTCGGGCAATTCCAGGACCAGGGGCGATTTGGCCAGGCTGTCCGGGGACTTGCCCTTGCGCGCCAACACCCGCGCCGCAGCCGCCTGTTCTGCCGCATCGTGCCAGTCCATCCCGGCCGGCAGGACCACCAGCAGATGGCGGGTGGCAGCACCCCGTTCGCGCAGGGGGGCAGGGTGTTGGATCAGGCGGGCGAGCCCGTCCTTGAGCGACACATTCTTCTTCATGAGCAATCCATAATATTTGATACGTCAATACTTACTATTGAATTGACTTATGGCTCGGCGAGGTTCGATAATTCACCGGTTTCTGGTTGAATTGTTCCACATAATTCGACCCACCCGCCTCATTCACCGGAGAGTTTGAACCCATGGCCCACCCTGACCTCGACCCTCAGGAAACCCGAGAATGGCTTGATGCGCTCGCTGCCGTCATCGAGGAAGAAGGTGCCGAACGTGCCCACTTCCTGCTCGAAAAGCTCATTGACAAGGCCCGCCGCTCCGGCGCCTACCTGCCCTACAACGCCACCACGGCCTATGTGAACAGCATCCCGGTGGCGCTTCAGGAAAAGCTCCCGGGCGACCCGGCCATGGAGCGCAAGATCCGAGCCCTGATCCGCTGGAACGCGGTGGCCTGTGTGATGCGCGCCAACGAAAAGGCCCCCGGCGTGGGCGGCCACATCGCCAGTTTCCAGTCGTCCGCCACCCTGTACGACGTCGGCTTCAACCATTTCTTCCGTGGCCCCGAGCATCCGGGCGGCGGCGACCTGGTGTTCTTCCAGGGCCATTCCGCGCCCGGCGTCTATGCTCGCGCCTACATCGAAGGCCGCATCAGTGATGAACAGTTCGCCAATTTCCGCCAGGAATCCAGTGGCGAGGGCATTCCGTCCTATCCGCACCCCTGGCTGATGCCAGAGTTCTGGCAATTCCCCACCGTATCGATGGGGCTCGGCCCCTTGCAGGCCATCTACCAGGCCCGCTTCCTCAAATACCTGCACGATCGCGGCATCGCCGACACCTCCGACCGCAAGGTCTGGGCCTTCCTGGGCGACGGCGAAACCGACGAGCCGGAATCGCTGGGCGCCATCACCCTGGCCTCGCGCGAGAAGCTCGACAACCTGATCTTCGTGGTGAACTGCAACCTGCAGCGCCTGGACGGCCCGGTGCGCGGCAACGGCAAGATCATCCAGGAACTGGAAGCCGCCTTCCGGGGCGCCGGCTGGAATGTGCTGAAGGTGATCTGGGGCTCCTACTGGGATCCGCTCCTGGCCATGGACTCCAAGGGCCTGCTGCGCCAGCGCATGGAAGAATGCGTCGATGGTGAATACCAGAACTTCAAGGCCAAGGGCGGCGCCTACACGCGCGAATTCTTCTTCGGCAAGTATCCGGAATTGAAGGAAATGGTCGCAGCCATGTCCGACCAGGACATCTGGCGCCTGAACCGGGGCGGCCACGACCCGCACAAGGTCTATGCCGCCTACGCGGCAGCCGTCAAGCACACCGGCCAGCCCACCGTGATCCTGGCCAAGACCGTCAAGGGCTACGGCATGGGCGCCTCCGGAGAGGCCCAGAACCCGACCCACCAGGCCAAGAAGATGGCGCTCGACGACCTGCGTGCCTTCCGCGACCGCTTCGACATTCCCGTCTCGGACGAGGAACTGGCCAAGTTGCCGTTCTACCGTCCTGCCGAAGACAGTGCCGAGATGAAATACCTGCGCGAACGGCGCGCCGCGCTGGGCGGCTACGTGCCGACCCGCCGGACCAAGGCCGAATCGCTGCCGGTACCCGGCCTCGATGCCCTGAACGCCATGCTGGAAGCCACCGGCGAGCGGGAAATCTCGACCACCATGGCCTTCGTGCGCATCCTCACCACCCTGCTGCGCGACAAGACCATTGGCCGCCACATCGTGCCGATCATCCCCGACGAAGCGCGTACCTTCGGCATGGAAGGCCTGTTCCGCCAGGTCGGCATCTATTCTTCGGTGGGCCAGCTCTACGAGCCGGTCGACCATGATCAGGTCATGTACTACCGCGAGGACAAGGGCGGCCAGATGCTCGAGGAAGGCATCAACGAAGCCGGCGCCTTCTCGTCCTGGCTGGCGGCGGCGACGTCGTACAGCGTCAACGGCGTGCCGATGATCCCGTTCTACATCTACTACTCGATGTTCGGCTTCCAGCGCATCGGCGACCTGGCCTGGGCCGCCGGCGACAGCCGTGCCCGGGGCTTCCTGCTCGGTGGCACTGCCGGCCGCACCACGTTGAACGGCGAAGGCCTCCAGCACGAGGACGGCCACAGCCACCTGCAGGCGGCGATGATCCCCAACTGCGTCACCTACGACCCGACCTTCCATTACGAGTTGGCCGTGATCATCCAGGACGGCCTGCGCCGCATGGTCACCGAGCAGGAAGACGTGTTCTATTACCTGACGGTGATGAACGAGAACTACAGCCACCCGGCCCTGCCCAAGGGAGCCGAAGCCGGCATCCTCAAGGGCCTGTACCGGTTGTCCGAAGCCCCCAAGGGCAAAGGCAAGAGCAAAAAGCCGCGCGTCCAGCTGCTCGGGTCCGGCACCATCCTGCGCGAAGTGATGGCCGCCGCCGAACTGCTCGAAGCCGACTGGGGTGTCGCCGCCGACGTCTGGAGCGCGACCAGCTTCAACGAACTGCGCCGCGAGGCCCAGGACGTGCATCGCTGGAACCTGCTGCACCCCGACCAGGTGCAGAAGACCAGCTATGTCGAGCAATGCCTGGACGGTACCGAAGGCCCGATCATCGCCTCGACCGACTACCTGCGCGCCTTCCCGGACCAGATCCGGCCTTACGTGCACCGTCGCTACGTGACCCTGGGCACCGACGGTTTCGGCCGCTCGGATTCACGCGAGGCGCTGCGCCGGTTCTTCGAGGTGGACCGCTATTACGTCACCCTGGCCGCCCTCAAGGCCCTGGCCGACGACGGCGTGATCCCGGCGGCCAAGGCCGCCGAGGCGATCAAGAAATACGGGCTGGACGCCGAGCGTCCGAATCCGGTGAACGTGTAAGGGAGCGGAGACGATGAGCATCAAGGAAGTCCGCGTCCCGGACATCGGCAACTTCAAGGATGTCGAAATCATCGAAATGATGGTCCAGGTCGGCGACACGGTCGCTGCCGACTCCTCGCTGATGACGGTTGAATCCGACAAGGCCGCCATGGACATTCCAGCGCCCTTCGCCGGCACGGTCAAGGAACTCAAGCTGAAGGTCGGCGACAAGGTCTCGGAAGGCTCGCTGATCCTGCTCATGGACACCGCGAACGTGGCCGCCCCGGCGGCGGCCGCCCCGGTGGTGAAGTCGTTCACCCCGCCGGCCGCCACCACCGTGGCCAATGTCCCGGAACCGAGCCAGCCCGCGCCGGAAGTGCCCGCACCCAAGGCGCCCAAGAACCAGCCCGACCCGGTCGCCCATCACCCGCATTTCGATGCCAGCAAGCCAGCCCATGCCAGCCCGTCGGTGCGCCGCTTCGCCCGCGAACTGGGCGCCGACCTGGCGCGCATCAAGGGCAGCGGCCCACGCGGCCGCATTCTCAAAGAAGATGTCCAGGCCTGGATCAAGGGCGAATTGGCTAAGCCGACCGGTGAAGCCATCGGCCTGGGCATCGCGCCCGCCCCGGTGGTCGACTTCGCCCAGTTCGGCGAAGTCGAGACGCAGCCACTGTCGCGCATCAAGAAACTGTCCGGGGTCAACCTGCACCGCAACTGGGTCACCGCGCCCCACGTCACCCAGTTCGACGAGGCCGACATCACCGACCTGGAGGACTTCCGCAAGTCCATGCTCGACGAGGCCGCCAAACGCGGCGTCAAGCTGACCCTGCTGGCGTTCATGATGAAGGCGGTGGTCAACGCCCTGCGCACCTTTCCGCAGTTCAATGCCTCGCTGGCAGCGGACGGCGAAAGCCTGGTGCTGAAGAAATACTTCCATATCGGCTTCGCGTGCGACACTCCGGACGGCCTGGTGGTGCCGGTGATCCGCGACGTCAACAAGAAAGATGTCATGGACATCGCCCGCGAACTGGCCGAGCTGTCCGACCTGGCCCGCGAGCGCAAGCTCAAGGTCGACCGCATGCAAGGCGGCTGCTTCAGCATCTCCAGCCTGGGCGGCATCGGCGGCACCCAATTCACGCCGATCATCAACTGCCCCGAAGTGGCCATTCTGGGTCTCTCGCGTGCCGAGATGAAACCGGTCTGGAACAAAACCAGCAAAACCTTCGAGCCACGCCTGATGCTCCCCCTGTCGCTTTCCTACGACCACCGGGTGATCGACGGCGCCGATGGCGCCCGGTTCACCAGCCACCTGCGCCTGATGCTGTCGGACGTACGCCGGCTGTTGCTTTGATTGCGAGAAGGGGGAAGGGTCAAGGGAGAAGGGTAAAATCCTTCACTGGCCACCTTTCTCCCTTTGCCCTTCCCCCTCCACTGAATTCCAGCCATGAGCCCCCTCATCCAAATCAACGTCCCCGACATCGGCAACTTCAAGGATGTCGCCATCATCGACATCCTGGTCCGCCCTGGCGATCGCCTCGCCCGCGACACTTCGCTGATCACCATCGAATCGGACAAGGCGGCCATGGACATCCCCTGCCCGCAAGCCGGCGTGGTGGAGAAGCTGCTGGTCAAGGTCGGCGACAAGGTATCGGAAGGCTCGCCCATCCTGATGCTGGCCGCAGATGCGGCAGAAAAGGGGGAAGGTGAAAGGGTGAAGGGTGAAATCCCGTCGCCGCCCCCCCCTTCCCCCTTCCCCCTTCCCCCTTCCCAGGTCGGCGAAGCCGACCTGCACGCCGAAGTCCTGGTCCTCGGCGCCGGTCCCGGTGGCTACACCGCCGCCTTCCGCGCCGCCGACCTGGGCAAGCAGGTAGTGCTGGTCGAGCGCTATCCGAATCTCGGCGGCGTCTGTCTCAATGTCGGCTGCATTCCGTCCAAGGCGCTGTTGCACACCGCCAAACTGATCACCGAAGCTGAAGAAATGGCCGCGCACGGCGTCACCTTCAGCCGGCCCGAGGTCGATCTCGACAAGCTGCGCGCCTGGAAGTCCGACGACGTGGTCGGCAAGCTGACCGGCGGCCTCGCCCAGCTGGCCAAGCAACGCAAGGTCACCGTGGTGCATGGCGTGGCGAAGTTCAGCAGTCCGAACCGCCTGGAGGTGACCCACTCGGCGGGCAGCAAGACCATCACCTTCGATCACGCCATCATCGCGGCCGGCTCGCAGGCCATCAAGCTGCCTTTCCAGCCGGACGACGACCGGGTCATGGACAGCACCGGCGCGCTCGCCCTGGCCGACGTGCCAGACCGCCTGCTGGTCATCGGCGGCGGCATCATCGGCCTGGAAATGGGTACGGTGTATGACGCCCTTGGCGCAAAGGTCACCGTGGTGGAACTGGGCGGCCAGCTGATCCCCGGCTGTGACGCCGATCTGGTCCGGCCCCTGCAAAAGCGCATGGAAAAGCGTTTCGAGCAAATCCTGCTCAACACCGGCGTCACCGACATGAAGGCCGAGCCGGACGGCATCCACGTCACCCTCAAGGCTGGTGAGAAAGTAGAGACGCGGGTGTTCGACCGTGTACTGGTCGCCATCGGCCGCCGCCCGAACGGCAAGGCGATCCACGCCGAAGCGGCCGGCGTGACGGTCGATGAGCGCGGCTTCATCCCGGTCGACAAGCAGATGCGCACCAATGTGCCGCACATCTTCGCCATCGGCGACATCGTCGGCCAGCCCATGCTGGCGCACAAGGCCGTGCACGAGGGCAAGGTGGCGGCGGAAGTGATCGCCGGCCACAAGGTCGAGTTCCAGGCCCTGGTCATTCCCTCGGTCGCCTACACCGACCCCGAAGTGGCCTGGGTCGGACTGACCGAAACCGAGGCCAAGCAGAAGGGCATCGAGATCGAAAAAGGCGCCTTCCCCTGGGCCGCCAGCGGCCGCGCCCTGTCGATCGCCCGCACCGAGGGCATGACCAAGCTGATCCTGGACAAGGAAACCAAGCGCGTCCTGGGCGCCGGCCTGGTCGGCGTGAACGCCGGCGAACTGCTGGCGGAAGCCGTGCTGGCCATCGAAATGGGCGCCACGGCCGAAGACATCGGCCTCACCGTGCATGCCCACCCCACCTTGTCGGAAACGCTCTGCTTCGCCGCCGAGATGGCGGAAGGCACCATCACCGACCTGCTGCCACCGCGGAAACGCTGAGCACGGAGGCCCTTGCACCGGGCCGCTTCAAGTGCGCGGCGCCAAGGACCAGCCGGTGAATTGGAGATCTCGGGTGGCGACGTGGCGTTCGAGAAAATCAACCACGGCGCGGGCGCGGCTCAACAGAAACGGGCTGTGGCCCGAGCGGTGGTGCTCGCGCATCGATAGCAATTCGTCCATCATCTGGATGTGATCGGCGACGTGATCGTCATAGAGGTGATAGCCGGTGAGCCGCATGAGCAGTTCCTCGGACATGAAGTGAACCGCGCTGTACTCGATCAATTGCTCGATGATGCCGCTCACCTGGCTGCCGGTGGCCCCGGACTCCACGGCCTTGCACAATTGGCTGACCAGGCCGTTCAAGATGGCATGCTCTCGGTCGATGATGACACTCGGGCTTGGATGCTCCGCTTCAGCCATGGTCGTCTCCATGTGGACATATGCCAAAAGTATATGGACCCCATGGGTTACGTCACCCAGACAAATGAACCATTAACACTTAACCCATAAGTACCATCAAGCGCCACTCGCGAACATGATCCGGATCCAGACACTGACCCTGCTACGCGGCGCGAAGCCGCTCCTCGAAAGCGCCGACCTGACCTTGAACCCGGGCGAACGGATCGGCCTGGTGGGTGCCAACGGATCGGGCAAGACCAGCCTGTTTGCCCTGCTTCGGGGCGAACTGCATGCCGACGCCGGCGAGGTCGATTTTCCGAGCGGCTGGCGCATTGCCCACGTTGCCCAGGAAACCCCGGCCCTCGAGCGTTCCGCCCTGGACTATGCCATCGACGGCGACACCACCTTGCGTCGCCTGGAAGCGGCACTGGCCGACGCCGAAGCCGCCCACGACGGCCACCGCATCGGCGAACTGCATGCCGCGCTGCACGATGCCGACGCGTATACCGTGCGCTCGCGCGCGGAACAGTTGCTGGCCGGCCTGGGATTTTCCAGGGTGCAGATGACCCGCCCGGTGGCCAGCTTTTCCGGCGGCTGGCGCATGCGGCTCAATCTGGCCCAGGCGCTGATGTGCCCGTCCGACCTGCTCTTGCTCGACGAGCCGACCAACCACCTCGACCTGGATGCCATCCTCTGGCTGGAAGACTGGCTGAAGCGTTATCCCGGCACCCTGATCGTCATCTCCCACGACCGCGATTTTCTGGATGGCGTGGTCAACGTCATCGTCCACATCGATGGCCGCAAGCTGAAGCGCTACGGCGGCCACTATTCCTCCTTCGAGCAGCAGCGCGCCGCCCACCTGGCCCTGTCCCAGGCCATGTTCGACAAGCAGCAGCGCGAACGCGCCCACCTGCAATCGTTCATCGACCGCTTCAAGGCCAAGGCGACCAAGGCCAAGCAGGCGCAAAGCCGCATGAAGATGCTGGCCAAGCTGGAAGCCCTGGCCCCGATCCATGCCGCTGCCGCGTTCAGCTTCGAGTTCGGCGAACCGGCGCGGGCGCCGAATCCGTTGCTGGTGCTCGATGGCGTCAACGCCGGTTATGGCGAGACGCCAATCCTGCGCAAGCTCAGCCTCACCCTCCAGGCCGGTCAGCGCATCGGCCTCTTGGGCGTCAACGGCGCCGGCAAGTCGACCCTGATCAAGACCCTGGTCGGCGACCTGCCGCCGCTCGCCGGCCGCATCACCACCGGCAAAGGCCTGGCCATCGGCTACTTCGCCCAGCACCAACTGGAGATGCTGCGCCACGACGAATCGCCGCTCTGGCACCTGGGCAAGCTGGCACCCACCGCGCGGGAACAGGACTTGCGCAATTTTCTCGGCGGCTTCAATTTCGCCGGCGACATGGCCACCGCACCGATCGCCCCCCTGTCCGGCGGCGAGAAGGCCCGCCTGGCCCTGGCCCTGATCGTCTGGCAGCGGCCCAACCTGCTGCTGCTCGACGAACCGACCAACCACCTCGACCTGGATACCCGCGAGGCGCTCACGGTCGCGTTGGCCCAGTTCGAGGGCACCCTGATCCTGGTCTCCCACGACCGCCACCTGCTGCGCGCCACCACGGACGAGTTCATGATCGTCGCCGACGGCGGCCTCGCCCCCTTCGACGGCGACCTGGACGACTACCGCGACTGGCTGTTCAGAAAAATGGGGGACAGGGTGACCCGCGACCCGGGGACGAAAGCCCCGGAACCGGATAGTGCGCCACGCTATGCCAGCAAAGAGAAGAAGCGCCAGGAAGCCGAGGCCAGGCAACAGCTTTCCGCGCAACGCAAGCCGATCGAGGCGCGCATCCGCCGCCTGGAGGCACTGATCGACCGGCATACCGCGCGCAAACACGAGCTCGAAACCTTGCTTGCCGACGCCGCCCTCTACACCGAAGCGCGCAAGGATGAGCTTAAGCAACACCTGTTCGAACAGGCCGACCTGACCCGGATCCTGGAGCAACTGGAAGGGGAATGGCTGGAACAGCAGGCGGCGTTGGAATCGATCGGCGCCTGACCCAATCTTGTCGCATCGAGGTGCTATACAGAGACTGTTCCTTATGATGGAAGGCGATGTGATGGCCAATCAACTCGAACAACTGCGTTCCATGACCGCCATCGTCGCCGACACCGGCGACCTCGACGCCATTGCCCAACACCGCCCCGAGGACGCCACCACCAACCCTTCCCTGCTGCTCAAGGCCGCCGCGACCCCGCGCTACGCACCCTTGGTCGATACCGCGGTCGCCTGGGCGATCGAGCAGAGCGGCCATCGGGCGCAGCGACTGATCGACGCCCTCGACAAGCTGGCGGTCAACGCCGGCGTGGAGATCCTCAAGCAGATCCCCGGCCGGGTTTCGACCGAGGCCGACGCCCGCCTGTCCTTCGACACCGAGGCCACCCTGGCCAAGGCGCGACGCCTGATCCAGCTCTACGAACAGGCCGGGATCGGACGCGAGCGCGTGTTGATCAAGATCGCCTCGACCTGGGAAGGCATCCGCGCCGCCGAGCAACTGGAACGCGAAGGCATCCACTGCAACCTGACCCTGCTGTTCGGCTTCAGCCAGGCAGTCGCCTGCGCCGAGGCCGGCGTCACCTTGATCTCGCCTTTTGTCGGACGCATCCTGGACTGGAGCCTGGCCCATGGCACCCCGCCCGATGTCGCCCCCGACGATGACCCCGGGGTGCGTTCGGTGCGTGCCATCTACCGCTATTTCAAGCAGCACGGCTACGCCACCACGGTGATGGGCGCCTCGTTCCGCAACGTTGGCGAGATCCTCGCCCTGGCCGGCTGCGATCGCCTGACCATCAGCCCGGCCCTGATGGATGCGTTGGCGTCGAGTAGCGATCCCGTGCCACGCCGCCTGTCCCCGGATCTGGAGCGACTGGCGCGGCCAGCCCAACGGCTCGGCGAAGCTGAATTCCGCTGGCAACTCAATGAAGACGCCATGGCGACCGAAAAGCTGGCCGAGGGCATCCGCAACTTCACCCTGGACCAGATCAAGCTGGAACGCACTCTCGCGGTGCGTCTGGAAGCCACCTCGGCACCGGGCTGAACCTGCGGCCCCCGAAGGTCCCGTTCATGGCCACGATCGGTCTGTCCTGGGCACGATGACCCCGGGTCGCTAAGGCGGGGGCGGGTTGTCGCAAATGCACTACACCATCTTGGTGCATCTGTATAATTGACGTGTCCAGTTTTATATATATCAAGATATTCTGATATTCTCGGGCCAGCTTTCCAGGGGAGCGATCCACCACCCGTTCCCCATGCTGATCACCGTGCAGTTTCCTCTCTCAAGTCGTTATCACAATAGGAGTGAGTCATGAAAATGAAGTTGATCGTCGCCGCCCTGTCCCTTGTCGCCTCCTCGGCCGCCTTCGCCGCCGATACCGCGCCCGCCAAGGCCACCCCGCAGACCCCGGAAGCCTGGCTGAACCGCATGACCGACATGACCCAGAACATGTCCGCCTACAAGGATCCGAAGGTGTTCGTGCCCTGGTTCAACGCCGTCACCGAGCCCGGCTTCTACGCCGCCATGGGCAACGGCATGATGGATCCCGCCGGTTGGACCCGCATGATGGGCTCCATGATGGACCCGAACGCCTACCGCAACGTCGCCGAGTTTGCTGACCCGAACGTCTACATGAAGTGGCTGGCTGCGGGCATGGATCCCAACTTCTACACCGCCCTGCTGACCCAGATGACCGATCCGGGCAAGATGATGCGCTGGGCCATGATGCCCCTGGACCCGAAGATGTGGTCCATGATGATGAACACCCTGAACCCGAACATGTACATGAAGTGGATGTTCGCCCCCATGGATCCCAAGCTGTGGCAGATGGGCATGAACACCCTGAACCCGAACCTGTACATGAGCTGGCTGGGCGCCACCGTCGATCCGAAGAGCTATGGCTCGACCTGGAGCGGCTGGATGGCCAATCCGATGGGCGTTCCTGCCGGTGCTGTCGCCGCCCCCGCCGCGACGCCCTGGGCCGTGCCGACCGTGCCCGCCGGCACCTTCAACTTCTTCGACCCGAACGCCTGGACCAGCCTGATGGCGGCCCCCATGGCTGCGGTTCCCGGCTATGCCGCTCCGGCTGCCCCGGCTGCCGCTCCGGCCGCGCCCGCCAAGTAATATTCCCTACGGGTACACAACAACGGCCGCGCAAGCGGCCGTTTTTCTTTACAGCAGCATGGCAATGCGGTTTATTCGCGCCGCCAGCGGGTCCCGCCCGGGCCATCCTCGAGCACCACGCCCTGGGCTTTCAAGGCGTCACGGATCTCGTCGGAACGCTTGAAGTCCTTCGCCTGGCGAGCCGCGAGCCGCTCCTGGATCAACCGCTCGATGGCCTCATCCGCCAAACCGGAAGCGTTGGCCGTCCCCTTGAGAAAGCTGTCCGGATCACGCTCCAGGAGTCCCAACAGGCCACCCAGTGACTTCAAGAGACGCGCCCAGGACGGCGAAGCCTCGCGGTTCACCTCGGCGGCAACGTCGAACAACACCGCCAATGCTTCCGGGGTATTGAAATCGTCATCCATCGCCGCCTTGAAGCGCCGCGCCGGCGCCAGGCTCCAGTCCACGCTCGCCCCCGCCACGTCGATTCCGCGCAAGGCGGTGTAGAGCCGGGTCAGGGCCGCCTTGGCATCATCCAGATGCTGGTCGGAATAATTCAGCGGGCTGCGGTAGTGGGCACGCAGGATGAAGAAGCGCACCACCTCGGGGTCGTATTGCTCCAGCACCTCGCGGATGGTGAAGAAGTTGCCCAGCGACTTCGACATCTTCTCGTCGTCGACCCGCACGAAGCCGTTGTGCAGCCAGTAATTGACGAACTTGCAGTGATGCGCCCCCTCGGACTGGGCAATCTCGTTCTCGTGGTGCGGAAACTGCAAATCCTGGCCCCCGCCATGGATATCGAAATGCCGGCCGAGCAGGTCCGAGCCCATGGCCGAACACTCGATGTGCCAGCCCGGCCGGCCCGCGCCCCAGGGCGAGGGCCAGGACGGCTCGCCCGGCTTGGCGGCCTTCCAGAGCACGAAGTCCATCGGATCGCGTTTGTTTGGGTCCACCTCCACCCGTTCGCCGGCGCGCAGGTCATCGAGCGACTTGCCGGACAGGCGGCCATACTCGGCAAAGGTCTGCACCGCGTAATAGACATCGCCGTTGGCCGCGGCGTAGGCGTGGCCGTTGTCGATCAGCGCCTGGATCATCGCCAGCATCTTGGCCACGTACTCGGTGGCGCGCGGCTCATGGTCGGGCGGCAGTACGCCCAGGGCTCGGCCATCCTCGTGCATGGCCTCGATGAAGCGCTGGGTCAGAGCGGTGAACGGCTCGCCGTTCTCGTTGGCGCGCTTGATGATCTTGTCGTCGATGTCGGTGATGTTGCGGACATAGGTCACGTCATAGCCCGAGGCGCGCAGCCAGCGAGTGATCATGTCGAACACCACCAGCACCCGGGCATGGCCCAGGTGACAGTAGTCGTACACCGTCATGCCGCACACGTACATGCGCACCTTGCCGGGTTCGATGGGCACGAATTCCTGCTTGTCTCGGGCAAGCGTGTTGTAGAGTTTCAGCATGGCGACGACGACAACGATACGTAAGGTGGGGATTTTAACGGATGCCGGCCGCCCCATCCCCTGAAAGATGACCGATACACCGCTCACCCTCCTTCACCGCGTCTTCGGCTATGACGAATTCCGCGGCGACCAGCAGGCCATCGTCGAACATCTAGCCGCCGGACGCGACGCCCTGGTGCTGATGCCGACCGGCGGCGGCAAGTCCCTTTGCTACCAGATTCCTGCGCTGCTCCGGCATGGGGTCGGCATCGTCGTCTCGCCCCTCATCGCACTGATGCAGGATCAGGTCGATGCCCTGAAGCAGAACGGCGTCGCCGCCGCGTATCTCAACTCCAGCCTGGACTGGCGCGAAGCGCTCGACATCGAGAACGCCGCCCGCCATGGTGACCTTAAGCTGCTCTACGTCGCGCCGGAGCGGCTGGTCACCGAGCGTTTTCTCGGCCTGCTCGACGCGCTCGAAACCGGCCCGGGCCTGGCCCTGTTCGCCATCGACGAGGCCCACTGCGTGTCGCAATGGGGCCACGACTTCCGACCGGAATACCTGCAACTCTCGCAACTGCATGAACGCCATCCCTCGGTTCCGCGCATCGCCCTCACTGCCACCGCCGACCAGGCCACCCGGGCGGAGATGGCCGAGCGGCTCAAACTGACCGATGCCCGTGTCTTCCTGTCCAGCTTCGACCGGCCCAACATCCGCTACACCGTGGTGGAGAAGGACGCCCCGCGCCGACAGTTGCTGCGCTTTCTGGAAAGCCACCGTGACGAAGCCGGCATCGTCTATTGCCTGTCGCGCAAGAAGGTCGAAGAAACCGCCGACTGGCTGAAAGGCGAAGGCTATGCCGCCCTGCCCTATCATGCCGGCCTGCCAGCCGAGATGCGCGCCGACCACCAGCGCAGCTTCCAGCGCGAGCCCGGCATCGTCATGGTCGCGACCATTGCCTTTGGCATGGGCATCGACAAGCCGGACGTGCGCTTCGTCGCCCACCTCGACCTGCCCAAGAGCATCGAGGCCTATTACCAGGAAACCGGCCGCGCCGGCCGGGACGGGGAACCGGCCGAGGCCTGGATGACCTACGGCCTGCAAGACATCGCCCTGCAACGCGCGCGCATCGACGAATCGGAATCGCCCCCCGAGATCAAACGCCTGGAGGCGCAGAAGCTCAACGCATTACTCGCCTACTGCGAAGCCCCGCGCTGCCGGCGCGCCGTGCTGCTCGACTATTTCGGCGAGGCCAGCCCACCCTGCGGCAACTGCGACATCTGCCTCGACCCGCCGGAACTGTTCGATGGCACCGTCGCCGCGCAGAAGGCCCTGTCCGCGGCCTGGCGCACCGGCCAGCGTTTCGGTGCCGGCCACCTGATCGACCTCCTGCTCGGCAAGGCCACGGACAAGATCACCCGATTCGGCCATGACCAGTTGCCCACCTTCGGGGTCGGCCAGGACCTCGACGAAGCCACCTGGCGCGGCATTTTCCGGCAACTGGTCGCCACCGGCCTGTTGCAGGCCGACCTGACCGAGTACGGCGCCCTCAAGCTGACCGATGCCGCCCGGCCGGTATTGAAGGGCGCGCAGGCCGTGCCCATGCGCCGGCCCGGCAAGCCGGCCGCGAAGAAGGCCTCCCGAGGCAAGCGCCCGGCGGAAACCGAGGGCTTGCAGGCAAGGGATCAGCCCCTGTTCGAGGCCCTGCGTACCTGGCGCCTGGACAAGGCCCGCGAACAGGGTGTGCCTTTTCCAACTGCGGCGGCGATATTGTCAATGTCTAGCGGTACGAAACAGTCTGACGCCGCGGTACAGCAGGAAAGCCGCCTTTGGCCAGCGCTCAAAGCAAAGCGACTCGAACTCGCTCGCAGCA
>JBMOQW010000011.1:0-2076 GCA_049322515.1 Pseudomonadota bacterium
GGCTCGCCGCGCCGGCCCGGGCCCAGTCCGCCAAGGCCCCGCTCCCGGTCCGCGCCGCCGCCAAAGCCGCCGCCCCGGCCAAACCCGCCAAACCCGCCCCCAAGGGCGACGAGGAGTGGGAAGAGTTTTAAGCGAACCGCTTTGCCACCGAACCCAGTCCCCGAACAAGGATACCCACCATGCGTATGAACATGCCGGTCACCAATGTCGAACAACCCATGCGCGAAGGCGAGCTGATCGTTTCACGCACCGATACCCGGGGGATCATCACCTACGTCAATCAGTACTTCCTTGACATCAGTGGCTTTACTGCCGCCGAGATCCTGGGCTCGCCACACAACATCGTGCGCCACCCGGACATGCCGGCCGAGGCCTTCGAGGACCTCTGGCGCACCTTGCAAGCCGGCCGCCCCTGGGTCGGCTATGTCAAGAACCGCTGCAAGAACGGCGATCACTATTGGGTCATCGCCAACGTCACCCCGATCTGGGAAGGCAACCAGATCACCGGCTACCTCTCGGTCCGGCGCAAACCGGATGCCGCCATGGTGGCCAAGGTGGCGGAGGTCTATCGCCTGTTCAAGGAAGGCCGCCAGGGCAAGCTGAAGATTCGCTACGGCCAGGCCGTGAAGCCCGGCCTGTGGGACCGCTTCCGGGACATGAGCGTGGGCACCAAGATGTGGGCCGGCATCGGCACGGTCCTGGCACTGGCCGCCATCGCCATCGGCACGGCCCTGTATGGCATGCGCCTGGTCGACAACACCTTTGGTCATTACATCGAGCGCGAGCAGAAATTGCTCGACGGTTACTCGGAAATGTATGCCCAAGGCCTGCAGATGGGCCAGGCCCTGCGCAACATCATCCTCGACCCGCGCAACGAAAAGGCCTATGCCAACCTGGCCAAGGCGGAAAAGGATTTCCAAGCCGGCTATGACAGCGCGCGCGCGGCCGCCAGCGAGCGCGAGGCGGTACGCAAGCAGCTCGATGAAGTGGCCCGCTTGCGCAGTGAACAGGCCAAGATCGGCACGGCCATCGTGCAAGCCGTCCGGGCCGGGGATGCCGGCCAAGCCCAGCTCCTGCTGAATAGCAAGGAAACCCCGCTCTGGCGGGCCATCAAGGACCACCTCCTGGAAGGCCGCAAGACTTTGCAGGAAGACGCCTTGAGCGCGCGCAACGCCGTCTCCGCCAGCGCCAGCCGGGCTGGCCTGATCACGCTCCTGGCCGGTTTGGTGGCATTGATCGCCGGCGCCCTGCTCAGCTGGCGCATGGTCCGGGGCATTCGGGAGCCCCTGGCCGAGATGGACGGCATCTTCCGCAACATGCTGCAAGGCAATTTCTCGAATGTCATCAACATCGCCCGCAATGACGAGATCGGCAAGACCCTGCAGGGGCTCCAGGTGATGCAGACCCGGCTCGGTTTCGATGTCGCCGAGATCCAGCGCAAGGCCGAAGAAATGGCCCTGTTCAAGGCCGCCCTGGACAGTTCGACGGCCGCGATCACGGTATCCGGCCGCGATGGCCTGCTGAAGTACATGACCGGCGCCGGCAAGCGCCTGATGACCAGCATCGGCGGGCCCGGATTCAACGTTGACGACCTGATGGGACAGAAGCTGACCAACCTGTTCTCCGACCCGGAAGCCGCCGCCCGGCTCGACCAGGCCGCCCAGAGCGGCCGCGACGTCGAGTTCGTGTTCAAGGACCACCACCTGAAGCTCGCGGCTCGCCCCATCGTCGACGACAAGGGCACCCAGCTCGGTCGGGTCAGCCAGTGGACCGACCGTACCGCCGAAGTGGTGGTCGAACATGAGGTGTCGAATCTGGTGCAGGCGGCGGCGGCGGGCGACTTCAGCCGCCGGATCAGCCTGGAAGGCAAGGATGGCTTCTTCAAGCAGCTGGCCACCGGCATCAACCAGGTCGTGGAAACCTCCGAGCAGGGTGTCTCCGACGTCGGTGAGGTCCTCAAGGCCCTGTCCGAGGGCGACCTCACCCGCCAGATGACCGGCGACTACCAGGGCCTGTTCGCCGAGCTGCGCGACAACGCCAACGCCACCGTCGCCCGCCTCCAGGAAATCATCGGCC
>JBMOQW010000012.1:0-318820 GCA_049322515.1 Pseudomonadota bacterium
GTGGTTGCGGGGACAGGATTTGAACCTGTGACCTTCGGGTTATGAGCCCGACGAGCTGCCAGACTGCTCCACCCCGCGCCCGTTCAACCTCGCTGCTTTGCTTTCGCTGGGCAACGTCGTTTGCGTTGAGAGGCCGAATTATGGAGATACCTCCCAAACGTGTCAACACTTTTTCCAGAGAAAATTTCATGCTGCCGAAGCACGAGGATTCGTCGCACATGGCTTCGCGCGTCGGCCTATGATCTTCACATTCCTCTTTGGGAGCGCCCGGCATGATTCCCCGCTTTTCCATAGCCGCCTTGCCACGGCTCGAGTTTGGCTCCGGTTCCCTGGCCCAGTTGGCTGAGTTGATCCGCCCATTCGGCACTCATGCGCTGATCGTCGGGGGTGCGCGCTCCTTCTTCGAAGGATCGCATTGGCCGGACGTGAAAAGCCACTTGCATGCCGCAGGCATCCGCCATTCGTTGGCTAAGGTCAGTGGCGAACCTTCGCCTGAATTGATCGACGATCTGGTTTTGGCCCATCGCGATTCGGGAATCAGCTGTGTGGTCGGCATCGGAGGTGGCAGCGCCCTCGATGCGGCCAAAGCCATCGCTGGTTTGCTGGTCCCTGGCAACTCGGTCATGGATCATCTCGAAGGTGTCGGCCCCGAGTTGCCCTACCGTGGCCCGGCGACCCCCTTCGTGGCAATCCCGACAACGGCCGGGACCGGCTCGGAAGCCACCAAGAATGCGGTCCTCAGCCGGCCGGGCCCGAATGGCTTCAAGAAGTCGTTCCGGGATGCGCAACTGGTGGCGCGCATCGCCCTCGTCGATCCGGATCTGCTGGCCAGTTGCCCGCCTGAGTTGATCGCCGCCAATGGCATGGACGCCTTAACGCAACTACTGGAGTCTTATGTCTCGGCACGCGCCAATCCGCTGACCGACGCGCTGGCACTGAGCGGCTTGGCGACGGTCCGGGACAGCCTGATGGCCTGGTATCGGAACCCCGGGGATGCCGCGACCGCACGGGCCGGCATGGCCTATGCTGCGTACCTATCGGGCGTGACCCTGGCCCAGGCCGGCCTGGGTTCCGTTCACGGTGTGGCGGCGCCACTAGGCGCGTATTTTCCGATCCCTCATGGCGTGGCCTGCGGCACTCTGGTCGCGGAAGCCACACGGATCAATATTCAGAGCATGGAGGAACGGGCCCCGGGGCATCCTGCGCTGGACAAGTACGCGGAGGTTGGCCGTCTGCTCACCGGCGAGCCGCTCCCTGACCCCGCCGCCCGCGCCGCTCTGATCGAGCAACTGTCCCACTGGTGCGAGGTGCTCAGCATTCCCCGACTGGGCCACTATGGCGTGACGAGTGCAGACATCGGACGACTGGTCGCCAACAGCCGGGGCAGCAGCATGAAGACCAACCCGATCGCACTGACTGATGCCGAGATTGCCACGCTGATCCAGTCCAGGATTTGAATCGCCGCCGCTATTCTTCGTCGCGACCGCCCACCACCCGCTGCGCGATGTCGAGCGGAAAGCCACGCCCGGCCAGAAAACGCAGTTGTCGCGCGCGCTCGGCGGCGTCGATCGGTGCCTGCCCGAACTTCTTCAACCATACCGCCCGCGCGCCCTCCAGATCGGCGTCTCTTGCCGCACGCACGGCCTCGGCGGCCACCGCATCAGGCACGCCATGGGCACGCAGGTCAGCCTTAAGACGCAAACTACCGTGACGACCGGCACGGGCATGCGCCAGGCTTTCGGCGTAGCGCTCATTGGAGAGCAGGTTTTCCCGCTCCAGGGCGTCGAGCAAGGCATCAATCTCGTCCGCTTCGCCATGGACTGCCAGTTTGCGGGCCAATTCGGCCCGGCTGTGCTCACGCCGGGCCAGCAGGTTGAGCGCGCGTTCGCGCAGGGTCATTCGGCAGTGGCTTCGCCCGGCGTCTTGACGCCCAGGATCTTGCGGATCTGCGCCTCGATCTCGGCGGCGATGTCGGCGTGCTCCCTGAGATATTCGCGGGCGTTGTCCTTGCCCTGGCCGATCTTCTCGCCCTGGTAAGCGTACCACGCGCCGGATTTGTCGATCAGCTTGTGGGCGACGCCCAGCTCGATGATCTCGCCTTCGCGCGAAATGCCCTGGCCGTACAGGATGTCGAACAACGCCTCCTTGAACGGCGGCGCGACCTTGTTCTTGACCACCTTGACCCGGGTTTCCGAACCGACCACCTCGTCGCCCTTCTTGATCGCGCCGATGCGCCGGATGTCCAGACGGACCGAGGCGTAGAACTTGAGGGCATTGCCGCCGGTGGTGGTTTCCGGGCTGCCGAACATGACGCCGATCTTCATGCGGATCTGGTTGATGAAGATGACCAGGGTGTTGGTGCGTTTGATGTTGGCGGTCAGCTTGCGCAACGCCTGACTCATCAGCCGGGCTTGCAGGCCGACGTGGGAATCGCCCATTTCGCCCTCGATTTCCGCCTTCGGGGTCAGGGCCGCGACCGAGTCGATGACGATGACGTCGACCGCGCTGGACCGGACCAGCATGTCGGCAATCTCCAGTGCCTGCTCGCCGGTGTCCGGCTGCGAGATCAGCAGATCGCCAATGTTGACGCCCAATTTCTGTGCGTAGACCGGGTCGAGTGCATGCTCGGCGTCGATGAAGGCGGCGGTGCCACCCATCTTCTGCATCTCGGCCACCACTTGCAGGGTCAGCGTGGTCTTGCCGGACGACTCCGGTCCGTAGATCTCGACGATGCGGCCACGCGGCAGGCCGCCCACCCCCAAGGCCACGTCGAGTCCGAGCGAGCCGGTCGAGACGACCTGCAAATCCTCGTACAGGCTGCCGTCGCCCATCTTCATGATCGAACCCTTGCCGAACTGCTTTTCGATCTGCGACAGGGCCGCGGCCAGGGCCTTGCTCTTGTTTTCGTCCATCTTGCGATTCTCCAGTTTGGCTCGGGCGATTATGGCATGGTCGCCAAGATCGCCCGCATCTCACTTAATGCATATTCGACCGCATGCATTCGTACCAGCCTGCGGTCGCCGTCGAAGTGTCGGGTGTTCGCGATGACCGGCTGCCCGGTCACCGCCCAGGCGAAACATACCGTGCCCACAGGCTTGAAAGCTGAGCCTCCGCCTGGCCCGGCGATGCCGCTGATGGCGAAGGCGGCCCGCGCGTGACTGTGGCGCAACACCCCCTCGGCCATGGCACATACCGTGGCTTCGCTGACCGCGCCCTGCGCGTCCAGGGTAACTTCGGGCACGCCCAGCTGCTCGGTCTTGGCGGCGTTGCTATAGGTGACGAAACCGCGATCGAACCAGGCCGAACTGCCCGGCACGGCGGTGATCGCCTGCGCCGCCCAGCCGCCGGTGCAGGATTCCGCCGCAGCCAGCATCCAACCACGCGCCATGAGCGCCTGGCCCAACGCCGCGGCATTGTTTTCCAAATCATCCTGAGTCAATTCAACCATGCCGTGAGACCCCACAGACACAAGATCGCGTAACCGGCGGCCAGCACATCATCGAGCATCACCCCAAGCCCACCCGGCACACGTGCGTCGAACCAGGCGATGGGAAACGGTTTCCAGATGTCGAACAGGCGGAACAGCACGAAGGCCAGGCCATAGCCCCAGCCATGCTGCGGCGCGAAGGGCAGCACGATCAGGAAGGCGACGATCTCGTCCCAGACGATGCCGCCGTGATCGTGTTCTCCAAGCGCACGCCCGGCCACCTCGCACACCCAAACACCGACCCCCAGGGCGATCGCGATCAGGCCCCAGTAAAGCAGTGCGGGCAGGCCCTGGATCAGGACATAGATCGGCAGCGCAACCAGGGTACCGGCGGTTCCAGGTCCCTTGGGGACCAGGCCGGCGCCGAAGCCGAAGGCCATGAAATGCGCCGGATGGGCGCGCAGAAACCGCCCGTCAGGCCGCAAAGTGGTCAAAGCCGCGCCCCTCGATCTCGATCATTTCACCCTCGGCTCCCCGGCAGACCAGTCCGGTCCCGGTGACGATCCGTCCGATCGGGGTCACCGCGATGCCCGCCTCATGCCCTGCGCGTCGTACCGCTTCGGCCTGCTCTGGCGCGGCGGTAAAGCAGAGCTCGTAGTCGTCGCCTCCGGTCAGCGCGCACGACAAGGCCATCGATTCGCCCGGCCACGCCACCGGCACCCGATCCGCCCAGATCTCGGCGGCCACGCCGGAACGCGCCAGGACATGGCCGACATCCGCGAGCAAGCCATCGGAAACATCGATCGCGGCATGGGCAATTCCGCGCAGGGCCAGGCCGAGCGCCACGCGCGGCGTGGGACGGTCGAGCCGGTCGCGGCAGTCGCGCAAGACCGGATCAGGCAGACTCAACTCGCCGCGCGCCTGACGCAAGGCCAAGGCCGCGCCGCCCAGTTCGCCGGACACCCAGAGGTCATCGCCGACCCGCGCGCCATCGCGGCGCAGCGCCTGGCCGGCCGGGATCTCGCCGAGGATGGTCACGTTGATGTTCAAGGGGCCACCGGTGGTGTCCCCTCCGACCAACTCGACCCCCTGCTGGTCGGCCAGCGCGTGGAAGCCCCGTGCGAAGGCCGCCAGCCAGGCCTCGTCCGGACCGGGCAGGGCGAGCGAAAGCAACGCCCAGCGGGGCGTGGCGCCCATCGCCGCAAGGTCAGAAAGATTGACCGCCAGGGCCTTGTGGCCCAGCCCTTCCGGATCGGTCTCGGGAAAGAAGTGGCGTCCCGCGACCAGCATGTCGGCCGAGATCGCCAGGTCCCGGCCCGGACTCGGGCGCAGCAGGGCGGCGTCGTCGCCGACCCCGAGAATCGCCGTGCGCGCCGGCCGGGTGAAATAGCGCGCGATGAGGTCGAACTCGGAGGCCATGTCGGCCGTCAGGGGCGCCCCGCCGCCTCGATCTCGACGGCGCGTACGCTCTTGGCCAGCTTGTCCAGCACGCCGTTGACGTACTTGTGGCCATCGGTGCCACCGTAAGCCTTGGCCAGGTTGACCGCCTCGTTGATGGCCACCTTGTAAGGCACGTCGAGGCTGTGTTGAAGCTCGTACGCCCCGATCAGCAGGATGCCATGCTCGATCGGCGAGAGTTGCTCGATCGGCCGGTCGAGATGCGCGACCAGGGTCTGGTTGAGCGCGTCCGCCTCGGCCAGGACACCGCTCAGCAGGGTAGTCAGGAACTCGATGTTGGCGTCGGCAAACTCCTCCGCCTCTTCGGCCTGGACCCGCAGACGAGCATAATCGTCACCGGTCAGGCGCCATTGGTACAGGGCGCGCAGGACCAATTCTCGGGACAGGCGGCGATTGCCGCGCTTCTTGCTCATAAGGTCTTCAGCAAACGGGCCATTTCCACGGCGCAATGGGCCACATCACGGCCCTTCTCGGTCATCCGGGCCATGGCCTGGTGCTCGTTTTCGGTGGTCAACACGGCATTGCCAACCGGCACGCCGGTATCCAACTGCACCCGGGTGATGCCGGATGCCATTTCGTTGGCGACGATCTCGAAATGATAGGTATCGCCGCGGATCACCGCGCCCAGGGCGATCAGCGCGTCATATTTGCCTGATTCGGCCATTTTCTTGAGCGCCAAGGGAAGCTCCAGCGCCCCAGGCACGGTGACCAGGACGATGTCCTGCTCACCGACACCGACCTTGACCAGCGTCGCGCGGGCGGCCGACAGCAAGCCGTCGACGATGTCCTTGTTCCAGCGTGTCAGCGCGATGCCGATGCGCAAACCGGCACCGTCCAGGCTGGCTTCGATCTCCGCGATGTTGTCCTTGCGTTCCGCCATCTCATTGCCCCTCGAAATAGCCGGTCACTTCCAGACCGAAGCCGTCCATGGCCGGCATCTTGCGCGGCGTGGCCAGCAGTTTCATCTTGCCAACGCCGAGATCGCGCAGAATCTGGGCGCCGGTCCCATAGTTGCGCAGGTCGAACTTGCGCGCCGGCTGCGGCTGGTCGGACGGCAGCGCGCGCTCGGCCAGTTCGTCGGCCGATTCGGGCCGATGCAGCAGGACGATCGCGCCCTTGCCCGCTTCGGCGACGATCTTGAGCGCCTTGGGCACCGAATAGGCGTGACCGGCTGCACCCGCGTCGAGCACGTCGATCAGCGACACCGGCTCATGCACGCGCACCAGGGTTTCCTCGCCGGGGGTGATGTCACCCTTGGTCAGCGCAATGTGGGTGGCCTGGCTGATCTTGTCGCGATAGACCACCATGCGGAACTCGCCATGGGCGGTCTGGATGGCACGTTCACCGGCCCGCTCGACCAGGCTGTCGTTGGCCGCCCGGTAGTGGATCAGGTCGGCAATCGTGCCGATCTTGAGGCCGTGTTCCTTGGCGTACTCGATCAGGTCCGGCAGACGCGCCATGGTGCCGTCTTCCCTGAGGATCTCGCAGATCACGGCGGCCGGCTCCAGGCCCGCCATGGCGGCCAGGTCGCAGCCCGCCTCGGTGTGTCCGGCGCGTACCAGCACGCCCCCCTCCTGGGCACGCAAGGGGAAGATGTGACCGGGCTGAATGATGTCGGTCGGCTTGGCCTGCTTGGCCACGGCGGCCAGGATGGTGACCGCGCGGTCAGCGGCCGAAATCCCCGTGGTGACGCCTTCGGCGGCCTCGATCGAGACCGTGAAGGCGGTGCCATGCGGGGTCTGGTTATCGCTCACCATCTGCTTCAGGCCGAGTTGCCGGCAGCGGGCATCGGTCAGGGTCAGGCAGATCAGGCCGCGGCCATGCTTGGCCATGAAGTTAATCGCCTCCGGGGTGACATGCTCGGCGGCCATCACCAGGTCGCCTTCGTTCTCGCGGTCCTCCTCGTCGACCAGGATGACCATGCGGCCGGCCTTCAGCTCGGCGACGATTTCTTGGGTGCTTGCCAGAGTCATCAATCTTTGTCCGTTTCTTGCGTGTAGGCCAACAGCCGCTCGGCGTAGCGCGCCAGCATGTCGGCCTCCAGGTTCACTTTGGCACCCGGCTTGAGATGCCGCAGCATGGTGTTTTCCAGGGTGTGCGGGATCAGGTTGATGGAGAAGTCGTTGCCGTGCACCGTGTTCACGGTGAGTGACACGCCGTTCACCGCGACCGAGCCCTTGACCGCCATGTAGCGCCCCAGGGTGCCCGGCGCACGGAGGTCGAGCCGCCAGCTGGCCTCCGGGTCGGTCGCCGAGACGGGGGCGAAGTGGATCACTTCGCCGACGCCATCGACGTGGCCGGAGACGATATGCCCGCCCAGGTGGTCGGACACGCGCAGGGCCTTTTCCAGGTTGACCAGATCGCCAGGGGTGAAGCCAATGGTGCAGTTGAAAGTTTCCCGGGAGACATCCACCGAAAAATGCTCGGCGCTGCGTTCGACCACGGTGAGACAGACGCCATTGCAGGCGATCGAGTCACCGAGGGCGACCTCAGTGAGATTGAGACCGCCACCGGCAATGCTGACGCGCGCGTCGCCGCCGCCTGTTTCAGTCAGGGAATGGATGTGGCCGACGGCCTGGATGATGCCGGTGAACATGACGGGCTCGGTTTTGAAATAGCAAGGGATGGGCATTTTACGTTCTGCCCGGCGCCAGGAGAACAGAAAATCGTGTCCTTCAGTGGTTTACCCGCCGAAGCGCCCGTCCCTGCGCGAGCAGGTACACTGACGACCCAATAAGCACTTCGACCAAGGGGGTCACACGCCATGCAGGAATCCGAGGCACTGGCTGTCCTGGCCGTGCGGGCCATCGAAACCCAGGACCCTGAACGCCGCCTGTGGCCTGAGGAGGATCGTGCCTGGGCCACGCGCGCGGCGGCCTCGGTGGTCGGGCAAGCCGCCCCGATCGACCGCTTTCTGGCACGCCGGGCCGACTTGGCCCTGGAACGGCTCGGCCCGCGCCAGCGTGGACTTCAGGCCCAGATCGCCCAGTTGCGTTGGCGACCGTGGCTGGCCTGGCTGCCCGTACTGCTGGCCCTGGCCGCCGGATTCGCCATCGACCGGCTGGGCAGCACCCCTCGCTTCGACTTGCTGGCGCCCCCGGTGCTCGGCCTGATCGCCTGGAACCTGGTGGCCTATGTCGTCCTGCTGGCCAGCCTGCTTTCGCCCAACCGGCGCCCGCTTCGACATTGGCTGACCGGCTGGCTCGGCCTGCTGCCTGTCGCTGCACCGGCCAGTACCGGAGCGTCACCTGGCGACCCGGCCGCCCTCCGGGCCCGAGCCCTCGCCACCCTGCACAATGATTGGGCCCGGCTGGCCAAACCCCTGTATGCCGCCCGCGTCGCCCGCATCCTGCATCTGTCCGCCCTGGCATTCGCACTGGGTGTCTTGGCCGGTCTCTACCTGCGCGGACTCGGGGTCGAGTATCGGGCCACCTGGGAAAGCACCTTCCTCGACGCCGATCAGGTCCATGCCCTGCTCGGCGTCCTCCTTGCGCCCGGCCTCTGGCTGACCGGACTGCCCCTGCCGGATGCCGCGCACCTGGCCGGCATCCGTCACCCGGCCGACGAGAATGCCGGACCTTGGCTGCATCTTTACGCCGCCAGCCTGTCCCTGCTGGTCCTCCTGCCCCGTCTGCTGCTGGCCCTGCTCGCCAGCCTGTTGGAAGCACGCAGATCGGCACACTTTAAACTGCCCATCGAGGAAGCCTACTTCGCGCGCTTGCTGCGCGGCTTCACGGGCGCCCACATGCGCTTCCGCGTGCTGCCCTTCAGCCTCACCCTGACCGATACCGAGCGCACCGGGCTGGAACGCATCATCGACCGGGTCTGGGGGGGTGGCGCCGTGGTCACGTTCGAGGCCAGCCTGGGCTGGGAAGAGGCTGACGCGCGCCTGGCCAGCCTGCCGGCCGGCACACCGGAAACCCGTCTGGTGGTCTTTTCCCTCAGCGCCACGCCGGAAGCGGAAGTCCAAGGGCAATTCCTGCGCGCCCTGCGCGGTCAGGGTGGCGCAGGCAGCCAGACCCTCGCCCTGATCGACGAAACCGGATGGCGGCAACGCTGGCCGGACGATACGGCCCGCACCGAGGCCCGCAGGCGCCTTTGGCAAGACTTTCTTGGCGCCCACCAGATACCGGGGGCAATCACCACATTGGCGCAACCCGACCCCGAAGCAATCCAACACGCACTCGACGCGACGCCCAGCTCGCCCACACAGGAGCCAGGCCCATGACCACCCAGGCCGTCATTCATCTGTCCCTGATCTCGCACACCAACATCGGCAAGACCTCGCTGGCACGCACCCTGCTCGGCGAAGATGTCGGCGAAGTGGAGGACCAGACCCACACCACGCTGGCCGCCACCGGCTATCCCCTGATCGACAGCCCCGGCGCCGGCCGCCTGTTGCTCTGGGACACGCCCGGCTTTGGTGACAGCGTGCGTCTGCTCAAGCGACTGCGCCGGGAAGGCAACCCGATCGGCTGGTTCCTCAGCCAAGTCTGGGATCGCCTGCTCGACAGCCCGTTCTGGCTGACCCAGCAAGCCGTGGCCAACGTGCGGGACCAGGCCGACCTCGTCCTGTATCTGGTCAACGCCGCCGAGCCCCCTCAGGATGCCGGCTACCTCAACCCGGAACTCGATGTGCTCGGCTGGATCGGCAAGCCGGTGATCGTGCTGCTGAACCAGTCCGGCGCGCCCCGCCCCGCCGAGGCCACGGCGGCGGAGGTAGCCCAGTGGCGCACGCATTTGGCCAACCGTGACCTAGTCAAGGCGGTCTTGCCCCTGGATGCCTTCACCCGCTGCTGGGTACAGGAATTCACCCTCCTGCGCAGCCTCGGCCAAGCGCTGCCCGAGGCCCGCCAGGCCGACTTCGCGGCCATGGCAAGCGTCTGGAAACAGCGCCGGCAGGCGCAGTTCAAGCAGGCCATGGCCGCCCTCGCCCGGCCCATCGCGGAGGCCGTCCGCGACCACGTGCCGCTGCCGGATTCAAGCTTGGTCGAACGCCTGGGGCGTTGGCTGGGCGTGGCCGCGGCAGGCGACAGAAAAGCCATGGCAGCGGCGATCGAGACCCTTGCACAACGACTGGAACAGCATTTGCGCGCCAGCACCGAGGCCCTGATCGAGATCCACCAGCTCAAGGGCAAAGCCGCCCAGGAACTGCGCGCCGACCTCAGCGACGCGGTCGCCCGCGACCTGCCCGTGGATGCCGCCGCCACTGGCGTCATCTCGGCCATCCTGTCCGGCGCCGTGGGCGGCCTCGGTGCCGACCTCATGGCCGGTGGCCTGACCTTCGGCGGCGGCATGCTGGCCGGCGCGATCCTCGGCGGCCTGGGGGCGACCGGCATCGCCAAGGGCGTCAATCTGATGCGCGGCGCGGGGGCACCGCAACTCCGCTGGGATGATCACTTTTTGAATGGGCTGGTGATATCCGGCCTCGTGCGCTATCTGTCGGTGGCGCACGCCGGCCGAGCCCGCGGGGAATGGCAACCGGGGCAGGTTCCAGCTTTCTGGCTCACTGCGGTCAGCCAAGTCGTTTCCGAACACCAAGGTCGGCTGGATGCGCTTTGGAAAAACCGGGAGGACGTCGGGGGCGAGGGGGTTCAAGAAACTGAATTGACCAGACTGCTTGACGTCATGGCCCGTCAACTGCTGGGCCGACTCCACCCCGACCATCCGGTTGACTGGCCAAATGCCTAAACCACGGCTGGCCGCAGCACCGCACGCAGGTCCGCACCGACCTTGCGAACATCATGCAGCACGAAGTCGCGCCGCCCGACCATGTCGGTGAGGGGGGGCATCTCGAACAGGCCACGCGCGGCGTGGCCGAGCACGATCGGTGCCTGGTAGGCGACCCATTCGTCGACCAGGCCGGCATCGAGCAGGGCACCGTTCAGCGTGGCGCCGGCCTCGGCGTGGACCTCGTTGATGCCGCGCCGGGCCAGTTCGTTGAGCAGCGCGGTCAGGCCGACGCGGCCTGCCGGACCAGGCAATTCGATCACTTCGGCCCCGGCGGCTTCGAGGGCGGCGCGGCGCGCGGGGTCGGCAGCGGCGCAGGCAATCAGGACGGAATCACCCACGCCACCAGCCGCTCCCCCGCTTGCGGGAGCGGGCAGCATACGCGCCATCGCCGGCGTCTGTAACCGGCTGTCGACGATCACCCGCAGGGGTTGGCGGGTGGTGCCTGCCAGTCGAACGTTCATCCGTGGGTCGTCCGCCAGGACGGTGCCGATGCCGGTCAGGATGGCGCACGCCCGGGCGCGCCAGTGCTGCACGTCGGCGCGTGCGGCAGGGCCGGTGATCCATTGCGATGCGCCGTTCGCCAAGGCCGTCCTGCCATCCAGCGAAGCGGCCGTCTTGAGGCGCAGCCAGGGTCGGCCCCGGGTCATGCGGGCGACGAAGCCGATATTGAGTTCACGCGCTTCAGCCTCCAACAGGCCCACTTCGGCGTGAATGCCAGCCAAGGTCAGCAACTGGATGCCGCGTCCGGACACCTGGGGATTGGGATCGGTCATGGCCGCGACCACGCGGGTCACGCCGGCATCGATCAGGGCGTGGGCACAGGGCGGGGTGCGGCCGTGGTGACTGCACGGCTCCAGGGTGACGTAGGCGGTGGCGCCGCGTGCCCGGTCGCCGGCGGCGCGCAGGGCATGCACCTCGGCATGCGGCTGGCCCGCCCGGGCATGCCAGCCCTCACCGACGATCGCCCCGTCTCTGACCAACACACACCCGACCCGGGGATTGGGCGTGGTGGTGGTCAGCCCGCGCTCGGCCAGGCGCAGGGCATGCGCCATGTGCGCATGGTCGGCGGGGCCGAAATTCATTGGTCGAGGTCGCGGATGGCGTCGCTGAAGTCGGCGACATCCTGAAAGCTGCGGTAGACCGAGGCGAATCGGATATAGGCGACCTTGTCCAGCTTGCGCAGGGCATGCATGACCATCTCGCCCAACTCGCGCGAAGGAATCTCGCGTTCGCCCAGAGTCAGCAGTTTCTGGCGGATTTTCGCCACCGACTCGTCGACCAACTCGGTGGATACCGGACGCTTGTGCAGCGCGCGCTGGAAACCCTCGCGCAACTTGGCTTCGGAGAACTCCTCCCGGATGCCATTCGATTTCACCACCTGGGGCAGGCGGATGTCAGCCGTCTCGAAGGTCGTGAAGCGTTTCTCGCAAGCCTGGCAACGACGCCGCCGGCGGATGGTGGCGCCATCCTCGGACAGCCGGGTCTCGATCACTTGGGTGTCGGCATCGCCGCAGAAGGGACATTTCATGGCGTCGCGGGAAACTGGAAACAGGAAACGGGAAACGGTACAACCGCGTCCCTGCTTACGTTTCCCATTTCCCGTTTCTCATTTCCCGTTTCTCATTTCCCGGTTATCACTTCCCGTACACCGGAAACTTCGCCGTCAGCTTGGCCACTTCCGCCTTGACCCGCTCGGTCACCGCCTCGTCGTTGGGGGCTTCGAGCACGTCGGCGATCAGGTGGGCGAGGATTTCCGCCTCGCGCTCCTTGAAGCCACGGGTGGTCATGGCCGGTGTGCCGATGCGGATACCGGAAGTGACGAACGGCTTCTGCGGGTCATTCGGGATGGCGTTCTTGTTGACCGTGATGTGGGCGCGCCCCAGCGCGGCCTCGGCGTCCTTGCCGGTCAGGCCCTTGGCTTGCAGGTCGACCAGGAAGACATGGCTCTCGGTACGGCCCGAGACGATGCGCAGTCCACGCTCGGCGAGCACCTTGGCCATGACGATGGCGTTGGCGCAGACCTGTTCCTGGTAGTGCTTGAACTCCTTGCTGGCGGCTTCCTTGAAGGCCACCGCCTTGGCGGCGATGACGTGCTCCAGCGGCCCCCCCTGCAGGCCGGGGAAAATGGCGGAGTTGATCGCCTTCTCGTGCTCGGCCTTCATCAGCACGATGCCGCCGCGCGGGCCGCGCAGGGTCTTGTGGGTGGTCGAAGTGACCACGTCGGCATGCGGTACCGGATTCGGGTAAACACCGGCGGCGATCAGACCGGCGTAGTGCGCCATGTCGACCATGAAAATGGCACCGATTTCCTTGGCGATCTTGGCAAAGCGCTCGAAATCGATGCGCAGGGCGAAGGCCGAGGCACCGGCGATGATCAGCTTCGGCTTGTGCTCGCGCGCCTTGGCTTCCATGGCGGCGTAGTCGATGTCTTCCTTGGCGTCGAGTCCGTAGGCGACCACGTTGAACCACTTGCCGGACATGTTGAGCGCCATGCCGTGGGTGAGGTGGCCACCCTCGGCCAGGCTCATGCCCATGATCGTGTCGCCCGGCTTCAGGAAGGCCATGAACACCGCCTGGTTGGCTTGCGAACCGGAATTGGGCTGCACGTTGGCGGCCTCGGCGCCGAACAGTTTCTTGACCCGGTCGATGGCCAGCTGCTCGACCACGTCGACGTGCTCGCAGCCCCCGTAATAGCGCTTGCCGGGGTAGCCCTCGGCATACTTGTTGGTCAGACAGGAGCCCTGGGCCTCCATGACCGCCGGGCTGGTGTAGTTTTCCGAAGCGATCAGCTCGATGTGCGCTTCCTGGCGCCTGGCCTCGGCCTGGATGGCGGCAAACAGGTCGGGATCGGTGTTCTTGAGGGTATGGTCGGCGGCGAACATGGTGATGAAGCCCGAAAAATCAAAGCGGTCATTCTACCGTGCCCGCCACCGGCTGGCGATGGCAGCCCCTGGCCCGATGTCAGAGCCGGAAACCTGACACCAGCTGATTCAGGCGTCCTGCCAGCCCGGACACGTCTTCCGCAGTCCTGCTGGTCTGCTGGCTGGCGCTCGAATTGCCCGCCGCCATCTGGGCGATCCGGTCGACCTGCGCCGCGACGTCGCGGGCCGCATCGCCCTGCACGCCGATCGCGCTGTAGATTGCGTCCACCGCGCGCACCACGTCACGCGCGCGCGCCTCGATCTCGGCGATCGCCTGGCCGGCCTGGCGGGCCAGCATTTCGCCCTGGTTGGCACGACCGACGCCGACTTCCATGGCTTCGACGGCGCGCTGGGTGCCCCCCTGGATGCGCGTGATCATGTCGCCGATCTGCTGGGTCGAGGCCGTGGTCCGTTCCGCCAGCTTGCGTACTTCGTCGGCCACCACGGCAAAACCCCGTCCCTGCTCGCCAGCCCGTGCCGCCTCGATGGCGGCATTGAGCGCCAGCAGGTTGGTCTGATCGGCAATGTCCTTGATCACGCCGACGATGCTGGTGATCTCGGCCGACAGGGCGCCCAGCTCGGTGATGGTGCCGGCCGACTGGCGCGCGCTCTCGGCGATGGCCGCCATTTCGGTGGCGGCTTCGGCAATGATCCGCCGGCCTTCCTCGGAGGCCTCGCCGGAGCGGACCGCCAGGCCATGCGATTCGGTCGCGGAATCGCGCACCTGGCCGATCGAAGTCGACAGATGACTCATCGAATCGGCCATGCCGGAGGCCGATTCAGATTGGTCACTGCTGGCCCGGGCGACGTGGCGACTGGCACCTGCCAGTTCATCGGCCATGTGGCCGAGGCCGCCGGCGCCATCACGGACCTGGGCAACGACATCGCGCAGATGCGCGCGCATCCCCTCGAGCTCGCGCAGCAAATGGGCGATCTCATCCGACCCCCGGGCCTGGATGTGGGTGGACAGGTCCAGCGCAGCCACCGAGGATACCGCGGCGCGTGCGGCATCGATGCGGGCCAGCAGGAAACGATTGAACATCAGCAGGGCGACCATCTGCACTGCAGCGATCACGACCACGAATCCGATCACCAGCCAGATGGTCCGGCCGGCCGACGCCTGGGCATGGGTGACCGTGTCGAGCGCGGTCTTTTCGTAATAGGGCAACAACTGTTCGAGCGGCTTCACTACCGAAGCATGGACCATGGGCCACTCGTCCTCGAGGATCAGCTTGACCGCTGGCAAGTCGTCGGCATCGTAGGCGACGATCAGATTGTCCATCAGGGCCTGCAACTTGGTCATGCCTTGGTCAACCTTGTCGAGGCGTGCCGACTCCTCCTCCGGCAAGCCATGACGGCGGGCCTGGCCACTGAATGCCGCCCAGGTTTCCGGCAAGCGCTTCTTCACTTCCTTGAGGTGATTGGCCGACCCCACCGTCGGCAACTGTTCAAGGGCGACGCCGGCAATCCGGAAGCGGACCTCCTTCACCTCCTGGACCACCGATTGCAGCATCACCATCGGTTGCACGGCGCGCTCGTTCACCAGACCGAGCCGCTCGACGCCCCCCTGGGCAGAATAGACGGCCATGCCGCCGAGCAAGGCCAATGAAACCACGGTGAGTATCGCCAGCAGGGGCAGCAGGCGACGCAGGGATATCGACATGGGGACTCCTAAGATCGATCAGGTCGGAACGCCACTCATGGCGCCCTCCGACGTGTCATGAACCCGTGCGGCCAGGTGAGTCGGACCGCACGACGGCGCGTCTGGACGGGACGCGCCGATCCTCACGACGAGCCCAGGTTCACTCGGTCGGATAGCCCTTGGCTTCCCAGGCCGGCAAGCCGTCGCGGAACCAGGCGACGTTCTTGTAACCGGCCTTGATCGCGGCGGCGGCCCCCTTGTAACCGCGCCAGCAAGGCGAGCCATTGCAATAGAACACCATGGCCTTGGCCTTGTCGGCGGGCAGCTTGCTCAGATCGAAGGAATCGGCCGGGTCCAGCTTCGCCACCTTCTTGTGGGTTTCCTTGTAGACCACGCTGATGGCGCCCTTGATGTGTTTCTCGGCGTATTCCTGGGCCACCCGGGCATCGACGAACACGGCGCCCTTGTCATGCATGGCCTTGGCCTTGGCGACATCGACCATCGTGCCACCGGGAATCGACATCGGGGTTTCCTCGGCGGCCAGGGCCACCGTGGCGGAACACGTGAACAGGGCAGCAACCGCCAGGGTGCGGGCGATATTAAACATGGCAAGTCTCCTCATTGATCTCGTAAATTCCACCAGGGCTAGATCAAATGTACCAGCCCCGATGGAAGGCCCGAGATTGCGGACAATCGTCCGCCACGTCAAGTCTCAGGCCCTGAAGATGAAGTACACCGCCCCCATCAGGCACAGCCCGGCCCAGAGGAAGTCGAGCTTGACCGGCTCGTTCATGTAGAACACCGCGAACGGCACGAACACCGACAAGGTGATCACTTCCTGGAGTATCTTCAGTTGCGGCAGGGTCAGCAGGGTGTAGCCGATCCGGTTGGCCGGCACCTGGATCAGGTATTCGAACAGGGCCACGCCCCAGCTGGCCAGGGCGGCGAACCACCAGGGCTTGTCGTTCAGGTGCTTGAGGTGGGCGTACCAAGCGATGGTCATGAACAGATTCGAGATCGCCAGCAGGACGACGGTCTTCAGGATGACCATATTCATGGCGTCAGAAATCCAGGATCGGACGTGGCCGTCCGACATGCCAGCCCTGCACCAGGTCGACTCCGGCCAGGCGCACCTGTTGCAGCACCGCCTCGTCCTCGACGAACTCGGCGATCGAGCGGATGCCCAGTTCCTTGGCGAGGGTCGCCATGCTGCGCACGAAGGCCTGGTCGGTGTCGTTGCGACAGACGTTGAGCACGAACTCGCCCTCGATCTTGATGAAGTCGATCGGGAAGTGCTTCAGGTAATGGTAGGACGAGAAGCCCGAGCCGAAGTCGTCCACCGCCAGCTTGAAGCCGTCCAGCTTCAGGGTGTTGACGAACTTGGTCAGCAGGGCGATGTTCTTGATCGTCTCCCGCTCGGTGATCTCGAACACGATGCGCCCCGGCGCCACGCCGTGCCGGCCGACGATCTCGCGCACCCGGGGCAGGAATTCGGCCAGCACCATGGCCTTGGGTGACAGGTTGAAGAACACGAAGCCGGCGTAGCCGCTCCGCACCACCTCGGCCAGCCCCTTGTCGATGACGATGTAGTCGAGCTTGTGGATGATGCCCATCTTCTCGGCCAGTTCGATGAATTCGCCGGCCTCGAACAGGCCCTCGCGGGTCTGGATGCGGGACAGCACCTCGACCGCCTCGACATGGCGGTCGGCGGCTTCGACGATGGGCTGGAAGTAGGGCTGCACGCTGGCTTCCTCGACCGCCTGCAAGACCACCTGGCTTTTCTCGCCGATGCGCCGGAACGCCTCGGCGACATCGGCATCGCTCGGCTGCACGGCGCGGTTCTTACCCTCGCCCTTGGCCTTGTACATCATGTTGTCGGCGAGCAGGAACAGGTCCTTCTTGTTGTCGGCATGGTCGGGATAGAGGGCCAGGCCGATCGACACCGAGGCCTTGGCGCGGTCGCCATCGGGGGCGATCGCCATCACCTCCGAGGCCATCGCCACCACCCGCTGGGCGGCGCTCCAGGCCTCGTCCGAGTCCGTTTCCGGCAGGATGATGGCGAATTCGTCGCCACCATAGCGGCACACGATGTCCTCGATGCGCAGAGCCTGGCGCACGGTATCGGCAAAATTTTGCAGAAAGGCATCGCCGACGTGGTGGCCGTAGGAATCGTTGATCGACTTGAAGTTGTCGAGGTCGATGACCAGCAGGGCGAATTGCTGGTGATGCCGGCTGGCGCGGCCGATCTCGTACTCCAGCATCTCCCAGAACACGCGCTGGTTATATAGGCCGGTAAGCGGATCGCGGGTGGCGTAGTACTCCAGATCCTTGGTGTACTTGTGGATCGCCTTCACGGAGCCGACCACGTTGAGCAAGGTGGAGAGCACGCTGTCCATGACCAGGGTGCGGGTGTCGTCGGCCATCTCCTCCGATTGCACGCCGATGCCGACGATGCCGCCGATCTTCGGCTTCTCGACCAGCAGCGACTTGGTCTGCATGCCCATCTCGTCGGCGGAGATCGGCGGCATGGCCTGGTCGCTGTTGGCCACCGTGTGGTTGATGGCGATCTCGGCGGCATCCATGAAGAACGGATTGGCCTCGAACTCGCGCCGGACCCGGGCCTCCATGTCGCGCTTCTGGGTTTCGCTGGGGGTGTAGCGCCAGAAAATTTCCAGGGTGAACAGCTCTTCCTCGATCTTGAAGATGCAGAACAGGGCGTAAGCCTCGAGGACATTGTTGATCTCGACCAGCAGTTCCTTGACGTACTCATGCCAGTCGCGCACCACTTCCGAAGTGATGATGAATTTCTCCATCAGCCGGATCTCGAACTCGAGCAGATCCTTGTCCACCGCCAGGGTACGCAGGCGCTGGGCCACCTGGCGCACCTGCTCGAACACCGCGTCCAGCTCGCGGAACCCGACGCTGCCGGACGCGTCGTGCAGGCGACGCAGGTCATCGACCCGGGACACCTGCTCGACCCGGCCACGCAGGATATTCATGGCCCGGGCAATGCGCTGGTTCAGGCGCAGCACCACGAGGAGCGCGACCAGGAACGGCAGTGGCGCGATCCAGAGCAGGGTGCGCATGAATTCGTCACGAGACGCGCGCAGCGTGTCGGACACATCCTGGCGCACGTCGATGGCACCGAGCACCTGACCTGGCGTGGCATTCTCGTGGCAGGCCAGGCAGCGCGCCTCCGCCTTGAGCGGGAACACGTAGCGCGCGACCCCGTCCTCAGACATCCGCTGGCCGATCTCGCCGCGTTCGAGGGCGGCCCGGGTGAGCTCATCGCCGGGCGGCTGGTCATGCTCGCCATAGCGGGCCGCGACCACCTCGCTCCGGTAGAGCAGGATGCTGGACCGCGACCCGGCCAGGGAGGCCCGGGTCGCCTCGGCGAAGTCGAGCAACTGCTGGCGGTTCCAGCCGGCAAACATGACCTGGCTCATGGACTGGAAGGCCACCCGGGCGAGCACGCCGGATTGCTCCATGGCGGCGCTGCGCAGCGACTGTTCCTGCACCCGGTTGAACAGCCAGTAGCTGCCGCCGAAGAAAAGGCCGGCGGTCAACACGGAAGCCAACAGGATGAACCCCTGCAGGGATTTGATCGGAGCCACCTTCATGGCCATCGCCCCGAGCGGAACGCGGTCCGTCCACCCCGCCAATGGCCACGCCGGAAAGTCAGCCGCACCGTCACGTTGCGGCCTGTTCCAGCGCGGCGAGCAACCCGATGCCTGGGTCCTCCTGCGCCAGCCGCGCCGGGAGGCCGTAGGCGCGCATCTTCTCGGCCACCAGGCCATTCGCCTCGCAGACCATCACGCGCACGCCGCGTTGCCGGAAATGGCGCACCGTGTCATCGAGCGCGCGCAGCGCTGTCGCGTCGATGAACGGCACCCGCCCCAGGCGCAGGACCAGTACCCGGACATCCTGATGGAGACCGGCCATGGTGCGTTCGAAGGTCGCGGCGGCACCAAAGAACAACGGTCCATCGATGGAATAGACCTGCACCCCAGGCGGAATCCCGACCGGGCAAACGCCGGCCAGACCCGCCTCGGTCTCGCCCTCGACGCGTACCGTCTCGCTCATCCGCTTCATGAACAGCAGCGCCGCCAGCAACACACCGACATTGACGGCGATCACCAGATCAGCAAAGACAGTGAGCAGGAAGGTCAGCACCAGCAACACCCTGTCATTCTTAGGCGAATGCAGGAGCAGATCGAGAAAATGACGCGCCTCGCTCATGTTCCATGCCACCACGAACAGAATCGCGGCCAGCACGGCAAGCGGGATATGCGCAGCCAGCGGTGCCAGGGCGAGGATGATCGCCAACAGGGTCAGGGCATGCACGACCCCAGCCAGAGGGCTGTCTCCGCCATTGCGGATGCTGGTCGCGGTACGGGCGATTGCGCCGGTGGCGGCGAAGCCACCGAAGATCGGTGCCAGGACATTGGCCAGGCCCTGGCCAACCAGTTCCTGGTTCGGGTCATGCCGGGTGTCGGCCATGCCGTCGGCGACCACCGCGCAGAGCAGCGACTCGATTGCGCCGAGCATGGCGATGGTGAACGCCGGCCCGATCAGTTCCAGCATTTCGGTGACCCCCAGCCCCGGCCACTGCGGCATGGGCAGGCCGCTGGGAATGCCACCGAAGGCACTGCCCAGGGTGGCCACACCAGGAAATTCGAAATAGGCCTGCACGGCCGTCACCCCGAGCAGCGCCACCAGGGGACTCGGGACCTTGCGCGACACCCGTGGCGCAAGCGCCACGATGGCCAGGCCGAGCAGGGCCAGGCCGGTGGTGGCGAGATGCAGGTCCGGCATGGCTTCGGCCAGGGCCATCAGTTTCTGATGGAAATGGGCACCCGCGGTTTCCGGACGCAATCCGAAGAAATCCTTCCATTGGCCGACGAAGATGATCACCGCGATTCCCGACGTGAAACCGATGATCACCGGTGTCGGAATGAACCGGATGATGCCGCCCAGACGCGCGGCGCCCATGGCCAGCAGGATGAAGCCCGCCATCAGGCTGGCGGTCTGCAAGCCGGCGATGCCGTACTTGGCGGTGATGCCGGCCAGGATGACGATGAAGGCACCGGTCGGTCCACTGATCGACACCCGAGAGCCTCCGAACAAGGCCGCCACCAGTCCCGCCACGATGCCGGTGTAGATGCCCTGCTCCGGCCGGGCACCACTGGCGATGGCAAAGGCCATGGCCAGCGGCAGGGCCACCACGCCCACGACCAGGCCGGCGCCCACGTTGCGCGCCAGGTGCCGGCGATGGAACAGGCCGGCGCGCCAGGCTTCTATCGCGGCGATCATCCTAGAATTCGTTGCGGATCCGCTTGTAGCCCCGCACCAGTTCCAGGTTCGCCTGGGCCACGCTCTCGGAGAACCCGGCCTGGTCGGCGTTGACTCGCTCGATGCCGGCCAGTTCGTTGTCGGAATGGATGTTGCTCGTGGACGGGATATAAAAGCCGGGCGGCACCACGCAGCCCTCGACCACCGAGTTGTGGCGGACCACCGAACCCTCACCCACCGTGCAGTTGAAAAGCACCGAGTTGAAGCCGATGAACACGTTGTCACCCACCACGCAAGGGCCATGCACGATGGATCGGTGGGCGATGGAGGCGCCCTGGCCGATGCGCACACCGCCCCCCGCCTTGCAGTGGATGACTACACCGTCCTGGATGTTGGAACCGGCGCCGATGACGATCGGCTCCATGTCGCCCACTTCGTTCACCTCGTCGGCGCGGATCACGGCATAGGGACCGATGAACACGTTTTCCTCGACGATCACCTTGCCACACAGGATGGCGGTGGGATCGACGAAGGCCGTGTCGTGGACAACCGGAATGTCACCGTTGGGATTGCGTCGGATCATGGCGGGCTCGGAAGGGGACAAGGATGATGGCCGCGATTTTAACCCGCGAACCCGGTCCCTGCCGCGCCGCCCTCAACCGCGCCGGGAAAACCGCGCTTCCGGCACGCGCTCCGGGACCGGACACTGACCCAGCAAGGCGTGGTCCTGTTCGCTTTCCTCGCCACGCGCGCTGAGCCGGGAGTGGATGTCGGCCAAGGCCATGTCCTCATTGGCAAAGATGTGGTCCTGACCGACATCATCGAACAGGCCCGTGGCACGCATCACGTCGAGCACCTGTTTCTTGAGCCCGCTGAACATCACCTCGATGCCGCTGCTGCGCAGCCGGCTCACCACCAGGTGCATGGCCTCCTCGCCGGAAGCATCCAGGGAGTTGATGCCATCCGCGACCACCAGCAGGTAGCGGGCGTGGGGCTTGTGCGCAACGGCGCGCATGATGGTGTCCTCGAAGTACGGAACGTTGGCGAAGTAGAGCTGGCCATCGAAGCGTACTGCCACGACATGCTCGGCGGTTTCCAGGTGATTCACCTCGGCGTCGCGCAGGGTGCCATCGTGGTAGCGGGCCAGGATGGCGACGCGCGGCGTCATGGTGCGGTAGAGATAGAGGATCAGAGCGAGGCCGGCGCCGAGCAGGATGCCGTTGTCGAGATGGGGAGCGAAGGCCAGGGTGGCCACGAAGGTCACCACGGCGGCCACGCCGTCATGCCGGTGCGCACGCCAGGCATGCGCGATCGACTTGAAGCTGATCAGGCCGATCACCGCCATCATGATCACCGCCGCCAGCACGGCCTGGGGCAGGTGATACAGCAGTGGCGTCAGGAACAGCAAGGTGACCAGGACCATCAGCCCGGTAAACACCGAGGCCATGCCGGTCACCGCCCCGGCGTTCAGGTTCACCGCCGAGCGGGAGAACGAGCCGCTGGTCGGATATGCGGCGCTGAGGCTGCCGACGATGTTGCCCAGTCCCTGTCCGATCAGTTCCTGGTTGGGATCGATGTGTGCCTTGGTCTTGGCCGCCATGGCCTTGGCGATGGAGATGGCCTCCATGAAGCCGACCAGGGAAATCACCAGGGCGGTGGACAGCAGGTTCATCGCCATGTCCCAGGTCAAGGTGGGCAGACCGAGGGCTGGCAAGCCGGACGGCACCGCACCGACCACCTCGCCCCCGCCGACCAGCTTCAATTCGCCATGGCCCACCTGCTTGATCCGCCAGCGATAGCCGTCGGCCGTTACGTCGGCCGGCACCTGGCCATGCAGGTAGAGGCGCGCCGGGGCGCCCTCGGCGCCCGGCACCCGTTCGAATATGAACTTGCGCAACGAGCGGGCACGGTTACGGTTCTCCGATTCAGCATCCTTCAGTTCCAGCTTGATCAGGTCGATCTCGTAACGCAGCGCGGCGATGCGCTGCGACCCCTCCTGGTTGATCTTCTCGTGCTGCATCAATTCCTGGCGCTTTTCGCCCAAGGCCTGATTCAGATGGGCGATGCGCGCCTCGGTCTGGGCAAATTCACCGGCCAGCAGGCGGACTTCCGGATCGACGATCTCCTCGACCCGTCCGCTGCCGTTGTGCTCGAAGCCGATCGCCCAGCTGACCAGGGTGGTCAGGCTGACCGCGATCAACACGCCGGGCAACCTGGGTGCGACCCGCTTCAGGCCCCACATCAGGGCAAAGGCGGACAGGCCCATGAGCAGGGTGGGCACATGGGTCTCGCCCACCTGGCTCAACACACCCCAGATGTCCTGGATGAAATGTTCGCTACGCCCCATCGATACCCCCAGCAGCTTGTTCAACTGCGATAGTCCGATGATGATGGCAGCGGCGTTGGTGAAGCCGACGATCACCGGATGGCTGAGGAAGTTGACCACCACGCCCAGCTTGAACACCCCCAGGATCAACTGCACCACGCCGACCAACAGCGCCATCAGGACCGCCAGGCCGATATAGGCCTCCGATCCGGTCGCCGCGAATGGCGCCAGACCGGAGGCCGTCAGCAGGGAAACCACCGCGACCGGGCCGGTGGCGAGTTGTGCCGACGAGCCCCACATGGCAGCCACCATGCCTGGCAGGAAGGCTGCATACAGCCCGAAGTAGGCGGGCAACCCAGCCAGTTGGGCATAGGCCATGGATTGCGGGATCAGCACCAGCGCCACCGTGAGTCCGGCCACCAGATCGGCCTTGAGCGTGGCCGGACGCAAGGGGAGCCAGGCCAGGAAGGGAAGGAAGCGTCGTGCGTCGATCATGTTGCCATCCTCGGATGGTCGGCGGAGCCCCGCCGGGAAAATGCATAAAAGTGGCTTGCCAGGCCATCAACTCAATCGATAACCCTGACCCGGTCATGGCATGGATAATGCCGGACTTGATTTAACCCAATCTTAACCCTTTCGTCCCGATGTCTTGTTGATGGAGCAATGCAATCATGGCAGTGGCAAGCGGCAATCGACTCATAAAAACTCTCGTGTTCGGCCTTCTTTCAGCCCTCATGTACTGGGGCCTGTTCCACTACTCTGCCGACATCGCCCACATGGCCCAGACCACCCCGAACGTCTGCCTGGTGGGACAAGGCACCGACCTCCAGTATTACCCCAAGGCCAGCGCAGAGGCCTGTGCCGAAAAGGGCGGCACCCTGCAAGCAGGCAACTGGCTACTGGTCCTGATTCCCATCGTCATCGCCTTCGCCATGTCCTACGTGCATGGCGCCTTCACCGGCCTGTTCTGGGACGTGGTCGGCCTCAAGGCCAAGAAATAAGGAGACGGCGACATGGAAAGCATCCAATTCATCGATATCAATCTCACCACCGCGTTACTGCTGATCATTGTCGGCTTCATCGGCGGCATGGTGTCCGGCTTCATCGGTTCCGGCGGCGCTTTCGTGCTGACGCCAGCCATGATGGCCATGGGCGTGCCCGGCGTGGTCGCGGTCGCTTCCAACATCTGCCACAAGTTCCCCAAGGCCCTGGTCGGCGCCATCAAGCGCAATAAATATGGCCAGGTCGATGTCAAGCTGGGCATCATCATGGGCATCTTCGCGGAATTCGGCATGCTCACCGGCAAGCACGTGATGACCGGCATCAAGCATGATTTCGGCGCGGTCGGTACCGACCTGTACGTGTCGGCCATCTTCATCGTCACCCTGGCCATCGTCGGTGCCTACGTGCTCAAGGACTACCGCAAGCTGAAGGCCGGCGGCAACGATGGCCAGGCTGAACTGACCAAGGCCGCGAAATGGATCCAGTCGGTCAAGATTCCCGGCACCATGGTCTACGTCAACGGCGCCAAGGCACATATCTCCCTGGTGTTCATCGCCCCGGTCGCCTTCGCCACCGGCATGCTGGCGGCCACCATCGCGGTGGGCGGCTTCATCGGCGTGCCCGCGATGATCTACCTGTTCGGCCTGCCCGCCATCATGGCCTCGGCGACCGAGCTGGTGATCGCCTTCGTCATGGGCCTCGGCGGCACCTTGTTCTATGGCCTGGAAGGCTTCGTCGACGTGCGCCTGGCCATGCTGATCCTGCTCGGCTCGCTGTTCGGGGTCCAGTTGGGCGCCATCGGCACCACCTATGTGAAGGACTACCAGGTCAAGCTGGTCATGGCCACCATCATGCTGATCGCCCTGTTCTCCCGCTTCTTCTACATCCCCGGCTACCTGTCCAAACTCGGCTTCATCGCGCCCATGGACGAGGGCACTCTGAAGATGCTCAAATTGGGGGGCGACATCGTGCTCGGCGTCGCCCTGGTGCTGGGCGCGGTGATCGTGCTGACCTCGCTGGCGAAAGGCATCCGCGAACATCGCGCCAGCCAGGCCACGGTGGCCCGTTCCGGCGTATCCGACTAATCCTGAGGAGAAACCGTCATGCCCCATTCCCTGTCTCCGATCGGCCGTTTCGAGCGCATCCTGCTCGCCGTCGATGGTTCGAATTACAGTGACGGCGCCATCCGGGCCGCCCGCGCCATGGCCGCCAAATGCCAGTCCGAACTGATGGTGATGAGCATCGGCCTGGTCGATCCGCAGTACAGCACGCTGGTCCCCAACCTCGAGGAAGAAGCGGAAAAGCAGGCCCGTGCCAACGTCGAGGCCGCCATCGCCACCATGCCTGGCCAGGCCTGTACCCCGGTGGTCCGGCTGGGTGCCGATCCGGCCGAGACCATCGTCGCGACCGCCGAGGCATTGCGCGCCGACGTCATTCTCATGGGCCGGCGTGGCCGGCGCGGCCTGGCTTTCTGGAAGCTCGGCCATGCCACCGCCAAGGTGATCGGCAGCGCGCCCTGCCCGGTTCTGGTGGTACCGACCTCAGCCGGGATGTGGGCACAACGGGTCCTGGTCGCCACCGACGGTTCACGCTACGGTGAACTCGCTGCCGTCACCGCCGGCAAGATCGCCGAAATCTGCGGCCTGCCGCTCACCGTCGTTTCCGCCGTGCTCGACAGTCACAGCACCGAACGCCGGGCCCAGGCGCAAGCGGCCATCGATGCCGTGATCGTCGACATGGCCAATGCCGGGGTCAGCGTCAACGGCCACCTGGCCGAAGGCCGGCCAGACAAGGCCATCCTTGACTCAGCCAAGCGCGACCAAGCCGACCTCATCGTCATGGGCAGCCACGGCCGCACCGGCCTCGACAAGGTGCTCATGGGCTCGGTATCGGAGAAGGTGCTGAACCAGGCCGAATGCGCCGTGCTGGTGGTCAAATCCTGATCCTTTTTGTGCAGCCCTGGACAGGCCACCTTTTTCATGGCGTCCGACGGCCCGGCGCAGACGACCGTCGATAAGCACGGCCCTGGCCCCCTGAGCATCACCCCAGCCCGGGCCCCGCGTCTGGCCCCTTGCTCGAGCCCGTCAGGCAGACCACCCTAATACCCCTTCGCCATGCCCAGCCAGCCGAGCAGCAGGCGGGCCAGACCATACAACGCCCAGGATGCGAACCGGGCATACCAGGGGACGTGGCGCCAGTCGCGACGGCGGATCTGGTGGGCGCCGCGGGACCGGGCCTGGTCCAGGCTGTTACGTAACCGCATGGCGAAGGCGGGGTCGGTGACCACCACGTTGGCTTCGCGGGCGAGCACCAGGCTGAACGGGTCGATATTGCTCGATCCCACCGTGGCCCAGGTCTCGTCGATCACCGCCGCCTTGGCGTGCAGCTCGCTGACATGGAACTCATGGATCTCGATGCCACTTTCCAGGAAATAGCGATAGAGCGCGCGTTCCACCAGCTGGAACCCGCGGTGATCGGAGCGTCCTTGCAGGATCAGCACCACGCGCACGCCGCGCGCGGCGGCATCGACCAAGGCCTGGCGGAACCGGCGACCAGGCAGAAAATAGGCATTGGCCAGCCAGATTTCCCGGCGCGCGTGACGGATCGCCTGGAGGTAGGCGTCTTCGATGTCGCGCCGGTGGCGCAGGTTGTCGCGCTCCAGGAAGGCCGCGGTCTGCTCGCCCGCGGGGTCGCCCGTGACCGGCAGGGCCGCGGTCCTGCGCGGCCGGCGGCCGAGCTGGCTCCAGCGCACTTTCAGCCACAGCCGCCGCACGGAGGTGTAGATGTCGGCCAGCAGCGGCCCCTGCACCCGGACCGCGTAGTCGTGCCGGCGGCCGGCGCCGGGCAGGGTGTTGAGGTCGTCGATGACATTGATGCCGCCGACGTAAGCCACCCGGGCATCGATCACCGCCACCTTGCGATGCATGCGCCGCAGGCGGTGGCGGCGCAGCCGGAAGGTGCCCAGTTCACGCCGAAAGAACAGCAGGGCGACGCCGGCCAGGCGCAGGCGGGCCGCCAGTTCGGCGGGAAAGCGACGGGCCCCGAAACCGTCCAGCAGGAGGCGCACCTGGACGCCGCGCGCGGCCGCCCGGGTCAGGGCCTCGAACACGGCCATCCCGGTGGCGTCGGGCTCGAAGATGTAGCTTTCCAGGTGGACCTCGCGACTCGCCGCGTCGAGGTCGGCGATCAGGGCCGGGAAATAGGCGGCGCCGCCCTCCAGCAATTCGATCCGGTTGCCCGGACGGGGGATCATGCCGGATGCAGTTGCGCGCTCAGCGCGGCGTGATCGGACAGCCGCCGCCAGGCCCGGCCATGGTGTACCCGGGCCGCCGCGACCTGGAAGCCGCGCACGTAGATGCGGTCCAGGGCGAACAGCGGCAGCGCGGCGGGAAAACTGAGCGCCGGGCGGCCCTGGGTGGCCTCGAACACCTCGGCCAGCCCCAGTTCGCGCGCCAGGTATTCCGGCGCGCGTTGGCGCCAGTCGTTGAAATCGCCAGCCAGGATCAAGGGTGCGGCGTCGGGCACCAGGTCGCGGATGTGTTCCGAGACCCGCTGCAATTGCTTGCGGCGCCCCTTCTCATGGAGTGCCAGGTGCAAGCAGATCGCGTGCAGGGGCTGGTCCAGGGCCGGCACGGCGAGCTCGCAATGGAGCAGACCCCGGCTTTCGAAGTGGTGCGAGGAGATGTCCAGGTTGTCCCAGCGCAGGATCGGGTAGCGCGCCAGGATGGCATTGCCGTGGTGGCCGTGGTCGTAGATGGCGTTCTTGCCATAGGCCATGTCGGTCCACACCCCGGCGGCCAGGAACTCATGCTGCGGCTCGACCGGCCAGCCCTCGAAACGCCCGGCGTGCTCGGCATGGGAGCCCTGCACTTCTTGCAGAAAGACGATGTCGGCGTTGATGACCTTGAGCCGGTCGCGCAGCTCATGGATGACCATGCGCCGGTTGAAAAAGGACAGCCCCTTGTGGATGTTGTAGCTGGCGATGTTGAGCGCGGGGTGTCCGGCGCCATGGCCTTCCAGGCGCATCAGTGGCCCCCTTCGGCCGGCTTGGCCGGTGCAGTCTGGGCGGCCTCGCCGTGCGCGGCATCCTTGGCGGCATCCTTGGCTGCAGCCTCGCCCGCCTCCGCCGCCGGTTTTTTCTTCTTGGCCTTGCGGGGAATCTCGGCCGGAATCTGGGGCGTGACTGACTCCATCTTGTTCTTGAGCATGTACTCGTTCATTTCCTTCCAGCCCACGAACACCGCGGATTTGTCCGCCGTGGGATTGAGCCGGTAGCAGTCCTCCAGACCACGCCCCGCGTGGCGGCAGGCACCGCCGACCGCCTTGCCCTCGGCCTCGACCTTGGCCGGATCGGGAATGCCCATGCGGTCCTTCAAGGCATCGCAGCCGACCACAAGCGGCAGCAAGGCCAACACGGCAACGACGTGTTTCATGTCTGGACGATCCTCGCAAACGGGATGCCGGGATTATCGATCATCTTGGCCCAGTCGGCGAATGGCCTCCGCGTTGCTGGGCGAGAAGCAGGCCTCGGCGGCTTCCCGCCAGGGCAGCCAGCGCCAGGCCAGATGTTCGCCTTCCGCCAGGCGGACCGGCACCGGTGCCGGCAGCAGCAGGCCGAACACGTGTTCGGTGTTGTGCGTGGTGCCGGGCGGATAGCGATGCCGGTAGCAGTCGTAGATTTCGTAGACATTGCAGTAGCCCCAGTCGGACAACGCAGGGGGCGTGGCGGCCAGCCCGGTTTCCTCGGCCACTTCACGGATCGCGGTCTCGACCAGGCTTTCGCCGGGCTCCTGGCTGCCGGTCACCGACTGCCACCAGCCCGGGTGGTCGGCGCGTTCGATCAGCAGCACCTGGCGGTCCGGGGTGTGGATCACCACCAGGACGGAGACTGGAATCTTGTGGGCCACTCCCGGGGTCAGAACAACTCGATGTCGTTGTCGCTGCCCGCAGCCTGCTGTTTGCGGACGACGTATTCCTCGAGCGCGCGCTTGACGTCGCCGGTGGCCGCCACGGTGTCGAACATCAGCTTTTCGTCTTCCATGGTGTACTTGGAGCGGATCTGCTGCTGCAAGTCGTGCCAGGCCTGAGGGTTGTAGAGCCGGCCGGGGTCGCCGACCAGGGTGGTCAGGCTGGCCAGGCTGTGGCTGATGTGGGTCAGGCGCTGGCTCAGGCGGTCATAGAACTGGAAGGCGATGATCGCCTCCTGCATCTGCTCCGAGACACTCGCCCCCAGGGCCTGGATCGACGCCTTGACCGGGGAATCGGGCAGGGTCTGGGCCACCTCGGTCAGGCCCATGAGGTTGCCGTACATGCCGGTGAAGGAATGGGTCAGCACGTCAACCGAGCCGTTCGATTCGCGCATGGCCATTTCCATCTGGGCGATGGCCAGGTTGAGCATCAGGATGGTCTCGCGGACCTGGCTCCAGTCCAGGTCGGGGCGCGCGGCCGTGGAACCAGTCACCAGGGGGTTCATCAAGCGTTCTCCAGTCTCGCGAAGGGGGCCCGGATGGGATCCACTCAGGCCGGGGTGCCGACGCCGGGCATCGGGTTGCGCAGGCGGATGTGCAGTTCGCGCAATTGCTTCTCGTCGACCTGGTTGGGCGCGTCGGTCATCAGGCAGCTGGCGCGCTGGGTCTTCGGGAAGGCGATGACGTCGCGGATCGACTCGGCGCCGGTCATCAGGGTGACCAGGCGATCGAGGCCGAAGGCCAGGCCGCCGTGCGGCGGCGCGCCGAACTGCAGGGCGTCGAGCAGGAAACCGAATTTGTTGCGCCGCTCCTCGGGGCCGATGTTGAGCGCCTCGAACACCTTCTCCTGGACGTCCTCGCGGTGGATACGGATCGAGCCGCCGCCGACTTCCCAGCCATTCAGCACCATGTCGTAGGCCTTCGACAGGGCGCGGCCCGGATCGCTGGCGAGCAGCTCGGCGTGGCCGTCCTTGGGTGCGGTGAACGGATGATGCAGGGCATCCCAGCGCTTCTCGTCCTCGTTGTATTCGAACATCGGGAAATCGACCACCCAGAGCGGCGCCCAGGCGCGGCCGTCGACGTGGCCCTTCTCGTGGCCGATCTTCAGGCGCAGGGCACCGATGGCGTCGTTGACCACCTTGGCCTTGTCGGCGCCAAAGAAGATCAGGTCGCCGTTCTGCGCGCCGGTGCGCTCCATGATGGCCGAGAGCGCCGCCGCGTCGAGGTTCTTGACGATGGGCGATTGCAGGCCGGTTTCGTTGAGCTGGCTGACGTCGTTGACCTTGATGTAGGCCAGGCCCTTGGCGCCGTAGATCTTGACGAACTCGGTGTAGCCGTCGATCTCGCCCCGGGTCAGGCTGGCGCCGCCGGGGATGCGCAGGGCGGCGACCCGGCCGTTGGGATCATTGGCGGGACCGGAAAAGACCTTGAAGGCCACATGCTTGACCGCATCGGTGACCTCGGTCAGCGTCAGGGTGACGCGCAGGTCCGGCTTGTCTGAGCCATAGCGGGCCATGGCCTCGGCGTAGGGCATGCGCGGGAAGGGATCGGCCAGGTCGATGTTTTTGGCCTTCTTGAAGGTCTCGCGGATCATGCCCTCGACCAGGGTCATGACATCGTTCTCCTCGACGAAGGACATTTCCAAATCCACTTGCGTGAACTCGGGCTGGCGGTCAGCGCGCAGATCCTCGTCGCGGAAGCACTTGACGATCTGGAAGTAGCGGTCGTAGCCGGCCACCATCAGCAACTGCTTGAACAGTTGGGGCGACTGCGGCAGGGCATAGAACATGCCGTCATGGATCCGCGACGGCACCAGGTAGTCGCGCGCGCCTTCCGGTGTGGAGCGGGTCAGCATCGGGGTCTCGACGTCGATGAAGCCGTGGCTGTCGAGGTAGTCGCGCATCAGCTTGGCGACCCGGTAGCGCAGCATCATGTTGGCCTGCATGGCCGGACGGCGCAGGTCGAGGTAGCGATATTGCAGGCGGATGTTCTCGTTGAGGGTGTCGTCGTCGAGCTGGAACGGCGGCGTCTGCGAGGCGTTGAGCAGTTCCAGCGACTGGGTCAGCACTTCCACCATGCCGGTCGGGATGTTGGCGTTTTCGGTGCCGGCCGGACGCGCGCGCACCTTGCCGACCACCTTGAGGACAAATTCCGAGCGCACGTCCTCGGCCAGCTTGAAGGCCTCCGGGGTATCGGGGTCGATCACCACCTGGACGGTGCCTTCGCGGTCGCGCAGGTCGATGAAGATGACGCCGCCATGGTCGCGCCGGCGATGTGCCCAGCCGCACAAGGTCACGGTGGTGCCGATGTCGGAGGCGCGCACGGCGCCGCAGTAATGACTACGCATGATGTTTTCCTAGTTCAATCGCCGGGGTAGGTGTCCGACTTGGTCTTGTTCTGGGGCGCGGCCACGCCCATGGAGACAATGTATTTCAGGGCCAGGTCGACGCTGATGTCGAGCTCGACGGTTTCGCAGCGCCGCACGTAGAAGTAAAAGCCGTTCACCGGGCTGGGCGCGGTCGGGATGAACACCGCCAGCCATTCCGGCCCCAGTTCAGCGCCGACCTCGGCCGGCACGTTGGTCTGGAAGGCCAGCGACCAGGCCTCGGGATGCGGATAATGGACCAGCAGCACTTTGCGGAAGGCATGGCCGTTGCCGGAAAGCAGGGTGTCGGACACCTGCTTGACGCTGCCATAGATCGACTTGACCACCGGGATGCGGTTGAGCAGGCTCTCCCAGAATCGCACCAGACGCTGGCCGATCAGGTTGCCGGCCAGCACGCCGGTGAGCAGCACCACCAGGACCGTGAGCAACACGCCCAGGCCGGGGATCCGAGTGCCCAGCCAGGCTTCCGGGCGCCATGCCTCGGGCAGCAGGAGCAGGGTCTGGTCCATGAATCCGACCAGGGCGGTGATGACCCAGACCGTGATGCCCAAGGGCACCAGGATCAGAAGACCGGTCAGGAAATGGCGTTTGATATGGGGCGTCGGCATGGCAAAACCCGGTCAGACGCGACACGCGCCTGACCGGGTCATCCGTTCGGCTATCAGTTGGAGGCCGCGCAGGGGCAGCAACCGCCACCACTCGCACCGCACGCGGGCGCGTCCTGCTTGGGCGGGTTCTTGAAATCGGTGACGTAGTAGCCGTTGCCCTTGAGGGCAAACCCGGCCGCGGTCAGTTGCTTGCTGTACGCGCTGGCGCCGCATTGGGGGCACACGGTCAAGGCCGCGTCGCTGACTTTCTGCATTTCGTCGGCGGTGTGTCCGCAGGCCTCACACTTGTAGGCATAGATGGGCATGGTGGTCGCTCCTGAATCGAATTGCCGAATTATATCAATGGAATCCGTATCTCAGGGCCACGCTGCAGATTTCAAGCCCCGATCACCAGGACAGGTTCAGGGTGAGGAAGACCTTTTTCTCGATCAGGAACTCATCGCCCCGGAACTCGCTGTACGGATCGCCCAGGTTCTGCACGGTCAGGGCCACTTCATCTTCGCTGGCGATCTTGCCCAGGCGCCAGGCCAGCTTGAGGTCGGTGCGCTGGTAGCCGGGCTGGTCGTCACCATCGTTGAGCCACTCCATGTCATCGACCCGATAATGGCCGACATTCAGGGTCAGGCGATCGGTCAGGGCCTTGGACCAAAGCAGGCTGAAGCTGTACCTGGGCGCCGTGTTCTCGAAATCCTGCTCCATCAGCGCGGTTTCGGCATCCGCCTGGATATCAGTCACGGCGTAGCCGACCAGGAAGCGGCCCGCCCAGGGATGGCGCCAGTCCAGCTGGAGGTCGCCGCCCCGGGCCCGGGCCCCGCCCATGTTGTAGAACAGGACATTGCGTTCCCGGCCCCAGTAGGCGCCCAGGTCCGGTACATCGGGCACGGTGGGCGGCACCTCGAGGACCACGTTGGAATAGCGCATCGTGAACCGGTCCCGGGCATCGTTCAGGCGGCCCGAGTTGTCGTCGATGGTATTGCGGTAGTCTTCCTGGTAGATCCGTGCATCGATGGCCAGGCCATGGGCCGGAAAGCGGGCCACGTAGCCGAGCTCCGTAAAGCGGACTTCTTCCGGTTCCGGCGTCCAATAGGACCACAGCTCGACATCGGCCAGGCGTCCGTCGGTGTAGTAGATCATCTCGCGCGCCTTGGCGTTGAGCACGGTCGGTGCCCGGTAGCCCCGGCCGGCGCTGAGACGCAGGGTCTGGTTGGGGGTAAGCCGGTAGTTGGCGGCCAACCGGGGAGAGAACAAAGTGTCGGTGTAGTAATGCTTCTCCACCATGCCCCCCAGGTTGAGCAGCCAGGACGGCGAGGCCTGCCAGGCCAGGTTGGCAAAGCCCTGCCATTGGGTGCCCCCTTGCCAGTCGAGCCCGGTCAGGTAGCGGTCGGAGCGGACTTGGTCGTGACGCACGCCAGCCCCCCATACCCCGGTCAGCGCCCCTGAAAAACGGTGGGTCTGCTGGTATTCGAAATCATGACGCTTGATTTCATTGTCGCCCCCCAGATTGACCCACAGGGGCATCTCAGGCGCCCAGCGACCGTTGTAGGCCAGGATCTCCTCATTGGCCAGGCGATGATAGTAATAGTATTGCAGGGACACTTCCGAATCGCCGCCGTAGGCATGGGTCCAGCCCAGCCTGAGCAGGGTGTTCTCGGTGGTCCGGTCGTGGGCGTAATAGTAGATCGGGTTGGCCTCACGCTCTTCGCCGATCCGATCGTCGCCGCGGCTGAAGCCGAGCTGGAGGTCGTACTGATCAGCGCCTGTAGGTGCAAAGTCGAGGTTCAGGTTGACCACGTCCCGGCGCATCTTCTCGCCACCGTTGTAGCGGCCTGAAGTACCGTACTGGTTCGGCTCGAAATTCTGCTGGCCGCGCCGGGAAAGCCCGAAACGCCAGCCCAGGTCGCCCTGTTGGCCGCCCGCCGCGACCGCGGCTTCATGGATGTCATGATCGCCCTTGCGCAGGCGGAGGCTGAAGCCGGGTTCCTGAACCGGGGCCCGGGTGATGATGTTGACCACCCCCTGGAAGGCATTGGCGCCGTAGGTGGCGGGCGCGGCATTGCGCACCACTTCGACCCGGTCGATGTCGGCCACCCGGATCGGCAACTCGTCCCAATGCACCCGGCCGTCGAACGGATCGTAGACCGAACGGCCATCGATCAACACTTGCAGGCGGCCGGCCCGGGCATCCCCCATGCCGCGGTTGACCACGTTGGCGGCCTTGGTCGGCCAGTCCGCCACCAGGTAGCCGGGCACCAGGCGCAGCAAATCCTGGATTTCGGTGAACCCGGAGGCGCGGATGGTTTCCCGATCGAGCACGGTCACCGGGGCCGGGGTATCCAGCGGCGACTGGGATATGCGTGATGCCGTCAACACCATCGGCATCTCGTCGAACGAGGACGCTTCGAGCGTCTCCATGGCGCGCGCTGAACCCGTCGCGGCCAATCCCAAAAACAGCCAGATCCACTTCTCCATCATGCCCTCTTTCATGTGCATCGGACCCCTTTACAGCAGGGCCTCGGATCACTGCAAGGCAACGCCAATGCGGCATTGGCGTGCCAGAAAACGCCATCCACCGACGCCCCGGGCGACGATGAAGTACTAATGTACCAGAACCGGACCTCGATCGTCTTTGGCGGGGGTATGACGCCCGGTCACGAGGCTTGCGCGCTCATGGAATGCAGGCGGACGTAATCGATCTTGCCACTGCCCAGCAGGGGCAGGCTCTCGACCACCCGGATCCGGCGCGGCACGGCGATTTCCGGATACCCCATGCCGCGCGCCGCGGCAGCCAGTTGTTCGCGGGTAAGGTCAGAATCCGTGGTGAACAGAACGATCGCCTCGCCCCGTCCCAAATCGGTCATGCTGGTCGCGGCATGCATGGCCTCGGCCGATGCGGCGCGGGCGATATCCTCGACCACCTCGAGGGAAACCATCTCCCCCGCCACCTTGGCGAACCGGCGCAGCCGGCCCACCACCGAGAGGAACCCCTCCGGATCGAGATCGACCACGTCGCCGGTGTTGTACCAGCCCGGCCCGACCTCGGATGCCGGGGGTTCAAGTTCGCCCGGCCGGTCGTAACGGTAGTAGCCGGACATCAGGTTGGGCCCCCGCACATGCAACTCGCCACCATTGTGGATGCCGGGTACGGGGACCAGGCGAGACTCGATGCCATTCAGCAGGCGGCCGACCGTGCCATGGCGATTGTCGGCCGGGGTATTGGCCGACAGCACCGGGGCGGTTTCCGTGGCGCCATAACCTTCGATGATGTCGATGCCGAACTTGGTCTTCCAGAGATCCCGCACCGGCTGGGCCAGCCGTTCGGCCCCCGCCACCACCAGGCGCAGGCTGTCAAAGTCGCCAGGCAGGGCATTGCGGGCGTACTGGTTGAGGAAGGTGCCGGTAGCGAACAGCACCGTGCAGCGCCGCTCGCGCACCAGCTCCGGGATGACTTTGTAATGCAGCGGGCTGGTGTACAGGACCAGCCGGGCGCCGCTCAACAAGGGGATCAGGGTGCCGCCGGTCAGTCCGAAGGAATGGAAGATCGGCAGGCAATTGAAGAACACGTCGCCCGGGCCCAGGTGGATCAGGTCGAGGACCTGCCGGACGTTGGCGAGCAGGGCCCGGTGCGAGAGCACCACGCCCTTGGGCTTGCCCTCGGAACCGGAAGTGAACAGCACCACCGCCGGCGCCTCGGGGTCACCCGCCGGCACCGCGCGGCGCGGGAACCAGAGCGCGAAAGCCATCAGCCAGAGCTTGTCCAAGGTGCCGAACTGGCCGCGCAGGTCTTCCAGGTAGACCAGGCGGATGCCTTTGAGGCGGGCCACCTCCTCGGTCAGGTTGGCCTTGTCGAGGAACACCCGGGAGGTGACCACGGTACGGATCCGGGCCGTCACGCAGGCATTCTGCATGCCCTCGGCACCAGCCGTGTAGTTGAGCATGCACGGCACCCGGCGAAATGCCGACGTGCCGATCAAGAGCGCCACCGTGGCCGCCATGTTGGGCATCAGGATGCCGACATGCTCGTCCTCATCGCTGATCCGGGTGACCAGGCGCCCGAGCGCCAGGGTCATCTTGAGCAGGTCACCATAGGAATAGGTACCCGGCTTCATGTCCTCCCACTGGCCAGGCGTGCGACGACCGAACCGCCGCAGGGCACCGACCAGGGCCGTGAACAGGGTGTCCGACGCCATGGCAAGTCTCCGTGTCAGAAGCGATGCGTGAATTGCATACTCAGGACATCGACCGCGTTGTCGTAGCGGCCGGTCAGGGTGAGACCGTTTTCGGCATGCTGGATGTCGGCATCCTTGACGAAGATGTGCACATAGCCGACGTCGACCGCGGATTGGCTGGAGAGCCGGTATTGGGCGCCGACGGCCAGCCAGGTGCGATCCTGATCGGGAATGCGCGGCGTACGGTGCTGGGCATCCGGTACCGGGGTCTGGTCGAAAGCGACGCCGACCCGCCAGGTCAGGTTCTTGTCGGCGTGGTAGTTGACCCCCATGGAGAAGCGCCAGGCATCGTCCCAGTTTTCCTCGACCAGGGACAGGGTGGCGTCATTCGCGGCATGGCGCACGCGCAGTTCCTCGAAGCTGCTCCAGCCGGTCCAGGTCACGTCGGCGAGGAGGTCCCAAGTTGGCGAAAGCTGCTTGAACAGGCTCACCGAGGCGGTCGCCGGCAGGGTCACGTCGGCCTTGATCGGCACGGCCATGGGTGACAGCTTGCCGGACAGTTCATGCGCCACCTCGGAACGGAAGGCGACGCCGACCCGGGTGCCAGCGTCGAACTGATACAGGGCACCGAGATTCCAGCCCCAGCTGTCATCGTCACCCTTCATGGTGACCACGCCGGGCAGCATCGGGTTGTAGGACGACAACTCAGCCTCGATGCGCTGCCAGTCCAGGCCGATCCCGATCGACAGGGCGTCACTGACGCGCCAGGCCAGCGACGGGTTGAGGTTGTAGGTCTTGAGATCGGAGAGCAGGGCCTGGGTCATGCCGGCCCAGGGGACATCGTATTCGGTCGCCAGGCCGAAGGGGCCGTTCAGGCCGATGCCCAGCTTGAGCCGGTCGGCGAGGTCCATCACGTAATAGGCATTGGGCACGAATGCCGGCTTGCCGGCATCGTCGCCATTGGCAGCCACGAAGGGGGTCGAGCTGCCGGTGAATTCCGCCGAAGGCTGGATATAGTGGGCCGCCAAGACCATCTGGCGCCCCTCCAGCAGGCTCATGCCCGCGGGATTGAAGAACACCGTGCTGGCATCCTGGGCCACCGCCGCCTGGCCGGCATAAGCGTTGCCGAGACCGCTGCCGTTCTGCTCGATCAAGGCAAAACCGGCGGCCTGAGCACCGCTCGCCAACACCATCAGGCCGATCAGGCCGAGCCCCTTGCCGTTCATAGATCCCCCATTCAATGCTGTAACAAAAACAACATCATAACCCCAACCAGCGCTGTGCGGAGGACAGCCGCTCGCCCAACGAAGCCACCTCGGCCACCTGGTTGCAGTACATCAGCAGTACGGTCCAGCGCCGCCGGTCGCGCCCGGTCAGGTCACAGAATTCCAGGGCGCTGTTGCCGGGGCTTTCCGCACCCCGGACCAGGCCCATCGAATCCAGCACCAAGGTCTGGTGCTCGATGTAGAGATGCTGTTCGGGGGCGCCCATGACGGCCTCGAAATCGTCGACGTAGCGGCGCAGGTCGAGCGAGGCCCCCAACTCGGCCAATTGCCCGAGGATGGCATGCAGATCCGCCGACCGTGCCGCGCGTTGATCCGGTGCCGCGCCATGCAAGCGGGCCAGGCATTCGTCGCGGCTCTGTTCCAGGCGGGCGCGTTCTGCCTTGCGCGCCTCGATCCGGCGCACGACATGGGTGACCAGGCTGTCGAAAAAGCCCTCGGCGATGCGGGCACGCGCCTCGACCTCGGTGCGGCCCGGCTCGGCCACGGTATGGTCGGTGAAGTAGACGGCTTGCTGGGGTACGTCACGACGCAGCAGGCCGTCGACCATGTCCATGCCGAGCAGGGCCTTGGTGCCCCGGCGCATGCATATCAGGGCGTATACCTCGCGGGCCTCCGGATGCTCGCCATGAAAGGCACGCATCGCCTGGCTGGCGCACAGGGCTGCCTGGATATCCTCCGCGCAAGCGAACAGGGCGTGCACCAATGGGTCGCTGGCAAAGGTCTCACGATTCATCAATACCGGACCTGGCAAGGCATCGGCCAGGTGGTGGGCATAGTCCAACGCATGGGCCACCGGCTTGGCGTAGGCCGCCGGAAAGCCGCCCACCTGGCGCAAGCGTGGGTCGACCCGGTCCACCGCCCGGCCGATCCACCCGAGCAGCTGCGAATCGACCGCCTCGTGCCGTGCCGCGCGCCAGGCTGTCAACCAGCCCATGGCTCAGGCCTCGCCAGGCCGGCCCCGCTCGCCGAAGGCTTCGACCCGGTTGCGTCCGAGTCGCTTGGCCAGGTAGAGCGCGCGGTCGGCCCGCGTGAAGAGATCATGCACGGTATCCGTTTCACCGAGATAGACCGAAACCCCGAAGCTGGCGGTGAGCACGATCCGCCGGCCCTCGTATTCGACGGCCTGGCGCTCGACCGCCTGGCGCAGCCGTTCGGCTGCCTGCAAAGCCGCGTCGAGCGCGGTGTCGGGCATCAGGATGGCGAACTCTTCGCCCCCGAGGCGACCGATCACGTCCACTTCGCGCATGGTCCGGATCAAGGTATCGGCGAGCTGCACCAACACCGCATCGCCAGCCGGATGGCCATGCTCGTCGTTGATCGCCTTGAAATGGTCGAGGTCGAGCAGGATCAGGGCCACGGAGAACTCATACCGCAGGGAGCGGCGCAAATCGCGCTCGGCAAACTCGAAAAAGGCCCGGCGGTTGTTCAGGGCAGTGAGCGGATCGCTGCGCGCGACCCGCTCGGCGTCGAGTTTCTGCCGGTTCAGTTCCCGGGTCGCCTCGTCGATTCGCTGGCGCATCTCCTCCTGGTTAATGGCCACCTGGGATGCCATCCGGTTGACCCCTTCGATCAAGGGCGCCAGCACGCAGTCCGGATGCTCGGGCACGCGTGCCGCGAGATCGCCCTGACCGATCCGCTCGACGACACCGATCACCCGACCCAGCGGCCCGGTCACGCTGCGCGCCAGCCAGACCGCGAGTGCACCGCCCAGCGCCACCGCGACCAGGAAGGCCGCGCCGGCCCAGAGCAGGATGCGGTGGCGTTCTGCGTTCAAGGCCTCCAGGGACACCCGCATCACGACATAGCCGAGCGGACGCTGGCCACTCGCTTCCTCGGACGCGAGGGAAAAATCGTCGATGGCCAGGGCCGTCACCCGGATCGGCAACACCATGCGCATTCGCCGCCCTTCGACCTCGGTCTGCCAGGTCGCCGCCTCGGTCAAGTCGACCGGCAGGCTGTCGCTGCCCCGGCTGGCGAGCACTCGGCCATCGCCGCTGACGATGGCGGTGGCGATGATATCCGGTTGCTCCTTGGCGAGCCCGTTGACCAAGCCACGCATGTTGCCGACATCGCCGGTGAACAGATGGAACTCGGACGCCACGGCCAACTGCCGCCCCACCGCCTCGACCCGCTCGCGCAAGGCCGTCTCCAGCACCTGCTGGGTCCAATGGGACAGGATCACGGTAAACACGTCGGCCAGCAACATGGCCGGCAGCACGGCCGCCAGCCAGAGCCGGACCCGGAAGCTGCGCGGCTTCATCCAAGTCATCGCTCGCCCCTCAGCTTGCGCTCGACCCGATCCGGATCGATGAACAATTCCAGGGAGCGCGCGACATTGGCATTGACCTGGATTTCGAAGGCAGCCGGGCCCTCCGGGGCCGGACAGGCGCCGCTGTTCATGGCGGTCCTGACCTGATCGCCAACCTGGCGGCCAATCTGTTCGGGCGTGCTGAACACCGCCACGGCCGCCCCCGCCTTGACGAACGAGGCTGAGTAACCGACCACCGGCACGCCTTTTCGATAGGCGGCCAACAACGTGTGGTGCGCGGTCTGGCTGTTGTGCACCATGGGATCGGGCAAGGCCAAAAGCACATCGGAACGGGCCAGCACATCGCGCAGCACACCGGGCAGGGCCTCTCGATCATCGACCCAGCCGATCACCGCCTCGAAGCCGGCCTTGCGCAAGCTGTGCCCGAGTTCGGGCTGAAGATCACGCGAGCCGGGGCCCAGCAGCACGCCGACCCGGCGTCGCTCCGGCATGGCCTGGCGGAGGAATTGCACCAGCCGCGCGAGCGGCTGGTCGAAATACACGCCGCCGACCCGCCCTGACGCCGCTTCCGCCGCCCGATCCAGACTGGACCGGGGCACCAGGGCCGGCAACAGGCAGGTGCGCGCACCGACCCGCCCGGACTCGGCCAGGCGCTTCATGGCCTCGACGCCAAGCACGACCACGGGCCCGGTGAGCGGTTCGCCCGAGGCGGCAAGCTCCTGCCAGGGGCGGACCGCCAGATCGAACCCGACCAAGGAGGCCCGCAGACCGGCAGGGGCTTCCTGGTACGGCGCCTCGACGCCGCTGGTGGCGACCCAGATCCGCTCGTCCTTGGCCGACACGGCGCCAGTGACCAGCAGACCGCCCAGGATCAGCAGGACAGCCCGCAAACGGGGCATTCGATCCTCGACCTGTCTAGAACGGGATGTCGTCGTCCAGATCGTCGAAACCACCGCCCCCCGCGGGCGGCTTGCTGCGCGAGGCGCCGCTGTCCTGTGGCGGTGCATCGAAATCGGCGCTCGCGCCACCGCCACCACGCCCCCCCAGCATCTGCATGCGGTCGCCCCGGATCTCCGTGGTATAGCGATCGTTGCCTTCCTTGTCCTGCCACTTGCGGGTGCGCAGGCTGCCCTCGACGTAGACCTGGCTGCCCTTCTTCAGATATTGCCCGCACACCTCGGCGGTCTTGCCGAAAAAGGCGACGCTGTGCCACTCGGTCTGTTCCTGCAGGTCGCCGTTGCGGTCCTTGAACTTGTCGGTGGTGGCGATGCGCAGGTTGGCGATGGCATCGCCGCTCGGCAGGTAGCGCATTTCCGGGTCACGGCCGAGATTGCCGATGATGATTACCTTGTTGACCGAAGCCATTTCAATGTCCCCCTTCGAGTAAATGTCGTACGCCGTCCTCGTCCCAGCCGGTCTGGCTGACCTTGAGCATCACCGTGCCCTCCTCGGGCAGCACGGTGACCGCTTCGATGCCGGCAAACACCGTCAGCCGGCTGGCCAGCCGCTGGGCCGCATTATGATCCATCGGACCGATATGGAACATCTGGGTGCGCACCCGTGGCGGCGGCCGCATGCCGGCAGCCAAGGCCAGCCAGGCGAACATGAGCGCGGCGCAGAAGATGAACACGGCGGCGAAGCCCGCATGCTGGGCCAGCCAGCCGCCGAGCACGCCACCGAAAAACAGGCCCAGGGCCTGGGCGGTATTGTAGACACCCATGGCCGTCCCCTTGGCTTCCGGCGGGGCGATTTTCGAGACCAGCGAAGGCAAGCTTGCTTCCAGCACGTTGAAGGCCACGAAATAGGCAAACAAGGCCAGGACCACGCCCCAGAACCAGTCCAGGCTGAAGGCCATGGCCACCTGGGCCGCCAGCATCAGTGCCACGGCGCCGACCAGGATCGGCTTCATGCGGCCGCGTTTTTCGCCGATCACGATGGCCGGCACCATGAGCGCGAAGGAAAGCAGCACCACCGGCAGGTAGACCTGCCAGTGGTCGCCGGCGGCCAAGCCATCCCGGGTCAGGGCGATCGGCACCACCGTGAACATCGCCATCTGCGCTGCGTGCAGGGCGAAGATGCCCCAGGTCAGGCGCAACAATTCACGGTCACGCAGGACATCCTTGAGGCGCGCCGGATTGGCTTCGGCATCGGAATGGAAAACGGTGTGGCCGGGATTCGGCGTCACGTACAGCACCACGGCGATGGCAGCGAGCGCCAGCACCCCGGTCAGCGCGAACATGCCGGACAGGCCGATCCACCGGTACACCGCCGGCCCGGCCGCGAGTGAGACGGCGAAGGCGATGCCGATGGTGCTGCCAATCATGGCCATGGCCTGGGTGCGCTTTTCCTCCCGGGTCAGGTCGGCGAGCAAGGCGGTGACCGCTGCGGAGATCGCCCCGGCGCCTTGCAGGGCCCGGCCCAGGATGATCATCTCGATGCTCTGCGCAGCCGCCGCGATGAAGCTGCCGAGGGCGAAGATGAGCAGCCCGGCCACGATCACCGGCTTGCGGCCGAGCCGGTCCGAGGCCATGCCAAACGGGATCATCAGGACCGCCTGAGTCAAGCCGTAGATGCCCAGGGCCAAGCCGATCAGGGTGTGATCGCTGGTCAAATCGCGCGCATGCAGGGCGAACACCGGCAGGATCAGGAACATGCCGAGCATGCGCAGGCCGAAAATGCCGGCCAGGGAAGCGGCGGCCCGGCGCTCGCCGGTGGTCATGGGCGTGGAAGGGGGGCTCACGGGGTGGGGAGAAAATCCTAAAGTGCGTAATATTAGCCGTTTTCCTGACTCGTCCCGAAGCTCATGATCCGCGTTCGCGGCGCCCGCACCCACAATCTCAAGAACATTCACCTCGATCTGCCCCAGCATGCGCTGGTGGTGATCACCGGCCTGTCTGGCTCGGGCAAGAGTTCGCTCGCCTTCGACACCCTGTACGCCGAGGGCCAGCGCCGCTACGTCGAATCACTCTCCGCCTACGCGCGCCAGTTCCTGCAATTGATGGAAAAACCCGACGTCGATCTGATCGAGGGGCTTTCCCCGGCGATCTCCATCGAACAGAAGGCCACCAGCCACAACCCGCGCTCCACGGTCGGCACGGTGACCGAGATCCATGACTACCTGCGCCTTCTGTTCGCCCGGGCCGGCACCCCACGTTGTCCGCACCATGGCATCGAACTGGCGGCACAGACCGTGTCGCAAATGGTCGATCAAGTATTGTCGCTGCCCGAAGACACCAAGCTGATGGTCCTCGCGCCCCTGGTGGTCGGTCGCAAGGGCGAGCAGACCGGCCTGTTCGACGAACTGCGCGCACAAGGCTTCGTGCGCTTGCGCGTGGATGGCGCAGTGCATGACATCGACGACCTGCCCAAGCTGGCGAAAAACACCAAGCACACCATCGAGGCCGTGGTTGATCGATTGAAGGTGCGTGCCGACATGAAGCAGCGCCTGGCCGAGTCGTTCGAGACTGCGCTACGCCATTCCGACGGCAAGGCCGTGGCGGTTGAAATGGACACAGGTCACGAGACCCTGTTTTCGGCCAAGTTTGCCTGCCCGGTATGCGACTACGCCCTGCCCGAGCTGGAGCCGCGCATCTTCTCGTTCAACAACCCGATGGGCGCCTGCCCGAAGTGCGACGGCCTGGGCTCGATCACCTTCTTCGATCCCAAACGGGTGGTCGCCTTTCCGCACCTTTCGCTGGCGGCCGGCGCGATCAAGGGCTGGGACCGGCGCAATGCCTTTTTCTTCCGGATGATCGAGTCCCTGGCCCTGCACTATGGCTTTGACATCGACACCCCGTTCGAGGACTTGCCGCCCGCCATCCAGGAAGCCCTCCTGTATGGCAGCGGCCGCGAACCGATCGCCTTCCACTACGTCGGCGAGGGCCAGCGCAAGGTCACCCGCAAGCACGCCTTCGATGGCGTCATCCCGACCCTGGAGCGGCGCTACAAGGAAAGCGAATCCCAGCTCGTGCGCGAGGACCTGGCCCGCTACATTGCCAGCCGGCCCTGCCCGGAATGCGGGGGCAGCCGCCTGCGCCTGGAGGCACGCAATGTCCTGGTCGGCGGCCGCACCCTGCACGAACTGTCGCGCCTGCCCATCCACCAGTCCCTGAGCTTCTTCGCCGACCTGCAACTGTCCGGCCACAAGGCCCAGGTGGCGGACAAGATCATCAAGGAGATCGTGGCCCGCCTGAACTTCCTCAATGACGTCGGTCTCGACTACCTCTCGCTCGACCGTTCCGCCGACACCCTGTCCGGTGGCGAGGCGCAGCGCATCCGCCTGGCCTCGCAGATCGGCTCCGGGCTGACCGGGGTGATGTACGTGCTCGACGAACCGTCGATCGGCCTGCATCAGCGCGACAACGATCGCCTGCTCGGCACCCTCAAGCACCTGCGCGACCTGGGCAATTCGGTGATCGTGGTCGAGCACGACGAGGACGCCATCCGCCATGCCGACCACATCGTCGACATGGGCCCTGGTGCTGGCGAGCATGGTGGCGAGGTGGTCTGCCAGGGCCGGCTCGACGATATCCTGGCCTGCGAAGCCTCGCTCACCGGGGCCTATCTGTCCGGCCGCCAGCGCATCCCGGTCCCGGCCCAGCGGCGAACGCCCCGGGAGGGTCGGGTGCTGACCCTGACCGGCGCCTCCGGCAACAACCTGCAGGACGTCACCCTGAACCTGCCCACCGGCGTATTGGTCTGCGTGACCGGCGTGTCCGGCTCCGGCAAGTCGACCTTGATCAACGATACCCTGCACGCCACCCTGGCCAATCGCCTGAACGGCGCCGCGCTGGAGCCGGCGCCGTTCGAAACCCTGTCCGGCGAGGAATTCTTCGACAAGATCGTCAATGTCGACCAGAGCCCGATCGGCCGCACCCCGCGCTCCAACCCGGCCACCTACACCGGCCTGTTCACGCCGATCCGCGAACTGTTTTCCGGTACCGTCCAGGCCCGCGAACGCGGCTATGAGCCCGGGCGCTTCTCCTTCAACGTCAAGGGCGGCCGCTGCGAAGCTTGCCAGGGCGACGGCATGATCAAGGTGGAAATGCACTTCCTGCCCGACATCTATGTGCCCTGCGACGTCTGCCACGGCCAGCGCTACAACCGGGAAACCCTGGAAGTGGAATACAAGGGCAAGAACATCCACCAGATCCTGCAGATGACGGTCGAGGATGCCCGCGCCTTCTTCGATCCGGTGCCGGCCGTGGCCCGCAAACTGCAAACCCTGATCGACGTCGGCTTGTCCTACATCCGCCTCGGCCAGTCGGCCACCACCCTGTCGGGAGGCGAGGCACAGCGGGTCAAGCTGGCGCTGGAACTCTCCAAGCGCGACACCGGCCGCACCCTGTACATCCTCGACGAGCCGACCACCGGCCTGCATTTCCACGACATTTCCCTGCTCATGCGCGTGCTCCAGCGGCTGGTCGAACACGGCAATACGGTGGTGGTGATCGAACACAACCTGGACGTGATCAAGACCGCCGACTGGATCATCGACCTCGGCCCCGAAGGCGGCGATGGCGGCGGCCGGATCATCGCCGAGGGCACCCCGGAACAGGTGGCTGAGAATCCGGTCAGTCATACCGGTCGCTACCTGAAACCCATCCTGACCAGGAACTGACATGCCCCACGCCCGAGAACTGCCCATCTGGGACCTACCGGTCCGCCTCTTTCACTGGCTCCTGGCCGTCGCGGTAGTCGGCGCCGTGCTCACTGCCCAGATCGGCGGCAATCTCATGGTCTGGCACGGCCGCCTGGGCAGTCTCATCCTGGGCCTGATTGTGTTCCGTCTGGTCTGGGGCGTGCTCGGCTCGCGCACTGCACGTTTTACGGCGTTCGTCCGGGGACCCTCGGCCATCCTGGCCTATCTGCGCGGCCAGTGGACCGGACTCGGCCACAACCCGCTCGGCGCCCTGTCGGTGCTGGCCCTGCTGGGCAGCATCGGCTTTCAGGCAGTGAGCGGCCACTTTGCCGATGACGACATCGCCTTCAAGGGGCCGCTGGCCCCTTTGCTCGATACACACGGGCGTGAACTGGCGACCCGTCTGCACCATCTGGCCAGCAATGGCCTGTATGCCCTGGTCGTGCTGCACCTGCTGGCAATCGGTTTTTATGCGCGGGTCAAGCGGCAGAACCTGATTCGACCGATGCTGACCGGGCGCGGTCCCGTGCCTGAAGGGCAGTCTGGCAATTCGGGGGGGAGCGTGGCCGGATTCTTCGTTGCCTTGTGCTTCGCACTGGCGGCCGTCTGGGGCGGCCAGGGGGGCTGGATCGAGGTGCCACCACCTGCGCCTCCCGAAGCCGCGCCCATGCACGACTGGTGAGCCCAACCCGGCTGGCGGGGCGCCTGGCGGCGCTCCCAGCCGGCCCAGGCAGGGCTTATTTCTCGCGGAACTTGTCGTGGCAGGCCTTGCACGTCTCGCCGGTCTTGCCGAACTGGGTCTTGATGGCCGCGACGTTGCCGCCCTCCGCCACCTTGGCCAATTCGTTGGCGGCCTGGGTAAAGCTGATCGCCAGTTTCTTCACCTCATCCGGCTGTTGGAAGAACTCGGGCTTGACCCGGGTTTCCTGAAACCCGACGTCCTTGCTCGAGGCCGGGGAATACAGCGCGCCCATGCCAGAATTGGCCACGGCGGCAATCACGCGGGCGGCTGCCAGGACCTGGTCCTTGTTGTAGCTGCCGGGATTATCGACGGTCATCGCCTTGATCTTGCCCATGTTCCAGCCCATGAAGGCATAGCCGGCCTTGCGGTACTTGATCTGGTCTTCCGGGCTGACGCCGTTGGCCAGCACGGAACCACTTAGAGCCAGAGCGATGGCGGCAACCAGGAAACGATGTGTGTGCTGCATGGGTAACTCCTCTTCGAATGGGGGGCTTGGAATCGTTCGGTGGGCACCGGCAAGCGGGGCCGCCGACGTATCATATGCGACTCGAATGTCATTGCAATGTTCCACTGCCGAGGATCATGAGCGAACCTGTGCGCTTGTCGAAGTTGATGGCCGAACGCGGCCTCTGTTCCCGCCGTGAGGCGGATGTTTACATCGAGCGTGGCTGGGTCTATGTCGATGGTGAGAAGATCGACGTGCTCGGCACCCGGGTCGATCCGGGCTGCAAGATCACGCTGGCCTCGGCGGCGCGCACCGCTCAACAAGCCTTGGTCACCCTGATCCTGCACAAGCCGGTCGGTTATGTCAGCGGACAACCCGAACCCGGCTATCAACCCGCTGTGACCCTGATCCGCCGCGACAGCCAATGGCGCGAGGAAGGCGGCCCGCCCTTCCAGCCTGCCATGCTGAAGGGCCTGGCCCCCGCTGGCCGCCTCGACATCGACTCAACCGGCCTGCTGGTACTGACCCAGGACGGGCGGGTCGCCCGGCAACTCATCGGCGAAGATTCCGAAGTGGAGAAGGAATATCTGGTCAGGGTCGAGGGGAGCCTTGATGCTCGGGGCCTGGCCCTGCTCAACCACGGACTCAGCCTGGATGGCCAGGCCCTGCGTCCCGCCAAGGTGCACTGGCAGAACGAGGATCAGCTCAATTTCATCCTGAAGGAAGGCAAGAAGCGACAAATCCGCCGCATGTGCGAACTGGTCGGGCTCAAGGTCATCGGCCTGAAGCGGGTCCGTATCGGCCAGGTGACCCTGGGGCGACTGCCACTGGGCCAGTGGCGCGTTTTGAGGCCCGAGGAACGCTTCTGAACTGATTCAGTGACGCGTCGCTGCGCCGGCCTCGACGCGGACCGGATCGCCGACCGACAGGCCCAGGGCATCCGCCGCACGCCCCCGGTTGACGGCAACTTCCACCAGGCCCACGCTGTTCTCGTACCAGAAAGCTTCGCCCCGGCCACCTTCATGGAACACCCGACGCCGGGGCAGCCGATGACCACGAATTTCCAGAATCGAGTCACCGAGGACGCCGGCGCGCAGGCCGGTCCAGGCATTGCCGTAATGATCGACATACACCACGCGTGGCAAGTCGCCCAGATCGAAGCACACCCCGGGGGCCTCGATGGAAGTCAGATCCTGGGTCGGGAACGCGCCCTGTGCCAAGCACGCCGCGACCGGCGCAAACAGATCACGGCCATGGAAACTGGCACTGAGGTTGGACGGTCGTCCGTCGATCCGCCAGTACTCGGCGCGGGCCGCCCGTCCCGCGACCATGGAAAGCAGGCCATTGTCCGGTCCGACGTACCAACGGGCATCGGCGCGAGCCACGATGGCCTCGCGTGGACCACCGACGCCAGGGTCGACCACACAGACGAACACACTGCCCTCGGGAAAGGTCGGCGCCAACGCAGCCAGGAGCACGGCGCCGGCGTGCGCGTTGAAATCAGGCACGGCATGCAGCAGGTCGATGACCGGCACCGCTGGCGCGCGCTGGGCCAGGACGCCCTTCATCTGTCCGACATAGGGATCCTGGCCACCAAAGTCCGTGAACAGCACGATCATGGCTTATCAATGAAAATGGCCGGCGCAGGGCCGGCCATCGCGCACAGAGTGGCCGTTACTCGGCAGCCGGCTCGGCTGCGGGGCGGTCAACCAGTTCCACCAGTGCCATGGGCGCGTTGTCACCGACGCGGTAACCAAACTTCAGGATGCGCAGGTAACCGCCGGGGCGGGCCTTGAAACGAGGGCCGAGGTCGTCGAACAGCTTGACCACCATGTCGCGATTACGCAGACGGTCGAAAGCCAGACGACGGTTGGCCACGGTCGGGGTCTTGCCCAGGGTGATCAGCGGCTCGACCACGCGGCGAAGTTCCTTGGCCTTGGGCAGCGTGGTCTTGATGACCTCATGCTCGAGCAGGGCATTGGAGAGGTTGCGCAACAGGGCCTGGCGATGGCTGCTGGTGCGGTTCAGTTTACGATTGGACAGGCGGTGACGCATTTTTAGTTACCTCGGATTCAATCAGGGCTTGTCGTAGCCCGCAGGCGGCCAGTTTTCCAGTTTCATGCCGAGCGTCAGGCCACGCGCCGCCAACACTTCCTTGATTTCGTTCAAGGACTTGCGGCCCAGGTTCGGGGTCTTCAGCAGTTCGGTCTCGGTGCGCTGGATGAGGTCACCGATGTAGTAGATGTTTTCGGCCTTCAGACAGTTCGCGGAACGAACGGTCAATTCCAGTTCGTCGACCGGCCGCAGCAGGATCGGATCCATCTGCGGGCCGACCGACTTCGGCTGCTCGCTGGGCAGGGTCACGCCCTTGAGATCAGCGAACGGCGACAACTGCTCGATCAGCAGGCGTGCGGAATGACGCACCGCTTCCTCGGGGTCGACGACCCCGTTGGTCTCGATTTCGAGAATCAGCTTGTCCAGATCAGTCCGCTGCTCGACACGCGCGGCCTCGACACTGAAGCTCACCTTCTTGACCGGGCTGTACAATGCATCGATCAGGATGGTGCCTACCGGACGGGTCTCGTCATCGGTACGGCGGCTGCTGGCCGGAACATAGCCACGCCCGGCTTCGATCTTGATTTCCATCTCCAGCTTGCCACCCTGGGTGACATGCGCGATGACGTGATCCGGATTGAGGATCTCCACGTCGTGGCCCGCCTGGATGTCCCCTGCCGTGACGACGCCTTCAGTGTCTCGCTTCAAGGTCACCAAGGCTTCCTGGCGATTGTTCAGCTTGACGGCCAGGCCCTTCAGGTTGAGCAGGATGTCGACCACGTCCTCTTGAACGCCATCGATCGCGGAGTATTCATGGACCACGCCGGCGATCTTCACTTCGGTCGGCGCATATCCCTGCATGGAGGACAGCAGGATCCGACGCAGCGAGTTGCCCAGGGTGTGGCCATAGCCACGCTCGAACGGTTCGAGCGTGATGCGTGCCTGGCGGGGAGACATGCTGTTGACTTCCACACTGCGTGGCTTCAGCAGTTCACCGGTATTCGACATAGTGCAAATCCTTCAATCAGGCCGACTGGATTACTTGGAGTACAGTTCGATCACGAGCGACTCGTTGATCGTCGGCGGCAGCTCGGAACGTTGCGGACGCGCCTTGTAGGTGCCCTTGAGGCCCTTGACGTCGACCGTCACCCATTCCGGGAAACCACGGCCTTCGGCGGCTTCGGCAGCGCCCTTTACGCGCAGATGGGTCTTGGCGCGCTCGGCAATCTCGACGACATCGCCCGGCTTGACCTGATAGGACGGGATGTTGACGCGCTTGCCGTTGACCAGGATGCCATTGTGGCGAACCACCTGGCGAGCTTCGGTACGGGAGGCGCCGAACCCCATGCGATAGGTCACGCTGTCCAGGCGGCTCTCGAGCATCTGGAGCAGGTTCTCGCCCGTCACGCCCTTGAGCTGGACGGCCTTCTTGTAGGTCAGGCGGAACTGACGCTCGAGCACGCCGTAGATCTTGCGGATCTTCTGCTTTTCACGCAGCTGGACGCCGTAGTCGGATAGCCGTGCCTGGCGCGCGCCATGCTGGCCCGGGGCCTGGTTGCGGCGCTCGACGGAGCACTTTTCGGTGTAGCACTTCTCGCCCTTCAGGAAGAGCTTTTCGCCCTCGCGACGGCACTGGCGGCATTTCGGATCGGTATTGCGAGCCACGATGCAATCTCCTAATTAGACGCGACGCTTCTTCGGCGGACGGCAGCCGTTATGCGGCACGGGCGTCACGTCGGAGATGCTGGTGATCTTGAAGCCAAGCGCGTTCAGGGCGCGCACGGTGGATTCGCGGCCGGGACCGGGGCCCTTGATGCGAACTTCGATGTTCTTGACACCATACTCGAGCGCCTGCTTGCCGGCGTTCTCGGCGGCCACCTGGGCAGCGAACGGAGTGCTCTTGCGCGAACCCTTGAAGCCGGCGGCACCCGCGGTGAACCAGGACAGGGCATTGCCCTGACGATCGGTGATGGTCACGATGGTGTTATTGAACGACGCGTGGACATGGGCGATTGCGTCCGCCACGCTCTTTTTGACTTTTTTCCGCACACGGGCGGTGGTTGCCTTGGCCATAGTATTTACCTAGGTTATTTCTTGACTTGCATCTGCTTGCGCGGGCCCTTGCGGGTGCGGGCGTTGGTGCGGGTACGCTGACCCCGGCACGGCAGGCCGCGACGGTGACGCTGGCCACGGTAGCAGCCAAGGTCCATCAAGCGCTTGATGTTCATGGTGATCTCGCGGCGAAGATCGCCTTCGACCGTGAACTTGGTGACACCATCGCGTAACTTGTCGATGGCGGTGTCATCGAGATCCTTGATCTTGGTGGAGGGGTTCACGCCAGCCTGCTCGCAAATCAGACGAGCACGCGAGCGACCGATGCCATAGACGGCGGTCAGCGCGATCTCGGCATGCTTGTGATTCGGGATGTTAACCCCAGCAATACGGGCCATGAAAAACTCCGTGCGGAAAACTAAAAATTATATCGTTGTACTGCTTGACAATGCAAGCAATCCCTTGCCTGATTTAGCCTTGGCGCTGCTTGTGGCGCGCTTCGCTACAGATCACGCGGACCACACCCTTGCGCTTGACGATGCGGCACTTGCGGCAGATCTTTTTCACCGAGGTTTGAACACGCATGTTCTGCTCCTTATCAAAAACTACTTGGCGCGATAGACAATGCGCGCGCGACTCAAATCGTACGGGGTCAACTCGACGGTGACCTTGTCACCCGGCAGGATGCGGATGTAATGCATGCGCATCTTGCCGGAGATATGCCCCAACACCACATGGCCATTTTCCAGCTTGACCCGGAAAGTGGCATTCGGGAGGGTCTCCAGGACCTCTCCCTGCATCTGAATGACGTCTTCCTTGCTCATTCTCGCTTAACGCGCCAGGAAGTTACCGCCCTTGAAGTTAGCCTTCTTGAGCAGGCTCTCGTACTGGTGGGTCATGATGTAGGCCTGCACCTGGGCCATGAAATCCATGGTCACCACCACAATGATCAGCAAGGACGTGCCACCGAAATAGAACGGTACGTTCCAGTTCACGATCAGGAATTCCGGCAGCAGGCAAACCAGCGTGATATAGATGGCGCCGATCAGCGTGAGCCGGGTCATGATCTTGTCAATGTACTTTGCAGTCTGCTCGCCCGGGCGGATGCCAGGCACGAAGGCGCCGCTCTTCTTCAGGTTATCCGCGGTTTCCTTGGGATTGAACACCAGGGCGGTATAGAAGAAACAGAAGAAGATGATCGCCAGGGCATACAGCATCACGTAGATCGGCTGTCCGGGTGAAATGGTTGCCGCGATGTCCTTCAGCCAGGTCATGTTCTCATGGCTGCCGAACCAGCCGCCCAAAGTGGCCGGAAACAGGATGATCGAAGACGCGAAGATGGGCGGAATGACACCGGCCATGTTCAGCTTGAGCGGCAGGTGCGAGCTTTGCCCGCCATAGAGCTTGTTGCCGACTTGACGCTTGGCATAGTTGACCAACACCTTGCGCTGGCCGCGTTCGACGAACACCACCAGCGCGGTCACCAGCAGGGCACCGATGAAGAGCAGCAGCACGAGCGGGATCGAGAAGGCACCCGTGCGGGTCAACTCCAAGGTACCGCCGATGGCCTGCGGTAGACCAGCGGCGATCCCCGCAAAAATGATGATCGAGATCCCATTGCCTATGCCTCGCTCGGTAATTTGCTCACCGAGCCACATCAGGAACATGGTGCCGGCGACCAGGGTAATGACGGTGGTCAGACGGAACATCAGCCCCGGGTCAAGCACCAGGCCGGCTTGGGATTCCAGCGCGATCGAGATGCCGAGCCCCTGGAACAGGGCGAGGAACACCGTGCCATAGCGGGTGTATTGGGTGATCTTGCGGCGGCCGGCTTCGCCTTCCTTCTTCAAGGCTTCGAGTTGCGGCGAAATCACCGTGAGCAATTGGACAATGATGGACGCCGAGATGTACGGCATGATGCCCAAGGCAAACACCGTGAAGCGCTCCAGCGCGCCGCCCGAGAACATGTTGAACATGCCAAGGATGCCGCCCTGCTGGCTCTTGAACAAGTCAGCCAGGACCACGGGGTCGATGCCCGGCACAGGAATATGGGCACCGATCCGATAGACGATGAGTGCGCCAATAAGGAACCACAGGCGACGTTTCAGGTCGCCCATTTTTCCCGTCATCTGCATCAGGTTCGCCGCGGCGTTCGCCAAGATCTGCTCCGCCTATCAGGCTTCGACGCTGCCACCGGCGGCTTCGATCGCCGCCTTGGCACCCTTGGTGGCGGCAATGCCCACCAGCTTGACCGGCTTGCCGATCTCACCGGACAGGATCACGCGCACGCTTTTCACCAATTGCGACACCAGGCCCGCCTGACGCAGCACCAGCAGGTCGACGGTATCCACCGGCAGACTGGCGAGATCGCCCAGGCGCACTTCCGCCTTGGTGGCGCGGCTCAGGGAAACGAAGCCACGTTTCGGCAGACGCCGGTGCATGGGCATCTGACCGCCTTCGAAGCCCACCTTGTGGAACCCCCCGGCACGGGACTTTTGACCCTTGTGGCCACGGCCGCAAGTCTTGCCCAGACCGGAGCCGATGCCCCGACCGACGCGCTTGCTGGCGTGCTTGCTGCCGGCGCCCGGTTTAATCGTGTTCAGTTGCATTTCAGACTGCCTCGCATTTCACCAGGAAGTTCGCACGAGTCACCATGCCACGATTGGCCGGGGTGTCGTCGACGACCACCGATTGATTCATACGCTTGAGCCCGAGGCCACGCACCGAGGCGCGATGAAAGGCCTTGGTGCCGATCGGGCTCTTGACCAGGGTAACCTTGATTTTTTTGTCGCTCATGGCTTACTCCAGAATCTCGGCCACGCTTTTGCCGCGCTTGGCAGCCACGTCGCCCGGGGTATACATCTGGGCAAGACCGTCAAGGGTGGCACGTACCACGTTGTATGGATTGGTGGAGCCCATGCACTTGGCCAGCACATTGGTCACGCCCATCACTTCAAATACGGCACGCATGGCGCCGCCGGCGATGATCCCGGTACCTTCGGAAGCCGGCTGGATCAGGACACGCGAACCGCCATGACGCCCGATCACGGCATGGTGGAAAGTGCCATTCTTGAGGGGCACCTTGACCATCTTGCGGCGTGCTTCTTCCATGGCCTTCTGCACCGCCACCGGCACTTCACGGGACTTGCCCTTGCCCATGCCGACCGCACCATCGCCATCGCCAACCACGGTCAGGGCGGCAAAGCCGAGAATCCGGCCCCCCTTGACCACCTTGGTGACGCGGTTCACCGCGATCATCTTCTCGCGCAGGCCGTCGCCGCGGTCATCCTGCTGCTGTTGTTCCATCTTCGCCATCTTCATAACCTCGCGTTAGAACCGCAGACCGTTTTCACGGGCGGCCTCGGCCAACGCCTTGACGCGGCCGTGATAGATGAAGCCACTGCGGTCGAAAGCCACTTGTTCGATGCCGGCGGCTTTGGCCTTTTCGGCGATGCGCTGGCCGACCAGCTTGGCAGCCTCGCTGTTGCCGCCATGCTTGACCTGGCCACGCAATTCCGCTTCCTGGGTGGAAGCGCTGCAGACGACCTTGGCACCGGTGGCGTCGATGATCTGTGCGTAAATATGGCTGTTGCTGCGGTGTACGCAGAGACGGGCCACACCCAGCTCGGCAATCTTGGCGCGGGTTTTGCGCGCTCTGCGAATGCGCCGAATCTTCTTGTCCATGCTCGTGACTCCAGATTATTTCTTCTTGGTTTCCTTGAGGGAAACCACTTCGTCCGAATAGCGGACACCCTTGCCCTTGTACGGCTCGGGCGGACGATAGGCACGCACATCGGCGGCCACCTGACCAACCTTCTGCTTGTCGGCGCCCTTGATCAAGATCTCGGTCTGGGTCGGGGTTTCCACCTTCACGCCTTCGGGCATGGTGTGCTCGACGGGGTGCGAGAAACCCAGACTCAGAGACAGCTTGTTGCCTTGGGCCTGGGCGCGGTATCCGACGCCGACCAGATTCAGCTTGCGCTCAAAACCCTTGGCCACGCCGTGGACCATGTTGGCCAGTACGGCGCGCGTGGTGCCGGACAAAGCATTGGCAGCGACGCTGTCATTGGCGGGCGCAATCTTCAGTTGACCATCGGCCTGCTGGACGGTGACCAGCGCATGAACGGCATGGGTCAGCGTCCCCTGGGGACCCTTGACGGTCACGACACCAGCGTTGAGGTTGATTTCAACCCCGGCCGGCACAGGAATGGGATTCTTGGCTACACGGGACATCTTCTACCTCACGCAACAACGCACAGAACTTCGCCACCAACCCCCAGGGAGCGCGCACGACGATCGGTCATCACGCCCTTCGAGGTGGAAACGATGGCGACGCCAAGGCCGTTCATCACCCGCGGCAGGTCCTCACGACCCTTGTAGATGCGAAGACCAGGACGGCTCACGCGCTCGATCTTCTCGATCACGGGACGACCGGCATAGTACTTGAGCGCCACTTCGATCTGCGGCAGACCATCGACGGTGCGCACCGCGAAATCTTCAATGTAGCCCTCGTCCTTCAAGACCTGGGCAATGGCCTTCTTCAACTTTGAAGAGGGCATCGCCACGGAAATTTTTTCCGACTGCTGCGCATTCCTGATGCGAGTCAGCATGTCGGCAATGGGATCGCTCATGCTCATCTCTGGACTCCTTACCAGCTGGCCTTGACGACGCCGGGAATGTCGCCGTTCATGGCGAGTTCGCGGATCTTGTTCCGGCACAGGCCGAACTTGCGGAATACGCCACGCGGACGACCGGTCAGCGCGCAACGGTTGCGCAGGCGGGCCGGGCTGGCGTTACGGGGCAGCGCCATATACTTCAGGCGGGCCTCCATGCGCTCTTCTTCGCTCTTGCCCTGATCGGCCATGATGGCTTTCAGTGCTTCGCGCTTGGCGGCAAATTTCTTTACCGTGTCCCGACGCTTGGCTTCGCGATTGATCAATGCTTTCTTGGCCATATCGAACTCAATTCTTGAACGGGAACTTGAAGGCGGCGAGCAGGGCCTTCGCCTCCGCGTCCGTCTTGGCGGTGGTGGTGATGGTGATGTTCATGCCGCGCAACGCGTCGATCTTGTCGTACTCGATCTCGGGGAACATGATCTGTTCCTTGACGCCCATGTTGTAGTTGCCCCGGCCATCGAACCCCTTGCCACCGATACCGCGGAAGTCGCGAATACGGGGGATGGCAACCGTAACCAGCCGATCCAGGAACTCGTACATACGCTCCTTGCGCAGGGTCACCTTGCAGCCGATCGGATAATCATCACGGATCTTGAAGCCGGCGATCGACTTGCGCGCGACCGTGACGACCGGTTTCTGGCCGGCGATCTTGGTCATGTCACCCACCGCATGCTCCAGCACCTTCTTGTCGCCAACCGCCTCGCCCACCCCCATGTTCAGGGTGATTTTCTCGATGCGCGGGACTTCCATGATCGACTTGTAGCCGAACTGCTTAAGCAGCGCCGGCGCCACATTGTCTTTGTAGAACGCTTTCAGACGGGCCATGACTTACCTCATGCATCCAGGACTTCGCCGTTGGACTTGTAGAAACGCACCTTGCGTCCGTCCTCCAGCACTTTGATACCCACGCGATCACCCTTGCCCGTGGCCGGGTTGAAAAGGGCCACGTTGGAGATGTCGATGGGCATGTCCTTGTCCATGAAACCACCGGTCACGCCACGCATCGGATTCGGCTTGACCGCACGCTTGACGCGGTTGACCCCTTCGACCACCAGTTTGTCGTCGAGCACATTCAGCACAGTGCCGCGCTTGCCCTTGTCCTTGCCAGTCAGGACCACGACCTCATCGCCTCGGCGAATCTTGTTCATCGTCGTCTCCTTACAGAACTTCAGGCGCCAGGGAAACGATCTTCATGAATCGTTCCGTACGCAGCTCGCGGGTGACCGGCCCGAAGATCCGGGTACCAATCGGCTCGAGCTTGTTATTCAGCAACACGGCGGCATTGCCGTCGAACTTGACCAGGGAACCGTCGGGACGACGCACGCCCTTGGCGGTACGCACCACCACGGCGTTGTACACGTCGCCCTTTTTCACACGGCCACGCGGGGCGGCATCCTTGATGCTCACCTTGATGATGTCGCCAATACTGGCGTAGCGACGCTTCGAGCCACCCAACACCTTGATGCACATGACGGAGCGCGCACCCGTGTTGTCAGCCACGTCGAGCATGGACTGCATCTGAATCATGATCTTTTCTCCAACTTGCCCTTCCGCTCTCACGACCGGACAGTTTTGGATCCCGAAGGGTTGATGCCCAAAATGGGCGGGTAAAAAGGCCGCAGATGATATCCGCGGCCTCACTGCATTGCAAGCATTATTTGCGCTAATCGCGCAAATAAGTTAGATGACCTTGGCCTGCTCCACGACGCGCACCACTTTCCAGGACTTGGTCTTGGACAGTGGGCGACTTTCCTCGATGAGCACGGTATCGCCGGACTTGCAGGCGTTGTTCTCATCATGGGCATGGTACTTCTTGGACAGGCGGATCACTTTGCCGTAGAGCGGGTGCTTGGCGCGGCGCTCGACCAGCACAGTGACGGTCTTGTCCATCTTGTCGCTGACGACCTTGCCGGTCAGGGAGCGGACGTTCTTGGTTTTTTCCTGTTCAGCCATCTCTCTCTACCTTGTCAGTGGCCGGCCTGGCCCATGATCGTGCGAACCCGGGCAATGGCGCGACGGGTCTTGCGCAGTTCGTGGGTCTTGTTGGTCTGCTGGGTGGCAATCTGCATGCGCAGGCTGAACTGGGCGCGCAGAAGCTCCTTGAGCTCGTTCTGCAACTCGTCCTTGTTCTTGGTGCGAAGTTCACTGGCTTTCATGTCAAATCCCAATATGACGGGTGACGAACGTGGTCGGGATCGGCAGCTTGGCAGCCGCCAGGCGGAATGCCTCGCGCGCCAGGGCCTCGTCGACGCCGTCCATTTCGTAGAGCACCTTGCCGGGCTGGATCTCAGCGACCCAGTATTCGGGGTTGCCCTTACCGTTACCCATACGCACCTCGGCGGGCTTCTGGGATATCGGCTTATCCGGGAAGATGCGAATCCAGATGCGGCCGCCGCGCTTGATGTGACGGGTCATGGCACGACGTGCAGCTTCGATCTGTCGCGCAGTCAGGCGGCCGCGGCCAATGGCCTTCAGGCCATATTCGCCAAAGCTCACCTTGGCGCCGCGCGTGGCCAGGCCGGTGTTACGGCCCTTCTGCTCTTTGCGGTATTTTCTGCGGGAAGGTTGCAGCATGGCTAATTACTCCTTTCCAGCCCGGTTCGACGGGCGGCGCGGACGTCGCTCCGGCTCGGGTGCGGCGACCGGCTTGTCGCCCTTGCCCAGGTTCTCACCCTTGTAGACCCAGACCTTGATGCCGATGACGCCATAGGTGGTTTGCGCTTCGGCCAGACCGTAATCGATGTCGGCACGCAGGGTGTGCAGGGGCACGCGACCTTCGCGGTACCATTCGGTCCGGGCGATATCGGCGCCATTCAAGCGCCCCGAACTCATGATCTTGATGCCCTGGGCACCGAATCGCATGGCGCTCTGCATCGCGCGCTTCATGGCACGGCGGAACATGATCCGCTTCTCGAGCTGGGTGGCGATCGACTGGGCGATGATCTGGGCGTCGAGTTCCGGCTTGCGGATTTCTTCGATGTTCAGGGTCACCGGCACGGACATCAGACTGGCCAGTTGCTTGCGCAGGTTCTCGATATCTTCGCCCTTCTTGCCGATCACGACCCCAGGACGGGCCGAGAACAGGGTGATCCGGGCATTCTTGGCCGGACGCTCGATCAGGATCCTGGAGAGCGATGCGTGCGCCAATTTCCTCTTCAAGAATTCGCGAACCTTGAGGTCCTCAGCCAGCATGCCGGAGAAGTGCTTGCTGTTGGCGTACCATTTCGAGCTCCAATTGCGGTTCACGCTCAGGCGGAAACCGGTCGGATGAATTTTCTGTCCCATACGCTACCTCAGTCGCCAACCGTCACGGTGATGTGACAGGTGGGTTTGTGGATACGGTTGCCGCGGCCCTTGGCGCGCGCGGTGAAGCGCTTCAAGGTCGGGCCTTCGTCGACGTAAATGCGCTTGACCGTCAGCTCGTCGATGTCCGCGCCTTCATTGTGCTCGGCGTTGGCAATCGCCGATTCGAGCACCTTGCGGATGACCACGGCCGCCTTGCGGGGCGTGAAGGACAGGATGTTGAGTGCGTTGTCTACCGGCTTGCCGCGCACCAGATCAGCCACCAAGCGGGCCTTCTGGGCGGACATGCGGGTACCGCGCAAAATAGCGGAAACTTCCATGCTTGGCTCCTACTTCTTGGCTTTCTTGTCGGCGGCGTGACCCTTGAAGGTACGAGTCAGGGAAAACTCGCCCAGCTTGTGGCCCACCATGTTTTCCGTGACGAACACGGGGATGTGCTGCTTGCCGTTGTGCACGGCAATGGTCAGCCCGATGAAATCCGGCAGAATCGTGGAGCGGCGCGACCAGGTCTTGATCGGACGCTTGTCCGATCCGGCGCGCGCGGCTTCCACTTTCTTCAACAGATGACCGTCGATGAACGGACCCTTTTTAACAGAACGTGCCATATCGACTTACCTCTTATTTCTGCCGACGCCGGACGATCATCGTGTCCGTGCGCTTGTTGCTGCGGGTACGGTAGCCCTTGGTGGGCTGACCCCACGGCGACACCGGGACACGTCCCTCGCCGGTCTTGCCCTCGCCACCGCCATGCGGGTGATCGATCGGGTTCATCGCGGTACCGCGGACGGTCGGACGGACACCGCGCCAACGCATCGCGCCGGCCTTGCCGATCGAACGCAGGTTGTGCTCACTGTTGCCAACCTCGCCCAGCGTGGCACGGCAGTCAATGTGGACCTTGCGGATTTCACCGGAGCGCAGGCGCAGCTGGGCGTAGCTGCCCTCGCGCGCCAACAACTGCACGGAGGTTCCGGCCGAACGCGCCAGTTGGGCACCCTTGCCCGGCATCATTTCGATGCAGTGGATCGTGGAACCGACCGGGATGTTGCGCAGCGGCAGGCAATTGCCCGGCTTGATCGGCGCTTCGGAACCGTTCATCAGCGTCACACCGGCTTCGATGCCGCGCGGCGCGATGATGTAGCGGCGCTCGCCATCGGCATAGCACAACAGGGCGATGTGTGCGCTGCGGTTGGGATCGTATTCGATCCGCTCAACCTTGGCCGGAATGCCGTCCTTGTTGCGCTTGAAGTCGATCAGCCGGTAATGCTGCTTGTGACCGCCGCCCTTGTGACGGGTGGTGATGTGGCCGTTGTTGTTGCGACCGGAACCCCGGTTCTGCTTTTCAACCAGGGCCGCCACGGGCTTGCCCTTGTGCAAGCCCGGAGTGACCACCTTGACGACCGAGCGACGGCCGTTGGAAGTGGGTTTGACTTTGATCAGGGCCATGACTTATTCCCCCGCCACGAAGTTGAGTTCCTGGCCAGGCTGCAGGCAGACATAGGCCTTCTTCCAGTTGTCGCGACGACCGATGAAACGACCGAAGCGCTTCTGCTTGCCCTTGACGTTGGCGACCTTGACATCCTTGACCTGGACCTTGAACAGCAGTTCGACGGCCGCCTTGATTTCAGGCTTGGTCGCATCGGTCGCGACACGGAAGGCGACTTGCTCGTTCTTGTCGGCCAGCATGGTGGATTTCTCGGAAATCACCGGCGCCAGGATCACTTGGAGCAGACGGGTCTCGTTGAATTGGGCGGCGTTCATGCGTACATCTCCTCGAACGACTTCACCGCGTCTCGGGTCAGCAACACCTGATCGAAACGCACCAGGCTGACCGGATCGGCATGACGCGGCTCCAGCACCAGCACGTTGGCCAGATTGCGAGACGACAACCACAGGTTGTCATCCACTTCCGGCGTGATGATCAGGACACGATTGTCGATCCCCATGTTCTTGACCTTGCCGGCCAGCATCTTGGTCTTCGGGGCCTCGACATTGATCCCCTCGATCACGCGCAGGCGGCCATCGGCCACCAGCTTGGACAGGATGGCTGCCATGCCGGCACGGAACATCTTGCGGTTCACCTTCTGGGTGAAGTTCTCATCCGGCTTGTTCGGGAAGGCCCGACCACCACCACGCCGGATGTTGGTCGAGGTCATACCGGCACGGGCATTGCCGGTGCCCTTCTGGCGGAACGGCTTCTTTGTGGAGTGATGCACCTCGGCACGGGTCAGCTGAGCCCGATTGCCGCTCCGGCCATTGGCCTGGTAGGCCGTGATCAGCTGGTGCACCAGCGCTTCGTTGTATTCACGCGCGAACAGGGTATCCGCGGCGCTCACGGCACCGGCATCCTGACCCTGGTCGTTAATCAGCTTGAGTTCCATCAGACACCCCCTTTGACGGCCGGGCGCACCACCACGTCGCCCCCCTTGGGGCCCGGAACGGCGCCCTTGATCAGGAGCAATTGGCGCGCAGCATCGACGCGCACCACTTCCAGATTCTGGATGGTGCGATTGGCAGCGCCCATATGACCGGACATCCGCTTGCCAGGGAAAATGCGACCCGGATCCTGCGCTTGACCAATGGAGCCCGGCACGTTGTGCGAACGGGAGTTACCGTGCGTGGCACGCTGCGAGCCGAAGTTGTGGCGCTTGATGGTGCCCGCGAAGCCCTTACCCTGGGTCACACCTGAGACATCCACCATTTGACCGACGGCAAAGATTTCCACTGACACGGCCGCAGCAGGCTGGTACTGACCGGCCACGTCCGTGCTGACACGGAACTCGGCCATCCCCCGACCGGCTTCGGTGCCGGCCTTGGCATAATGGCCGGCGAGCGGCTTGCTGACACGGCTCGCCTTGCGGGAGCCGTAGGCGATCTGGAGGGCGTCATAGCCATCCGTCTCGACCGTCTTGATCTGGGTGACGCGATTGTTCGACATGTCCAACACGGTCACCGGAATGGACGCACCATCCTCGGTGAAAATGCGGGTCATGCCGATCTTGCGACCGACAAGGCCTAGAGTCATGTTCTAGTTCCCTATTCAAAGGCGCCGACTGCAATTGGTCGGCGGTTGCACAAAACTTCGAAAAGCAAAGAGGCGGGATTATACCCGCCTTCAACTTCTTGTAAAGCCCTGAATTACTGCAGCTTGATCTCGACGTCGACGCCAGCCGGTAGATCCAGTTTCATCAAGGCGTCTACGGTCTTGTCGGTCGGATCGACGATATCCATCAGTCGCTTGTGGGTGCGAATCTCCAGCTGGTCGCGCGAGGTCTTGTTGACGTGCGGCGAACGCAGGATGTCGAAACGCTCGATGGCGGTGGGCAGGGGCACGGGGCCTTTGACCACGGCACCGGTACGCTTGGCGGTTTCAACGATCTCGAGGGCGGACTGGTCGATCAGCTTGTAATCGTAGCCCTTGAGGCGAATGCGGATTTTCTGGCTTTGCATGATGTTCTTTCGAATTACTCGATGATCTTGGCGACGACGCCGGCGCCGACGGTACGACCGCCTTCACGGATGGCGAAGCGCAAACCTTCTTCCATGGCGATCGGGGCGATCAGCGCGGCCGTGATCGACACGTTGTCGCCAGGCATCACCATCTCGGTCCCGGCCGGCAGCTCGATCGCACCAGTCACGTCCGTCGTCCGGAAGTAGAACTGCGGACGGTAGCCGTTGAAGAACGGCGTGTGACGACCGCCTTCGTCCTTGCTCAGCACGTAGATCTCGGCCGTGAACTTGGTGTGCGGCGTGATCGAACCCGGCTTGGCCAGCACCTGGCCACGCTCCACGTCCTCTCGCTTGGTGCCGCGCAGCAGCACGCCCACGTTGTCGCCCGCCTGGCCCTGGTCCAGCAGCTTGCGGAACATTTCCACGCCGGTACAGGTGGTCTTGGTGGTCGGCTTGATGCCGACGATCTCAACTTCCTCGCCCACCTTCACAATGCCGCGCTCGACACGGCCGGTCACCACGGTGCCGCGGCCGGAGATCGAGAACACGTCTTCGATCGGCAGCAGGAACGGCTTGTCCACGGCGCGCTCCGGCGTCGGGATGTAGCTGTCCAGCGCATCGGCCAGCTTGAAAATGCTGGCTTCGCCGATGTCGCTCTGGTCGCCTTCCAGCGCCTTCAGCGCGGAGCCAATGACGATGGGAATGTCGTCACCAGGGAATTCGTACTTGGACAAGAGCTCGCGAACTTCCATCTCGACCAGCTCGAGCAGCTCGGCGTCGTCAACCATGTCGGCCTTGTTCATGTACACAATGATGTACGGCACACCCACCTGACGCGCCAGCAGAATGTGCTCGCGGGTCTGCGGCATCGGGCCATCAGCAGCCGACACCACCAGGATCGCGCCGTCCATCTGCGCCGCGCCGGTAATCATGTTCTTCACGTAGTCAGCGTGACCCGGGCAGTCCACGTGCGCGTAGTGACGCGTCGCCGTCTCGTATTCCACGTGCGCCGTGTTGATCGTGATGCCGCGCGCCTTCTCTTCAGGTGCCGAGTCGATGTCCGCGTAGTTCTTCGCCGCGCCACCAAACTTCTTCGACAGAATCGTCGTGATCGCCGCCGTCAACGTGGTCTTGCCATGGTCCACGTGCCCAATCGTACCCACGTTCACGTGCGGCTTCGTACGCTCAAATTTTTCCTTGGCCATGTCAGTGCGCCCTTATCACTTCTTGCTGTTCATGACGGCTTCGGCCACGTTCTTCGGGGCCTCGGAGTAATGCTTGAATTCCATCGAGTAGGTCGCACGGCCCTGGGACATGGAACGCAGGTCGGTGGAGTAGCCAAACATCTCGGCCAGCGGCACTTCGGCCTTGATGGCCTTGCCGCCGGGCAGGTCTTCCATGCCCTGGATGATGCCGCGGCGACGGTTCAGGTCGCCCATGACGTCGCCCATGTAATCTTCCGGCGTCTCCACTTCCACGGCCATCATCGGCTCCAGCAGGGACGGGCTGGCTTTGCGCATGCCATCCTTGAAGCCCATGATGGCGGCCATCTTGAAGGCCTGCTCGGAGGAGTCGACTTCGTGATAGGAACCATCGAACAAGGTGACCTTGACGTCGACCACCGGGAAGCCGGCCAGCACGCCATTGTTGAGCGCCTCCTTGAGGCCCTTGTCGACCGCGGGAATGTATTCGCGCGGCACGGTACCGCCCTTGATGGCGTCGACGAATTCGTAGCCCTTGCCAGCCTCGTTCGGCTCGATCTTGAGCCAGACGTGGCCGTACTGGCCCTTGCCGCCGGACTGCTTGACGAACTTGCCTTCCTGCTCGACCGCCTTGCGGATGCACTCGCGGTAGGCCACCTGGGGCGCGCCGACGTTGGCTTCCACGTTGAATTCGCGGCGCATGCGGTCGACGATGATCTCCAGGTGCAGTTCACCCATGCCGGAGATGATGGTCTGACCGGACTCTTCGTCGGTGCGGACGCGGAACGAGGGGTCTTCCTGGGCCAGGCGGTTCAGCGCCAGACCCATTTTCTCTTGGTCGGCCTTGGTCTTCGGCTCGACGGCGACGTGAATCACCGGCTCGGGGAAGACCATGCGCTCGAGCACGATCGGCTTGTCCAGGGCGCACAGGGTGTCGCCCGTGGTGGCCTCCTTCAAACCGACGGCGGCGGCGATGTCGCCCGCGCGCACTTCCTTGATTTCCTCGCGCTGGTTGGCGTGCATCTGCAGGATGCGACCCAGACGCTCCTTCTTTTCCTTGACCGAGTTGTAGATGGTGTCGCCGGAATTCACCACACCGGAATAGACCCGGAAGAAGGTCAGCTGGCCCACGTACGGATCGGTCATGATCTTGAAGGCCAGCGCCGAGAACGGCGCCTCATCGGACGCCGTCCGGCTATCCCGCTCGCCCGACTCCAACTCACCCTCGACCGGGGGAATGTCGACCGGCGACGGCATGTAGTCGATCACGGCGTCGAGCATGGCTTGCACGCCCTTGTTCTTGAAGGCCGAACCACACAGCATCGGCACGATTTCGCTGGCGATGGTGCGCTGACGCAGGGCCGTCTTGATGTCAGCCTCGGACAGATCACCTTCCTCCAGGTACTTGTTCATCAATTCTTCATTGGCCTCGGCAGCGGCCTCGACCATCTTCTCGCGCCATTCCTGGCAGGTATCCACCAGATCCGCCGGGATATCGCCATACTCGAACTTGGTCCCCTGGGTGGCATCATCCCAGATGATCGCCTTCATCTTGACCAGGTCGACCACGCCGGCGAACTTGTCTTCGGCACCGATGGGCACCTGGATCGGCACCGGATTAGCCTTCAGACGGGAGCGCATCTGGTCGTAGACCTTGAAGAAGTTCGCGCCGGAGCGGTCCATCTTGTTGACGAAGGCCAGACGCGGCACCCCGTATTTGTTGGCCTGACGCCACACGGTTTCCGACTGCGGCTGCACACCCCCCACGGCGCAATAGACCATGCAGGCGCCGTCCAGCACGCGCATCGAACGCTCCACCTCGATGGTGAAGTCGACGTGCCCCGGGGTATCGATGATATTGATCCGATGTTCGGGGCGGGACATGTCCATACCCTTCCAGAACGCAGTGGTCGCGGCGGAGGTGATGGTAATGCCGCGCTCTTGTTCCTGCTCCATCCAGTCCATGGTGGCGGCGCCGTCATGCACCTCACCGATCTTGTGGTTGACACCGGTATAGAACAGGATGCGCTCGGTCGTCGTCGTCTTGCCGGCGTCGATGTGGGCGGAGATACCGATATTTCGATAGCGCTCGATGGGGGTCTTGCGTGCCACTTTGGATTTTCCTTGGAATTAGAAGCGGAAATGCGAGAAGGCCTTGTTGGCCTCGGCCATGCGATGCACTTCCTCGCGCTTCTTCATGGCACCCCCACGGCCCTCGGCGGCATCCAGGAGTTCACCGGCCAGGCGCTGACCCATGGACTTCTCGCCACGCTTGCGGGCAAATTCCTTCAGCCAGCGCATGGCCAGGGCGTTGCGCCGGGCCGGACGCACTTCGACCGGCACCTGGTAGTTGGCACCACCGACGCGACGGGACTTGACCTCGACCACCGGACGGACATTGGCCATCGCCGCGTTGAACACCTCGATCGGGTTCTTGCCGCTTTTCTTCTCGATCTGCTCGAAGGCGCCGTACACGATGCGCTCGGCCACGGCCTTCTTGCCGCTGTTCATGATCACATTGACGAACTTGGCGACTTCCTGATTGCCGAACTTCGGATCGGGCAGGATGTTGCGCTTCGGGACTTCACGACGTCTTGGCATGTCTTAATTCCTCACTGATTACTTGCCGCCGGCCTTCGGGCGCTTGGCGCCGTACTTGGAACGGGATTGCTTGCGGTCCTTCACGCCCTGGGTATCCAGGCTGCCGCGCACGATGTGGTAACGCACACCCGGCAAGTCCTTGACACGACCACCGCGCACCAGCACCACGGAGTGTTCCTGCAGGTTGTGACCTTCGCCACCGATGTAGCCGATGATCTCGAAGCCGTTCGACAGGCGCACCTTGGCGACCTTACGCAGCGCGGAGTTCGGCTTCTTGGGGGTGGTGGTGTAGACCCGGGTGCACACGCCACGCTTCTGCGGGCAGGACTCCATGGCCGGAACCTTGCTCTTTTCGATCGGAGCCTTGCGGGGCTTCCGCACCAGTTGGTTGATGGTTGGCATTTGTGTTGCGCCTTCTGTCAGATCTAAACCGTTGTAACCCCCCGCCGCGCCTGGGCTTTTGGGGAATAAGCGCGGCCCACGAGAACGTGGGCCGCCGAAAAAAGACTGCGGATTTTATGCGCCGTCAAGCACCTTGTCAAGCACCGCCGGTCTCGTCCTCACCTGCCTCGATCGGTGCGAACATCGCCTCGGCCTCGGCATAGCTGGCATTGGCCTCCAGTTCCACCTGCTGTTTGCGGATCCGGTGGTGGGCCAGTCCGGTGCCGGCGGGGATGAGTCGGCCGACGATGACGTTCTCCTTGAGACCGCGCAGGTCGTCCTTCTTGGCCATGATCGCGGCTTCGGTCAGGACCCGGGTGGTTTCCTGGAAGGACGCCGCCGAGATGAACGAGTCGGTCGACAACGATGCCTTGGTGATGCCGAGCAGGATGTCGTCATAGCTGGCCGGTTGCTTCTCTTCGGCCACCAGTTTGTCGTTTTCCTGCAACACTTCGGAGCGCTCGACCTGCTCGCCCGGGATGAAGCCGGAATCGCCCGGATCGGTCACCGTGACACGGCGCAGCATCTGGCGCACCACGACCTCGATGTGCTTGTCATTGATCTTCACGCCCTGCAGTCGGTAGACGTCCTGCACCTCGTTGATGATGTAACGGGCCAGGGCCTCGATCCCTTGCAGGCGCAGGATGTCGTGCGGATCGACCGGGCCGTCGACGATCATCTCGCCCTTCTGCACCACCTGGCCGTCGTGGACGGTGACATGCTTGTCCTTCGGGATCAGGTATTCGTGCGCGATGCCGTCCAGGTCGGTGATGATCAGGCGCTGCTTGCCCTTGGTGTCCTTGCCGAAGGTGATGGTACCGGTGACTTCGGCCAGCACGCCGGCATCCTTGGGTGAACGGGCCTCGAACAGCTCGGCCACGCGCGGCAGACCGCCGGTAATGTCGCGGGTCTTCGAGGTCTCCTGCGGAATCCGGGCCAGCACGTCGCCGACGTTGACTTCCTGGCCGTCCTTGACGGTGATCAGGGAGCCCACCTGGAAGGTGATGTTCACGGCATGGTCGGTACCCGCGGCCTTCACTTCCTGGCCATCGGCACCGATGAAGCGCACTTGCGGACGCAGGCCCTTGCTGGCACTGGCGCCCCGGCGCTTGCCGTCGATGACGATCAGGGTCGACAAGCCGGTGACTTCGTCGATCTGCTTGGCGACGGTGACGCCTTCCTCGACGTTCTCGAATTTCACCCGGCCGGCGTATTCGGTGATGATCGGACGGGTGTGCGGATCCCAGTTGGCCAGGGCGATGCCGGCCTTGATCTGGTCGCCATCCTTGACCGCCAGGGTCGCGCCATACGGCACCTTGTGGCGCTCGCGCTCACGTCCATGTTCGTCGGTGATGAGAACTTCGCCGGTCCGGGAAATCACCACCTGCTCGCCCTTGACGTTGGTCACGTAGCGCATGGTGGCGGCAAAGCGTACGGTACCCGCGGTCTTGCCCTCGACCTGGCTGGCCGAGGCGGCCCGCGACGCGGCACCGCCGATGTGGAAGGTCCGCATGGTCAGCTGGGTACCCGGCTCGCCGATCGACTGGGCTGCGATGACACCCACGGCCTCGCCCGAGTTGACCAGATGGCCACGGCCGAGATCGCGGCCATAGCACTTGGCGCACAGGCCCCAGCGCGTGTCGCAGGTGAGCGGCGTGCGGACCTTGACTTCGTCGATGCCGAGCGAATCGATCAGGTCGACCATACTCTCGGACAGCAGGGTGCCGGCGTCGATCACGGTCTCACCGGTGTCGGGATGGATGATGTCGTTCGCGGCGACCCGGCCGAGAATGCGTTCCCGCAGCGCTTCAATCACGTCACCGCCTTCGACCAGGGCCTTCATGACCATGCCGTTCTTGGTGCCGCAATCGTCTTCGGTGATCACCAGGTCCTGGGTCACGTCGACCAGACGGCGGGTCAGATAGCCCGAGTTGGCGGTCTTCAGCGCGGTGTCGGCCAGGCCCTTCCGGGCGCCGTGGGTCGAGATGAAGTACTGGAGCACGTTCAGGCCTTCGCGGAAGTTCGCGGTGATCGGCGTCTCGATGATCGAACCGTCCGGTTTGGCCATCAGGCCGCGCATGCCGGCCAACTGGCGGATCTGGGCGGCGGAACCCCGGGCACCGGAGTCGGCCATCATGTAGATCGAGTTGAACGATTCCTGCTTGACCGTCTTGCCTTCGCGGTCGACCACGGTCTCATGCGAAAGTTGTTCCATCATGGCGCGGGCCACGTCGTCGCCGACCTTGCCCCAGATGTCCACCACCTTGTTGTAGCGTTCGCCCTGGGTCACCAGGCCGGAGGTGTACTGCGATTCGATCTCCTTCACCTCGTGCTCGGCCTTGGCGATGATGTCGTGCTTTTGCGGCGGCATCAGCATGTCCTGCATGCAGATGGAAATGCCGCCCCGGGCCGCCATGGAGAAGCCGGTGTACATCAGCTTGTCGGCGAACACCACGGTCTCCTTGAGGCCGCTCTTGCGGAAGGAGGCGTTGATCAGCTTGGAGATTTCCTTCTTCTTCAGGACCTTGTTGACGTGCGAGAAGGACAGGTTGAGCGGCAGGATGTCGGACAGCATGGCGCGGCCGGCCACGGTGTCGTAGCGGTTGATCTGGGTATCCACCGTGCCGTCATCCTTGAGCAGGCGCTCCTTGACCCGCACGGTGATCTTGGCATTGATGTCGAGCAGACCAGATTGCCAGGCGCGGCGCAATTCGTCGGTGTTGGCGAACATCATGCCCTCGCCCTTGGCATTGATGCGCTCGCGGGTCATGTAGTAGAGACCGAGCACGATGTCCTGGGACGGCACGATGATCGGCTCGCCGTTGGCCGGCGACAGCACGTTGTTCGAGGCCATCATCAGGGTACGCGCTTCCATCTGCGCTTCCAGCGACAGGGGCACGTGCACGGCCATCTGGTCGCCGTCGAAGTCGGCGTTGAAGGCGGTACAGACCAGCGGGTGCAGCTGGATGGCCTTGCCTTCGATCAGGGTCGGCTCGAAGGCCTGGATGCCGAGACGGTGCAGGGTCGGCGCCCGGTTCAGCATCACCGGATGCTCGCGGATCACTTCTTCCAGGATGTCCCAGACCACCGGTTCCTGGGCTTCGACCATGCGCTTGGCGGCCTTGATGGTGGTGGCCAGGCCCATGGTTTCGAGACGGTTGAAGATGAACGGCTTGAACAGTTCCAGGGCCATCAGCTTGGGCAAGCCGCACTGGTGCAGCTTGAGGGTCGGGCCGACCACGATGACCGAACGGCCGGAATAGTCGACGCGCTTGCCCAGCAGGTTTTGCCGGAAGCGGCCGCCCTTGCCCTTGATCATGTCGGCCAGCGACTTGAGCGGACGCTTGTTGGCGCCGGTCATGGCCTTGCCGCGGCGACCGTTGTCGAGCAGCGAGTCGACGGCCTCTTGCAGCATCCGCTTTTCATTGCGGACGATGATTTCCGGGGCCTTCAGCTCGAGCAGACGCTTGAGTCGATTGTTCCGGTTGATGACGCGCCGATACAGGTCGTTCAGGTCGGAGGTGGCGAAGCGGCCACCGTCCAGCGGCACCAGCGGACGCAGTTCGGGCGGAAGCACGGGCAGCACTTCCAGGATCATCCACTCGGGATGGATGCCGGACTTCTGGAATGCCTCGAGAACCTTCAGGCGCTTGGCCAGCTTCTTGATCTTGGTGTCGGAGCTGGTCTTGTCCAACTCGCCACGCAGTTTCTCGATCTCCGCATCCAGGTGGATGCCCTTGAGCAGGTCACGCACGCCTTCGGCGCCCATGCCTGCCTTGAATTCGTCACCGTATTCTTCCAGCTTCGCGAGGTAGTCGTCCTCGGTCATGATCTGGCAGCGGTTGAGCGGGGTCATGCCCGGTTCGGTCACCACGTAGGCTTCGAAATAGAGCACGCGCTCGATGTCGCGCAGGGTCATGTCGAGCACCATGCCGAGGCGGCTGGGCAGCGACTTCAGGAACCAGATGTGGGCGACCGGGCTGGCCAGCTCGATGTGGCCCATGCGCTCGCGCCGAACCTTCGACAGGGTGACTTCGACGCCGCACTTCTCGCAGATGACGCCGCGATGCTTGAGGCGCTTGTACTTGCCGCACAGGCACTCGTAATCCTTGACCGGGCCGAAAATCTTGGCGCAGAACAGGCCGTCGCGTTCCGGCTTGAAGGTCCGGTAGTTGATCGTCTCCGGCTTCTTGACTTCGCCATAGGACCAGGAACGGATCTTCTCGGGCGAAGCGAGGCCGATCTTGATGGCATCGAATTCTTCGTCCTGGGTGACTTGCTTGAACAGGTCGAGTAGGGCTTTCATCTTGGCTTTGCTCCTGGTACCCGATTAATAACGCTCGAGGTCGATGTCGATGGCGAGCGAGCGGATTTCCTTCACCAGCACGTTGAACGACTCCGGCATGCCGGCATCGATCTTGTGCTCGCCCTTGACGATGTTCTCGTACACCTTGGTCCGGCCGGTGACGTCGTCCGACTTCACGGTCAGCATCTCCTGCAGGGTGTAGGCGGCGCCATAGGCTTCCAGCGCCCACACTTCCATTTCACCGAAACGCTGGCCACCGAACTGCGCCTTGCCGCCCAGCGGCTGCTGGGTGACCAGGGAGTACGGGCCGGTGGAACGGGCGTGCATCTTGTCGTCGACCAGGTGGTGCAGCTTGAGGATGTGCATGTAGCCCACCGTGGTGGTCCGATCGAACGGGTCGCCACTGCGGCCGTCGTACAGCTGGACCTGGGTCTTGCCCGGGGTGAAGCCGACCTGCGCGGTGCGCGGGTCATCGTCCGGATAGGCCAGGTCGAGCATGGTCTTGATTTCCTCTTCCTTGGCCCCGTCGAACACCGGCGTGGCGAACGGCACGCCGGCACGCAGGTTGGCTGCCATTTCCAGGATTTCCTGGTCGCTGAAGGACTTCAGGTCCTCCTGCTTGCCGGACGAGTTATAGACCTTGTCGAGGAATTTGCGCATGTCGGCGGCCTTGGCCTGGGCGTCGAGCATCTGGCCGATGCGCTGGCCGAGCCCCTTGGCGGCCCAGCCGAGGTGAACTTCGAGGATCTGGCCGACGTTCATCCGCGACGGTACGCCGAGCGGGTTCAGGACGATGTCGACCGGGGTGCCATCGGCCATGAAGGGCATGTCCTCGACCGGCACGATCTTGGACACCACACCCTTGTTGCCGTGGCGACCGGCCATCTTGTCGCCCGGCTGCAGGCGGCGCTTCACGGCCAGATAGACCTTGACCATCTTGATGACGCCCGGCGGCAACTCGTCGCCGGAGGTCAGCTTGCGCTTCTTGTTCTCGAGCATGGCGGCGAATTCCTCGCGCTGCTTGTCGAGACCTTCCTTGATGCCTTCCATCTGGCGGCTGACATCTTCATCGGCGACCCGGATGTCGAACCAGTCGTGGGGATTGAGATCATCCAGATACTCGGCGCTGACTTCGGCGCCCTTGGCCAGCTTCTTCGGACCGCCCTTGACCACTTTGCCGAGCAGGATTCGACGCATCCGCTCGAAGGCATCATGCTCGACGATGCGCATCTGGTCGGCCAGGTCCTTCTGGTACTTCTTCAGCATGTCGTCGATGATCTGGTTCGCGCGCGAATCACGCTCGATCCCCTCGCGGGTGAACACCTGGACATCGATGACCGTACCGGTCATGCCGGTCGGCACGCGCAACGAGGTGTCCTTCACGTCCGAAGCCTTCTCGCCAAAGATGGCACGCAACAGCTTCTCTTCCGGGGTGAGCTGGGTCTCGCCCTTGGGGGTGACCTTGCCGACCAGCACGTCACCCGCCTCGACTTCAGCCCCGATGTGCACGATGCCGGCCTCATCCAAGCGGCCCAGTTGCTGCGGGCTGAGGTTGGAGATGTCGCGGGTGATTTCCTCGGGACCGAGCTTGGTATCCCGGGCCACCACGTTCAGCTCCTCGATGTGGATCGAGGTGTAGCGGTCTTCGGCGACGACCCGCTCGGAGATCAGGATCGAGTCTTCAAAGTTGTAGCCGTTCCAGGGCATGAAGGCGACCAGCATGTTCTGACCCAGGGCCAGCTCGCCCTTATCGGTCGATGCACCGTCCGCGATCACGTCGCCGCGGGCGATCTTGTCGCCACGGCGGACCAGCGGCCGCTGGTTGATGTTGGTGTTCTGGTTGGAACGCTGGTACTTGGTCAGCGAGTAGATGTCGACGCCGACCTGGCCGGCCACGGCTTCCTCGTCGTTGACCCGGACCACCACGCGGCCGGCGTCGACGTAGTCGACCACGCCACCACGCAGGGCCTTGACCACCGTGCCGGAGTCGACCGCGGCGGTGCGCTCGATGCCGGTACCGACCAGGGGCTTGTCCGGGCGCAGGCAGGGCACGGCCTGGCGCTGCATGTTGGAGCCCATCAGCGCGCGGTTGGCGTCGTCATGTTCCAGGAACGGAATCAGCGACGCGGCCACGGAGACGATCTGCGACGGCGCGATATCCATGTACTGGACGCGCTCGGGCGAGGACAGCTCGAATTCGTTCTTGTGCCGGCAGGACACCAGCTCGTCGGTGAACTGGCCCTGCTCATTCAGGGCGGCGTTGGCCTGGGCGATGACGTACTGGCCTTCCTCGATGGCGGACAGGTAATCGATCTGGTCGGTGACCTTGCCGTCCACGACCTTGCGGTACGGCGTCTCGATGAATCCATACTCGTTGGTCTGGGCATACAGGGCCAGCGAGTTGATCAGGCCGATGTTCGGACCTTCCGGCGTCTCGATCGGGCAAACCCGGCCATAGTGGGTCGGATGCACGTCACGCACTTCGAAGCCGGCGCGCTCACGGGTCAGGCCCCCGGGGCCCAGGGCGGAGATCCGTCGCTTGTGGGTGATCTCGGACAGCGGGTTGGTCTGGTCCATGAACTGGGACAACTGCGACGACCCGAAGAATTCCTTGATCGCGGCGGAGATCGGCTTCGCGTTGATCAGGTCGTGCGGCATCAGGTTGTCCGACTCGGCCTGGTTCAGGCGCTCCTTGACCGCGCGCTCGACCCGCACCAGGCCGGCACGGAACTGGTTCTCCGCCAGCTCGCCGACGGAACGGACCCGGCGGTTGCCCAGATGGTCGATGTCATCGACTTCGCCCCGACCGTTGCGCAGCTCGACCAGAATCTTGATGACGGCGACGATGTCCTCGGTCGCCAGGGTCCCCTGTCCGGTGAGCTCGTCGCGGCCGATGCGACGGTTGAACTTCATGCGGCCGACCTTGGACAGGTCATAGGCTTCCGGCGAGAAGAACAACCGCTGGAACAGCGCCTCGACGGCATCCTCGGTGGGCGGCTCGCCCGGGCGCATCATGCGGTAGATGGCGACCCGCGCGGTCCACTGGTCGACCGTTTCGTCAGTACGCAGGGTTTGCGACACGAACGGGCCGTGGTCGAGTTCGTTGGTGTACAGGGTCTCGATCTTGGCGACCTTGGCTTCGGTCAGCTTCTCGAGCAGGGTCTCGGTGATCTCGTCGTTGGCACGCGCCACGATTTCACCGGTCTCCTTGTCCACCACGTTGGCGGCAATGGTGCGACCGAGGATGAAGTCGCTTTCGACCAGTACCTTCTTGATGCCGGCGGCTTCCAGCTCCTTGATCGTCCGGGCGGTGATGCGCTTGTCCTTGGCGACGATGACCTTGCCATCCTTGTCGACGATGTCGAAACGGGCCGTCTCGCCCTTCAGGCGTTCCGGCTTCAATTCGAACTCGATGCCCTTCTTGCCGAAGTGGAAGGTCTCGAACTCGAAGAATTCGGCCAGGATCTGCTCCGGCGTGTAGCCCAGCGCCTTGAGCAGGATGGTGACCGGCATCTTGCGACGGCGGTCGATCCGGAAGTAGACGAAATCCTTCGGGTCGAATTCGAAGTCGAGCCAGGAGCCACGGTAGGGGATGATGCGGGCCGAGAACAGCAGCTTGCCGGAGCTGTGGGTCTTGCCGCGGTCATGCTCGAAAAACACGCCGGGCGAACGGTGCAGCTGGGAGACGATGACCCGCTCGGTGCCGTTGATGATGAATGAACCGTTCGGAGTCATGAGCGGGATCTCGCCCATGTAGACCTCCTGCTCCTTCACTTCCTTGATCTTTTCCTTGGTGCTCTCGCGGTCCAGGATCACCAGGCGCACCTTGGCACGCAGGCTGGCTGCGAAGGTGAGGCCACGCTGTTGGCACTCGACGATGTCGAACACCGGGGTGCCCAGGGTATAGCTGACGAAATCCAGCCGGGCGCCGCCGTTGTGGCTGGTGATCGGGAAGATGGAGCCGAAAGCCGCCTGCAAGCCGACATCGCGCCGCTCGGAGGGCAAGACATCCTCCTGCAGAAATTCGATGTAAGACTCGATCTGGGTGGTCAGCAGGTAGGGCACCTGCAACACGCTTTCGCGCTTGGCGAAGCTTTTGCGGATACGCTTTTTTTCAGCGAAGGTATAGCTCATGTCGGCTCCGTGTCAGTGACAGGACTCAGGATTCAGGAATCCAGCGCACGCGCAGGATTCCTGAAGCCTGAAATAGGCAAAGGCTGGCGGCCCGAAGGCCACCAGCCAGACTGCAGGCGCAATGCCCGGGCACGCGTCGGTTACTTGATTTCGGCCGTGGCACCGGCTTCGGTCAGTTGCTTGAGAATGTCGTCGGCCTCGGCCTTCGGGCAGCCTTCCTTGACGGCCTTCGGGGCACCGTCGACCAGGTCCTTGGCTTCCTTGAGGCCCAGGCCGGTGATCGCGCGGACGACCTTGATGACGTTGACCTTGTTGGCGCCGGCGGCGGTCAGGATCACGTCGAACTCGGTCTTCTCCTCTGCAGCGGCAGCGGCGCCACCGGCAGCGGGACCGGCGACGGCCATCGCGGCGGCGGACACGCCGAACTTCTCCTCGAAGGCCTTGACCATGTCGTTCAATTCCATGACGCTCATCGCGCCGACGGCTTCCAGGATGTCTTCCTTGCTAATTGCCATTTCAATGCACTCCTAAATCGAGATGTTTGATCAGTGATTAAGCGGTTGCTTCTTCTTCGCGCTTCTTGGCCAGGGCCGCCATGGCGCCGACGAAGCCGGTCAGCGGCGCCTGCATGACGCCCAGCAGCTTCGCGAGCAGCTCTTCGCGGCTGGGGATGGACGCCAGGGCTTGCACGCCCGCCTTGTCCAGCACCTTGCCGTCATAGCAACCGACCTTCAGAACCAGCTTGTCGTTACCCTTGGCGAAATCGTTCAGCACCTTGGCGGCAGCCACCGGATCGGCGGAGACGCTGTAGATCAGGTGCCCGGACATGTGTTCGGCCAAAGGCTCGAACGGCGTGCCGACGACGGCGCGACGCACCAGGGTATTCTTCAGCACGCGCAGGTAAACGCCAGACTGGCGGGCCTTGGCGCGCAGCACGGTCAGGTCGGCGACCTGAACCCCGCTGTACTCGGCCATGACCATGGTCTGAGCATCGACGAGCTTGGCCGAAACCTCGGCTACGACAGCTTTCTTGTCATCAAGATTGAGACCCACGGGTCTTTCCTCCTATCAAGCCAACAATTGGCACGACTTTCGCCGCACCCCCTACGGCGACCTGATTCAGGAGATGCATCCTGTTTCGGGTGACACCGTCTGCGTAGACCGAGCTTGCGCTCGATTAAGCCTTGCGACGTCTACGGTCTTGGACGCGCCCGCCGACCCACGCCGGCGGGCACCCAAATTCTGTTTACTGCTGGACCAGACTGGCCTGGTCGACCCGGACACCGATCCCCATGGTGCTGGAGACGGCGATCTTCTTGAGGTACACGCCCTTGGCGCTGGCCGGACGGGCCTTGTTCAGGGCCTCGATGATCGCGGACAGGTTTTCCTTCAGGGCGGCGGGCTCGAAGGACGCTCGGCCCAGGGTGGCATGCACGATGCCGGCCTTGTCGGTGCGGTACTGGACCTGGCCCGCCTTGGCGTTCTTGACGGCCTCGGTGACGTTCGGGGTGACGGTGCCGACCTTGGGGTTCGGCATCAGGCCGCGCGGACCCAGGATCTGGCCGAGCTGACCGACCACGCGCATGGCGTCGGGCGTGGCGATGACGACATCGAAGTCCATCTTGCCCGCCTTGATGTCGGCGGCCAGGTCCTCGAAGCCGACGATGTCGGCCCCCGCGGCCTTGGCAGCCTCCGCATTGGCCCCCTGGGCGAACACGGCGACCCGGACCGACTTGCCGGTGCCGCGCGGCAACACCACCGAGCCACGGACCACCTGGTCGGACTTGCGCGGATCGACGCCGAGATTCACGGCCACGTCGATGGATTCGTCGAATTTGGCGGTGGCGGCCGACTTGACCAGGCCCAAGGCCTCGTCGATGGCATACATCTTGTTGCGGTCAACAGTGGCCTTGAGGGCCTTCAAACGCTTGGAAACCTTGGCCATGTCAGACACCCTCCACGTTGAGACCCATGCTGCGGGCGCTGCCAGCGATGGTGCGCACGGCGGCGTCCATGTCGGCGGCGGTCAGATCCGGCATCTTGGTCTTGGCGATTTCTTCCAGCTGGGCACGGGTAATGGTGCCCACCTTGTCGGTATGGGGCTTCGGGCTGCCCTTCTGAATGCCAACGGCCTTCTTGATCAGAATGGTGGCCGGCGGCGTCTTCATGATGAAGGTGAAGCTCTTGTCGGCGTAGGCGGTGATCACCACGGGGATCGGCAGGCCCGGCTCCAGCTGCTGCGTCTGGGCGTTGAAGGCCTTGCAGAATTCCATGATGTTGAGACCGCGCTGACCCAGAGCCGGACCGATCGGCGGCGACGGGTTGGCCTTGCCGGCCGGCACTTGCAGCTTGATATAGCCGATGATTTTCTTTGCCATTTACAACTCCTGGTTGTGACGGGTGCGAACGAGACTGGCCGTCTCTCCCCTACAAAATCGATGACAGGTGACGGGTGACGGGTGACACAAACCGCCTGTCACTTTGCCACTGGTCACGCTGTCACCGTCTCTAAGCCTTCTCCACCTGGGAGAAATCCAACTCCACGGGCGTCGGGCGGCCAAAAATGGTCACCGACACACGCAGCTTGCTCTTGTCGTAGTTGACTTCCTCGACGGAGCCGTTGAAGTCGGTGAACGGGCCATCCGTGACGCGCACCATCTCGCCCGCCTCGAAGGTGATCTTCGGCTTCGGCTTTTCCACGCCCTCCTGCATCTGCTGCATGATGGCGCTCACCTCGCGCTCGGAGATCGGCGCCGGCTTGTTGGCAGTCCCGCCGACAAAGCCGGTGACCTTGGCCGTGCTCTTGACCAAGTGCCAGCTGGCGTCGTTCATTTCCATCTGGACCAACACATAGCCCGGGAAGAACTTGCGCTCGGACGTCCGCTTCTGGCCGCCCTTCATTTCCACCACTTCCTCGACCGGAACGAGAATCTCGCCGAACTGATCCTGCATGCCAGCGCGCTCGATGCGCTCCTTCAGTGCACGCATGACGCTTTTCTCGAAGCCCGAGTAGGCATGCACCACATACCATTGCATCGCCATCAATCGCTCCTGCCCATGACCAGCTTGACCAGCCAGAACAGGCCGCTATCCACCAACCAGAGGAAGATCGCCATGACGATGACGAACAGGATCACCACTCCGGTCATCTGGAGGGTCTCCTTGCGGGTCGGCCAGACCACCTTGCGGGCCTCGGCCACCGATTCCTGGCTGAATGCGTAAAACGCCTTGCCTGGTGCCGTGAGATACGCGACGCCGGTCGCGGCCGCCACCCCCGCCAACACGGACACCACGCGAACCACCGTGGGGCTGTCCGAAAGCAGGTAGAACCCAGCAATCCCGAGCGCCACCAACAGGAAGGCAACTGCGAGCTTGATCTTGTCGGCCATGACTGTCGTTAATCTTTATAGAGTGGCAGGGGCAGAGGGTCTCGAACCCCCAACCTTCGGTTTTGGAGACCGACGCTCTGCCAATTGAGCTATGCCCCTGCGGCAGAGACACCAAGGCGCCCCGCGAGCGAGGCGCCTTGTTTCCTACAACTTACCGAGTATTACTCGATGATCTTGGCGACGACGCCGGCGCCGACGGTACGACCGCCTTCACGGATGGCGAAGCGCAAACCTTCTTCCATGGCGATCGGGGCGATCAGCGCGGCCGTGATCGACACGTTGTCGCCAGGCATCACCATCTCGGTCCCGGCCGGCAGCTCGATCGCACCAGTCACGTCCGTCGTCCGGAAGTAGAACTGCGGACGGTAGCCGTTGAAGAACGGCGTGTGACGACCGCCTTCGTCCTTGCTCAGCACGTAGATCTCGGCCGTGAACTTGGTGTGCGGCGTGATCGAACCCGGCTTGGCCAGCACCTGGCCACGCTCCACGTCCTCTCGCTTGGTGCCGCGCAGCAGCACGCCCACGTTGTCGCCCGCCTGGCCCTGGTCCAGCAGCTTGCGGAACATTTCCACGCCGGTACAGGTGGTCTTGGTGGTCGGCTTGATGCCGACGATCTCAACTTCCTCGCCCACCTTCACAATGCCGCGCTCGACACGGCCGGTCACCACGGTGCCGCGGCCGGAGATCGAGAACACGTCTTCGATCGGCAGCAGGAACGGCTTGTCCACGGCGCGCTCCGGCGTCGGGATGTAGCTGTCCAGCGCATCGGCCAGCTTGAAAATGCTGGCTTCGCCGATGTCGCTCTGGTCGCCTTCCAGCGCCTTCAGCGCGGAGCCAATGACGATGGGAATGTCGTCACCAGGGAATTCGTACTTGGACAAGAGCTCGCGAACTTCCATCTCGACCAGCTCGAGCAGCTCGGCGTCGTCAACCATGTCGGCCTTGTTCATGTACACAATGATGTACGGCACACCCACCTGACGCGCCAGCAGAATGTGCTCGCGGGTCTGCGGCATCGGGCCATCAGCAGCCGACACCACCAGGATCGCGCCGTCCATCTGCGCCGCGCCGGTAATCATGTTCTTCACGTAGTCAGCGTGACCCGGGCAGTCCACGTGCGCGTAGTGACGCGTCGCCGTCTCGTATTCCACGTGCGCCGTGTTGATCGTGATGCCGCGCGCCTTCTCTTCAGGTGCCGAGTCGATGTCCGCGTAGTTCTTCGCCGCGCCACCAAACTTCTTCGACAGAATCGTCGTGATCGCCGCCGTCAACGTGGTCTTGCCATGGTCCACGTGCCCAATCGTACCCACGTTCACGTGCGGCTTCGTACGCTCAAATTTTTCCTTGGCCATCGTTACTAACCCCTATAGCAAATTGCGAAACGAAATACTGGTGCCCATGGGCAGGATCGAACTGCCGACCTCTCCCTTACCAAGGGAGTGCTCTACCACTGAGCCACATGGGCGAAAACTTTTACTCACACAGCCTGACAACTGGAGCGGGTGATGGGAATCGAACCCACGTCATCAGCTTGGAAGGCTGTGGTTCTACCATTGAACTACACCCGCCGTACATCAACAGCCAGCACATCCGGTCTATCTTCCACCGAATGCTTGCGTATTCTGGTGGAGGGGGAAGGATTCGAACCTTCGAAGGCAGTGCCGTCAGATTTACAGTCTGATCCCTTTGACCGCTCGGGAACCCCTCCGGGAAAGCGCGGCATTATCGTTGCCTTCAAATGGCTTGTCAAACACAAACTGACTCAGACGTTAAAAAGAAAGTTCATCACGTCACCGTCACGCACCACATACTCTTTGCCTTCGGCGCGCATCTTGCCCGCTTCCTTGGCGCCTTGTTCGCCGCCACAGGCGATGAAATCATCGAAGGCGATGGTCTGGGCACGGATGAAGCCGCGCTCGAAATCGGTGTGAATCACCCCGGCCGCCTGGGGTGCGGTATCGCCCTGGTGGATGGTCCAGGCGCGCACTTCCTTGACCCCGGCGGTGAAGTAGGTCTGCAGCCCAAGCAGGTGATAGGCCGCCCGGATCAAGCGATTCAATCCCGGCTCGTGCATGCCCATGTCTTCCAGGAAAACCTGTTTGTCGGCATCGTCCAGGTCGGCAATCTCGGCCTCGATGGCCGCGCAGATGGCGACCACGTCGGCGCCTTCAGTCGCCGCCAGGGCGTTGACCTTGTCGAGCGCAGGATTGCCCTCGAACCCGCCTTCCTTGACGTTGGCAGCATACAGCACCGGCTTGGCGGTGAGCAGAAAGAACTGACGCAGGTTTGCCCGCTCTTCCTTGGACAGATCGAGGGCCCGCACCGGCCTGGCCTCGTTCAATTGGGCCTGGCACTTTTCCAGCACCTCGACCAGCAATTTGGCCTCCTTGTCGCCGCCTGACTTGGCCTGCTTGGTGTAGCGAGCCAGCGCCTTCTCGACCGTAGCCAGATCGGCCAGGGCCAGCTCGGTGTTGATGACCTCGATGTCGGCGACCGGATCGACCTTGCCTGCGACGTGCACCACGTTTTCATCTTCGAAGCAGCGCACCACATGGACGATAGCGTCGGTCTCGCGAATGTTGGCCAGGAACTGGTTGCCCAGCCCCTCGCCCTTGCTGGCGCCGGCCACCAGCCCGGCGATGTCGACGAACTCGACAATGGCCGGCTGGATCTTTTGCGGCTTGACGATGGCCGACAGGGCCGCCAGACGGGGGTCGGGCACTTCGACGATGCCGACATTGGGTTCGATGGTGCAGAAGGGATAGTTCTCCGCCGCGATGCCCGACTTGGTCAAGGCGTTGAACAGGGTGGACTTGCCGACGTTGGGCAACCCGACGATGCCGCATTTCATGGCTTGCTTTCCTTTATCTTGGTGTGGGCGCGCTGGGTGGCGGCCGGCCAGTCGGCCTTGGCGATCAGCGGCCAGAGGTCGAGGGCACGGTCCAGGGCGGCCTCGATCTCGAGCGCCTCTTCCTTGCGCGGCGGCTTGAGTACGTAGTTGATCACTTCGTTCCGGTCGCCCGGATGACCGATGCCGATGCGCAGGCGCCAGTAGTCCGGCGTACCCAGGTGCGCGGTGATGTCCTTGAGGCCGTTGTGTCCGCCGGGGCCACCGCCGAACTTGATGCGCAGCTGGCCAGGCGGAATATCCAGTTCGTCATGCACCACCAGGATCTCGGCGGGCGCGATCTTGTGGAATCGGGCCAGTGCACCGACTGCCTGACCGGACCGGTTCATGTAGGTCTGCGGCAACAGACACCAGACCCCTTCCGACCGGGCCAGGCCGGCCAGACCATGGAAACGCGCCTCGCGCGACAGGGACGCGCCCAGCCGCGCGGCCAGCCGCTCACAAAACCAAAACCCGGCGTTGTGCCGGGTTTCGGAATATTCGGGCCCGGGGTTGCCGAGCCCGACCACGAGTCGCGGAGCGACCGGCATCGCCTATCAGGCGGCCGGGGCCTCGCCCTCGGCGGCTTCCGCCTTGGCGCCCAGGATGGTGGCCACGGTGGGGTCCTCGCCCCGGTGCAGCAGCACCGATTCGACACCGGCCGGCAGGTTGAGGTGAGACACGTGGATGGATTGCCCGACCGCCAGATCCTTGCAGTCCACCTCGATGAATTCGGGCAGGGCCGTGGCCAGGCAGCTCACGTCCAACTCGGTCATGACATGGCTGACCACACCACCACCCAGCTTCACACCCGGACAGATGTCCGCGTTGATGAAGTGCAGGGGCACCTTGATGTGGATCTTGTGGGTGGCATCGACGCGCTGGAAGTCGATGTGCAGGACCTGCACCTTGTAGGGGTGGGTCTGGACATCCTTGAGCAGGACCGGCTGCTTCTCACCCTCCAGGTTGAGGGTCACCACGGACGCGTGGAAAGCCTCGTGCCGCAGGTTGAGCAGCAGCTCCTTGTGGTCCATGTCGATGGCCAGAGGCGCCTTGTCGGCCCCGTAGACGATGCCCGGCACCCGGCCGGCGCGACGCAGGCGGCGGCTCGCACCCGAACCTTGACCGTCACGCTTGGCAGCATTGATTTCGAATTGCATTTTTTTCTCCAGATAGAACAAAAAACCGCCCGCGACCAGGCGGGTTACTTCGGGAAAGACGTGACGAAACCGCGTGTCACGCCGATCCCAAAAACTTACTCGACGAACAAGGAACTGACCGAATCCTCGTTGCTGATCCGGCGAATCGTCTCCGCCAGCAGCTCCGCCACCGACACTTGGCGGATCTTCGGACATTTCGCTGCGTCATCGCGCAGCGGAATGGTGTCGGTCACCACCAATTCGTCGAGCTTTGAACCGGCGATCCGCTCGATGGCGCTGCCCGACAGCACCGGGTGGGTGATGTAGGCCATGACCTGCTTCGCGCCATGCTCCTTGAGCGCGGCGGCGGCCTCGCACAGGGTGTTGGCGGTGTCCACCATGTCGTCCATGATGATGCAGGTGCGGTCCTTGACCTCACCGATGATGTGCATCACCTTGGCCACGTTCGGCTTCGGTCGGCGCTTGTCGATGATGGCCAGATCGCAATCCAGGCGCTTGGCCACCGCCCGGGCGCGCACCACACCGCCGACGTCGGGCGACACCACCATCAGGTTGTCGTGGTCCTGCTTCCAGATGTCACCCATCAGGATCGGCGTCGAATAGACGTTGTCGACCGGGATGTCGAAGAAGCCCTGGATCTGGTCCGAGTGCAGATCCATGGTCAGCAGGCGATTGACGCCGACCACGGTCAGCATGTCGGCCACCACGCGCGCGGTGATCGGCACCCGCGCCGAACGCACCCGACGATCCTGGCGGGCGTAGCCGAAGTAAGGGATGGCGGCGGTGATGCGACCGGCCGAGGCACGCCGCAGGGCATCCACCATCAACATCACTTCCATGAGGTTGTCGTTGGTCGGCATGCACGTGGACTGCAATACGAAGACGTCCTTGCCGCGAACGTTTTCGAGGATCTCCACCGCCACCTCACCATCCGAGAACCGGCCGACCGTGGCCCGTCCCAGGCGAATGTTGAGGCTGCGCGCCACTTCTTCGGCAAGCTTGGGATTCGCGTTGCCGGTAAACACCATCAAGCTGTCGTAGGCCACTGAACTAACCCGCGCGGATGACGAAAAAACAAAAAAGCGCGCGGCCACGCCGCACGCTTGTGCATTTGGCTGGGGAGGTAGGGATCGAACCTACGAATGCCGGAATCAAAATCCGGTGCCTTACCACTTGGCGACTCCCCAAGCTTGGCGGTCAAGTCCCGTCGTACATCGGATGCACGTCGAGACCGTCCGCCACAAAACCGTTCATGCCCACCGGTCGCCGGGCAAACACCGCCTCGGCCTCGGCCCGATCCGGAAAAGCCGCAAATACGCAGGCGCCGGAACCGGTCATGCGGGCATCGCCGAACTGTCCGAGCCACCGTAGATATTCGCCTATCACGGGATAGGTCGCCACCGCCACCGGCTCCAGATCGTTATGCCCACCTGAGAGGGCCGGGATTTTCATCTCTGGCGTGTCCCGTGTCAATCCCGGATGCGAAAAAATCGCCGCCGTGGCCACCTGGACAGGCGGGATCAGCACCACATAGCTGGCGGGTGGCAGGGTCACGGCACGCAGGCGTTCACCCACCCCCTCGGCGAAGGCCGTGCGACCAAACACGAACACGGGCACGTCGGCCCCCAGGGCCAGCCCAAGGGCCTGGAGCGCCTCACGTGACATATTCAGGTGCCACAACCGGTTCAGGGCCAGCAACACCGTGGCGGCATCGGAACTGCCACCACCCAGGCCTCCCCCCAGGGGCAGCCGTTTCTCGAGGCCGATGTCGGCCCCCAGGCCACAGCCCGTGTGCGACTGCAACAAGCGTGCGGCACGATGGCACAAGTCGGTCTCGACTGGCACTCCAGGCAAAGGCGCGTGCAAACGGATTTCACCATCGTCACGCACGCCGACATGCACCGTGTCACCATGGTCGACGAAGCGGAACAGGCTTTGCAGGAGATGGTAGCCATCCGGTCGGCGGCCCACCACGTGCAGGTACAGGTTCAGTTTGGCGGGCGCGGGATACGGCGTCATAACGGCTCCCAGACATCCACCACCAGCCGGAATTCCAGATCACCCCGACTGGCGAACACCCGACCGGGCAACCAGCGCCCGGCCACTTCACGGTACCGGCTGTATTCGATCTGCCAGCCATCCTGGTCGAGCCGGGCAATCCGACCGTCTTCTCCAGCGATGGCCTGGAAGTCGCCGCCCGGACGCGGCAAGGCGGACAGCCACCAGACCAGCCCGTCGAGCGGCAAGGCCACGCCCAGAAGACGTTCGAGCATCTGCGCGTCATTCGCCTCACGCACCTCGACGCCATCGGCGGTGCGCAGCACCAGGGTACCGGCCTCGCGCTGGATCTCTGCCGCGCCCTGACCCAGCGGACCGGATACCAGCAGGCGTTCTACGGCACCGGCCCGTCGCCAATCCAAAGTGCCAGACAGGTTCTGCGCCTCGCGCTTGACCGAGACCCGCCCGGTCAGTTGGAAGGCCTCGACCGGAACCTGGCCGCGCAGGGCGTCCTGGGCAATTCGCACGCCACTGCCGGCACACCCGGCCAACACCAGGCAACACGCCAGCAGGCGGACGCCCCGCAATAGGGTGAGCGAACGCATCAGCGGCTGAAGCGTGTGATGGTGTCCTTGAGCACGTCGTTGTCCGGGTAGTCCTTGAGCGACCCTTGCCAGACCTTGCGTGCCTCGTCCCGTTGTCCGGTCGCCCAGAGCGCCTCACCCAGATGGGCGGCGATCTCGGGATCGTCTCGCCGAGCGTAGGCCCGCCGCAAATAGTCGACCGCCTCGGCCAGCTTGCCGGACTTGAACAGAGCCCAGCCCATGCTGTCGAGAATGAAGGGGTCTTCCGGACTCAGCGTGAGGGCTTTGTCGAGCAGTTCGATGCCTTCCGCCAGCCGGTCGGTCCGGTCGACCAGTGTGTAGCCGAGGGCGTTGTAGGCGTGGGCGTGCTCGGGGTCGAGCGCAATCAGCTTGCGCAGGTCGGCTTCCGATTCGACCAGCCGGCCCAGCCGTTCGGCGATCATGGCGCGGTCGTAGAGCAGATCACCAGATTCAGGCAAACCGGTCAACGCGTGGCTGAGCACCTCGTAGGCCTCGGCAAGGCGGTTCGCTTCGCGCAACAGTTGGGCCTCGGCTTGGTAGCGCTGGGTCTGGGTCGCCTCGGTCGGGGTTTCGAGCGCCTTCAGGAGGGCACGGCCCGCCTCGACCTGGCCAAGCTTGCCATGCACCACGGCGGCCTTGAGCCGTGCCGAGAAGTAATGCTCGCTGGGCTGAACCTTCAGGTACCAGTCCAGTGCCGCCGGATAGTCCTTGCGGCCTTCCATGATCTGGCCCTGGTAGACGCGGATCAGGTCATCGTCGACGAAACCATGCGCCAGGGCCTGGTCCAGGTAACGTCCGGCCGCTTCGAGATCGCTCATCTGCATGGCCAGCAGGCCGATCGCGAAATACAGTTCGGGATTGCTCGGCGCACCCCGGATCAAGGTATCGAACTCGGCGCGGGCAGCTTCGTAGCGGCCGGCCTTGGCCAGCTCCTTGGCATAGGCCTGGCGCAGCCGGGCCGCACCAGGGTGGGCCTCAAGGAAGGATTGCCAGTAGGCCAGCACGGGCTCGTCGCCGGCCCGTGACAAGGCCTGCCCCTTGAGCAAGGCAGCCGCCTCCCAGTCGGGACGCACACGCAAGGCTTCATCCAGGGCCGCCAAGGCCTGCGCCTGCTGCCCCGCAGCCAATGCCATCTGGGCCACGGCCATCGACGCCTCGGGCAAACCCGGGTAGCCGGCCGCCAGATCCTTGATCAGGGCCAGGGCGGCCATCTTGTCCTTGGCCCGGGCCAGCATGCCGTGCAATTGCGGGAATGCTTTCGCCGGGGAGCCGTGACCCATGCGCAACAAAATCTCGATGTGCGGGCGTGCCTCATCGAGGCGGTCCGAACTGATCAGAATTCCGGCCAGGCTTTGCCGGGCGCGCACGGTCTCGGGCTCCAGTTCCACCCACAGTTGTGCCATCCGGGCGCTGGTCGCGGCATCGCGGGCATAGGTGGCGATTTCGCCGGCCCGGCGAACCACGCGCGGGTCGCGGGTCTTTTCAGCCAAGTCGACATAGGCTTCCTTGGCCAGGGCGAGGTCGCCACGCTGGCCGGCGATCTCGCCCAGGAGGAACTGGTAGAGCAGCGGCGAAGTCAGCGCCGAGGCGGGGGCGTGTGCCGCGGTGGGGGCGGCCGCCGTGCCGGGGTCAGCCTTGGGAACCATCGGCGATTGGGCACACGCGGTCAGCGAAGCCAGGGCAAGCATAAGGGGGAGCGGTGTGCGGTTCATCGGCTGCATTTCCACGGGGGTTGATGCATTATGCAGAACCCCTTGGCCGCTGAGAAGTTCCGGGATCCCCGGAGCCACACATTGCCGACATGCCCGAATTGCCTGAAGTCGAAACCGTCCTGCGTGGCCTGACCCCGCACCTGACCGGACGCCGGCTCGCCGGTGCCGAGGTGCGCGAGCCGCGCCTGCGCTGGCCGATCCCCCCCGACCTCCCTGCACGCCTGGCCGGCCGCCAGATCACCGTCCTGACCAGGCGCGGCAAATATCTCATTGTCCACCTCGACGCCGGCCACTTGATCCTGCACCTGGGCATGTCCGGCAGCCTGCGCCTGGTGCCTGCCGGCACGGCCCCGGAAAAGCACGATCACGTCGACCTGCTGCTCGCCGACGGCACGCGCCTGCGCTTTCGCGACCCACGCCGGTTTGGCGCGCTGCTCTGGAGCGAGGCGCCGGCCACCCACCCCCTGATCGCACCGCTCGGCATCGAACCCCTGGAACCCGGTTTCGACGCCGAATGGCTGTATCGCCAGACCCGGGGCCGCCAGGTGCCGATCAAGGCCTGGCTGATGGATGCCCACCGCATCGTCGGTATCGGCAATATCTACGCCAACGAAGCCCTGTTTCATGCCGGCATCCATCCCCTGCTGCCAGCCGGGCGACTGACCCGACCGCGCACGCAGCGTCTGGTCACCGCAATCAAGGCGACATTGGCGCGGGCCATCGAGGCCGGCGGCAGCAGCCTGCGTGACTTCGTCGACAGCCATGGCGAGCCCGGCTATTTCCAGCAGACTTATCAGGTCTATGGTCGGGCCGGCGAACCTTGTCACCATTGCGGCACGCCGATCCGTTTAACCCGACTCGGCAACCGGGCAACCAGTTTTTGCCCGCATTGCCAGCCCAGATGACATAAAGCCCTTATAGAACAAGTGGTTCCTATGCTAGATTGGCGTAAGACCTCAAGGAGACCGCGATGAGCAGCCTTTCCCTCGCCTCTGATTTCGAAGCCTACAGCCAGTGGCGCGCCAGCCTGTCTGACCATATCGCCGACTACCGGCAGTGGCTGAACCGGGAGGACCTGAACGATTCGCAGCGCGACCTGCGCTTGCAGCAACTGCTCGACCGACTGGCCGAGGACAAGCTGCACGTGGCCTTCATCGCCGAGTTCTCGCGCGGCAAATCGGAGCTGATCAACGCGATCTTCCTGTCGGACCTGAAGCAGCGGCTGTTGCCGTCCACGGCCGGCCGCACCACCATGTGCCCCACCGAGTTGCTCTATGACGCGAGCAAGCCGCCCCAGGTGGAACTGTTGCCGATCGACACCCGCGCGACCAACGCGCCGGTTTCCGAATACCGCAACTATCCGGAAGAATGGATCCGCATCCCCATGAACGTCAGTTCTCCGGACAGCGTCCGCGAGGCCATGCTGGAAGTGTGCCGGGTAAAATCGGTCAGTGTCGAGGATGCGACGCGGTTTGGCCTCTACACCGCCGACGCGACCGAGTATTCGGCGCCGCTCAACGAGGACGGCCGGGTTTCCATTCCGGCCTGGCGCCACGCCATCATCAACTTTCCCCATCCCTTCCTGGAAAAGGGCCTGGTGGTCTACGACACCCCTGGGCTCAACGCCATCGGCGTCGAACCCGAGCTGACCTACAGCCTGCTGCCCAATGCCCACGCCGTGTTGTTCGTGCTCGCAGCCGACACCGGGGTCACCAAGTCGGATATCCAGGTCTGGCGCGATCACATCAACCTGCGCGGCACCCAGAAGGGCCGCCTGGTCGCGCTCAACAAGATCGACGGCCTGTGGGACGAGCTCAAGACCGAGGCCCAGATCGAAGCCGAGATCAACAAGCAGGTGAAGAGCTGTTCCGACCTGCTCGGACTGGACGCACGCAACATTTTCCCGGTATCGGCCCAGAAGGGCCTGCTGGCAAAGATCCAGGGCGACGTCCCCCTGCTTGCCCGGAGTCAATTGCAGGCCTTGGAAAAGGCACTCAGCGAAGAACTGATCGCGTCCAAGCAGGAGCTGGTCCGCGACCAGACCGAGTCCGAGCTCACCGACCTGCTCGGCTCGAGCCGTGCCCTATTGCAGAGCCGCTACGACAATATCGAAGAACAGTTGAGTGAGCTGCGCGGCCTGCAGGGCAAGAACCAGGACGTGGTCGAACACATCATGGTCAAGATCGCCCAGGACAAGGAGGCCTTCGAGCGCGGCCTGCAGCATTTCCAGGCCCTGCGCAGCGTGTTTTCACAGCACAGCGTGCAATTGTTCCAGATCATCGGCATCGACCACATGAAAGCCGAAATCGCCAAGGTCCGTGCGTCAATGGTGCAAAGTCGTTTCACCCGGGGCCTGCGCGAGGCCATGAACAGCTTTTTCCGGGATGTCGAGACCAACATGCACAAGGCGACCGCCCAGGTCGAGGAAATCAACCACATGATGGAGGCCATGTACCGCAAGCTGAACACCGAGCACGGCATGGCCCGCTACTCGGTCCCGGGTTTCTCCATGCTGCGTTATGCCAAGGAGCTGAAACGCCTGGAAGACGCCTACAACCAGCAGATCAACAACCTGTTCACCCTGTTGACCACCGAACAGTACCAACTGACCAGCCGCTTCTTCGAAACCATTGCCAGCCGCGTGCTGCGCATCTTCGAAATCTGCAACAAGGAAGCCGAATCCTGGCTGCGCGCGGTGATGTCGCCCATGGAAAGCCAGGTCCGGGAACACCAGATGCAGCTACGCCGGCGCCTGGAGAGCGTGAAGCGCATCCACAAGGCCGCCGACACCCTGGGCGACCGCATCGACGAATTGCTTCAGATGCAGGGCGAGGCGAAGCGCCAGCTGGCCGAGCTGGACCAGGCCACCGGCCTGATCCAACAGCTCCTGAACCGACCGGTGCATTCCGAGGCCATCGTTCTGGCGGCCTGAGCCGGCGTGGCGCATGCCCCTGGGGCAGGGGCATGCCGGGCACGGATCAGCCGCCCGAGGTCAGCTTCACGTACTTGGCGTACAACTGATCCTTGTCTTCGACGTAGTCCGGGTTGACCGGAATGCAGTCGACCGGACAGACCTCTCGGCATTGCGGGGTATCGAAATGGCCGACGCATTCCGTGCACTTGTTGGGGTCGATGATGTAGATGTCTTCCCCCTGGGTAATCGCGCCGTTCGGGCACTCGGGTTCACACACATCGCAGTTGATGCACTCGTCGGTAATCATCAGGGCCATCTTGGTTTTCCTTCACCTAGTTATTGAAATCACTACTTTATTGCCGCCAACCGCTCGGCGACCGGGGCCGGCACAAAAGGCCGCACATCCCCGCCCAGCCGGGCGATCTCGCGCACCATGCTGGCGGAGACGAACATGTAATGCTCCGCCGGCGTCAAAAAAACCGTTTCCAATTCCGGATACAGGCTGCGGTTCATGCCCGCGAGCTGAAACTCGTATTCAAAATCGGACACCGCACGCAAACCCCGGAGCACCAGTTGGGTCCCCTGCTCGCGCACGAAATCGACCAACAGGCCGGAAAACCCCGCCACCGCCACATTGTCGAGGTCGGCCAGACTTTCCCGTGCCAGGCCGAGCCGCTCATCGAGCGAGAACAAGGGCGCCTTGCTGGCACTCGCAGCCACCGCGACCACCACCTGGTTGAAGATCCGGCTGGCACGCCGGACCAAATCCTCATGCCCCCGGGTGATCGGGTCGAAAGTGCCGGGATAGACGATCTTCCCCAATCCGGCCAGGTTGTTGGCTGCAATCACGCACGCTCCAGCAGGCAAAAATGCGACAGTCCTGCCCGGCCTTCGCGCAACACGCGCATACCCTCGAGAGCCGGTCGGGTGCCAAATTCGGCGTAGATTTTACCCTCTGGGGCGAGCCGTGTCGCCGCCTCGGGCAAGACCCGTTCGAGCAGACCAGATTGAAAAGGCGGATCGAGAAAGATCACATCGAAGGGGGCCTGCGAACCGGCCAGCCAGGATTCCGCATCGGCCTGGACCAGCTCGACCTGGGCCGCCGCCAACGATTCACGCGCAGCCCGCAGGTGAGCCAACGCCTTTCGGTCGCGTTCCACCATCACCACCGAGGCGGCCCCACGCGAGGCCGCCTCGAAGCCAAGGGCGCCGCTGCCCGCGAATAGGTCGAGGCAGCGCAGCCCATGCAGACGCTGGCCGAGCCAGTTGAACAGGGTCTCCCGTACCCGGTCCGGGGTCGGCCGCAACCCCGGAAGATCGGGAAAACTCAGGATCTGGCGCCGCCATTGGCCACCGATGATGCGGACCTGGTTACTTTTCCCCGCCGTCCGCGCCACGCTGGCCTCCGACCACCACGGTCACCAGGGCCGACGGGTTCACCCGGGCCCGGAAGGCCCGCAGGATGTCCTCGCGGGTGACCGCCGCCACCTTGACGGTGTAGGTATCCAACCAGTCGGCCGGCAATTCGTAGAAGCCGAGCATGGCCAGGTGGTCGAGGATCTTGCGATTGCTGTCCAGGCGGAGGGGAAAGCTGCCGACCAAATTATCCTTGGCTTGTTGCAGTTCCGCTTCGCTCGGCCCCTGGTCGAGGAATGCGCGCAGGGTTTCGCGCACCACGGCCAGGGCCTGGTCGGTGGCATCGCGCCGGGTCTGCAAGCCGATCTGGAAAGGACCCCGCTGGCGCATGGGGATGAAATAGCTGTAGGCACTGTAGGCCAGGCCACGTTTCTGGCGAATTTCCTCGATCATGCGCGAGTCGAAGCCCCCGCCGCCCAGGATGTAGTTGCCGACCAGGAGTGGGAAATAGTCCGGATCATCCCGGGTCATGCCCGGCTGGCCGATGAACAGATGGCTCTGCGTAGCGTGGTGCGGGATGACCTGATCCACGGCCTGGGCCAACGTCGGCACCGGCGGCAGGGGCGCCACCCCGGCCCCGGGCGGCAGTCCTTCTGCCAGCCGGACCGCGAGCGCCTCGGCGCCGGCCCGGTCGATGTCGCCCATGATCGCCACCACCAGGTTGGCGGCCCGATAATGTCCGGAATGGAAGGCAACCAGATCGGCGCGGGACACGCTCGCGACCGACTCGGGCGTCCCGGTTTCGGGCTGGGCATAGGGATGCGTGCCGAACACGGCGGCCTGAAAAGCCCGCTCCCCGAGGAACTCCGGCTTGGTAGCGGCCTCGCGCAGGTTGGCCATGGCGCGCGCCTTCTCGCGCTCCACCACGGCGTCGGGGAAGGTGGGCCGGGCCAGCACGGTGGTCAGGATGGCCAGCGCCGACTCGCGTTCGCGGGCACTGCTCAAGATGCGCAGGGTGACCCCGGCCCGATCGGCGTCGAAGAATCCGCCCAGTTGCGCGCCGACATCGGCCAAGCGTTCGGCGATCTGCTGCTCGTCCAGTTCACCGGCGCCCAAGTTGAGCAGGTGCCGGGTCAGGTTGGCCACCCCAGGCCGCCCCAGCGGGTCATAGGCACTGCCGGCGGCAAAGGCGACACTGACATCGAGCATCGGCAGATCGTGGTTCTCGACGAAGACCACCCGGGCACCCTGGGGTGTGCTCCAGCGCTGGATGTCGAGACCGGCCCAGGCTGCCCCGGCCACGGACCAGGCGAGCAGGAGAGAAACGAACGATTTAACGGACATGATGACCTCCGAGCGCCGGACCGAAGCCGCGTCGGGGGGGCTCGTCCGGCAGCGGTTGCGGATCGAGCACGGCCACCGTCAGGCGGTCGTCGACGAGATACTTTCCGGCCACGGCCTTGACCTGGTCGGCGGTGACCGCCTTGAGCCGGTCGAAGCGAATGGCGCGATCCCGCCAGGACAGGCCGGCGGTTTCCCACTCCCCGATCAACATCGCCTGATAGAACAGGGAATCCTGCTGGAACACCTGGCCAGCCAGCACCTGGGCCTTGACCCGGGCCAACTCGGACTCCGAGACACCCGCCTCGGCGACCCGGCGAATCTCTTCCTTGAGGGCCGCCTCCAGTTCGGCCGGAGTGTGGCCCTCGGCCGGGGTGACGTCGGCAACGAAGTGGTTCGGCCCACGCGACACCGGGTCATAGCCGGCGGAGACATCTACGGCAAGGGCCTGTTCCTTGACCAGGCGCTTGGGCAGCCGGGCCGAGCCATGGCCATCCAAGACACCCGCGAGGATTTCCAGGGCATAGGGCTCCCAATCTTCGGTGGGGGCGGCGAGACGCGGCGCCGCCCAGGACAACATGACCGCCGGCAACTTGGCCGGTGCTTTCAAGGCAACCCGCCTCAGCCCGGCCTGTTCCGGCTCAGACTGGGGTTTGCGGACCGGCAATTCGCGCGCCGGCAACGTGCCGAAATAGGTCGCTGCCCAGGCAAATACCTGTTCAGGATCGACGTCACCCACCACCACCAGCGTGGCATTGTTGGGCGTGTACCAGGTGTCGTACCAGCGCTTCGCGTCGGCCACGGTCATGTGCTTCAGGTCGTCCATCCAGCCGATCACCGGGTGCCGGTAGGGATGGGTCTGGAAGGCCGCCGCCATGAGCGACTCGTACAGACGGGCCTGCGGCTCGTCTTCGGTGCGCATCCGCCGTTCTTCCATGACCACGTTGATTTCCTTGGCAAATTCGGCGCCATCGAGCACCAGGTTTGCCATGCGGTCGGCTTCCAACTTGAGCGCCGTTTCCAGCCGGTTGGCCGGCAAGGTCTGGAAATAGGCGGTGTGGTCACGCGAGGTGAAGGCGTTGTCGCGTCCCCCCAGGGCGGCGATGCGCTTGGAGAATTCGCCGGCCGGCACCGTCGCGGTGCCTTTGAACATCATGTGTTCGAGCACGTGGGCGACCCCGGTGGTGCCGTAACTCTCGTCCATGCTGCCCGCCCGGTACCAGACCTGGCTGACCGCCACCGGAGCGCGCCGGTCGGTCTTGACGATCACCTTCATGCCGTTGTCCAGGCGGCGTTCCAAAATTTCCGCCCGCGCCGGCGCACAGAGCGCCAGCAACAGCGGAATCCAGAGCAAAGCGAAGCGCATGGAGGGCCTCCGTAGGGTAATGGACCGCATGATAAACTCCCTTGCAATCAAAGCATCTCAATGACAGCGCGCCATCGTGTTTGGTTTCCTCAAGTCCAGCAAAACCCCACCCGCGCCGGAATCGCCCCAGACGACCGTTTCCGCGCCCGAAGCAAGCAAGCCGTCCTGGACGCAACGGCTGAAACAAGGCCTGACCAAGACCCGCGCCGCGCTGACCGGACAACTCTCTGGCCTGTTTGCCGGACACACCAAGATCGACGAGGCCCTGTACGAGGAGCTGGAAACCATCCTGCTCAGCGCCGATGTCGGCGTCGAGGCCACCGAGCATCTGCTCGGGGCGCTGCGTGCGCGGGTCAAGCGTGACAAGATGACCGAGGCCGGCGCACTGAAACAGGCGCTGCGTGAACTGCTCTCTGAACTCCTTCTGCCGCTCGAACGCCCCCTTGACACCCGTGGCGCCCAGCCCTTTGTGATCATGCTGGCCGGGGTCAACGGCGCCGGCAAGACCACCACCATTGGCAAACTGGCCAAGCGATTCCAGACCGAAGGCAAGACCGTCCTGCTCGCCGCCGGTGACACCTTCCGGGCCGCGGCCCGCGAACAGCTGACGGTCTGGGGCGACCGCAACGGGGTTGAAGTGGTCGGCGGCCAGGGCAGCGACCCGGCAGCGGTCATCTTCGATGCCGTGCAATCCGCAGCCGCGCGCGGTATCGACATCGTGCTCGCCGACACGGCCGGTCGCCTGCCCACCCAGATGCACCTGATGGAAGAAATCAAGAAGGTGCGCCGGGTCATCCAGAAGGCCGACCCCAGTGCACCGCATGAAGTCTTGCTGGTGCTGGATGCCAACACCGGCCAGAATGCCCTCGCCCAGGTCAAGACCTTCCATGAGGCGATCGGTGTCACCGGTCTGGTCCTGACCAAGCTGGATGGCACCGCCAAAGGCGGCACCATCGCGGCACTGGCCAAGCGGCAGCCGATTCCCGTGCGCTTCGTGGGCGTTGGCGAAGGCCTTGACGATCTGCAGCCTTTCAAAGTCGATGAATTTGTCGACGCCCTGTTCGGCGAATGATCGAGTTTTCCGACGTTACCAAGCGTTACCCGGGGGGACATGAAGCGCTGTCCGGGGTCAACCTGACCATCCGGCGCGGTGAACTGGTGTTCCTGACCGGACATTCCGGGGCCGGTAAAAGCACCCTGCTCAAGCTGGTCGCTGCCATCGAGCGCCCCACCTCCGGCGTGATCACCGTTGGCGGTCAGAACCTCGGCCGCATGCGGCGCGCCGCACTGCCCTATTTCCGGCGCAACATCGGCCTGATCTTCCAGGACCACAAGCTGCTCTATGATCGTTCGGTGTTCGACAACGTGTTATTGCCCCTGCACATCCAGGGCCTGACGGGCAGCGAGGCCGCCAAGCGGGTACGCGCCGCACTCGACAAGGTGGGCCTCTTGAAGCGCGAGCGGGCCCGGCCGATCACCCTTTCCGGCGGTGAGCAGCAGCGTCTGTGTATCGCGCGTGCCATCGTCAGCCGCCCCCCTCTGCTGCTTGCCGACGAGCCTACCGCCAACCTGGATGACGATTACGCCCGTGACATCATGGACATGTTCCAGGCCTTCAATCAGGTGGGCGTCACCACCCTGATTTCGACCCACGATCAGGTTTTGATTGGCCGCTATGCGGGTCGAACCCTGCATCTGCAAGAGGGGCGGCTGTCGCCATGAGGGCCTGGGTCGACCACAACCTGCACAGCCTTGGCCTGGCCCTGCACAGCATGCGCGCGCAACCCTTCGCGACCCTGTTCAGCGTGCTGGTCATCGGCATCGCGCTGGCCTTGCCGGCCGGCCTGTACCTGGCCTTGCACAACCTCGAGAAGCTTTCTGGTGGATTGTCCAGCGAACCGGAACTCAGCCTGTTCCTCAAGCCAGAATTGGACGCCACGCAGGGGCGCGCCCTCGTCCAGGAATTGAGCCGCCATCCGGCCATCCGCACAACACGCTTCTTCACACGCGATGAAGGTTTGAAGCGCCTCGGCGATGCCGGGCTCGCCGACCTGACCGCCGGCCTCGAGGGCAACCCCCTGCCTGACACCATCATCATCGGAGCCAAGGCCGCCTCACCCGAAGCCATCGACCGACTGGCCGCTGAATTGCGCAGTCGCGTCGAAGTCGAACAGGTCCTGGTCGACAGTGACTGGACGCGTCGGCTCGCCGCCCTGCTCGAATTTGGCCGCGATCTGGTGCTGCTGCTGGCAGCGACCCTCGGCCTGGCCCTTGCGGCGATCACTGGCAACACCATTCGCCTGCAGATCTATGCCGCGCGCGAGGAAATTGAGGTGTCCCGTCTGATCGGCGCCACTGACCGATTCATTCGCAGACCTTTTCTCTATTTTGGCACCCTGCAAGGCCTGCTCGGCGGGGTCGCCGGGTGGGCCTTGGTCTCCGGGGCGCTGGCCTTGCTCGGGCGCAGCCTGTCCCGTTTTGCCGAGGCCTGGGGTCTGCCGAACACCCTCGTCGGGCTGGGCTGGCTCGAAACGACAGTCCTCCTCGGTGGCGCGGCGCTACTCGGCCTGCTGGGCGCCTACTTCGCGGTCGGTCACAGCCTCCGGAAACTGCTGTAGGGCGGCCCCTCAGGTCAAGCCACGTCCTTGCTGCCGGGCAGCGTCATGGTGGCCACACCCACGCCAGGGTTGGGCACGAACTGGATCACGCTGGCCTTGGGGGCCAGCTTGCCCTGGGCTGTGCTGCACGAGGTGCCTTCATCCTTGCCCTCGCCCAGCAAAGGCTCCTGGGTCAGTTCCTGCAACAAATTGACAACGTCGATCCGGTGCGTCAGATACGCCATGCGCAGGGCCGTCAACCCGGCCTCATTGGTCAGCGCCGGATCGGCGCCATGCTCGAGCAACACGCGGCACACCTCGATTTCCCCGGCACCCGCGGCAATCATCAAGGCCGTGTTGCCGAAATGCATGCGATGGTTTGGATCAGCCCCTGCGCTGAGCAACATTTCCACGCAAGCCGGACAGCCGGAATCCGTTTCCGGGTTGTATGCCGCGAAGATCAGCGCACTGCGACCGTGCGGATCGGTCGCGTCGATGTCGCCTCCCTCAGCCAGCGCATTCGACAGGGCATTGACATCCCCGCGCGATGCGGCTGCCTGCAAGAGGCTCAAACTGGGTTCCAGCGTATCCATGGCGAACTCCTATCAATAGTTGGGCGCGATCACACGAGATCATTGAGTGGCGAATTTGCCACGCTCACCCGAATCTAGCCATTACCCGACTATTTTTGTCAAGTTAGAAACGGTTGAAGAATAATAATCCGCTGGTGGGAACTTCGCCGTTGTTAGCACTCTATATGATCGAGTGCTAACATATCAGCACGCAGATTGGAGGCAAATCCGATGACGACCGACACCCTGAATTTCCCCGTCCCGAGCGCGCTGGGCAGCCTGGAAAACTACATCCAGGCGGTCAATCGCTTCCCCATCCTCAGCGCTGAGGAAGAGCACACGCTCGCCACCCGGTTTCGCGAACAGGAAGACCTCGAAGCCGCCCGCAAGCTGGTGCTCTCGCACCTGCGCTTGGTCGTGGCCATCGCCCGTGGCTACCTGGGCTATGGCCTGCCCCATGCCGACCTGATTCAGGAAGGCAATATCGGACTGATGAAGGCGGTCAAGCGCTTCGATCCTGAGCGCGGCGTGCGCCTGGTCTCTTTCGCGGTGCACTGGATCAAGGCCGAAATCCACGAATACATTCTCAAGAACTGGCGCCTGGTCAAGGTCGCCACCACCAAGGCGCAACGCAAACTGTTCTTCAACCTGCGCAGCATGAAGCAAGGCAGCGGCGCGCTCGGGGAGACCGAGATCAAGGACATGGCCAGCCAGTTGAATGTCCACGAAAGCGATGTCAAGGAAATGGAAGTTCGGCTGTATGGCCAGGACATCGCTCTGGAATCACACGCGGATGACGAGGATGAGGCCTTTGCCCCGATTGCCTACCTCTCCGCCCCCAACGCCGACCCCACCGACCACCTCGAACGGGCCGAACGTGACCACCTGGCCAGCCATGGCCTGACCCAGGCCCTGGCCGCGCTAGATCCGCGCAGCCGCCACATTGTCGAATCGCGCTGGCTGAACGAGGAAGATCCGGCCACGCTGCACGAACTTGCGGCCGAGTATGGTATTTCAGCCGAACGGGTCCGACAGATTGAGGTCAAGGCCCTGCAAAAAATGCGGGCCGCGCTTCAGGCATAAAAAACCCGGCATTTGCCGGGTTTTTTATGGACACCGACGACCGCGCCGTCAGAACAGCAGATTGCCGATCAGGGAAGAAAACAGGCTCAGCCAAGCCCAGGCGATCAGGGCAACGACCAGGGTAATCGGCAGATTGGTGGGGCTAAACGGGTTCATGAGGCCATCTCCTATTTTTCCCGCATCTTAATACGACACCGGGGCCGGCCTCAATGCCGAACCTCACAGACCACCACTGAACCGCCAAAAAGCGCCACTTGTCTCCCGCGCATGGCTTACGAAGTGCAATCTGGCTATCTTCAAATCGCACCGGGAAAGTGATGGATATGCCCCCACCAGATACGCCTTCTTCTCCGAAATGCCACGGACCCACGACATGAAACCTCAAGCTGGCTTTACCTTGATCGAACTGTTGGTCACCGTGTCCGTGCTGGCGGTGCTCCTGACCATCGCCGTACCCAGCTTCCAGAATGCCTTCACGATCAACCGCGTCTCCAGCGCGGCCGTGGATTTCAACACCGCCCTCAACCTGGCCCGGAGTGAAGCCGTACGGCAAGGCGTGCGCATCACACTGTTAAGTACCAGCGGGAATAATGATTGGAGCGCTGGCTGGACGATGTTTGCCGACCTGGATGCGGACAACACCCTCGACGCTGGCGAAACCGTACTCCGACGCGGCAATGCCATGCCCGCCAACGTGACCCTGCGGTCCAGCGCAGGAATCAATTCGACCCTGGCATTCACGCCCACTGGCCGAGTCAACAGCGCCGGCATCTTCGCCATGTGCAACAACAACGCCCTGATCGATGCCAAGCTCGTCATCGTCAACAATGTCGGCCGTATACGCGGCGGCCTGGATAGCGACGGCAACCGCATTCCGGAAACCGATGCCGGCACCAACCTGACCGATTGCGCCAATCCCTCATGAAAGCAGCCTCCATGTCCTTCAAGCAACAACAAGGCGCCGGCATGGTTGAAGTGCTGGTCGCGATTGTCATCTTTTCCCTGGGTTTGCTCGGCATGGCCGGCTTGCAAGCCACAGGGGTCAAGGCCAACTACAGCGCCTATGTGAGTGCCCAGGCGGCACAGTATGCCTACGACATGGCCGACCGGATGCGGGCCAATCGTGCAGCAGCACGCAGTGGGAATTATGACCTTGACATGGCTGACCCAGCCCCCGCTTGCGGCGACATTGTTACCTGTGACCAAGAAGAATGGTTGGCGGATATTGCCACCCTGCCCGCTGGAGATGGTTCCATCGTCGTCAACGGAGACATCATTACCATCGTGGTCCAGTGGAATGATGAGCGTGCCGGGGGTGCAGCAGCATCAGTTTCCAATATCACCATCGAATCCTCGCTATGAGGCCCGATATGACAGCCCAAGCTTGCCAACACCTTCGATCCAGAATGCGCGGGGTCTCTCTGATCGAACTGATGATCAGCATGGCCATTGGCCTCATGGTTGTCGCAGCGATCGGTTTCCTGTACGTCAACAGTCGCCAAACCTACCGCCAGCAAGATAATTTGGCCCGCATACAAGAGAACGGGCGGTTCGCGCTGGATGTCATGGCCAAGGATATTCGCATGGCAGGATTCTGGGGCTGCGCAGGGCGAACCATCTCAGAGCCCGTCAACACGCTGAACACACCGAACAATTACCTGTATGCATTCAACATTCCGGTCCAAGGTCATGAGGCCACAGGAACCAACACGTGGTTGCCGGCGTTGGACGGCAGCATCACGAACCCGCTCAGTGGCAGCGATATCATTACTATCCGTGGCGCATTTGGTGGCGGCACAATTGTGACGCAACACCCGGGAGGGAGCCCTCCAGGATCAGCGGATATCAAGACAACCCCTGGCGCCCCCTTCGAGGAAGATGACATCTTATTTGTCACCGACTGTATCAATGCCGCCGTATTTCAAGTCACCAACATCAATGACCAAGGCAGCCTTGGCGTCAACATTGCCCACAACACCGGCACAGGTGGGCCACCCGGAAATGCGACCAAGGCGCTTGGCAAGGAATACACAGGCGGCGAGGTATTTCGAGCCGAGGTGATCACTTATTACTTGCGCAACAATCCTGCCGGCAGACCTTCCCTTTATCGCATTACCAACGGTACGGCCGAAGAATTGGTCGAGAATGTCGAAGCCCTGCAAATCAACTATGGCATCGATACGAATAGCGACCGGGCTGTGGACCAATACACTACGGCCGATGGCGTGGCTGACTGGAATCAGGTGCGCGCGATACGCATACGCCTATTGCTTGTCAGCCCGGAAAACAACATCCTGGATCAAGCGCAAACCTACCGTTGGGATACCGACAGCGATGGCGACCTCGATATCGTCAATGCGCCCGACCGCCGACTCCGTTATGTCTTTTCGACCAGCGTGGGCATTCGCAACCGCTTGCCGTAAGAGGAAACCATGCACCCATTGACCATTGCCTCTCCGATTGCCCGTGGCCAACGCGGCGCAGCCTTGATCATCGGTCTGATTTTCCTGGTATTGCTGACCTTGATCGGTGTCACGGCAGTCGGGGTATCCAGCCTTGAGGAACGCATGTCCGGCAACACCCGGGATCAGCTCCTTGCATTCAATGCAGCAGAAGCAGGCCTTCGAGACTGTGAAGCGCAGCTCCAGTTCGCCACCCCCCCGACATTCGACGGAGTCACCAGCAATTCGGCCGTCACCGCCACCCCTGGTGAACCGGGCATGTATCAACCCGCCTCAGCAGGCAACACCCCTGTTTGGGAAATCGTTGACTGGGACAACGCCAATGAAGTCCGCTTTAGCCAAGACATCCCCCAGGGCGCGGCTGAAGCGCCAAAATGCATCATCGAGGAACTGCCACCCATTCCGGGATCCGGCGGCAACACCAGCTTGGCATTTCAGCCGCTTCCCGAAACAGGCATATACCGGGTCACGGCCTTGGGTATTGGGCGCAACGACACCACGCAAGTCATGCTGCAAAGCACATATACACGTTGATCCAAGAGATTAGAAACCGGAGGCTGTGATGAAACCGACAACAAATTTCCCTAGGGCACTGACGAAATCCCTGATCAGCACGACATTCGGGGTGCTGGCGCTTGTGCCAAGCGCCACTCTTGCGGTTTCTCTTGCCGATACGCCCCTGTTCTTGGGTACAGGTGTCAAACCCAACATCATGCTGGTTGTGGATGACTCGGGCAGCATGGATTCCGAGATTCTGATGCCCACCAATGATGGCGCCCTCTGGTGGCACACCGGCGACCGTTCATTTGTCGGGCGCAATGCATCTGATGCTTTCCAGGCCGGCACCATCAACTACAACCAAGCCGGTGGGGCCAACGGAACTTGGAAGAAGTATGTCTACCTATTTCCGAACGGGACCAATACAGGTGCCAGACTCTACGCTGACAGCACTAACGATCACTACGCTGTCCCCCCCAGACCTGAATATGCCTTTGCGCGCAGTGCCGAATACAACAAGGCCTATTACGACCCCACCAAGACATATACCCCATGGCCATCAACCTACGGGACCAACTTTCCCGACGCCACACCAACCGCAGCTAAATCGGATCCCGTTCGCGGCACCGAAACTCTTGACCTGACGACCGACTTGAACGTCAACGTTAACAACTGGAAATTCCGCGGCCAGATTGGCATGCGTGATTCTGCCGGGAACCTGCTTGCAACCGATGCCAGCCGAGTCTACTCGTATTTTCCTGCCACTTATTACGTTGCCAACGCAGCAAGTCTGACCTACGACGGCACTCGGAATTGCGCAACGCCCAACCCATCCGATTACCTCGCCTTCGTCGCCAATCCCAGCATGACCCTGCCTGCCGATGTCCATGCCATCGGCCCCGATGGGCGCTGCCTGACGCGTTATGAAATCAAACCTGCCGTAACCACCTACCCTTCTGGCCGGACTTACGCGGACGAAATACAAAACTTCGCCAATTGGTTCACCTACAGCCGCAAGCGCCACATTGCAATGCGTGGCGGCACCTTGGCTGCGTTTGACGAAATGTCCGGCATCCGGACGGGGCTGTTCCGTTTCAACAACCGCGTCAACCCCGTCACCATGCTGGACTTTGACAGCGAACGCACCACCTTCTTCGACACCCTCAAGAATTTTGTCAATGCGGGAGGGACGCCCACCCGCCTAGCGCTGCAACATGCAGGCACGCAATATCGCCAAACAGGTGCGGGCGCCCCGATTCAGGAAAGATGCCAGAAAAATTTCGCCATCGTGTTTACCGATGGCTTCGCGAATCAAGACAACGTCGCCGTTGGAAACGCGGATGGCGCCTCGGGAAGTCCATATTCGGATCCCTACTCGGGCACGATGGGCGATATCGCCATGTACCATTACAACAATAACCTGCGGACTGATCTGACTCCCGCCGGTGATGTCCCACTCAATCCGAGCTGCTACACCAATCCGCCAGATTCGATGGACTGCAATCCAAATTTGCACATGGTCACCTATGCCGTCACCTTGGGAGCTCAAGGCAGTCTTTTTGGCGTAACCCACTTCGACACCCAGGATGCCTACGACAATCCCCCGACATGGCAAGCCCCCACTATCAACCGACACCCGGTGCAAGTCGACGATCTTTACCATGCCACGGTCAATGGCCGAGGTGAAATGCTGAACGCGACTTCCTCCGATGAAATTGTTATCGCCATGAAATCTGTGCTTGCCGACATCAGCAACGAAACAGCGGCTGGGGCGGCCTTGGCGGCAAACTCGACCCGCCTTTCCACGGATACCGTCGTTTACCAGGCCATCCTTTATCCGCGAGACTGGACCGGCGAATTGCGTGCAATCGAGGTCACGACAGATGGTGCGCCTGGGTCAAATCAATGGACCGAGGCCAACATGGTGCCTGTGCATGGCTCACGCAACATCCAAACTTGGAACGGCACCAACAGTGGTCTGGCATTCCAGTGGTCCAGCCTGACCAGCGCACAGAAGAACCTGATCGACAGTGCGAATGCCAGCAATCCCAGTTCACCGATCATGAATTATCTGCGTGGCGATAAAAGCAATGAAATCGCCAACGGGGGAACTTATCGCAATCGCAGTCACCCTTTGGGCGACATCGTCAATTCAGACCCTTATTATGCCGGCGCACAAAACTGGGGCTACAACATCCTTGCAGGCACAGAGGGTGCTACCTACATGACGCATCTTGAGAGCAAAAAGAACGGCACCAAGATGGTCTATGTCGGTGCCAATGACGGCATGCTTCATGGTTTCAGGGATACCGACGGCCTCGAATTACTGGCCTATGTCCCCAATGCGGTGATCGGCAATCTCGCCAACCTGGCCAGTCCTTCCTACGCGCATCAATATTACGTCGATGGCCCGTCAGTGGTCGGCGATGCCTATCTCAACTCGGCTTGGAAGTCGATTCTCGTTGGCAGCACGGGAGCCGGGGCGAAAGCAGTGTTTGCCTTGGATGTCACCAATCCGGACAGTTTCGATGCCAGCAAGGTCATGTGGGAATTCACAAGTTCGGCCCATTCCGACCTGGGCTATCCGGTTGGCCGTCCCATGATGGCCAAACTCAACAATGGTCGCTGGGCGGCCATATTCGGCAACGGCTATGAGAGCACGGGTGGTGATGCGAAGCTATTCATCATCTATCTCGACGCTGATCTCAGCGACGGCTGGACCGTCAATACGGATTACGTTGTCATCGATACCCTCAACACCACGGGCAACGGACTGTCAGCCCCCACCCTCTACGACAGCAACAACGATCGCATCGTGGACTATGCTTATGCAGGCGACCTACTGGGCAATCTTTGGAAATTCGATTTGAGCAGCAGCAACCCAAGCCAGTGGGGGGTGTATAACAAGACCGGAAGCACGCCCAAGCCGTTCTTCACCGCCAAGAACGCCAGCAACCAAATTCAACCGATCACTGGGGGGATCGAAATTGGTGTCGCCCCCCCTGGAGAAACAGGCGTCATGTTGTTCTTTGGTACCGGACAATACCTGGCCACCGGTGATATCACGAATGCCCAGATCCAGAGTTTTTACGGGCTCTGGGACACCTTTGGCGCCAGTAACAACAGTCATATCGACTATGGGGTTTCTCGTACCACCAAACTGGTCGCGCAGACGATTCTTTACGAGGGAGACGACCCGGGCAACCAAGTCGACACACGTTCCGCGTCAAGCCACGATGTGCGTGTCACCAGCAATGAGACTGTCGACTACGACACCATGCGCGGTTGGTTCATGGATCTGATCACCCCGCCCAACACGCTTAAAGGCGAACGCGTGGTCAGTACGCCCATCCTGCGTTTCGACCGCGTGGTCTTTGCCACCCTGATCCCTTCCACGGATCCCTGCGTGCCAGGTGGAACCAGTTGGCTGATGGAACTGACCGCCGCCACCGGATCCAGATTGGACTACAGTGCGTTTGACCTCAATGATGACGCCCACTTCGACAACAGCGATTTCGTGACCGTCAGTATTGATGATGACGGCGACGGCAACCCAGAGACCGTCACCGTGCCTATTTCCTCGATGCTTTCAACTGTCGGCATCATTGACACCCCGACCGTGGTCTCCGCAGGGGAAATCGAGTACAAATTGGCCGGCGGCACCTCAGCCAATATCATGAGTGTGACTGAAAGTGGCGACCCTGCCGGTTCTGGACGGGTTTCTTGGCGTCAGTTGATCAATGAATAATGTCTCTCGAGGCTTCCAATCCATGAACACGAAAGCGCATGGCTTCACCCTCATCGAACTCATGATCGCCGTCGCGGTGATCGGCCTCTTGGCCGCGATCGCCATTCCGTCCTACCAGAACTCCCTGCGTCGGGCGGCGAGGGCGGATTTGAAATCGATCATGATGGAATCGGCCGGCATCCTGGAGCGAAACTACACTCGCAACGGGTGTTACCACCGTAATGATGCCGATTGCGGCAACGCTGCCACGAACGTGGTGGTGCCCTTCGCGGCTTCTCCCAGGTCTGGCGCAGCGAAATACAACATTGCCTTTACCGTGCTGACTGCGCAAACCTACACTTTGACGGCCACGCCGACGGGCAGCCAAACCGGGGATGCCTGCGGCAACTACACCCTGGACCACACCGGGCAGCGCGGGGTAAGTGGAGGATTGGGCGTCGCCGAATGCTGGCAGCACTGACCTCGTTCGCTCACCTCGTCCGGTAAGCCTTCACTACATGGGCTTGCCGGCGAGAGACCGGCAGGGTTTCTGGCCAATCTTTCAGCAAGGCCACCCAATGCGTTTCTTCCCCGTCGCGTTGCAGCCGAAACCCAGCCAGATGCGCCTGGTTGACCAGGCAATTCCGATGGATGCGCACCAGGCGACCCCCATGCACATCTTCCAGATGGGCCAGCGTATCGTCGAGCACATACTCGCGATCGCGCGTCTTCAGCGTGACGTACTTCAGTTCCGCCCGCAGATAAAGCACTTCATCCAGCGGCACGCGAATCACCCGACCCCGATCGCTGACCGTGATGTGTTCGCTGGCCACAGTTGACTCTGGCGCAGGACCCTGGGATACGCGCTTGAGCGCCTCGACCAAGCGGGCCAACTTGACTGGTTTGAGCAGATAGTCGCGGGCGCCCACCTCGAACGCTGACACCGCATGTGCGTCATACGCCGTGACAAAGATCACCCTGGCTGGCGTTGATTGCGCCGCTATTTGGCGCGCGACTTCGATACCGTCCATGCCGGGCATGCTGATATCCAGCAAGACCACGTCGACATGGCGCGAGGCCAGCAACGCCAAGGCCTCCGGCCCAGAGTCAGCTTCGCCGACCACCTCAGTGGGCACCTCATCGGCACAGTCCTCGAGCAAGCTCCGCATCCGGGCCCGCGCGGGCGCCTCGTCATCGACCAGCAGGACGCTCAGCACATTGGGCATGTTGGTAAGGCAGTCTGATCTGGACCACGTATTCATCTCCCGATTCGTAAGCACTCATTTCCGCCTCGGCGTCGAAATGCAGTGCCAACCGCTCCCGGATATTGGCCAACGCAATTCGATTGCCAGGCCTTCTGGCCACGGACCTCAGTATCGGGTTACGCACAACCAAATTCAATTGATCTCCCTTAAGAAACGCGGTGACACTGACCATGCCGCCCTTGGGAGCAGGTTCAACCCCATGATTGACTGCATTCTCCAAGAGGGGCTGCAAGGTCAGCGGCGGAATCAAGGCATCGCCCGGTGCCCCCTGGCATTGCCAATTCACTGAAAGACGGGCGCCGAGGCGAATCGCTTCGATCTCGGCGTAGGCCTGCGCGATTTCCAGTTCACGGCTCAATGGCACCAAGGTGGAAGCCTCTGAGAGCAGCGCACGATACAGCTCGGCGAGATTCTCCAGCATCTGTTCCGCGCGTCTGGGCTCAGCCCTGATCAAAGACAGCACGGTATTCAGGCTATTGAACAGAAAATGCGGACGGATTCTGGACTGCAAAGCCATCAAGCGTGCCTCGACCAAGGCGGGGGAAAGCGCGCGATGGCGCCAGTTGAAATAACCCAGCACCGGAACGCAGGTCGCCAAGCACAATATCAGGCTCTGGTGCAGGGGTTGTGTCAGTCCAGTCGGAAACAGCGCTTGAATAGCCATATGCACCAGGCTGGTCGCCAACAACACGAGGCCAACCGCCACCAGCACACCGTTGCGATAACGCATCGCCATCAATCTCGGTGCCATTACGAACAGGAATAGCGTGGACAACAACAGCGCCGGCTCGAAGAGTTGGCGTTGCATGACATAATCCGTCAAAAATCCTTCTACGCGCGGTTGGTAGGCGTAGGCCGCAATCAGGGAGGCTCCTTCCGCGATCAATACCATACGCAGGATCACCCCCTTGTTCCTGAAATTGGGCAACTCAACGGGGGCGGTGACAGCGGCCTTCATGGCTCCAGCGCGGCGAGTACGATTCGCCATTGTGTGCCGAAAACCAGCCTGTGTGGCAATCACGCCCTTAGGGACAGACTACGCCGGCATTGATCACCCGGACCCGACCATTGTTGGATATCACCACAGCCCGAGCGGCGGCAGAGCCCCGATCATCGCAAAAGCGAATCGTATCGGTGTAGCCGATCGCGAATCCGGCAGCTTGGTACACGATCCTCGGCCGGCTCCCTAATGCAGTGAGATCATTATCGGCAGGACCGCGGCGTCGTAGGAGCGTGTCCATGGCATCCAGTTCGCCATCGCCATTGCTATCGACAAACGCAATCCACCCTTGATGCCAAGCACCCACGCCCGCGCAGCTTCCCGCGATAGACGGACAAATCACGACCCGTTGCCCTCGTCGTACCGCGCCGCTACGCGACTGACTGAGATCAGCCACCAGCTCGCTCAGCACCGTGTCCCGACGCAGGTCGCGCATCATGTTGACCATCCCCGGCGTGGCCACAGCCAATAAAACGGCTATGATCACCAACGTGATCATAGCCTCCAAGAGGGTCATACCCCGCTGCGGTATGCAGCGGGCATCTTGACATAGCATGAAGTGACTTTGAGCCCGCCGGCCAACCGAGGCCGGTTGGCCGTCAAGGCTCACTTCTTCTCAGTCTCGACGACGAACTGATCCTTCAACTTGGACGCACTGGCCTTGCCAAACCCCTTCACTTTCGCCAGCTCGTCCACGCTCTTGAAACCGCCGTTCTTGTCGCGGTAGGCCATGATCGCCTTGGCTTTCGCCGGGCCGATGCCCTTGACCGCTTCGAGCTCGGCCTGCGTGGCCGTGTTGAGATTGACCGCCGCAAAAGCGGAGAGGGAAAACAGCAGTGAAGAGACCAACCCAATGACGGCTTTTTTCATGATGACGCTCCCGAATGTTGGTGTGTGGCCCGGATGGGCTGGGAAGACTCTATGCCCACCAAACAGCCGTTGTGGAGGGTCAAATATCCCAATGGCAGAGGGTAAATTCGCACCATTGGACAGCACCTCCCGGTGCAATCACAGGGTATGCCGCTTGTCCCCTTGGACAAAGCCGATCAAAGGCTCGTCCAGTCCCTTGGTCAGTGCCATGGCTTTGAACAACTCGCCCATCTCGCTCGGCTGAAGCAGCGTGTTGACCCGTGCCGCCGCTTTCAAATAGGGCATCGAGCCCGGGGTCAACTTTTCAAGAAGGCCCAACAGGCCGCAATTGACCAGGAAGTGGGCCTGCTGGGTATAGCCCGCCACCGACAAGCCTGCCGCCAAGCCTGCGTCGGCGACGGCGGTAAAGTCGACATGGGCGGTGATGTCGGTCAAACCGGGGGCACGCAACGGGTCGTCGTGCATCCGATGACGATAGTGGCAGACCAGCGTGCCCTGGTCGCGGTCGTGGTGGTAATACTCTGCGCGCGGAAAACCATAGTCGATGAACAGGATCATGCCCTGCACCAGCCGATCCGAGAGACTCTGGACCAGGGCGGGGGCGGCCAGATTGATTTCACTCAGGTAGTCGCCGCCAGACAGCGGCAACTGCAAGGCGGACTCGTGCAGCACGCCGGAGGTCAGTGGACGGTCTTGCCAAACGCACTGACCAGCCGCATCGAGCGAGCAGCCCCGCTCGAACAACTGTCCGTCACGCACGCCGAACAGATGCACCGGCATGGCATCCAGCACCTCGTTGCCGAGAACCACGCCCGTGATCTGTTCTGGCAGGCTGTCCAGCCAGTTCACCCGTCCCAGCAGGTGGCCCGCCGCCTCGGCCAGCAAGGCACGCTGTCGCTGTCGCAGATCCGGGCTGACTTCGAGGATATGGTAGAGCTGCGGCACGCATTCCATTCGCTCCAAGGCCAGCAGCACGTCGACCGCAAGGCGGCCGCTGCCTGCGCCCAGTTCCAGGACATCCCCACCGCAAACACGCAGGACCTGGGCGACCTGGGTGGCCAGGGCCTCGCCGAACAGCGGGGTCAACTCCGGGGCCGTGACAAAATCGCCTTGCGCGCCGAACTTGCGGGCCCCCGCGCTGTAATAACCGAGCCCCGGCGCGTAGAGCGCCAGATGCATGTAGTCGGCAAAGGAAATCCATCCCCCCGAGGCACGGATATGCTCGGCGATCAAGCGCACCAAAGCCTGGCTGTGCGCCAGCGCCTCGGGATCGGGCGGCGGCAAGCCGGCACCGGACATGGGGCGGATCAACGGCGGATCGGAGAAATCAACCCCGCCGCGGAGTCAGCTTGACCCAAGGCGGCATCCCCCTCCAGGCGTTGACCGCGCTTGAGCGGCACCACGGGGGCCGGGCTGGGTGTCATTTCCAGCGCGGGCGCGACGACTGGCTCCGGATCGCTCTGCACGTTGCTCAGGGCCCGCGACAAGATCAATGTCTTCACGGCCAGTGCGTCACCGTCCTGAATCAAGGCATCGAGTCGACTCAGGTCTTCCTGCAGCACCGACCAGGACACCGAGGGCTCCATCGCCTTCATGATCTTCGGATGTGAAGTGCCTTCGGCGTTGCCCGAGGCGATCAACAATTCCTCGTGCATCTTTTCACCAGGACGCAAGCCGGTGAACACGATTTCGATATCGCCGACACCCGTCTTGGCATCACGCACCGCCCGTCCGGACAAGCGGATCATGTTGGTCGCGAGATCGACGATCTTGACCGGCTGGCCCATGTCGAGCAGGAAAATCCCGCCCTTGCGCGCCAGATTGCCGGCCTGGATCACCAGCTGCACGGCCTCGTGGATGGACATGAAATACCGGCTGACTTCAGCGTGGGTCACCGTCACCGGACCGCCCTGGGCAATCTGCTCCTTGAACAAGGGAATCACCGAGCCCGAGGAGCCCAGAACATTGCCAAAGCGCACCGCACAAAAGCGTTGCCCGGTACCCAGCCGCGCGGCCTCGCGGGCCAGCGATTGCACCACCAGCTCGGCCCAGCGCTTGGTCGCGCCCATCACGTTGGTCGGACGCACCGCCTTGTCCGACGAGATCAACACAAAGGTGTCCACGCCGGTCTCGAACGCGGCCCGTGCCACGCTCAAGGTGCCAAACACGTTGTTGCGGCAACCTTCGAGGACATTCTCCTCGACGATCGGCACATGCTTGTAGGCCGCAGCGTGATAGACCGTCTGCACCCCGAATTCGGTCATCAGCGCCACCATGCTCGGGTAATGCGCCACCGAGCCCAGGCGCGCCACGACCTCACAGCCCGCCACGTCGCGCAGCATCCGCTCCACCTGGTACAAGGCGAATTCACTTTGCTCCAGGATCACCAGGCGATTCGGATTCAAGGCGGAAATCTGCCGACACAACTCCTTGCCGATGGAGCCGCCCGCCCCGGTCACCAGGACATTGCGCTGATGAATCGACTGGCCCAGCAGCTTGAGGTCCGGCGCCACCACATCGCGGCCCAGCAGGTCGCCGATGTCCACCTCACGGATCCGGTTCACCAGGCTGCGTCCCGAACCCTCGGTCACCTCCGGCAGGATGCGCACCCGCACCGCATGCTGCTCGAGCATCTCGACGATCTCCCGGCGCCGCGCACTCGCCACCGAGGGCAAGGCCAGGATCACCTCGCGCACCCCGAAATGGTCGATCAGGTAAGGCAACTGCTTGGGCGGATAGACCCGCAAGCCATGGACATCCTTGCCCTGCAGCAGCGGATCGTCATCGAGGAAACCAGCCGGGAAGATATCCCGCCCTTCCCGCAAGGTCGCCGCGATCTGGCGGCCGGCGTCACCCGCGCCATAAATCAGGGCATGGTGTCCCCGATAACGCCGCTGCAACGGCAACCAGACCAGCCAGCGCGCTGCAAAACGTACCCCGGCAATCAGCATGGCACCGAACATCCAGTACAGCAGAATGACCGACTTCGGCAGCACCTCGCTGCCGGTCAACTCCGCCATCACCGCCAGCGTGGCCCACAGCACCGAAGACACCGCCATGGCCAGCAGGATCACCCACAGCACATGCTCGCTGAGGTAACGGATCACCGCGCGGTACAAACCCATCCGCAGGAACACCGGCAACGCCACCACTGGCGCCGCTGCCATCAACACCCACTGCTCGGCACTCGGGATGAACACATTCTCGGCGCGAATCGCATAGGCCGCCCAGACCGCGAAGAACAGCAAGCCGAAGTCGATCAACGCCAGAAGCAGTTGTTTGGCTGGGCGCTGCAAGTTCAGCATCCAGTTGTGAAGGTGTTTATACATATGAATACATCACAGTCACGCGTCATCGATCACACTCATTTGTGCAGCATCACTCAACAAGCGAAAAACATGCCGAACCAATACGGCAATTATCCAACGTTACAGCCTCGGCCTGCGCCCCACATGAACAAATCACGCCATACTGAAAATGACCTGTGGCGAAATCAACCCACCAAAATAGAATGAAAGGATGAATAAGCTCACTTGTTGCCAGCCATGATCGCACGTTTGACATTCCTGCTGGCCGCCATCCTGACCGCTTCCGCCTATGGCGGCGGCCTCGACATCAGACCCGGCACCGAGCAAGACGTTCTTGTCCGACAATGGGCTCGGAACATCATCGTCAAGCTTCGTCCGGTATCCGGCAGCACCGTGCCCGCGGCCATGAGCGAAGTGGCCGCCAGGAATCTCAGCCATCGTGCCGGCTTCCCCCTTGGCCGGGTCCGGCCCATGTCTGGGGGGGCACACGTCATGTCCCTGCCAGAGAACATGCCTTTGGCCAAAGCCCAATCGCTTGCCAAAAAATTAATGGCTGATCCATCGGTGGAATACGCCGAGCCGGACTTGATCCTTTGGCCCATGTTGGAACCCAATGACCCCTACTACACCACCTACCAGTGGCACTACCAAGCGGCCGCCGATGAACCCGGTGGAGCCAATCTTCCTGGTGCATGGCAAGCCACCACAGGCTCTGCCGCCACAGTAGTCGCTGTCATCGATACAGGCTTGAGGCCGCACGCGGACATCGATAGCAACATCCTCGACAGCAACGGCAAGGTTGTCCCTGGCTATGACTTTGTCAGTGACCCCGACGTGGCCAATGACGGCGATGCACGCGACGAGGACCCCAGCGACCCCGGTGACTGGATCACTTCGACCGAGAGCGCGACGGCAGGGGGGATATTCGAGGGCTGCGAAGTCAGCGACAGTTCCTGGCACGGCACCCATGTCGCGGGCACCATAGGCGCCCTCAGCAACAACAACATGGGGGTGGCGGGCGTAGACTGGAACGCCAGGATCCTGCCGGTACGCGCACTGGGCAAGTGTGGCGGATACACCTCCGACATCGCCGACGGCATGCTCTGGTCGGCAGGCATTTCCATCAGTGGCATACCCGACAACCCCAACCCGGCGAAAGTCATCAACCTCAGTCTGGGGGGCTACGCGGGCGACCCGCCAAGCTGTGGCATCACCATGCAAAACACCATCGATGCTGTGGTTGCCGCGGGCACGGTGGTGGTGGTTTCCGCAGGCAACTCGAACTACGACGCCGCATACTTCTCCCCGGCCAACTGCAACAACGTGATCACCGTTGCCGCCACCGGCCGTGAGGGCCAGCGGGCCTACTACAGCAATTACGGCACCGCCGTCGAGATCGCCGCACCAGGTGGCGACACGTCCCTCTCAAGCCGCGATGGCATCTTGTCCACCCTCAATGACGGCAGCACTATCCCCGGCGCTGACAATTTCGCCTTCTACCAAGGCACCAGCATGGCCGCCCCCCATGTCGCTGGCATCGCGGCCTTGATGCTTTCGGTCGCCCCCAGCCTCACTCCGGCCCAAGTGCTCGGCAACATCACCAGCACTGCCCGCGCCTTCCCGACCGGCACCAGCCGCGACTGTGCCACCAACACCTGTGGTGCCGGCATCATCGACGCCGCTGCCGCCGTCGCCGCCAGCGTGATCTCCCCGGCCGGCGTTCTCAGCTTCACCCAATCGCAATCGAGCGTAAACGAGAACATCATGGACGGCGTGATCACCGTGGGCGTCACCCGTACGGGCGGAAGCAGCGGTGCCGTCGCCGTAAGCTACGGCACCACAGGCGGCAGCGCTACCAGCGGTACGGACTTCACGGCCACTTTGGGCAGCCTGTCCTGGAATGATGGCGAAAGCGGCGAAAAGACTTTTGGTATTCCGATCACCGACGACGACAGCGTGGAGGCCAACGAAACCTTAACCGCCAACCTTAGCAGCGCCATGGGCGGGGCCGTGATTGCTGGCTACAGCACACATACGGTGACCCTCCTGGATGACGATGAGGACTTCCCCGCAGGAGAAACTCTGCCCGATGGATGGGCCCAACCCGCCGGCTCCACGGCCGCGTGGTCTGTCAGCAGCGACACCGCGTATTCGGGCAGCACCAGCCTGAGATCCGGCATCATCAGTGACGGCAACCTCAGCGGACTGACCTACACCGGGGAATTCCTCACTGGGACGATCAGTTTCGCCCGCAAGGTCTCCAGCGAATCCGGCTGGGATTTCCTGCGCTTCTACATCGACGGCGTGCAACAGGCCCAGTGGTCGGGCGAAGTGGCCTGGGGGGTGGTCAGCTTCCCGATCAGCGCGGGCGTCCACGAACTGAAATGGCAGTATGAAAAGGATTCGATCTGCTGCGTGGCAGGTGCCGATGCGGCATGGATAGATGCACTTGTATTACCCTTAGGGGTCGTCAATGGTTCCTGCGGCTCAGCTGACAGTCGCTTAGCGGGAACTACGCCTAGTGGGGCCGAGCTATGCACTACCGGCTCAGCAACGGACGTGGTCACCAGTTCATCATCCTACAATTGGTCGTGCGAAGGCACATACGGCGGAAGCTCAGCCAATTGCGAGGCCCCCCGGGGCTACACTGTCACAGCGACGGCAGGAAGCAATGGCCTTATCTCACCGGCCACCCAACTCGTGGCTTACAACACTCGAGCCACAATAACGGTAACCCCCAGCACTGACTATAGCGCCAGTGCCTCAGGCTGTTCCGGCGCCCTCACAGGCCTGTACACGTACACCACCGCACCGGTCACCACCAATTGCAGCGTCGCGGTCAGTTTTGACGTCACCGACGACGGCTTCCCCGCTGGTGGCGCCCTGCCGAATGGCTATACCAGCCCGGCGGGCTCAGATGCCACATGGACCGTGGACACCACGTCATCATTCGCCGGTGTCAGCAGTCTCAAATCAGGTGCCATCGGCCACAACAAGGCATCCAGCCTGCTGTACGCCGGTAGACTATCGGGCGGCACCATCAGCTTCTACGTAAGGACATCGAGTCAGGCAGGCAGCGACTATTTGGAGTTCTACATTGATGGTGTGAAAAAACAATCCTGGTCGGGTGAAACGGCATGGACCAAGGTCAGCTTTCCCATCACCTCCGGCGATCACACTATGTTGTGGCGCTACGTGAAGAACGGTTCGGTTGCCAGCGGCAGCGATGCGGTGTGGATCGACGCGGTTCGCCTGCCGGTCGTAGTCGCAGACTTATCCTGGATTTTGTTGTTGCTTGATTGAGCGCGGTCGCCGGGCAATCGCCCGGCGGGCCGGTTCACCGATTTCCCTGCATGAATGGAAAGACCATGAAGACCAAGATTCTCGCCCTATGCATGGCCCTGTTTTCGCTGCCGGCCTCAGCCCTCACCACGCAAACCAACGTCACCGTGAAAAACTTCGGCACCCAGGGCACGGTGGCCTACCTGGCCCTGAACCAGACGCTGCTGGACACCTGCAAGTACAACCTGCTCTATACCCCAGACGTCTCGACGACGCAGGGCAAGATGATCTATACGGCCCTGCTCATCGCCGCCACCCAGGGTAAGACCATCGGGCGCATCGACTACACCAAGAACCCGAGCACGGAAATCTGCTCGATCTCCCTGGTCCAGTTCAGCGGCTCCTGACCCACCGGAGCGCTAGAGCCGGCAAGCCGCCCCGGTTCAACGGCGGACCGAACGGTAGACCTCCAGCGTGTTCTTCACGCAGCCGTCCCAGGTCTTGCCGGCGGCAACCTCAAGGCCCCGGTTGCGGGCCTGCTCTCGCCATGGCTCGTCCTGCAGCACCTTGGCCAGGCCATCCAGGAGGGCCTGATCGTCGTCCGGGTCGACCAGCCAGGCCGCACCGTCGGCGACTTCAGGCAGTGACGAAAACCCTGAAGTCAGGACCGGAACCCCACTCGCCATGGCCTCCAGTACCGGCAGGCCGAAGCCCTCGTAGATCGACGGGTACGCAAAGGCGCATGCGCCGGCATAGAGGTGGGGCAGATCGGCCTCGGGCACGAAGCCAAGTTGGTGTACCCAGCCAGCCAGCTGCCCCCGTTCCAGTTGAGCCAATATGTCCACGTTGAGCCAACCCGAGGCGCCTGCGAGGACGAGTGGAAAGCGGTCGCGTAGTTCAGCCGGCAAACCCCCGTAAGCACGCAGCAAGGGGCCGATCTTCTTGCGCGGCTCAATAGTCGAGACGCACAGGGTGTAGCCGCCACGGATCAGGCCGTAGCGCGCCAGCACTGGCGCCAGTTCTGCATCGGTACGCGGCCGGTAATCCGCGCTCACACCTAGGTGCACGGCCGACACGCGCTCTGCAGGCCAGCAAAAAAAATCGATCACTTCCCGGCGGGTGGCCTCAGAGTCTGTAACCAAGTGGCTGGCAAGCCTGAGAGTACGCTTCATTTCTAGGTCGAACAGCCTGCGGCGGGCATCCGGGTGAGACTCGGGGAACTTGTAGACGGACAGGTCGTGGATGGTGGCGACTGACGCCCCATCGAAGGGCGACAGAAAGAAATTCGGTGAGTGGTACAGGTAATCCCCGTATTGGCGCAGGCGATGCTGCATCAGGCGTGGCGCCAGCGCACTGTAGGCATGCACGGCCCAGACCCGGCACGCCAAGTTCTTCCTCAGGGCGACCGCCAGACTGCGCGCCGTTCCTGCCGGTGCCACCCCCGCCGTACCCGTGCCCGCCCCGGGGGCCTTGAGCAGGCTATCAAGGTCGTCCACCCAGCGCCCCATGGAGATGAACCGGATATCTTCGATCTCCTCCACCACCCTCAAACGCGTGCCGAGCTCCCAGGCATAGCGGCCGATTCCGGTCAACGGGGGAAAGATGGCGTCGACCGCGTAAACCAGCTTCAAGCGTCGGCCTCGTACATCCAGCGTAGGGTGTCCATCAGCGGCATGTCCTCGACCGGGCCGATGGCATCCTCAAGCCGGCGCCGCGCGCCTTGCAGCCGTTTCACTTCATTGGCCCGAACGAATGCCGGGTTCACCCGTATTTCAGGCATGTAGCCGGAAATCTGCTCCATCATGGCCAACACGTCCATCAAGCTATGGGCGCGCCCGGAACAGACGTTGTAGACCGTGCCGGCCCGGCCGGACTCGATCAGCCGCGCATAGCAGCGTGCGACGACGCGCACGTCGGAGAAGTCGCGCGCGACATCCAGATTGCCCAGTTCGATGACCGGCGCTCGCCGGCGAAAATGGGCCACGATCTTGGGCAGCAGGAAGTGCTCGCCCTGGCCGACCCCGCTGTAGTTGAACGGGCGCGCGATGACGATCGGCAGCCTGTCCGACCAGAGCCTCGCCATGTGCTCCATGGCCAGTTTGCTCACGGCATAGTCGTTGGTGGGTGCGTCCGGCGTGTCCTCGTCGGTGACCGCCGCCGCAGCGTTGCCGTAGATATTCGCGCTGCTCGCCAGCAGCACCGATCTCGGCGCATGCGGACAGGTGGCCAAGGCGGCAAGCAGGTTGCGGGTACCGACGATGTTGACCCGGTAGATCGCCTCCACATCACCATGCGCGACGAACGAGATCGCCGCCAGGTGGACCACCACATCCGGCCGGGCCGCCGCGACGGCATGCGCCAGTGCCTCGGCATCGAGCAGATTGACGGCGCGGCCACGGTCGTCCGACGGTCCAGTGACCGCATAACCGGCCCGTTCCAACTCGGCCCTCACATAGGGGCCGGTAAAACCACTCAGACCGGTTACCAGCGCCCGGCGGCGCTCCAGATTAGACATGTGACCCCCATGAAGATAGGCCTTCAGGCCGACTGGCCTTGATGAAGGTCGCCCAGAAGGCCGTTCCGCGTTAGCCAAATACAATCACTAGAACGTCTGCGACCCGCGTTCATTGCGCCGGATGTCAGCCTCCACCATCATCTGGCACATCTGTTCCAGTGTAACCTTCGGCACCCAGCCCAGCTCATTGCGTGCCTTGGTGGCATCGCCGATCAGCAGTTCGACTTCAGCCGGACGATAGAACTGGGGATTCACGCGCACCAGCGTCCTGCCGGACTGGGTATCGCGCGCCACCTCCTGCTCGCCCGCCCCCTCCCAAGCCAGGGAGAACCCGGCGGCCTTGGCGGCCATGTCGACGAAATCCCGCACCGTCTCGGTCCGGCCCGTCGCCAAGACATAGGAGTCGGGCTCGCGGGCTTGAAGCATGCGCCACATGCCCTCGACGTATTCTTCCGCGTAGCCCCAGTCGCGCTTCGCATCCAGGTTGCCGAGTTCCAGGCAATCGAGCTTGCCGAGCTGGATCTTGGCGAAGCCGTCGGTGACCTTGCGGGTAACGAACTCCAGTCCACGCAGCGGCGACTCGTGATTGAACAGTATCCCGTTCGCCCCGAAGATGCCATATGACTCGCGGTAGTTGATGGTCATCCAGTGCGCGTATAGCTTGGCCACGCCATAGGGGCTGCGCGGATAGAACGGCGTCCGCTCGGTCTGCGGAACTTCCTGGACCTTGCCGAACATCTCGGAGGTGCTGGCCTGGTAGTAGCGGATGGCTGGATCGACGATGCGGATCGCTTCGAGCAGGTTCAGTGCCCCCAAGCCAGTGATCTGCGCAGTGGCCATCGGCTGGTCGAATGACACGGCGACGAAGCTCTGCGCGGCCAGGTTGTAGACCTCGATAGCGCCCGAATTCCTGAGCAAACGAATGCTCGCGCCCAAATCGGTCAGATCGTATTCGACCAGATGAAAGTTGGGATGGAAATCGATAGCCAACTCGTTGATCCGCCAGAAATTGGCCGAACTCGTTCGGCGGTACGTGCCGTAGACCGTATAGCCCTTGTCGAGCAGAAGCTTGGCGAGATAGGCGCCATCCTGGCCGGTGATTCCGGTAATTACCGCACGTGGTGTCATCGTGTTCCCGTAATTCGTTTACAGATTTCCGTCATGTCGCCTCCCCCAACCTGGTGACGGCGCGCTCATTCTACTGTGCCACCGCGTTTGGCCCCACCCCCTCCAAGCGGAAGTTCCCTCGCACCGCACGCTAAGGCGGCCCATACCGCAGCGTCACGATCCCGAAGCCCCAATTGGCTCGATACGCATCTCGTTCAAGCCAATTCCCAGCTTGCGTGTGTCGCCATTCAGGCCGATATCCTTGGGCGAAGTCGGCAGCGGAACCTCAATGCTCAAGGAATTGAGTTGCTCGGGGTTCTCGAATTCCAGCGTCACGTCCTCGGTCGAAGTCCTCAGATAGAAGTACTTGGCCTCTCCCCCAACGCGAAGGACAAAGGACTTGCCAACATTCGGGCCAAAGGCGCGGGCCTTCATCCTAAGAACAAATCTCTTTGGCAGCGACCGGACGAAATCCAGGGTAACGGACGCGCCTGTCGACCAAGTCCCCCAGTGCTCCACATTCGACAAACCAGTGACCTTGGCCACAACACCAGGCCAGACGGCCTGCCGAAAATCGACGACATCCGATGTCGCCAGCCTCGCGAGCACAAAACCATCCCCGGCAATCTCAAACACCGGCTTTTCGGACAGGGAATAGTTTCGAATATATAGAACCCATTCTTTCCCACGTGGCAAATCGGAGGAACTAATCACGGATTCCTGCGGCAAGTGCTTGACGGAAATACGAGGGTCGTCAATATAAATTTGAGACCGCGTGAGCGGCCCCAAGTCGGGTCCGACAATAACCAACTTTGGCAGGTCCCTGGCCGGCAAATAGTACTTTGCAAACAACACGGCCTTGTCGTAGACAATCGGGTTCATCCGGATTCGCAGGTGGTCAGTTACGAATACGCCAGAGCAAACAACAAGAAGAGGCAAGAATCCAAACAGGAACGTTTGAACGCCCTTCCTGTAATCTGCCACCCAAGCAAGGAGTGATGCAATCCCGGAAAGGCCCAATACGTAGAAGACGATCTTGTTCGAAACAACGCCATATATTTCCGGGCCATCAACGTTTGTCGGCGTGTATGGGGCAAACGCGGTTGCCAACGCGTAGCCTATGGCCGCAATCAGTGGCAACGCGATCCAAAACCTTGTCGTTCTCGTTATGTCGTGCGAGCCGCTTGAAAGCTGGGAAGCGGCAGCCATAGCCAATAGAGGAAGAGAAAAGCTGTAATACCTCATGTGAAGTCTCGTGACTGTTTCAGATGGTGAAGTATTCGCGACCGATGCAGTAAAAAGCGCAACCACAACTATCAGTACGAGAATGACCGCCAAGACATAAGAGTAAAACTCAAGGTGGCGAACCGGAGACCCGTTATTGCTCGTCCCCCGAATCAGTGACCCCGCGATTACGGCAATCGGCAAGGCGGCAATCAACGCCAGCACCAACAGATGGCCTTTGATTATCCCGACAAATATCTCACCCATGTCAATGTAGCGCTGCCAGATATCGACAGAGGAGCCTGCAATCCTCGTATACACCCTGCCGAACAGAGTAAGACCCTGGCTCCCTGCAAGCGCATAGCCCAACACCAGTTTCGCCACAATCGCCGACGCGGCAAGGATCAGGAATCCCTTCAAGAGCCAACTCCAAATGCTCTCTTTCTGCACACTATGGACATAGACTCCAAACAACAGGATAGCCGGCAGCAGAAATAGGGCATGCGGCTTTACAAGTGCCATGACCCCCAGCACGACACCGGAGGCAACTAAATTCAAGGTGCTCGTGAGCGTACCGTCTCGCGTTATGTACCAGCTAAGAAACCAGAAGAAGAAGAAATACATCGACTCAGGCATGAAGTAGGCCGTATATGAATTAACCGGGCCCATCATGACCAACAAAACCAACCATAGAGAAATATTCGACGAACAATAACGCCGCGCCATCATGTACATAAATGGCGACGCCGACACAAACAAGGCGGCGTTCAACAACCGTGCGCAATCCATCCAACCATCTCGACAGATATTAGATACACCATAAATGTACATGAACAAGTAATTTGGAAACACCGCGTCTGATAACGGCAACAGCCTTGCGTATCTAAAATTCCAAAACTCGTCGACAGACGTAGGATAGAGCCCGTAATTCCTAATCAAAAGAAAAACAAATACCGAAAACATCAACACAGCCAACAGGCGCAGCCCCTTGTCCTCACTGTCATTTGGCAATATCTGCATATCTATCTTACCTTACGATGATTATCAACAGGCGACGAACTAGAAAACACACAATTAAACTGGCCACAGACAGTAACAGAAAGGGCGCGCAATAAAACTGGCTAATGGAAATTACTGGGCCGACGCAAATCGATGGCAAATCACCGGACTCGCTTCACCATTTTACGTACCCCATCAATTCCACAGTTGATGATATAATTTCTCCCGTTAGGCCCACCTACGGACCATCCTTGTAGCGACGGCAGTCAACCGCGTGGTGGCGCATGTGGGTCAAGTATAAGCTCAAACGCCCATAATCACGGTCACCCTCGGCGAGCAAGCGCTGGAACGTCTGCATTTCCCCGCCTCCTAGCGGCTCCGCCAGGTCCGTCGCAAGAACTTCGGAGTTCAACGATGCATCGAGTTGCAGTCATCTTGCCTGCGTACAATGAAGAAGCCACGATCAGCGCAACCATTGAGGATTTTCACAGCGCTTTACCGGAAGCTGCAATCTGGGTCATCAACAACAGATCGACGGACTCGACCGAACGCAAGGCGCAGGACACGTTGTCCCGCTTGGCGTGCGCCGGGGGGGTGATAAATGAACGGCGGCCGGGGAAGGGCAACGCTGTACGGCGCGCATTCCTGGATGTCGATGCAGATATCTACGTCCTCGCGGATGCCGATATGACCTACCCCGCCGACCAGGCCGGAACACTCATGGATCCTGTCATGGCCGGAGAAGCAGACATGGTAGTCGGGGATCGGCATAGCGCCGGGCACTACGAAGCTGAAAATAAGAGGGCTTTCCATGGCTTTGGTAACCGGCTCGTTCGAGACTTGGTCAATAGACTCTTTCGAGCCAACTTGGCCGATATCATGAGCGGCTATCGGGTGTTCAGCAGGCGATTCGTAAAGAGCTATCCCATCCTTGTGGAAGGCTTTGAGATCGAAACGGACATGACCCTGCACGCCTTGGACAAGCGCTTCCGGATCGTCGAAATCCCCGTCCATTACCAAGACAGGCCCGAAGGTAGTTTTTCGAAGCTGAACACCCTGCGCGACGGCGCCCGTGTAATCAGTACGATTAGCAGCATCCTGCGTCATTATCGACCCATGACGTTCTTCGGTGGCAGCGCTCTGGCCTTTGCGTTGTTGGGCCTGCTAGCCGGAGTACCCGTGATTGACGATTGGGTTCGGGAACGATTCATCTACCACGTGCCACTCGCCATCCTTGCCACGGGGCTTGAGATTGTAGCGATCATTCTGATCGCAATTGGCCTGATCCTCGACTCCATCGCGCATCAGGACAAGCGAAATTTCGAACGTGAACTACTCAACTATCGCTATATGGAAGAACGACAGGGTCACCACTCCACCAGCTATGAGACGCACCAATAGGATGCCAGTAATGGAGTCCTCGGCATTGCGTTTGGAAGTGGAATATCTTCACCGGCAGATGTTCTACCGGGAGGCGCCCCAAGTCCTCATCGATGGGTACTTGCGAGCGCATAGTGAAATTGCCGAATTGCACTGTGGCAGCGCACAGGAGCTGCGAACACTGGAGGTCGCGCGAACTAATGGCCTCGATGCCCTAGGAATTGAACCGTGGCTGCGTAGACCCAACCATAGGCATCCGTTGACCATTAAGTTGCTACTGCTCTCCTACTTGGCAGAATGCGATGCCCTCCACCCAGAGTTTGCCCACGGCTGGCCTGGCGCTGGTCGTCTATTCATACCCATGGCCGGGCTCGGCATCATGGCCCTGGTCAGGCTGGTCCACGGTGGTATACAAAAGGCCCGGTATGGCTTGGCATAATTTTGTGATCGTGGGCTCCGGGCCCGCCGGGGTAGCCGCCGCGAGGAGGCTCGAGGGCCAGGGTACCTGCATTGTCGACGTTGGCGAAATCCCTGATCGGGATTTTGCCTACACATCCCTCCGGGCCAGCCTGGCTGCGGGTGACCTGGAAGCGCTGCTCGGACCACGCTGGGAAACGCTGGCCAACCTAGTCACACCTAACCGCCTACACGCCAAACTGCGCGCCGCCGGATTAAGGCATGTGGCCCGTGGTGAACGATTCCATTTGCACGACGGATCGGGAGACGTCGTCCTCGAGGGAGCAGGCAGTTATGCGGCTGGGGGCATGTCCAACGCATGGGGCGCACAGCTGTTTCGTTTCACTGAAGCAGATCTTACCGAGGCTACCAATTGGCCGATCGTGGCTGGCTCGCTACGCGAATACTATGAAGACTTGGAAGCACATATCGGGATTGCCGGCGAGCTCGACGACATGTCGGAGTTTCTTGGCGAAACGGCCCATTTGCTTCCCCCAGCCCCTATTGTCTCCGCCGCCCAACACCTCTTGGCTCACCACAACGCGCGCAGGTTAGCAAAACCCGGACCCCTGAGATTAGGACGTTCCCGTCTTGCAGTCCTTACTCGACCGCTCCGTGGCTACTCACCCTATGGGTTCGGCGAAACGGAGTTCTTCTCAACCAACCACAGCGGGATATACACGGCCAAACGCACCCTCGATGAACTACGCCGAAATGGTCGCATTGAATACTGTGGGCGCCAGAAGCTGGTCGCCTACCGCGAGCTCGCGGAGCATGTCGAACTGGACGTAGTTGACTGCGACAGTGGGGCATCCAGGACAATCCGTACACGGCACCTACTACTCGGCTGCGGCACCCTGCATACAACACGTCTGGTCTTGCTAAACAAGAACGACTTCGGGCGCCCCCTGCCCTTTGTAGACCACCCTCCAGCCTTGATACCGATATTCATACCGCGAATGTTTGGCAGCGCATTGCCACTCAATAGCTTCCCCGTGCAGCTTGTGGCGACGCTGACTGGAGTGTCACCTCGCAGCATGATCAGCTTTTACTATCCAGGCGGATTGCTATGGAGCGACTTATTGCCCGACATTCCACTCCCTATGGACGCCTCTTTGAAGCTTCTCACCTATCTGTTGGGTGGTATGCTGGTCGCCCAAATATGGGAGGCGTCCCGTCCATCACACGCAAACCGAATTCAGCTCGACCCAGGTGGTGCGCTCCGGCTCGACTATCCTGACCGGGGATGCAGCGCCGACTTGGGCCGCCTGCTGAGGGCGCTATCGCCCTTGGGGGCTTTTTCGCTCAAACGACTCGCCACCATGGCGCCGCCCGGCTGGGGATTCCACTATGCCTCCTCACTGCCTATGCGGAGAAACCCTGGCCTTTACGAAACCCACACCGACGGCAGGCTCTGGGACAGCAAACGAATACGCGTCATCGATGGCAGCGTCTTACCTTCGTTGCCGGCAAAAAACCATTCATTAACGCTGATGGCAAATGCCGCCAGAATCGCAGACGAGGCCCGGCGTTGCGGATACTAATATTTGGCGCCTCCGGCTTTATCGGTTCGCACTTGGCAGCCTACGCCAGCGCACAAGGGAACGAAGTGATCTCATTGTGCCGTTCGGGCGCGGTTCCCAGCTGGAACGGAACATGCATCAAATGGTCCTTGGGGCAAGGCGTACCCCAGACCGCGCTTGCCGCAGTGGATTGCGCCATCCACCTGGCCCACGACTTCAACGGTGTACAGGGAGCTGAACTCACCATCGACTCGACGCTCGCCGCAATAACGCAGTTGCGCGAGGCGGGGGCCAGGAGGCAGTTGTTCTTTTCGTCGTACTCAGCCGGTGAACATGCAACCTCACTTTATGGCAAAACAAAACTAGCCATCGAGAACGCCTTGTCCGGCCAACAAGACGTGGCGATAGTCCGCCCGGGGCTGGTCCTCGGGAAGGGCGGCATCTATGGCCGGATCCAAGAATGGGCGCGCATACTGCCGGTGATCCCACTGCCCGACGGTGGTCGAGGAACGGTCCCGGTCATAACCATCGAGCGCCTCTGCCATGAAGTTGTTAATTTGGCTCACGCCACACTGCCCGTGGACGAGGCCAACCTGTTCGAGACGTGTCCGAGAAGTCTGCGCCAACTTGTAATCGATGCAGCGGGAGATGTCGGGCGCCCCCCATGGATCGTCCCGGTGCCATCGTCCCTGATTGGCTGGGGATTGCAGGTGGCTCAAATATTGCGGATACCGCTTCCCATCAATGCCGACAACCTGGAAGGCTTCCTTGCCAACCAGAACGCGTGCCACGTCTCCACGCTCAAGGACTCAAGAACATGATCAACCAACTCCGCCTGTGGCTATATGAACCGAGGGTGCGTTATGTCAACGTGGACGATGACTCCCTCTTGGCCATACACCGGGACATCCTGCGCGACAAGCCGCTATTGCGTTCCGCGTTCGAATCCTTCTACCTTGACATGGCCACCTTGTGCGACAAGTATTTTCCGGTTGAAGGTATCGAGCTTGAATTGGGTACTGGCGCGGGCTTCTTCAAGACGTTGAGACCGGGCCTGGTAACTTCGGACATTCGCAAGAGCCCGGAGATCGACATTGAACTGGATGCACAGGCTATGGATCTCGAGGCCCAATCCGTCCGGTGCATTTACGCCATCAATGTCTTCCACCATATCCCGGACCCTGGAAGGTTTTTCACAGAACTGGCTCGTGTCCTGCGCCCGGGTGGGGGCTGCATTCTGATCGAACCTCACAGAGGTCTTGCTTCCGCTCTCGTACACCGGCACTTACACCGCGAGGAACACTTCGACCCCAATGCCCACGGATGGCAGACAACAGACATCGGCGGCCCATTGTCAGGGGCAAACCAAGCTCTCGCACACATCGTCTTTGAGCGCGACTTGGCGCAGTTCCAAGCGCGATTCGGCAGTGCTCTCGAGATCATTCACCGGGGCTACGAGCTGAATGCACTGCGGTACTTGTTCTCGGGCGGTCTGAACTTCCGCCAACTGGTGCCATCCTTCGTGACCGTACCGCTCGCTCTGCTCGAATCGCTTGCGCGCCCGCTCGCGCGGTTTTGGTCGTTACATCAAGTCATCGTAATCCGAAGGCGCGCATGATCGTTCAGTATGCAAAGTTCTTCCTGAACGGCAGTGTGTTGGGCGTGGCCGCCTGGGGGCTGCAATGGCTGCTCTTTTCGACCCTTGGCGAGGGCTCAGCGGCCACATACACCTTGGCGACGGCCTTGACCTACCTTCCCTTGGTGGTAATCAACTTCCTGATCCAACGGTCATGGATATTCAACAGGCATGGCCTATTCTGGCGCTTCGTCGCCGCAAATCTGGCGATCATGTTCTTGGTGTCCATGCTGTCGCCGTTGTGCCGTCACTTGATCGACGTGATGCTCGGCGCACCATGGGGCGACAGGGGCGGGTTTGCCGCAGCCGCTTTGCTCGGTTCGATCCCCTCGTTCCTGATCAAGCGAAGCTGGGTATTTCGGGGCCCCGCACGTCAGTAAGCCACGGCACGGCCCATCTGGCCATTACCGTACTCGCCGCGCATCCACCCCGCCACGTCCCTCCGTGGATCACAGACTCGTCAAGCACTTGTTCATCAAACTGCCCCAGTTATTTGCATGACCCGCAGTGTGCTAGACATGGATCCAGGGCAATCTCGTCACAGTTGACCTCCACCAGCCTCTGCATTTCCGCGACAAGGTCGTCCTGAGTGTGCTCGTCCGCATGCCCAGCGACCACCGGCGCGGCTAAGTCCCTGCCGCAGTAATGCCGCAGGTACAACCGCATGACGTGCTCCACCCCCTCCTCGGTGACCGATCTCAGGTCGTTAGCAAAATAGCGCCCGCGGGTGAAGCTACTGGTGATGATTTCGTAGGAGGGGAAATAGGCGACATCGGCATACTTGCGTGAAATCTGCTCCGCGACTACCCTCAGTACCGATTTCGAATAGGCCGTCGATACCAGCACGTGCCTGTCCTCGGCGGTCGCAACAAGGGGCACCGGCGACACAGTGAGGATCACCCTCGCCTTTGGGTTCACGTTTCGGAGCTTGTCCATGAATCGCACGAAGTCCCGATTCACCTCCTCTACCCCGAAGTTGATAAACCGATAGCGATCGGGGTCAAATGTTCCTCCGGAGACGCCCGGACATACGGGGTAAGCGGTACCGTCATCCCTTGAAACCCAGCACTCGGTCAGACCGAAGGTAAATACGAACACGTCCAGTTCCTGGAACATCACCTTGACATGACGCAGGTGCTGGGCACGGTCCAAGTCCAGTTCGCGCCTAGTACGGAAGCCGCCCGGCTGAATCTGAGGTCTCAGCGGATCCACCCAGGAACCGTCATCCAGTTGCCAGGCCTTCTCGACCGGATCAAACTCGCCGAAGGCCCGGTCGAACAACTGTAATAGTTGCCGTGCCGTGTATACGTTCCCATAGCGGGCGGAGAAGGTGCCGTAGTTGTACTTTGCGGCGGCCTCATCGCCGAAGAGGGGATGGCACGATTCCTCGATGTAGTAGTTGAAGCCGTTGTTCCTGAGATAGCGGGCAATGTGCTGGGCAAAACAGCTTCCGGCCGTGGCCACCTTATCGCTGGTGTTGATGGAAAAAGGGGCCGACACCACCGGGTCGACCAGAGCGGGTGCAACCTTCGCGACCGCTCGCCCCCAATAGACATAATCTGGCTGACTCCTGTAGGGATGGTTCATCTTCCGTCTCCAACCGCAGGCGCCGAATTGGCCAAGGCAATCAATTGTCGAATGACCGCGAGGCCATAGACGGTGTTGGCATGAGTAGCGTCCGGATTCCAGGCCTGCTCGACGAGGAATCCCTGCGCGTCCATCATCTCGGGCGGCGCATCAATAAAGTTAATGCCAAGTGCCTCGCACTCGCGTTTGATCAACCTTGAATGCACGCGCCAGAGCTTGTAGCGCAACTCCGCCGGGGCAACGCCGAACTGGTCGAATTTCTCCTTGAACACCCCCGCGTACTTGAACAGATGGGCCTCGCTCGGTATCTGCGGCGGTGACTCGCAATGCACCAACAGCCCCTTGTAGGTTTGCCGCAGCGCCCTCAGGCTCCAGATCGTTTCCGGATAGCCGCCCTGCCGGGCCAGGGCATCTTCGATCAAGGCCATCGGGACGATCTCCGCCCCCTCTGCCATCGGCCGCTCCGGCTCATCGTCGAGCACGAAATCGTAGGGGCGGGGATGCTTTACCAAACCCAGGATGTTGTGGGCATTGCCGCCGAAGCAGGAGAAGACTAGGTCCGCTTCAGACTCCGCCTTGCTGATCTCCTCCAGCATGGCCGCGGACCAGGCGAATCCCCCGATGCCACCAACCAGCGAGCGGACGCGATAGTCGCGATGGGGCTCGTCGCCGACCCGGATGGTTTCGACCCGTACTCTTTCGCTGGCCAGGTCGGCCTGGTACGTGGCGGCGGCGGCCTTGATCGCGAACACGTGGCTGTGGCCCATGCCGACCAGCCTCATGCCCTCATGCCGCCGCCGTTCCGGGTTCATCGCCGGTTCTCCTGCCGAGCCTGGGGGGAACAGGCGCCAAGCAAACGTCTTCAAGGTCATGGCCAATTCACTCCGTGCGCAAGTCCGGCGCATGCTGAACCAGCCGGTCATGCATCAACTCGCCAACCCTGGCATTGGAGTGATCTCGCCGTATCCATTCCCGGCCCATGACGGCGATGCCGGTCCGATACGCCGGATCCTCATAGAGCCGCTTCATATGGCCAGCTGCCTGCCCGACGTCGGGTTCGGCCCATTCCTGGCCATCCCAGTACGGATAGGCATCACGCGGCACCGGGACCATCTGGCAATCCACCAGGCAACTGTTTTCCGCATTCATGAAGTCCAGATTACCCGAATAGGCGGTACCGATCACCGGCTTGCCGAGCAGCATCGATTCGGCCAGGCCCAATCCAAAGCCTTCCGCCCGATGCAGGCTTACGTAGCAGTCACAGACATTGATCAGGCCATACATTTCATCCCGTGACAAAACGCGGTTGATCACCCGGATGCGCGGATCTACCTGGGCCAATTCCATCAACTTCAAATACATCTCCGGATGCTTCTCGCCGTAGACAGTCTTCACCACCAGACCAACGCCGGACTCGCAGGTTGGAAAGGCCTGGAGAAACGCCGCGATAACCGCCTCCGGATTCTTGCGTTGACTGAAGGAATGGAAGTCGTAGCTGAACAGGAACAGGAATTTGTCTTCCGGCAGATGGAAGCTGGAGCGTGAATAGCATCCCTGGATCGAGAAGTCGACCGCCACCGGCATGTAGACTACCGGCTTGGGCGACACCTTGACCAGGTTATCGTAGATAAACCGGCTCGGCGCCCATACCTCGTCGATGTAATCAAAGGCATGCAGCCAGTCGTCCGGGAAATTGGCGAGTTCCCAGAACCAGTATCCGATGCGGTAGCGGCCCGAGGTTTTTTCGGCCCCCAGGCGGTCGCTGACCCAGCGCAGTTGGTCGGCATTGACACAGTACAGCTGCAGCCCATTCGCGCTGGAGTCAACCACAAGATGGCTCAGCGCCAAGTTAGACTCACTGTAAACACCGCCGGTATCGACTTCAAAGATATCGAACGGATACTCCACTGCGGCCAGGGCACCTGCGGCCGCGCGCAGGTTCTGCGCCACCCCGAAATCGCCCTGCACGTAGCCGACCATAGTAACGCCGGGCGCTTCGGGCCGACGCGCAGTCGAGCTGGCGTCGCCTGCCTCCTGCCCGCCAAGGGGAGCTTCCCTTCGCTTCCTGTGACGTGAGAACAGAGCCAACAACCGCCCGATCAAGCGATCCACAGGGTTGGCCTGCTTTGCCTGCACACCAGCCACCTGAGTGGCATGCACGTGAACACTGGCGACAACCGAGGCCGGCAGCATGCGGGCAACCCGCAAGGCAAGACCGGGGTTCCAGCGGTAGGCCTGGAAGGCCCTTTTTGCGAACCAGATATTGAATGCCCGCCCCAGCGTAGCGGTAGGAGTGCCAGGCCCCGGCGGCCGGGCAGCCATCAGTTGTTCCCGGGCCGCCTCCACGAATTCCTGGTCCACTCCGTAGATATCGGCCGCCATCGACACGAACCAGTTCGCATAGTCCACCTGACCCTGCGTACTAGTCAGGTCAAAAGCCTTCTGCAACTCCTTCTGGCTCAAGTACAAGCCATACATCAGCCTGGAAACAGGCGATCTGCCGCCCAGCGACTTCTCAGGGCTGGCAAAGTAGGCCTCGCTCAGGAATTCGAACGGCTGCTTGATAGCGGTGGTGCCGGCGTCCAAGCACTGCCGGAAGTAGGCCCGCATGGCGGGATGGACGCGGGTTCCATCCGCCAGGCGGCCGTACCCATATGGAATCTTCACCATGTCGAAATAGCCGTTTCGCTTCAGCTGGTCGACGTAATGCTCGTACAGCCCGCGCAATTCGCCGATGCTCTGCACCGTGTAGCGGTCCTGGTGCTTGGAAAAGATGCCCGGATTGCGCGGATCGACGCCGCTGAAATGGAAGAAGCTGATCGGCTCGCCGTTGGCGCGCCATACTCCGTCGGCACAGTCGATCCGCCGATGCATCAGGTTCCAGTAGGCGACGTTGTAGCCGGGGCTGCGCAGGATGGCCACCCCGTCGAACAGGCTGGGCATGAGGTCGGCCCATTTTTGGTCGGTGAACAGGCCCTTGTCGAGGTCGACCACCGCCCCCCGTTCCAGGCGATCGCACCACCAGTCGACCAGGCTCGGCCCGTCGCCGTGGCGGGCAATGCCGATGAAACCGAGGTTGTAAACGCCGACCCGAAGCATCGTGGTCTCGTCCGGATTGTGGCCATCATCCACCCGGCCGGTGAGATGCGGGGTCAGCACCGCGGTCGCGCCCCGATCCAGCAGGCCAACCACCTTTTCCAGCGGCGACAGCACGAGGATGTCCGGGTCCAGGTAGATCACCCTGTCCACGCCGGTATTCCGGAACAGCCAACGGAACATGTAGGGCTTGATCGCTGTGCTGAATTCCATCACGTCGTAGCGAAAGGCAAACTGGTCCTGATACGGCAGATTGAGTTGGTCGACCGTGACGACATGGAAGTCATCGCCGCCCAGGTCGACGCTATCGCCGTAACGGTCGCTCAGCCCGATATATATCCGAGCGTCCGGATGGTGTCGGGCGATCGATTGGCACAAGGTGCGCGCGTAGGCGGCGTAGTTACGCGCCACGATGGTGAAGAAAACAATGGACTGCTGATCCTTAGACACGATAATCCGCTTTCAACATAACAACCACGGCCGCGGAACCGCCCCATTGGGCGAGGATATTCTCCCGCAAGCAAAAGAACCGCGCCCGATTCGAACCGGGCGCCATCAACATGGTTTTTATCGCCATCGTGGTCAGCTCCGGCCCAGGGCCTTCTCCAGCGACTTGGCGTATTGTTCGGCTGATTCCGCCCATTTTCTCAACTCTCCCATCTCCTTGCGCGCGCCGTCCATCTCGCTGGCGTGCGCACGGATCAGCCGGGTGGCGGCAATCTCAGCCTCTACCCGGCATTTCCGCACCGACTGAACGGCCTGCCACTCCGAGTAACGTACATAACGGTCGAAGACATTTGGCGGCGCGGTAAATTTTGCCAGCAAGCCCGCTCGCTCCTGGGCCAAATAGTAGCGATTCAAGCCGTCGAAAAAGGCAAACACATACCCCCTCCTGGTGAGCAGATGCTCCCATTCGCCATGTGTCGGTACTGTCGAATTCGGTTCGGTTGCCTCCATGAGCACGACCCAGGGCCGGTAGCGCTCCAGGTCGAATCCCTGCAATACCGCCTTTTCGGCGCCTTCGACATCGATCTTCAGGAAATGTATATCGGCCACCGCCAGCTCGTCGCACAGGTCGCTCAGGGTGCGCACGGACACTGGGCGGGCAACGACCTCGAAACCGGCTTGCCGGTGGCGCTCCGCAAGGTCCGCGTCCAGGGTCGCCAAGCCGGTTCCGGGCACCTCGAAGAAGGTCCGCTCGCCGGCCAAATCCGCAACCGCGACGTTCATATTCACGTCTCTGGGCCTTGCCTCGGCCAGGGCGGCATGATCGGCCCTGGACGGCTCAATGTTAATACCGTGCCAGCCTCGGTCGTAGAAGGCACGGGTGACCGAATCGCCGGTCGGCTCCTGGGCACCGACATCGATGTAGAAGCCGCTGCCGACGTCCGCCAGTGCCCGGTTCAGCAACACGTCTTCACCGTTCTGGGCATAACTGATGAAGGCATCGAACAGGCGACTCCGCTGCCTCATGTCCACCACCCGAGCGTCAAACCGGCGGCAAGCATGCTCGTACAAGGCTAGGTCGGCCTGGTTGGCCTCGACGAGATCGCGCAGCACATCAGCCGGCAGATCCTCCCGGCGTACACGGCCAGAGTTGAAGTTGCGCGCATCCATATCCTGTGGCAAGGGCCAGCCGAATGTCTCGCAAAGCAGTCTGATAGAGATATCGAAGCGCTCGGTGATGCCGACGAAACAGAATTGCTCCAGGCGCTTCACGGCTGAATCCAGGAGCAGGGCGTTGGACACGCCTGGGGTGGAGGTCTCCAGCCAGCGCTCGAGCTTAAACTCGTCCAGTTCGCCCTCGCTCAGCGTCTTGGCGACGGCATACGGATTCACATCCCAACCTAGCGCCCGGACCTGGAAATTCACCACCGTGGGACGTGTCTCGGGGTGATTAAGGTATGCCTTGAAGCTGCCAAGGCGCCGGGCCAGGTCGTGCAGGTAGTGCCGCTCGTCCCGCATCACATGGCCATAGTGGGAGAGCGCGCGTTCGATGGGGTCTCTGATAAACGTAATGTATCTGAGCGGACCGGGATAGGCGAAAGCAAAGCTGGCGTACAGGTGGCCGTGGAACAGCCTGAACTGGCTCAAATCCTCCTGCGAGTTGCGCAAAAGGGTGCGCCAATTAGACTGGTAGACCGCGTCGCGGCTGAAGATCTCCACGTCCAGGAACGAATTCAACGTCGTATCCGCCGCTCTCGGAATGTGCAGAAAATACAGCGGGCATTGCGCTTCCGCTCCGGCCGCGTTAGGCAGGTGCTTCAGTGCGCTTCGATCGGGTGTTTCAAGCATCGGCACGTGCGACATCCAGAGAAATATCCAAGTAACCGCCACCGCGGTCATCAAACCAGGCGACGTACTCCTGAACGGGACATATCCGCAGGCGGTATGAACCGGCCTCCATGGGTGACTGAACGTGGACGAACACCGTCAGGCTTTCGCCAGGGCAAATATCCCTCGGTAAGCGCGTGCGGAGTCCTTCGATGGCCAGCATCCCGCCGTCGCCGTCGAACCAGCGATATCCCAGTTGGATGGGCTTGGAACCGACTGTGACCCAAGTCTCCCGCGACCGGTTGGCCACGTCAACGGCCAGGGAAAACAACTCGCCTGGCCGTACCGCACCCGGCTCGGCCAAGGCATGCAAGTCCGCCGCGAATTCCACCAGGTCGGAATTAATGGCGCCGTGCCTTTGCAACCCCACCGACCGGACGGCCTCGCCCTGGATGCAGGCGGCGCCGCCGCAAGTAATGTGCAGGCGGGGATTCAAATTGACCATGCCCGTGAAGTGGAAGCCGGAAACGAACGCCACCTCGAACGACAGCGCACATTCCCGACAGTGAAGCAGTTCGCCCGCGGCATCGCTCAGGGAGGCACTGAGAAAGTAGGTGCCCGGGGCCAGATCGTTTCTGAAATCGAAACACGCCTGGTAGACCTGGCCGGCGTCGATGGCCGGTATACAGCCCAACATGTCGGAACCCACGCCGAACAGTTCCAGGCCGGAATCGTCGTGGATGGCCATGCGCAGCACGGCGCCCGGGAGATCTTGCCGGCTGACGAACTGGATTGAAACCGCGGCGATATCGCCGGAATAAAGCGCGCCGGCCCCCGACATGCCGCCATGGATCGAAATGGCATCGATCACGGCGACCTGCCCGCCAAAATTCCTGGCTTGCACCGGCGTCGCGATCGCAGCCGGCTCAGCCCCCCTAGCAACTCCGCCCGCACCACCCTGGCCGAGCACACGGGTCGACTGTCTCAGCCGCTGCCTGCGTTGCTTGCCGAACAGCTGCCTGGCGTAGTGAAACAACTCGGTATCGACCGCATTCAGCCTGTCCAGGCGTGCCTTGACCGACACGTCAAGTTCGTCCAACCGCCTGCGCTGGCGGGTGACGTTGAAGAAGGGTATCTCGCCACTGACGTGAACCGCGCAATCCGAACTGACAATCAGCATGAAGTCTTCGATTTCACCGTTGATCCCGACCAGATCGAATCGGTCCAGCGCCTCCTTGGCCGCATTGTACAACGCCTCTTCACTGGGTTCATGGCTCGGCGCCAAGGTCAGTTCCGCATAGTGCTTGGCCTGCGCGTTGCTCAGCCAGCCGCACAGCGCAGGATCCTCCGACAGAATCAGAGCATCGAAACCATGGGACTTCGCCAGCCTTAACTGCTCGCTTCCGATCCAGTTGGCGCAACTATCCATGCCGCGGGCAAACCAGTAGTTGCTCAGCGCCCTGTCCAGGGGTTCACGGAGGAGCGTGCAGTAATACCGTTCCGGGTCGAACGAGTCCCCGTAGTGGAACTGGGTGTGGGCGGAAATGAGCGTCTTCCATCGATAGCGGGTCAACAGCTCCCGATGGGACAAGATCAGCTGGCTGGTGACCGCATCCTCGCCCAGCCCGGCCTTTAGTACGTTGTACACGGTGCTTCCACCGGTCTTCGCCATATGGTCGAAAAAGATCTTCTGTCGGTTCATGACAGGCACCCTGTCCGACCCCGAGCCCCAGCCCTGACGGCTGACTTCAATCCGTCCACCGGTATTCCCCTAGGCATCCGGATAATCCTTCAGTTCGTGCCAGACATACTCTATATCGGCCACGGAAAGCACATCCCGCGCCACCCGTGCATTCAGGGAGGAGACATGCCCGCGGTGGAAGAACGTCCTGCCGTCGTAGTAGCTGAAACCGACATCGGTAACCCCCTTGCCGGCCCGGTCCATGGCCATCGTCCCCCAGTACACAGCCGCCTTGCAATAACGCCACCATATCGAGAGCGGCTCCCCGAGTTTGAAATCGTCCGCGACGTAGCTCCCGATGTTCAGGACACGCCTGCCGGCACCCTGGTGCCAGGCCAGCCACTGCCTGTACGCATCGACTGACTCGGTGAGAGAAATGCAGAACGGGTCTACCCGGGATGCGACCACATCCTCGGACTTGCGGATGGTGCATTTGCACTTGGCCGCTCCTTTCACGGGCAATTCGTTGGCCAGGCCATCAGGCACATGGGTCATGACCGCCAGATGGCCAGGCTCGGGCCGGAGTTCAGCCAAGGCTTCGGCCAGAGGCCCCCTTAGGAGGCACGACGCGGCAGCCCCCCTGAGGTCGAGCCCCTCTCTGACCACATTCAAAGAGAAGATCGTGCTGCTGCCGCGCATGCCGGCGGCTATCGCAATCATGGCAGCGCCCACCTACATGCCGTCAGTGACGCGCGCGGGCCAATCATCGTACCACCACGTCGACGTCGGCGAAGCCGGTTCGATGGTCGTCGAACCAGGCGACGTACTCCTGAATGAGGCAGACGCGCAGTACATGATGCCCCGACTGCGCGGGGGAGCGCGCGTGAACCGATGCGCGGAGCGTTTCACCCGGTCCGACATCCCGCGGCAGCCGGGTACGCAAACTGTCGCTCTCCATCCCGACGCCACCCGGCTGAGACCAGCGGCAGCCGATCTGGACGGGACGGGCCCCCTGGCTAAACCAGGGCTGACTTGAGTTGTTGACCAATTCGGCCTCCAGGGTGAACAGTTCGCCCAACATCACCGATGCCGGCACGGACAGTATCCTCACCGCCGCGCTGAACTCGCTCAATGGTGGGGTCGCAATGCCAAGCCGTCGCTGCCGCTCGATGACACCACCGGCGCCGTCATCGTCACCAGCCGAGCGAGTCCCGTTGCTGGTAATCCGGAGAGTCGGATTGAGGTTCATCAGTCCCCCGAAGGGATAACCAGCCGAATAGGTGACCAGGAAGCTTGTCACGAAGCGTCGCGAGTGGAGCTCCTTCCCCTGCGCATCAAGGAGGGCAGCGCTGATGAAATAGGTTCCGGGCGCCAGATCGGCAGCGATGGTGAATGCCGCGCAGTAGTGACTTCCAGCCAACAAAGGGATGGTCCGCCCCCGCATCGTCGTGCTGGTGCCGAAGCACAACTGCCCGCCATCGTCGTGCAGGGCCACGCTCAGGCTGGCGCCCGCAACATCATCGGAGGCACTGTAGCGAACGAGGATGGTCGCAAGTTCACCCGAATAGAGGGAAGTCGTGCCGGATAGCTGCCCCCGGATCGAGACCGCCTCGATACGCCCCTCCTGCCCGCCGGTCTCGGCAGCGGCAACAGGGGAGGCAACCCGCGGCTGCGCCCCATACCTGCGCGGACCGGCCATCTCGGCATCGCAATCGGGCATGCGTGCCTCCGCTGCCAAAACCCGCCGACGATGCGCACGGAACCGGTTCCTGGCGTATTCGTAGAGTTCCAGATCGACCTCGTTGAGGCGGGCGAACTGGCGCCGGTCTTCCGCACTCAGTGCATCGGCGTGGGAACGCGCTCTGGTCCTGTTCAGCCTGGGAATGTCGTTTCCGATCCGGATGCCGCAATCCGCGCCCAGCACCAGCAGCATGTCCCCGAGATCTTCGTTGACGCCCACCAGGTCATAACGGTCCATGGCCTCCTTGGCGGCCTGAAAAAGCCTCTCGTCGTCCAGTAGGGCCTCGTATTTCAGTAGCATGCTTGCATAGTGGTGGGCCTGCACGTTGGCAACGAGCGCCATGGCTTCAGGATCGTCCGAATGGACGAGCTGCGAAAAGGATCTCGACTTCGCAACCTGCACGTCGCGCCAGCCGGGATCGAACGAGAAGCCCCTGCGAAACCAGTAATGACTGAGCGCGCGGTCCAACGGCTCACGCAGTACAGTGAAGTAGTAACGGCCGGGGTCGAACTCGTCACCCGGCTGGAACCTCGTGTGCGCGGAAATCAGCGTCTTCCAAGCGTAGCGGCTGACCAACTCGCTATGCGGTAGCGAAAGCTGGTTGGTCACCGCGGCATCTCCAAGGCTCGCCTTCAGGACTTGGTACACCGTCGTCCCGCCCGTCTTGGGAAGATGGTCAAAAAAAAACTTGTACTTGCGTTCCATTGCCGCGGCCTGGGTACGAGAAAGCAATCACGACGGCCCGCCTACCCGACGGTGAAGTCGAGATCGAGATAGCCGGTCTGGTGGTCGTCGAACCAGGCAACATACTCCTGCACAAGGCAGATGCGCAGCTTGTACGCGCCAGCCTGGGACGGCGTGCGAACATGGACGAACAGCCGCAACGACTCGCCGGGCCCGACGTCCCTTGGCAACCGCGTGCGCAACCCTTCCGCGTCTGCACCACCCCCGCCCCTGGCCCAGCGGTAGCCAATCTGAACCGGCCGCGAACCCAGTGCCCGCCAGGTTTCCCGCGACTGGTTGGCAAGCTCGATCTCGATAGAAAACAACTCGCCGGGCATAACCGGGGACGGCTTCTTGAGGCTGGTCACCGACGCCTTGAATTCTGTCAGGGGCGGGGTTGCCACGCCAAGCTGACGTTGGCTTGCCGGGTCTACGCCGACACCTCCTTCGGCAGCCTCGACCTCTTTGCCGTTGCAGGTGATTCGCAAACCAGGATTCAGGTTGACCATTCCTTCGAAGTAATACCCCGCCGCAAACCCGACCTGGAAGCCAGCACCAAAATCCAGGCCGTGCAGTTTCTTGCCCCGCGCGTCGTCCAGCGCCACACTGATCAAGTAGTTTCCAGGTGCCAGATCGTTACGGAAAGTGAACTCGGCCATGTATTTCTTGCCCGCGCGCATCGAGACGGTCCGACCGAGCATGACTGAACTGGTGCTGAACAGTTGCTGACCGCCGTCGTTGTATATGGCCAGACGCAGAACGATGCAAGGGACATCCTGGGCACCACCGTATTGAACGAGTAACGTCGCGACCTCCCCCGAGTAGAGCGTACCGGTCTCGGACAGGTGGCCCTGGATCGAAATCAAATCAATACGCGCCGACTGCCCACCGATCTCCCTCGGCTTCAGGGACGAGACAGGCTCGCATGCCTCCGCGGCAGTTGCGGCACTCGCCGCCGGCGCAACATCGGCGGCCCGGCGCGCTGCCTCACGTAGCGCTCGTCGTCGATGCTGTCTGAACAGGTTACCGGCGTACTTGTGCAGCTCAATATCGACCGCATTCAACTCGGCGAAGCGCTGCGATTCGTTAGGCCCCAGGTCACCGACCCCTCGCCGCTCCTTGGTCACATTGAGCCTCGGGATATCCTTGCTGATGGGAATCCCGCAATCGGCGCCGACCACGAGCAGCATGTCCTCCAACTCCTCGTTCACGCCCACGAGATCGAAGCGGTCCAGTACCGACTTCGCCGCATCGAGCAGCTCGCTGTCGCTGGGGGCACGGTCCTTGTCCCAAACCAGATTCGCGTAATGCCTGGCTTGCACGTTGGCGACCAGGCATCTCACCGTCGGCTCGTCCGAATACAACATTTCCTCGAAGGAATGCGACTTCGCGATGCGCACATCGGTCCAACCCGGATCGTGCTCGATGCTCCGCCGGTACCAGTAGTGGCTGAGCGCTCGGTCCAGAGGTTCACGCAGGATGGTGAAGTAGTAGCGCGCAGGATCCAGGCTATCGCCGGATTGAAACATCGTGTGAGCCGAGATCAGCCGCTTCCAGCCATAGCGTATGAGCATTTCCCGATGAGGCAGACTCAGCTGGTCGGTCACCGCATCCTCACCCAGGTTTGTTTTTAGTACCTGATAAACCGTAGTGCCTCCGGTCTTGGCGAGGTGATCAAAGAAAAGTTGCTTCTTTCGTTTCATCAATTTTTATCCATCAGAATCAGGGTTACGCTCTTTCTGCAACCGCCTCAGTGGGTAAAGCCTTATGCAACGCCAAGCATTCTTGGACCGTACCATAATGGATAATCCTGCCCTCTTTCAGGAGCAGTGCGGTCTTGCAAAAATTCTTCAGGATCGACTCGTTATGAGACGCAATGACCAGAATGGCGACGCGGCTGATCAGTTCCTCGAGCCTGGCCCGGGCTTTCTTGAGGAAGTGTGCATCGCCGGTGCCGATCATCTCGTCCATGAGCAGGATGTCCGGCGTCACAGCAGTCGAAACAGCAAAGGCAAGTCGGAGCATCATCCCCGTGGAATAGGTGCCGACCGGGAGATGCAGATACTCACCCAGTTCTGAAAAGGCTTCGATTTCAGGTATCAGATCCCTCGCTTCTTGTCGGCTAAGACCGAGCACGATGCCACGCATGACAATGTTGTCGTAGCCACTGGCATCCATGTCCATGCCCTGCATAATGTCGGTCAGGGAGGACACCTTCCCTTCCAATTCGATGCTGCCCCGAACAGGTTCATAGACTCCTGAAAGTACGCGCAACAAGGTGGTCTTGCCAGCACCGTTTCCACCTACCAGTCCGACACGGTCACCTGGCGCCAGATCAAGACTGATGTTGCGTAAAGCATGGACCTGATAACCAAACATGCCAACACTTTCAACGCGCTTTCTTTCTTGGCGCGCGAACAGAAACAACGTATTCACGAGGCCACGTGAGCGCGATGTAAACACAGGAAAATCGACACAAACGTCTCTAAGCAGAATATGCGTCATCGTTTATAACCAGTAGACAATACGCCGACGAACGACTTGGTAAAGAAAAACAAATCCAACGGACATCATTGTCAACATACCGAAAACCATAAGCCACGAAGACCCACTCGCTACACCACCAAGCAAGGGTTGACGCAGGATATCAAGATAAGCAGCCAAGGGATTCCAAATCACCAGCAACTGGGCGCGCTCGGTTAACTGATCTGGCCGCCACATCACAGGCGTCACAAAAAAGGCAATTTGCATGACACTAGAAACGATTAATGGTATGTCTCTGAATCGAGTAGCCAAAGCGCCCATGATCGCGACCGCAAAAAGACCAGAAACCACAGTAACAATCAAGGCAATTAAAAACATCGGCCAATTGACTTCAACAATATGCCCGGACCATAGTAAAACGATCAGGATGACGATAAAATTGTGGGCTAACAATATCAAACTACGCCAAACAACACGGAATACGAAGGCCATTTTTGGGTAAGGCGTTTGCTTTAAAAAGGCTGCGGCGCCTGTATAAACATTGCAACCTTCATTAAGTAAATTTGAAAAAAACACAAAAATAATCTGTCCAGTACAAAAATAGGGCAAGTATTCTTCCAATGGGTGCTTGAACAATTGCGCCCCAACTAGACCAAAGGCAACAATAAACAACGCCGAATTTAGGGTAATCCAGATCGGACCAACGAAAGATCTCCGATACTGCTTTGCAATATCATTCCATCCCAAATAAAACCAAAATTCCCACCTCTTTAGGGAATCCGAAATATCTTTCCGTAGGAGATCAAGCTGCGTCACAAATTTACACCCATGTTTCATTAAAAAGCATATTAGCCAAATTTAGTTTGACTGTCTCAATAGATATTCCGACCACCAGGACAAAAACCACATAATAATTGACAAAGCACCCAATTATTTCCAATAATAATCCGAAGCCTTGATCAATTGAGATTCAAAGCACATCCGCAAACCCCTTCCGCGTCCTTTGAAACCACACATAGCCCAGCCAGGCCACCCCCAGCGCCACACTCAAATACACGGCCAGACCGCCCCAATCCGGGATATTGCCCCAAATCAGCACGGCCCGCGCTTGCTCGACAATGAATGTCAGCGGGTTGGCCATCATGAACGGTCTGAATGGCTCGGGGAGCGCCGTGATTGGGAAGAAGATGGGCGAAATGAACATGAGCACCGTGGTGAGCAAGCCGATCGTTTGCCCGACATCGCGCAGGAACACGCCCAGCGACGCCAGGAACCAGGCCAGTCCGAGCACAAGCAGGATGAGCGGCACCAGGACCAGGGGCAGGAACACAGCCGTCCAGGGGATGCCGCTGTGCAAAACCATCATGGCCACGAACAACACGATCAAGCTGGCCGCAGTATGAAACAGGGCACTGCCCATGGCCACCACGGGCAAGATCTCAAGCGGAAACACCACCTTCTTGACGTAGTTCACATTCGTGAGAATCAGGCTCGGGGCGCGATTCAACACCTCCGCCAGCAAACCGTGCATGATCAGGCCGGCGAACAGGATGATCGCGAACTGGACCTTGGTCTCTTCCTCGCCTACCCCCCAGCGTGCCTTGAACACCACCGAAAAGACAAAGGTATAGATGGTCAGCATGAACACGGGATTGAGGAATGACCACAGCAGTCCCATGACCGAGCCCTTGTAGCGCCCGATCACTTCGCGCTTGGTCATTTGTACGATGAGCTGACGATGCGACCACAAGCCTTGCAAAAGGTTGATCAAGGAATCTGGTTGTTTGGCATGTGGGTTCATGGAGTGACTGAAAGGTAAGCTTGCCCATGGCGCTGACTCATCCAGCCCTGTCGCCGTGTTTTGGTTAGCACGGTTGCGTCACGTTTGTGCCAGAGGAGTGGCACGATCATGCTTCCCAATGGCCAAGAAAATCCGCGATGAATTGGTACCCCCCCTCCTGTACGATGCCGTTGACCAAGTTGATATCAAGATTTATGTAATCGTGAACGATCCGGTTACGGATACCAACAATCCGGTTCCACTGATCCAATTTCATCGCATCGATCAGACCCAGTCTCACCAAGTCTGAAAAAGCCTCATAGGCGGAGACCGGCACCGGCGCATTCGCGGTCTTGAGCATTTTCTTTGCCTTGCCGATGGCATTCTCGATCAGCACCTGCATGGCATGCAGAACGCCCGCCTGCTCAAGCGGGCTTAGCCTGAGGCCCAAGCGCAACTTGCGTCGGGCCTCATCGAGCAGAGCCGTTTGCTCTTGTGCAATCCGCGCTGTCTCCCGCTGGTATATGTCAAGCCGCATGACTCTGTTCCCAATAGTAGTCTTCCAGCTCGCGCCAGGTTCGGATCAGGTATTTTGCCCACGCCAACTCATCATTGGCGTAGAGAAGGCGCCCATCTTCCGCGACCGCGGCCCTCATGGCCAAACCGGAATTAGCGAGGTCGATCAAGTCGACCCGGGCCTCTTCAAGGTCCAATAGCCTGGCCAAAGCCCGGCGCAGCACCTCATGTTTGCCGACCCGCTCCAGAGCCTCCCCGCTCCGCCAAAGCACGGCAATATCCCAATCGCTGTGCTCATGTGCGCCGCCCTCGACGCGGCTACCTATCAACACGGCAAACAAGACATCAGGAAAGGCGGACCAGAAGGTCGGGCCAGACAAGGCACTGTCGCGGCCAACTGGATCTGCGGCTGGCGACACAGACATTACGGAGAGGGGTGCAGTCGCGCATTCTTCGAGCGAATCGGGAGGAGTCGATGGGCTCGCCATGATTATGCCCCCGGGTCCTTCGTCGTCAGGTCGGCTTCATGGATGGCCAGGCGCTGGGTCAGCCTGCGGATGTCCCGCTGCTGCCGGGCCAGGGCGACATCGGTCAGCGTAGCCCGGATCAACAGCACAATGATGGCGACCAGCAACAACAGCGCCGGGGGGTAGGCCACGCCAACCCAGCCGGCCATCGTGTCGATGAGGCCGGGCCACAGGCCGAAAATCAGCGAAACACAGGCGACCGCAATCCAGAAAATCCCGTCGCGCAAATGTAGATGATCGCGTCGCACCAGATACAGAATACTGACGCCAAGACCAATCCCAAGCAGGGCTGCCAGCGGAGCAAAATTAGTCACGGCATGCACCCCCGTGGGTTTTGCACGAAATGGGATTCTGGGTCGATGGAGCAATGCATTGGATGAAAGGCGCTGGCGCGCGAGCACCCGCGAAACAAGGGGCTTGGATTATACCCACCCTGGTGAAGGCCATTGACGCCATTGACTCCCATCCGCCCAGACAATAACAAACCCCCATCCACTCTCACCGCCCTTGGAAAGCATTGACCGGGCGCTTGCGCTGCCATCGCGCCATACAAAGCAAGGTGGTTTCCGCCATGTAGCGGCCCACCGTCCACCAGGAAGAATAAATACGCGACCCACCACTCTGGCGTGGTTTCATGGCCACCGGTATCTCGCCGATGCGGAACCCAGCCTTGTGCAGCAAGAGCAGGACGCCAATATCCTGGTAGTCGAGCAGGGTGGCTTCCTCGCCGGCCAGCAACTCGCAGGCGCCCCGGCTGTAGTAGCGAAAACCCGAGGTCAGGTCGGCATAGTCGAATCCGGTCAGCATCCGGAAATAGGCCCAGGCCAGCTTGCGCAAAGCGCTGCCGCGTTCCGGGCAGGCGCCGATGACGACATCATGGCGGGCGCCGGCCTCGATCAAGGCCGGCAGATGATCCGGCTCATGCTGGCCATCGGCATCCATGGTGATCACGGCGGCATAGCCATGCCGGACCGCGTAGCGGATGCCGGTCTGCATCGCGCCCCAGGCGCCCAGGGCCTGATGGGCACGCAATACCCGCGCCCCGGCTTGCCGGGCAAGTTCACCGGTGCCATCGGTGCTTTGGTCATCGACCACCAGGATGTCCTCGATCCCCACCGCCCGGATGTTCCGGATCACGGCGCCGATGCTGTCGGCTTCGTTCAGGGCCGGAATGACCACGAGCGGCCGCGACCGGGTCACCGGCCAGCGGGCTTCGGGCACGATGCACCGGTACACCCCGGCCAAGGCACGGGCCACGGCGCGAATGTCGAACTCGGCCTGGAACCGGACCTGCCCGGCCCGGCCAAGCCGGGCCCGTTCGGCCGGCGCCTCGGCCAGCGCCACCAGGGTCTGTCGCAGCGCGACCGGGTCCTCGATGGGCACCACGCGGGCGTTTTCTCCGTCGCGGGCCACCCAGGTCACGCCACTGCCGGCAATGTCGCCCACGACCAAGGGCTTGCCATAGCGCATCGCCTCCATCAGGACGATCCCGAACGCTTCGGTACGCTCGCGCGAGGGCAAACAGAACACATCGCAACTGGCGAGCAGGGCCTGGCAGGCAGCATCGTCCAACTGACCGAGCAGGCGAATGCGCGCGGGATGGCCCTGTCTTTGCAGGCAGGCTTCCAGCCGCGGCCGTTCCTCGCCCTCGCCGACCAGGCACAGTTGCAGGGCGGCACTGCCAGCCACCGCCTCGATCAGGGTCTCGAACCCCTTGTAATAGCTCAGGCGGCCAATCGCCAGCACGCGCAAGCCTTGGCCATGCCAAAGGTCCGCCGCCCCGGACCGGTCCGGCAGGCGCCCCGAGTCCACGCCCAAGGGCACGACATGGCATTTATGGCGCCAGGCCCGCAGCGGGCCGCTGGCCTCCAGATAGGGCCGCGACGTCGCCACGATGGCCTCGGCGTGGGCCAGCAGCGCATGCTCGAAAATTCTGTAGTGCGGATACGCCAGGCGCAGGGCCAGCTTGCGTGAAGTGGGCACGACATCCGAATGCCAGTGGATCACCCAGGGGATCCGCCGGGCCGCCGGGAGCAACAAGGCCCAGAATGCGCTCAGGTTGGGCATGTGCAGGTGCACCACATCCGGCTGGAACTCGCGGATGAGCCTGGACAGCCAGAACGGAAACCTAGGACTGATCGGCGCGAAGATCAACTTCAGCCACACCGGGCAACGCCATAGCCAGGGCGGGTCCTCCGGTTGCACGTGACCGCGCTCGCCATGCACCAGGACCCTGACCTCGTCCCCGGCCTGTCGCTGCGCCGCGACCAGGTCACCCAGGAAACGCTCCATGCCGCCCGGCACGGGGGGATAATATTTGCCGATGTGGAGGATTCGCATCAATACATCCTGCGCCGCGTGACCCGGTCAACCAGCCAGGTCACGCAGGGCTGACCGCCACGCTTCGGCGCGCGGATGATCAGGGGCCACTCTCAGCGCCTCCGCGAGATAGCCCTTGGCTCGATCGACACGCCCCTGTTCGCTGGACAGCTTGATCAACGCGGACAACACGCTGACCCTGAGGTCGGGCGCCTCGGCCCGCCCCAGGGCCTTCTCGAACGACGCCCAGGCGTCCTCCATGCGTCCCACCCCATACAGCGCGACACCACGCTGGTAATCCAGGCTGGGCTGATCGAAGCCCTTGCCCGCGGCCTGGTCCAGGTATTGCAGCGACTCCGGATATCGGCCGGCCATGGCCAGCAGCGCACCGATGTTGTAGGCCCCCATGCCTTGGTCGCCCAGGGCATCGGAAGCCGCGAAATCCTTGATCGCTTCATTCGGACGTTCGGCCTCCAGGTACACGATCGCGCGGTTCAGGTAGGGAAACCAGCGGCCGACCGCGTTGGGTTCATCGGACAATTTGGCGATGGCATCGCTCCAGACTTTTTCCGGGGTCGACAGGGCATCGACCCGGTCCAGCGAGAGCCAGGCCAGCGCCATGCCGATCACCACCGCCAAGCTCGCCAGGGTCCGGGTCGACATGCCATGGAACAAGAAAAACACCAGTCCAGGCAGGCCGATGGCCCAGAGATAGGAACGGTACAGGACGAATGGATCCTGCACCCAGACCGTGGAAAACTCGGTCATGAACAGCAGCGCCGGCATCAGCACCGACACCCCCACCAGGGCCCGCCAGTCGCGGTGGCGCACGACCAGGTAGAAGCCGCCCACCAGCACGCCCAGGTAACCTGCCAGACCGAGCACCTGCGGCCAGGCGGTCACGCTGAGGGGAAACGGCGGCCGCAGGTCGATCGACATCCAGGCCGGATTGGGCACCAGCCAGTACAGCCCATACTTGAAGAACAGCCCCATCTGATTGACGATGCTGAGCAGGTAGCTGTTCGCCTCGACGCCCTCGCCCAGGGCGGTCAACTGGGCCAGGTAGATACGCGAATACTCGTCGAACGGCTTGCCGATGATCTCGCCATAGCGCATCGCCAGCACGCCGGCCACGATCGCCACCAGCGCGCCACTCACCCCCGCCATGAGCGCCAACTGGCGACCGGCGGGGCGGGCCACGAGGAGATAGACCGGCACCGCCGCGAGCGGCAGCAGGACAGCGTGCTCCTTCGACAGCACGGCGAGGCCATAGGCCGCCAGCGCGAAACCGAACAGCCAGGGCCGGCCGCCGCCCAGCGCTCGGGTGAACGCCCAGAGCGACAGCAGCGCGAACAAGGTCGCCATCAGGATGGAGCGCTGGATCAGATAAGCCACTGCGTAAACGGCCACCGGGTTGAGCGCGAAGAATCCCACCCCGAGCAACAAGGCCGGCGACCGGGCATAGTCCTGTGGCGCCTCGGCATCGGCGGGCGCCTGGATGCTGCGCAGAAGTGTCCGGTAGAACCCCCACAGGGCGATCACCACCAGCCCATGCACGACCAGATTGAACACCCGCTGTGCTGGCCAGGCCTCGCCCAACAGGTCGCGCACCCAGACAAAGCTGCCATAGGAAAGCCAGCGCGGCTTCAACTCGGACAGCAGTCCGTAGCTGGAAAACAGCTCGCCACTGGTCAGCAGGCGATCATCGAAAACGGGGGCATGACCCAAACTGGGCAGGTAGATGGCCAGCAGGGCCAGAAAGATCAGTACGAAGCCGACGCTGTTGCGGGCCGATTCGCTCATGTTGTTCGCTCCCAATGCCCGGCGTGGTCCAGGTCGATCCAAAACGCCGTTCTGCCAGGTACCACTCCGAGAAAAACCGGGTGACTATAGCACGCCCAAGCCTGCCATCCGGATGACGTGCCGTGCCGTCCCCGAGCCGGTAGAATTCAGCCTCCTCAGGCCACTGATACCGTCGCTCCCGGGCATGACCGCACCTTCGTGCGGATATCATGCCCCTTCAACATGACCATCGACATCATCGTTCCTGTCTACCGTGGCCTGGCCGAGACCCGGCGTTGTCTCGATTCGGTACTCGCCAGCCGGACCCGGCATGCCTACCAGCTGATCGTGATCGACGACGCCACACCGGAACCGGCCTTGGCCGGCTATCTGGACGATCTGTTTGCCCAGGGCCGCATCACCCTCCTTCGGCAACGGGAAAACCGTGGCTTCGTGGCCAGCGTCAATCGCGGCATGTGCCTGCACGACGAACGCGACGTGGTGCTCCTGAACAGCGACACCGAAGTGGCCAACGACTGGCTGGACCGACTCGCGCGAGCCGCCCACGCCGCGCCCGACGTCGGCACCGTCACGCCATTGTCGAACAATGCCACCATCTGCTCGTATCCCTACCTCGATTGGCCGGGGGGCGTGCCGGGCGAACTCGGCTTGGCCCGGCTCGATGCCCTCGTGGCCGACTGCAACGCCGGCGCCTGCGTCGACCTGCCGACCGCGGTGGGCTTTTGCATGTATATCCGGCGCGACTGCCTGCGCCGTGTCGGCCTGTTCGATGCAGAGACCTTCGGCCGGGGCTACGGGGAGGAAAACGACTTTTGCCTGCGCGCTGAGGCCGATGGCTGGCGCAATATCCTGGCGGCGGATGTCTTCGTCTACCACCAGGGCTCGGTCAGTTTCGGCGATGACCGGCATGCCCTGATGGCCAGCGCCGGAGCCGCCCTCCTGGCGCGCCACCCGGACTACATGGCCAAGGTCGGCGCCTTCGTCGCGCGCGACCCGGTGGCCCCGTGGCGGGCACGAATCGATGCGGCCCGGCGAGCCATGGGCCCGGCCGAAGCCGCAGCGGTCGACCAGGAACAGGGCGCCCGCACCGACATGGGACCCCACTCGCGGTGAAGTCGCTTCCTGTCCTGCACCACGGCGTCCAGCTCAACGCCATCGAATCCCTGCGCGGAGTCGCGGCCTTGATGATCGTCATCTATCACCTGGCCGAGCTGGTCAAGTTGCCGCTGCCGGCATTGCTGACGTTCGTCCCGACCCATTTCGGACTGGGCGTGCCGCTGTTCTATGCCCTCAGCGGTTTTGTCCTCGCCTACGGCTATGCCGACCGCCTCGATGGCCGCGACCGTCTCAGGATCTTCTACACCCGGCGCCTGTTCCGTATCCTGCCCCTGTTCTACACCCTACTGGCCGCCTGGCTGGCAGTCAATTGGCTCGTCTGGCACAGCGTGCCGGATCCGAAAACCCTGCTGCTCAACCTGACTTTCCTGTTCGGCCTGGTGCCCGGCCAGCATGAGAGCCTGGTCTGGGCAGGCTGGTCGATCGGCATCGAGATGCTGTTCTACCTGGTCTTTCCCGTCGTGGCGGTCTTGACCCCGGGCGTACGATCCGCGCTGGCCGCCTTCGGGCTGGGCTGTTTCCTGTCGGCGTCGACCCAGGGCGCGCTGCAGGCCGCGTCACTGGGCAGCTATGCCTATATGAACCTGATCACCCACCTGCCCGCCTTCCTGGCCGGCATCGCCGCATACCGCCTTTGGCAAGCGACCGGCTTCGCCCGGCACCGCGCCGGCTGGGGCCTATTCCTCGCTGCGGCGGGCCTGGCCGCACTGCTCCTGCGCAACGACTTCGTCGGCTGGCTGGTCGGCAGCGTCTATCACTTCAGCCCCCTGCATGCCTGGGCCGTGGTGTTCGCCGGGCTCATCCTTTCCACCTGCCTGGTCAGCAACCCCCTGCTCGAATGGCGCCCGCTGCGCCACTTCGGCCAGGTCAGCTTCAGTGTCTACCTGCTCCATCCACTGTGCATGCTGGGCCTGATCAAGCTCGACTTCGTCGCCTGGATCGCCAGCCTCACCGCCCGTCCCGCCTATGGCTTCGCGCTCGGCGCCGGCCTGGTCGTCCTGCTGGTGTGGGCCCTGGCCAGCCTGACCTATCGCTGGATCGAAGCCCCCGGCATCGCCCTCGGCCAGCGTCTGGCCCACCGTTTCAAACCCTTGCCCACGCCATGACCCACGCTTTTCGACCTTCATGATGCTCCTGCGCCGAATCCGCCAAATCCTGGGACTTGTCCGCGCCCTGCCCTTGCTGATCCGGCACTACGGCTCGCTCGGCAACGTCATGTCGCGGGCCAGGCGCATCTACGCGCAAAACGGCCTGGCCGGACTGAAGCGCCGGGCCAGCATGCTGCTGCATGTCACCCGGCAAAGCCAGGGCGATGCCGCCTGGGCCCGCACCTACACGCTCTACACGCGACCGGAACGCAGCGACTACCTGCCCAAGGTTTCGGTCATCGTGCCCAACTACAACCATGCCGACTACCTGCGCGAACGACTCGACTCGATCTACGCCCAGACCTACCCGAACCTCGAGGTGATCCTGCTCGACGACGCCTCCAGCGACGACAGCGTGGCGATCCTGCGCGAATATGCCGCGCGCCACCCGGACAAGACCGTCACCGCCTTTAATGCGACCAACGCCGGCAGCGTGTTCCGGCAATGGCAGAAGGGCCTGGCGATGGCCACGGGCGAACTGGTCTGGATCGCCGAAAGCGACGATTTCTGCACGCCGGACCTGATCGCCGGGCTGTTGCCCTATTTCGCCCACCCGGCGGTGCAACTGGCCTTCGCCCGCACTGATTTCGTCGAAGGCCCGCGCCACACCCGGGTCTGGAGCACCGAAGCCTATCTGCACGATCTCGGCCTGGACTGGCGCCGCCCGTTCATCCGCAGCGCGCACGCCCTGGTAAACCAGGCCTGGGCAATCAAGAACATCGTCCCCAACGTGAGCAGCGCACTGTTCCGGCACCCGGGCGCCCTGCCGCTGCTCGAGGACGAACAGTGGGCCTGCCTCAAGCTGTGCGGCGACTGGATCTTCTACCTGCATCTGGTCCGGGGCGGCCTGGTCGCCTACGATCCGACGCCGACCAATTTCTACCGCCAGCACCCACGCAATACCTCGGTCAATACCCAGCGCGAATTGCGCTACTACCAGGAGCACGAAGCGGTCGCCCGCCACCTGGTTTCGCTCTACCGCATCAGCGATGAAACCCTGGCCCGCCTCCGCGAGGTGGTCCAGCAGCACTGGACGGGCACCCGCGACCCGGCCCGCTCTCCCGCCTTCGACAGTCTGTTCAACCTCGACCGGGCCCGACGCGAGGCCCCACCACGCACGCCCAATCTCATGATGGCCTCGTTCGGCTTCATCGCCGGGGGCGGGGAAACCTTTCCCATCACCTTGGCCAACCTGCTCAAGCGACGCGGCCATGCCCTCACCTTCTACAACCTCAAGGAAGGTGCCTCGGAACCGGCGATCCGTGCCTTGCTGGACGCCAACATCCCGGTGCTCGAACTGGACCGGCTGGAATTGACCGGCCCGGTCTGCGAGGACATGGGCATCGAGGTGGTGCATTCCCACCACGCCTGGGTCGACATGACCCTGGCCGCACTGCTGAAACCCTATCCCGAAATCAAGCAAGTGGTGACCTCGCATGGCATGTACGAGATGCTGCCCCCGGCGCAGATCGCCGGCATGCTGCCCCTGCTCAGCGAACGCATCAGCCGCTTCGTCTACATCGCCGACAAGAATCTCGTGCCCTTCTCTGCCGAATTCCGTGCCAGCAAGGGCTTCGTGCGCATCGACAACGCCCTCGCCGACAGCGACCTCCACCCCGTCCCGCGCGCCACGCTGGGGATCGACGCGGCCGCCTTCGTGCTCTGCGTCGTGTCCCGCGCCATCCCGGAAAAAGGCTGGGAAGAAGCCATCCAGGCGGTCGCCTGGGCGCGTCGGCACAGCGCCCGCGACATCCAGCTGCTTTTGGTCGGCAATGGCCCGGAATACGACCGCCTGCAGCGCAACCCGCCGCCGGACTTCGTCCACCTGCTCGGCTTCAGGGGCAACACGCGCGACTATTTCGCCTGTGCCGACATGGGCCTGTTGCCCTCGCGCTTCGGCGGGGAAAGCTATCCCCTGGTGATCATCGACTGCCTGCATGCCGGCCGCCCCGTGTTGGCCAGCCGGCTGGGCGAAATTCCCGCCATGCTGGCCACCGCCGACGGCCCGGCGGGCGAGCTATTCGACCTGGCCGACTGGCAGGTCCCGATCACCGAGCTGGGCGAACGGATCAGCCGACTGGCCAACGAGGCCGAGGCCTACGCGGCCCTGAAGGCACGGGTTCCGGAAGCGCGCCGGAAGTTTGATCCGGACGAGATGGCCAGCAAATACGAGTCTGTTTATAACCAGGTTTTATTTATTCAACAGCGACCACACTGAAGTTCTGGATCGATTGGATCCACTCCAACCTGGCCCGACGTCCTTTTTCTGGGAAATCTTCTACAACGATTGATTTATTAACTCCGGTCACCCACGGGATGCCTGCAGAACGAATCGAATTGAACTCAGTTTCCTGTAGTAGTGCACCATCTGCATATACAGAGATCACATGATTCCCCTCCGGAAGATTGTTGAAATTGTATAACAATGCAAAACCCGTATCAGTCTTACCACACGTCTGCAAAGTGCCTAACAGCGTCGTCCCCGAACCCGCCTTACCGAGATAAACCCCATCAATATAAATTTGAATGTTATTTGAATCACAATGATAGCCCGATATTACATTTACGCCCGAGACCACCGAACCCTGCGCAGGCGTACCGAGCACACCCCTTGGACCATTTGACGCTGCACCATCCCGAACGGCGCCCTCCACATACACGCGTCCAATCGCCCCGTTATGCTCAAGAGCAAAAGGGGATGAAAAGCTCAAACGAGTATCTCTCGGAAATGCAGCAAGAAACTTCGAGCCAAAGTTAAAAGTCCTGCTGCATTCAGCTAGATTTGAGCAAATAGCGCCTTCACCAAGGGTAGTCTTGATGCCCGATTCGTCTGTGAAAATCAAGTCAAAGTTGAAAAGCCCACCAGGGTCACCAGATAGCGTATCCACTTGAATGAAAAGCGCACTGTAGCTGTCATCATGAGCGCATTGCTTCCTGAATATGGAAATCTTACGACTCCATTGTTTCAACCCGTATTGGTCATATTTATCAAACACACCAGAATAAACCGGACCATCAGGATAAATATCCAAGAAAGTTGCATAACCATTGTTCACTTTATAGTGTGGAAGGCACTGCAAATAATAAGGACCCCAGTTCTCCGCGGGCACCCAGGCATTGACCGAAACAGAGAACTGCGAAAAAAATAGAATAGACAGCAGTTTGAAGCCGCGCAGAAATAGCATGATGACCTCACCCTTTGTTATGTGATTGGGCTTAATTTAGCCACTTGGGTCTTACGCACGAATAACACATTCGTACCATCCCAGAATTAACGACTACCCTGCAGCCCAAGCCTCTCTGATGTGCATGCCTACAGCCTCCGGTAGTTGAATTTGAGCACTGGCGACATTCTCGAGTAGATGCCCAACCCGCGTCGTGGAAAACACCGCCGAGGCCACGTGCCGATGGGCCAGCACGAAAGCCAGGGCCAATTGTGCCGGGGTTCCTTCGGGCTGGCCCTGCATGAACGCGTAGCGCCGGCTGAGAGCCAGGTCGGCGGGACGCCGGCGCAGGGCGCGTGCCAAGTACCAGAGGTCTCTGGCGCTGCGCAAGCGCAGGGGACGCGCGGTGAAGACGTGCTGCGCGAGGGGCTCGCCGGCCAGGATGCCGATACCCGCCGAGGCCAGCCGGTCGATCAGGGGCTCGCGGTCTAGGCGCAGCAGGTTGTAGTCGAGCATGGCCACCGTGATGCCCGGCCAGTCGGGGATGCGTTCCAGCACCTCGGTATCGAAGCTGTTGATGCCGACCGCGGCCACCCGCCCCTGATGTCGCAACGCCGCCAGGGCATCGATCAGCGCCGGGGTCATGTCCTCGACCCGAGGACCATGCAGCAGCAACAGGGGCAACCGCTCCAGACCCAGCCGGCCCAGGCTGGCCTCGACGCTGGCACGGATCCAGGCCGGGGAAAAATCCTTGGCCAGACGGCCGAAGCGACCCACCCGGGTGCCCGCCTTGGTCGACAGGACCAGGCGATCCCGGTCCGGCCAGGTCGACAGGAAGCGGCCCAGGCGCGGCTCGGCGTTGCCGTGCGAATAGGTGGGGCCGGTATCGACATAGGTCAACCCGGCCTCCAGGCCGGCTCGCAGGACCCGGTGCGCCTCGGCCTCGTCGTAGAAAGGCATGCCCCACAGGCTGGCCGCACCAAACCCCAGCGCCGACACGTGCAAGCCGCTTTGCCCAAGGGGCCGCAGCATCATGCCGGGGCGCCCCCTTGCCAGGCCTGCGCGAGCTCGGGATCGTCGCGCCAATGCGGGAAAGGTTCGGATGCCAGCCCCAGATAGATATAGGTCTCCTGATTCACCGACTCGATCAAGGCCCGCGTCGTCGCGTCGACGCAGATCCGGGATAGCGCATCCCCCTGCACTTCCAGGATCTCCCGCATCAACCGCCGGCGGCCGTCGCCCAGGGTCAGGCTGCCGGTGTGGCGTCGATGCCGGTTCAGCACGGCGCGTCGGTAGGCGATCTTGCCTCGTTCCAGCAGACGCAGGTAGACCCACCAATCACCCGCATTGCGCAATTCGACCAACCGGGGCGCGATGGCCGTCAGATCGGGCTTGCGCATCAAAACCGCGCTGACGTTGGGAATCGTGTTTTTGACAATCAGGCTGTCGCGGATTTCGTCGAGGCCGTCACGCTGATAATCGGACCGCCATTTTTCGTCGTCGATGACCTCGGTATAGGCGAGATAGTCCGGCGCGAGCACTTGGCCGTGCTCGTCGATCTGGCTCGATTGGGCGTAGGCGAGGACTACCGCCGGATCCTCGAAGCAGGGCAACAGCTGTTCCAGGAAACGGGGTTCCGCGACGTCATCGGCCTCGGCGATCCAGACCAGATCGCCGCCGGCCAGATCGATCCCGGTCAGCCACTGGCGGAAACAACCCTGGTTGTCGGCGTTGCGGACCAGGCGATAGGGAATATCGCCGGCGCTGAGCACTGCGGTCGCGACCGCGAGGCTGTCGTCGCTGGAACAGTCGTCCAGGAAGAGGATCTCGCGGGGCTTGCGGGTCTGGCGTAGGAGGCTCTCCAGGCGCGGCTTCAGGTAATGGGCATAGTTGTAATTGGGGACGATCACCGAGGCCTGGGCGACGCTTTCCCCAAGCCAGGCCAGCAGGTCGCGGACATAGTCCGAGAAAATGAACCGCTCGTACACCATGCGCTCGGCAGCTTCCGCGAAGTGCTGCCGGGCCGCCTCGGGGCGTGCCAGCGTCTCGATGACGGCTTCGGCCATGGCGGCGCCATCGGCCATCGGCACCAGGGTGCCCCAGCCCTCGGACAGCAGCTCGGCGTAGCCGCCACCCTCGGCGAAGGCCACCACCGGGACGCCGACATCGAGGGCTTCGAGGACCACGGTCGGGAAGGGATCCTCGCGCGAAGTCAGCAGGTAGACATCGGCGGCAACATAGAAACGGTCAGCCGTGTCCAGGGGCCCGGTGAAGATCAGGCGCCTGGATGCGCGCAGCGGTTCCACGACCTCGGCGTGGCCGGCCAGTTCGGCCTCATCCACCGGCCCGACCCAGACGAAACATACGTCGGAACGGGCCGCACAGACCGTACGTGCGACCTGGGCGAACAGGTCGATGCCCTTGCGCCGATCGCCGAACCCCACCCCGAGCACCACCCGGTCGGTCCCGGCCAGGCCCAGTTCCTGGCGCACCGCCAGGCCGATGGCGGCGTGCGTACCCCGGTACGGATTGCGCCGGTAAAGACCCTGCGGCCGTACCGCGCGCCGGTGTTCAGGCACAGGCTGGAGCGTGATGAACCGCTGTTCGACGAAGCGGGCTGGAAAGATGACCCGATCGGCATGCGCGGCAATCCGCGCAATCGAATCTTCCAGGCCTTGCTGGCGGATCAGCACCGGCAGTTCATGGATCAGGCTCAGGCAACGGATGCCGGCCTGGCTCAAGGCTTCGACGACCTCGCCGACCACACTGGTATTGCAGATCGCCTGACCGACACCCAGGCCGGTGAGATCGGCGATCAGCGCCTGCCGGGCATCGGCCGCCAGGGCATGCCAGTCGTGGACGATGGCCTCGGCGACATAGCGGCTGCGCAACGGTCCCTCGCCACACAGGATGAGGTGGACTTCGTAGCCGAAATTCAGGCGCAGGCAGCGCGCCAGATACAAGGCCAACAACTGGGCCCCGTGGAACAACGCGTTGTGCGATACGACGACGATCCGGCGTCCACCCTGGCTCGAATAGCCACGCAGGACATCCGCGGTGGCTTGCAGATAGGCGTAACCGTAACGCCGGTCCGGCTCCAGGTATGCACCCTCGCCCCATTCATTCCAGGCATTGATGAACAGCAGCTTGTCGTCGGCCGGCAGGTGATGCCGGTCGGTATCCCAGGCGACGTGTTCCAGCCAGCGGGCATAGATTTCTGGGGTCGAGCCGTGGAAGGTGGCCCCTCGGCCCGGCTTGCGGGCCTCGTTGTCCCAGGACGGCATCACCCCGCGATACCAGGGGTAGGGGGGCCGTGGCCGCTCCGCGGCATGCTCGGCCATGGCCGGATAGTCGTACACGGTGCCGCGATAGTCCGGGTTGCACAGCGTCAGCCGGCTCCGGTCGATCTCGGTCAAGGCCTCCAGGAAATGCGGAGGAAACTCGACCGCGCCGTCGAAGCCAAAGGGGCGCGGATCGTCGGCATGGAACTGCACCATGAGCAGGTAGGGATCGCCCACCCCGGCGGCCTGACAGGCCGCGCGCCAGGTGGCCACCAGGCGTAACGGGTCGGGCAGCAGGTCGACCCGGTAGACCAGGAGCACCGGCCGACCCTCGACCCGGATGTAGCGCCGATCCCTGAAATAGGGAATCACCGACGCGATGAAGGCCGCTTCATCTTCCTCGCGGTACAACTGGTGCATCAGGACATCTTCGTCACGGCCATCCCAGCGCCGGGTCCAATTTTCGTTGGCCCAGCACAGGCAGAACGGAAAATCGATCTCGGCGTCGGCGAGGTACTGCTCCAGGGGCCGTTCCAGCAACCGCTGCCCGCTGAACCAGTAGTAATAGAAACAGAAGCCGTGCAGACCATACTGCCGGGCCAGTTCGACCTGGCGTCGCTGCACCTCGGGCAGCCGCAGGTCGTAATAGCCCAGTTCGCCCGGCTGCCTCGGCTGATTGTGCCCGACGAACTGCGGCACCGCCTTGGCCACGTTGGTCCACTCGGTGAACCCGCGTCCCCACCAGGCATCGTTCTCAGGGATTGGATGGTACTGCGGCAGATAGAAGGCAATCGCCCGCAAGCGCGTCTCGACGGGCGGGTCGGCCCGGTCGACCACGTAGTCGGCTGGCGCGCGCGTCGCCTGGGCCAGCCATTGCTCATAGATGCGGACGGGTGCCTCGGTCGGCGGCGCCGGACGCTCCGGCGCTGCCAGCGGCCCCCCAACCGGATCGGGCCCGAGTTCAGCGCCCGCCGCCTGATCCGCGCCCGGCATCGAAGCGGGGGCTGACGCAACAACGGCTTCTTGTCCAGGTCGACGTGCCTTTCGCAAGGCCTCGGTCACCGCGCGCAGCGGCCGGGTCACGCGCCAGGAGTTGGATCGGTACATCGCGTCGAGTTGGGCGCGATATTCGGCCAACTGGGTTTCGAGTTGTTCGGCGAGACCTGCTCGATGGGCGAGCTCGCGGCGCAAGGCCTCGGCTTGATGGTCGGCATGGAGGGCGATTTGGGTCGCCTCGTCGAGGTCGGCCAGTACGTGGGTCAAGCGACGGCCCAGCGCGGCTTCGCGCTCCCGGGTCTTGCCGAGTTCGGTTTCGGCTCGAGCCAATGCATCCCGCAGCGAGACAAGTTCGTGGTCAGCTTCAACCTTGGCGCGGTGGGCCCGCATGAGGGCCCCGAGCACCGCGCCGACCCCGGGCACGGGTCGCTTCGAAGCCGCCTCGAGTCCTGGCGGGAGCAGCGCGCGGTAGTCCGCCACCATCTCCACGCCGGTCCGCACCGCGCAGGTCTTCAGGTGCTCGGCGACCCGCGCCAGTTCACCGGGCTGGGCCGCCAGCTTGCGCATTCGTTCGACCAAGGCCTCGGCATTCGGGTCGAACAACCAGCCATTCACACCCGGTGTGATGCGTTCGGCCAAGGCACCGATGGCCGGCGCGACCGGGGGCAGCCCCAGGGCCATGACTTCGCTCAGGGTGTAACTGAAGGTTTCCGGCACCAGGCTCGGCAATAGCGCACAATCCGGACGCCATGCCGCCACCAGCGCCGGCAATTCGCTGCGCAGGTAGTCCGGGATAACCCGGACATGACGGAATTTCTGGAACTCGGCGCAGAACGTGCCGCAGCCGACCAGCACGAATTCGATGGCTGGCCCCAAGGCCGCCATGGCCTCCGCGAGCATGGCCGCGCCCTTGTGCGCCGGCAGGCGACCGAGCACGAAGACCCGCAAGCCAGTCTTTCTTGGCACCTCGGGCAGGGGCGCAGCCTGGCCCGGCAGGTCGATGCCATGGGCGATCACCTGACGCGGCTTGCCCGCCAGTTCCGGCGCCACCGCCAGCAAGTGCCGGAATACCGATTCTGATGGCGCCACCCAGCGCACGGCGTCGGCCGCCATGCGGGCCAGGTAGGCCTGGCGCAGCGACAGCCAGCGGTCGGTTTGCGCCGGGTCCTTGAGCAGGTTGAGCGGATTGCCAGCCAGGCAAGCCTGGAGCCGGTCCCGGTCGCAACTCGTGCAAACCGTTTCGAAATGCAGGAACAGCGCCGGACAGAACGGGTAATAGTCGTGCTGGACCACCACGGTCGGTCGCCCGGTCTCGAGCACCTCCAGCGCATGCCCCAGCAAGGACGACACCACCAGGCTGTCCGGTTCCAGCCAATGCAATATCGCATCGAGCACCCGGCGATACTGGTAATGCGCCACGACCGAACCGGCGATGGGTTGCGCCAGCGCCCAGCGCAGCAGGGGCCGATCAGGCTGCGCCGGGTGAACCAGCTCCAAAGCGGTACAGAGGGCATCCCACCCGCACACCGAGCGAAGCAGCAGACTGTGATGGAGGGTGTCGTTGGCGATGAAATCGGACACCCACACCTGCACGCCGCCGCCCCAGTTGTGCGTGACATGCAGGCGGATCGGCTTGTCCGGCCAGAGTTCATCCGGGGTGGCACGACCGGCGAAGCCCCGGCGAAGACGGTCGAGATCCGTCTCTGCGTCGGCGGCCACAGCCGTCCCCGCCGCGCCAACCCGTCCAGGCACGGCGCGGTCATCGACATACACCGCCGCGCACGCGACACTCAACCCACCCTGTGCGGCCCACCAGGCCCCCGGCCGGGCTGCGTCTTCCTCAGGCAGGGCGGACAGGGCCGTGAAGCGTATCCAGCAGCAGGTGTCGAGCGGGGTCTCGAGGTCGAACACGAGGCCGGCAGCCTGGTCTGCGAGCCAGGCATTGGTTTCGGCCAGACTGCGGCGATCGGCGCCCGCCTCGACCAGGGAAAAACCCGGCTGGCACTCCGACAAGGGCGACACGAACCCGATATCGGCACGGTCCTGGCCGACCTCGGCCAGCCGGGTCAGGGTTTCCGGGAGCAACCGGGTGCCGGCCCGCACCCGGACGAAATCCTGCGCCCCCCACTGCATGGCTGCGGCACGCACCGCAGCCGTCCAGTCATTCAGGACATCCCCATCCATGACCCTGCGAGGTACCGCCTCGGGCAACCAGGCCAGGTCGGCCGCCGACCCGATGACCAAGAACGGCACCTGGGCACCGAGGTCCGTCAAGGTCAGGGCCAAGGCCACCTTGTCGTCGCCGGCGCACACCACGCACGCCGGAAGACCCTGGGGGGACGTCTCCTGTGCAGACTCGCTCATCCGGTTCGCCATCCGATCAATTAACCTAGAAAACGCCATTGGACGCGACCGAGTATGCGGCCTGGGCGTGCCAGCGGATAAGCAGCGGTGTCATCCATCAGGTGACGGCTCCCAGAGGCAAGTATTTCGGCATTCATGCAGGTTCCCGCGGGCCATTTGGCGGTCAACTGCGTTGTCTGGTTTGAAAGCGCCAGCGCATGCCCGGCCGCTCGACCAGCAGGTAGGACAGCGTCGCCACCAGGAAGACCAGGGGCGTGGAGACCAGCAGCAACATCAGGAACCGTCCCTGGACCCAGTCGCGCACCATGTCCCACCGAAGCAGCCATTCCAGCACCTGAAAATGCCAAAGATAATAGCTGTAGCTCACCAGGCCCGCATAGACCATGGCGCGATTCCCGAACAGGCCGTGGATCAGCCGGCCGCCATTCAGCCCGGACAGGATGACGGCGGCGATCCCCAGCGACAGGGCCGGTGTCCAGGCATAGAAGATCAAGTGATCCGACCAGTATTCGGCACGTCGCCCCGGCAGCCAGTAGATGGCCGCGAGGATCAGTCCGAGACCCAGCCAAGCCAGGCGACCGGGCGACGCCCAGGGCACCAGCCAAGCCGGGACGCGGGCACGGTTTGCCTGCAACATCGCGGCCAGCATGCCGAACCCGAAGCTGTCCATGGAGCCGGGCAATTGGTAGGCGGCAATCACCCGCGCGCCGACCGAGGCCTCGGCCATCTGCACGGCGACGCCATGGCGCCACAGGTACATGGCGGCCAGGCAGCCCACGAGCAACCCCCAGGCGCGCCCCGGTTTCAGCAGAAAGGCAAGGAACGGCAACGCCAGGTAGAACGAGAACTCGATCGGCAGGGTCCACCAGACCCCGTTGATCGGGCCGGTACCCATGGGCGGTGGCATGAACAGCATGAACAGATGGCGGACGAAGGCGCCCGCGTCGGGGATGCCAGGTTGCCCGGGCACCTGGCTGGCGATCAGAAGCAGGATCGCCAATTGCGCGTAGTAGGCGGGGAAGACCCGCATGACCCGGCGCATCAGATACCGCCCCAAGGCTGGCCGGTCGCGCTGGCCGGCCTGCCATTCCGCGAACGGCGTCGCCAGCAGGAATCCCGACAGGACGAAGAAGATCGTCACCCCGGCCCCGCCCATGCTGGCCAACGGCGTGAAATCCAGGGTCAGTCCAGCCAGTTCCACCTCGAATGGCGGATGCTTGGCCAGGCCCCAGACGTGATAGAGGAACACCCAGAGCGCCGCCCAGCCACGCAGCCCGGTCAGCACACGCAGATGGCCCCGCTCCTCGCTGAGCGCCCCCCCCAGCCAGCAGCCGAGCGCGTCGAGCCGGCTCACACGGGCTCCGCGTCGATACCGGCCAAAGCCTGTGCCACCAGGACGGGCAAATCCGCCTGCGGACCGGCATGGGCCACGCCATAAGCGTCCAGGTGCCGGGCCACGATCGCCGGTTCGCTGGGCCGGGCGAGCCGGAATCGCAGGTAATCGGGCTGGTAGATCAGGTCCATGGGCACCAGATAGGCGAACAGATAGAACGCCAGCGCCCCCACGGGGTCGTCCGCATCGACCAGATGCCGGTAAGAACAATCCCCCAGGGCCTCGACCGGGGTGTTCCACAACAGCGCCTCCAGGCCGACGCTGGAGTTGATGGTCAGGATACGGCGACAGCGGCCGATGAAGGCGATGCTGTCCGGTGAATCGTCGAGCCGGTACCCATCCGGCTTGAGCGCGAAAACGCTACCGGGATGGGCGCGCACCAGCACGTCGCGATCCGGCTGGGCCAGGAGCGCCCGGATCAGGAGGGCCTGGTTATCGTGGCCGTGGCCAAAGGCCACCAGATTGGAATCGTCTTCCACCTGAAGCGGCAGTCCCAGGGCATGCGTGCGGGTCTGGGCGGGCGGCACGCCGGTGTAAAAGAAAGCCCGCAGCCGATTCCGGGTCACCTCGGGCCCAAACCGGGGTTTGGCCTGTTGATGACGGACTGCGGCCTCGGTATGGCCATTGACGCCCTGGAAGTCCAGGTAACCGGTGGCCCGGTAGTGCGGCCAGCGCAGCGGCCCCGCCTCCAGATGCAGCACCGGCACCCCGCGTCGGGCGGCGACGGCGGACAAGGACGGGCAATTGCACCATGTGAGGACGGCTTCCAGGTCCTGGGTGTCCGCCAAGGCCGTCTCGATGGCGCCTTCCAGGGCAGGCATGCGCTCCGTCAACAGGCGCCGAAAGGCCGCGACCGGATTGCCCCCGGCCTCGGCCAGCAAGGTCTCGAACAGTGCCTCGGGCAGCAGGCCATACCGGTGACGCCGCATCTCGGCGGAAGTCGGAATCCGGTAGCCCAGCCGAGGCGGCGAATGCGCTTGCAGTTCCCAACGGCCCTGGGCCGCCCACAGGTCCGGATCGGTCAGGTAGTCGTGGCTGGCGATGAACTGCATCGGCTCGTCGAAAGCCGTCATCAGCCGGTAGTAGACCCACAGGTAGGGCGCCCGGTAACCACGAAACGGGAACGGCAGCAGGAACGCGGCAATCATCCTAGAAACCGCAGTTGGGCGCGCCTGAGGGTGCGGTTATTCGGCTGACTGGCAAGGCGCGCCGACGCGGAATGGTCATTCCATTGCAAGGAGGAGCAACACCGCCAGGCAGTCGAAAAACCGTGCCATCGTGTGCGTAGCGGCTCACCCGATGGATAACGTTGGCCGAAGGCAGAAAACTCAGTATTCATGGGACATCCCTGGGACTCTCAGAAGCGGTCAACTGCGGTTTCTAGGATCATGGCGCCTCGCCCTCGGCCACGAAGACCTGCACCGGGGCATAGACCACGCCCACCTGCGCCCGGGCTGCCCAGAAACGCAGCTTGGCCAGGGGCCGGCGCTGGTCCAGTTCCTCGCGCCGCTCGCCGTCGAGGCAGGCCAGGCCGGCATGGACCAGATATTCCCCAGGGCTGAGCGGCAAACGCACGCGATATTCGAGCACATGTTCGCCTGGACCCAGGTCGAGGGGCTGGCCGGCATGCAGGTTGTTGTCGCCCCAGACGTCGGCGCCCTGGGGCCTGGACAGCGAGACGCCGAGCACGACATTGCGCAATGGCTCAGCCACCCGCAGGTGGAACTGGAACACCACTTCTTCGCCGGATTTCATGACCGGCACTGGTTCACTCGGATCTCCGCCACCGGTCGCCTTGCGAATTATCAGCCGCTCGATCAGGGCGCGTGCCGTGCCGAACCGCTTTTCGCCCAGCTCGAGGGCCAGGCTGCTCGCCTGCAAGGCTTGCAAGTCCGCCACGCTGAACTGCTTGCCCGCGTCCGGTCGGGCGACCTGGACCGAATGCTCGAGCCGCGATTGCAGCATGCCCTTTTCATAGGCCAGCACCGCGGCCAACACGTCGCGGGTATCGACCACGATCCGGCCGGCCTCCATGACCAGGCAACGGTCCGCATATTCGAGCACGCTGCCGGTGCCATGGGTCACCATCAGAATGGTGGTGCCCCGGTCACGCAGGGCTTCCATGCGCTTGTAGCACTTGTACTGGAAACCGATGTCGCCCACGGCCAGGGCCTCGTCGACGATCAGGATGTCGGGGTCGACACAGGCCTGGACAGCGAAGGCCAGTCGCACGAACATCCCGCTGGAATAAGTCTTCACCGGTTGCTCGATGAAATCGCCGATCTCGGCGAAGGCCGCGATCTCGTCGAAACGGGCCTCGACTTCGTCCGGCGTCAGGCCCAGGATGGCCCCGTTCAGGAACACGTTTTCCCGTCCGGTGAACTCCGGATTGAAGCCCGCGCCCAATTCCAGCAATGCGGCGATGCGGCCACGCGTCTCCACATGGCCGGCGCTCTGGCTGAGCGTCCCGCTGATGATCTGCAGCAGGGTCGACTTGCCGGCACCGTTGCGTCCGATGATGGCGACGGTCTCGCCCCGGCCAACTTGGAAGCTAACCTCGCGCAGGGCCCAGAACTCCCGGAAATAAGACCGTGGTGGCTGGCCAGCCAGGCGTTGCAGGCGCGGCAGCACGAATTGCTTGAGCCGGTCTCGCGGCGTCGCATAGACCGCGAAGGCCTTCGACAGCCCTTCGACCTTCAGGGCGAACTCGCCGTCGGTCGCTGGCGCGTGCGCCTGGCTAGTGTAGTGTTTCACGCTTGATGCCACTTTCAGAGCCGTCAAAAAACGTCAGGACAAGGCGCGGCGCGCAGGCAATGGCCATTCCCTTGGCAAGCGGCGCAACGCGGTCATGGCGCTTTTTGGCAGCTCCCTCCGGGCGAGTGCCTGAGCGGCCATCCGCCGTGTTGCGTTTTCTTGCTATAGGCTGGCTATTGCCCGCGAAAACGCGCCTTGCGTCTGACCGCTCAGGCACTCGCTGAAAGCGGCAGCAAGCGTGAAACACTACACTAGCGGTCATGCCGGGAACCACCGATCGCGGAGGGCGTTGAAGAAGCGCTCATACCATCTGTAGACGACATAGGAAATGACCAAGGTGGCGGCCATGAACACCGACCAGGTAGCCAGTGGCGAAAGAGCCGCATTGTCGCCTTTTTCCGCCAGCCAGACCAAGGTCAGGGCCACCGGGATGTTGACCAGATAGGCGGAATAGGAAATGCGCGCCAACAGGTTGGCTGGCCCCGCCAGGAGCGACGGCAGGCGCCAGCCGGTGCCGACGATCACCAGGCCGGCGCAGCCGATCGACGCCAGGCTGAGATACAGGGTCTTGGCGAACAGCGACTGGTTGAGCACCGGATCCGGGGTGACCGCGAAGTAGCCTCCGGCGGCCACGAACAGCGCCACGGCCCCCCAGACCCAGCCGCGCCGGGCCAGCAGGGGACTGCCATGGGCATGCAACCAGGCCAGGAGCACGCCGAACATCAGGGTGTCGAAGCGCAGGAAGGCCACCTTGCGAATCGCTTCGTCCCAGGCCTCGGTGCCGGTAGCCACCGCCACACGGGCGAGCAAGGAGGCCACCAGCACTCCACATGCGGTGACCAGGATGGCGCGATCCGAATCCAGGCCCAGGCGGCGTCCCAGCCCAAGGAACAAAGCCGGAAAGAGCAGATAGAACATCTCCTCCACGGCCAGGCTCCAGGCCTCGGGGAAAAACAGCGGGTGCGGCCAGAACAGGTTCTGCACGAAAACCAGGTATTGCCATACCACGGACAGGTCCCCCGGCCGGATGGCCAGAGTGACCAGGCCGATGTTGATCAGGACGAATAAATAGTAGTTGGGCAGGGTGCGAAACCAGCGCCGGAGGTAGAACACCCGCAACCAGTGCGGCGTTCCGCTACGCGCCTGCCGGATCAGGATGCCGCCGATCAGGAAGCCGCTCAGGACGAAGAACAACTCGACCCCGAGGAAACCGCCGAAGCGCAGCAATTCGGTCCAGGGAAACTCGCCGCGCAGGAACACCCGGCCATGGCTCAACAGCACCAGCAGGATGGCCAGGCCACGACAGACATCGAGCCATGGGTTGCGCTGGAGATCGGTGGCCACGGTCACGGCGTGTGGCCTGTTTGACAGGCGTGCAATCGCGCTGCCAGGTCGGCCAGGTCGTAGGCCTGGGCCCGCCGCCGGGCCTCGTGCAGGTACGCCTCCAGATTCTCCGGCGTCAGGACATGCTGCCGGGCACGGATGGCTTCCAGGATCAGGGAATTGACCCCCGCATCGAAATGGTCGAGATCCTTGTAGCGCGCGAGATCATCCAACAGATCCTGGTCCTCCCAGCCATAGACGACCAGATTGGGCCAGCGGGCACTCGCCGCCACCAGGGTTCGCACCACAGCCTGGTGCGCTTCGGCATCTCCCCGTTTGTCCTGGTACCAGAGCGCGAACTTGCCCCGGGAATAGGGCGGCAGCACCAGGTGGAAGCGGGTCTCGGGATGGGCACGAACATGGCGGAGCACATGTTCCTCGACATAAGCGATGGCGCGCGCCGTACGTGCCTGTTGTTCCGAGGCGGTCAGGCGTTCCACTTCACCCTCGGCGATAGCACGAGCTGCTGTGGCGGCCTTGTCCTGCACATCGCGCATCTGGGGAAGATCGGCCGCCTTGCACCAATGATCGAAGCCACCGAAGCGGGCGGCATGCTCGGGATCATCCTTCCAGGCATTGGGCCGGTCCAGGCTGACCGGGCGTCCGACACACTCAGGTGCATTCGACCAGCCGACCAGGCAGGTCAGGAAGTGCTGGTTCAAGTAAACCCGGATGTCGTTCAATGGGTTGTCGTCGTACAGGAAGTCGAAGGTGGGCAGCGGAAACAGGCGGAAGCCAATGCGCTGGTTCAGGTAAATGAAGTCGAGGGAATAAATCACCTCGGCCACCTTGCGTCGCTTGAGCAGATCGCCCAGCACCAGGCTCCGCTCGAAGAAGTCACCGGCGGTCAGGGAAAGGTTCACGAAACGGCCGCCCAGCAGCCGTCCAGCCTCGTCCGCCGAGGTATTCTCGAACAGGCTGGTACCCAGCAGGACCGAATCGAAGTCGCCATGCCGGATCACCCCCGCCGCCTGCAGGCGCATGTTGTGGTGGACGGTCATCGACCGCCCCCAGGGCGTATGAAACAGCATCAGGGGATCATAGGCATAGAGCGCGGACAACAGGATCAGCACGGGTCCCAGGGCCAGCGCGAAGAAGGTGATCAGCAACCGCCGGGACCGGATCCGCATTTCAGAAATTGAAGTAAATGAATTCGGAGTAACGGGACGCGAACAGGCTCAGCAACGCGATGCAGGCCATCGCCCCATACAGCGCCGCCCAGCCCTGCGTTGCCCGATTCCAGGCGCCGGCACGCATCCACACGCCGGTACTGTTGCGCGGCCAGCCGGCCAGAATCATTGCGGCGACGAACGCCAAGGGCACGAACACATCCCCGGGCAGACGTCCCAGCCATTGGCTGAAATCGACTTGCCCGCTGGCCAGGCGTTCAGGCAACACGATCCCGTTCAAGCCCAGCATGCCCCGATACACCTTCAGTGCGGCGTCCAGGTCCTGGGCCCGGAACACCACCCAGGCGGCGTTGACGAAATTGAACGTCAGCAGCCACCCCAGCCAGCCGGGCATGCGCAAACCGACATCGCGCCAGGCCCGGTGCACCGCCATCGCAAGACCGTGCATTGCGCCCCAGAGCACGAACATCCAGGTGGCCCCATGCCAGAGCCCGCCCAGCAGGAAGGTCACCCCCAGGTTGAGATAGACCCGCGGCGGGCTGCGTCGCCCGCCGCCGAGCGGAATATACAGATAATCGCGCAGGAACCGGCTCAGGGAAATGTGCCAACGGCGCCAGAAATCGCGAATGCTGGTAGCCCGATAAGGCGAATCGAAATTGATCGGCAGGCGGATGTTGAACAGCAGGGACGCCCCCAGGGCCATGTCGGTGTAGCCGCTGAAATCGAAATAGAGCTGGAAGGTATAGGCCAGGCTGGTGAACCAGGCCTCGAAGAAATTCAGTTCAGTCGCCTGGTCGAAGCCGGCCGAGGCCCAGACCGCCAGATTGTCGGCGATCAACACCTTCTTGGCCAACCCGATGCTGAACAGGAACAGACCCAACACGATGTTCCGGTACCGGCGCACCAGATTCGCCACGGCGGCGAACTGGGGCATGATCTCCCGGTGATGCACGATCGGTCCGGCGATCAGGTGCGGAAAAAACGTCACGAACAAGGCGTAATTGAGCAGGTCGTATTCGCGTGTTTCGCCCCGGTAGCTGTCGACCAGATAGGCAATCTGGGTGAAGGTGAAGAAACTGATGGCCAGGGGCAGCACCACGCCCTGCAGCTCGACCTCGAAGCCGCCCAGCGTCGCCAGGTTGCCGAGAAAGAAATCGGCATACTTGTAATAACCGAGCAGCGCCAGGTTGAAGCCGATGCCCGCCCACAACAGGGGCTTCCTGCCAAGGCCGGTCAGCCTAACGGCCCCCTCCCCACGCGCCAGCCCACTGCCAATGGCAAAGTTGACCAGCAAGGACACCAGGATCAACGGCAGATAGGCGATATTCCACCAGCCGTAGAAAAACAGGCTGGCCAGCACCAGCCAACTTTTGCCAGCGACGACCAGCCTGCGATGATTGAGCCAGAAATAGACGATGAACGTCAGGGGCAGGAAGGCGAGAATGAACTCGGCCGAGTTGAAGAGCATGCGCTACTTGGCCGGACGTCTCGAAGGCCCCTGGATCCGTTGCGCCCACGCAGGCGGAAGCCAAGCTAAATCAATGATCTGGACTCGCGCTGCGCGGGGATGGCGGGTTTTTCGAGGCACTTTGTCATCGAAATTGGGAAGCGAGGAGCATGCAGGATAGCGCAAATTCCTGAGCCCCATCCTGCATCCGGCTTATTGCCGCAATCTTTCCAACAACTCATCGCTGAGCACGATCGGCTGGGTGCCCATGTACTTCTTCAGGAACTCATTTCTCTTCTGACCCAGATATTCGTTCTTCAACTTGCCGACGATTATTTCGGACACCTCGTCAAAGGCCAATTGCCGAGCTTCACGCTTGCCCATCAACTTGAGAATATGCAGGCCAAACCGGGTCTTGACGGGTTCAGACACCTCGCCGACCTTCATGGAAAAGGCCATTTTTTCAAACTCCGGCACGAACTTGCCCTTTTCGGACCACCGATCGATCAGCCCACCATTGCCTGCCGATCCCTTGTCTTCAGAATGCGCCTTCGCGAGTTCGCCAAAATCCTCACCCGCGCGAATTCGCGCCAATAGTTCTTGGGCTTTCTGTTCAGCCTGGCTTTCCGAGCCTGGCTCGGTACGTACCAGGATATGCGCCACTTTGACCGCCTCCGCCACCACATGCTGGGCTTTATCCACTTCATAGCGTTGCCGGGCAAGCGGGATCAGGTCAGGCATCTCAGCCTCGGCTTCCTTGAGGACCTTATCCAGGAGCCCCCTGACCAGGATTTCCTTTTCCGAGCGCCTCAATTTGTAAATGACTTCCGGAATCTCATTGACACGTTGTTCGATCGCCTGAACTTTGAGTCGCTCATCGATGAGGTGATTGGAGATGTATCGCGCCATCTGGTCCTTACTCATTTTTTCCCGGACATGGGCGGGGACGGAATTCAGCTCCAGCTTCAGCGCTTCCTCACTGATGACGTCTACGCCATCGCCAATCATCTCGGCATTTGCCAGGTTCCAGACGGACATCGCCGCCAAACCCAGAATAATCTTGTGGATTTTCATTTTGGTCATGCATGTTCCTTCGAGTTCAGTACCAAAAACAAGGGCGCGCAAGGGTCAGTTGCGCGCCCAGTCATCACCGCCGGTGATTACGGCAGGAAATCAGCGTTGCTTTCGTAAATTTGGTAACGGGTCTGAATGTTGGAACCCGTCGGCGTGATGTTCAAGTAATAGGTCTTGTTCGGATCGATTGGGCAATAGTACGTCGTACCGAAGGCAGTGGCTGTGCGCCCGGTGACGACCGCCGCATTGATCGAGGACTCGACTTTACACTTGGTGTTCGCCGCATCATAGGTGGTCACCGGATTGTCGGTCAGCCACATCCTGACCGGACCGGTATTGCCGCCATCGAAGCCCGCCAAGGTGATGTACTTCTTGCTCGTACCCGCCGTGGCCGTGGTCCGGTAACGAATGCTCAGGGTCTTGCCCGGCACCATCTCCACCACCGTTGGGAGCCCGGTTCCGTAGGCATTGGCGGTGAACGTGTTGTTCGCCGAACACCCGGTCCATGAAGAGGAACCCGATACGGTTCCATTGATGCAGCCCGGGACATAGCTGATGGTGACCCCCGTGCCGGTTTGATCGACGACATAGACATTTGGCGCAGTCGGTGGGATCCAGAGCCCGGAGCCCATGCCGGGATCGGTGGTCACCGCCACGGCTTGGTTGTACGCGACAGTCACCTGGCAAGGTGCGGTGATACTGCCGGTGCTGAACGGACTCGCGGAGGTCGTTCCGCCACATCCGGAGATGCTGGACGTGTAGCCGGAATTTGCCGTCGCCGTAACTTGGGCCGTCGTACCATGCGGCACGTCCTGGCTCAGTGCGCTGGTGATTTGGCCATTGGCCGCACTCGCCGAGGCCTCGACCGCGGTCACCGTATGGTGCAGACGGGCGGAGCAACTCGCCGGGCTTCCCGTGCCAATGCCCGCGCAGGTCCACGTGTACTGGCCCGTGCTCGAATTGGCGCTGAAACTGGTTGGCGTGCCGGCCTGGCAAACCCCTGCCGCCATGGCGGACAGCGTCTTGTAATAATTGGTGTAATTGCCGCAGTTGCCATTCACGGCATTGCTGAAGGTCACGGTTACGTTACAGGCCGAGGTAACGGCCGGGGTCGTGTAGGTATTGCCATTGGTGACCCCCCCCGTGCCACAGGTGGTCTCAAACTGGGGGCTGTATCCCGTGGCGGGATTTGCCAGGATCGTGGCCGCATTCCCAGCGGTCACAATTCCATTGGCCGGGGATTGAAACGCAGCACTGCCATTGGCATCGTTCTCGATCAGGGTAACCTGGTAACCCCGGCTCGCATTGCAATAGGCATCATAGTTGGTATCCCCGTTCGGGCTGCTGCATGTCCAGGAGAAACCGGTGGACCCGGCGATCGCCATCGTAGGTGTACCTGCAGTGCACAGGTTGCTGCTATTGGGCATGGCCGTCTGTGCAGTGCCATCCGCGGGACCGCAATCTCCTTGTACCGGTGTCAGGGCATTCGTTGCACCCGCTGCCACTGCCAGGGCGTTACTCGCCTTGACATAGACTTTGGCTGGCGTGGGCGTAGTGACCGTTTCATTGCCTGGAGCCGTTCCGGTCAGACCGAATTGGTAAAGACTGGCCCCCAGGCCTACGGGCGTCCTGAAATTCACCGGCTTGGCCACAGCGCCTTGTGCGACAGGAATGTAATCCGTAACAGGTATAGTGTTGATTTCCCAGCGGACCGAATCCAGCGGTCCAGTACAGGTGGCGGTCAGATCTACTGCTTCCCCCTCGACGATCACGCTATATTCCGGCGTGATCTCGCAGGTGATGTCGGCCGCTGCCGTGCCGACGGCGAAAAGTTGCGCAATCGCCAGCGGCAGTAGCCGATGGCTGAATCCTGTGTGCGTGCTCATGATGTGATGTCCTTTCGCGAAAGCGAATGTAAAGCCATGCGGTTGACCTGGGAAATGCGCTCAGGTTCATTGATGGCACACAAAAAACTGCTTTCGCTTGCTAACCCTACGGCAACGCAAGCCTCAGCACCCTCTATAAAATGTATTCTAGCCCAGGTTCATAACAAAACCATAAACCTGGTTGGTCGACATGCGGTGGTTCAGCAATAGAAAAGGGGCCTGCTATGCAGGCCCCTTCGAGCAGATTGATGACCCAGTAAAAATTACGGGGTGATCACCGGCATGCCGGACTCGATGGTGTGGGCGATGTTGGAGCCGTAGTTGGCCACCGAAGAACCGGCGTCACGCATCACGGCGGCAAAGCCGATGACGGGCAGACCGGTGAAGGTGGTGGTACCGACCATCAGGTTCTCGCCACCATCGGTCGCGATCGTCAGGTCAACGCTGGCCCAGCCGGCGCTGCCCGCCGAAGCGGTGCTGATGGCAGTGCGGTTGGCAGCGGAACCGAACACGCTGGTGCCGTTGAAGTCGAGCACGTTGACTTCGTAGCAAATCTCGGTCGGCGCGGTGATGGAACCACCACGACCCGAGAAGCCGGTGCCGCTCGGCGTTTCATCCGGACCTTCTTCGCGGTTCACGTAGGACACCTGAATCGTGTCACAGGACATGCCGGTACCAGAGGCGGAGCCCTTGTAGAACCACTCGGCGAACGGATCGATACCCTCCGTGCCGGACGTGGTGACGGCGGAGGTGTAGGCGTCGGTATAGAAGTGCTTGGTCGGGAAGGTCAGCACCCAGCTGGTCGCGGCACCGGTACCGGTGGCGTACTCGTTGATGACGGCATTCGCCATCAGCAGGCCGGAAACCTGATCGACCACAACCGCATCGCCCGCGCCATCACCGGCCACCTGGCCGTTGTTGAAGCCCCACACCGCGGTGTTGGGCGTACCGGAAGCCAGGGTCGGGTTGACGTCATTCGCCGGAGCGATGATGTGGTTGCTGCCGATCTCGATCCACTCTTCGATGGCGGTCGGCTCGGCATCCACAGCCTTGCCGCTGGCCACGTCAATGTAGGTGACATGACCCTTCAGGATGTTCTCGGGGCCAGTGAAGTAGCCATCGCCGGTGTTGTCGGTGGCAGCCGTAATGGTCGCGCTGGTCTCGAGGGCCGAGTCAACCGTCGCACAGTTACGGGGAACACCGCCAACGTGCTTGGCGTTGTAAGCAATGATGTTCGCAGAGTCGGTCACATCATCGGTGCTCACGCCCATCAGGATCACTTCGAAGTAACCCTCTTGCACGCGAGTAACGTCGGTAGTGGCACCGTCCGTGTACTGGTTGGAGAACAGGTCGGTGAAGAACGGAGCCTCGTAACCGCCCGTGCCGGTGGCGTTCCACTTCGGCTTGTCAGGAGAGGTACAGGTGTTGTCGAAGGTACGAACCACGGCACCGGTGCCGGCAGCGTCCTTGGTGACCGCAGCGCTCCAGTGGTCGTACGGGGACATGATGACGTTGAAGTCAAGAACTTCGCGGCTGTTCAGGGCTTCGCGGAAACGAATCTTGAAGATCGCGGTCTTGTCGGTGGTGTTGGTCACCGTGAAAACAGTGTCAAAGCCATTCTTGACGGTGTAGTACGGGAACAGAAGAACCTGACCGACGTTGTTCTGGGAAACGTTCATCGCCTGAGCCGGCGCCGACATCATCACGCCGCCGCTGATCGCGGTAGCGACAGCCAGAGTCACGAGTTTCTTGCGTGCGTTAAGCAGCTTCATATTTAAACTCCTTGCAAGGTCAACAAAAAAACTTCTAAAAGTTAAGCCAGGCGCCTGGCTAGACACAATCCAAACAGACATGAACCAAGTCTACTTGGCGGTGTACCACCATCCCCCGTCCATGTAAAGCCACTTCTCAGTGAGGGTCTTCACGGTTTCGATCGAGCTGCCTCTCACACCCGGGAGCTCAGCCCGATAAGTAACCTCCACCGAAACAGAAGCTACCGTAGGGGAATCATAACCAACATGAGCAACCCGCGCCACACGCCATTCCACGGCCCGCCCGTACTTACCGCGATACTGTTGCAGAGGCACAACAGCGCGGTACTCAGGCGTCAGAAATGCATAGGCTTTGTCAATATCGCCATTGACGACATGTTTCCAGCGGGCTTCGACACGCTCCTTCAGCACTTCGGCTTGGGAGGTACGCCAACGGTCCGAATCTTCCGGGCTTACCGCGCAGGCAGTCAAGCCGGACGCCAGCAACAGCGCGCCCCATTGCGGCCAACTGAGTTTGGTGAGTGACATTGGATTCATTGACGCGAAATCGCGAGATTAAATTGATCTATTGTTTTCGAGCATGCCGCCTCAGGGGCACATGCCACACTAACGAGCCTCGGCACCTTAGCAAGCGCATCCGGCAACGTCAAGGCGAAGCCATCGCGATCCCCGACCAATGCCCACGGACAGGCACCATGATGGAGAGGCGTGAACACCTCACTTTCAGTTACCCCTGCCTGCCTGATGCACTTTCCAGGCCATGTCGATTCGGCGCATCAGGTAACCGAGTGCAGCCAGCCAACCGACCATGCACGGCATACGCCATTCCGGACGGGCTTCGCAGATCAGCCCCAGGCCTGCGGCAATCGCCATGATGCCATAGGCTTGGGACAGCATCCGGCGCCGCCCGACCCCGAGTCGAATGACTCTTTGATAATAATGTTCCTTGTGGGCCTGCCAAATGGGTTCACCCTGCAAACCCCGCTTGATCAAGGTCACGCTGGCATCGACCAGGAACGGAGAAAACACCATCAAGGGGAACCAGGGCGACCATGCCCCCTGATGGCATCCAATGATTCCCATGGCCCCCGCCAGGAAGCCCAGCGGAATGGCTCCCATATCACCCATGAACAAGCGCGCGGGCGGATAGTTGTGCAGCAGGAAGCCCAATGCTGCAGAGGCCACGACACCATTGGCACTGGCCAAATTCGTGTATCCGTCACTATGCGCCGCATACGCAAAGACACCGAACCCGACGCACGCCATCCCACCCGCGAGACCGTCGGCTCCGTCCATGAAATTGTATAAATTGGTCATCCATACCAGGATGAGCACCAGGCCCACGCCAAGCATCACCGGGATATCGTGGAACCCGAGCAGCACGAATCCGATCGCCGCGGTGATGTGAGCCACCAGCCGCGGGGCCACGGGCAGGCGACAAAGATCATCCAGCAGGGAGACGACAAACAAGCCCAGGGTGGGAAGTAGCCAAAAGGCTTCCCCGCTTTGGCTCAGCCACCAACCCGCAGCCGCCCCCAAAGCCATGGCACCACCACCGACACGGGGTATGGCGCCGTGATGCAAGGAGCGCGCATTGGGCACATCCACAGCCCAGCCCGCAGTGCCTCTGACGACAAGCAGCCAGCAAACGACATAGGCAAGCGCGAAGCTGGCAACCATGCCGAGGATCATGTGCCCTCCCACGGCACATATCCACGCATCACCTGCGTATCAAGCACGCTTGCGCCCCAGAACAATCGCTGCGGTCTTGACCAAGAACCGGAGGGTGACGCCCAACGTGATCAGCAACAATATCGCCAGGCGGGTCTTCCCGTAGTAAAACTTGAACAGATATCGCACCATCCCACGGTGCTTGAACCATTCCATCCGGATGGGTCGGTGACGGCTGCACACCCCCTTCTGATGAACGGCGACCGCCCCCGGCACGAACGACAACTGCCACCCCGCCCTCCGAAACCGCTCGCACCAGTCAAGATCTTCCCAATGCATGAAGTACGCCTCATCCAGAAGCCCGACACTTCGCATGGCTTCGACGCGTACCATCATGAAGGCACCCGAGAGTGCTTCTACATACTGGGGACGGGAAGGGAGGGGCTGGCCCGCCTGTGTAAGACGTTGACCGGGAAACATGGCCCAGAGCACCCTGGTCGGCGTCGGCGCCAGGCGCCGCCCGCCATTTTGCTCGGAACCGTCCGTGTTCAACAGCAAACACCCGGCCATGCCGAGCGAAGCATCCGCACGCATGACTGACCTGACCTGCTCAAGGGTATCAGGCGCAACCAGGCAGTCCGGGTTGAGCAACAAGGCGAAGTCCCCCGAGCACGCTCGCAATACTTGGTTGTTGGCTGCGGAGAAGCCGAGATTGCTGTCGTTGCGAATCACCCGGATCTTGTCCACAACCGCAGGCAGGAGGTCCAAGCTATCGTCCGTGGAAGCATTATCAACCACCACGACATCGACTGGCACGCTGGAGGCCAGTACACACCGGAGGCAATCTGCCAGCACTGCGCCCGCATTGAAATTGACGATGACGACTTTGACTGGCGAATCAGGATCGCACATCAATATAGCCACGCAAGAACGGGGAAACACAGAAACAAGACCATACTGGGCGTGTCGATGCTAACCAACAGGTCGATATGGCAATCAAGGCGGCAAGACGCCGGCCGATCAAGCCACTCCGCTTGACCGGCTGCACTACAGTTACTCTTGAATCGCCTTGGCTGGCATGGGCCCGGCCCCTGCCATTCCATCGGCCTCGGACACGCCCCGGTCCAAGAGCTTGATCATTTTGCTCAAACCTGTGACCCGCTTGCGGTACTCATCCGTCACCGCTGCGGCTTGGGCAACGGTATGCAGGACACGCGGGGTGATCAAGATGATCAGTTCTGTCCGGTTGTCCGTGCGCGACTGTTTGCCAAACAAGCCACCCAGGACTGGCACCTCGGACAGCAAGGGCAAGCCATCCGCAGCACGGCTATTTTCTTCCTTGATCAACCCGGCCATCACCAAGGTCTCATTGGACTGAACAGTCACCGTGCTCTGGGCGGTCCGCTTCTGAATGGTCGGGGAATCGATCGAGGATGATGTCGTTTTGCTGGCATTGCTGATCTCCTGGTTGATCTCCAGGGTCACCAAGCCACTTGCATTGACCCTGGGCGTCACGTTCAGCAACACCCCGGTGTTGAGATACTGGACACTGCTGATCACCCCGGTCGTGGTGTTCGTGGTTTGGGTCTGGGTGATCGTGGGCACTTGATCGCCCACCTGGATAGAGGCTTTCTGGTTGTCCGCCACGGTAATGTGCGGTGACGAAATGATCTTCAGCTTGGAGTCCGTCGCCAGCATATTCAATACCGCCGTGATATCCCCGGAAAGGCTCGTCCAGGAATATGAAAGACCGGGGGCCAGGGCTGAGACCCCGGATTCCCCAGCATCCAGCCGACTGCTGATCCGCCCCTTGTTCATGAACCACTCCAGCCCATAGGCCAGTTCGTCCTTGAGCGTCACTTCGGCGATGGTCACCTCGATCAACACCTGACGAGGCACCACATCGAGCTTGCGCAACGCCATTTCGATTTTTTCGAAATCGGACGCCGACGCAAGAATGAGCAGCGCATTGTTGTCCTTGTCCGCGATGACCCTCACGTTCTGGGATACCGAGACGGAATGCGCAGCAGAATTCGCCGACGATTTAGCCTGAGCAGCAACAACTGGCTTGGCCACTTCACCGCCCGGGCTGCTGACCTCTGCCGGCTTGGCCCCCGGCGCAAGGGTGGGTTGCGGACTATCCTTCTGCGTCGATCCCTTGCCAAACACATCGTTCAGCAGTTCGGCCAACTGTTCGGCCTTGCCATTCTGCACCTGGTAGACGTACAGGCTTTGGCCGCCGGACCCTGCGCCCGAACGATCCAGGCGCTCGATCCATGTTTTCGCCTGATCGAGATATTTTTCTTGCGGCGTCACCACAAGCAACGCGTTGAGGCGCTCGATCGGCATCAGTCGCAACGCGCCAGCGAGGGGGCCAAGGCTCTTGTCACCGAACAGCTTTTCCAGTTCGGTGACAATCGTGTTGGCCTCGACGTTCTGCAAGGTGAACAACCCCACCGACATGCCGGCAAGCCAATCCACGTCGAACATTTCAATGGTTTCGAACATGTGGCGCAATTCAGGCTCGGTACCTGAAAGCACAAGAATATTCCGGAGCAGGTCGACACGCACTGCCGATGGATCAGGCAGCACGGGTTCCAGCAGCTTGGCCATGTCCGTGACCCCGATAAACTTGAGGGGTACGATTTGAATGCTGTAGCCACCCGGTAGGCGCTTATCCAGCTCGGCCAACCTGGGTGTCAAATTCCCCTTGCCGGCCAAGTTGGCTGGCAGCACTTGATATACCCCATCGTCTTGCCGGAGCAAGACCGCACCACTCATGCGAAGCACGGTTTCCAGGGTGGGCAGGACAGCTGAACGCGGGATCGGGCGACGGGTATGCAGGGTGATGGATCCTGCGACGCGGGGATCCATGATGTAGCTTTCCTTGAGGATGTCGGACAGCACGGTTTTGACGACCTCGCGCAAGTCAGCGCCCTCGAAATTCAAGGTCAATTCACCGGCGACTTGCTGGTAGGGTTTGCTGGACACAGGTTTGACCAATACGCCGGTACCCGGATAAAGACTATAGCGATCTTGTGAGCGTGCGTCCTCTGCAGGCTTGCCAGGATCCTTTTTGCCAGCGGCCTCGTTACCAGAAGGCGCCATGACTGCACCTTGCTCTGACAACTTCTTATTGCCAGCGCAACCTGCCGTCATCGTCGCAATGAAAAGACTCATCACGACGACACTGCCTTCGAGCCATTTCGATGGATTGCGAGACATAGATTTCCTTGGACACATACGCTTACCTGATCACCGGTAAAAATGGGTTTCTTCTCGGCACCGCGCCCGGCGCCGGACTCGGTGACGACTGCACGACTTCCGGGGGAGCCGCCATGGGCTGAAGGGGCGCAGCCGTCGTTTGCGAATTCACCGCCGGAGCAGCCACATCCCTGGTCCCCGTCGCCGGCTTCTGAACCACTTGCGACTTGGGACTGGGGGCCACCTTCAGGGTCAGGCTTTCCATCTCCTCATACTGCGTGAGAATGATCCGCTCTGGTTCCACCTGCTGGACCAGCATGCCATTGACCGTACCGCCTTGTTCAACCTTACGAGTCCGCCCACTGGTCACTTCGCGTATCCAGGCAAAACTTGCCTCCGGCAAGATCATCACCCCAACCAGTTGAAATTGCCCCTTTTTCATGGTCGGCTTGGGCGGCGGGGGAGGCGGCGGGGGCGGGGGCGGGGGTCGACGTGTCGGCACGAACAGTGGCCGCTCCAGCGTCTGGCCATAGCGCTTCTCAAGGTCGGGCAGGACATACTCGTCCGGGAGCGACACGGAGACGGGTTCCGGTGCCAGGATGGCCGGTGAGGGCGTGGGCAAATGCAGGCGCTGACCCCATTCCAGGGGTTGGCCGACTTGGACGGTCAGACCGGCGGTCACCGCAGACCAGACCGCAAGCCAAAGATGTCTAACGTCGAGCCGGGGCATCTTCGGTCTTCTTCAGCAAGGCGTAGCCATACAGGTCGAATTGCACCTGCACATCCGGATCGACGTTCGGGGTGGGCACGTAATTGGACCGCACGGTCGATTGGACATTGAGGTTGTCGACAAACAAATAAGGCTGGGTCGCTTCCAGGGAGTACAACATGCTCTGCACACCTTGCAACTTGCCGCGCAAACGGACATTGAGGGTGACCTTGCGATGGCCATCTTCGTCCTTGTGGGGCGCGATCTGCATGCTTTCCGTGCTCAGGCCGTTGGCCTCGGTCACGGTCTGGACGACCTGCTGGATGTCTGCCGCGGCCAGGGCCGGCGCACTCGACTTGAGGTAAAACCGAGCGGCATCCTTGGCCTTGACCTGACGTATGTGCGCCTCGTAATCCCCGCGTGCTGCGGCGATCCGTTGGTAACGGGCGATCTTGTCCAGTTCCTGTTCGATGGCGGCGTCGTAGCGGGCATGCATGCGCGAGTTGACTTCGGCGATGCCCCAGGCCGCGCCGAGCACCGTTGCCAGGAGCAGGCCAAGGGCCAGTACCCGATGTTCACGTGGCGTCAAGGCACGCATCAGGGCGCCTCCTTGGCATCCGCCGGCTTCCTGGCCCGGGGCTTCTTGCGATCACTGGCAATGGCGCGCTGTGCCGCAATGGCTTCATCGAGACTGATTTCCTTGATCTTGGCGGCGACCTGGAAACGCTCGACATTGTTGCGCCCCTTGACCAGGGGCGAACGGAACCCCGATTCCTGCAAGTAGACGGACTTGTCCAGGGTACGAATCAGGCTCGAAGACGACCGGGTTTCTCCGCTCAAGATCACTTCAGGACCCTTGATCTCCAATTGATTCAGCCAAGTATCGTCGGGTAGCAACCGGGTCAGATCTTCGAGCATCATCACGCTCGCTGGCCGGCGCAGCTTTCTTTCCAGCAGAAAGACGTACTCGGCGCTGGCTTGATCCAGCGATTGACGCAGGCCGTCAATGGCCTCGGCACGGGCACGGGCCTGACCAGCCTCGGCCTGCAAAGCAAACACCACTTCCCGCTTTTGCCAGAGTGGCACGGCCAGCGCAGCAAAGAGCAGGAACAATGGAACGAGCACCATGATGAAAAAGAACAGCCTGCTCCGCCAAGAACCACGCGGACGCAAATGCAGGGGGAGCAGATTACCGTAGCGAGCTGTCGTGCCGATTTCGTCCGAGGGCACGGCGAGCGATGGGAAACGGCCCCACTCACGCAACACGGAAAGTGCTTGATCAAGGGGCGCACGCGCAGCCACGGCGACTGCCACCTCGATGCCACCTGTCTTGGACTCACTCCCCGCCTCACGATAATCGAACCAGGCCTGATCACCATTGAATGGCGTGTGACGGCCCAACTCGAAACCGATCACTTGGCGCAAATTGTCGCGGGCTGCGACCGGCAGACGTATGTGCCTGCGCAATAGCTGACCGGCCGGAATTGCCAAGCCGATCGGCTGGCGCCGGTAGCGTCCCAGCATGGCCTCAAAGGCCAGCTTGCGCGCTGCGGGATCCCCGGCATTGAGGTCGACGCGACCCAGTTCCGTTGATTGACCTGCTTCATGGCGGCGCACCACGGCGTGACCGGCAGCGAACTCGACCCAGAGAAAGCGCCGGACACTGGGCGGGAAGGGCTTCAGTCCAGCCGGCACCAAAGCCGACAATTCGCGCCACCACCAGGCAAAAAAACGGCGTACACCCGCGAAGCTGCCCGTATTCGAGCCCGCGCTGCGTGGGGAGGGATACCTGGTCGCCATGGTGTGCATCAAGCCAGTCAGGGCTGGCCTTCCCTCCAATCAAGAAATGAAATCGGCTGCTTGGGATCCCCGGTCAGGCGGAGGACGGCCTCGCGCACAAACTCGATGCCCCCATCCAGCCTGGCAATCGACCTGACATTATATACACCCGAGCCAGACACGGAATACGGCCCCGCTGGCGGGAACGGAGTCGGTGTCAAGCCGGCATCCAGTTCTGCCTGGCGCGCGGCGATGAAGGCATCGACCTGGCCGGCTTCGGCGCCCGGCAAGGCCATCAGCACCTGGCGCGGCGCCACGATGGCATTGATTCCGGGCGCGTTCGTGTACACCGTCAAGGCGCCTTTGATCCGCTCGAACAGTTCCGGCGTCATGCCCAGCACGGCCTTCAACTCCTCCACCGTCCTGAAACTCACGTTGGCTGGCCCCACCTTGCCCAAGGCCGCATAGGCATCACGCTCGGCGCCGGACGGACGGCTGAGATCGTCAGCATCTCGCCAATCGACGATGGCATCGACGAGCGCCTGGGCCTGGCCTTCCTCCACCCCTGCCGAGGTCAGCAACCCCAGAAGCAACGGCTCGCGGGCCGCGTTCAGATCGATATAGGCCGTCTCGTCCATGATGCTGATCTGGAGCCGTGCCTCGCCCAATCCGATTTCATGAACCCGGCCGTCCGGCCACCAGCGCTGCCGGTCCGTGGGCGACTTGAACTGCTCGTAGATGCCGCGATGCACACCGGCATCGGCCAGTGCCTCGGCGCGTGCGCCGGCTTCCAGATTGCCGGTCAGGCGGGTCTGCCCCCTTGCCTGGAAGACGAAGCTGGACACGATGACGGTCAACAGGACAACCACCCAGAGCACGATCACCAGGGCGATGCCGCGTGACCCGGAGCGCAAGGCGATGTTCCTCATTTGCAACGCCTGAAATCAGGGTCCCACTGGCAACTTGCATCGGCAGCCAGTTTCAATTCCACGTACATTTCCGGCCAAGCGTCTCCCTCCTTGGGGCGAACCTGAATCCGGACCAGACGCGGCACATAAATCTCGCTGTGCCATTCATCGTGCCATGCCGGTTCGGTATCCTTGTTCTGGGCCCCGTAGTAGGCGAACTCAACCGCCTCGAGACGATCCAGCAGCCTCACGGGCTCGGGAGGCGTCTTGAACTCGAAGGCACGCAATTCAGGCTCGGGGGTCCGCCAGCGCATTTGCAACAGGTGATCCTCGTCCGCCTCGATCAACTCGATGGCCAACAACTGGATGCCCCCCGGCCCCAGGTGGGCAGGGATAGGTGCCGCGAACCGCATCCCCAGTGCATCCCCCTCGAAGGCGATTTTCTGTTCGCCGTTGTCCGCCTTCCAACGCAGGGGGTAGGCCATGGCCAACTGTCGCCGAAGGTAGCTGGCCACCGCCGCCTGGGCCGAGGCTCGCTCGACCGCACCGGTGCCGGCCTCCCAGCCCCGGGTCGCGAGACGCAAACCGCCATAGAGCAGGACCAGCAGAAACCCCAGCAAGGTGATGCCGATCACCATTTCCAGCAAGGTGAAGCCGTGTTGGCGCACTTTCATGGCTGGGCGGCCAGTCGCAGGGTGCGCAGGGACAATGCCGGTGTGCCGACGGTCTCGGCAACAGGGGACACCGCCAGCTCAATCTCATAAAGGGCCGGGGCATTGGGCATTTCCACGGTCGACTCGGCACCGGCATGACGGCGGATGGTCGCCGTCCAACGATACCCGGCATCTTCCCCGGAAAGCTCACCCTCGGACAGGGGTTCCTCCACGCCGAGCCGAGCAAGTGCGGAACGCGCCACCTCGACGGCCACGGTGGCCCGTTCGGAACGGCCGATATTGTTCAGGCTGGTGGAGAAGATACGCATGATCACCCCCAGCGACAGCGCCAGGATCACGAAGGCGACTAGGACTTCCAACAGGGAAAAGCCGGATTGGCGCTCAGTCCAGGATGGCGACATGGCCAGTCAACCAGTTCACATCGATCCGATACCGGGTGTCGTCCTGGGCCAGGGTCACCGCGCCGCCCGTGGAACTGCCATCGGGAAAGAAACGGATCGCCGCGGTCTTGTCAGCGACCGCCTCGGACTGCGCCGTGAACACGCTGATATGGGCCTGTTCGGGCAGCCGGTACTCGCGCGGATCACCGGTCACGGAAAAGCGATGCCGCTCGACATCCACGGTCAAGGTCGCCGCCTCGCGCGTCGAGATCGCCTCGCCTCGCGCCTTGCGCAAGCCGGCCGCCAATTGCCGGGCGGCCGCCTTGAGCTCGGTGGTGCCGCCACCGGCGAACATCGGCGGCACCAGGGCGTACATCAGGCCCATCAATGCCAGCACCACCAGAATCTCCAGCAGGGTGAAGCCGCGCTGGCACCGACACCGCATTACCAGCTCACCAGATCCTTGTTCTCGCCGTCGCCGCCTTCCTTGCCGTCGGCCCCCAGGCTGGACAGGTCATAGGGACCATGCTGGCCCGGCGACTCGTATTTATAGTCGTTGCCCCACGGGTCCTTGGGCAGGTCCTTTTTCTTCAGGTAGGGCCCCTTCCACTTTTCTACGCCGCTCGGCTGCTGCACCAGGGCCTGCAAGCCTTCCTGGGTGCTCGGGTACCTGCCCACTTCCAGATGGTAGAGATCGAGCGCGGAACCGAATTCCTCGATTTGCAGTTGCGCGGTGTCGGACTTGGCGCCGCCCAGGTAGCCGATCACCTTGGGGCCGGCCAGGGCTGCAAGCAAGCCCAGGATGACCAGGACCACGAGCAGTTCGATCAAGGTGAAGCCGCGCTGGCGACGTCGTTGGGTATTCATGTCAGACACTCTCCGAAAAAAGACATGGATCGTCATTGGGTCAATTCGTTCACGCTCAGGATCGCGACCAGGATCGACATGATGATGCCGCCGATGATCAAACCGAGGCCGAGGATCAGGACCGGCTCCATCAGGCCGAGCAACCGCTTCACCGCCGTCTGCACCTCGCGGTCGAAGACGTCGGCAATCTGGAACAGCATGTCCTGCAGGCGGCCGGTCTCCTCGCCCACCATCACCATGTGCACGGCCAGTCCTGGAAAAACACCGGTCTCGAGCATCGGCTTGCCCAGTCCCTTGCCTTCGCGCAGCTGGGCGATGACGCTGTCGAGCCGCTCGGCCATGAAAGTGTTGGTCAGGGTTTCCTTGACGATGGACAGGGCCGACAGCAGGGTCACGCCGTTGGCCAGCAGGGTGCCGAGGGTGCGCGAGAAGCGAGCCACCTCGATGCGTGCGACCAGGTCGCCGACCAGGGGCCAGGCCAGGAAACGTGCGTCCCAGCGATAGCGGCTTTCCGGATCGGCCATCTGGCGACGCATGAACAGATAGACGAGGTATCCGCCCAGGAGCAGCGCCCACCACCAATGCTTGAGGAAATCGCCCAAGGCGATGACGATCTGGGTCGGCAACGGCAAAGCCTTGCCCGATTCCTCGAACATCTGGGAAAACTGCGGCACCACGAAGATCAGCAGCACGATCACCGACAAGGCCGCCACCAGGACCAGGATGGTCGGATAGATCATGGCCGAGCGCACGGTTTCCTTGAGTTCCTTGGCCCGCTCCATGAATTCGGTCAGGCGTAGCATCACGGTGGCGAGCGAGCCGCTCACCTCGCCGGCCCGGATCATGTTCAGGTAAAGACGGGAGAACACGCCGGGGCGCGCCGCCATGGCGCCGTGCAAGGTGGCGCCGCCGCGCACGTCCTCGCGGATTTCCGCAACCAGGGTGGCCACGGCTTCGTTGTCGGTCAGGTTGACGATGATTTCCAGGGCCCGGTCGAGCGGCAGGCCGGCCTTGAGCAGGGTCGCCAGTTCGCGGGTGAACATGGCCAGGTCGTCCTGGCTGACGCGCGCGCGCTGGCCGAACGAGAACAGCCCACCTCCGCTGGCGGTAGCATCGACCGCAAGCGGAATGTAGCCCATCGCCTGCAAGCGCTGGGCGACCGCCTCCGGACTGGCCGCCTCCATGTCGCCGTCGAGCGACTCGCCGGCGCCGTTGACGGCCTTGTAGCGGTACAGCACTTAGTCTTCCCTCGTCACGCGCAGCACTTCGTCGATGGTGGTCACCCCGGCCAGCGCCTTCATGAGACCGTCCTCGTACAAGGTGCGCATGCCTTCCTCGATGGCCCGCTTGCGGAGGTCGCCGGCCACGGCATGCTGCATGACCAGCGAACGCAGGCGGTCGCTGATCGGCATGACCTCCATGATGCCGGACCGGCCGGTGAAGCCGGTGTGCCCGCACTCGGGACAACCGACCGGACGCCTCAGTCGCACCGGGCCGTCACCGGCGAAACGCCGCAAGCCCAGTTCCTCGACCAGTTCCGGCACCGGCTCGTAGCTTTCCGCGCAATGGCCACACAGCGTGCGCACCAGGCGCTGGGCCAGGATGCCGTTCACGGTGGAGGTGATGAGATAGTCTTCGACGCCCATGTCGAGCAGGCGGTTGACCGTGCTGGGGGCGTCGTTGGTGTGCAGGGTGGAGATCACCAGGTGGCCGGTCAGGGCCGACTGGACAGCGATCTGCGCCGTTTCCAGGTCGCGGATCTCGCCGATCATGATCACGTCCGGGTCCTGGCGCACGATGGAGCGCAAGGCGTTGGCGAAGGTGAGACCGATCTGCGGCTTGACCTGGATCTGGTTGACGCCTTCCATCTGGTACTCGACCGGGTCCTCGACGGTGAGGATCTTGACGTCCGGCTTGTTGAGCATCTGCAAGGCAGTGTACAGCGTGGTGGTCTTGCCCGAGCCGGTCGGGCCGGTGACCAGGACGATGCCGTGCGGCTGGGTCAGCACGTCCAGGAACACCTTGAGCAAATGGTCATCGAAGCCGAGTCGCTGGAAATCGAGCGGCACGCCGCCCTTGTCCAGGATCCGCATCACCACGCTTTCGCCGTGCATGGTTGGCACCGTCGACACGCGCAGGTCTAGTTCGCGGCCCTTGATGCGCAGCTTGATGCGACCGTCCTGGGGCAGGCGCCGCTCGGCGATATCCAGGTTGGCCATGATCTTGATGCGCGAGATCACCGCCGCCGACAACCGGCGCGGCGGCGACTCGACCTCGACCATGACGCCGTCGACCCGGTAGCGGATGATCAGCCGGCTTTCGAACGGCTCGATGTGGATATCCGAGGCGCGCTGGTCGAGCGCCCGTTCGAACACCAGGTTGACCAGCCGGATGACCGGCGCCTCGCTGGCCAGGTCCTTGAGCTGCTGGACCTCGACGCTGTCTTCTTCCTCGCCGGCCACCACGATGTCGCTGACGATGCGGTCGATGTTGCGGTTGGCGCCGTACAGGCGCTCGAAGGCCGCTTCGATCTCCGACGGCGAGGCCAGGTGCGGCCGGATGGTCCGGTGTGTGACCAGGCGCATGGCATCGAGGACGTAGGTGTCGTCGGGGTTGGCCATCGCCAGATCGAGAGCATCGTCGCCTTCCTTGAGCGGAAGGATGCGCGACTCGTGGATGAAGCGGGTCGAGACCCGCTCTTCCAGGATCGGGATCTCCGGGAATTCTTCCGCTGCAACCAGCGGCAGGCCGGTGGCCGCGGCCCAGGCCTGATAAAGGTCTCGCTCCGGCATCAGCCCGAGCTCGACACAGGCATCGGCCAGGGTGCGGCCGGACTCGCCGGCCAGCTTGGCGGCGCGCTCGACGCCGGCGCGATCCAGGCGCTGCTGCTCGATCAGGTATTGACCCAGGATGGAGTGGGACACAGGCGGCTCGCGGCGATCAGTCAGGGAGGCTCAAGAGATCAGACCAGGCCGTGATAGTTCCGGTACCACTCGGCCCAGCGCGCGATGCCGTGGGCGAGCGGCGTCCTGGGCTCGAAGCCAACGTCGCGCTTGAGCTCCTCGACATCGGCATAGGTGGCGACCACGTCGCCATCCTGCATGGGCAGGAAGTTCTTCTTCGCTTCCTTGCCGAGCGCGGCTTCGATGGTGCCGATGAAGGTCATCAGCTCGACCGGTTCATGGTTTCCGATGTTGTAGACCTTGAACGGTGCGTAGCTCGAGCTCGGGTCGGGTACGTCGGTGTCAAACGCCGGATTGGCCGCCGCGATGCGGTCGAGCACGCGCACGGTGCCCTCGGCGATGTCGTCGATGTAGGTGAAATCGCGCTGCATCTTGCCCATGTTGAACACGTCGATCGGGCGGTCTTCCAGGATCGCCGAGGTGAACAGCCAGGGCGACATGTCGGGCCGACCCCAGGGGCCGTACACCGTGAAATAGCGCAGGCCGGTGGTCGGCAGGCCATACAGGTGGCTATAGCTGTGCGCCATCAGCTCGTTGGCCTTCTTGCTTGCGGCATACAGGCTGACCGGGTGGTCGACGTTGTCGCGCACCGAGAACGGCATGTGGGTGTTGGCGCCATAGACGCTCGACGAACTGGCGTAGACCAGGTGCTCGACGCCGTGGTGGCGGCAGCCTTCCAGGATGTTGCCAAAACCGACCAGATTGGTCTGGATGTAGGCGTGGGGGTTCTTCAGGGAATAGCGCACGCCCGGCTGGGCAGCCAGATTCACCACGCGGTTGAAGCGTTCCGCCGCGAACAGATCTTCCATGGCGACGCGATCGGCGATATCGGCCTGGACGAACTTGAAGCCGGGCTGCGACTTGAGCCGCTCCAGCCGGGCCAGCTTGAGGCGCGGGTCGTAATAGTCGTTCAGCGTATCCACCCCGACCACCTGGTCGCCGCGCGCCAGCAGCAGCTGGGCGACGTGCATGCCGATAAAACCGGCGGCACCGGTAATGAGAACTTTCATTGCAGCTCCTTTTTATGCTGGCCGGCATTTTATCCCAGTCGCCAGTAGAATTCGCCGATGCGTGTCGTTTATACCTTGCTCTGGTGGCTCCTGCTGCCTGTCATGTTCCTGTACCTGCGCTGGCGCGGCCGGAAACAGCCGGAATATCGCCAGCACTGGCGGGAACGGCTGGGCTGGGCCCCGGCCCTGCCGCCCGGCCCGGTGATCTGGCTGCACACCGTCTCGGTCGGCGAGACCCGGGCCGCCGCGCCCTTGGTACGCGCCCTGCGCGCGGCATGCCCGGAGGCGACCCTGCTGCTCAGCCACACCACGCCGACCGGCCGCGCCACCGGCCGCGAGCTGTTCGGCCCCGACCTCGTGCAAGCCTACTTGCCCTACGACGTGCCTAACGCGATCGATCGATTCCTGGACCGGACCCACCCCGACCTGTGCATCTTCCTGGAAACCGAAATCTGGCCCAACCTCTACGCCCGCTGCGCGGCACGCCGCTGCCCGGTATTCCTGGTCAACGCCCGTCTCTCGGAACGCTCGGCGCGCGGCTACCGGCGGGTCGCTGGCCTGATCCGGCCAGCCCTGGCCAGCCTGGCCGGACTGGCGGCGCAAACCGAGGCCGACGCCACGCGCCTGGCCGCGCTGGGCGCCCGTGCGCCCCAGGTCACCGGCAACCTGAAATTCGATGTCACCGCCCCCCCCGGCACCGAGACCCGCGCCGCGGAACTGCGCGCGCAATTCGCCGGACGCTTCGTGTTCCTGGCCGCGAGCACGCGCGAAGGCGAGGAAAAGCTGCTGCTCGACACCTGCCTGGAGCTCGGTGTGCCCGAGTTGCTCCTGGTCATCGTGCCGCGCCACCCGCAACGATTCGACGAAGTGGCTAGCCTGCTGGAAAGCCGCGGCGTCGACACGGTTCGCCGGTCCACCGGCGCGCAGGTCGACCACGACACCGAGGTATTCCTGGGCGACAGCCTGGGCGAACTGGCCGCCTATTACGCCGCCGCCGACGTGGCCTTCGTGGGCGGCAGCCTATTGCCGCTGGGCGGCCAGAACCTGATCGAAGCCGCCGACATGGGCTGCCCGGTGCTGATCGGCCCGCATACCTGGAATTTCCTGGAAGCCGCCGAACAAGCCGTGGCGGCCGGCGCGGCACGCCGGGTCAGCGACCCCGAGGATCTCGCCCGCCAAGTGAAACTGCTCTACCGCGACCCCGCCCTGCGCGCCGCCATGTCGGCTGCCGGACGGCAATTCAGCGCCACGCACAAGGGCGCCACAGACAAGGTCATGGCGATGTTGCGGCCGGCCTTGCCGCGTTAAGCCGCCAGGCGCGCGCGATCCACGCCCATTGCGTCGCCAAGACCGCGCTTATTTCCCCGCCGGGGGACTCGGCTCGACCAGCAAGGCGTCGATCGCCTTCAGGTCGGCCTCGCCCAGGCCACCCACCACCGCCTTGAGTTGCAGGCCGCTCTGCAGGGCCTGGTAGCGGGCGGCGGCGAGGTCGCGCTGGGCAGAAAACAAGGACTGCTGGGCGTTCAGGACATCGACGGCCGTGCGCACACCGACTTCGCGGCCCAGCTTGGTGGAACGCAACTGTGCCTCGTTGGACACCACCGCCTGACCCAGGGCGCGCACCCGGGCTTCACCAGACACCACGCCGAGGTAGGCCTGCCGACTGTCGAGCTCGGCCTGGCGCATGGCATTTTCGAGATCGAACAGGGCGCGTTCCTTGTTGGCCACGGCCTGTCGGACGAGCGAATCGGTGGCCCCGCCCTGGAACAGGTTCCAGCCAAGCTCCAGGCCGATCGTCGCGCTCTGGCTGTCGACCCCGGCCACCCCGCCCACGCTGCCATTCCGGGTGTCGCTGTAGCTGGCGGCGAGATCCAGGGTCGGCAGGTAACCGCTGCGCTGCTTGTCGATCTCGCGCCGGGCGATTTCCGCCTGGGCCTGCTGGATCGCGACCGCCAGGCTACCCTCGCGGGCCTGCTTGCCCCAGGCAGCCATGTCGGCCGGCTCGGGCAGGCTGATGCGGGCCGACTCGGACAAGCGCGCCAGAGCCGGAGCCTCGGTCATGATCAAGCGTTCCAGGGCCCGACGCGCCACTTCCAGGGTGTTCCGGGCAGCAATCAGTTCGGCCTCGGTGGCGTCATAGCGGGCCTGGGCTTCGTGGGTATCGACGATGGTCGCGGCCCCCACTTCGAAGCTCTTCTTGGCCAGGGCCAGCTGTTCGCCGATGGCGGCCTTCTGGGCTTCGGCGGTGGCCACGTTGTCCTGCGCCAGGAGCACGTCGAAGTACGCCTTGGCGACCCGCAGGATCAGGTCCTGTTCGGCAGCCTTCCACTGGGCCTCGACCGCCTGGGCTTGCAGCTTGGCCTGGTCGTACTGGGTCAGGTTCTGCTTGCGGAACAAGGGCTGGGTCAGCGCCAGGGTGGCGCCGCGCGACGAGTAGTCCCGGGAACCCGCATCGGTATCGCTGTTGATGTGGCGCAGGTTGGCGGACAGATTGAGACTCGGCAGCAAGCCTGCCCGGCCCTGCGGCAAGACCTCCAGGCCGGCCTGATAGGCAGCCTGCGCAGACGCATACTGGGCGTCCTGCTTGCGGGCCATCTGGTAGATCTCGGACAGGTTGGCGGCGCCGGCCTCCCAGGCGGCGGCCAACAGGGCGATGGAAAGCAGCGTCTTGCGCATGGTGGGCATCTCAGTAGGTCGGCATGGACGGATCGACATCCCTGGCCCAGGCATCGACGCCGCCGGTCAGGTTGATGACGCGAGAAAAACCATTATGTTCCAGGAAACGCGCGGCATGATAGCTGCGCACACCGTGATGGCAGATGACCACGATGTCCTGGTCGGGGTTCAGTGTCGCGAGCCGCGCCGGCAAGGTTTGCAGCGGCGCCAGTTCGGCGCCCTCGATCCGGCACAGGCCGAACTCCCAGGCTTCCCGCACGTCGAGCAGGTACGGCGGCTCGCGGGCCGGATCATCCAGCCATGCCTTCAAATCGGCTGGCCGCAGCTGCTTCATGGATCAGAACTCGAAACGTTCCGGCTGCGCGGCGTTCACCAGCAGCGGCACGCGGGTCTCGAACAGTCCGGCGTGGGCGCAGGCTCCCGGGCCGACGCAAGTGACCAGGGTCGCGGTCATGATGCGACCCTCGCCGACCACGGCGAACAGGCGCCCGCCCTTGTTCAGGCGGCTCAGGTAGGCCTCCGGCAGCAGCGGCGTGGCACCGGTGAGCACGATGACGTCGAACTGGCCGTCCTCGGTCCAGTCACGGGCGCCGTCGCCCTGCTTGACCAGGACATTCTCGAGGCCATGAGCCTTGAGCTTGCGTTCCGCCTCCGTCTTGAGCTCAGGCACGATCTCCAGGCTCAGGACATGGCTGGCCATGTTCGCCAGGAGCGCGGTGAAATAGCCACTGCCGGTGCCGACCTCCAGCACCCGGTCAGTGCGCTTCAAGCCCAGCGCCTGCAACACGCGGGCTTCCAGCTTGGGTTCCCACATGAATTCGCCGTGGCCGAGCGGAATGGCCATGTCGACGAAGGCCAGCGAGCGGTACACCGGGGGCACGAAATCCTCCCGTTTGACCCGATGCAGCAGGTCGAGCACCACGGGATCGAGCACCTCCCAGGGACGGATTTGCTGTTCGATCATGTTGAAGCGGGCCTGTTCGATATCCATGGCGGTTCCTGTGCGGGGCGTTGAGCGGATCCGCGCATTCTACAGCCGGCCTTGGCCAACCTCCACCCGACCCGCCACCCTCCCCGAGACCGGGCGGCGTTTATGGAGCCATCAGATTCATTGGTCCACGGATGGCGTGCGAATGAATCAGTGGCTCCTTAGCTACCGCGCACGGCAAGTTGCGCGGCGATGTCGGTGAACCCCCGCAAATGTCGCACCCGTTCGACGCTGTCTTCATGCGCGGCCGCCAGCCCACCGCCCTGGCCTGCTTGCTGTTCGAGATAGGCGAGTGCGCCCGCCTCGAGGCTACAGCCGCTTGCCTGCGCGGCCAGCAGAACGCCCACCCAGTCGGCCTCCCGCTCCTGTTGCTGCCATAGGGGCGACATCTTCAGGGCCAGGCCAAAATCGCCTTCGATCAGGGACAGGGCCCGTTTGCCGCTGGTGGTCCAGCCCGGTGCCAGGCCGGACAGCACGGCGGCGGCACGCGCGTCCTCGTCAAAATGCCGCTGGGCGAGATGCACCAGCTCGTGACCGACCAGGAAGTTCAGCTGGCAGGCCGGCAAACGCAGGGCCTCGCGAGAAACCACCACGGCATTGGGAGGAAAACTGTAGGCTGGGCCCCATTGTTCGTCCGGGGACAGCAGAAAATGCACCTCATCGAGCCCGGCCAGGGCCTGCATCCTGAGCCAGACGGGCGCCGGTTCGAGCGCCTCGCAGCCTGGACACGGGGCATATTGCCAGCGGTAGGCCACGGTCGCGGCGATGTCCGGGAACCAGGCTTGTCGCACCGGCGGGCTCGGGTACAAGGCCAAGCCACCGACATAGGCCACGAAGGCCAGCAGCAACAGTGCATGCGGAAAGAGACCGCCCGACCGGCCGTCGGGACAAGGGAACAGGACCGAGCCATTCATGTTCGCCTCCCTTCGTGGTGACGATTCGATTATCCCCCCGGGCGCGGGACATGCAACTGTCATATTTCCCGCGCCAACAACGCGCCGGCGCGCTTGGGGAATCGCTGCCTGGGTGTATGATTCGTGCACATGAAATCGCTAGGGGTCTCCATTCACTGGAGTGAGAAACACCCTTGGAACCTGATCCGGGTCATGCCGGCGTAGGGAAGCGAGGCCACAGCGCCACCTTCCCTGCCTTGATTGAGTGGAAGGAACACCATGAACGCCCAACCAGAATTCTTCGCCGAACAGGCCCACGTCGACGAAGCCGCCATCCAGCCCCTGCCCAATTCACGCAAGATCTATGTCGAAGGTTCGCGACCGGACCTCCGGGTACCGATGCGCGAGATCAGCCAGGCCGACACGCCGACCCAATTCGGCGGCGAGAAGAATCCGCCCATTTTCGTCTATGACTGTTCCGGCCCCTACACCGACCCGGCCGCCAAGATCGACATCCGCCAGGGCCTGCCGGCCGTACGTGCGAAGTGGATCGAGGAACGCGACGACACCGAGGTGCTGGCCGGGCTGACCTCCGAGTACGGCCGTGCCCGCGCCGGCATGGACGAGTTGGCCCGCCTGCGCTTCCCCGGCCTGCACCGCCAGCCGCGCCGGGCCAAGCCGGGCAGGAACGTCACCCAGATGCACTACGCGCGGCAGGGCATCATCACCCCGGAGATGGAATTCATCGCCATCCGGGAAAACCTGCGCCGCAAGGAATATCTCGAGACATTGCGGCAATCCGGCCCGCAAGGCGAACGCCTGGCCAAGCTGCTCGGCCGCCAGCATCCCGGCCAGCACTTCGGCGCCGCCCTCCGTGAAGAGATCACCCCCGAGTTCGTGCGCGATGAAGTCGCCCGCGGCCGCGCCATCATCCCGGCCAACATCAACCACCCGGAAACCGAGCCGATGATCATCGGCCGCAATTTCCTGGTGAAGATCAACGCCAACATCGGCAACTCCGCGCTCGGCTCTTCCATCAACGAGGAAGTTGACAAGATGACCTGGGCGATCCGCTGGGGCGGCGACACGGTCATGGACCTGTCCACCGGCAAGAACATCCACGAGACGCGCGAGTGGATCATCCGCAACTCGCCCGTCCCCATCGGCACCGTGCCCATCTACCAGGCCCTGGAAAAGGTGGACGGCAAGGCCGAGGAACTGACCTGGGAGATGTTCCGCGACACCCTCATCGAACAAGCCGAGCAGGGCGTCGACTACTTCACCATCCACGCCGGCGTGCTACTGCGCTACATCCCCATGACCGCCGAACGCATGACCGGCATCGTCAGCCGGGGCGGCTCGATCATGGCCAAGTGGTGCCTCGCACATCACAAGGAAAGCTTCCTCTTCACCCACTTCGAGGACATCTGCGAGATCATGAAGGCCTACGATGTCGCCTTCAGCCTCGGCGACGGCCTGCGCCCCGGCTCGATCTACGACGCCAACGACGAGGCCCAACTGGCCGAACTGAAGACCCTGGGCGAACTCACCCAGATCGCCTGGAAGCACGACTGCCAGGTCATGATCGAAGGCCCCGGCCACGTGCCCATGCAGCTCATCAAGGAGAACATGGACAAGGAACTGGCGTGGTGCGACGAGGCGCCCTTCTATACCCTCGGCCCGCTCACCACCGACATCGCCCCCGGCTACGACCACATCACCAGCGGCATCGGCGCCGCCATGATCGGCTGGTACGGCACCGCCATGCTCTGCTACGTCACGCCAAAAGAACACCTCGGCCTGCCGGACAAGAACGACGTCAAGGAAGGCATCATCACCTACAAGCTGGCCGCCCACGCCGCCGACCTGGCCAAGGGCCACCCCGGCGCGCAGATTCGCGACAACGCGCTGTCCAAGGCGCGCTTCGAATTCCGCTGGGCCGACCAGTTCAACCTCGGCCTGGACCCGGACAAGGCCAAGAGCTTCCACGACGAGACCCTGCCCAAGGAATCCGCCAAGGTCGCCCACTTCTGCTCCATGTGCGGCCCGCACTTCTGCTCCATGAAGATCACCCAGGACGTGCGCGATTTCGCCGCCAGACAAGGCATCAGCGAAAGCGAGGCGCTGGCGAAGGGCATGGAAACGAAGTCGGTGGAGTTCGTGAAGACCGGCGCCGAGGTCTACCACAAGGTCTGACGCGGCCCCTTGGCGTGCGGCCTGCGCGCCGCCGCATGGGCTATACCCTCCTGTCGACAGGGTGGAAATTATCGGCCACCGGCATTAAGTTGCGGCATGTCCACCCTGCCTGCCGGCGCGCCACCGATGCCCACTTTCCCATTCGACAACACCTACGCCCGCGACTTGCCCGGCTTCTACGAAGCCTGCCGGCCGGCGGTCGTGTGCGCGCCGGTGCTGTTGTTCTTGAACCGCAGTCTGGCGGATGAATTGCGGCTGGAACTGGTGGATACGGACGAAGCCGCCCTGGCCGCCTGGTTCTCCGGCAACGTCCTGCCCGAGGGCGCCGAACCGATCGCCCAAGCCTACGCCGGGCACCAGTTCGGCCAATTCAATCCGCAGCTGGGCGATGGCCGGGCACTGCTGATCGGCGAGGTGGTCGACCGCCACGGGGTGCGCCGAGACATCGCGCTCAAGGGCTCCGGCCGCACGCCCTTCTCCCGGCGCGGCGATGGCAAGGCGGCGGTGGGGCCGATGCTGCGCGAGGTCCTGATCGGCGAAGCCATGCACGCGCTCGGCATTCCGACCACGCGGGCACTGGCGGTGGTGGCGACCGGCGAGTCGGTGTACCGCGAACGCACCCTGCCGGGCGCCATCCTGACCCGGGTCGCGGCCAGCCATCTGCGGGTCGGCACCTTCCAGTATTTCGCGGCGCATGGCACGCCGGCGATGCTGCGCCAATTGGCCGACTATGCCATCGCCCGGCATTTCCCTGAGCTGGTCGGGGCCGAAGATCGTTACCTGGGCTTCCTGGGGGCCGTGGCCGAACGCCAGGCGGCGCTGATCGCCCGCTGGATGCACGTCGGATTCATCCACGGCGTGATGAATACCGACAACATGGCCCTTTCCGGCGAGACCATCGACTTCGGCCCCTGTGCCTTCATGGAGACCTACGATCCGGGCGCGGTGTTCAGCTCCATCGACGAGATGGGCCGCTACGCCTACCAGGCCCAGCCGCGCATCGCGCGCTGGAACCTGGCCCGGCTGGCGGAAACCCTGTTGCCGCTGATCGACGCCGACGAAGGCCGGGCCATCGCACGCGCCACCGAGGTCATCGACGCCTTTGTCGGCCGCTACCAGCACCATTGGCTGGCCGGCCTGCGCGCCAAGCTCGGCTTGACCGACACCGGGCGCACCGCCGAGGACACCGCGCTGGGCGAAGCCTGGCTCGACCTGCTGCATGCCCAGCAGGTCGATTTCACCCTGGCCTGGCACCATCTCGCCGACGCCGCGGTCGGCGACCTGACGCCGTTGCGGGCGCTGTTCGCCGGCCCGCCGGCCCTGGAAGGCTGGCTGGCGCGCTGGCACGCCCGCCTGGCCAGTGAAATAGCCGACCCGGCCACGCGCATTGCGGCGATGCGCCGGGCCAATCCCTGGCTGATCCCGCGCAATCATCAGGTGGAAGCCGCCCTGGCCGCAGCTTCGGATGCCGGCGACCTGGGGCCCTTCGAACAGTTGCTGAATGCCTTGCGTCGGCCGTTCGAGACCGATCCGGCCCTGGCCCGCTTCGCCGAACCGGCCCCTGGCGCCTTCATGGCGGAGTTCCGCACCTTCTGCGGCACTTGACCGAAGTATTGGCGAGCGTGCCCGGGGCCCCGGATGGGATTTGATACCATGCCGGCCCCAGCCTCTCCTTCTTTGCGTTCGTCACCCCATGCCCTTGCCCAAGGATCTCCCGCACTTCGAAGAAGCCGACCTGCGCCGCTGGTTCAATGCCCGCGACCTGGCCCGCTCCGACGCCTATCTGAACGCGGTGCGCCTGCTGCAGATCCATGACGGCACGGTGGTGGCCACGGTGCAGGGCACGGCACGGCATCCCTACGCGGTGCACCTGCTGCTCAAGCAGACCGCGTCCGGCCAGCTCATGCTGAACGCCCAATGCACCTGTCCGGTAGGTACCTTCTGCAAGCACACGGCGGCCGTGCTACGCGTGCTGGCCGGCGCCGAGCCGGTCAAGAAGCAGGCCGCCGTCAATCCCGAGGTGCTGCGCTGGCTGGATACCTTGCGTACCCGCCTGGGCCATGAGGACGCCAGCAAGCGCGCCCCCAAGCCCAGCCCGGATGCCCTGTTCTATCACCTCGAGCGGCAGTGGGACGGCGGCTGGTCGGTGCTGTTCTCCAAGGGCCGCTTCAACTCGGCCGGCAAGCCCAGCGCCCTGAAGGACTGGAACAATGTCGAGCGGGCGCTCCTGCAGACGCCGGCCTTCGTGCGCGAGGCCGACCTGCCGATCCTGCGCCAGCTCTGGGCGAGCCGGATCGGCGGCCACTTCCGCGAATATCCGCTACGTGGCGAACTTGGCGAGGATGTCCTCAAGCGCCTGCTGGCCTGCGGCCGCCTGATCGCCTTAGCCACCCCGCACGAAGCTTTCACCGAGGGCGAGTCCCTGGACGGCGAACTGGCCTGGGCACGCACTTCAAGCGGCCATATCGAGCCGCGCATCGGCGTGCCCGGTCGCCAGATCGAGGTCATCGCCCTGGACAGCCTCTGGTACCTGGACCGGCAGCGTCCGGTGATCGGCCCCTTGCGCCTGCCCTACCCGACCCCTCTGGTGCGCGAGCTGCTCGGCATCCCGCCGCTCACCGAAGCCGACCTCACCGCAGTGGCTGACACCCTGACCGAACTCGCGCCCGAACTACCCCCCCCGGCCGCCGCCGAGCTGCGCGTCATCGACTGCGCGCCACGCCCGGTGCTCAGCCTCGACACCTTGAGCGTGTACGGTGTCCGGCGCTATCGCGACTATCCCAACCAGACCCACCTGTTCGACTATGCCCGCCTGGCGTTCGACTACGAAGGCATCGAGATGTCCGCCGCAAGCACCGGCGAGTACGCGGTCGACGACGCCGGCGACCCGGTCCGGGTCAAGCGCCGGCCCGAGGTCGAGGCCGCCTACCGCGAGGCGCTCGCCACGCTCGGCCTGATCCCGGCCACCTCGAACCACCTGTTCAGCTTCAACCCGCTGCCCGAAGGCCCGCTCTACGGGCTGGCCAGCGAGGCCCACTGGCCGGCGTTCATGGCCGGTGCGGTCCCGGAGCTGAAGCATTCGGGCTGGCTGATCCGGGTGGCGCCCGATTTCCGCCACCACGTGCTGGAGGTCGAGGCCTGGGACGCCGAGATCGAGGAATCCCCGAATGGCTGGTTCAACCTCGACATGGGCATCGTGGTCGAGGGCAAGCGCCTGCCCCTGGCGCCGCTCCTGCATGCCCTGTTCCAGCGCGACGACCGCTGGCTGGATGCCGGCAAGCTGGCCCGCCTCGCCGACGACACGCCGATCGACCTGCACACCCCCGAGGGCCTCCGGGTGCGGGTGCCCGCGGAGCGCCTGAAGCCGATCGCGCGCACCTTGATCGACCTGTTCGACGGCCCGCCTACCGACACGCTGAAGCTCGGCAAGCTGGACGCCCCGCGCCTGGCCGAACTGAGCGACCAGCGCCGCTGGCAGTTTCGCGGCGCCCAGGCGGTGCGCCACCTGGCCGAGCGGCTCAAGGGCCTGGCCGGCGTGCAGCCGGTCGACCCGCCCAAAGGCTTCGCGCTCGACCTGCGGCCCTATCAACGGGAAGGCCTGGCCTGGCTGCAATACCTGCGCGCGCACGACCTGGCCGGCATCCTGGCCGACGACATGGGCCTGGGCAAGACCGCCCAGACCCTCGCCCACCTGCTCCTGGAAAAGGAGGCCGGCCGGCTCGACAAGCCGGCCCTGGTGGTGCTGCCCACCTCGCTGATCTTCAACTGGAAGCGTGAGGCGGAGCGCTTCGCGCCGTCCCTGAACGTGCTCTCGCTGCATGGCAAGGAACGCACCGAGCGGTTCGCGGACATCCCCGCCAGCGATGTCTGCCTGACCACCTACCCGCTGCTCTGGCGCGATGCCGAGGCCCTGGCCCAGCACGAATACCACCTGCTCATCCTGGACGAGGCGCAGACCGTGAAGAACGCCGCCAGCCGGGCCGCGCAAACCGTACGCACGCTCAAGGCCCGGCATCGCCTGTGCCTGACCGGCACGCCGCTGGAGAACCACCTGGGTGAGCTGTGGGCGCAATTCGATTTCCTGCTGCCCGGCTTCCTGGCCGACGCCAAGTCGTTCACCAAGACCTGGCGCACGCCGATCGAAAAGCACGGCGACCGCCTGCGCCGCGACCTGCTCGCCGCCCGGGTCAAGCCCTTCATCCTGCGCCGGCGCAAGGAAGACGTGGCCAAGGAACTGCCGCCCAAGACCATCGTGGTGCGTGCCGTGGAGCTGGAAGGCGGCCAGCGCGACCTCTATGAAACGGTGCGCAGCGCCATGGACCTGCGGGTCCGCGAGGAGATCGCCAGCAAGGGCTTCAACCGCAGCCAGATCGTCATCCTCGATGCCCTGCTCAAGCTGCGCCAGGTCTGCTGCGACCCGCGCCTGCTCAAGCTGGATGTCGCCCGCAAGGTCAAGGAACGGGCCAAGCTGGACATGCTCATGGACATGCTCCCGGAACTGGTCGACGAAGGCCGCAAGGTGCTGGTGTTCTCGCAGTTCACCTCGATGCTGGCGCTGATCGCCGAAGCCCTGGAGCGCGAGAAAATCGGCCACGTCCAGCTTACCGGCGACACCCAGGATCGCGAGTCGGTGATCCGCGCCTTCCAGGAGGGCCCGGTCCCGGTATTCCTGATCTCCCTCAAGGCCGGCGGCGTCGGACTCAACCTGACCGCCGCCGACACCGTGATCCACTACGACCCCTGGTGGAACCCGGCGGTCGAGAACCAGGCCACCGACCGCGCCCACCGCCTCGGCCAGACCAGGAACGTATTCGTCTACAAGCTGGTAGTGGCCGGCAGCATCGAGGAAAAGATCCTCGCCTTGCAGGATAAAAAGGCCGAACTGGCCGCCGGCGTGCTGTCCGAAGACGCCGGTGCCCTGGCCAAGTTCGGCGAGGCCGACATCCAGGCCCTGCTGGCGCCGCTACCCGAGGGAACGGACCGCCGTTCCTCCCGTCCTACCGCGTAACTTTCCCCAGGATCACGCACGATGCCGCTCCCGAAACGCTGGCCCCTGTATCTCGTGTCCGCGCTGGTCGCGGCCCTCGCGCTCGGGTTCTGGCAACCCTGGCGTCACGCCGCTGACGTGCCGGAATACCGGCTTGGCCAGATCGAGCGCGGCCCGCTGTCGGCTTCGGTCTCGGCCAGCGGCACGCTGAATGCCTCGGTCACCGTCCAGGTGGGATCGCAGGTCTCCGGACAGATTCTTGAACTCCTGGCCGATTTCAACTCGGAAGTACGGGCCGGCCAGGTCATCGCCCGGCTCGACCCGGCCAGTTTCCAGACCCGGGTCGCCCAGGCCGAAGCCGACCTGCTGGCTGCCGAGGGCAACGTCGAGGTGGCGCGCGGCAACCTGGCGGCCCGCCAGGCCGAGGCGAAACGCGCCGAGGTCACCCTGGAAGAGGCGCGCCGCAATCTCGAACGCAAGCGCGGCCTGGTGGCGCAGCAGTTCATTTCGCCAGCCGAGCTGGACACCGCCCAGGCGGCCTTCGATGGCGCCCGCGAGGCCCTGGCCATGGCCCGCGCCAGTGCCGAGGTCAGCGTCGCGCAAGTCAAGAGCAGCCTGGCCCAGGTCGCGCAAAAGCAGGCCGCGCTGCGCCAGGCTCAGGTCGACCTCTCGCACACGGTGATCCGGTCCCCGGTCTCGGGCACCGTGATCAGCCGCAACGTCGACGTCGGCCAGACCGTGGCCGCTTCGCTGCAGGCACCGGTGCTGTTCAGCATTGCCCAGGACCTGTCGCGCATGGAGGTCAACATTGCGGTCGACGAAGCCGACGTCGGCCGGGTGCGGGTCGGCCAGCCGGTGCGCTTCACGGTCGACGCCTTCCCCGGCGAGCGCTTTTCCGGCCAGGTGACCCAGATCCGCAAGGCCCCGGTCACCGCCAGCAACGTGGTCACCTACAGTGTCATGGCCGCAGTGGCCAATCCGGACATGAAGCTCCTGCCCGGCATGACCGCCAACGCCCGCCTGCTCACCGAGGAACGCGAAAATGTGCTCAAGGTCGCCAACGAGGCCTTGCGTTTCCGGCCCAGCCAGGCTGATGGCAAGCCGGTAAAAAGCGAGATCCGCGCCCGCGAATCGGGCCCCGGCGTCCCGGGCCGGGTCTGGCGGCTGGAGGACGGCGAGCCCGAGCCGGTCAGCGTCCGCCTCGGCGTCAGCGATGGCAAGATGACCGAACTGCTGCAAGGCGGGCTCAAGGAAGGCGACCGCGTGATCCTCGGCAATGCGACTGCCGGCAACGGCGGGACCTCGGCGCGCGCCCCCGGCATGCACCGCTGAGGCCGGCATGGGCGCGTTGATCGAAGTCGCCAGCCTGGCCCGCACCTACCATGTCGGGGAAGTGGAAGTGCCGGCCTTGCGCGGCGTCGACCTGGCCATCGAAAAGGGCGAGTTCGTCGCGGTGATGGGCCCGTCCGGTTCGGGCAAGTCCACCTTCATGAACCTGATCGGCTGCCTCGACCGTCCCGATGCCGGCCGCTACCTGCTCGGCGGCGAGGACGTATCCCGGCTCGACGCCGACCAATTGTCGGCCGTGCGCAACCGCGCGCTTGGCTTCGTGTTCCAGAGCTTCAACCTGCTGCCGCGCGCCTCGGCCCGGGAAAACGTCGAACTGCCCCTGGTCTACGCCGGCGTCCCCGCCCCGGAACGGCACCGGCGCGCCCTGGAAAAGCTGGCCCTGGTCGGCCTCGCCGAGCGCGCCCACCACCTGCCCAGTCAGCTCTCCGGCGGTCAGCAGCAGCGGGTCGCCATCGCCCGTGCCCTGGTCAACGCCCCGGCCCTGATCCTGGCCGACGAACCGACCGGCGCCCTCGACACCCGCACCAGCCTCGAACTGATGGCGCTGTTCCAGTCCCTGAACGACCAAGGCATGACCCTGGTGCTGGTGACCCACGAGCCGGACATCGCGCAGTTCGCCCGGCGCATCCTGGTGTTCCGCGACGGCCGCCTGGTCGAGGATCGTCCGGTCCATGCACGCCAGTCCGCCGCCGAGCACCTGAAGGCCGTGGCATGAACCTCGTCGACACCCTGCTTGCCGCCCTCCGCTCGCTGCGCGCCAATCGCCTGCGCAGCGCCTTGACCACCCTGGGCATCGTGATCGGCATCGCTGCCGTGATCGCCATGCTGGCGGTCGGCGAAGGTGCCAAGCGCCGGGTCGCCGATGAGATGAAGAGCCTGGGCAGCAACCTGCTCCTGGTCATGCCCGGCACCGTGACCAGCGGCGGTGTGCGCCTGGGCGGCGGAGTCAGCCGCAACAGCCTGACCGAAGCCGATGTCCAGGCCATCCGCGACGAGATTCCCGGCGCGATCGCCGTGTCAGGCACCTTGCGCGGCAGTGGTCAGGCGGTGTTCGGCAACCTGAACTGGTCAACCCAGCTGTACGGCATCGACGCCGACTACCTGATCGCCCGCGACTGGGTGGTCGAACGCGGCCGCGCCTTCGACGACAACGAACTGCGCGGCAAGGCCAAGGTCGCCCTGGTCGGACAGACCGTGGCCGAGATGCTGTTCGGTGGCACCGACCCGACCGGACAGACCCTCCGGGTCAAGGGTATTCCGCTCACCATCGTCGGCCTGCTCGGCACCAAGGGCCAGAACGTCATGGGCCAGGACCAGGACGACATCATCCTGATTCCCTTGGGCACTGCCCGAGGTCGTATCCTTGGTCAAGGCATGGCCCGGCCTGACAACGTCGGCTCGATCACCGTGAAGATGGCGGATGGCAGCGACATGGCCGGCGCCGAGGAACAGGTGCGCGCTCTGATCCGGCAGAAGCACCGCATCCAGCCCGGCCAGGACGACGACTTCAACCTGCGCAACCTGTCCGAAATCGTGCAGGCCGAACAGGCCGCCTCGGGCGCCCTCTCGGCCCTGCTGGCGGCGATCGGCTCGGTGTCGCTGATCGTCGGCGGCATCGGCATCATGAACATCATGCTGGTCTCGGTCACCGAACGCACCCGAGAGATCGGCATCCGCCTGGCCATCGGCGCGCGCCGGCGCGACATCCTGACTCAGTTCATGGTCGAGGCGGTCACCCTGAGCGTGCTCGGCGGCTTGGTCGGCGTCGGTCTCGGCATCGGCGGCGGCCTGCTGGTCGAACGGCTGCTCGACTGGCCGGTGCTGTTCCGGCCCGAGGCGGTCCTGCTCGCCGTGGTCTCGGCCTCCGCAGTCGGCATCTTCTTCGGCTGGTATCCGGCCCGCAAGGCCTCGCGCCTCACCCCGGTGGAAGCCCTGCGCCATGACTGACTGCCGGCCCGGTTGCGGCGCCTGCTGCATCGCACCGTCGATCACCTCGCCACTCCCCGGGATACCCGAAGGCAAGCCGGCTGGGGTGCCGTGCGCGCAGCTTACCGACGACTTTCGTTGCGCAGTGTTTGGCCGTCCCGAACGCCCGACCTTCTGCTCTGGCTTGGTGCCCACACCTCAGATGTGCGGCCTGTCCAGGGATTACGCGCTGGCCTGGCTCACCCACCTCGAAATGGCAACCCGACCGGACCGCTAAGCAGCACATCCGCGCAGGCACGACCCTCCCCATTGGCATGGACTGTGCGGGTCTGACTTGGATAACTTTCCTATGGTCTGAATTTCTTGCTCGCGCTATCGGGTCGACATACACTTAGTCCACACCCTAGTCCATGCCTGCGATCGCCCCATGCCCCTCATCGTCAACGTTCACGACGCCAAGACCCATTTCTCCAAGCTGCTGGAGCAGGCGCATGCCGGGCAGGAAATCGTCCTGGCCAAGGCCGGTCAACCGTATGCGCGCATGGTGCCGCTGGCCCAGCCCCAGGGATCGAGGCGGCCAGGCCGCCTGAGCGGCCGCATCGGCGCAACCTTCTTCGAGTCCTTGCCGGACGAAGAACTGGCCGCCTGGGAAGGCGGATGAGGGTTTTGCTCGACACCCATGCGCTGCTCTGGTGGTGGACCGACGACCCACAGCTTTCCGGCCCGGCGAGAGCCTGCCTCCTCGACGCAGACAATGTCGTCCTGGTCAGCGCCGCCAGTGCCTGGGAGATCGCTACAAAATTCAGGCTGGGCAAGCTATCCGAAGCAGGAGAGGCCATCGAGCGCTTCAATGAGTTGGTGGCGGCCGATGGCTTTACCCACCTTGCCGTGACCTACCTCCACAGCCTGAAAGCGGGGGCTTACCCAGTGCCGCACCGAGATCCCTTCGACCGCGTTCTGGCCGCGCAGAGCGAACTGGAATCCGCTCAACTGATCACCCGCGACCCAGTGTTCGAACAGTTCGGCATTCAAACGCTCTGGTGAGCGAACCGGCCTTTGACCCAGCACTCAGCCAGGCACTGTCTCGTCTGACAAAAAAATAGCGCGGCCGAAGCCGCGCTGTTGTAGGTCAGTTGCCCGCTTGACTTACTTCACCGCTTCCTTGAGCTGGTCGAGGATCGCGGGATTTTTGTTACGGCCGCCCTGCGCGCTAAACCTGCCGCAATGCGGCAGGTTAGCCTTCACTGAAAACCCGCGACCCATGCCTTCGATCAAGTCTTCCCAGCCGGTTACTTCACCGCTTCCTTGAGTTGGTCGAGGATCGCGGGATTTTCCAGGGTCGAGACGTCCTGGGTGATCTCCTCGCCCTTGGCCAGGGCGCGCAGCAGGCGGCGCATGATCTTGCCGGAGCGGGTCTTGGGCAGGTTGTCGCCGAAGCGGATCTCGTCCGGCTTGGCGATCGGGCCGATTTCCTGGGCCACCCAGTCGCGCAAATGCTTGACGATTTCCTTGGCGGCGTCGCCGGTCGGCCGGGCTTGCTTGAGCACCACGTAGGCGACGATGGCCTCGCCCTTGACGTCGTGTGGCTTGCCAACCACGGCAGCTTCGGCAACCAGCGGGTTGGCGACCAGGGCGGACTCGACTTCCATGGTGCCCAGGCGGTGGCCGGATACGTTCAGGACATCGTCAATGCGGCCCATGATGGTGAAGTAGCCGGTCTGCGGGTCGCGCACCGAGCCGTCACCGGCGAGATAGAGCTTGCCACCCAGGTCTTCGGGGAAGTAGGACTTCTTGTAACGCTCTGGATCGCCCCAGATGGTGCGGATCATCGACGGCCAGGGCTTCTTGATGACCAGAAGGCCGCCCTTGCCCCATTCCACGTCATGGCCGGTCTCGTCGACGATGGCGGCCATGATGCCGGGCAGCGGCAGGGTGCAGGAACCGGGCACGGTGGGGGTGACGCCGGGCAGCGGGGTGATCATGTGTCCGCCGGTCTCGGTCTGCCACCAGGTGTCGACGATCGGGCAGCGGCCGCCGCCGACTTCGGTGTGGTACCACATCCAGGCTTCCGGGTTGATCGGCTCGCCCACGGTGCCGAGCAGGCGCAGGCTGGACAGGTCAAACTTGTTGGGGTGGAACTCGGGCGCGCCGCCGGCCAGCTTGATGAGGGAGCGGATCGCGGTCGGTGCAGTGTAGAAGATGCTGACCTTGTGCTCCTGGATCATGTTCCAGAAGCGACCCGCGTTCGGGAAGGTGGGCACGCCCTCGAACACCACTTCCGTGGCGCCGCAGGCAAGCGGGCCGTAGGTGACGTAGGTATGGCCGGTCACCCAGCCGATGTCGGCAGTGCACCAGAAGACATCGTCCGGCTTGATGTCGAAGGTCCACTTCATGGTCATGATGGCGTGCAGCAGATAGCCGCCGGTGGAATGCTGGACGCCCTTGGGCTTGCCGGTGGAACCGGAGGTGTAGAGCAGGAACAGCGGGTGCTCGGCATCGACCCATTCGGGCTCACAGGTCTCGGACTGGCCGGCCACCACGTCGTCCCACCAGAGGTCACGGCCTGGGTGCCAGGCGACGTTGCCGCCGGTGCGCTTGAACACCACCACGTTGGTGATGGTGTCGCAGCCGCCCAGGGTCAGGGCCTCGTCGACCGCCGGCTTGAGGGGGATGTTCTTGCCACCGCGGCACTGCTCGTCGGCGGTGATCACCAACACCGCGCCGGCGTCCTCGATGCGGTCGCGCAGGGCATGGGCAGAAAAGCCGCCGAACACCACCGAGTGGGTGGCGCCGATACGGGCACAGGCCTGCATGGCGACCACGCCCTCGATCGACATGGGCAGGTAGATGACCACCCGGTCGCCCTTCTTGACGCCCAGCTTCTTGAGCGCGTTGGCAAACTGGCCGACCCGGGCCAGCAGTTCCTTGTAGGTGACCTTGGTCACCTGGCCGCCGTCCGCCTCGAAGATGATCGCAGTCTTGTCGCCCAGGCCGGCGGCGACGTTCTTGTCCAGGCAGTTGTAGCTGGCGTTCAGCTTGCCATCGGAGAACCACTTGTAGAACGGCGCGCCGTGCTCGTCCAGGGTCTTGGTGAAGGGCTGGCTCCAGACGATGTTCTCGCGGGCGTGCTTGGCCCAGAAGCCTTCGTAATCGGCTTCGGCCTCGGCGCACATGGCCTTGTAGGCCGCCATGCCGGAGATGTTGGCCTGGGCGACAAAGGCCTCGGACGGGGGAAATACACGGGTTTCGTGCATGACGGATTCAATCGTGTTGGACATCTAGAGCCTCTCTCCATTAAGCCAATCAGACACCGGTCGCCTCCTCCCCAGGAAGCCCAGGCACCGCACAAAGGGCGAAATTAGGACAAAATCCTATTATTTTCAAATTTCCTGACACCACCCTGACGCGCATGCCCGACTTCGACCCCCACGCCGCCATTGCCCGGGCGACCGACTACAGCCGCTATCTGCGCGATCGCCTGGCCGCGCGCCCCGACCTGGCCGAGTGGCTGGCCACGGGCTGCCAGACCGCCTTTTCCCGGCGGGCCATGGAAACCTTCCTGGCGGACTCGATCCCCACCGACGAGGACAGCCTGAAACACCGCCTGCGTGACCTGCGCCAGCGGGTCATGGCGGTGCTCATCGTCCGCGACCTGGCGGGTCAGGCCGACCTGTCCGAAGTCACCACCACCTGCACCGACTTGGCCGAGGTGGCCTTCGGTCATGCCTGCGCCTGGCACCACCGCGATCTGGCCGCCCTGCACGGCGAGCCACTCGACCGCCAGGGCCAGCCCCAGCAGCTGATCGTGGTCGGCATGGGCAAGCTGGGCGGCCGCGAGTTGAATGTGTCATCCGACGTCGATCCGATTTTCGTCTATCCCGAGGAGGGCGAGACCACCGGACCGCGCAAGCTGTCCTGCCATGAGTTTTTCGTTCGACTTGGACGCCGGCTGATCAGCGCCATCGGCGAAACCACCTACGATGGCTTCGTGTTCCGGGTCGACATGCGCTTGCGCCCCTATGGCGACGAAGGTCCCCTGGCCTCCAGCTTTGCCATGCTGGAAGATTATTTCTACACCCAGGCCCGCGAATGGGAACGCTATGCCTGGATCAAGGGCCGCCCGCTCACCGGCGCGCGCCACGATGAATTGGAGGCCCTGCGCCGGCCCTTCGTGTTCCGCAAGTACCTCGACTTCGGTGCCTTTGCGGCGATGCGCGACCTGCATGCACAAATTCGCCGCGAGGTGGCCAAGAAGGACAAGCATGACAACGTCAAGCTCGGCCCCGGCGGCATCCGCGAAATCGAGTTCATCGCCCAGGTATTCCAGCTGATCCGGGGCGGCAAGACCCCAGCCCTGCAAGCCCGGCCGACCCGCGCCATCCTGCACCAGCTGGCCGCCATGGACCTGTTGCCGGAGGCCGTCGCAGAAGAACTGGAAACCGCCTACGTCTTCCTGCGCAATGTCGAACACCGCCTGCAATACCGCAACGACGCCCAAACCCAGCAATTGCCGCACGACCCCGAGGAACGCCAACACCTGGCCCTGACCCTGGGCTACCCAGACTGGGCAAGCTTCGAGACCCATCTCAACAGCCTGCGGCGCAAGGTCGCCGGTCAGTTCGAACAAGTTTTCGGCGCCCCCCAGGAAGACCAGTCCGGACATCCGCTCGCTGGTCTGTTCAACCAACCAGAAGAAACCGCGCGGGACACCCTGGCGGAACTCGGCTATGCCGATCCGGGCGAAGTACTCGACCGTCTCAACGCGCTCAAGGGTGGCAGCCGTTACGCCGCCCTGCCGGCCGCCAACAAGACCGCCCTGGACGGCCTGCTGCCGCCCCTGATCGAAGTCGCGGCCCGGCAAGCGAATCCCGACACCACCTTGTTTCGCATTCTCGACCTGCTCGAAGCCATCAGCCGGCGCGCGCCCTACCTCCTGCTCCTGCGCGAATATCCGCAGACCCTGGCTCAGGTCGCCCGCATGGTCGGGGCCAGTCCCTGGGCGGCGGGATACCTGACCCGGCAACCCCATCTGCTCGACGAACTGCTCGACCCGCGCGCCCTCATGGCGACGCCGGACTGGCCGCTCAAGCGCGACGAATTGCGCGCCCGCCTGGCGGCTTTCGAAGGCGACCTCGAACGCAGCATGGACGAACTCCGCCATTTCAAGCAGAGCGAGACCTTCCGCCTGTTGGCACAAGACCTGGCCGGCATGTGGACGGTGGAAAGCCTGTCCGATCAACTGGCGGCCCTGGCCGACCTGCTGCTCGGCCAGAGCCTGGAACTGACCTGGCGTGACCTGACAAAAAAGCACCGCGACCGCCCCGCCTTCGCAGTCATCGCCTACGGCAAGCTGGGCGGCAAGGAATTGGGCTACGCCTCCGACCTCGACATCGTTTTCCTCTACGACGACGACCACCCAGACGCCCAGGACATCTACGCCCGCCTGGGCAAGCGCATGAACACCCTGATGTCGACCATGACCGGCGCCGGCATCCTCTACGAAACCGACCTGCGCCTGCGTCCGGATGGCGCCTCCGGCCTCTTGGTCAGCAGTGTCGAGGCGTTCGAGGACTACCAGCGCCACCATGCCTGGACCTGGGAACACCAGGCCCTCAGCCGGGCCCGCTATGCCTGTGGCGACGGGCAGGTGGGCGCCAAGTTCGAAGCCATTCGCGAGGCCATCCTGCTCCTTCCGCGCGACACTGCCAGGCTCCGTGCAGAGGTGCTGGAAATGCGCCAGAAAATGCACGATGGCCACCCCAACGCCACCGATCTGTTCGACATCAAGCATGACCGCGGTGGTCTGGTCGATGTCGAATTTGTCGTCCAGTATCTCGTCCTCGCCCATAGCGCCGAGCATCCGGAATTGACCGCCAACCGGGGCAACATCGCCCTGCTCGGGGTCGCCGGCCGGCTCGGCCTGGTGCCGGCTGACATCGCCGGCGCCGCTGCCAACGCCTACCGCGAACTACGCCGACGTCAGCATCAGGTGAAACTGCAGGGCGCCGAGCACGCACGCCTGCCGGTGGAGATGCTGGCACCCGAGACCGACGCGGTGCGCGCGCTATGGCAAGCCGTCCTGGGCTGACTTGAGCTAGAATGTCGGCTTCTTTTCTCGACTGATTTCAAGGAGTTCGGCAATGTCCATGGCCGATCGCGACGGCGTCATCTGGTATGACGGCAAGCTGGTTCCCTGGCGGGAAGCCACCACCCACGTGCTCACCCACACCCTGCACTATGGCATGGGCGTGTTCGAGGGCGTGCGTGCCTACGAAACCCCGACCGGCCCGGCCATCTTCCGCCTCCAGGAACACACCGACCGGCTGTTCCGCTCGGCGCACATCCTGGGCATGAAGATGCCCTACTCCAAGGATGACCTGAATGCCGCACAAAAGGCCGTGGTCAAGGAAAACGGCCTGAAGTCCGGCTACCTGCGCCCGATGGCCTTCTACGGTGCCGAGGCGATGGGCATCTCCGCCAAGACCCTGTCCACCCACGTCATCGTCGCCGCCTGGCCGTGGGGCGCCTACATGGGTGCCGAGGCGCTCACCCAGGGCATCCGGGTCAAAACCTCGTCATTCAGCCGCCACCACGTCAACATCACGATGTGCAAGGCCAAGGCCAACGGCAACTACATGAACTCCATCCTGGCCCACCGCGAGGCCGAGATGGACGGCTACCAGGAAGCCCTGCTGCTCGATGTCGACGGCTTCGTTGCCGAAGGTTCGGGGGAAAACTTCTTCCTGGTCCGCAACGGCAAGCTCTACACCCCGGACCTGACCGCCGCGCTCGAAGGCATCACCCGCGACACCATCATCCAACTGGCCGGCGAACTGGGCATCCCGGTGATCGAGAAACGCATCACCCGTGACGAGGTGTATTGTGCCGATGAAGCCTTCTTCACCGGCACGGCCGCCGAGGTGACGCCGATCCGCGAACTGGACAACCGCCAGATCGGCGAGGGCAAGCGCGGTCCGATCACGGAAAAGCTGCAATCGCTGTACTTCGATTGCGTGCAGGGTCGCTCGGCTGCCCACGCCAACTGGCTGACGCACGTCTGAGGAGCCCGACCATGGCTGAACAACGCATCGTCGAGGTCGGCGCCGCCGATCTGCCCCTCTACTGCCCGCCGCGCGGCCAGGAAGCCGCGTTCAACCACCCGCGCGTGTTCCTTCCGGTCGAGGCCAAGGGCGAGGTCCGCTGCCCCTATTGCAGCACCGTGTACAAACTGGTCGGTGCAATCAAGCACGGCCACCACTGAGGAATTCGCCATGAACCGCCTGTCCGCCCTGCTTGTCGCACTGCTGCTCACGGGTGCCGCCCACGCGCAAGTCCCGGCCCAGCCGCTCAGCCAGCAGCAGGCCCAGCAACTGATGGCGCGCCAGATGCAGATGATGGCCGCCATGTTCGACTACCGCCGCTCCAAGCTGGGTTTCGACGAAACCGTGACTGCGATTGGTGCCGCCATCGACCGCCAGGGCTGGAAGCGAGGCGCAGTGCAGGACGCCCAGGCCGCCATGGCGCAGGCAGGCGCCCCGGGCAAGCGGATGAAGGTGATCGAGGCCTGCCCGGCCGGCTTCAACGACAAGCTGACCAAGGCCGGCGATGGCAAGCTGCCGCCGCATCCCTGCCGGTTCACCGTGTTCGAGGGCCGCGACGGCAAGACCTACACCATGCGCATGAATTCCGGCCTGCTCGCCAAGGGGCTGCAGGGCGAACCCGCCAGGCTGATGGCCGGCATCGGCGCCGACGAGGACGCGATCCTCAAGGGTATCGCCGAGTAAGTCGGCACTGAGCCTGCATGGCCGCTCCCCCGCCGTTGCCGGGAGTGAGCGTCCCCCGACTCAGGCCGTGCGCGAGTAGCGCGGACCGCTTTCGGCCGCCTGCTTGAGGTAGCCGTCGAAACACATGGCGATGTTGCGTAAAAACAGGCGGCCCAGCTCGGTGACCTGCACGTAGCCGGCATCGACCTTGACGAATCCATCAGCAACCAGCGGTTGGAGATCGGCCAGCGCCTCGGCGAAATACGTGTCGAAGTCGATCTTCCAGTTCGCCGCGAAGGTCGTCTTGTCCAACTCCAGGTCGCACATCACCTTGGTGATGGCATCACGCCGGATTTGGTCATCCAGGCTCAAACGCAGACCCCGCTCGACCGGCAGGTGCCCGGCGCCCACCAGTTCCTGGTACTTCTTCAGGTTCTTCTCGTTCTGCACGTAGGTGTTCAGCGTCTGGCTGATGCTGGACGCGCCAAAGGCGTAGATGTCGCAGTGCTTGTGGGTGGTGTAGCCCTGGAAATTTCGCCACAGGGTCTTGCTGTTCTGGGCCTTGACCATCTCGTCGTCCGGCTTGGCGAAATGGTCGAGGCCGATGTTGACGTAGCCGGCCGCCCCCAGCTTGTCCTGGATCAACTGTTGCAGATCGAGTCGGGTACTGAAGTTGGGCAGATCCTTTTCCTGGATCAGCTTCTGGTGCTTCTTCATCCACGGCACGTGGGCATAGGAGAACACCGCCAGCCGGTCCGGCGACCAGGCCACCACCTTGTCCAGGGTGCGTGCGAAGCTGTCCACGGACTGGTGCGGCAGGCCGACGATCAGGTCCATGTTGATGCTGCCGAAGCCAAGTTCTCGTGCCCAGCCGTAGACTTCCTTGATCAGCCCTTCCGGCTGTACCCGGTTGACGGCCTTCTGGACCCGGTCGTCGAGGTCCTGCACGCCGATCGACAAGCGGTTGAAGCCCGTCTCGCGCAGGGCCAGGAGATGCTCGCGGGTGAGCTCGCGCGGGTCGACCTCGCAGCCCATTTCGGCATCGTCGGCGATGCTGAAATGGCCGCGGATCAGGCCCATCAGGCGGCGGATGTCCTGCGGCCGCAGATAGGTCGGGGTACCGCCGCCGAAATGCAGCTGTTTCACCTGCCGGGCCGGGTCGGTGTAGCCGGCCACCCGGGCCATTTCCATGTCGAGATAGTCGAGGTACTGGTAGGCCTTCTTGTACTCGCCCGTGGCCACCATGTTGCATCCACAGTAGTAACACAGCGTGTCGCAGAAGGGGATATGGAAATAAAGGGACAGGCCCCGGTCCGGATCCTGCGAGGTCTCCAGCTCGGCCCGCCAGTCGTTCTCCGTGAATTCGGTATGGAAGTAAGGCGCGGTCGGGTAGGAGGTATAGCGGGGACCGGGCTTGCTGTACTTTTCCAGCAGCGTGGTGAGCGAGGACATGAGGGGGCATCCAACGAAGACAGTCTTGATTGTAGGCAGGCGCCACGAACCGAGGCAAGGCAAAGCTTGCGCAAGATCAATCGTGCGGAGCAAGCCCCCACAGATGTCATGAGTATATCCTTAGTACTAAATTTTCTAGACAGATCTATTTTTTATGGCATAATGGAATCTACCTCCCTGACCGCCGCAACGGCGGTTTTCTACACGGCACTGGTTCACCAGTGCCGTTTTTTTTGCCCATAGCGGCAAAGCCGGGATAATGCGCGGGTTTTCAGGGAGACCTCCATGACCGCCATCCCCGCCGAAATCTTCAAGGCCTATGACATTCGCGGCATCGTCGGCCGCACGCTCACCCCCGAGATCGTCACCGCCATTGGCCAGGCCCTGGGCAGCGAGGCTCGGGCCCGCCAGCAACGCGAGATCGCCATCGGCCGCGACGGCCGCCTGTCCGGGCCGGCGTTGGCCGAAGCCCTGGCGAACGGCATCCGCACCGCCGGGGTCGATGTGATCGATCTCGGTCTGGTGGCCACGCCGATGACCTACTTCGCCGCCCACCACCTGGGCACCGATTGCGCGGTGATGGTCACCGGCTCGCACAATCCACCCGATTACAACGGCCTCAAGATGGTCCTGGCCGGGGAAACCTTGTCCGGCGAGACCATCCAGGCCCTGCGCCGGCGCATCGAGACCGGCGATCTGGCGAATGGCGAAGGCGCCTATCGCCAATACGACATCGGCCCCGATTACCAGTCGCGCATCGTCGGCGATATCCACTTGGCACGTCCGCTCAAGCTCGTCGTCGATGCCGGCAATGGTGTCGCCGGCGCCTACGCACCCGCGCTCTACCGGGCGCTCGGCTGCCAGGTGGACGCCCTGTTCTGCGAGGTCGATGGCCATTTCCCGAATCACCACCCCGACCCCTCCGAACCCCACAACCTGGCCGACCTGATCGACCGGGTGAAAAACTCGGATGCGGAAATCGGCCTGGCCTTCGACGGCGACGGCGATCGCCTCGGCGTGGTCGCCAAGGACGGCCGCATCATCTACCCGGACCGCCAGTTGATGCTGTTCGCCGCCGATGTCCTGAGCCGCCAACCGGGCGCCACCATCATTTACGACGTCAAGTCGACCCGCAACCTGGATCCCTGGATCCGTACCCACGGCGGCGTACCCATGCTCTGGAAAACCGGCCATTCGCTGGTCAAGGCGCGCATGAAGGAAACCGGCGCCGCCCTGGCCGGCGAGATGAGCGGCCACGTCTTCTTCAAGGAACGCTGGTACGGCTTCGACGATGGTCTGTACGCCGGGGCCCGCCTGCTCGAATATCTGTCCAGGCAGGCCGATCTGGATGCCACCTTGCATGACCTGCCAGACAGCGTGAACACACCCGAACTGCACATCAAGATGAAGGAGGGCGAGCCGCACCGGCTGATCGCCCTCCTGCGGGACACGGCCACTTTCGAGGGTGCCCGCGAGGTGATCACCCTGGACGGCCTGCGCGTCGAATACCCGGATGGCTTCGGCCTGATGCGACCGTCCAATACCACACCGGTCATCGTGCTGCGTTTCGAGGCCGACCATGCCGAGGCCCTGGCCCGTATCCAGCATGCGTTCCGGCGCGTCATCCTGGCCGCGGCGCCTGACGCAGTCCTGCCCTTCTGACAGATGCACTGCTGGCGCCACGGTCCGGACGGCTGGCACGCGGCCGACGCCGACTCCCTGGCGGAGCCACTGGCGGGGGACACTGCTTTTGTCTGGCTGGAACTGGAAAGCCATGAGCATCGGCTGCTGGAGAAGCTCGGCCGCACGCTCGATCTGCACGAACTGGCCCTGGAGGACGCCATTTCGGCACGTCAGCGGCCGAAGCTGGAGGAATACCCCAACGGCACCCTGTTCCTGGCCATTCGCACCGCGATGGAATGGAACCATGCGATCGAGTTCGGCGAAACCCACGTCTTCATCGGCCCGCGTTATTTGATCGCGGTGCATCATGGCCCCGGGCCCGGACATGGCCAGGCGCTGGAGCAGCTCAGGCGCGGGCGTTTTGCGCCGTCGCCGGGGGCCGCCCTCTATTATTTGCTCGACCAGATCGTCGACGCCTACCGGCCGGTCTCCGACCATCTCGAGGACCGCTACGACAGCTACGAAGCCGCCCTGCTCGATACCGACCTGGCTGAGAAAAACCTGCCCCGCCTGTACCAGCTCAAGCGCCAGACCCTGCTGCTCTCCCAGGCCGTGGAACCGATGTCGGACATCGTGCAGGAACTGATCCGCATGCAACCGCAGATCGTCGAAAAGGGACTTAAAGCCTATTACCGGGATGTCCACGACCATCTCACCCGACTCAACCGCGAGCTGTTCCAGATGCGCGAAATGCTCTCCGACGCCATGCACGTCAGCCTGGCCACCTTGTCGCTGCGCCAGAATGAATCGGTGCAAAAACTGGCCGGCTGGGGCGCCATCCTGGCCATCCCCACCTTGGTGTTCAGCCTGTACGGCATGAACTTCGCGCACATGCCGGAGCTGAACTGGCCCTGGGGTTACCCGATCGTCCTGCTCGGCACCGGTGCCGCCTGCCTGTCCCTGCATCGGCATCTCAAGCAACGCGGCTGGATTTGAGGCACGCCTTCCGGCACCGTATCATTCTCCTTTTTTCACGGACTCCGCCATGGCACCGCTCGTCGGACTCATCATGGGCAGCGTGAGCGACTGGGAAACCATGCGCCAGGCCGCCGACCTGCTCACCGAACTGGGCATTCCGTTCGAAAAGCGCGTGGTGTCGGCCCACCGCACCCCTGATCTGCTGTTCGACTATGCCGCCAGCGCGGCCGAGCGCGGTCTCAAGTGCATCATCGCCGGGGCCGGCGGCGCCGCCCACCTGCCCGGCATGGTCGCCGCCAAGACCCACCTGCCGGTGCTCGGCGTACCGGTGCAGTCGCGCGCGCTGAAGGGCATCGATTCCCTGTTGTCCATCGTCCAGATGCCGAAGGGCGTGCCGGTCGCCACGTTTGCGATTGGTGAAGCCGGCGCGGCCAACACCGCCCTGTTCGCCGCCGCCCTGTTGGCCAACGAGTTCCCCGACATCCGCGCCCGTCTGATCGCCTTCCGCCAGAAGCAGACCGACAGCGTGTTGGCCATGAGCCTGCCCGAATGACCGCCGGTGCCACGCCCCTGCTGCCCGGCGCGACCCTGGGCGTCCTCGGTGGCGGCCAGCTCGGCCGCATGTTCACCCTGGCCGCCCGGGTCATGGGCTACAAAGTGGTGGTACTCGATCCCGACCCGGACGCGCCGGCCGGCCAGGTCGCCGACATTCACCTCAAAGCTGGTTACACCGACGCCGCCGCGCTCCTGCACATGGCCAACCTATGCCAGGCGGTGACCACGGAGTTCGAGAATGTCCCCGCGCAAAGCCTGGACATGCTGGCCAAGCACGTTTTCGTGGCCCCCTCCCCCGCCGCCGTCGCCGTCGCCCAGGATCGCCTGCTGGAAAAGAGCCGGGCTCAGGAATTCGGCTGCGACACGGCGCCCTTCGCCAACATCGAGGACGAAGGTTTCCTGGTCAATGCCTGGACCCGCATCGACGGCCCGGCGCTGCTCAAGACCCGTCGGCTGGGCTATGACGGCAAGGGTCAGATCAAGGTCGACAGCCTGGACGACCTGGTTGCCGCCTTCGACCATCTCGGCCGGGTGCCCTGCCTGCTCGAGGGCCGGCTCGCCCTGAAACAGGAAGTTTCGGTGGTCCTGGCCCGCAATCCCCAGGGCGAGATTGCCTTCTTCCCGGTGGCGGAAAACCGGCATCGCCAGGGCATCCTGGATCTCAGCCTGGTGCCTGCGCAAGTGCCCGAGGCTATCGCGGAACGAGCCCGCGCCATGGCGGCACAGATCGCTGCCGGACTCGACTATGTCGGCGTCATGGCCGTGGAATTCTTCATCCTCGACGACGGCCGCATCGTGTTCAACGAAATGGCGCCGCGCCCGCACAACAGTGGCCACTACACCCTGGATGCCTGCGCCACCGACCAGTTCCAGCAGCAGGTCCGCGCGCTGGCCGGCTTGCCTCTGGGTGACCCCCGGCTGCTCTCGCCGGTGGTCATGGTCAACCTCCTGGGCGACCTTTGGCAGCCCGAGCCCGCCTGGGACCGGCTGCTCGCCCATCCTGGCGTGCAGCTTCATCTCTATGGCAAGGCTGAAGCCCGGCCCGGCCGCAAGATGGGTCATTACAATTGCCTGGCAGCCCGCTTCGAGGACGCGCTGGCCCTCGCCACTGTGACGCGGACCGAGCTGGGCATCGGCGCTTGACCCCGGACCGGGCATCCCGCTTGCATTGACAAACAGCTGATCTATAAAGTGAAATAGGTATGAATGGACCAATGGCGCCGCCTGAGGTCCCCTGTCCTTTGTCAGGAGTCGCATCATGGATGTCACCAGCAACCTCTCCACCAACGCCTCCCTGGCCGTGTCTGCCTACGGCAGCCAACAGGCCGGCATGGTCCGCCCACGCGAGCAGCGCAACGACGACCCGGCCGTGGATCGTGCCCCACAGGAGCCGAGCAGCCGGCGCGTCGACAATGTCAATTTCAGCACCGAGGCATTGCGTTTGAGCGGACAAAGCGATGCCGTGACCAACCGCACGCGCGTCAATGCCGCCAATGAAAGCGAGACCGACAACGCCCAGCGTATCCGTCCGGAAGCCCAGCCCCCCGAGACTGAACGTGCCACGGGCGCAAAATCGGTCGCCCAGGCGATCAACGCTTACAACAGCACCCAGGTGATCTAGGCCAGGGCTTGTCATGGACATGACTGTCAGCGCGCTCAGTTCCGCCTACTTGCCCGCAGTGCCGGCGCAAGGGGCAGTGCGCGCGCCGACCGACACGAACCTGCGGGCCCTCCCCCAGGACGCATTGGCCAGGGATGGCCGATCCCGGACCACGCCTTCCCCTTTGGAGGCCGAACGCGCCCGCGAGGAAGCAGCCCGTCGCCGCGACCCCGTGGCCGAACCAGCGCGCAGTCCGGGCTTCGTGTTCGAATTCCAGGACAGCCGCCAGGTCATGAAGGTCCACAATGCCAAGGGGGTCCTGATTTACCAGGTCCCGTCCAAGGGCCAGCTAGCCTTGATCGAAACCGAGGAAGCCGCCAATCGGCTCGACCCGCGTCTCCGGCTCACCGCCTGACGGTTCATTGAGCTCACCTACCCGTTTCAAGCGCAGTTCGATGACCTTGGCTTGCGTGTCCTCGGTTCGGATGCGCACCGGGATTCCATGGCGGCCTAGATCGAGCCAGACATCCAGTTGCCCCTCGCCAGGGCGCATCCCGCGCAGATGCAAAGCCTCCATGGACTGGCCGTGCATCACCAGGCGGCTTGAGCCGACCGTCTGGAACACGTACTGACGCAGACGGCGACCGTTGGTCACGCTCAGGGCCAGCCCCGGTTTCCTTTCGTCCGCGACCAAGGCGAGATGGAAAGGAAAGCTGAGCAGGTCCTGGGCCTGGCCGGTCAACATGGCCTGCTTTCCGTTGCCGAACTGGAGCTGGCCCGCTGCCCAGTCGAATTGGGCCGTGTCGCGCCGCCCTGACTTTCGTTCCAGGACGTAGCGTAGCGGTCGCAGTCCGGTCGACGTCAGTTCGCCCTCGCTGGTCTGTTCGATCGCCCCACGCATGAACAAGGCTGCCAGGCCCGTGGCTTGCAAGCGGCTGGTCAGTGCGTAGCGACCCGCGCTTGCCTGCCAGATATAGAGGGCTTCACCGGCCACGAAGCCGGCATCGCCATCGCCGAGCTGCGCGGTGTAGTGCAAGGTCAGGCGTTCTGGCAGGACGCGCAACCCGGCTTCTGCTTGGACGACCGCGGGCGGCACCGCCTCAGCCACCGGGGTGGGCTGCACGTCCTCGGGGACTTGGGCCGGTGCCGCCAGCGGCGATTCGGAGGGCACCGGCGGGGGTTCCGGCACCTCGGGCGCGGGGACCACGAGGCTGTCCATCGGCTGCGGTTCGGGCGCCTCGACAGGCCTCGGCACTCCCCGCTCGATCCGGGGCTGGCGCTTCGGACGCGCTGCTGCCAACACGCGGGCAGGTTCGAGACTTGCCTCGATCGGCACGTCGATGGCCGGCAATGGCTTCAGGTCCAGCCTGAGTGGCCCGACCAGGCCGGCGAGATGGATCAGCCCAGACAGCAGCAGGGCCCAGGCCAGGGCGTGGCGACGCCCCATGACCGTTCAGCCCTGGTCGAAGGCCGGCGCCACCAGCACCTGAGGCGATGCCTCGACACCCGCCACCCGGACCCGGCCATCGTCACCGATGCGCAGGCGACCTTCGGCGAACCAGCGGATGGCCATCGGATAGATGCGATGTTCCTGCGCCAGGACCCGGGCGGCCAGGCGAATCTCATCGTCGTCGTCCAGGACCGGTACGGCTGCCTGGATGACGATGGGCCCGACGTCGACCTCGGGGGTGACGAAATGCACCGTGCAGCCATGCAAGCGCACGCCGGCGGCCAAGGCGCGGGCATGGGTGTGCAAGCCGGGAAAGGCCGGCAGCAGGGCGGGATGGATGTTGATCAGCCGGCCTTCATAACGGCGTACGAAGGCTTCGGTCAGGACCCGCATGAAACCGGCCAGGATGACCAGGTCGGGCCGATGCCGGTCGATCTCGGCCGCCAGCGCGGCGTCGAACGCTTCCCGGCTGGCATGGACGCGGTGGTCGATCACCATCGTGGCAACCCCGGCATTCCGAGCAAAGGCCAGACCGGCAGCCTCTGGCCGGTTGCTGATCACGGCAGCGAACTCGACCGGCAGCCCGGCGCCGAGCAAGGCCTCCATGTTGGACCCGCGTCCGGAAATCAGGATCACCGCCCGGATCGGCGGGGGCGCGGACATCAGCGGATCTGGGTCTGATGCTGGTCGCCGTCACGGGCGGCGATGACGCCCAGGCGGTACACCGTTTCGCCCTGTCCGGCCAGGAAACGCTGCGCGGCGTCGGCATCAGCGGCGTCGACCACCACCACCATGCCGATGCCGCAGTTGAAAGTGCGGTACATCTCGCGCTCGGTCACGCCGCCGGCCGCCATCAGCCACTGGAACACCGGCGGCAGGGCCCAGGCAGTCTTGTCCAAGCAGGCCACGGTACGCTCCGGCAGGACGCGCGGGATGTTCTCCAGCAGGCCGCCGCCGGTGATGTGGGCCATGCCCTTCACCGTCAAGGTCTGCATAAGCGCCAGGAGCGGCTTGACGTAGATGCGGGTCGGCTCGAGCAGAACATGGCCGAGCGGCCGGCCATGGAAATCGCCGGCCAGGTCGGCACCGCTCACCTCGACGATCTTGCGGATCAGGGAGTAGCCGTTCGAGTGGGGACCACTCGAAGCCAGGCCCAGGAGGACATCGCCGGGCCGGATCTCGGCCCCGGAGATCAGCTTCGATTTCTCGGCCACACCAACCGCGAAGCCGGCCAGGTCGTACTCACCCTCCGGATACATGCCCGGCATCTCGGCCGTTTCGCCGCCAATCAGGGCGCAGCCTGACAGTTCGCAGCCGGTGGCGATTCCGGAAACGACCTGGGCTCCGGTCTCGACATCGAGCTTGCCGCAGGCAAAGTAGTCGAGGAAAAACAGCGGCTCAGCCCCTTGCACGAGAATGTCGTTGACGCTCATCGCCACCAGATCCTGGCCGATGGTATCGTGCTTGTTCATCTGAAAGGCCAGTTTCAGCTTGGTGCCAACCCCGTCGGTGCCGGAAATCAGGACCGGCTCGCGGTAATGCTTGGGCAGTTCCATCAAGGCGCCAAAGCCACCGATACCGCCCAGGACTTCCGGGCGCAGGGTACGCTTGGCGAGGGGCTTGATGCGTTCGACCAGGGCATCGCCGGCATCGATGTCGACGCCGGCGTCACGGTAGGAGAGTCCGGTTTGGCTGTTCACGGCAGGATCGTTCACATAAAAGGCAAGGATGATATTCTAGCCCAATGGACTTCAACCCGGCCGGCAACCGCACCTTGACCTATGCCCTGCTCCTGGCGGGGACGGTCTATCTGATCTACCTGCTGTCCCCGATCCTGACGCCCTTCCTGTTCGCCGCCGCGCTGGCCTATATGTTCGACCCGCTGGTCGATCGCCTGGAACGCCGCCGGATCGGACGCACCTGGGCTACCGTACTGGTCCTGCTCGGCCTGTCCCTCGCCCTTGCGCTGCTGATCCTGATCCTGACACCGCTGTTCCAGGCCCAGGCCCGGATGCTGGTGTCCCAGCTGCCCAAGCTCATCGAATGGGGCCAGCAAGCCTTGCTGCCCTGGTTGCACACCCAGTTCGGCCTCGACCTCGATACCAGCCAGGCCGAAATCGTCGCCTGGCTCAAATCCCACCTGGGCGAGTTGACCCAGTTCACTGCCTACCTGCCGGCCGTGGGCAATCAGGGCCTGGCGGTGCTGGGCTGGCTGGCCAACCTGCTCCTGGTCCCGCTGGTGACCTTCTACCTGCTGCGTGACTGGGACCGGATGATGGCCGCCATCGCCGACCTGATCCCGACCGGGATTCGGCCCAAGAGCCTGGAGATCGCCCACGAAGTCGATGCCGTCCTGTCCGAATTCGCGCGCGGCCAGATCGCCGTGATGCTGATCATGGCCGTGCTTTATAGCCTTGGGCTCTGGCTGGCCGGACTCGACTACGCCCTGGCGGTCGGCATGATGGCCGGATTCCTGGTCTTCGTGCCCTACCTGGGCGTGGTGATCGGTGTCCTGCTGGGCACCCTGGCGGGGCTGGTCCAGGGCGGCGACCTGGCGACTTTGGTCGCTGTCTGGTCGGTGTTCGGTGTCGGCCAGCTGCTGGAGGGCATGCTGATCACCCCCTGGCTGGTCGGTGACCGGGTCGGCCTGCACCCGGTCGCAGTCATCTTTGCCCTGATGGCCTTTGGTCAGTTGTTCGGCTTTTTCGGCGTCCTGCTCGCCATCCCGGCCTCGGCGGTCCTGCTGGTCGGCCTACGCCACCTGAAACGGCATCTCGACGGCGAGCTGCCGGATTAGCCGACCACGCTCAGCAGTCCTCCCCGCCCCCTGCCAGGCAACGCAACACCAGCACAGGAATGAGGATCGGCAGGCTGCCGATCACGAAGGCGAACATGATCGGCGAGAAGACCAGCCCCTTGATGAAATGGCTGGAACTCGAAGCCCCTTGTGGCATGGACATGGCAATGCACCTCCCTGAGTGATTGAACGACCGTGGTGGAGCGGGCCGGCCTTCAAGTTTGACAAACCCATTCCAGGCAAAGGGTCAGCAATTGCCATGCCAATTCATAAGAAAACAATTATTTAATAATAAACAAACACTTCAACAGCACCGGTACGTTCTGCCCCTTGCTTGGCGGGCCGGCCAAAGACAATATTGGCCATTCAGGTCCGAATAAGGGACATTTCTGACCATGGCCGCTGCCCACGCCTTGCCGCACGAACTGGTGTCGATGCTGGATGCCATGCCCGGTCCACGCATTCTGGTCGACCCCGAATTTCGCATCCTGGCCGCCAACCAGGCCTACCGACTGCTCTACGGCGCCGGGGACGGGCTGATCGGGCGGACCTGCCACGAAGTCTCGCATCGCTTCGACAAGCCTTGTGACCAGTGCGGCGAGTCCTGCCCTCGTACCGAAGCCACGCTCACCGGCCACGCCAGCCGGGTCCTGCACCTGCACTACACCCCGCACGGTCGCGAATACGTCGATGTCGAATTGATCCCGGTGCGCGGCAGCGACCACGGCATCCGCTACTACATCGAGTCGATGACCCACCTGCGCACGCTTTATGGCGAGAAGCCCCTGACCGACATGGTCGGAGTCTCGACTGCCTTCCACCACATGCTGGCGCAAATCCACCGGGTGGCCGGCCACGACACGTCGGTTCTGCTGCTCGGCGAATCCGGCACCGGCAAGGAACTGGCCGCACAGACCGTGCATAACCTCAGCCCGAGGGCGGGGCGTCCGTTCGTGCCGGTCGACTGCTCGGGCATGACCGAGAGCCTGTTCGAGTCGGAAATGTTCGGCCATGAGAAAGGCGCCTTCACCGGCGCCACCCACCCCAAGCCGGGACTGGTCGAAGCGGCCGAGGGCGGCACCCTGTTCCTCGACGAACTGGGCGACATCCCGCTCAGCCTGCAAGTCAAACTCTTGCGACTGATCGAGTCGGGCAGCTACCGGCGGGTCGGTGGCATCGACACCCTGCGCGCCGATTTCCGGCTGGTGGCGGCCACCCACCGCAACCTGCCGGCCATGGTCGCGGCCGGCACCTTCCGGCGCGACCTCTACTACCGGCTGTCTGCCTTTCCGATCAACCTGCCGCCGCTGCGCGAACGCCTGGAAGACCTGCCGACCCTGTGCGCAGACATCCTCCGCCGACTGTCCCCGGACCAGGTCGTACCGGTGTCACCCGAGGCCATGGCCGTCCTCGCCCGGCACGACTTTCCCGGCAACGTGCGGGAATTACGCAACCTGCTGGAGCGGGCCCGCATCCTATCCGAGGGCCACGCCATCCAGCCTGGCCATCTGCCCGATGAACTCCTGACCCAGACGAGGCCAACCCCGGCTTCGCTGGCCGAGGTCGAGCGCCGCTACCTGCGAGAGCAACTTGCCCGGGTTGGCGGGGACAAGCACGCCCTGGCCCGGCAGATGGGCCTCAGCCGGAGGACCATCGACCGAAAGCTGCGGGTCGATCCAGACTAGTCGATACGCCGGTAATCACCTTCAATGATCTCATCATTGGCGGCCTGGCCAGGCCGGGATTCGGGCCGTGCGACCGGGGCGGGCGTCCGTCTGAAGCCCGAAAGGATCAGGAACAGCAGCGCCAGCGCATCACTGAAAAATCCAGGAAAGATCAGCAGCACCCCGGCCAGGAAGCGCAACCCGCTTGACTTCAAGGCCTGCAAGGGATGCCCACCCGCCAACACGGTGCCGGCCATCAAGGGCAGGAAGGCGACCCGCTCCAGGGCGATGAGGCCCAACCCGGTGGGCACCGCGATCGCCAGCCAGAACAGGGTCCAGGCACCGATCCGGTCCCAGACGAACGCGATCCCGGCAATTTCCAGCACCGGAAAGGCCAACGCTATAATCAGCCAGAATCTGGCCACCCATTTGTTCATGCAGACCTCCACAGCGATCGTTGTCCTCACCACGCTGCCCGACCCGGAAACCGCCCGGACCCTGGCGCGCCAGCTGGTCGAGGCCCGCCTGGCCGCCTGCGTGAACGTGTTGTCACCCTGCCTGTCGATCTACCGCTGGCAGGGCGAATGGAATGAAGATGGGGAAATCCCCGTCATTATCAAGACACGGGCCGATCTTTACCCGCGCCTGGAAGCCTTCGTCAAGGACCATCATCCTTACCAGACGCCTGAACTGATCGCGTTGAACATTACCCACGGCCTGCCTGGCTATCTCGCCTGGATAGCCGGAGAAACCACGGAGCATCCATGACACGCCTTATCCTGATCGCCCTACTGGTCCTGTGCTCGCCCTGGCTGCGCGCCGCCGAGGAGGACCTGCTGGAACCGGAAAAGGCCTTCCTGTTTTCCGCCCGGATGACCGACGAGAAAACCATCGAGGCGCAATTCAAGGTCACCCAGGGGTACTACCTGTACCGCGACAAGATCAAGTTCTCCGCCGAGAAGGCCAGCCTCGGCAAGGCCCAGATGCCGATGGGCAAGATCAAGAACGACGAGTTCTTTGGCAAGGTGGAAATCTATCCGGCCGATTTTCGCGTCCGCATCCCCCTCATCAAGGCCCCGTCCGGCAAGCCGCTGCGCCTGAAGGCGGCTTTCCAGGGCTGTGCCGAAGTCGGCGTCTGTTACCCGCCCCAACAGGCGGAAGTCGTCCTGGTCCAGGCAACGGCGGAAGTCGCGCCCAAGGTGGCGGACAAGGCCGTCGAGAAACCCGTCGCGCAACCGATCCCTCCGTTGGTCGATGCCCCGGCTCCGGAACCTGCGCCCGCCCAGGCCCAGGATCCCGGCCTGATCGAACGGTTGAAGCAGCTTGCGGTGTCCGACGCACCCACGAACGCCGCGCCCGGTGACATCCTGCCCCCCGAGGAAGCCTTCAAGCTCAAGCTCGGCGTCACCGCCGACCACACCCTGCAAGCGGCGTTCGCGGTCGTGCCCGGACACTACCTTTATCGCGACAAGGTCAAGCTGACCGTCAGCGCACCCAATGGCGTCGCCGTCGAACCGATCGTGTTCCCGCCCGCCGAGGAAAAGGACGATCCCAACTTCGGCCGCATGTACGTCTACCACCACGACTTCGTCGCCACCGCCAAGCTGCTCGGCCTGGCCGAAAGCGCGACCGAGATCACCGTCGAGGCCAGCTACCAGGGCTGCAACGAAGCCCAGGGCATCTGTTATCCGCCCATCGATGTCAGCCAGACCCTCAAGATCGGTGGCGCCACCCCCGCAGCAGCCCCCTCCCCTGCCCCGGACAGCACCGACGGCGCGGCTGACACCTCGGAAACCGGCAAGATCGCCGCACTCCTTAAGGGCGGCAATTTCTGGTGGGTCGTGGTCAGCTTCTTCGGCTTCGGTCTGCTCCTGGCGCTGACCCCCTGCGTATTCCCGATGATCCCGATCCTGTCCGGCATCATCGTCGGCCAGGGCCATGGCGTGACCAAGCGCAAGGGCTTCATGCTCTCGTTCGCTTATGTTCAGGGCATGGCCATCACCTACGCCCTGGCCGGCATCGCCGCGGCCCTGTCCGGCACGCTCATCTCAAACGCCTTGCAGAACCCCTGGGCGCTGGGCGCCGGAGCCGCCATCTTCGTGGCCTTGGCGCTTTCAATGTTCGGTTTCTACGAGCTGCAACTGCCCAGTTTCCTGCAAAGCCGCTTCACCGAGGCCAGCAACCGGGTCAAGGGGGGCAACCTGGTCGGCGTGTTCGTCATGGGCGCGCTGTCGGCTTTGATCGTCGGCCCCTGCGTGGCCGCCCCCCTGGCCGGCGCCCTGCTCTACATCGGCCAGACCGGCGACCTGCTCCTGGGCGGCGCCTCTCTCTATTCGCTGGCGCTCGGCATGGGCGTGCCGCTCCTGCTCATCGGTCTCTCGGCCGGCGCCCTGCTGCCGCGCGCCGGCGGCTGGATGGAAGCGGTGAAGAAATTCTTTGGCGTACTCCTGCTCGCGGTTGCCATCTGGCTCATCTCGCCGATGATTTCCGAACTGGCGCAGATGCTGACCTGGGCTACCCTGCTGATCGTGTCAGGCATCTTCATGCGTGCCATCGACCCGCTCGCCGCCAATGCCGGCGGCTGGCAACGGTTCTGGAAGGGCATCGGCCTGATCATCCTGATCGCCGGACTGGCCTTGCTGGTCGGTGCGCTCGGCGGCGGCCGTGACCCCCTGCAACCGCTGGCCATCTACAAAGGGGGCAGCGGTGGTGCAGCCGCCCAGGAAACCCCGCACCTGACCTTCCAGCGGGTCAAGTCGGTGGCTGAACTCGAGCAGGCGCTGGCGGCGGCCGCGGGCAAGCCGGTGATGCTTGATTTCTATGCCGACTGGTGCGTGTCCTGCAAGGAAATGGAGCGCTTCACCTTCTCTGATCCTCAGGTCCAGGCCAAGTTGAAGGATGTCGTGCTGCTCCAGGCCGACGTGACGGCCAACAGCGCCGACGACAAAGCCTTGCTCAAGCGATTCGGCCTGTTCGGCCCGCCCGGCCTGATCTTCTTCGATGCCCACGGCGAGGAGCAAGCCTATCGCGTGGTCGGCTACGAGCCGCCCGAGAAATTCCTGCAAAGCCTGGCCCAAGCCTTGCCGTGAAGCATCCCGTCGCCCTCGGCCTGGCGGCGGCGCTGCTGGTCGGCATCGTCGCGACCCTCGCCTTTCGTCTGGTCGCCACCCCTTCGCGCAGCGGCACGGTGGGCGAAGTCGACCCGGTCGCGGTCTGGGCCACCGTCCTGCCCGATCTGGCGGGCCGGCCCCAGGCCTTGGCCCAATGGCGCGGCCAGGTGATCGTCCTGAATTTCTGGGCGCCCTGGTGCCCCCCCTGCCGGGAGGAAATTCCCGGCTTCATCCGGCTGCACGCACGCCATGCCGACCAGGGCCTGCGCTTCGTCGGCATCGCCCTCGACACGCCGGACAAGGTCGCGGCCTATGTCGACCAGGCCGGCATCCCCTACCCCATCCTGCTCGGCGCCGCCGAGGGCGCCCTGCTGGCACGTGCCGCTGGCAATGCCCTGGGGGGCCTGCCTTACACCGTGGTGTTCGACCGCCAGGGCCACGCCGTGGCCACGCTCACCGGCGCGCTCGACGAAGCGCGCCTGGCCTCGCTGGTCGCGCCCCTGCTGTGACCCCGGCGCCAGTCAAACCCTCGCGCAGCCTGATCACCGCGGCCGGACGAGCGATCGGCGACTACGCCATGATCCGGCCCGGCGATCGCATCCTGCTCGGCCTGTCCGGCGGCAAGGACAGCCTCACCCTGTTGCACACCCTGCTGTACTTCCAGCAACGCGCGCCGGTCCGCTTCGAACTGGCCGCCTGCACGGTCGACCCGCAATCGCCAGAATTCGATCCCAGCCCCCTGATCCCCTACCTGGCTGCACTCGGCGTGCCTTACTTTTACGACCGCCAGCCGATCGTAGAACAGGCGGAACAACACATGAAGGGTGACTCCTTCTGCGCCTATTGCTCGCGCATGCGGCGCGGCATCCTGTACCGGGTGGCGCGCGAGCAAGGCTGCAACGTGCTGGCCCTGGCCCAGCATCTCGACGACCTGGCCGAGACATTTCTCATGTCATCGTTCTTCGGTGGCAAGCTGCGCACCATGCAGGCCCACTACGTCATCGACGCCGGCGACCTGCGGGTGATCCGGCCCCTGGTCTACGCCCGCGAGCGCCAGACCCGCGACTTCGCCGTGCGTGCCGGCCTGCCGGTCATCTACGAGAACTGCCCGGCCTGCTTCGCCAAACCCATGCAGCGCTACCAGATGAAGCAGCTGCTGGCCGAGCAGGAAAAGCTGCATCCCACCCTGTTCTCCAACCTGCTCACCGCCATGCGGCCACTGATGGGGAACCGGGATGATGCGTGACTGAAGCACGTGACACCGCGTCGGACAATTGCTATCCGACTGATTCATCTATAGAATCCTGCCCCTTTCCCGGCTTGTCCGGTTTTTTCGTCCTTGCCCCACCGGTCGCGCGGGGGGCTGCAAACCAAAAGGAGCATCAATGCGACATTACGAGATCGTTTTCATCGTCCATCCGGACCAGAGCGAGCAGGTGCCCGCGATGATCGAGCGCTACCGCGCCCTGATCGCCGGCAATGGCGGCCAGATCCACCGCCTGGAAGACTGGGGCCGCCGCCAGCTGACCTACACCATCCAGAAGGTCCACAAGGCCCACTACGTGCTGATGAACATCGAGTGCGACCAGGCCACCCTGGACGAACTGGAGCACGGCTTCCGCTTCAACGACGCCATCCTGCGCCACCTCACCATCAAGCGCGACGAGGCCATCACCGCCGCTTCGCCGATGATGAAGGAAGAGAAGGCCCGCAACCTGCTGGCCCCGCAGACCGACGCCGCGCCGGCCGAAGCGGCCGCCTGAGTTGACGCTGAATCGGGTCGAGATCGAAGGCCGCGTCCTCGCCAGTGACGGACTGCGCCGTACCCCCGCCGGACTGCCCTGCCTGCAACTGCGAATCGGACACGAATCGCAGCAACGTGAAGCCGGACATGAACGCGAAGTACGCTGCGAACTGGACACCGTTGCCTACGGCCTGCCCGCGGAAACGCTGGCCGGACTGAAGGATGGCGACACGGTCCGACTGGCTGGCTTCCTGGAACGCAAGAGCCTGCGCGATCCCCGCCTGATGCTGCACATCACCGAATACGAGATATAAGGAGTCACACCATGGCCTTTGTTCGCCGCAAACCGATGGACAAGAACCGCAAGCCCGCCGGCGGCGCCCTGTTCCGCCGCAAGAAATTCTGTCGCTTCACCGTCGAGAAGGTGAAGGAAATCGACTACAAGGATGTCGACGTGCTCAAGGACTTCATTGCCGAGAATGGCAAGATCATCCCGGCCCGCATCACCGGCACCCGCGCCCACTACCAGCGCCAGCTCGGCGTCGCCATCAAGCGCGCCCGCTTCCTGGCCCTGCTGCCCTACACCGACCTGCACGAGTAAGGAGACGACACCATGGAAATCATCCTGATGGACAAGGTCGCCAACCTGGGCAACCTGGGCGACATCGTCAAGGTCAAGGACGGCTACGCCCGCAACTTCCTGATTCCCCAGGGCATGGCCAAGCGGGCCACGGCCGCCAACAAGGCCGCCTTTGAAGAGAAGAAAGCCGAACTGGAAAAGCTGGCTGCAGAAAAGCTGGCCGCCGCCCAGGCCCGCGCCGAGAAACTGGAAGGCTTTGTCCTGACCCTGGCGCAGAAGGCCGGCGTCGACGGTCGCCTGTTTGGTTCGGTCGGCAACGCTGACATCGCCGAGGGCCTGCAAGCCCAGGGCTTCGAGGTGAACAAATCGGAAGTTCGCCTGCCGGAAGGTCCGTTCAAGTCGCTGGGAGAATTCGACGTCTGCCTCGGCCTGCACACCGATGTGGTCGCCAACATCAAGGTCACCGTGGTGGCCGAGCAGTAAGCCGCCCATCCCCGCGCAAGCGGGAATGCATCGCACGAAGGCCGCTTCCGCGGCCTTCGTCGTTTCCGCGCTAGAATTCCGCCCCTATGTCCGACCGTTACGACGCCGACCTCGCCGCCCTCAAGCTGCCGCCGCACTCGCTGGAGGCGGAGCAATCCGTACTCGGCGGCCTGATGCTGGAAAACACCGCCATCGACCGGGTCGCGGACCTCATCAACGAGCAGGATTTCTACCGCGCCGACCACAAGGCGATCTGGCGCCAGATCACCCGCCTGATCAACGAGAACAAGCCAGCTGACGTGATCACCGTGGCCGAGGCCCTGGATTCGCACAACCAGCTGGAAGACATCGGCGGCCTCGCCTACCTCGACACACTGGCACGCAACACCCCCTCTGCGGCGAACATCCGCCACTATGCCCAGATCGTGCGCGAACGCGCCGTGCTGCGCCACCTGGCCGAAGTCGGCAGCGAGATTTCCGAATCGGCCTACAACCCGGAAGGCCGCAGCGCAGGGGAAATCCTCGACGCCGCCGAGGCCAAGGTGTTCCAGATCAAGGAAGCCGGCGCCAAATCCAGCCAGGGCTGGCAGGAGCTGCCCAAGCTGCTGGTGGAAGTGGTCAACCGCATCGACGAACTGTACAGCCGCGACAATCCGAGCGACGTCACCGGCATCCCTACGGGTTTCTCCGACCTCGACAGCAAGACCTCCGGCCTGCAACCCGGCGACCTGATCATCGTCGCCGGCCGCCCGTCCATGGGCAAGACCGCCATCTCGCTCAACATCGCCGAAAACGTCGCCTTGGAAACAAGCCTGCCGGTGGCCGTCTTCTCCATGGAAATGGGCGCCGCCCAGCTGGTCATGCGCATGCTCGGCTCGATCGGCCGCCTGGACCAGCACAAGCTGCGCACCGGCAAGATCGGCGAGGACGACTGGCACAAGCTGACCAGCGCCCTCGGCCGCCTCAACGAAGCCCCGGTATACATCGACGAAACGCCTGGCCTCACCGCCATGGAAGTCCGCGCCCGGGCCCGTCGCCTGGCCCGCCAGCACGAAGGCAAGCTGGGCCTGATCGTGATCGACTACCTGCAGCTGATGTCCGGCAATGGCAACGGCGAGAACCGGGCCACGGAAATCTCGGAAATCTCCCGCTCCCTGAAAAGCCTGGCCAAGGAATTGCACGTCCCGGTCATTGCCTTGTCGCAGCTGAACCGCTCGCTGGAGCAGCGTCCGAACAAGCGCCCGGTGATGTCGGACCTGCGTGAATCGGGCGCGATCGAGCAGGATGCCGACGTGATCCTGTTCGTCTATCGCGACGAAGTCTACAACCCGGACAGCCCGGACAAGGGCACCGCCGAGCTGATCATCGGCAAGCAGCGGAACGGCCCGATCGGCATGGTGCGCCTCACGTTCCTGGGCGAATACACCAAGTTCGAAAACTGGACCTCGGGCTACGCCGCGTGACCGCCCTAAGCCTGCGCCCGCTGGTGGCCCGGATCGACAGCGCCGCGCTGGCTCACAACCTCGGCGTGGCCAAGCGCCTGGCCGGCCCGGCCCGTGTTCTCGCGGTGGTCAAGGCCAATGGCTATGGCCATGGCCTGGCGCGGGTAGCACATGCCCTGCGTGCGGCGGACGGCTTCGCCGTGCTCAGCCTCGACGAAGCCGCCACCTTGCGCAGCTTGGGCTTCAGCCATCCCATCGTGTTGCTGGAAGGCTTCTTCCATGCCGACGAATTGCCGGAAATCGCCCGTCGCCATCTCATCCCGGTCATCCACCGGGAGGACCAGATCGAGGCCCTGGCACGCTTGAAAGGCCATGCCCGCATCGACGTGTATCTCAAACTGGACACCGGCATGCACCGGCTCGGCTTCCCTGAAAAGCGCTTCATCGCCGCGCTCGAGCGCCTGCGCGCCCTGCCCCAGATCGGCCAGATCACCCTGATGAGCCATTTCGCGTGTGCCGATGAAGACGCCCTCGGCATCACCGAACCGCTGGCCCGGTTCGACGCCATTTGCACCGGCTTGGATCACCCCGTCAGCCTGGCCAATTCGGCCGCCCTGTTCCGCTACCCGGAGAGTCATCGCGACTGGGTCCGTCCAGGCATCATGCTTTATGGCGGCTCGCCCTTCGCCGGCCTGACCGGCGCCGATCTCGGCCTGTTGCCCGTCATGCGCCTGGAAAGCCAGATCATCGCCATCCAGACCGTACGCAAGGGCGAGGGCCTCGGCTATGGCCACCGTTTCGTCGCCCCGCGCGACATCCGGGTCGGCATCGTTGCCTGCGGCTACGCCGACGGCTACCCGCGCCACGCCGACACCGGTACCCCGGTCGCCGTGGCCGGCCAGCGCACGCGCACCCTGGGCCGGGTGTCGATGGACATGCTGTTTGTCGATCTGAGCGAGCTTCCGGCCGCCCACATCGGCAGCCCGGTGACCCTATGGGGTGACGGCGTACCGGTTGACATGGTCGCCGAGGCTGCCGGCACGATTGCCTACGAACTGCTGACTGCGCTGGCCCCGCGTGTAAGAATCCTTGCTGAATAAGGTCCCGCTTCCCCTATGTCCGACATCCTGAACAAGATCCTCGCCGTCAAGGCGGAGGAAATCGCCGCGGCCCGCGCCGTCCGTCCGCTCGAAGCCCTGCGCGAAGCCGCCGCCGCGGCGCCCGCGCCACGCGATTTCGTCGCCGCGGTCCGCGCCCGGCTGGATGCCGGCCGCCCGGCCGTGATCGCAGAGATCAAGAAGGCCAGCCCAAGCAAGGGCGTGATCCGGGCCGACTTCCGGCCCGCCGAGATCGCCGCCAGTTACGCCCGCGGGGGCGCGGCCTGTCTGTCGGTGCTGACCGACCGACAATTTTTCCAGGGTGCACCTGAGTATCTGCTGGAAGCGCGAGCGGCTTGCGACCTGCCGGTCCTGCGCAAGGACTTCATCGTCGACCCCTACCAAGTGGTCGAAGCCCGTGCCATGGGTGCCGACTGCATCCTGCTCATCGCCGCCTGTCTCAGCGTGGCCGAGATGCGGGCGCTGGAGGTCGAGGCCCAAGCCCTCGGCATGGCCGTGTTGGTCGAATCGCACGACGGCGAGGAACTCACGGCCGCGCTTGCGCTCGAAACCCCGCTGATCGGCATCAACAACCGCAACCTGCGCACCTTTGAGACCCGGCTCGAGACCACCCTCGACCTGCTGCCCCGCATCGGCCGGGAACGGATCGTGGTCACCGAGAGCGGCATCCTGGCCCCCGAACATGTCCAATTGATGCGACACCAAGGGGTCGGCACCTTCCTGGTTGGCGAAGCGTTCATGCGCGCAGCGGACCCAGGCGCTGAACTGCGCCGGCTCTTCGTGCCCACCTGAGCCGCTTGGCCATGACATGACAAATCAATCACTTCCATCCCAGACGCCAAGCCGAGGCCCGGGCCCGTGGATTCGCCAAGCGGCCAGGATGAGTTGTTGCTAAATTGCCACGGCCCTGGGCCCACACCCCAGACAAAACTGGAATAGGGCTTTGGGCGCAACCCAAATTATTGACAGAATACGGGTAACTTCTCGCGCGAGAGGTTGTTTCCGCCCACTCGCCGTCGACCCAGTTGGGTTAAGGCGAGGCGGGGGTTGACTCGGTCGAGTTAGCGGCCGTGGGAGTCCTCCGCGAACAAGCTTAAGAGTTTCCTAAACCTGTAAAGGAGTGAAAACATGAAGAAGTCCCTGATCGCCCTGGCTGTTGCTGGCGTTGTTGCCGCCCCCGCCGCCTTTGCCGCCACCGGCAACGTTGATGTCTATGGCAAGCTGCGCGTCTCCCTGAGCTCTATCGACGGTGACTGGGAACTGGGTGACCAGGTCTCCCGCATCGGCTTCAAGGGCACGGAAGACCTGGGTGGTGGCCTGAAGGCCGTGTGGCAGATCGAGTCTGGCGTCGGTGGTAACGGCATGACCGGTGGTGTGGGTACCGCTTCCATCGCCAGCCGTAACACCTTCGTCGGCCTGGCCGGCGGCTTCGGTACCGTTGTCATGGGCCGTCACGACACCCCCTACAAGATGGCCGGTTCCGCCGACCTGTTCGGCGACACCCTGGCTGACGCCCAGAACAACGGCGGCATCATCGGTGCTGGCAACTTCGACCTGCGTGTCGACCGCGCCCTGGCCTACATCTCCCCCGACTTCAGCGGCTTCCACGTGGCTGCCGCCGTCGTCCCGGGTATTGCTGGCGACAACGAACTGACCGACGCCTACTCCGTGGCCGCCATGTACAAGAACGGCCCGCTGAACGCCTCCCTCGGCTACGAAGACCACAACAACCTTGCTGACGAAGATGCTTGGAAGGTTAACGTGGGCTACGCCATGGGCGACCTGAAGCTGGGTGCCACCTACGAAAGCCAAGAGTACGCTGGTAACGACAACGACAACTGGCTGGTTTCCGCCGCCTACGGCATGGGCCCGATCACCCTGGCTGCCCAGTACGGCGACACCGAAACCAATGACTTCAAGCAGTGGACCCTGGGCATGATCTATGCCATGAGCAAGCGCACCAGCGCCGCTCTGGCCTACTCCAACATCGACTTCGATGGTGGCGACGACATCGATGCCTTCACCGTTCAGCTGAACCACGACTTCTAATTCGACACCCAGTCGTTTAGAAATCACAAAAGGGCGCGAGCAATCGCGCCCTTTTTTTTAGGTTAAACCACAAGCTAGCGCAATCCCCTCGACTCGGACCGCATCGTGACCAGGCCAGTGGCCTACGTGTTCACATGAATTCTCGGATCAAGGGTGGCGCGCCATGATGCAAACCCAACCGCGGTCTGGCCGATTCGACCGACTGGACATCACGCACGATTTCAGAGTGGTCGTGGTCGTTGGAGAAGGCGGTGTGACTGACGGTTAGCCATGCCGGACTGGACGACCTTCCGGACACGCATTCGTGAGTGATGGAGACCGACGCCTGTTCAGAATCCTGTTCCCATGAGCCCGCTGAATCCAGGCTCTGGATTCCTACTTGCGCCCCCGGGCGCCCCCTGACCCGCACCCATGGGCCGGGCGGTGTGGAGATGCCCGATCCGCTTAGGGTGCGGATTCAACCCGCACCGTCGAACGGGGCATCCACCTTAATCCCGCACGCGATCGATCACAAGTTTGACCCCGGTTGCCCCCACCTTGACCTTCGCCAACGACCCTTCCAGGTCGCCCGGGGCGCCCTTGACTTCACCTGACTTCGCGATGCGGGCCGTCAGGTTGACTTCCTTGAACCGGGACAGCGCATTCTCCGGGGTCATTGCCATGGCATCGCTGAGCTCGAACTCGAGCGGGAACTTGCCCGCCGTGGCCCGAATCGCCGCGACCGGGGCGCCCCCTTCGCCGGGCCGCGCAAACAGGAACACGACATCCTCGGGCTTGACCTTGGCCTTCAGCGCGGGGGCGACATCGACCACGCCCTTGATGGTCGCACCGGGGTTGGCAGCGGATTTCCCAGCATCGGCGAGATTGTCCATGCCGCCATTGAGCCCAGCCATGGCCAGGCGGCTGGCTTCCTTTTCCGCCTCGGCGATATCCTGGGCGTAGGGGGCCTCGGGCGGCAGCAACTTGCCCAGCCGCTTGAAATAGTAGGCGGCCTGGGCGAAGTTCCTTTGCTGGAAGTTGTGGATGCCGGCCAGTTCCAGGCCCTTGAGATCATCCGGATCCTTTTCGAGGGCCTTGAGGACCAGTTCCATCGGCTTGCCGGACAGGTCGCGCTGCTTGGCAATGGCCAGCACCTCGGCGTAGCCGGTCATCACCGACGGTTCGTCGGGACGCAGGGCCAGGGCCTTTTCGTAGGCCGCCAGGGCTTCCGGCCAGTGTTCGACCACCGCGTAGGTCTTGGCCAGGAGGGTCCAGGCTTCAGCATTGTTCGGATCGGCCTTGGCCTTTTCCTCGACCTGCGCAATCAGCTTCATGACATCGTGCCCCCCGGCAGCAGCGTCGGACTGGGACGCCACGGCATCGATGGCGCCGGGATTGCCGATCGTCAGGTAGAAGCCGATGGCGCAGGCGGGCAGCAGGACGGCCAGGCCATAGCCCAGGGACCGCCCGCCCCGGCGGACCGCCGGAGCGACTTCCTCGACCTCCAGGGCATCAGCGGCGAGGCGGGATTCGAGCTCGACCTTGGCTTCCTCGTACTGGGCAGGGGTGAGCAGGCCATTGTCACGGTCCACGCTCATTTCGCGCAGTTGGTCGCGATACACCGCGATGTTGATGCCCCGGCGCCCGGCCTGGGCCGATGTGACGCGCGTACGCAGCAGTGGTGGCAGGACAAAGGCCAAGGCCAGCACCACGAGCAGGGCAACAGCGCCCCAGAAAGCAAAGGATGAGTTCAAAGGATGCTCCTAGAAACAGGCATGCGTAAGGAGGGGGGCTTCAACCGCACTGGGGGCTATCAGCGATCGTCGTCTTCCAGCAATCGGGCCGCCTGCTTGATCGCGGCCTCGCTGGCCTGGTCGGTCGGTTTGAGGGCGCGGCGTCGGCGCAACGTGAAATACCAGGCGATGCCGCCAATGACGAGAAACAGCGCCGGGCCAAGCCAGAGCAACAGGGTGTAGCTGCGGAACGGGGGCTTGTAGAGCACGAAATCGCCGTAGCGGTCGGTCAGGTAGGTGATGACTTCCTGGTCATTCTTGCCATGCTTCATCTGCTCCCGGATTTCCCGGCGCAGGTCCTCGGCCAGCTCGGCATGGGAACCGGCCAGGGATTCGTTCTGGCAGACCAGGCAACGCAAGTCCTCGGCCAACAGGTTCATGCGCGCCTCGATGGCCGGGTCCTCGCCGACCGGAACCGCTTCGCCGGCGTGGACCGGGAGGGACAGCACGGTGAACAGGGCAAACAACAGCGAGGTCAGGAAGGGGCGGCTCATTGGTTCAGATCCTTGAGCAGCGGGTCGAATTTCTTCTGCCAGCTGTCGGCGTCGATCGGGCCGACGTGTTTCATCCGGATGATGCCCTGCTTGTCGATGACGAAGGTCTCGGGCGTGCCGGTCACGCCATAGTCGATGCCGACCCGGCCATCCAGATCGTCCACCACCACCCGGTAAGGGCTGCCCGCCTTGGCCAGCAGGGCCTCGGCCTCGCGGTCCTTGTCCTTCCAGTTGAGGCCGTAGACTGGCACGCCGGCCTGCGAGAGCTGCATCAACACGCCATGCTCCTGACGGCAGGAAACGCACCAGGGCGCCCAGATGTTGAGCAGCCAGACCTGGCCCTTGTTCTGCGCCGGGGAAAAGGTGACGCCGGGCTGGCCAATGACCGGCAAGGTGAAGGCCGGGGCCGGCTTGCCGATGAACGGCGAAGGCACTTCGCGCGGGTTCAGTTGCAGACCGACCAGCAGAAAACCGGCCAGGACGACAAAGACGATCAAAGGCAACCAGCGGTTCATGCCTGGGCTCCCTGGACAACGCCGCCGGCCGGCACCTCGGATTTCTTCAAGGCGATCCGATACCGGCGGTCGCTGGCTGCGAACACCCCGCCCATGACCATGAACAGGCCGCCGATCCACAGCCAATTGATGAACGGCTTATGGAACACGCGGACAGTCCAGGCGCCGCCTTCCAGTTCCTCACCCATGGCCGCATACACGTCGCGGGTGAAACTGTAGTGGATGGCGGCTTCGGTCATCGGCATGCCGGAGGCGTTATAGATGCGCTTTTCCGGATGGAGCGTGGTGACCGGCTTGCCGTCCTTGGTCACTTCCAGGGTCCCGCGTGCGGCCTGGTAGTTGGGGCCGGGACGCATTTCAGCGCCCCGGAAGGTGAAGACATAGCCGGCCAGTTCGGCGGTGTCGCCGATGTTCATCTTGACGTTGCGTTCGCTTTCATAGGCCGAGACCAGGGCGATCCCGGCCACCACCCAGGCCAAACCGAAGTGCGCCAGCTGCATGCCCCAGAAGCCGCGCGGCAAGCCGCCCAGCTTGGCCATCAGGGGGCCCTGGGCATGCTTCAGGCGCTCGGCGAAGCCGATCAGCACGGTGAACACGATCCAGAGCGCCAGCGCCAGGCCAAACGCGGCCATGGCATTGAAGCCGTCGAAGGTGAACGGCAGCAGCAAGCCACTGACGATGGCCACCGCCATGGCCACGCGCAAGCGCTTGACCAGCTCGGGCAGGCTGGCCTGCTTCCAGCGCGCCAGGGGACCGACACCGACCAGGAACAGGATCGGGGTCATCAGCGGCACGAACACGGCGTTGAAGTAAGGCGGGCCGACCGAGATCTTGCCCATGCCGAGCGCGTCCATGAACAAGGGATACATGGTGCCCAGAAGCACCGCGCCCATGGCCGCGGCCAACACCACATTGTTGGCGAGCAGGAGGGATTCGCGCGACAGGGCGGAGAAACTGCCCCCGCTCGCCATCTTCGGCGCACGCAGGGCGAACAAGACGAAGGATCCACCGATCACCACGCCGAGGAACGCCAGGATGAACACGCCCCGGGTCGGGTCGGTGGCGAAGGCATGCACCGACGACAGCACGCCCGAGCGAACCAGAAAGGTGCCGAGCAGGCTCATCGAGAAGGCGGTGATGGCGAGCAGCACGGTCCAGTTCTTGAAAGCGCCGCGCTTCTCGGTCACTGCCAGGGAGTGGATCAGGGCGGTGCCGACCAGCCAGGGCATGAACGAGGCATTCTCGGTCGGATCCCAGAACCACCAGCCGCCCCAGCCGAGCTCGTTATAGGCCCACCAGCTGCCCAGGCCGATGCCCAAGGTCAGGAACAGCCAGGCCACCGTGGTCCAGGGCCGTGACCAGCGTGCCCAGGCGGCGTCCAGCTTGCCGGACAGGAGCGCGGCAATGGCGAAGGCGAAGGCCACCGAGAAACCAACATAGCCCATGTACAGCATCGGCGGATGCAGCACCATGCCGGGGTCCTGCAACAGGGGGTTCATGTCGCGGCCGTCCATGGGCACGGGCAGCAGGCGATCAAACGGGTTCGAAGTGAGGAGCAGGAAGAGCAGGAAACCGACGCTGACCAGGCCCATGACGCCAATCACGCGCGCTGCCATGTCCTCGGGCAGATGCCGGCTCCAGACCGTGACGGCGGTGGTCCAGAAGGTCAGGATCAGGGTCCAGAGCAACAACGAACCTTCGTGCGAGCCCCAGGTCGCGGTGAAACGGTAGATCGGCGGCAGTTGCGAGAACGAGTTGCGGGCCACGTTCTCGACCGAGAAATCATTGGTCAGGAAGGCATAGGCGAGGCAGCCGTAGGCAAACAGGACGAACACGAACTGACCTTGCGCGGCCGGTCGAGCCACCCCCATCAGGGTGGCGTTGCCGCGCTGCGCGCCAACCAGGGGCAGGATGCCCTGGACCAGGGCCAGCATCAGGGCGAGGATCAAGGCGAAATGGCCAAGCTCAGGGATCATTGACTTTCCTTAGGGATGACGGCGCGGCGCGGCTACTGGACCAGCGTGCTCTGGGCTTTCTGGGCCTGCTCGAGCGCGTGCGCGGCTTCGGGGGGCATGTAGTTCTCGTCGTGCTTGGCCAGGACCTGGGTGGCGCTGAACTGGCCGCTCGACGCCAACTTGCCTTCGACCACCACGCCCTTGCCTTCCTTGAACAGGTCAGGCAGGGGACCGAACTCGGAAACACTGTAGCGGACCGGCACGGTCTGGGCGGTATCGGTGACCACGAAATCGACCCACATGCCATCCTCCGAACGCTTCAGGCTGCCCTCCTCGACCAAGCCACCGATCCGGAAGGCCCGCTCGGCCGGCGCCTTGCCCTGCGCGACATCGGTCGGAGAGAAGAAGAACACCAGGTTCTCCTGGAAAGCGTTCAGGACCAGGGCGGCGGCGATGCCCAGACCCACCACCGACAAACCGATGGCGAGCAGTTTCTTGTTGCGAGTTTTCATTGCGATTCCCAGTTCTTCAAACGCCGCAGTCGGCGCACAGTCTGGCTGTGACCGCGTTTCAGGAAAATGATTTCAATCAATATCGCGATCACCGTCACGGCATACGATCCCCAGACGTAGAGGCCATAGCCGCCCATCGCCCAGAAGGCTTCCCAGCTTTCCCACTGCATCACTTGCCCTCCAGGATGGCGGCGACCCACTCGGTCTGGCGTTCGCGTTCCAGGATGATGCCGCGCACCCGATACAACGCCATGGCGATGGTGTAGAACCAGGCCGCGAAAGCCATCACCAGCATGCCGATCAGCATGATCGAGGCCATGCTCGGTGCCTTGGTCAGGCTGATGCTGGCGCCCTGGTGCAGGGTGTTCCACCATTTCACGGAAAAATAGATGATCGGCACGTTGACGGCCCCGACCAGGATCAGCAAGGCGCCGGCCTTGTCACCCCGGCGCGGATCATCGATGGCCGACCACAGGGCCATGATGCCGACATAGAGGAAGAACAGGATCAGCGCCGAAGTCAGGCGGGCATCCCACACCCACCAGGCCCCCCACATCGGCTTGCCCCACAGCGCGCCGGTCCACAGTGACAAGAAGGCGAACACCGCGCCGGTCGGAGCCAGCGCGCGCGCCATCATGAACGACAGCCGGGTATTCCAGGCCAGGCCGATGGCGGCCCAGAAGGCCATCACCAGATAGATGAACATCGACATCCAGGCCGCCGGCACGTGGATGAAGATGACCCGGTAGGCCTCGCCCTGCTGGAAATCGGTCGGCGCGACGAAGAAGGCGAGGTAGAGGCCGACCGCACAGAGCAGGGCCGAACTCCAGGCGAACCAGGGAATCAGCCGGCCAGCGAGCCCGTAGAAGGTCATCGGCGCGGCGTACTTGAACAGAGCAATGGACATGGTCACTCGATGGATACACGCAGGGCCGCCGAAGCCACCCAGGGCGACACCAGCAAGGTCATCACCATGAAGGCTGCGAGCAGCGACAGGTTGGCTTCGGCACCAAGGCCGGCCAGCGCGGCATCGACCGCGCCGGCGCCGAAGATCAGGGCCGGAACATACAAGGGCAGGATCAGCAACGTCAACAATACCCCTCCGCCGCGCAGGCCCAAGGTCAACGCCGCGCCGACGCTGCCGAGCAAGGACAGCACCGGCGTCCCGATCAACAAGGACAGCACGAGCACGCCGATCGCCTCGGCCGGCAAGGCGAACTGCACGCCGAGCACCGGCGCGATCAGCAGCAGCGGGATGCCATAGATGAGCCAATGGGCCAGCGCCTTGCCGAGCGCCAGCAGGACCGGCGGATGCGGCGACAGCAAAATCTGTTCCAGGCTGCCGTCCCGGTGGTCGTCGGCAAACAGCCGCGACAGCGACAACAGCGAGGCCAGCAGGGCGGCCACCCAGACCACGCCGGGCGCCACCTTGGCCAGGATCACCGGATCCGGCCCGATCCCGAGCGGGAACATGCTCACCACCATGACGAAGAAAAACTGCGAGGTGAGCCAGTCGCCCTTGCGCCGGGCGGCCAGTTTCAAGTCACGGCGGATCACCGTGATCAGGAAGCGCAGCACTCGGCCTCCGCCTCGATCGGGGTCAGCACCGGTCCGACCTGCAAGGGCACCACGTCGACGCCCTCCAGGGCCAAAGGCTGGTGGGTGGTCATCACCACCATGCCGCCGGTGCGGACATGGTCGCGCAGCAAGCCTTCGACCATGGCCACGCCATGGATGTCGAGCCCGGTGAGCGGCTCGTCGAGGATCCACAGACGGGCACCGGCATTGACCAGACCAGCCAGCGCCACCCGGCGCCGCTGGCCGAACGACAACACCCGGCAGGGCAGGTCCAGACAACGGGCCAGGCCGATCTCGACCAGGGCCTGCTCGGCTTCGGCCTCGGCCATGGGTGCGCGCGCCAGTTCCGCGGCGAGGCGCAGGTTCTCGACCGGGGTCAGTTCATCCTTGATGCCGTTCAAATGACCCAGATAGGCCATTTCCCGGTGGTATGCGTCGCGGTTGTTCTGAATCGCCTCGCCGCGCCAGCGAATCTCGCCGGCCAGGGGTTCGGCGAGCCCGGTCAGCAAGCGCAGCAAGCTGGTCTTGCCGCGCCCGTTGCCGCCTTGCACCAGCAACAGCTGACCCGCCGAGAGGACGAAATTCATGGCCTCGAACAGGGTGCGCTCGCCGCGGGCGCAGGCGAGGTCGTGCACGGTAAGCAAGGGGGTGGAATCGGTCATGGGAAGCGGGGCTGACAAGCCTTTGGAGGATACCGACAAACACTGTCCAGGCAAAGCCGGACCATAAAAAGGGGCCGGCTCGCGCCGGCCCCAAAGACTGCTGGTGAAAAGATTACTTGGCCGCGGTCTTCATCTTGGCCAGCTCTTCCTTCAGCAGCTTGATGCCGGCCTGGGAGGCATCGATGGAACGGGTCAGCGACTCGCGGGCATCATCCGGGTTGTGGAAGCCATCCGAGTTCTCGGCGGTCCACCATTCCCAATACAGGTTGGCGTCGTATTGCAGGTCGTAGGCCTTGTTCATCACCTCGGCGGACACACCGGCTTCCTTGGCCTTCATGATCACGTCGATATACTGGGCGATCCAGAATTCGGCCTTGGCCATCTTGCCGCGGATATACCCCTGGATGGCCTCCATGTGGTAGCGCGCGTCATCCTCGGTCCATTCCTTGTGGCAGTTCAGGCAAGCGGCTTTGAGGTTGTAGCGCGGCGAGATCTGCTGGTGATTGGTGGTCACCTTGCCGTTCGCGTGCTTCTTCTTAGTCATGTGGCAGTCCTTGCACTCGACGCCCGCTTTCTCGTGCTTGGAACCCCAGTAGGTTTCCATTTCCGGGTGCTGGATCTTGGGCAACAGGGCGCCGGTGCTGGCGTGCTTGAAGTCCTTGAACTTGTTCTGCCCGACCATCTTGTCCTTGTAGCCGAACACGTTGGTCCAGGTGAACAGGTTGGTGCGCGGGTCGGCCATGGTCACATACTTCGGATTGGCCGGGTCGGAACAATCGAAGCCGGGGCCGCAGTTGTATTCCACGTGGCACTGGGCGCACATCAGGTTGGAATCGGATTTCGAGAGCAGGCCGATGGCACGAAAATCCTTGCCGTCACGTTGGAAGGTGACCTTGGTCATCTTGCTCTTTTCGCTCTTGGCCTTGTCCTGCGGGTAGGTGCCTTCCTTGCGGTCGACCACCGCCTGGATCAGGGCGTCACGGACCACGCGCGGCGCGGCGGAGTGTGGGTCATGACACATGTAGCAGTTGAGCGGATGGTTCACACCCCGCGCAAACTCGACCGGCTTGGAAGTGCGATCCCACTTGGCCTTCGGGTCCTTGTCGCCCATGTATTTCCAGTCCAGGATGTGGTCCTGCGTCTTGCAGTTCATGCAGACCGGGTTCACCGCCGTCACCGTCTGGCGCATGAAAATCTTTTGATCGGAGGTCGAGGGTTCCTTGTCGACGATCACGTTCCAGGCGCCGTTGGCAGCCAGTTCAGCCTTGTTGACATAGGTCCAGTCCTTGAACTGCATGCGACCGCCGAAGGCACGATCCACCACCCATTGATCGACCAGCATGAAGGCGTGCGAGCGGGGCTCGTTGTGCTCCTTGGTGAAACCGTAGCCTTCCATCAGCTTGTCGAACAAGGGCGAACGGCTCTTGGTGGTGGCCTTCTCCACCCGTGCCTTCGATTCCAGATTGGTCTGCACGAAGCTGTTGTACTGCTCGACGTGACAAGTGGCGCAGGCGCGATGGTCCTTGATGGTATTCGGCCGGGTGCCCATCTTGCTGCCCTTGGCGGTCTTCTGATGTTCGGCGGCATCATTGTGGCAATGCGCACAGTTCACCGTGGCGTGGCGACCACCGGTATGAAACTCCTCGATGTTCTCGTGGCAGGAATAACACTTCTTGGCGTCCACCGGCTTGATCGGATCGGCCTTGGCCGGCACCGGGGGCGGCATTTGTGGCCTGGGAATGTCCACGACCGCCTGGGCACCGAAGCCGATCAGCGAGAACGCCGCAGCCAGTGCCAAGCGACCTAATTGGGTCGTCATGCTCATGATGTTTCCTCCTTGAATACCAACATTGGCGCACGGGACAGCGCGCCTCCGGACCGCTCAAACGCTGTTTGCCATGGTGTTCATCGATCCCCCTTTCCTGCCAGATCCCAATCAAGTGTCAGGCGAACGAATCCGCCATGATGTTCTTCAGCCAGCCGGTCGCGTATTCCGACTCCAGCTTGCGTTGCAGCTTGAGCTGGGCCTCGTCCGGCAGGTTCACCGGCGAGATGCCACCAGCCTCCTGGATGTAGACCAGCTTGCCGTCCTTCACCCGGTAGACGTGCACCACCGAGAAGCCCCAATCCTTGTCGGTGATCGAATAGCAGGTATTGACGAAGAACGGCTCGGGCGCGGGCAGGCCGTTCAGCTTGGCGATGATGGCGCCGGCGGCGACCTTGGCCTGGGTCGAAGCCGAGTGCGCGGATTTCGGCGCGCCATAGACCGGCAGGTCGCCGTGCACGCAGGCATCGCCGACCACCCAGATGTCCTTGTGGACTTTGGATTCCATGGTCAGCATGTCGACCGAGCACCAGCCCTTTTCATTGGTCAGACCGGCATTCTTGGCCACCATGCCGGCATGATGCGGCGGGATGATATTGAGCACGTCGGCCTTGTAGTCGCCGAAATCGGTGTAGGCGGTGTTGCGCTTGGCATCCATCTTGATCACCTTGCCCCCGGCGGCGCCGGCCACCCATTCGATCATGCCGGGGTATTGCATCTTCCAGGCCTGCTCGAACAAGCCCTTCTTGGAGAAGGAGTCGTTGGCATCCAGGATCAGCACCTTGGACTTGCCCTTGCCGTGATCACGCAGATAGTTGGCCACCTGGGCGGCGCGTTCGTAAGGGCCGGGCGGGCAACGGAACGGGCCGGGCGGCACCGTGATGACGAAAGTGCCGCCATCCTGCATGGACTCCAGCTGTTTCTTCAATGCCAGGGTCTGGGGACCCGCCTTCCAGGCGTGGGGATGGGTGGTGTTGGCCAGTTCCTCGCTGTAGCCGGCGATGGCTGCATAATTGAAATCGATGCCAGGCGACACCACCAGGGCATCGTACTTGAGCGTCTTGCCACTCTTCAGGCTGACCGACTTCTTGGCCGGGTCGATGCCGGTGGCATCATCGAACACCAGATGGATGCCCCGCTTGGCGAGACCGTCATAGCCGATCTGCAAGTCTTCCAGCTTGCCATGGCCGGACAGCACCTCGTTCGACAGCGGGCAGGAAGTGTAAATCTTCTGGCGCTCGACCAGGGTGACGTCCAGACCCGGGTCCATCAGCTTCAGGTATTTGGCGGCGGTGGCGCCGCCGAAGCCGCCACCGATGACGACGATCTTGGCCTTGACGCCGGCGTGGGCGGCCTGGGGCACGGCCAGGCAGGCCGACGCCGGCGCGGCGGCGATGGCGGCCTTGATGAATGCGCGACGATTGAACGAGCTCATGAGGGTCTCCTGATTATTTCGGCTGGGCGGCGTAGTACTGGGCGGCATGGGCGACATCGGCCTCGTCCAGCTTCTTGGCGTTGTTGCGCATTTTCTTGTGCGGCATCAGCACCGATTCGGTGCGGTATTTGAGCAACTCCAGCTCCAGGTACTTGGCCCATTGGCCGTTCAACCGCGGGGTATCCTCATCGTCCGGCTCGCCGCCGGTGACGCCGTGGCAGGTCTCGCAGCGCTCGGTGGCATCCTTGCCCTTGGCCAGGACATCAGCCCCGGCCTTCTGCACCACCGGCACCCACGGCTTCTTGCTGAAATAGGCGGCCAGGGCAGCGAGTTCCTCGTCGCTATAGCCCTTGAAATGACGGCCCATGGTGGCGGAATAGCGTTCACCCGACTTCCATTGCAGCATCACGTGCTGTCGCTATAGCCCTTGAAATGACGGCCCATGGTGGCGGAATAGCGTTCACCCGACTTCCATTGCAGCATCACGTGCTTGAGATAGGTTTCCGACAGACCACCGATGCTGGGCATGGTCGGGCCGACGGACACGCCATTCATGCCATGGCAGTTGTTGCAAGTGTGGGCCAGCGCCTCGATGTTGCCGGCGACCGACACGCCCGAGACTGCCAGGCCGGCAGCCAGGATGGCCACCTCTAGACGATTCCTCATAATCCCCTCCAGGACACGTGACACGAAGGGACTCGCCCGCCTGGACAAGCCCATGTATATGTACTGGAGCCGATGGTATCGAGGCACGTCGTCAACAAACCTTGATAGCCATCAAATTTTCATCGAATAGCCAGGTTTGTTTTGGGGGATTGGCGCATTTCCAGGTAAAGCCAACCTGGCCGCGATCCGCCGGGAACCCCAGGTGACGCGATGCGCGGCGTTTGAGGAGCCGCGCCGAGGGGCCGAATCAGCCCTGGGCGCGGGCGCCCAGTTGGGCGATCTGCTCGGGATTCAGGGTTTCCAGCCACTTGCGCACGCGGCTGGCATCACCGATGCGCGACAGCTTGCCCCAGGAGTCGAGCAGGACCACGATCACCGGCCGGTTAGCGATGCGCGCCTGCATGACCAGACAATGCCCGGCTTCGTTGATGTAGCCGGTCTTGGACACCCCGATGTCCCAGTCGGGGTTGCGGGTCAGGGCGTTGGTGTTGTTGAAGGCGACATGGCGCATCACCTCGCGGGACACCTTGCGCACCTTGCCGTGTTCCTTGATCTTCACGGTCTGACGGCCCGGCACGCTGATGCCGAACTGGCCGGTACTCGAGATGCGTCGGATCTCCGGATAGTCGTAGGCGGCATCGACCAGCTTGGCCAGGTCGGCGGCGGTGGAGCGATTGTTGCTGTCCAGGCCGGTGCCGTCGACGAACCAGGTGTTGCTCATGCCCAGGACGGCCGCCTTGCGGTTCATGGCCTGGATGAACGCCTCACGACCGCCCGGGTAGGCGCGCGACAGGGCGGCAGCGGCACGATTTTCGGAGGCGATCAGGGCCAGGTTGAGCAACTCCTCGCGGCTCAGGGTGGTGCCCAGGGCCAGACGGGAGCCGGTGTACTTGAGGCGGTCGACGTCTTCCATGCCGATGGTGATGTCCTCGGACATGGCGAGGCCTGCGTCGAGCACCACGATGGCAGTCATCAACTTGGTGATCGAGGCGATCGGCGTGGCGACATCGGGGTTCTTGGCATAGAGGGCATGACCGGTGCGCTGGTCGAGCACCATCACGGCGGCGGAACGCAATTCCAGGTCATCGCTGTTGGCGAGACCATAGGAGACTTGCAGGGGCGCCGTCGCCAGGCTGTGCGGACGGGGAGCCTCCTGGGCTTCGCTGACGATCCTGCGAGCCTTGATCCTGGCTTTCTTCTTGGTCGCCTTGATCTTCTTCTTGGCGCTTGCCTTGACTTTCTTCTTGGATGCCTTGGCCTTGACCTTTTTCTTGCTCGCCTGGGCGTTCTTGCTGACCTTGGCTGTCGCGCTCTTGGTGCTGGACGGGGCGCGTTCGGCGGCTTCCGCCAGGGGCGCACCCAGGGCCAGCAGGAACGACATCAGATAGGCGATCAGTTTTTTCATTCGCGTCAAAGTCATGCGAGGGTGACAGCAGTGCCTTTATCGGCGGTTACGAAAACAACTTTAGAAACAGCTTTAAGTTTTTTCAAGCCTTGCGCCCCAGCAGCCCTTCCAGGCTGCGAACGATGTCGCCCGGCAGGAGCACGGTCTTGCTGCCGTTGGCGCTGGCCATCTCCTTGAGCGAGGCGATGTACTTCTCGCCCAGCATGTAGAGCGCCGGCAGTTCCTTGTCGGGGATCGCCGCCGAAATGCGCCGGATCGCCTCGGCCGAAGCCTCGGCCAGGCGCACTTGCGCTTCGGCGTCGCGCTTGGCGGCCTCCAGGCGCGCTTCTGCTTCCAGGATGGCCGCCTGTTTGTCGCCTTCGGCCTTGGTCACGGTGGCCTTGCGCTCCCGCTCGGCGGCGGCTTGCAGTTCCATGGATTTCTGCATGGTGGCCGAGGGCGAGATGTCCTGGATCTCGACCGACTTCAGGGTCAGGCCCCAGTCCGACACGTCGTCGGCGATGGAATCCTTCAGCTTGGCCTTGATCTGGTCCCGGCTGGACAGGGCCTCGTCGAGGTCCATGGCACCGATGATGGCGCGCAGCGTGGTCTGCACCAGGTTCATCACCGCGATCTGGAAATTGGTCACGCCATACACCGCGCTCTGGGTGTCGGTCACCTTGACGAAGGCGATGGCGTTGGTCACCAGCACGGCGTTGTCGCGGGTGATCACTTCCTGCTGCGGGATATCGAGGATCAGGTCCTTGGTGGTGACCTTGTAGGCCAGGTTGTCGATGTAGGGGATCAGCACGTGCAGGCCGGGCATCAGGGTCTTCAGGTACTTGCCCAGGCGTTCGACCACCCATTCCTCGCCCTGCGGCACGATGCGCACGCCCTTCCAGAGCGTGACGAAGAGAAAGACGATCAATACGATGGATACGATCTCGCCGCCCATGTCAGCCTCCTAGCTGTTCCACTTTCAAGGTTTGTCCCAGCACGTCCACCACCTTGGCCTTGACGCCCTGCGGGATCGGGGCATCGGCCACCACCGGCCAGCGGTCGGCACCCAGTACCGGCCGCTGGAACAGGATCTCACCCGGTTCGGTCTCGGTCACCGGCCGGGTCATCAGGCCGGCCAGGCCGATCACGCCGGCTTTGGCCTGGCCGGCGCGAGTCCGGTTCGGGTTCTTGAACCACTTGAGCCAAATGCCCATCATGGCCATCGAGGCCACGGCCCACAGCACCAGTTGTGTGGCGAACCCCGGTACCGCAACCAAGGTGACCACGCCGACCAGCAGGGCGCCCAGCCCGAACCAGATCAGGAAAAACGTCGGGATCAGCATTTCCAGGCCAACCAGGAGCATGCCGAGCACCAGCCAGTGCCACCAGACCAAGTCCATCCTGTTTCCCCGTGTGTTCAGTGAACAGCCGCCATTGTGCCATTCAATGGCGCGCGACGGGGATGCGGCCGATGCGGGCCCGCCATTCGCGCGGCCCGGACTCATGCACGGAATGACCCTGGCTGTCGACCGCCACGGTGACCGGCATGTCGACCACGTCGAATTCGTAGACCGCCTCCATGCCCAGTTCCGGGAAGGCCAGCACCCGGGCGCCGTGGATCGCCTTGGCGACCAGATAGGCGGCGCCGCCGACCGCGATGCAGTAGACCGCGCCATGGCGGGCAATCGAGGCCACGGCCTCGGGGCCGCGCTCGGCCTTGCCGACCATGCCGAAGAGGCCGACCGCCTCGCCCAGCATCAGGTCGGTGAACTTGTCCATGCGCGTCGCCGTGGTCGGTCCGGCCGGGCCGACCGCCTCGCCGGCGACCGGATCGACCGGACCGACGTAATAGATGAAGCGGTTGCGAAAATCGACCGGCAGCGGCGCGCCCTGGGCGACCAGGTCGGCGATGCGCTTGTGCGCGGCATCGCGTCCGGTGAGCAGCTTGCCGCTCAGGAGCAGGGCATCGCCGGCCCGCCACTGGGCGATCTCGGCGCGGGTCAGGCTGTCGAGGTTGACCCGCCGGGCGCCGGCCGGGCCGTTCCAGGCAATCTGCGGCCAGGCCGAGAGCGGGGGCGGATCAAAGCGCGCCGGACCGCTGCCGTCGAGCGTGAAATGTAGGTGGCGGGTCGCCGCGCAGTTGGGAATCAGGCCGACCGGCAGTGACGCGGCATGCGTGGGATAGTCACGGATCTTCACGTCCAACACCGTGGTCAGGCCACCCAGGCCCTGGGCGCCGATGCCGAGTGCGTTGACCTTGTCGTACAGTTCCAGGCGCAATTCCTCGACCCGGTTGCTGGGTCCGCGTACCAGCAGATCCTGGATGTCGATGTCGTCGAGCAAGGCCTCCTTGGCCATCAACAAGGCCTTCTCCGGCGTGCCGCCGACGCCGATGCCGAGGATGCCGGGCGGGCACCAGCCGGCGCCCATCCCGGGCACCACGGAAAGCACCCAGTCGACCAGCGAATCGGACGGGTTCAGCACGGTGAACTTGGCCTTGTTCTCGGAGCCGCCGCCCTTGGCGGCAAGCCGGATATCCAGGGTATCGCCCGGCACCAGCTCGACGTAGACCACCGCCGGCGTGTTGTCACGGGTGTTGCGGCGCGCGCCGGCCGGATCGGCAAGCACCGAAGCGCGCAGGGGGTTGTCGGGATGGGTGTAGGCCCGGCGTACGCCTTCGTCGATCATCGCCTGCAGGCTCAGGTCACCCTCGAAGCGGACATTCATGCCCAGCTTCACGAACACCACCGCCATGCCGGTATCCTGGCAGATCGGCCGGTGGCCTTCGGCGGCCAGGCGCGAATTGACCAGGATCTGCGCCAGGGCATCCTTGGCCGCCGGCGACTGCTCTCGTTCGTAGGCTGCGGTCACCGCGCGCACGAAATCGAGCGGGTGGTAGTAGGAGATGTACTGAAAGGCGTCGGCAATCGACTGGATGAGGTCTTCCTGTTTGATGACGGTCATGTCCGCTCCATTCGATCAGGATGGAAAGAGGGCTTCTCCAGCAACTCGAACTCCGCACTCATGCAAGTCACCGCTCGGCCCGACAGCAAAATGCGATCGCCCTTGAGTTCGCGAATCAGGTGAACGCCCATCAAGCCACATTCCACGGGTTGATCACCTCCAGTCCCGCGACATCGAAATCAGCCACATTGCGGGTGACCAGACGGAGGTCATGTGTCATCGCAGTCGCAGCCAGCAGGCTGTCCACAGCCGGCAATGAACGCGGTGACTCAGCGAGCAGGCGTCCCCATCGCTCAGCCACCAAGGCGGTTACTGGCAACAATCGGTCTTCAAACCAGTCGGGCAGCGATTGCTCCAGCCAGAGGCGTACAAGCTCGCGTCGTCCTCCGGTCGGCATTCTTTCGATGCCCTTCCGTATCTCACCCAGGCTCAATACACTCAGGTAGAGGGCGCGGTCCGGCACCTCCCGGAACCAGGCCAGGACTTGACTGGCCGGCTGTGGGCGGACCAGTTCCGAGATGACGTTGGTGTCGAGCAGATAGCTCACAACGCGATCTCACGTACCGGCGAGGGGTCTCGGTCGATGGTCAGATCGATCCCCACCAGCGGGGACTGCCGGAGAAAGTCAACCAGCCCCGGCTTGCGGACAGCCAGCCGCGCATAGTCTTCTGCGGATAGCACGACCGCAGCCGGGCGTCCGCGCAGGGTGATTTCCTGTGGCCCCTCACTGACGGCAGACTTCACCACCTCACTGAAGCGAGCCTTGGCCTCTTGTAGTTGCCACCGATGCATCGGCGCCTCCATGATAGTCAGACTAGTCAGATCCTAGTCCCGTCGCCCTGGAGGCGTCAACGCCTTACTGCTCGTCCTCCACCGGCTTGAACTGCGCCGCGAGTTGCTGCTGCACCGGGGGCGGCACCTGCTCGTAGTGGGACAGTTCCAGCGTGTAGGAGCCCTGGCCGCCGGTGAGTGCCTTGAGGCGCTGCTGGAAGTTGTCCAGCTCGGCCAGCGGCACCTGGCCCTCCAGCACCATCATGCCGCCGCGCCCGGCCTGGTTGCCGGTGATCTGGCCGCGCCGGCCGGAGAGATCGCCACTGACATCGCCGAAATAGGCTTCGGGTACGGTCAGTTCGATGTTGACGATCGGTTCCAGGACGATCGGCTTGGCCTTGGCCATGGCATCCTGGAAAGCCTTCTTGCCGGCGGTGACGAAGGCGATTTCCTTGCCGTCGACCGGATGGGTCTTGCCGTCATACACGGTCACCCGGATGTCCTGGAGCGGGAAACCGGCCGCCGCGCCGAGGCCCATGGCCTGGCGCACGCCCTTTTCCACGGCCGGGATGAAGGTGCCGGGGATGACCCCGCCCTTGACCGCGTCGACGAACTCGAAGCCGGCGCCACGTTCCATCGGCTCGACCCGCAGGTAGACCTCGCCAAACTGGCCGGCGCCGCCGGACTGTTTCTTGTGCCGGTGGTGGCCCTCGGCCGGGGCCAGGATGGTTTCCCGGTAGGGGATGGTGGGCGGATGGGTGTCGACCTCCAGGCGGAACTGCTCGCGCATCTTCTCGAGGACGTTGGCCAGGTGCATCTCGCCCAGGCCGCGAATCACCGCCTCGTGGGTGGTGGCGTCGTGCTCGACGTGCAGGCCGGGATCCTCGGCCACCAGCTTGTGCAGCACTTCGGCGAGCTTCGAGGCATCGGCCTGCTTCTTGGGCCGCACCGCGAGACCGAACACGGCGTGCGGGAACTCGAGCGGTCGCATGTGGATGTGGTCGTCCTCGGGCGCGTCGTGCAGCACGGCATCGAAGCCAAGGTCGTCGATCTTGGTGATGGCGCAGATGTCGCCCGGCACGGCGGCCTCGATCTCGGTCAGCTGCTTGCCTTGCAGGCGGTACAGGTGGCCGACCTTGAACGGCTTGCGGCTTTCGCCGATGTACAGCTGGCTGTTCGGCGTGACCGTGCCCTGGTGCACGCGCACCACGCAGATCTTGCCGACGTAGGGGTCCATCTCGACCTTGAAGACATGCGCGATGACATGCTTGGCCGGGTCCGGCTCGGAATGGAACGGCACCGCCGCCTCGCCCTCGCCCTTGACGAACAGGGGTGGGTTGCCCTCGGTCGGATTGGGCAGCAGCTTGACCATGACATCGATCAGCTCGGCCACGCCGGCCCCGGTCTGCGCCGAGACGAAGCACACCGGCACCAGATGGCCCTCGCGCAAGGCCTGCTCGAAGGGGGCGTGGAGTTGCTCGGGCTTCACTTCGCCCTGCTCCAGGTAGACGTTCATCAAGGCCTCGTCGACCTCGACCACCTGGTCGACCAGGGCACGATGGGCGTCGGCCACCGAGGAAAAATCGGACTCGCCACCCGGATTGAAGAAACAGTCGGTCACCTGGCTGCCGCCGGCTGCCGGCAGGTTGATCGGCAGGCATTCGCGGCCGAAGGCGGCTTGCAGCTCGGCCAGCAGACCGGGCAGATCGACGCCCGGGGCATCGATCTTGTTGACCACGAGGATGCGGTCGAGCTTGCGCGTCTGCGCCCAGTGCATCATCCGGCTGGCGGTCAGCTCGATGCCCTTCTGGGCGTCGATCACCACGGCCACGGTCTCCACCGCGTCCAGGGCGCACATCGCCTGGCCCATGAAATCGGGGTAGCCCGGCGTATCGAGCAGGTGCACCCGGGTGTCGCCGCTGTCCAGGTGGGCCACCGCCAGCTTCATGGAATGCAGGTGCTCCTTCTCGAGCGTATCGTAATCGCACACGGTGCTGCCCTTGGCCACGCTGCCCGGGGCGGTGAGGGCGCCGGACTGGGCGAGCAGGGCTTCGATCAGGGTGGTCTTGCCGGCACCACCATGGCCGACGAAAGCGAGGGTACGGAGGTTGGCGGGGGTCAGGTTGGACATGGTGTACTTTCTAGCGGGCTGTTGAAGCGGTTTTCGCGCAGTATAGGTAGGCGGCCGGGCGGCTTCAACGGACATAAACATCTTCAATGGCCCCGCACGCCGGACGCTTACCCTATGATGACGGCCTTTGCACCCCATCTTACGGGAGAGTTCGTCATGGCAGCCTTCCTGGTATTGGTTCTGGGCGCGATCCTGCTGGCCCTGATCTACGGCATTTCCATCTACAACCATCTGGTCCAGCTCAAGCACAACGTCAGCGCTGCCTGGTCGAACATCGACGTGCTGCTCAAGCAGCGCCACGACGAATTGCCCAAGCTGGTGGAAACCGCGCGTCAGTACAAGGAATTTGAGCAGGCCACCCTGGAGCGGGTGACCCAGGCGCGCAGCCAGGTGCAGCAGGCCCGGGAAAGCCACGACCTGGGCGCCTTGGGCATCGCGGAAACCGCGCTGCGCGCGGGCCTTGGCCAGCTGTTCGCGGTGGTCGAGGCCTATCCCGACCTGAAGGCCAACGAACACTTCATGCAACTGCTGAAACGCGTGTCCGGCCTGGAGGACGCCATCGCCGACCGGCGCGAGCTGTATAACGACAGCGTCAACATCAACAACGTCAAGGTCGAGCAGTTTCCGAACAATGTCATCGCCGGCATGTTCCGCTTCGGCAAGGCGCAATTGTTGCGCTTCAGCGAGGCGGAAAAGGCCGATGTCGATTTCAAGGCCCTGTTCGGCGGCCAGGGCTGACCGCCTGGCCCCATGCTCGCCTCACTGACCCGCCACGGGCGGGACTGGCTGTCCGGCGGCGGCTACCTGATGCTGCTCCTGGCCGGCCTGCACTGGCAGACGGCTGCGGTCTGGTCGATGTTGCTGACGGTGCTGTTCGTCCTCGCCCTGCTCGCCTGGCGGGCCAATCTGGCCCGCCTGCGCGCGGTGGCCGACACGCCGACCTCGCGCATCGCCTCGGCGGCCCAGGGCTACGTCGAACTGATCGGCCAGGCCCTGGCCGATCCCCACCACACCGTCTACAGCCCCGGCCATCACTTGCCCTGCCTCTGGTACCGGTATCGGCATTACACCCGGGAGGACAATCGCTGGCGGCAAACCGAATCGGGCGAAAGCGATGCCCCGTTCCAGCTCGACGATGGCAGCGGTCGCTGTGTGATCGAGCCGGCCGGCGCCGAAATCCAGGTGCAGCGCAAGGAAACCCTGACCCAGGGCGATTCCAGGCTGGAGGAAGAACTCCTCCTGGCCGGCGAGCGCCTCTATGTGCTGGGCGATTTCGCCACCCTGAGCGCCCACGCCAGCCACGATGAACGGCGCGCGGTGGGCGAACTGCTGGCTGACTGGAAGGACGACCCGGCCAGCCTGCACGACCGTTTCGACCTCGACCGGAACGGCCAGATCGACGACCAGGAATGGCAGTTGGCCCGTCAGGCCGCACACCGGCAAATCGCGCAGGAACGCCAGGCCGCGCTGTCCGCACCGCCCACCCACGTCGTCACCCGGCCCCGTCACGGCCGGCCATTCCTGATCTCCACCCACCCGCCGGAATCCCTGACCGGCCGCTACCGCCTGGTCACCTGGCTGCACGGCCTGGCCGCCTGCGGCAGCCTGGCCGGCCTCGCCTTCGCCGTGTCCCTGCTCTGACCTGGCGGCTTGCTTATATCTATTTTGGCGCATATTATTGCGCGCCATGGAACCCCAGGCCTTGTTCGACACCCTGTCCGACGCCACCCGCCGGCGCATCCTGACCCTGCTGCACCACCAAGGCGAGCTGTGTGTCTGTGAACTGGTTGCCGCGCTCAACCTGCCACAACCCAAGATTTCCCGGCATCTCGCGGTGATGCGCGAATCTGGTTTGCTGGCCATGCGTCGAGAGGGCACCTGGATCTTCTACCGGCTCAGCCCGAGCTTGCCATTGTGGGCTTACCGGATCGCCGAAATCGTCAGCCGCGACGCTCCCGAGGCGGACATCGACCAGGACGCCGCGCGCCTGGCCGGCATGGCCGACCGGCCGAACCGGTGTTGCGCATGAATATTCGTTGTAACGTATATTTAACAACACACCTTGGCATTCGAGGCTAGACTCCGTAGCCTCACCCGACCGGAGACCGCCATGACCGACACCGCACCGCTCAACGTCCTCTTTCTCTGCACCGGAAACTCGGCGCGCAGCATCATCGCCGAGGCGATCCTCAACCATCCGATGATCAGCCAGGGGCGCTTCCGGGCGTTCTCGGCAGGCAGCCACCCGACCGGCCAGGTCAATCCGCTGGCACTCGAGCTGCTGGCCAAGAACCACCTGCCCACCGAGGGACTGCGCAGCAAGAACTGGGAGGAGTTTGCCGCGCCCGGCGCGCCGGCACTCGACTTCGTCTTCACGGTATGCGACAACGCCGCCGGCGAGGTCTGCCCGGTGTGGCCTGGCCAGCCGATGACCGCGCACTGGGGGGTGCCCGACCCGGCCGCCGTCGAGGGCAGTGACGAAGACAAGCACAAGGCCTTCTTCCAGACCTGGAATTTCCTCTACAACCGCATCTCCTTGTTTGCCAACCTGCCGTTCAGCAAGCTCGACAAGCTAACCCTGCAGACCCGCCTCAAGGAAATCGGCAAGGCCCGGCCGGAGAACGCATGAGTCGCGCCCGCAGACTGGTCGCCGAAGGGCTCGGCACCGCCCTGCTGCTGGCCATCGTGATCGGCTCGGGCATCATGGCCGAGCGCCTGGCCGGTGGCAACGTGGCCATCGCCCTGCTCGGCAACACCTTGTCCACCGGGGCCGGCCTGATCGTGCTGATCCTGGTGTTCGGACCGGTCTCGGGCGCCCACTTCAACCCGGCGGTGACCCTGGCCGATGCCTGGCAGGGGGGCCTGCCCTGGCGCGAGGTGCCCGGCTACCTGCTCGCCCAGGTGACCGGCGCCTTCGCCGGCGTCGCCATCGCCCACCTGATGTTCGGCGAGCCGCTGTTTTTCGCCTCCGGGCACGAACGCAGCGGCGCCGCCCAGGGCTTCAGCGAGTTCATCGCCACCTTCGGTCTGCTCGCGACCATCTGGGGCTGCCTGCGCTCCCGGCCCAACGTGGTGCCGTTCGCGGTCGGCCTGTACATCACCTCGGCGTATTGGTTCACCGCCTCGACCTCGTTCGCCAACCCGGCGGTCACCCTGGCACGTGCCGCCAGCGACACATTCGCCGGCATCCGCCCGGTCGACGCCCCCCTGTTCATCATTGCCCAGTTGCTGGGCGCCTTCGCCGCCACGGCCCTGTTCCGCTGGCTCACCCCCCACCTGCCGGCCGACGAAGTCGTCGTGCCCCACCCGGATAACGCGCCATGACCGAAACACTGCCCACCGTCCTGATCCTCTGCACCGGAAACTCCTGCCGCTCGCAAATGGCTGAAGTGCTGGTCAACCACGACCTGGCCGGCCGCGCCCGCGCGCTCTCGGCCGGCACCAAGCCCCAGCCCAAGGTCGCCGACGGCGCCATCGCCGCGCTCAAGGAGGCCGGCCTGGCCACCGACGGCCTGTATCCCAAGGATGTCGACGCGGTGATGAACGAGGCCATCGACCTGGTGGTCACCGTGTGCGACAACGCCAAGGAGACCTGTCCGATCTTCCCGCGTCCGGTCCCGAGCATCCATCTGCCCTTCCACGACCCCCACGGCGAGCCGCTGGACAGCTTCCTCACCGTGCGTGACGACATCCGTGCCCGCCTGATTCCGGCGGTCAGGGAGGCGCTCAAGCTGTAACATTCGGCTTTCCCTATTCGCTGAGAGCCGCCATGACCGCACTCCGTCTGTTGTTCGCCAGCCTGGTCCTGGCCGCGTTTCCGGCCCTGGCCGATGCCTTGCCCAAGGCCGAGCAGGTGGTCGACCAGGTCTACGCGATCATCGGCCCGCTCGGCCAGCGCAGCGCCGACAACGACGGCCTGAATGCCAACTACGGCTTCGTGGTGACGCCCGAAGGCGTCATCCTGATCGACTCGGGTGCCAGCCGGCTGGGCGCCGAGAAGCTGGCCAAGGCGGTGGCCCAGGTGACCGACCAGCCGGTGCGCTGGGTGATCAACACCGGTAGCCAGGACCATCGCTGGCTGGGCAATGCCACCTTTGCCGAGCAAGGCGCGGAGATCATCGCCCTCGAACGCACCGCCGCGACGCAGGCGCAGTTCGCCGAGCAGCACCTGCAGACCCTGGCCCGCTTTCTCGGTGACCGCCTGGCCGGCACCGTCGCAATGCCGGCCAGGCGCACCCTGACGGGCACCGAGGCCCGGCTCGAACTGGGTGGAGAAACGCTGGTGCTGCGCTATACCGACGCCCATTTCCCAGGCGATGCCTGGGTCTGGCTGCCGAAACGCAACGTCGTCTTCACTGGCGACCTGGTCTACGTCGACCGTCTCCTCGGCGTGCTGCCCTGGTCGAGCGTCAAGAAGGCTCAGAAGGCCGGGCACGCCCTGGTCGAACTCAACCCGAAGCATGTCGTGCCCGGCCATGGCCGGGTCACCGATCTGGCCCAGGCCAAGCGCGAGTCGTTCGACTACGAGGACTTTCTCGCCCACGTCATCGGCCAGGCCGCCCGCGACATGGAATCGTTGCCCGACACCCTGGCCAAGTACGCCGACCTGCCGCAGTTCAAGCATCTGCAGAACTACGACGACTTGCACAAGGCCAACATGAGCCGGGCGTTCACGGAGTTCGAGGCGGAGTGAACACGCAGCGCGCCGGCTGCCCTCTCCCACGCTGCCGCGCCCCCCTTCCCCCCGAGGGGAGAGGGCATGTTTGACGCCCTGGCGAACCTCGTCGTCTTCGACCTTGCCGGCCTGACGCCCGCCAGCCCGGCTGGCGCCGCCCTGCATTTCTTCGTGATGGACGTGGCGAAGATCCTGGTCCTCCTGACCACGGTGATCTACGTCATGGGCTGGCTACGTGCCCTGCTCACCCCGGAACGGGTGCGCGCCCTGATGAAAGGCCGTAGCGGGCCGGGTGCGCGCCTCACGGCGGTCGGCCTGGGTGCGGTGACGCCGTTCTGCTCCTGCTCGTCGATCCCGCTGTTCATCGGCTTCGTCGAGGCCGGCATCCCGCTCGGCGTGACCCTGTCGTTCCTGATTGCCAGCCCGATGGTCAACCAGGTCGCGGTGGTGGTCCTGGCCGGCGTGATCGGCTGGCAAATGACGCTGATCTACGTGCTCACCGGACTGACCATCGCCTTCCTCGGCGGCTATGTCCTGCAAGCCTTCAAGCTGGAGCGCTGGGTCGAGGCCTATGTCTGGCAGATTCGCATGGGCGAGGCCCAGAACGTCCAGCCGGACACCGCCCTGCGCGCGCGCCACGACTATGCCTGGAACGAAGTGCGCCAGATCGTCGGCCGGATCTGGAAATACGTGCTGATCGGGGTCGGCATCGGTGCCCTGATCCACGGCTACGTACCGGCCGACTTCGTCGCCCGCATCGCCGGCGACGGCTCGGTGCTCTCGGTGGTGGTCGCGGTGCTGGCCGGGGTGCCGATGTATTCCGACGCGGTGGGCGTCATCCCGGTCGCGGAAGCCCTGCTCGGCAAGGGCGTCCCGCTCGGCACCGTGCTCGCGTTCATGATGTCGGTGATCGCCCTGTCCCTGCCGGAAATGCTGATCCTGCGCAAGGTCGTGAAATGGCCCCTGCTCGGCCTGTTCGCGGGTTATCTCGCGCTCAGCTTCATCTTTGTCGGCGTCTTGTTCAATAGCTTGAGGAGCCTGTCATGAGTGATCTCCATCCTTCCATCGTGGCCCTGGTGTCGCTGGCCGCCAACATCGCCGCCAATCATCCGAAGCAGGGCCTCTGCCAGGTCGATCGCCTGAAAGGCTACGGCGTCAGCCCGGCCCAGATCGACACCGTGATCGAAATCGCCCGGCACATCCGCGACGAAGCCGCCCAGCAGCTCGATGCCAGTTTCGACGCCGCCTACGCCGAAGCCATGCAGCCGGCAAAACCGAAACTCAAGCCCGATCCGTTCGCCAACATCGCCGTGGTCGACACCGGCGGCGCCTGCTGCACGCCGACCAAGTCTGGCCAGTCCTGCTGTTGAGGCCATGGCCATGTCCGCCAGCGAACACGACCGCCTCCGGCAACAGGTCCGTGACGCCTACGGCGCCATCGCCCGCGCCGAAACCTGTGGCTGCGGCCCGAGCTGCTGCACGGCCTCGGAAAGCGACGTCGCCGCCCTGCTCTCGCAGGGCCTCGGCTACAGTGCCGAAGACACGGCCGTCGTCCCCGAGGGCGCCAACCTCGGCCTCGGCTGCGGCAACCCGCAGGCCATCGCCGCCCTCCAGCCGGGCGAGACCGTGCTCGACCTCGGCAGTGGCGCCGGCTTCGACTGCTTCCTGGCTGCCCGCGCGGTCGGGGAAACCGGCCGGGTGATCGGCGTCGACATGACCCCTGACATGCTCTCCAAGGCGCGCATGAATGCCGTCAAGGGCGGCTACGCCAACGTCGATTTCCGCCTCGGCGAGATCGAGCACCTGCCGGTGGCCGACGCCACGGTCGACGTGATCATTTCCAACTGCGTGGTCAACCTGTCGCCGGACAAGGCCCAGGTGTTCCGCGACGCCTGGCGGGTACTGAAGCCGGGTGGCCGGCTGGCCCTCTCGGACATCGTGCTGACCGCCGACCTGCCCCCCGAGATGCGTACCGAAGTCGCCCTCTACACTGGCTGCGTGGCCGGCGCCGTCGACGGGCCGACCTTGACCGCGCTGATCGCGGCGGCGGGTTTCACCGACATCCGCATCGCGCCCAAGGCCGCCAGCGCCGACTACATCGCGCAATGGGCCCCCGGACGCGGCGTCGAACAGTACATCGCCTCGGCCCATATCGAGGCTGTCAAACCGGAGCAATCATGAAGCAGATCAAGGTCCTCGGCAGCGGCTGCCGCAACTGCGAAACCACCGCCAAGCTGATCCAGGAAGCCGCCGCCGCAAAGGGCGTGGCCATCGAACTGGAAAAGGTCACCGACATGGCCGCCATCCTCGGCTACGGCGTCATGTCCACCCCCGGCGTGGTGGTGGATGGCCAGGTGGTGCACAGTGGCGGGGTGCCGGACAAGAAGAAAATCGACGGCTGGCTTGCCGGGTAGCCGCAGCGACCAGTGGCCTGACCCGAGTGCAGCCCGCCCCCGGGTGGACGCCCTGCGCCCCCCTGGCGCGATCTATCCCGAGACCACCACCCCGGCCGGCCCTGCTTCCAGCGCGCCGATCACTGCCGCCTGGGCAAAACCGTGGCGACGGAAGATTGCCATGACCGCGTCCAGCGTATCGGCGGCACAGGCGACCAGGAGGCCGCCGCTGGTCTGCGGATCGGTCATCAGGGCCTGCTGCCAATCGGCGCAGCCCGCGAACAGCTCGACGCCGTGGCCGTAGCTGGCCCAGTTGCGGCCACTGGCGCCAGTGACGAAGCCGGCGCGGGCGAGGTCTGCGGCGCCGGCCAGGATCGGCAGGGCGTCGAACGTGATCCGGGCACGCAGGCCGGAGCCGCGGGCGATCTCCAGGGTGTGTCCGAGCAGGCCGAAGCCGGTCACGTCGGTCATGGCATGCACGCCCTCCAGCTCGCCCAATTCGCTGCCCGGGGTATTGAGCTGGGTGGTGGAATCGATCATGGCCCGGTAGCCGACCTCGGTCAGGGCATCCTTCTTGAGCGCCGCGGAGTAGATGCCGACGCCCAGGCCCTTGCCCAGGATGAGCACGTCGCCAGCCTGGGCGGCACTGTTCTTCTTCACCTTGCGCGGGTCGACCACGCCGATCGCGACCAGGCCGTAGATCGGCTCCTGGGCGTCGATCGAATGGCCGCCGGCGATCGGGATGCCGGCCGCGCGCGCGGCGGCCTCGCCGCCGGCGAGAATCCTGCGGATGATGTCGTGCGGCAGCGTGTCGATCGGCATGCCGACCAGGGCCAGGGCAAACAACGGCCGGCCGCCCATGGCGTAGACATCGGAGATGGCGTTGGTGGCGGCAATCCGACCGAACTCGAACGGATCGTCGACGATCGGCATGAAGAAATCGGTGGTAGCGACGATGGCCTGGGTCTCGTTCAGCTGCCACACGGCCGCGTCGTCGGAGGATTCGATGCCGACCAGCAGGTCGGGGTATTGGCGCATCAGCCCCTTGGAGAACGGCGTGTCGGCAAGGATTTTCTCCAGCACGGCGGGCGCGATCTTGCAGCCACAGCCGCCGCCGTGGGACAAGTGGGTGAGACGCAGGGGCGGGTTCAGAATCGGTTCGGACATCGGCGTGGTTCGGTCAAGAGAGAATCAAATCAGGATAACTCAGGTGGTCGCACGGGCGCGGACCAGGACCCACACCCAGCTGACCACCGCCAGGATCAGGAAAGCGGCATTGCCCCAACGGCTGTAGGGCGTCGCCCCGGTCATGCCCTGGGCTTCGCCATGCAGGGTGTCGGTGGTGAAGGGTTTCAGGCGGGCCACGGTATGGCCCCGCGCGTCGATGATCGCGGTCAGTCCGGTGTTGTTGGCCTTGAGCCACCAGCGGCCTGTCTCCAGGGCACGCATCTGGGCAATCTGATGGTGCTGCCAGGGCGCGAATGAATCCCCGAACCAGGCATCGTTGCTGACGTTGACCATCAGGGTGGCCTCGGGCAGGGCGTGCAGCAGTTCCTCGCCGAACACATCCTCGTAGCAGATGTTCACGGCCAGGCGCTGGCCGGCCGCCACGATCGGCGCCTGGCCGGCCGCCCCTCGGCTGAAGTCGGACAGGGGAATCGCCATGGCGTCCACGAACCAGCGGAATCCGGGCGGCACGAACTCGCCGAACGGCACCAGGTGCACCTTGCGATAGCGCTGGGTGTCCTCCGCGCCGAACGCGAACAGGCTGTTGTAGTAACGCTCGCCGGGGTCCCGCTCGGGCACCCCGACCAGCAGGTGGCCCTGGACGCGCGCGACGTGTGCGCGCAGTTCGGCCAGGTAGTCGGCCGGCACGTCCTGGTAGAGCAGCGGCCAGGCGGTTTCCGGCAGCACGACCAGGCGCGAATCGCTGTCCAAGACCGCCGTGCGGTAGGCGTCCAGGGTACTCCAGAGCACTTCCGGCTCGAACTTGACCGTCTGGGCAATATTGCCCTGGACCAGACTGACGCTGACCGGCGCGCCGGTCGGCTGGGTCCAGGCCTGGCCTGACAACGCCAGGCCGGCCGCCCACAGCACAGCCGCGCCAGCCAGCGGCAGGAAGCGCCTGGCCGCCAGGGCCCCGGCGGTGAACGCAGCCAACAGGGTGACACCATGCACGCCCAGGATCGGCGCATAGCCGGCGAGGGGTCCGTAGGGCGCCTGGGAATAGCCGAGCGCCTGCCAGGGAAAGCCGGTCAGCAGCCAGCTGCGCAGCCACTCCGCGCCGGCCCAGGCCACCGGCAGGAGCCACGCCACGCGCCAGGTCGAAGACACCGGCAGGCGCGCCGCCAGCCCGCCCGCCAGCCCGTAGAACAAAGCCAGGACACCGGCGAAGCCGAGGGTGAGTGCCGCCGCCGCAAGCACCGGCAAGCCGCCGACCTCGTGCATGCTGACATAGACCCAGGACACGCCGGCCCCGAACCAGCCCAGCCCGAACAGCCAGGCGCGCAATCCAGCCTCGTGCGGGGTGGCCTCGCGCAGGACATGAAACAGCCCGGCCAGGGCCAGGATCGGCAGGGGAAACAGATAGAAGGGCGCGAAGCCGAACACGCTGAGGCCGCCCAGCACGAGCGACGCAAAGCGCGGAATCAGGGAATGACGCATGGCAGACCGAACCGGATTGGCATGGGCGGTCATCATGCCCGAGGAAGATGACGAAAACCAAGGCCCGCCGCGCCGAACCGGCGCGCGGGCCACGCGCTCAGTGACGGCGCGGGGCGGGCGCCGTCGACGAAGGTCCGCGCGGCTCCAGGTGACGGAAGGTGATGCGGCCCTTGCTCAGGTCGTAGGGCGACATTTCCAGCGAAACCTTGTCGCCGGCCAGGATGCGGATATGGTGTTTGCGCATCTTGCCGGAACTGTAGGCGACCAGGTTGTGGCCGTTTTCCAGGGTGACCATGTAACGCGAGTCGGGCAACACTTCGGTCACCACGCCGCTGAATTCAAGTAGTTCTTCCTTGGCCATGCCAGGTCTCCTAAGTTAATTCGGAAATGCAAAAAGCCCGGCACGGGCCGGGCTTTTCTGGTCGGGACGAAGACTCAATCGGCCGAACGGATGTTGGAAGCCTGCTGACCCTTGGGGCCGGTGGTCACGTCGAACGTGACACGCTGGCCTTCCTTGAGGGTCTTGAAGCCCTGGCCCTGAATGGCGGAGAAATGCGCGAACAGGTCGTCGCCACCGCCTTCGGGGGAGATGAAGCCAAAGCCCTTGGAATCGTTGAACCACTTCACGGTACCGGAAGCCATAATTTTGATCCTTAAAAAATATTAAATTTGGGGCATGCCCCAGGGGGATCGAGGATCAAGACGGCGGGGGTGTGAAGACAGGACACCGCGAAAACGGTACTTACGCCAAACAACAACTGCACTACTTGAACATCGAACGGGCCGGACTGTGAACTGGAACGGCGGTAAAAGCAAACGATATTTTTGCAAGGGCCCCGGATGCACCGGCTTGGTGCACAAATTTTCAGCATGTCAAGCTTTCCCCGGCCCGGTCTCGGGAGTAGAATTCGCCCCCCTTTCCGTACTCTCTCCCGGCATGCGCATCGGCCCCCACACCCTCCGGAACAATCTGGTCGTCGCTCCCATGGCGGGCGTCACCGACCGGCCGTTTCGCCAGTTGTGCAAGCGCCTCGGTGCGGGCATGGCGGTGTCCGAGATGGTGACCTCGAACTCGCTGCTGTACGGCTCGGCCAAGACCCAGCGGCGGGCCAATCACGAGGGCGAGGTCGCGCCGATCAGCGTGCAGATCGCCGGCGCCGATCCGGCCATGCTGGCCCAGGCGGCACGCTACAACGTCGACCGCGGCGCCCAGATCATCGACATCAACATGGGCTGCCCGGCCAAGAAGGTGTGCAACGTCATGGCCGGCTCGGCCCTGCTCAAGGACGAGCCGCTGGTCGGCCGCCTCCTCGAGGCGGTGGTCAAGGCGGTGCCCGAGGTGCCGGTCACCCTGAAGACCCGCACCGGTTGGGACAAGGACAGCCGCAACACCCTGCGCGTCCTGAAGATCGCCGAGGACGCCGGCATCCAGGCCCTGGCCCTGCATGGCCGCACCCGCGCCTGCGGCTACAGTGGCGAAGCCGAGTACGACACCATCAGGGCGGTCAAGGCGGAAGCACGCATCCCGATCATCGCCAACGGCGACATCACCACGCCCGAGAAGGCCAAGCAGGTACTCGACTACACCGGCGCCGATGGCGTCATGATCGGTCGCGCGGCCATGGGCCGGCCCTGGCTGTTCCGCGAGATCGCCCATTTCCTGGCCACCGGCGAACACCTGCCGGCGCCCGAGGTGACCGAGATCCACCAAATCCTTCTGGAACACCTGGACGACCTGTACCGCTTCTACGGCGAGCTCACTGGCATGCGCATGGCGCGCAAGCACATCGCCTGGTACACCAAGGGCCTGGCCGACTCAGCCGGGTTCCGTCATGCCATGAACCAGCTGGAAAGCACACGAGAACAACTGGCGGCGACGAACGCCTTCTTCACCCGCGCGGCGGAACGCAGCCGCCGGCTCGAATACCTGGACGAGACACTATTGGACCGGCAGGCTGCCTGAGCCACACGGTCCGCACAGCAAAGGGGAATAACAAGATGTCGGCGGTGGATGAAAATGAACTGAGCGCTTGTGTGCGCAAGGTGATGACCCAGTATTACAAGGACCTCGACGGCGAGACCGCTGCCAACATCTATGACATGGTGATCCACTGTGTCGAGAAACCGCTGATCCAGGTGGTCATGAACAAGGCCGGCAACAACCAGAGCCGCGCCGCCGAAATGCTCGGCATCAACCGCAACACCCTGCGCAAGAAGATGTTGCAGCATGGCATCAAGTAACTTGGGGGAAACGAGAAACGCCACCCCGCCCCATTCGCACGTTTCCCGTTTCCCGTTTCCCGTTTCCCATTTCCCGTTTCCCGCCTCTCCATAACACCATGATCAAACGCGCCCTGCTTTCCGTATCCGACAAGACCGGCCTGCTCGACTTCGCCCGCGCCCTGCATGAGGCCGGCGTGGAAATGCTGTCCACCGGCGGCACCGCCAAGGCCCTCCGCGACGCCGGCCTGCCGGTGATCGACGTGTCCGACCACACTGGCTTTCCGGAAATGCTCGACGGCCGGGTCAAGACCCTGCACCCGAAGGTGCATGGGGGCATCCTCGGTCGGCGCGACCTGCCCGAACATGTCGCCACCATGCAGCAGCACGGCATCGGCACCATCGACCTGGTGTGCGTGAACCTGTACCCGTTCGTGCAGACCGTGTCCAAGCCCGGCTGCACCCTGGAAGACGCCATCGAGAACATCGACATCGGCGGCCCGGCCATGGTGCGTTCCTCGGCCAAGAACCACGCCTTCGTCACCATCGTCACCGACCCGGCCGACTACGCGAAGGTCATCGACGAGATGAAGGCCCACGGCGGCGCCGTCACCGACCAGACCCGCTTCTCGCTGGCCATCAAGGCCTTCGAACACACCGCCGCCTACGACGGCGCCATTGCCAACCACTTCGGCAAGCTGGTCGAGGAATCCGAATTCCCGCGCACCGTGAACCTGCAATTCGTCAAGGCCCAGGGCATGCGCTACGGCGAGAACCCGCACCAGAACGCCGCCTTCTATGTCGAAGCCGGCGCCAAGGAAGCGTCCATCGCCACCGCGAAGCAGCTGCAGGGCAAGGAACTCAGCTACAACAACATCGGTGACGCCGACGCCGCGCTGGAATGCGTGAAGCAGTTCGACGCCGCCCCGGCCTGCGTCATCGTCAAGCACGCCAACCCCTGCGGCGTGGCCTACGGCAAGAACCTGCTGGAGGCCTACGACCGCGCCTACCGGACTGACCCCGAGTCGGCCTTCGGCGGCATCATCGCCTTCAACGGCGAACTCGACGCCGAGACCATGAAGACCATCGTCGAGCGCCAGTTCGTCGAGGTCATCATCGCCCCCAAGGTCAGCGCCGCTGCCGTGGACATCGCCGCCGCCAAGAAGAACGTGCGCGTGCTGGAATGCGGCCAGTGGCCCGCAGCTCCGGGCCAGCGTCTGGACTTCAAGCGGGTCAACGGCGGTTTGTTGGTGCAGGAAGCCGACCTGGCCCTGACCCACGAGATCAAGGTGGTGACCAAGCGCGCCCCGACCGAAGCAGAAATGCGCGACCTCTTGTTCGCCTGGCGCGTCGCCAAGTACGTCAAGTCGAATGCCATCGTCTACGCCAAGGAGCAGATGACCATCGGCGTCGGCGCCGGCCAGATGAGCCGGGTCAACTCCGCCCGCATCGCCGCCATCAAGGCCGAACATGCCGGCCTTGTGGTGCCCGGCTCGGTGATGGCCTCGGACGCCTTCTTCCCGTTCCGCGACGGCATCGACAACGCCGCCCAGGCCGGCATCCAGGCGGTGATCCAGCCGGGCGGCTCGATGCGCGACGAGGAAGTCATCGCCGCCGCCGACGAGCACGGCATGGCCATGGTGTTCACCGGCATGCGGCATTTCCGGCACTGATCGATGTCGCTGCCCGTCGCCGCCGAGGTGCAGGATCGCATCGTCTTCATCCGCCATCAGCGGGTGATGCTGAGCAGCGATCTGGCGACGTTGTACGGCGTCGAACCCAAGGTGTTGATGCAGGCCGTCAAGCGCAATATCGAGCGCTTCCCGGACGACTTCATGTTCCAGCTCAGCAAGCCCGAGTGGATCGACTTGAAGTCACAAATTGTGACTTCAAGTTGGGGCGGCGCCCGCGTCCCGCCCTATGCCTTCACCGAGCAAGGCGTGGCCATGCTGTCCAGCGTGCTGCGCAGTCCCCGCGCCGTTCAGGTCAACATCGAAATCATGCGCGCCTTCGTTCGCCTGCGCCGCATGCTGACGGAAAATCGGGCCCTGGCCGAACGCCTGGATCAGCTCGAACAACAATACGACGAACAATTCAAAGTGGTCTTCGACGCCTTGCGGCAACTGATGCGCCCGCCCGAAAAGCCCGGGCGACCCATTGGTTTCATCGCCGCAGCCACAGCGAAGAAAGGGAAACAGTCATGAAACTACTTGTCATCGGTTCCGGCGGCCGCGAGCACGCCCTGGCCTGGAAACTGGCGCAGAGCCCGCGCATCCAGAAGGTCTACGTGGCCCCCGGCAACGGCGGCACGGCCCGCGAGGACGGCCTGGAAAACGTCAACCTCACGGCCATTGCCGACCTGGTCGAATTCGCGAAAAAGGAAGACATCGCCTTCACCGTGGTCGGACCCGAGGCGCCCCTGGCCGCCGGCGTGGTGGATGCCTTCCGCGCCGCCCATCTGAAGATCTTCGGCCCGGTGCGGGCGGCTGCCCAGCTGGAATCGTCGAAGGACTTCGCCAAGCAGTTCATGGTCCGGCACCACATCCCGACCGCGAAGTACCAGACCTTCACCGACGCCGCCGCTGCCCACGCCTACATCGAGCAGGAAGGCGCCCCCATCGTCATCAAGGCCGACGGCCTGGCCGCCGGCAAGGGCGTGGTGGTGGCGACCCGCAAGGACGAGGCCCACGCCGCCATCGACAGCATGCTGGAAGGCAACGCCTTCGGCGAGGCCGGCGCCCGGGTGGTGATCGAGGAATGCATGCACGGCGAGGAAGCCAGCTTCATCGTCATGGTCGACGGTGAACACATCCTGCCCATGGCCACCAGCCAGGACCACAAGCGCCTGCTCGACAACGACGCGGGTCCCAACACCGGCGGCATGGGCGCCTACTCGCCGGCGCCGGTGGTGACCCCCGAGCTGCATGCCCGCATCCTGCGCGAGGTGATCCGCCCCGTGGTCGCCGGCATGAAGGCCGAGGACACGCCCTACACCGGTTTTCTCTATGCCGGCGTGATGATCGACCCGAATGGCAAGATCGGTGTGCTGGAATTCAACTGCCGGTTCGGCGACCCGGAAACCCAGCCGATCATGATGCGCCTGAAGAGTGACTTCACCGTGCTCGTCGAAGCGGCCATCCACGGCCGGCTCGATCAGGTCGAGGCCGAGTGGGATCGCCGCGTGGCGCTCGGCGTGGTACTCGCCGCCGCCGGCTATCCCGACAATCCGCGCAAGGGCGACGCCATCACCGGCCTTGACCTGAAGGCCGAGGACGACGTCCATGTCTTCCATGCCGGTACCGCCCTCGAAGGCGACCAGACCGTCGTATCCGGTGGCCGCGTGCTGTGCGTCACCGCCCTGGGCGACACCGTCAAGATCGCCCAGACCCGCGCCTACGAGGTCGCCGACCGGATCGATTTCGCCGGCCGCCAGATGCGTCGCGACATCGGCTGGCGGGCCATCAAAAAGCGGTGACGCAACCGCGTGACACATGAAGCGTGACGCGAAGGCGTGACACCCATGCGCACCAAGCCACCCCTTCGCCGCGCGGTCACGCCTTCGCGTCACGCCTTTCCGAGCCGCGCCCTGCGCGCCCATCTCGCCGCCGGCGGCGTCATCGCCTACCCCACCGAATCGTGCTACGGCCTGGGCTGCGACCCGCGCAACGCGCGCGCCGTGGCGGCCATCCTTCGGCTCAAGGGGCGGCCCAAGGCCAAGGGCCTGATCCTGGTCGGCAGCACGCCCGGGCAATTCGACCGCTACCTGACCCAGCCCGCCGGGGCCTGGCCGGCCTACTGGCCGGGACCGTTCACCTTGCTGCTGCCGGCCGGACGGCGTTGCCCGCGCTGGCTGACCGGGCGTCACACGAAGCTCGCGGTCCGGGTCACCGCCCACCCGGCCACGGCCGGCCTGTGCCACGCCCTGGGCATGGCGCTGGTGTCGACCAGCGCCAATCGCTCGGGACAGGTCATGCTGAAAAACGCGGCGGCCTGCCGCAAGATCTTCGGTGACGCGGTCTGGGTCCTGGACGGTCGTATCGGTGCCCGCCGGCGACCGTCGACCGTGCTCGACCCCGAACAGCAGCGGGTCCTGCGCGCCTGAGGCGCCGGTACCCGAGCATCCCGCCCCTAAGGAGCCTCTGATTGATTCGTCCGCATCGCGTGCGAATACATCAGTGTCGACTTAACCTTCGAGGCGATACGCAATCGGCACTTCGATGTCCGTGGCGCGTTCCGGGCGCCGCTGGCCGCGCACCGCCTCGGCCGCGGCCTCGAACAGCTTGAGGGCATCCCGGTCGAGCAACGGGAAGCCCGAACCACGCTTGACCTCGACACTGGCCAGGCGACCGTCGGCAGCAACCCGGGCGAGCACCACCACCACCCCTTCCTGACCCAGTCGCCGAGCCGCCAGGGGATAGCGCTTGCGGGCGCGCAGTTCCGCCGCGAGCGCCTGGTGCCAAGCCCGATCGGGCGCCGCCTGTGGCGCCTCGGCCACGGGCGGCGGCGGGGCCGGCACGGGCGGTGCCGAGACGGCAGCCGGCACGGGTACCGCAGCCGGCACAGGATCCGCGACCGGCATGGGCGCGCTGAGCACGGGCGAGGGGGGCGGCGGGGGACTCGGGCTCGGCAGGACCGGTGCCACGGGCGGCGCCGGCCTGGGCTGGGGGTCGGGCGGCGGCGGGGTGATCCGCGCGGGAGGGGGCGGCGCCGGCTTGGGTGGCGTGACTGCCGGCCGTTGCGCAGGCGGGGGCGGTACGGGCGGCGGGGTTTCCTGGAAGGCCACTTGCCAGCGCATCGGCGTCGGTTCGGGCAAGGCCTCCGCCTCCAGCCAAAGCGTGGCCGCCAACCCCAACGCGGCCCCGTGCAGGACCAGCGACGCCGCCCAGGACTTCACGCCCGCTTGACCTCCAGGGCCACCTGGCTGAAGCCCAGGGCCTTGATGCGGTCGGCCAGGTCGACGAAATCGCGCAAGGCCAGGCCGCCGTCGGCGCGCACCACGATTGGGGTGTCCCGGCGCAGCGCGGCCAGCGCGGCGGTCAGGTCGGGAGCCGGCTGGTCATTCACGTAGACCGCCCGGTGCAGGGTCAGGGTGACGAACACCGGGGTGTCGCGGGCGGCCGGTGCGTGGCGCGCCTCGGCCAGGTCGACCGGGATGCGCCCGGTGGCGATGAACGTCGCGGTGGTCAGGACGATGGTGAGCAGCACCAGCATCACGTCGACCAACGGCACCACGTTGATGCCGTCGATATCGTCATCCACCGGCGCGCTCCTTGAGGGCGTCGAACTCGGCCAGGCGCTCGCGCACCCGGCGCCGCAGGACATTGTGCAAGGCCACGCAGGGAATCGCCACCAGCAGCCCGACGGCGGTCGCCTTGAGCGCCAGCGACAAGCCGGTCATGATGCTTTTCACGTCCATGTCGCCACTGGCGCCCATGCTCTGGAAAGTCAGCATGATGCCCAGCACGGTGCCGAGCAGACCGATGTAGGGCGCGTTGGCGGCCACCGTGCCGATCACCGTCAGGCGCCGGGTCAGCGCCATTTCCAGTTCCACCCGGGTGGCGTAGTCGGCCACCCGCACCCGCCGATACCAGCCGAAGCGCTCGATGGCCACGGCCACCGCCCACACGCTCAAGGCCAGCAGGAGACCGATCACGCCGTAGTCGATCGCCGCCTTCAAACCATCCATGTCACATCCCCAATCCGATCCGGTACATCCCCAGGACGACCAGCACCATACCGGCGCCGCGCCGCAGCCACAAGCCCAGTTCGGCGCGTCCCGAGCGCAAGCGCTGGCCGAACCATCCGAGCGCGGGCAACAACACCAGCAACGGGGTGACCGCCGCACCGACGCCGAAGGCCAGCCCATAGGCCAGGCCGGCCAGCGGTGCACCGGTCTGTGCCGCGAAGGCGAGCAGCGCCGCCAGCGGGGCGCAGGGGGTCAGACTGAGCGCGAAGCCCAGCGTCAATGGTGACCATCCGGCCCTGCGACTCGCCGCGCAAGACGTGTGCGCCCCGCCCAGGAGCAACCACAATCCGGCCCCGAGTGCGGCCAGGCCGATGGCGAGATGGCCAACCCCCTGCGACAACCAGTGCACCAGACCCGCGCCAGCGAAACCGGCCAACAGTCCCAGTCCGGCGTAGGCCGCCACCCGGCCGACCAGGAATGTCGCCGTGTCCAGACGCACCCGACCGGGTTCCCGGCCGAGCATCCAGGCGCCCATGTAGGGCAGGCAGGTCACTGTGCAGGCCGTCAGTCCCAACGACAGGCCCAGAAGCCAGGCGGACGCGACGTCCGCCGGCTCAGGCACGGCCAGCCTCCCCGACCGCGGTTTGATCGATGCGGCGCAGCGGCTTGATTTCGCCGCGCGGCCCTTCTCGCTTGATCCGCGCCTTGTAGTACGCGCGCGCCGAACCGAACAGGCGGAACGGCCCGAACTTGAGCTGGATCACTGCGTCGTCCGGACAGAACTCGATGCAGCGCCCGCACAGGGTGCAGTCCTCGGTGAAGGCGCGCGCGCCGGATTCATGGTGGATCTCCGGAATGTCCATCGGGCAAGCCTGGCGGCAGATGCCGCATTTCTCGCATTTGTCGTGGGGCTGCTTGACCAAACGCATCGGCGACAGGCGCTGGAACGCCGCATTCAGCGCCAAGAGCGGACAGATCCGGCAGAACGGCTGACGCACCGCCAGCGCGGCCACCACGATGAAGCCGAACAGGGTGTTGGCCAGGGCGCCGAAGGCGAGATCGAGCCCGCCCCCGGTCTTCACCGTGAGCTGCGTGGTGTCGCCGGTCAGCAGCGTGGTGGCTAGCCGGGACGGACAGACCTGGCAGAAGGCATCCCCGGTCGCGGCCGGCGTGACGCCCAGGCCGGCGGCCAGCGGCAAGGCCAGCACCAGGATCGCCAGCATGGCCCACTTGACCGGCCTCAGGCGCCTGGCGGCCGTCTCCGACAAGCCACGGAACGGCCGGCCCAGACGCCGGCCCAGGCGATAGAGCAGTTCCTGCACGGTGCCGAGCGGGCACACCCAGCCGCAGAACGCCTTGTTGAGCACCAGGAAGAACAGATAGAAGGTCAGGAACGTGAAGGCCAGGGGAATGATCATGGACAGGGCGAAACTGCCGGCCTGGGCAATCGCTTCACCGACCCGATGGTGCAGCTGGTGCTGGGTCGGGATCAGGATGCAGTAGGCGCTATCGAGCTTGTCGTAGGCGCAGGACAGCGCGGGCAGGCTGCCGGTGATTTTCTCGGCGGCGTAATAACCGACCAGGCTGCCGCCGTAGACGGTGACGAACAGCATGACCACCTGGACCGCCAGACGCAGGCGACTGAGACTGAAGCGGGAGGCGGCGTCAGCCATGACCATTCTCCTTGCGACGGCGGACCAACGGCCAGGCCGCTGCCCCGCCCAGGGCCAGGAACCCCAGGCCGAGGGGCAGGCTGCGGCCGGCTTGGGCGGCAGCGCCATAGACCTGATTGAAGCCGGTCAGGTAGTAGCGGCCGGCGGGATCGGTGTAGCCTGCGGCCAGCACGAAAGGCACGCGCCCGCCCCGGCCGTGGTCGTGACCGCCGGCGGGGGCAACGTCGGGCACGTCCATGGGGAAGGTCACCCGGATCACCCCGTCGGCATCCGATCGGTACACCTGCTGGGTGCCGCCAGCCGTCTCCAGCCGCACGCCCAGGTTGGGCAGCGGCTGGCCCTGGAAGCGCACCCGGAACGCCCAGGTTTCTCCGGCACGATACTGCCAGTGCTCACGCGGCAGCGGCTGCGGAACGATCTCCAGGTCGGCCTTGGGCACCTGGAGCATGGCGGTCGGCGCCGGGCCCGGATTGGCGAAATAGTGCGCGGTGCTGGCGGTCACCACGCCTAGGGGAGAGACCTCGGTGGCCTGCAGCCAGTGGTAGTTGCCGACCTTGCCGGTGGCCACCTTGAAGCCGCCCCGGCTGACCCCCGCCTGGGCTGGCGCCTGGAAGCCGCCCGCCCCGTTGCGCACCTCGACGGTGGCGGCACGCAGGTTGGTCAGACAGTAGGGCGCTCCTTGGCGGTCGCCGCGACCGGCCGGCACCAGCATGGGCCACACGCTGAACGCAGTCGACTCGGCGGCCAGACAATCGACCGCCGCACCGGCGGGCGGACGCACGGCAAAGGCCGGCGCCACCGCCAACGTCGCGATGAGGCCCACGGCGACGACTTTCGGATCAGAAGCCATATCGGTAGGTCAGGGCCAGGGTACGCGGGGTCGCGGCGGCATAGGTCACCTTGCCGGCGGTGTCCTTCTTCACCTCGAAGGCGTAATGCTTGTCGAACAGGTTGTCGACGTTCAGGGTCAGCGCATGGGCCTTGTGCCGGTAACCGACCGACAGGTTGGTGATCCACTCCCAGCCTTCGTATTTCTCAGAGTTGGCGTTGTCCAGCCAGTATTCGCCCCAGGAATTCGCGGTCAGACGAGCCTGCCAGCCATGCCCGGATTGCCAGCCGATGGAAACGCCATACTGATGCTCGGGCACGAAGGGCAACCGGTTGCCGGCGCGGTCGAGGTTGGCCGTGGTCGCGCCCTGGCGCACCGGCTCGGAAAACTCATCGTAGGTGTAATCGGCGTAGCCATAGTGGCCGCCCAGTTCCCAGCCGCCCGCCAGCTTGATGCGGCCGGACAGTTCCAGGCCCTTCTTGTCGGTCTTGCCGGCATTGGCATACTCGGTGATGCCGCCGTTGTTGATCTGGATGATCTCCTTCTCGACCGGGTTCAGGTACACGCTGGCGTCGAATTCCCAATGGTCGGCCCGGCCCTTGATGCCGATCTCGTGATTGCGCGATACCGGCGCCGCCAGTTCCGGATTACTGGAAAACTCGCTTTGCGACGGGATCTGGCGAGCCTCGGCGACCATGCCGAACAGCGACAGGGCGTCAGTCAGCGTGTAGCTGACCGCCAGCTTGGGCGCCGGTAGCCGGAAGGTCTTCTCGGCGTGCGTGACGCCGTCGCCCGGACCGTAGCTGCCAGTCGCGTAGTTGTACTTCCAGAACTGCTGGTTGTCGTCCTCGAAATCAACCACGTCGTAGCGCAGGCCAAGGTCGACGATCCAGCGCGGTCCCGGTCGCCAGGACTCCTGGACGTAGAGGCCGGTGAGCAGGCTGGTGGCGTCGTCGATCTCCGCCAGGCGTCCCTTGGCATCCGAGCAGGTGGCGACGATGCGCCCGGTGGCCGCGGCCGAATCGACGCAGGCGCCCCGGCTGGTGGTGGTGACCACGCGGGCATATTGATACTTGCGCGAATCCGGGGTCCGCTCGCGCCGGACGGTGAGGCCGCCGACCAGCGACCCGCCGGCATGTTTCCATTGCCCTTCGAGGTCGGCGCCGAGGTTGCTGACCCAGTCCTCGCTCTCGTTGATGATGCCGGTGACCGGGTGATAGTGATACCAGGTGTTGTAGTAGAAGCGCGGCTTGAAGGTGAAGTCGCCGAAAGTTGCCTCGTACTTGCTGTTCAGGAACAGCACCTTGGAATAGCGGCCGGAGTGCTTCCAGGGCTCCGAGGTGCCTTCCTGGTCGCCTGAATCGACGAATTCCTCGAACAGGGCCTTGTCCATGGCCCCAGGCAACTGGATGTCGGCCTTGGCGTAGGAGATTTCGCTTTCGAGCACACCCTGCGCCAGTTGCAAACCATGCTTGAGCGAGACCTGGTCAGTGTCGAAGGTGTTCCAGGCCCGCCAGTCGTTGTCCTGGGCGCGGTGCGTGGCGGTCAGCGCCAGGGCGTGACGCTCGCCCACGGTACCCAGGCGCAGGTGCAGGTTCTCGGTGCCCTCGGTACCGAGGCCCAGCTTGAGGTTGTCGGCGGTCTCGTCGAATACCGAACGGGAGATGATCTGGATCGCCCCGCCCACGCTGCCGGCAGCGAACAGGTTGCCTGGCCCCTTGGCCACTTCGATGCGTTCGATGTCCTGCGTATCGACGAAGTCCAGGCGGGTGAAGCTGTCCGGATCGGAGAGCGGCACGCCGTCGCGCAACACCATGATCTCGCGGATGCCGTAGGCGGCCTTGAGGCCAGCGCCGCGGATGATCAGGCGGGCGTCGAAGCCGCCGTTCTTGCTGTCGATCAACACCCCCGGGATGCCTTGCAGGCCTTCCTTGACGTTGTACATCTTCTTGTCGGCCAGCTGTTCCTGACCCACCACCGCAATCGCCTGAGGCACCTCCCCGGTGGCCCGCGCCTCGCGCGTGGCGGTCACGCTGACCTCGTCGAGACGCTGGCTGTCCTCGGCCGCCGCGCCGCCGGCGCAGGCCGCGAGCAGGCACGCGGAAACGCGCGCGAGCTGTCCGTATTGCATTGTTTTTCCCCTTGAATGACCGTCATGGCGGTCGCTGGCCGGGAGGCAATTCCCTACCTTAAGCAGGGTCAAATATTAAATAAGGATAAACATGTCTTGAATGTGGCAAATTGCCGCACCAAGCTCTGTTGACGCCCACCCGACCGACCCGGCGCCATCGCGCGGGGTCCGCCAGTCGACCGCCTATCGGTCGGTCAGGGTCGCCATGAAGGCGACGATGTCGTCGACTTCCTGTTCGCTGAGTCCGAGACGGCCCATTTCCTCGGTGTTGACGTTGCGCGCCAGTTCAGGCGCGGGCCAACAGCCCTGGGCCAGGGCCTCGGCCTCGGCCCGTTCGCCCTTGCAGCGGGGCTTGACGTCGCGATCGTTGTAGAAGGCCACCACGCCGCGCAAGGTCTTGAAATAACCGTTGTGCATGTAAGGCGCGGTAAGGGCGATGTTGCGCAGGGTAGGCACCTTGAACTTGCCCCTCTCCTCGGGCTTGCCGAGCACCCCGCCCAAGCCCGGGTCGACAAAGGCCGCGCCGTCCGGATTGAAGGGCTTGGGCAGCCGATAGTGGGGGTTGTCGGGGTTGCGTGGCACACCGAGGTTGTCATAGGTGAAATCGGTGAACAACGGCGGCTCGCCCTTCGGCCCAGGTCGGCTCGTATGGCACGCGGCGCAGTTGCCCTTCTTCTCGTCCTCGAACAGCTTGAGGCCGCGCAATTCCTGTTCGCTCAAGCCGCCCTTGCCGGCCAGCCAGGCATCGTAGCGGGATGAGAACGGGCTGAACTCGGCGCTCCGCTCGAAGGCCGCGATCGCCGCGGCAATCCGGTTGTAGGCGGTCTGGACATCGGCCAGCGCCCCGGGGCCGAACACCGTTTCGAAACGATCCGCATAGGCTGTCCGGCGCACCTTGTCGACCACGGCCGCGGCATCCGGGTTGGCCATCTCGACCGGATTCAGGAACGGCCCCTTGGCCTGTTCTTCCAGGGTGGCCGCGCGGCCATCCCAAAACTGGCCGCCGACATAGAGCTTTTCTCCGGCATCGTAATGAAAGGTCGGCGAAAAGCGCATGTACATCGCCGAAGGGGTATTCCGACTGCCGAAGCGATCCGGGTGCACCCCTTTCGAGGTGGGCTGGCCCGTGTCGGGATCGGTGAATGCCACGCCGGGAGCATGGCAGGTGGCGCAGGACTGGCCCGGGGGATTGGACAGGCCAGTGTCAAAGAACAGCAGTCGCCCCAGTTCGACCCGGGGATCCGCGCCGTCGGCCCAGCCCCCCACCGGGGCGGTGAGCAAGGCCAAGGCAAGCACAACAGGGCGGAGCTTCATGATCGATATGCGTTGGACAGTCAGAGACACACTGCCCAGTTTAGACCGTCTCAGTCGAACCGGTAATTCACCTTGGCCCAGACGAAGCGACCCGGCTCGTTGACCCGGGTGTTGCTGCCGGCCTCGAAGGTGTTGTCGCGCGCCAGGTGCTCGGCGTAGGTCTTGTCGAACACGTTGTCGATGCCGGCAGTGATCAGCCAAGGCTGGCTCGGCCGGTAGGCCATATTGAGGGCCAAAGTGGCGAAGCCGGCGGTCTCGCCGTAGTCCTGGCCGACGATGTTGCCGTAGCCGACGTCAATGCGGTCCTGCTTGGCGACCATGCGCAGGACGCCGCCAAAGCGCCAGGCGCCGGTTTTGTAGTCCAGTCCGAGCCGGGCTTCCAGGGGCGGGGTCTGGGCCAGCGGCACGTCGCGGGTCTCGTTGTCGGCACGGACCCAGGCCAGGCTGCCACGCGCAGTCCAGGCCGGCGCGAAGCGCCAGGCGGCGTCGGCCTCGGCGCCCCAGCGCACGGCATCGATGTTGGCCACGGTGCAATTGCCGGGCGTGGTACAGGCCCCGGTGGCGCGGGTCTGGAGGTAGTCGTCGATGCGGTTGTAGAACAACGACACCGAGGCATCGACGGCACCCTGCTTCCAGATCACCCCGGTGTCGAGCTGGGTGCTCTTTTCCGGCTTGAGCGCGCCGGCGGCGGTGAGGCCGTTGTAGGTGGCGGCTTCCCAGTAGTCCATCGGCCGCTCGGCATGGCCGAGGCCGATGAAGGCGGTGCCGCCCTGGCCGGCCAGGTCTTGTTCGTAACGCACGAATCCACTCTTGAGCGACTCGTCGGCGTCGGCCAGGGCGGCGCCGGTCATGGCGTTGAAGCGATCCGCGTTCCATTGGTCGAGGCGCAGGCCGGCGATGACCCGGCGGCCGTCGGCCAGTTCGTGGCGCAATTCGCCGAACAGGCCGGTGATGTCGGTCTCCATGTCGCGGATGCGAGGCAGGCTTTCGTAGGTGTAGGCCGCCATGCCGCTGGCCTTGCGCAGGGTATGCTCATCGTCGCGCCAGGACACGCCCAGGGTCAGAAGATCCCGCGTACCAAGGGCCAAGTCGGCGGCCACACGGGCACTTTGCGTCTCACGGTCCGGGTTGTTGACCATGGCCATGCCGACCAGATCGCGCTGGCTGTAGTTGTCCATGACGTGGTCGATATCGTTATGGTTGACCTGCGCGGACAGCTTTTGCACTACCGGGCTCAGGGCCAGTTTCTCGAATTTCAGGCCGTAGCCCTGGCGGTCGAACTTGATGCCATCCATGCTCCGGTCGGCGTAGGCCGCTTCTGCCTCGCTGGCGACCGCCGACAGTTCCAGACGGGTGTTCCGGTCCGGCGTCCAGGCCGCCACGGCGGACAGGTTCTTGCGTTCATAGGTGGAGTGCACCGAGTTGCCGTCGCCGTCCTCATAGTCGTCCGAGCTGGCATGGGACAGGGTGGCGCGGAAGGACGCCTTATCACCGGTGTAGCCGCCATCGACGATGGCGTCGAGCCGGCCCCAGGCACCACCGAGCAGGCTGACCGAGGCATCGGTCCCCAGGCGGGGCCGGCGCGCGGGATCATGTTCGAACAGGACCACGCCGGCAATGTTGCCATTGCCGTGCAGCACGGTCTGCGGCCCCTTGATGACGGTCACCTTGTCGAACGTCTCGGGGAAGACGTAGGCGGTCGGCGGGTCCATGCGCATGCCACAGCCACCATGGAACTCGGCGCCGTCGAGCAGCACGTTCAGGCGCGAGCCGGCCAGGCCGCGCAGGACCGGATCGCCGTCGGTGCCGCCCTTGCGGATCTGGGTGAAGCCGGAGATGTTCTTCAGGAAGGCCGCGCCGTCGTTGGCCGGCACCGGCTGCTGGGGCGCCTTGGGGTCGTTGACCACGGTGAGCGGCTCGGTCATCGGCGGCGCCGTGACCACCACGGCGTCCAAAGCGGTGGCGGTTTCATCGGCGGCGGCCAGACCGGCGATGGCGGCGGCGATGGCGCAGAAGGACGCGCGCAGGGCAAAAGACTGAGACATGAGGGTTCCCCTATCAGACAAGAAAAACCCCCTTTCGGGGGTTATGAATACAGAGCAAGTCCCTGTCAGGAAGCAGACCGGATTCTAGGTCCGCGCGCCATATCCGCCCTGCGACATAGTGTCGCAACACAACGTCTGACCGGGCTGCGCCCTGCGCTAGAATGGCGGCACAACGATACTGACGCTCACCATGGAACCCGCCAAGGTCAAGGAATTCCTGCTCGAACTGCAACAACTCATCGTCGAACGCCTGGAACAGGTCGACGGCCGCTCCTTCCTGCGCGATGAATGGCAGCGCCCGCAAGGCGGCGGCGGCATCAGCCGGCTGATCGAGGAAGGCCAGGTCCTGGAGCGCGGCGGGGTGAATTTTTCCCACGTCATGGGCGACACGCTGCCGGCTTCCGCGACCGCGCACCGGCCCGAACTGGCCGGCCGCCACTGGCAGGCCATGGGTGTGTCGCTGGTGCTGCACCCGCGCAATCCATACGCGCCGACCACCCACATGAACGTGCGCTTCTTCGTCGCCGAAAAGCCGGGCGAGGCGCCGGTCTGGTGGTTCGGCGGCGGCATGGACCTCACCCCCTACTACGGCTTCGAGGAAGACGCCCGGCACTTCCATGACGTCTGCCGGCGTTCGCTGCTGCCCTTCGGCGAGGCCTATTACCCCCGCTTCAAGCAATGGTGCGACGATTACTTCTTCCTCAAGCACCGCAACGAACCGCGCGGCATCGGCGGCATCTTCTTCGATGATCTCAATGAAGGCGGCTTCGACCACTGTTTCAATCTCACCGAAAGCGTCGGCGACCATTTCCTGTCGGCCTACGTGCCGATCCTGGAACGCCACATGGACACGCCGTATGGCGAGCGCGAACGCGACTTCCAGGCCTATCGGCGCGGTCGTTATGTCGAGTTCAACCTGGTCTGGGACCGCGGCACCCTGTTCGGCCTGCAATCGGGGGGCCGTACCGAGGCCATCCTGATGTCGCTGCCGCCAATCGTGAAATGGCGCTACGACTGGCAGCCCGAACCAGGCACGCCGGAGGCCCGCCTGTACAGCGACTTCCTGAAACCGCGCGAGTGGCTGTAACACGATGAAACGCCGGACCTGGGTCTGGCTGACGCTGGGCCTGATCCTCCTGCTCCTGGCGGCCGTCGCCGCCTACGAACTGGTCGCCTCGCCAGTCCAGGCGATGCTCCTGGCCGACTACGCCAAGCGCCTCACTTACCGCACCGAACCCGGACCGAGCGATCGCGTCCGTTTCCCGGACAGCGGACCCTACGACCAGCGCTTCGGCTACATCGCCTTGCCGGAATTCCGCAAGCGCCTGGAAGCACGCGGCTTCCTGGTCGAGGCCCAGGCCCGCCTGTCGCCGGAGATGATGCAGCTGGCCGACTACGGCTTGTTCCTGCCCTACCGGGAAAAAAACAGCGCCGGCCTGGTCCTGGAGAGTTGCTCCGGCGAGCCCCTGTTCAGCTTCCGCCAGCCCCGGCGCATCTATCCCGACTTCAAGGCCATCCCCCCGGTGGTGGCCAATACCCTGCTGTTCATCGAGAACCGGGAACTGCTCGATCCCAATCATCCGCAGCGCAATCCGGCCGTGGAATGGGACCGGCTGGCCCAGGCCATGCTGGAGAAGCTGGTCCAGGTGGTGCAACCGGGCCGCAACGTCCCGGGTGGCTCCACCCTGGCCACCCAGATCGAGAAATACCGCCATTCGCCCGATGGGCTCACGCTCACGCCGGCCGACAAACTGCGCCAGATGGCTTCCGCCTCGGTGCGCGCCTACCTGGACGGGGTCGACACCCGAGTCACCCGGCGCCGCATCGTGCTCGACTACCTGAACACCGTGCCGCTCGCCGCGGCCCCGGGCTACGGCGAGGTGCACGGCCTGGGTGACGCCCTCGCCGCCTGGTTCGGCCTCGATTTCGACCGGGTCAACCAGCTGCTCTCGCAGCCCGAGGGCACGGCCGAGGCGGCGCGCGTCTACAAGCACGTGCTCGGCCTCCTGATTTCCCAGCGCAAGCCCTCCTGGTACCTGCTCGGCGGACGCGCGCAGCTGGATGCCCAGGCCGACGTGCACCTCGGCCTGCTGGCCGAGGCCGGGGTGATCTCGCCGGCCTTCCGCGACCTGGCCCGCCGCCAGAAGATCGTCTTCGCCCAGGGCAAGGCGTCCCGCCCCACGCCCCGGGCCATCGACAAGGTCACCGCCAGCACCCGGGTGGAACTGTCGCGGCTGCTCGGCGTGCCCAGCCTGTACGACCTCGACCGCCTCGACCTCACCGTCTCGACCAGCGTGCACAAGGCCAGCCAGGCGGCGGTCAGCCAGTTTCTGCACAGCCTGAAGGACCCGGAGGCGGTGAAAGCCGCCGGCCTGTTCGGGGAAAATCTGCTCTCGCCCGACAACGACCTCGGCAAGGTGCTCTACAGCCTGACCCTGCACGAATTGACCGAGGCCGGGCCCGTGCTGCGGGTGCAGGCCGACAGCCTGGACCAGCCATTCGACATCAACCAGGGCGCCAAGCTGGACATGGGCTCGTCGGCCAAGCTGCGCACCCTGCTCACCTACCTGCAACTGTTGTCCGAACTGCATGGCCAGTATGCCGGCATGCAGACCAAGGAATTGAGCAAGCTGGCCATCCCGGAACGCGACGTGCTGACCCGCTGGGTCATCGGCTACCTGCGCCAGAACCCGGAGCGTGGCCTGGAGCCGATGTTGATGGCGGCGATGGGTCGGCTCTACTCGGCCGATCCCGAGGAGGTTTTCTTGACCGGGGGCGGCCTGCACACCTTTGCCAATTTCAAGAAAGAAGACAATGGCCGGGTCATGGATCTCTGGGAGGCCACCCGCAACTCGGTCAACCTGCCCTTCATCCGCCTGATGCGCGACCTGGTCCGCCACTTCATGTACCGCGCCCCGGGCACCGTGGCCCGGGTCCTGGAAGACGTCGAGGACCCGCGCCGACAGTCGTACCTGGAAAAGTTCGCCGACAAGGAAGGCCAGACCTTCCTGGCCAAGTTCTGGAAAAAATATCGCGGCCTGTCGCCCGAAGCCACCACTGACACGCTGCTCAACCACCTGTCCGCGCACCCGGTGCGGCTGGCCGCGGTGTTCCGCTACATGGAGCCGGGCGCCGGCCTGGCCGAGTTCCGCGCCTTCATGGCCGCCCGCCACGCGAATCCGGCCGGATGGGACGACGCCGATCTGCGCAAGTTGTACGACGACTATGGACCGGAACGCTACAACCTGGCCGACCGCGCCTACATCGTCCAGATCCACCCCTTGGAACTGTGGCTGGCCGCCTACCTGCGCAAACACCCGGGCGCGTCCTGGAAGCAGCTGGTCGAGGCCAGCACCGACGAACGCATCGATGGCTACGACTGGCTGTTCAAGACCGGCCGCAAGAATGCCCAGGACATCCGCATCCAGTCGCTGCTGGAAATCGAGGCGTTCCAGGAGATCCACCAGCGCTGGCGCAAGCTGGGCTATCCGTTCGCCAGCCTGGTGCCGTCCTATGCCACCGCCATCGGGTCCTCGGCCGACCGGCCGGCGGCCCTGGCCGAGATGATGGGCGTGATCCTCAACGACGGCGTGCGCCAGGACCCGGCCACCCTCGAACGCCTGGAATTCGCCGCCGGCACGCCCTACCACACCCGCATGGTGCCCGGTCCCCGGCAGGCCGAGCGCCTCTTCCCGCCCGAAGTGGCCCGCGTGGTGCGCCGGGCCCTGGTCAACGTGGTCGAACAGGGCACCGCGCGTCGGGTGGCCGGCGCCTTCGTCAGCCAGGGCACCAAGCTGACCCTGGGCGGCAAGACCGGCACCGGCGACCACCGCTACGAAACCTACGGCGCCAACGGCCAGGTCACCGACTCCAAGGTGGTCAACCGGGTCGCCACCTTCGCCTTCTTCATCGGCCGCCGCTTCTATGGCGTAGTCACCGCCTTCGTGCCGGGTGAGGCGGCGGCTGGCTACAAATTCACCAGCGGTCTGCCGGTACAGATCCTGAAAACCCTTGCGCCCACGCTGCAACCGCTGATCGGCCACGGCGAAGGCCGTCCGCTCGACTGGGCGGACGCGGTGGCCGAATTCGAAGCCGCTGGCCTCCCGGCCACGCCGGCCCCTGGTCTGGCCAAGCCGGTCGCGCCCGCGCCGGACGGCACCCCGAAGGCCTCCCTGCCGCCGGGCATGCCCGCCCCCGCCAAGAGCCCGCCCGCACCGTCGCCCAAGCCGGCTGCCGTCCCGCCGGCCCAGCCCGCCGCGCCACCTCCGGCGCCGACGCCGGTGCCGACTGTGGCAAACCCCGCCAGGCACGTCGACAAACCGGCGCCGCCCCCCGCCCCCGGGCCGGAAATCCCGATCCCGGCACCGGTCATCCCCGGTCGCGGCCACGAATTCTTCTGATCCGGCCGCGCCAGACTGGGTCGGCACCGGCCTTCGCGGTACAATGCGGCCCCGTTTGTCCCGTCATTTCAACGTGATGCAGCTCTTCGCCTGCGGCGTCAACCACCACACCGCCCCGGTGTCCATCCGGGAGCGCGTCGCCTTCCCCGCCGACATCCTGGCGCGGGCGCTGTCCGACGTGACCGGACGGGGCGTGGCGCGCGAGGCCGCCATCCTGTCCACCTGCAACCGCACCGAGGTCTATTGCCACACCCCGGAACCGGACGCGGTGGCCGAATGGATCGCCGGCTTCCATGGCCTGCGCAGCCAGGAAGTGAAGCCCTACCTGTACCTGCTGCCCGACGACCAAGCGGTCAAGCATGCCTTCCGGGTCGCCTCCGGGCTCGACTCCATGGTCCTCGGCGAAACCCAGATCCTCGGCCAGATGAAGCAGGCGGCGGAAAAGGCCCAGGAGGCCGGCACCCTCGGCATGTTGCTGAACAAGCTGTTCCAGCGCACCTTCTCGGTGGCCAAGGAAGTACGCACTGCGACCGAAATCGGCGCCAGCACGGTGTCCATGTCGGCCGCCTCGGTCACCCTGGCGGAACGCATCTTCCCGTCCATTGCCGACCAGGCGGTGCTGTTCATCGGCGCCGGCGAGATGATCGACCTGGTCGCCACCCACTTCGCGGCCAAGTCACCGCGTCGGCTGATGGTCATCAACCGCACCTTGGATCGCGCCCGCCAGCTGGCCGACAAGTTCGCCGGCGAAGCCGCCGCCCTGACCAGCCTGCCGGAACTGCTGCACGACTTCGACATCGTGGTCACCTCCACCGCCAGCCCGCTGCCCATCGTTGGCCTGGGCATGGTCGAGCGCGCCCTGAAGGCGCGCCGGCACCGGCCGATGTTCATGGTCGACCTGGCGGTACCGCGCGACATCGAAGCCGAGGTCAAGGCGCTCAGCGACGTCTTTCTTTACACCGTGGACGACCTGGGCGAAGTGGTGCGCGCCGGCCAGGACGCCCGCCAGGCCAAGGTCGAGCAGGCCGAGGCCATCGTCGCCGCCGGCGTGAACGAATTCATGCACTGGCTCGACACGCGCAAGACGGTGCCCACCGTGCGCGCCCTGCGCGACCATGCCGAACGTCTGCGCCGGCACGAGATGGAAAAGGCCGTCAAGCGCCTGGCCAAGGGCGACGACCCGCACGCCGTGATGGAGGCGCTCAGCCATGGTCTCACCAACAAGTTCCTGCACGACCCCAGCCACGCCCTGAATCAGGCCGAGGGGACCGAGCGCGACACGTTGCAGCAGCTGATCGCCCGCATCTACAACCTGCATAACGACCTGTAGGCCGGCCTGCCGCCCTTGCCGGCCCGAAGGCCGCCTCAAACAAACCCCGCCATGAAACCCTCCCTGCTCGCCAAGCTCGACCAACTCGACCAGCGCCTGGAGGAACTCGGCCGCCTGCTCGCCAGCCCGGAAGCCACGGCCGACATGGACCAATACCGCAAGTTCACCCGCGAGCATGCCGAGATCGAACCGGTGGTCGCCCGCTATCGCGACTGGCGCAAGACCGAGGCCGACCTGGCCGGCGCCCGCGACATGCTGGCCGACCCGGAAATGCGCGAGCTGGCCGCGCTGGAGATCGAGGACGCCCAGGCCCGCCAGGCCGAACTCGATGCCGAGCTGCAAATCCTGCTCCTGCCGAAGGACCCCAACGACGAGCGCAACCTGTTCCTGGAAATCCGGGCCGGCACCGGCGGCAACGAGTCGGCCCTGTTCGCCGGCGACCTGCTGCGCATGTACACCCGCTACGCTGAACGCCAGCGCTGGAAGGTGGAGCTGATGTCGGAAAGCCCGGGCGAGGTGGGCGGCTACAAGGAAGTCATCTGCCGCATCGTCGGCGTCGGCGCCTATTCGAAGCTGAAGTTCGAATCCGGCGGCCATCGCGTGCAGCGGGTCCCGGAGACCGAATCCCAGGGCCGCATCCACACCTCGGCCTGCACCGTCGCGGTGATGCCGGAAGCCGACGCCCTGGAAGAAATCGCCATCAACCCGGCCGACCTGCGCATCGACACCTTCCGCGCCTCCGGCGCCGGCGGCCAGCACATCAACAAGACCGACTCCGCGGTGCGGGTCACCCACCTGCCCAGCGGCCTGGTGGTGGAATGCCAGGACGGCCGCTCGCAGCACCAGAACAAGGCCCAGGCCCTGCAGGTGCTGGCCGCGCGCCTGAAGGACCGGCAGGAACGCGAGGCGCACGCCAAGGAGGCCAGCCAGCGCAAAAGCCTGATCGGCAGCGGCGACCGCTCCGACCGCATCCGCACCTACAACTTCCCCCAGGGCCGGATCACCGACCACCGGATCAACCTCACCCTGTACAAGATCGACGCGGTCTTGGACGGCGATCTCGACGAACTGGTCGCCGCGCTCACCGCCGAGCACCAGGCCGAGCAGCTGGCGGCCCTGGCGGGGGAGTGAACCCGTGCGCCAGCCCAGCTGACCAGGCGATTGGCGGGCGGGCTGTCCCACCCTGACAAGCGCGCGGCACTGCATCGACGGCCCGCTTCCCCACCGGCCTTCCTGGGTCGGCCCGTCGCTTCAGGCGCCCCCCCAGCCATGGCCGCTCAAGCCATAGAAACACCCATGGACTGCGGCGTGCGCCACGCAGGCGGCCTCCAAGGAACGTCGCCAATAGAGCCAGCCGAACACCATGCCGGCAAGCAGGTTGAGCCCCAGGATGCGCGCCCCTTGGAGGAAATCCAGAGGCCCCCCCAGCAGGGCGGCCGGAAGATGGCCGAAGGCAAACACGGCCGCGGAAAGCAGGATGCCGGTCCAGGCGATCCAGCGCGGCATCCTTGCCTGTCGCTTGCCCCACAGGTGCATGACCGCCCCGCAGACCAGACTCATCAGCCCCCAGCGCATCAAGACTTCTTCGCTAATTCCACCGTACAGCATTCCCAACAGCAAGGCGTGCTCGGCACTCTCCGCTGCCGACGCCGCAGGCGTACCCAGCGCGGGCGAAATCGTCTGAAAGACCCACCGATCAAGGCACAGGAGGGAGCCCCCCAGGACAACGCCCAGGGTGATGGCCAGAGGCAATTCCCGGATGAAGGCGCCGACACCCCGACGCTCGGCCAAGTAGGAGATCAAGCCCAGCCGAGGCGCCAAGACGGCGCCCAAGACCGTCGCCAGCAATAACAGCAGGGCCGTTTGGAGCAAGCTTGCCAGGATTAGCGTCTCCGGCTGCATGGCCGGGTCCGGCAGGTCAATTTGGCTGATCCGTCCTTCAATACTGTCCGCCAGTGGCCACAGCCCCAGCAAGGAGACCAGCCAGACCGGCCAGGCTCTGGCGAGGACACCGGTTTCATGGCTTGCCATGGCATCCGCTTTCGTAGGACGCGATGAGCCGATTGGTGGCAGGCAGGCCGCCCGGACCCAACATGTCCTTGCCGGCTCGCCAGCCCTGCGCGCGCGCCGCGCGATCGGCGCGATCGCACGGGGCTGACCCGATCTGGGCCCGGGTGCTTTGGCTAGACACATCGACCCCGCCACCGCCCACCCACAGCAGACCCAGCCCGCTCAGCAGGCCCAGGCCAAGCCAAGCCCCGAACGGACGCTGCGCGGGCTTTCCGGAGGTGACGTCGATGCATGCGGGTTCAATTGATTCGATCAGCACCAGCGGGTTGTTGTCTAATGCCAGCGTCATACCGGGTTCCAGAGTGAAATCCCGTGCGCATCCGGCGAGTGACACCAGCACTTTCCCGCGCAGGCAGCGGATTACGCCTCGACCGCCTTTTCGGACGGCCAACAGCGCGCCAGGATGCAGAGGGTATGCGGAAATGGGTACTTGGACAGACATGGCTTGCGGCCTTCGAAATCAAATTCACGGGGCAGACGTCGTCTGGCTGGCCGACACTATGACAAACCAGTCCTTAACCTTGGCTTAATGTCGTGCCCCCGGTCGCAAGGTATCCTTAAGCGACGTGGCTATTGGCGTGCTACTGTACCCTGATGCATCTGCTACTGATCGAAGACGACCTGGATTTGGGCGCGGCGCTGCTGGGCGCCCTGCAAAAGGCCCGTTTCACTTCCGAGTGGATACGCACATGCCATGATGCCCGGAACTTCGGAACCCGCGGCGCCTATGACTGCGTCCTGCTCGATCTTTCCCTGCCGGATGGCCAAGGCCTCGATGTGTTGCGCCATTGGCGCAGTCATGACATGAAGGTGCCGGTCATCGTGCTGACCGCACGCAGCGGCCTGGATGACCGCCTTGCCGGGCTCGATGGCGGTGCCGACGACTATATCGTCAAGCCATTCGCCGTCGAGGAACTGATCTCCCGCATCCATGTGGTGACCCGCCGCGCCGCACACCAGGCCGATTCGGAGTGGCGACTGGGCCCCTTGCGCATCGACATCGCGCGCCATGAAGTTCAGCTCGATCACATGCCTGTACTGCTGACCCCCGCCGAATACGACGTGCTGCTGGCGCTGGCGCGTGCGGCCGGGACGGTAGTGGCCAAACATCGCCTGGCCCGGACACTCGATCCAAGCGGTGAAAACCTCGACTTCAATACCATCGAAGTGCATATCCATCATCTGCGCAAGAAGCTCGGTGCCGAACTGATCCGCACAGTTCGCGGGGTCGGCTATTTGCTGACGCCACCGGCCGGAAGCGATTGAAGTTGCCCGCTCGATCCCTGCTGACCCGGATCGTGCTGTCGCTGGTGGCCGCGTTTGTCGGGGTGTTCTTCGTTCTCGGCGCCATCATCACCTATTTGACCCTCGACTCGACCGCGGGCCAATTACCCCGGCAGATTCGCCAGGTCACCCAGGTGCTGGGCGAACACTTCAGCCAGATCGAGCAGCCGGAGGAAATGGCCAGGGTCGGGGCACTGCTGGATGCGCTGCAACGCGAAAACGAGCCGCGCGGGAGACTGAGCTGGACCGTCATCCTCGACCACCAGGGTCACCTCGTGTATGCCCCGCCCGGAACACCCGATGTGGATTGGCAAGCACTCAAGGAGGGCATGAACCGTCGCGTGGTCCACGGCACCACATTCAACCTGTTTGTCCGGACGGCCCCCCCGTGGCGCATCGTCTTCGTCGATGACGGCCAAGCCCGGCAAGCCGACGTCATGCTCCAGATTGCCAAGTACCTGCTCGTCTTCCTGGCCGTGGCCTTGATACTGGTACTGGCCCCCATCTGGTTCGCGACCCGCTCGGGCCTGTCGCCGCTCAGGCAGCTATCCGAGGCCGTCGGCAGCCGCCGTGCCGAGGATTTGAGACCGATCGACGTGCCGGCCAGCTATCAGGAGCTCGATCCGTTGATCACCGCGCTCAATGCCTTGATGACCACGCTAGCCCAAGCCATCGAACGGGAAAAGACCTTCGTGCAGGCTGCCGCACACGAATTGCGCACACCCTTGGCGGTGATCACCACCCAGGCCCATCTGTTGGCGCACGCGGACGACTCGGAAACCCGCTCGATCGCGGAACGGCAACTGCTGGCGGCGGTGAAACGAGCCTCTCATCTGGTCCATCAACTGCTGCGCCTGGCGCAACTGGACGCCAGCCAGCACGACAAGACAGAGTCCGTCGATGTCATGGCGCTTGCACGCGACTGCCTGGCCGATTTCGCCACGCGCCCTGAATACAGCCAGGCCGACCTGGGCCTGGTGGGCCCGGATGCACTGCCTTGTCACACCGACCGGGCCGCCCTCCAGTCGATCATCGAGAACCTGCTCGACAATGCCTTGCGCTATGGGGGCGCCAAGATCAAGGTCGATCTCGAGGTGCAGGACAAACGGCCCGCAGTGCAAATTCGCGTCATCGATAACGGACCGGGCATTCCGGAGTCGATGCGTGCCCGTGTGTTCGAGCGGTTCTACCGCGCCAACACGCAGGGCCAGCCCGGCTCCGGCTTGGGCTTGTCCATCGTGGCCGAAGCGGTCAGGTCCATGCACGGCACCATCGAGCTAAATGCCGGCCCCGAGGGACACGGATGCTGCTTCGAGATCAGCTTGCCCATGGCGCGTGCATGATCCGGCACGCACGTCCCCGGGACCGGGAGATCGTCCTGGCGATCTGGGCGGCCGCCGCAGAGGCGGCTTATCCGAACTTCACCCCGAGCTTCTTTGCCACCGAGCGAAAAAGGATACGTGACGAGTTTCTGCCCCGCTCGACCACCTGGCTGTGGATTCATGATCACGCCGTGGCCGGCTTCATCTCGCATCAAGGCCCCCATGTCGGTGGCTTGTTTGTCGCTCCCGAACACCAAGGCCAGGGAGGCGGCCGCGCCTTGATCGAGCACGTCCGCCAACAGCATGGCATGCTTGAAACGGCGGTATTCGCGTTCAATGCAGGAGCGCGGACGTTCTACGAAAAACTTGGCTTTGTCGTCTTCGGCTGCACAGACCATCCACAGACTCTGGCCCGAATCTTGAAGCTGCGGCAATCGGAATGAATCAGCCTTGACCTACGACCTGGTCAGTCAACGCTGACCTCCCGGCAAACCATGCCAAGGCTTTCTCCTGATGCTCGGCGATGAACGCTTCCTTATGGGCGTTGTAATCGAGCGGATCATCGAAATCCATCTCCGCGATCTTGAGCTTGAGCGCGGCATAGGATTGCCTGACCTGATCATGCGCGCGCAGATAATCGCGAAAGGCTATGTGCCGTGTCCAGTGGCGGCTGCCCCAGGCCAGGACGTGAATATTGGCCACGGAGTTGTATTCGCGCCCGAAGGCCAGAATCTGCCCCTCGCCGAGAATCCGGGGCGGCGGGCGGTCCTGGAGGGGAACCAGTTTGGCGAAGAAGCGCCGATAGGGCATCCCGGCATTGAACTGCTCAATATAGGTATAACCGGCATCGAGCAGCGGTTCGACCCCCTCATCGAGCGACTGCTCTTCACGCAGCCCGACCAGGACATCGATGATGGGCTTGGCGACAATATCGCCCAGCGAGGTACTGCCAATGTGCTCGACGACGGGTTCCAGACCCGATAAAGCCTGCTCGATGACCCGGCGATGACGGGTAAAATCATCCCGCCAACCGGGCTGATACGGCATCAAGGTGACTTTCATCGTTCTTCTCCTAGTCGTGCAGCCATTTTGCCATGGCGTGATCCGCGTTCATTCAAGGTGTCTCGCGCCAGAGGCGGACCGTATTGGACAACGAATCTCTGGAGCACCGCAGCCGATGGATCGACCGAGCGTCAATGCCTTTCTTGCCTTGAGCCTCGACGGTTATATTGCCGGGCCGGAGGGCGACCTCTCCTGGCTGGATCCCTACGCCACGGACAGTATCGAAGCGACCGGCTACCGTAGCCTCATGGACCGGGTCGATACCTTGGTGATGGGAAGAAATACTTTCGAGAAGCTGCTGTCTTTTGCGCATTGGCCCTATCACAGCAAAGAGGTCGTCGTGTTGACCCATCGCCCCTTGTCTCCACGCCATGGCGAAACGGTCCTGGCCGGTCCGCTGCGCGAGGTGCTGGCAAAATTGTACGGGCGAGGCGCGCGACACGTTTACCTGGATGGCGGCCAGGCGGTTCGCCAGGGGCTGGCCGATGGCCTGGTCGATCAACTCACCCTGTCCTGGGTCCCTGTCATTCTCGGCAAAGGCATCTCGCTCTTCGATGGCATCCAGAAGTGCCTGGCGTTGCAACTGGCCGAGGTTCGCCATCTGCCCAGCGGCCTTGTGCAAACCATCTACCGCCCGCCCGAGCCCCTAGGGCGGCAACCTACCGAGGAATCCCTGCATGAACCGGCTTGACGGCAAGACCGCCTTGGTCACCGGCGCGGCGCGCGGCATCGGCGCAGCGATCGCCACGGCCTTCGCCGAGAATGGCGCCTTCGTCTATCTGACCGACATCGACGACGCACAGGGGCAAGCCGTTGCCGCCGGACTCGGCGATCAGGCCCGCTACCTTCACCTCGACGTGCGCGAGGAACCTGAATGGCAGGCGGTCCTGGCACGCGTCATCGAGGCGCGCGCCGGCTTGCATGTGCTGGTCAACAATGCCGGTATCACGGGGTTCGAAGACGGCTGCTTCGTGCACGATCCGGAGCATGTCGCACTGGCCGATTGGCATGCCGTGCACCGCACCAACCTGGATGGTGTCTTTCTCGGCTGCAAGCATGCGATCCAAGCGATGCGGCGCTCGAACAGCGCGGGCGCGATCATCAACATATCCTCACGCTCGGGGCTGGTCGGCATCCCGGGAGCAGCGGCCTATGCCTCGTCAAAAGCCGCAGTGCGCAACCATACCAAGACGGTGGCGCTGTACTGCGCCGAGCAGGGCTTGCCGATCCGATGCAATTCCATCCATCCGGCCGCCGTCCTGACGCCCATGTGGGAACCGCTGCTGGGCACGGGTCCGGAGCGGGAGACCAGGATGCGCGAATTCGTCCAGGATTGCCCGATGCGCCGCTTCGGGCGCCCGGAGGAAGTCGCCGCCGTGGCTGTCCTGCTGGCGTCGGACGAAGCCGCCTACATGAATGGCACCGAGCTGAACCTGGATGGCGGCATTCTGGCGGGGGCGGTCGCAACACCCGCGACAACCAAGTCGTAGCCTCGTCCGGCGCCTTCATTCTCGATCCCGGCACGACCGGAATCAGTGCCCCGCCGTGCCATGCGCGGCACAGCGCTCCGCCGGACGGTTGGCCGCTCCGGCCGGCGAGCAACGACGTTCGCCGGTGCACCATGAGGGCGCAAGGTCAACGGCTCAGTTCAACTACCTGGCCCCCGGATCCCTCACAGCGGCCCTCCAGCACCGAGCGATACTCGATCCAGCGGCATTCCATGGACAGGCCATCCGCCGCCACCAGGTGCGCCGCCCCCGACAGGACATGGCGCCGGTCATGCCGGGCAACATTTCGGTACGGACCACGACATTGCGCGGTGAAGCAACGGGTACGTTGCCATGTGCCGCGAAATACCTTGCCATCAACCATGATTTCTAGAGTATCCGGCGCCTGCCAGCGCACCGCAGAGGCGACGTCGGCGGGTACCGGACACGCATGGCAGAGCCAAGCCAGGGCAAACATCGCCAACCATGCATTTTTCATGAGCGCATCCTTGTCTTAGTGAGACTCGCCATCCAGCGGCCAAAGCCGGTGACCGTCCAGCCAAAGCCTGGCGAGCGCCTGGTTGGCGTCGAGCCGTGCGTGCTCGGCGGCAAGGGTGGCGTCCAAAGCCGCGCGACGCGCCAACAAGGTCTCGGTCAGGCCGTACTCGCCCAACGCGTGTGCACGGGTCGCCAACTCGGCCTGACGCACCACGGCATGCGCCGCATCGGCCTGGCGTTGCCAACGGGCAACGCCCGACGCGGCTTCGTGCCAGACCGCCTCGAGCTCGGCCGCCACCCGGCGCTGGGTGGCAGCAAGCATTTCGGCCCGAGCCTCGGCCACGGCGGCCTGGCCTCGGGCCTGGGCGGCCCGGGCAGGGCCGGGCAAGGGCAAGCTCACGGTCAGGCCCAGCACCCGCTCGTCCCCCCCCTGCTCACTGGCCAGGAACAGCCCGAGACTGGGATCGGGACGACGCTCGGACTCGGCACGCTCGGCCATCAAGCGGGCATGATCGAGCTCGCGAGCCGCCGCCCTGAGCTCATGGTGCGCGTCCACGACGCGGCCCAGCCAGACCGCCACCGGGTCCTCCGGTGCGGATGGCGTGGCCTCGGCGGGGGCTGGCTCGGGCAACTCTGGGAAGCGTGCCGCCAAGCGGCGCCGGGCGGCCTGCGCGTGCGCCTCCGACGCGGTCGACGCGGCCTCGGCCTCGGCCAACGCGGCCTCCGCCTGCAAGACCTCCAGGTGGGCCGCATCGCCGCGCTTGGCGCGGGTTTCCACCGCCCGCCGGGCCGTTCTCAACCCCTCGACCTGGCGCTGCCAGAGCACCGTCGTCAGGTCCGCCCTGCGCACGTCGTACCAGTGCTCCAGCAGTTGCCGCGCGGCTTCGTGGCGGGCATCGGCCGCCCGTTCCCTGGCGGCATCGACGCCGGTCGCACCGATCCGGTCATCGAGATCGGCCTTGCCGGGGAGGCGCCAGGGACGCTCGACCCCGAGACTCCATTCGTTGACATCGCGCCCGGCATCCACTTGGCGCCGCTGGGCCGACAGATTCACCGCGTATTCATGCTCGCCGGCACGCAACCGGACATGGGCCGCCTCGGCCACACGCACCTCGGCCTGCGCCGCGCGCACGCTTGGCTGCGCAGCCAGGGCGCGCGCCACCGCGTCCGCCGGCGGCAGGTCGGCGGGCGGCGTTTCGGCATGGGCGATGCCAGCCAATAGCATCAATAGCCAGACGGCTCTCATGCCAGCCTCCCGAAATCCAGGACCGGGGTCGTCCACCAGGCGACATCGCGCTTGGGGAAGCAGGTTTTCAGATGCCCGAGCAGGGCCTCGGCCTTGTCGGCCGCCAGGACGATCTGCACGGCGACACGCTGGGCGCGGCCACGGACCCGTTCCTGCACGCTGAGCGATTCGTGGTGCCGGCTGTAGCCCTCCGCCTTGAGCAGGGTGAAGCCTTCCGCCCAGTCGGGATGGGTGAGGAACTGCTCGATCAGTTCGTCTTCCAGATGCCGGGGCGCGGCCAGGGTCAGTTGTACCAGGGTCATGTCAGACTCCCTTGAGGATGAAGCGCCGGTACAGCACCGGCAGGAGCAACAGGGTGAGCGCGGTCGACGTGAACAGGCCGCCGACCACCACGATGGCGAGCGGCTTCTGGATCTCCGATCCAGGCCCGCTCGCGAGCAGCAAAGGAATCAGGCCCCAGGCGGTGATGCTGGCGGTCATCAACACCGGCCGCAGGCGACGCAAGGCGCCTTCGCGCACCACCCGGTCCGGGGCCACGCCCTGATCGACCAGCTGATTGAAGTAAGTCACCAGGACCACCCCGTTGAGCACCGCAATGCCGAGCAGGGCGATGAAGCCCACCGAGGCCGGCACCGACAGGTACTCCCCGGTCAGCCACAGGGCAGCGATGCCGCCGACCAGGGCGAAGGGGACATTGGCCAGCACCAGGACCGCCTGCTTGAGTGACTTGAAGGTGGCAAACAGCAAGGCGAAGATCAACGCCAGGGCGACCGGCACCACCACCGCCAGGCGGGCGGCGGCACGCTGCTGGTTCTCGAACTGGCCGCCGTAGACGACCTGGTAGCCGGCCGGCAGCTTGATCTCGGCCGCGATGCGCGCCTTCACCTCGTCGACGAAGCCGACCAGATCCCGTCCCGTTACGTTGCACTGGATGGTGACGTAGCGGGCAGCATTCTCCCGGCTCACCGCCACCGGACCCTCGGTCCGCTCCAGGCGCGCCACCTCGGCGAGCGGGATGGCGATCCCCGACCCGGTCGGGATGCGCAAGGCTGCGAACAGCGCCGGCGACATGCGGATATCCTCGCCAGCACGCAACACCAGCGGGGTGCGCTGAATCCCCTCCTGGACCACGCCCAGGCGCACCCCTTCGAGATGCGCGGTCAGAAAGGCCGAGATGGCATCCAGGCTGAGGCCGTGACGGCCGGCCGCGAGCCGGTCGACGGCGACGCGGAAGTACTGCACCCCCTCATTTTTCGAACTGAACACGTCCTGGGCGCCGGGCACCTTGGCCAACGTGGTCTCGATGCCGCCGGCAAGGTCATTGAGAGTGCCGATGTCGCTGCCGAACACCTTGATGGCGAGATCGCCGCGCGCGCCGGTGAGCATTTCCGAGACCCGCATGTCGATCGGCTGGGTGAAGCCAAAGGCCACGCCCGGGAAGTCCGCCATCACGGCACGGATTTCCTCCATCAGCCAGTCCTTGTCCGGCTTGCGCCACTCACCCCGCGGCTTCAGGACCAAGAAAGAATCAGTCTGGTTGAGGCCCATGGGATCGAGGCCCAGTTCGTCCGAACCGGTGCGGGCCACCACCCCGGCCACTTCAGGCACCCGCTTGATCAGGGCGCGCTGCACCGCGAGGTCGATGGCCATGCTTTCCTCCAGGCCGATGGACGGCAGCTTTTCCAACTGAATCAGCATGTCGCCCTCGTCCAGGGTCGGCATGAACGACTTGCCGATCATCGGATAGAGCACCACTGCGACGGCCAGGAGCGCGCCGGCGGCCAGCATCACCGCCTTGCCGCGGGCCAGGGCGAAGTCGAGCATCGGGGTATACAACCGGAGCGCCCAGCGCACCAGCCAGGGGTCGCCATGCTGACCGTCCTTGAGCAACCAGGCCGAAAGCACCGGCACCACGGTGAGCGAAAGCAGCAGCGCGGCGCCGAGGGCGAACACGATGGTCAGGGCAACCGGGATGAACAACTTGCCCTCCAGACCCTCCAGGGTGAGCAGGGGCAGGAACACGATCATGATGATCAGCACCCCGGCCGCGGTCGGCGTCGCCACCTCGCGCACGGCACGGAACACCCGGTGCAGACGCGACTGGCCGTTGGCCGGCAGGCCCAGGTGGGTGACCACGTTCTCCACCACCACCACGGCGCCGTCCACCAGCATGCCGATCGCGATCGCCAGGCCGCCCAGGCTCATCAGGTTGGCCGAGAGTCCGAAGCCGCGCATCAGCAGGAAGGTGGCCAGGGCTGCCAGCGGCAGGCTGAGCGCCACGGTGAGCGCGGCGCGCACATCGCCGAGGAACAGGAACAGCAGCACCAGGACCAGGACGATGGCCTCCATGAGCGCTTTTGACACCGTGCCCACGGCGCGGTCGATCAATGCCGAGCGATCGTAGAACGCACGAATCTCGACGCCCGCCGGCAAGCTCGGCTGGAGCTCGGCCAGGCGCGCCTTGACCGCCTTGACGACCTCACGGGCGTTGGCACCACGCAAGCCGAGCACCAGCCCTTCCACGGCCTCGCCCTGGCCATTCTGTGTCACCCCACCGTATCGGGTCAGGCTGCCCAGGCGCACCTGGGCGACATCGGCCACCCGCACCGGAATGCCGTCGACATTCTTGACCACGATGCCGGCCAGATCGTCGAGCGACTTCACCGCGCCTTCCACGCGCACCAGCCAGACTTCCTCCCCCTCGGCCAGGCGGCCCGCGCCGTCGTTTCGGTTGTTGGCCGGGATCGCCTCGGCCAGTTCCATCAGGGTCACGCCGCGCGCGCTCATGGCGGCGTTGTCGGGCGCCACCTCGAAGGTCTTCACCAGTCCGCCGAGGGCATTCACGTCGGCCACCCCGGGCAGGGTCCGCAACCTGGGCCGGATGGTCCAGTCGAGCAGCGCACGCCGCTCGGCCAGGCTCAGGTGCTCGCCCTCGACGGTGAACATGAACATTTCCGACAGCGGCGTGGTGATCGGCGCCAGGCCGCCGGTGACGCCATCGGGCAGGTCGCCGAGCACGCCGTTCAGCCGCTCGGCGACCTGCTGGCGCGCCCAATAGATATCGGTGCCGTCCTCGAAGTCGATGGTGATGTCGGTGAGGCCATACTTGGACATCGAGCGCAGGATGCGCTGCTTCGGAATGCCCAGCATCTCCATCTCGATGGGCGCCGCGATACGGTTCTCGACCTCCTCCGGGGTCATGCCCGGCGCCTTCAGGATCAGCTTCACCTGGGTGGTGGACACGTCGGGAAAGGCGTCGATGGGCAAGCCACGCCAGGCCTGGATACCGGCTGCGGCGAGCAGCAGGGTGAGGGCCAGGGTGAGCAGCCGCTGGGTCAGGGAAAATTCGGTCAATTTTGCCAGCACGGCTTACTCCCCGGCGCCTTGCCAGGCCGACTTGAGCGCCGCGACGCCCTCGATCGCGACCTTCTCACCGCCGCCAAAGGGCCCGTCAATGGCCACCGTCTGGGCGGTTTGCGAACGGATCTTGACCGCCACCGGCTCAAAGCCCCCCGGGCGCTCGACGAAGACCCAGGACTGTCCGGCCTGGCGCGCCAACGCGCGGGCCGGCACCCGCCATTGCTTGCCGCCACTGGCGCTTTCGATGCGCACCGAAACACTCTGGTTGAGGCGCAGACGCGCCCCGGCGTTGGTAACCCGCGCCCGCACCTGCACGGTCTGCGCGGCGCCGACGACCTGCCCGATCGAGATCACCTTGCCGCTGACGCCCAGTTCCGCAACATCGACCGGCTGGCCCAGCTTCAAGCTCGCCGCCAACTCTGCCGGCGCCTGGATATCCAGCCAGAGCGGATCCAGGCGGGCAATCCGAAACAAGGCCAGACTGGCGTCGACCCGGGCGCCCGTGACAGCGCTCTGGGCAACCACCACGCCAGAGATCGGCGCCACCAAGGCCACCTGTTCGGTCAGGCGGTCCCCCTGCTCTGCCGCCGCAAGTGCGGCACCGGTGAGTCCCATCATGCGCAGCCAGGCGCGCCGTTCCATCAGCGCGGAGCGCGCCTGAGCCAGCGCGGCACGGCTGGCGTTGCGGCGCGATTCGGGAATGATGCCTTCCTTGAACAGGGCCTCGTCGCGCGCCGCCGTGTCCTCGGCCAGGCGCGCCGATACCGCCGCCTGAGTCAATTCACGCTGCGCGGACACCAAGCCTTCGCCACGCATGACGGCCAAGGTCTGGCCTGCCTTTACCGCATCGCCCATGGCGACGCGGACTTCGGTCAGCAAGCCGGGCACGGGCGCCGCCACCACCCGTTCCTGGGCCGGGGGCACCGCCACCGTCGCGGGCAGTGCCACCGCCACGGCACCGGGCTGGTTGATCAGGGGCGCACTGGTGATGCGCAGGGCGGCACGCTGGTTGGACGACACGGGAATCAGGAGATCACCCGCCTGGACCAGCGGACATGAAATCACGAACAACAAAGCGATGATGGAACGCATGACAGCCTCTCAAGCCGTCCGGCAAGCCGGCGCGGCAAATTATTCTGGGAATGGGCAATCGGCGCGTGCAGGCCACGCAGCCAAATTACCAATATGCGAAGGGACGATCAGGCGCGCGGCGGCGCGAGGGGAAGTGGCGGGCGTGCCGCCGAATGGCGTGGCGGCAAACCAGGCCATATGTCCGGCCCGCCAGGGCCGTTTGAAACGCCAGCGCCGGCAAGCAACAGTGTCGGCACTGGGTCCCGGGACACCGCACCGAACAGCGACCGGATTTCAAGCGCAGGGGTGAGCCCCAAGGCTTCCGGCTCGGGCTGGACCGCCTGAATGACCGTTGCCCCGCCCGGCTCGGACAGCAGGCTCGGCAGATGAAGGCCATGGTGTTCCGCGCTGGCCGGATGGGCATGCAGGAGCGGCGCCAAGCATTGCAGCACGGCGAACACTCCAAGCAGAACATAACGGAACCTACGCATCATGCGGATCATTAAAGCAATGCGTTTCAGAATATTCAACCGTGTTCATCATGGGGTTTCCGGCTTAACCGAATCTTAAGCCGCCCGCCTCGTGGCCCAGGCACGGACATCGCCTGCGCGACGGTGCCCGGGCCTGACAGCCACTCAGGTCCGCTCACTGGAATCTGGTCCAGCGCCACCCCCCATGCCGTCGATCAATCGCCCACGATGGCATCAAACAAGACCGGCGCGATGTAATAGGGCGTGTAATCCGCGCCCTGATCGCGCAACAGGTAGACGAAGGCCCGCAAATGGTTCTTGGAGCCTTCCAGCAGATTTGCGTAGGTCCGCTTCAATGCCAGGTTGGTGGTTTCGTCGATGGCGGCCATCAAGTCGGCAATGTCGAGGTCCTCGATGCCCGCCCCCACGGTCAAGGCCTGAACATATCCCTGACGTCCGTTGTCGAGCATCTCCTGATAGAGGGTCTGCAGAGCCACCTGGCTGAATTCGCCTTGCGCCGGCAAGGCCGGGTCAGCCAGGCCAAACTGGCTCAGGCGGGCCCCAATGGCATCGAAATGTCGTTGTTCGGACGTGGCGATGCGCTGGAATTCAGGCTGCCGCCAGGTCGCATAAAGCGCCAGGTAGACATCGCGGGCCAGCTTTTCTTCCTCGCGCATCCAGAGCAGGTCCGCGATCTCTTCCGCGGCCAGGGGCGCCGGCGTGGTCGCCATCGGCTGGATACGCGGGGCCGCGGCGTTGCGCGCCTCGGACGGCAGGGACAGGGCGCCCGACAGGGCGAGCAGCACAGCCAACAGGGTCTTCGATTTCATGATGTGTCCTTTCATTGTGGGGAGTGATTCAACGTCTCCGGCCCCGGCCCATGCCCCGGCCCGATCCGCGCCCAGCCTGGCGCGCCTCGTAACCGTAGCCATAGGGCAATTCGGCGCCTCGGCCCACGGCGGCGTCGACGGGATGCATGGCACCGGCAGCGGGCGCCACAGGGGGTGCCGCCGGTTCCTGCAGGCCCGCCAGGGCATCCGGCGGCAGCGACAGGTCGAGCCCAGCAGGCCGGGCCGGCGTCGGCGCCGGGGATGCCGCGGCCAGGGGCATCGATACGACCAATAGCGCGACCAGCACAGCAGGGCTCCTCATGGCGCAGGACCTTGGAGTAGTTGACGACGCTGCCATCCTCCCACGCGGCTGTCGCATGCCGATGTCACGTGCATCTCGACCGGTATCGGCATGTATCGAAACGTATCAGGCCCGTATGCGGGCGATTTGAGGCATTACATACACTCAAACCATGACCGATACGCCCAGAATCCTCGTGGTCGACGACGATCCCGCCTTGCGCGATCTGCTCGCCGCCTACCTCACCGACACCGGCTTCAGCGTCGAACTGGCCGGCGACGGCCCCGCCATGCATGCCGCGCTGGCGCGGATGCGGCCGGATGCCCTGGTCCTCGACCTCATGCTCCCCGGCGAAGATGGCCTCAGCCTGGTGCGCGGCCTGCGCGCCGGGGCCATGGCGACGCTACCGGTCCTGATGCTTTCTGCGCGTGGCGAGGAAATCGATCGCGTGGTGGGCCTGGAGATGGGCGCCGACGATTACCTGGCCAAACCCTTCAGCCCGCGCGAATTGCTGGCCCGTTTGCGCGCCCTGATGCGGCGCGCGCAGGCCGAGGCGGCACCGTTGACCGGTGACCGCTTCGGCCCCTATCGCCTGGATCGCGAGGGTCGCAGGTTGCTCAGGGACGATCAGGACCAAGGGCTGTCCGGTGCCGAGTTCGACTTGCTGGCCGTGTTCCTGACGCGCCCGAATCGCGTCCTGGGGCGTGACCTGTTGCTTGACCTGCTCAAGGGCTACGAACGCGACCCCTTCGACCGCACCGTGGACCTACGGGTGGCACGCCTGCGCCGCAAGATCGAGCCGGACCCGGCCAACCCGGTCTATATCCGTACCGTGCGTGGCGAGGGCTATCTGTTCAACCCGCGCGGCAGCGAGGCCTGAAGCATGCGCGACCGGCTCAGTCTGGGCCAGCAGAACGCCATACGACTCGCTCTGGTGTTCATCGTCTTCGAGCTCCTGGTGGCGGTGGCGGTGATCCAACTGCTCATGCTGCCCATGGCTCGGCGCGCCGCCAACGACCTGGCCGGACTGATGGTGCTTTCGGCCCAGACCTGGAACGAACTGCCCCCGGGGACACGTCCCACGTTCGAGCGCGAGCTGCGCCATGCCCATGGCCTGGTGCTGCTGGCCAAACCGCCCGCCGGTCCGGTCGCCCCAGCGACACGCGGCCCCTACCTGCACCAGCTCGAAGCCGAACTGAGCCGTCGCACACACACCCCTGTCGAGGTGCTCAGCCTGGACTGGCAGGGCACGACCTGGCATTGGGCCGCCCTGCCAGTCGGCGAACAGACCTGGTGGATCGGCTTTTCCCATGCCCGATTTGGCCCGCAACCCCTGGCGGCTGGGGGACTCACCCTGCTATTCGGTGGGCTCCTGGCGATCCTGACGGCCTGGTGGCTGTCGCGACGGACAGTCGAGCCCCTGCGGCAGTTCGATCTGGCCGCCGCCGCCCTGGGCCGAGGCGAAACGCCGGAACTGTTGCCCGAATCAGGTCCGCGCGAACTCGCCGCCCTGGCGCGGCGCTTCAACGCCATGGCCCACCAGGTACGCGACCTCCTGGAAGCGCGAACCACCCTGCTGGTCGGACTCTCGCACGACCTGCGCACCCCGCTGGCCCGCATGCGGCTGGCCCTGGAGATGCTGCAACGCAAGCCCGATCCGGCGTGGATTGCGCAATTGGAGCGGGACATCGAGGAGACCAACCAACTGGTCGGCGAGTTGCTGGAACTGGCGCGTGGGCTGGGTCACGAACACAGCGAGATGATCCCACTCAAAGCCTTGCTGGACCGACTGATCGCACCGGCTCGAGCGGAGGGCGTGGCCATCGCGCTGACGTGCCCCGAACGTGACCTCACGGTCCCGCCCAACGCCCTCAAGCGCCTGCTCGAAAACCTGATCGGCAATGCCCGCCGGCACGCACCTGGGACAGCCCTCCATCTCCTGGTCCGGGATGAAGGCGACTGGGTGCACATCGGCCTGCTCGACCAAGGCCCGGGAATCCCGGCCGATCAACTGGACAAGGTCTTCCATCCCTTCCACCGGGTTGAGACTTCACGCAGCCGGGCCAACGGCGGGAGCGGTCTCGGGCTAGCCATCGTGCGGCAACTGGCCTTGGCCAATGGCTGGCGGGTCTGGCTCGAAAACCGCGCCGAAGGCGGGTTGGCGGCCTGGGTGGCACTCCCTGCCCGAGCGCCTGATCCGGCAACACCACGCTAGACTTGCCGAAGCACCTTGGGTGGGTTCGACAAGCCTCCACCTTGCCAACCGGGCCGGGAAATATCCCCGTCATGCAAGCGCAGTACGCTTGCAACACCTCCATCACATTGCGGTCACTGCATGAACGCGCCCGACCTCGCCCTGTACGCCGCGCCGGCGCCCCTCACCCTGCGCGACCACATCGACCAGAACGTGTTCAACGCCCTCTACGCGCGTTCCCTGGTCTACAACACCTGCTGGGAAGACCCGCGCGTCGACCGCCAGGCCTTGGCGCTGGGCCCCGATGACCATGTCCTGGTGATCACCAGTGCCGGCTGCAACGCGCTCGACTATGCGCTCGACGGCCCGGCCCGTATCCACGCCGTGGACGCCAACCCACGCCAGAATGCGCTGCTCGAGTTGAAGCTGGCCGCGATCCGGCGCCTCGACTATGAAGATGTCTGGGCCTTGTTCGGCGAGGGCCACCACCCGCGTTTCGAGCAACTTTACCGAGACTGCCTGCGCGGCGAATTGCCCGATTTCGCCCGGGCCTGGTGGGACCGCCACGGCCACTGGTTCACCAGCCCGCTCGGCAGCTTCTATTTCCATGGTCTGTCCGGTCTGGTGGCGCGCGGCTTTCGCGCCTACCTGCGCCTGCGTCCCAAACTGGCGGCCGACGTGCGTGACCTGTTCGACGCCCCGGACCTGGCCACGCAACGCGACCTCTACGACACCCGGATCGCCCCGGCGCTTTGGACTCCGGCCATGAAATGGGTCCTTGGCCGCCAATTGACCCTCAGCCTGCTCGGCGTACCGCATCCGCAACGCCGCCTGGTGCAGGCCCAGCACGCCGATGGCGTGGCCGGCTTCGTGCGGGAAGCGATCGAATACGTGGTCCGGGAACTGCCCCTGGCCGACAACTATTTCTGGCGCCTCTACCTGAACGGCCGCTATCACCCGGACTGCTGTCCGGAATACCTCAAGCCGGACCGATTCGCCGCCTTGCAAGGTGGCCTCGTGCACCGTATCACGACCCATACCTGCACGGTGACCGAGTTCCTGCACGAAACCCGGCGGCCGATCAGCCGGTTCGTCCTGCTCGACCACATGGACTGGATGAGCAGCTACCACCCGGAAGCCTTGGTCGAGGAATGGAACGCCCTGCTCGCCCGCGCCCGCCCCGGGGCCCGGATCCTGCTGCGCAGCGCCCATCAGGATCCGGCTTTCCTGCACTGGATCCGGGTCGGCCCCCGACGCCAGCCACTCGACCAGGTACTGCGCTTCCAGCCCCACTTGGCGGCCCGCCTGCACGTCGCCGACCGGGTCCACACCTACGCCGGGTTCAAGATTGCCGATGTCCCCGAGTGACCTCGCCGCCGACGCCCGCGTCCTCTGGCGCCTGTTGCGCGGCCAGCCGGACGGGGCCAGCCATGCCGAACGCCTGGCCCGCTTCTATGCCGGGCAGGCCGACCGTTACGATGCCTTCCGGGCCCGCCTGCTGCATGGCCGGGAAGCCTTGATCGAGGCCCTGGACGTGCCGGTCGGCGCGCGTGTGGTCGAACTGGGTGGCGGCACCGGCAGCAACCTGGAGATTTTGCACGCCCGGCGCCCGCTGGCCAGCCTGGCCTCGGTGCAACTGGTCGATCTCTGCCCGCCGCTCCTGGCCCAGGCCCGGCGCCGTGCGGCCCGCCTGGGCGACGGTTTCCAGGTGATCGAGGCGGACGCCGGCGACTGGCAGCCGGACACGCCCGTCGACCGGGTGATCCTGTCCTACGCCCTGACCATGATGCCGAGCTGGTCGGCCGTGCTGGCCAATGCCGAGGCCATGCTGGCGCCCGGCGGTCGCATCGGCGTGGTCGACTTCCACCTGCCCGGGGACGGTTGGCGCGATCGCTTCTGGCAACGCTGGTTCGGCCACGACGGGGTCTGCCTGTCGGACCGTCACCTGCCCGAACTGCAAGCCCGTTTCAGCCCGCTGCTGAGCGAAGGCCGGCGCGCCCCGGTGCCCTATCTGCCCGGCCTGCGCGCCCCCTACTACCTGTTCGTCGGCGAACGCAAAGCCACGCCATGTACGGCAGCCGCGACCGCCTGATCATCATCGACGCCGACGGCACGGTGATCGATGCCTTCGCCGCCATCGGACTGGCCTTCGCCCGTCATGGCATGGCCCTGGGCGATCTCGACCGCTTCCAGAAGCGGCGCCATCTGTTCAAGTACCTGGGCGGCCTCAAGGAATTTCCGCGCAACCTGGCCAAGCAGGTCGGCAAGCACGGCCGCCGGGACCTGCTCGACAGCCTGACCGAAGTCTACCGGGAAGAAGCCCAGCTCTATCCGGGCATGGCCGCCTTGATTCGGGATCTGATCGGCACGCCCGACATCCGGGTCGGCATGGTCACCCGCAACGTCACGGTCGAGCCGGAGACCACCCTGGCCCGCCTGTTCGCCCGCCACGACCTGGACATCGGGGCCCTGGATTTTCTCTACACCCTGTCATTGCGCCAGGAGAAAACCCCCTACTTCCGGGCCGCGCGCGAACGCCTGGACATCAACCCGGCGCGGGCCTATGCCTGCGGTGACGAGCACAAGGATTATGTCGCCGCGCTGGGCGCCGGGATGCGCCCGTTCATCGTCGCCTATGGCTTCGAGAGCCACGCCCGCCTGACGCGCAAGTTCGGCATCCCGGAGGAAAACATCTCTGCCACGCCCGAGGCCTTCACGGTCGGGCTGCGGCACGCGCTCGACCTCGCGCCGGGGACGCCCCCGGCCTGAAGCCGGGGCGACCGCGGTCCGAATTACGTTTCAGGGTTTGCAGGTTCTTCGGCCGGGCACGGCAATTGGCAAGTCTGGCTCGGGGTGACCAGGACACCCGGTGCGCATTGGTTGGAAATGCTGTTGGTCAATGACTCTGAACCGATCCCCACAGACTGCACACTTGCGATGCGCACCCCTTGGCTGATCGTCGTGCCAATATAGAGGGTGTTCCCGCTACAACTCACGAACTGGCTCCCCTGCGGAGCGTCGATTTCGAGCGCATAACCGATGGCCAAAAGATCGTTCTGAGCCCCAAAAACGCCGATCATGCCAGCCACCAGGACGGACAGTGCGCCATGCCCCGCGCGTTTGCGCAGAAAGGCGTAGGCCGCGAACGCCAACGCCAAGATCATCAGCCCAGTCAGCGCCGGGCTGAGCGGCACCGCCTGCGGGCCCCAGTTGATGTTCCAGCCAGGCGCCTGGGCCAGGGCAAACGGGGACGACATCGAGATCAGTGCGGCGACGGCTACTTTGGTGAAGGTCTTCACGGCAACTCCTCTACGGGTCAACACAGGGAAAATATCTGTTCCAATCGGCACCTGCCCATCTGGGCATACGCCTTGTCAGGCCCAAGAGCCATGCTGGGCGCGACGAAGAAAGCAGGTCCCGACAAACGCACTTGTTTCGTGGCCTAGCCCGGGATCAGCGGGCAGGGCAATTGGCAAGACTGGCTGGGTGTGACTAGCACGCCCGGCGCGCATTGGGTGGAAATGCTGTTGGTGAGCGATTCATCGCTGAAGTTAGGGGTCACTTGCGAGATGCGTACCCCGGCATTGACCGAAGTCCCGATATCAAGCGAGCCCCCGCTGCAACTGACGAACTGGGTGCCCTGCGAGGCGGCGATGGTGTAGTCATACCCGTTGGCCAGCAGATCCTCCTGCATCCCCATCCCCCCCACCAGCCCGGCAACCAGGAGCGACACGGCACCATGCGTCGCACGTTTGCGCAGGAAGGCATAGGCGGCGACCGCCAGCGCCAGGGCCATCAGACCGGTGAGCGCCGGGCTGAGCGGCACGGCTTGCGGGCCCCAGGCAATGTTCCAGCCGGGCGCTTGCGCCAGGGCGAACGGAGACGCGATCGACAACAGCACAGCGACGGCAATTTTCGGGACTTTCTTCACGGCAACACCTCCTCACAGGTCTCAACCAAGGATAGGCATCCTGGCTCCCTGACAAATGTACCATGACCCATGCCCCCGGGCTTGATATTCAGCCCCCTGCCAACCCAGCCGCTCCCTCGACCGTCATGCCCGGCCGCACCCCTTGCCGGGTGAACCAGCCGGCATTCATTTCCAGGACGAAATACACGGGCCCCGGTGGGCAATGCAGCTTCAGGCTGCCCGGTATCATCTCGCTGATCGACACGACCCGCCCCGCACGGTCGATGAACGCCGCGGACAGGGGGATCAAGGTGTTTTTCATCCACATGCAGTGACGGCCGTCATAGCCGAACACGAACAGCATGCCGGCATCGGCGTCCAGCCGGGCACGGTGCATGAGGCCGGTCATCAATTGGTCCGGCGTGCGCGCCAGCTCGACCTCGATGGTGCGCTCGGCCAGCCGCAGCTCGACCCGCTCCTCGGGTGCCGCGCAGGCGCCGAAACCGGTGAGCGTGGCCAGGCCGCAGAGTGCGGCCAGCCGCCGCGCCCAGCTCATTGCAACTGCTGAATTCCGGCAATGACCCAGCCGCCCTTGCCGGCGGTCGGCTTGGTCAGGTGCCAGACTTCGTCGAACGGCACCTCGGCGGCGCCATCCTCGCGGATCAGGCCATGGAAGCGGACACTGACGATCAGCCGGCTCGGTTCCTCGACGGCATCGAGCACCTCGGCGTCGAGGTTGACCACTTCCGTGCGGCTCTCGGCCGCACCGCGCTCGTCCAACTGCAACTTCAGCTCGGCATACATCTCGGGCGTGGTGAACTCGCGCAGGTCCTCCAGGTTGCCGGCATCGGAGGCCGCCTGGAGACGGATGAAATTCAGCTTGGCCTGGCGGGTGAAGGCCTCGGCGTCGAAACCGGCTGGCAGGCCCTGGGCCGAAGGCCCCGTCGGCAGGGCGCCCCCGTGAGCCAGCGGCGTTGCGGGTGGCGTCGCCATCGGCCCACCGGCGCCCGCACCGGCGTAGCGCATCGGCTGTGCGGCACTGGCGGCGCGTCGGCCAGCCAGCCACTTGAACAGGAAAATCGCCGCCATCCCCAACAGGGCGATCATCAGGAAGTTGGCGAACTCCTCGCCCAGGCCGAGGTGCGAGGCCAGGGCCGCCAGGCCGAGACCGGCGGCCAGGCCGGCCACCGGACCCAGCCAGTTGCGCTTGCCCGCTTGCGCCGGGGCGCCCGGCTGGGCTGGCGCGGCCTGCTGGCCGGCATCACGCTGGCCGGCATCGCGCTGGGGATTCACCGGTTTCTGGGGCAGGGCATCGCGCTGCATGCCGGCCGAGCGGCCACCGCCCAGGCGCTTGGCCTCGGCATCCTGGATCGGCAACAACACCGCCAGGAAGGCGGCGAACAGGGAAATGAACAAAGGCTTCATGTCGGGTAACCCTATGGAAATAATGAGTGAATTGTGACTGGGTGGATAGGGCGCAAGTTCAGCGCCGGACGTCCTGGTAACCGGCCGGCACCATGAACACTTCGTCCTTGAGCGGCTGGTCGGCCACCGATTCGAACACCATGCCGGCCCGCGTGGCCATGCGCCGGCCAAGGTCGGCCATCGGTCCGCTGCCCTCGTAGCGCAACTGGACCTCGGCCGCGCAAACCATGCCCTTGCCGAGGATCTGGCGCATCACCTCGTTGATGCCGATCGCCTGGGCACTGGCATTCTGTCCCGGTGTGGCGGCGCCGACGAAGAAATCGTCGGCCTCGACGGCCTTGACGAAGGGCGCCACCTGGGTGCGGTGCGGCGTCTTGCGCTCCAGCCAGACCTGACCGTCGAGGACCACGGTCACCTTCTCCTCGCCGAGTTGCGACGGCAGCGTGGCGGCGAGGTCTTGTTCCTCGCAAATCCAGTCCTGCATCTCATGCTTCCGTCCGGTCGCCTTGAGATCGAGCTTCAGGCCCTTGGCGGTCGCCTTGCCGGAGTCGAGCGGCAAACGCTCGACCTGGCGCTGAAAATGGTCGATCACCGTGATCTGCTTCTTTTTCAGGTCATAGAGATAGCTGAACGAACGGCCCCGGCTGGTCAGGTCGCGACGCAGTTGATGGCCTTTCACGTAGAGCGCCTCGCGGCCGTGGTTGGGCATGTTGAGCGAGGTCAGGCTGCTGCGCCCGATCAGGGTCAGATCGGCCTGGGCGGCGGGGATCACCAGCCAGGCGGCGAGGCACATCAACAACGGGCTGTGCTTCATGACGGTGGGGCTTTGAAAAAGGCGTGGACCCGATCATATACCAGGCGCAGCGGCCCAGGTGCCCACCACATCCAGGGCCCGAGCAGGCGCAAGGAGGCGGGTACCAGCAGCATGCGCACCAAGGTGGCATCGACGATCACCGAGATCAGCAGGCCGATGCCCATGGCCTTCATGAACACCAGGTCGCCCATGGCGAAGGTGCCCAGCACCACGCCGATGAGCAAGGCCGCCCGGGTGATGATGGGCCCGCTCTTGTGGATGCCGGCCGCGATGGCCCGGGCGTCCCCCCCGGTGCGGCCACGCATCTCGCGCACCCGCGAGAGCAGGAACACTTCGTAGTCGATCGAGAGACCGAAGGCGCTGGCGAAGATCAGCACCAGGACAGTGCCCTCGACCTTGCCCTGCGGGGTGAAGTCCAGCCACTGCGCCAGGTTGCCGTCCTGGAAGATCCAGACCAGGCCGCCGAAGGTGGCCGACAGCGAGATCAGGTTGGTCAATACGGCCTTGATCGGCAGCACCACGCTGCCCAGCATCAGGAACAGCAGGACGGTGATCACCGCGACGATGGCGGCCACCACCTTGGGCGTCCATTCTCGCAAGGCATCGACATAGTCGAGATGTTCGGCCGGGAAGCCGCCCACCCGCAGGCTATCGATCCCGTCCGGGACCGGCAGGGCGCGCAGCGCCCGGACCAGCGCATGCGCTTCCGGAGACGAGGCCGCGCCCCGGTAGTAGACCAGCATGAAGGTCTGGGCGCCCTTGGCAAATGCCGACAGGCTGCCTTCGGCAAGCGGAAACTGGTCCGGATGCCGGTACAGCAGCTGGTAGTCCTGGAGGCCCAGCGCGGGATCCAGGCTGACCAGACCAGCGACCCGGCTCACCCCGGGCTCGGCCTCGATGCGTCGGGCTAGGTCGTACAATGCGGCCAGGCTGGATTCGGCCACGGCGTCAGCCTGAGTCCGGATGCTGATCAGGAGCGGACTCAGCTCGGCATTGGGGAAAGCCCGTTCGAGGGTCTCCTGGACCCGCCGGCTTTCCGCGCTGGCCGGCAGGGACAGGCTGTCCGCCGGCCCGATCTGCATGTGCAGGATGGGCAGGCCCATGACACCCAGGAGCGCCAGGGAAACGACCAGGATGCCGCGCGGCCAGCGCATCACGAAGTGCCCGAAGCGACGCCAGGCGACCTCGCCCCGGCGGCCCAGCCAGCCGCGCACGGCACCGACCCGCAGCCGGGCGATGCGCGGACCGAGCCACGCCAGCAGGGCGGGCAGCACCAGGATCGATGCGAGCATCGCGGAGGCGACCGAGATGCCCCCGGCCAGCCCCATGTTCTGGAAGAAGCGTTGCGGCATCATGAGCAGGCAGAACAGGCTCACCGCGACGGTCAGGCCACTGAACGCGACCGTGCGGCCGGCCGTGCAGAAGGTGGTGGTCAGGACTTTCTCCGGGTCGCCCGAGCGCGCCATCTCCTCCCGGTAGCGGGACACGATGAACAGGGCGTAGTCGATGGCCAGGCCAAGCCCGAGCATCGACACCACGTTGGCGGCATAGATGCTGACCTCGGTGAACTGGGCGAAGAACTTCAGCAGGGCCGCACTCACCGCCACGCTGAGGCCACCGATCAGCAAGGGCAGCAAGGCTGCGGTCAACGAACCGAAGACCCAGACCAGGAGCACCGCGAGTACGCCGAAGCTGACCCACTCGGCACGCCGCACGTCGCGTTCCAGCTGTTCACGGGCATCGACGTAGTTGGCCAGCTCGCCGCCCATCTCGATGCGCAAGTCGGGATGGGCCAGTTGCGCGCGCAAGCGTTGAAAAGCCCCGATGCCCTCGTCGCGACCCCGGTCCAGCCAGACCACGGCATAGCTCAGGTCGCCCTGAACCGAACGCATGCGTACATCGGCGCTGGCGAAATAGCTCTCCAGAGTGCGGACATCCGGGTTGCGGCCGACTTCGGCCAGCACCGCTTCGGCCGCGTCCCGGTAGGCTGGATCATCGACCCGCGCCGGGCCGCCCGGCTTCGGGCTGAACAGCAGGATCACCGCGGTCTCGTCCTTGCCCAGGCCGGTGCGCAACTCCTGGCGCGCCAGGGAGGACGCGCTGTCCGGGACATCCCAGCCGGGATCCAGGGTCAGGCGCCCGATCACGTCGTTGCCATAGCCCAGGGCCATCAGCACGGCGAACAGCGCGGCGGCGAGATACCAGAAGGGAAAGCGCCAGATTGATCGGGCCAGGGCGGGAAACATGTCTGCGTTATTGTGGTGGGCCAAGTCATGATACCGCGATCCCGTCCGGCACAGGCGGCGATGGCGTCGGGCGCAAAAACGCGTGCATCGCGCCGGCCTCGGGCGGTATGCTCGGGCCTCGCGGCCACGCCGCGCGTTTTTCAGGGTGTCGACATGATGAGATTCCGCCTAGCCGGGCTGGTCCTGGCTCTCCTGCCATTCGGTGCGCATGGCCAAGCGCCACTGCCCACGGTACCGCCGGCCGGGGTGCAAGCGCCCTCGCCCAGCCTCCCGCCAGCGGCCCAGGACAGCCCGCCACCGGCGGTCGCACCGGCGCCGGCCCCGGAAGTCAGCCTGGTCGACATGATCCGGGCGCTCAGCCAGTTCCTCGACGAAGAGGAAATCCAGCTGGTCTACGACTATCTGTGGGATGCGTCGATCGCCGCCCTCAAGGGTGAGGAAGCCGAAGTCGTCATCCCGCCCGAACTGGCCTTCAAGCTGGCCATCCTGCAGAAACGCATCGTCAAGGAAGGCGGCCACTACCTGGAAGGCCTGGCGCGCCAGATGGACAAGGATCTGCGCGACTGGCGCGACCAGCTCCTGACGCCGCCGCCCCCCGCGCCCTACCCGCCGCCGGCCGAATCCACCCCCAACCGGCCATGACCGGTACGGTGGCCGGGACCTTGGCCCGGCTGGCCGAGCAACTGGCCGAACAGCTCGGCCTCGCGCCGCGCGAGGCCCGCCTCGAAGCCCGGGTGCTGGCGTCCGCCGCCTGGGACGTGGCCCCGGTCTGGCTGCTCGCGCATGACCGCGACCCGCTATCCCCGGCGCGGGCCGACGCGCTCGACCGCCTGGCCGGACGGCGCCTGGCCGGGGAACCCGTGGCCTATGTCCTGGGCCGCCGCGAGTTCTACGGGCGCGTCTTCGAGGTCAGCCCGGCCACCTTGATCCCCCGGCCCGAGACCGAGCACCTGGTCGAAGCCGCCCTGGCCAGGATGTCGGCCCCCGACCACCTGCTTGATGTCGGTACCGGCAGCGGTTGCATCGCCCTGACGATCAAGCTGGAACGCCCGGACTGGGCGGTCACCGGCAGCGACATTGCGCCAGCCGCGCTGGCGGTGGCGGCACGCAACGGCCAGCGCCTGGGCGCCGACGTGAACTGGCGGCAAAGTGACTTGCTGACGGGGCTGGCGGACACCCGGTACGCGCTGATCGTCAGCAATCCGCCCTACATTCCCGAGACCGACGCGCATCTGGACCGGGGCGACCTGCGCTACGAACCGCGCAGCGCGCTGGCCTCGGGCCGCGACGGCCTCGACCACCTGCGCGGGCTGATCGAGCAGGCACCGGGGCGGCTGACGCCTGGCGGCTGGCTGTTGCTGGAACACGGCTACGACCAGGGCGAGCGCGTGCCCGCCCTGCTGCGCGAACGTGGCTATGCCGAGGTGTTCATGACCCGCGACCTGGCAGGCCAGGCACGGGTCAGCGGCGGACGCTGGCCGTGACCGGCCACACGCCGGGCGGTCACGCCTCCTTGTGGTAGGCGACGATGGTCTCGACCTCGTTCTTCGAGCCCAGGATCACCGGCACCCGCTGGTGCAGGCCTTCCGGCTGCATGTCCAGGATGCGCTGGTAGCCGGTCGACGAGGCGCCCCCGGCCTGCTCGACGATCATCGACATCGGGTTGGCTTCATAGAGCAGGCGCAGCTTGCCCGGCTTGGACGGATCCTTGGTATCACGCGGGTACATGAAGACGCCACCACGGGTCAGGATGCGATGCACCTCGGCCACCATGGAAGCCACCCAGCGCATGTTGAAATCCTTGCCGCGCGGACCTTCCTTGCCAGCCAGGCATTCTTCCACGTAGCGCTGCACCGGCGGCTCCCAGAAACGGCGGTTGGACGCGTTGATGGCGAATTCCTTGGTGTCTTCCGGCACCTTCATGTCCGGGTGGGTGAGCAGGAACTCGCCCACTTCACGGTCCAGGGTGAAGCCGTTGACACCATGGCCCAGGGTCAGCACCAGCATGGTCGAGGAACCATACAGGGCATAGCCGGCGCACACTTGCTGGGTGCCCGGCTGCAGGAAGTCCTGCATGCTGGCGGCGCGGTTGGGCACCGGGGCGCGCAGGATCGAGAAGATGGTGCCGACCGAGATGTTGATGTCGACGTTGGAAGAGCCGTCGAGCGGATCGAACACCAGCAGATATTTGCCGAGCGGGTACTTGTGCGGAATGGCGTAGACCTCGTCCATTTCCTCGGAGGCCATGCCGGCCAGGTGGCCGGCCCACTCGTTGGTGCGGATCATGATGTCGTTGGTGATCACGTCCAGCTTCTTCTGGGTCTCGCCCTGCACGTTCTGGCTTTCCAGCGCACCCATGGTGCCGATCAGGGCGCCTTTGTTGACGGCATTGGAGATGACCTTGATGGCGGTGGCGAGGTCGTTGAGCAGGGCGGTGAACTCGCCTGTGGCGCCGGCGATGTGGCGCTGTTCCTCGATGATGAACTGGGTCAGGGTGGTGCCGTTGTGCATGACGGGCGCTCCGAATATTAGAAAACGCTGAATTTTACCATTGAGCCGCTTTATCGGGCCAGCAATGGCATTTATTTACTCAGGAGCTGGTCGCTGGCGGTGAACTGCCAGGCCCGCGTGATGCTGAGGATGTCGACTTTCTTGCGCATCTCCTCGGAGAACGGCGGAAACGGCGCCGACAGCTGGACGATCTTGATCGCCGCCGCGTCGAGGATGCGCGAGCCGGAGGGACGGTCGATCTGGACGTCTTCCAGACTCCCATCGGCCCGGATGTTCACGGTCAGCACCAGGCTGCCGTGGATGCGGTCGCGCTTGGCCGCCTCGGGATAGTTCAGGTTGCCGATCCGCTCGATCTTGATGCGCCAGTCCTCGACATAGCGGGCGAAGCTGTATTCTTGGGCGCGGGCGCCGACGAAGGCCCGGCGCGGACGTTTCTGATAGGCCTCGTAGTCATCGCTGATCCGGGCCATCAGGCGGGCCTGCTCGAGACTGGCCTCGGCCAGTGAGGCGGGTGCCGGCAGGCTCGGGCTGGGCGGCGCGGGGGCGGCTTCCCGGCGCTGTTCGATCGTGTAGTCGGCCTCGACCTGGGCCATCAGATCGCGCGCCTTGCTCTCCAGGGCGGCGATCTGCTGCTGCAAGGGACTGGTGACCAGGGGCGACTCATGCTGGCTGGCGGGCAGCGGACTGCTGGCGCGCCGGTCCTCCTCAACTTCGCCGCCACCATCCAGGCTGACCTGGGCCAGGACATCCGGATCGAGCGGCTGGCTCTGGCTGCGGGCATTGACCAGCACGACCTCCAGAGCCTCGGTGTTCTGGAACAGGGCCGGGTTGGCCGCCTGGAAGCCTACTCCGAAGATCACCACGATATGCACGATCATCGAGGCAATGACCGCGCCATTGAAGCGCTCGTCGAGGCTGTTCGAGGTCAGTGGCCGGTAGCGGGCCTCGCCCAGGAGCGCGGTGCCGAGGGCCTTCAGCCGGTGACGCAGGGGGTCAGATAGCGACATGTCAGATCGTTGTCGAGCAAGTCGAAATCACCCACCGCGACACGCACCCGGTCGCCCGGATTGAGCGCCGGCGCGCCGGTCACCCGGGTCACCAGGGGCAGCCCCTCGAAGCGGACCAGGTTTTCCTTGAGCACGGTGGCCTCGATCTCCCGGACGCTTTCCTGGATCAGCCAGCGCAGACACCAGTAGCGTTCCATCTTGCGCTGGAAGTCGTTGTAGGCATCGTAGGCCAGTTCGAAGTCGCGCATGGCCGCGAACAGCATCGGGTCGTTGCCGGCGTACACCGGCTTGTCGCCGCGCACCGCGGCCAGGATCTGGCGCTGGTTGACCAGGTCGACGAAGCGGCGCAACGGCGACGTGCACCAGGCATAGCAGTCCAGGCCCAGGCCTTCATGCGGCGCCGGACGCAGGGTCATGCGCACCTTGCCCTGGGTCTGCGCCCGGTACATGCCGGCGAAATCGCGGTCACCGAGCAGCCGGCCCCAGCGGTTGTTGGCCAGGATCATCAGCTCGGACACCAGCTTGTCGATCGGATTGCCACGCACCCGGGGCAGGATGCTGACCCGGTCGTCGACCACCTTGAAGGTGTAGTCGAGGCGCTGCACCTGGTCGGCCTTGCCGCGCGCCGCCTCCAGGTGGCAGGCGAACCCCCACAGCCACTCCAGTTCCCGGCGGAACGGATAATCGGGCGCGGCCGGGTTCCGGATCGTGTCCTCGTTGAACAGCGGTTCCAGCGTCTCATGACGCAGGTTGGCGGCAATGCGGATGACATCGGCCTGGGTGACCAGGTCGCCGAGGGCGTAGTCGGGGCCGACCTCGACGTAGAGCGAAAGCGCCGGGCAGTCGCGCGCCTCGGCCAGGGTGTACTGGTCGACCAGGGCCTCGGGCAGCATGGTGATCTTGCCGCCCGGCATGTACACGGTCGACAGCCGGGTCGCGGCGATGCGGTCGAGCTCGCTGCCAGGCAGGATGCCGAGCGCCGGCGCCGCGATATGGATGCCGACCCGGACCGAGCCGTCGGGCCGGAAGATGACCGAGAAAGCATCGTCGATCTCGGTGGTGGCGGCATCGTCAATGGAGAACGCCGGCGCATCGCCCGGCGGCAAGGCCGGCGGCGGCTCGGGCGCGGCCAGGGCCGGGAAGCCAACGCCCTTGGGAAAATGCTCGAGCAGGAACGCCTGGTGGTGGAATTCATGGCTGGACGGGATGGCGCCGCACTGGTCCAGCAGGCGCACCGGGCTCAGGCCGGTCTCGGCGCAGCTATCCATCAGGGCCTTGTATTCGAGGCTGTTCTTGTCCGGCTTGTGGAGCAGCTCGAAGACCTTGGCGCGGAACGGCTCGGGCAGGCCGCCGGCCTTGAGCTGGCCGGCCCACTCGGCACGCAGCTCGGCTTCGCGCGCCTTGCGTTCCAGGGCCGCCTTGGCAGCGGCCAGCGCCTCGGCCGGCGCCGCCTTGTAGCGGCCCTTGCCTTTCTTGTAGAAGTAGATCGGCGCACCATGCAGGGTGAGCAGCACGGCCCCCGCCTCGGGCCCGCTCGGCGTCTGGCCGTAGTATTCGGCGGCCAGCTCGGCGAAACCGAATTCCTCGGCACCGGCGACTTCCCAGAGGAAATCAGCATCGATCCCGGCCGCCAGGCGCCGGGCCGTGTCCATGGCTTCGCCGGCCGCCGGCGTGGCAAAGCGCAGCAGGACGTGGCTGGCCTTCACCTTGGTGCGCTTGCCATGGGGTGACTCGATCTGCAGGGAGGCGTCGTTGTCGGCCAGGATGGTACCCGCCTTGATCTCGCCCTCTTCCTCGTAAAATACGTGCATCAAAACTCCAGGATGGCCGGCAGATAGTCGGCGAAACGGGTGAAGCCGTGGTCGCCGCCGTCCAGCACGACCTGGCGGGCGCCCGCGAAATAAGCCACGGCCTCACGGTAGTCGAGCACGCGATCGCCGGTCTCGACCAGGAGCAGGTGGTGTTCGGGCCGGGTCAGCCGGGGCAGGCGCAGGGCCCGAAGTTCGGCGGCGTGCTCGGCGCTGAACAGGTATTCCGCGCCGCTGTGCCAGTTCTTCTGCACCTGGCCGACCAGGCCGGCCAGCTTGTCGTCACAGGCCACGCAGGGATTGACGTGAATGGCCTTGAGCCCGTGCTTGTCGGCCAGGTAGGCCGCATAGAAGCCCCCCAGGGAACTGCCGATCAGCTTGGCCGGGCCGCGGCTGGCAGCGATCAGGGCTTCGAGCCGGGCGATGGCGGCGGCCGGCCGATCGGGCAGGTCGGGACAGGCCCAGGCCTCGGCGAGGCCCCGCTCGGCCAGCCAGGCCGCCATCTCGCGTGCCTTGCCGGACTGGCTGGAACTGTTGAAACCGTGGATATAGATCAGCATGCGGGCACGACGAACGGCGGGAAAGCCGGCATTTTACCCGTTCGTCCCGCCCAGCCAGGCGACGATTTCGTCCAGCACCCGGTTGGCGGCCCGGTTCATCGCCTCGGCGGCGGCTTCGGCCTGGAACTCGGCCACCGGCTCCTGGGCCACGAAGATGTGCCGTCCCAGCAGGGCGCCCCGGTCACGCCGAACCAGTTCGACCTCGACCAGCAACAGCACCGAACCGGGCGGCTCGGCGGCGTCGTGATAAAAGTCGATCAGCCGGGTGTTGAGCTGGAAGTCACCGATGATGCCGCCCGAGAGGGGCGCCACGGAGGCGAACACGCCGGCCGCCTCGATGCGCTGGCGCAGCAGCCAGGTCAGCCGCTTGCCGGGCAATTCGGCCCAATGGGCGAATTCGTAATGGGCCCGGGTGCCGGGCAACCGGCTGTAGGCCAGGCGCGGTTCCTGGTAGAAGGCCGAGGCATCCATCTCGCGCAAGAGCAAGGTGCCGGGCCGTGGCGTGAAGGCGCGGGCGACCGGGCCCGGGTCGGTCAGGACAAAGTGGGTGACCGGCTTGGCCGGGCCGGGCAGAGCCCCGCACCCGGCCAGCCAGGCCAGCGGCAGCAGCCAGAACAAGGATTTCATGGCATCTCCTCGCCGGGCCCCAGGCTTGCCTCGCTGGGCCCGTACAAGACGCGGGACGGATTGGACAGCGCACGTCCGGTATCCTGGAGCGCATCGCCGGCCATGCGCAGGGATTGTGCGGTGGACTGGATCTCCTGGCTGGCCAGGTCGGCGGTGAGTTTCACCTGGCTGCTCAGGCCGGTCAGCTCACGGTCGGCCTTGTCCAGGGTGACGCGTGCCGCCGCCAGGGTCTCGCTGGTTTCGCGCACCGCCTGGCCGAGCAGTTCGCCGGCCATCTTCAGGGACACCCGGGCCTCGCCGCCCAGCCCCTCGATCTGCGCCGCCGCGCGTCCGGTGCTGGCCACGGTCTCGCGCAGCACCGGCATGGTCTGGCTCAGTTCGCCGGTCATGGCATCGAGATGCGCCAGGGTGGCGCTCACCGACTGCTGGTTGCGGTCCGACATCAGCTGGTTGAAGCGGTCCAGGGCTTCCTGGCCGGCAGCGCCCAGGGTTTCCAGGGTGTCGGCCACCTTGGTCAACTGCGGCACGCCCTCCGCGATGACCGGATGCTTTTCGCCCTCGGTCACCCGCATCAAGGGCACCCCCCCCTGGGCCGGGTTCTCGATGTCGATGGCGGCCAGACCGGTGACCAGGTGACGGGCGACGATGGCCTGAGCGCCCTCGTACACCGGGGTGCGGTGATCGATCTTGAGCACCACCCGCACGGTGCCGACCCGGTCCGGCATGATTGCGTAGTCGACCACCTTGCCGACCTTGATGCCCTGCATGCGCACGTCGCTGTTGATTTGCAGCCCTTCGAGCGACTGCTTCTGGAAATACACCACAAAGCGCTTGCCGGCCTGCTCTTCGCCGCCGCGCCCGAGCCAGTAGAGGCCGACCACCAGCAGGGCGAGCAGGGCCAGGGTCGCGGCGCCGATACGCGCATACCTCGCCTCGGATTCCATGACTTACCCCCCCCTTTCCTTCACGTGGGCCGAGAAATAGGCCCGGATCCAGTCGTGTTCGACGCGCGCCACCTCGGCTACCGGGCCATCGGCGATCACCCGGCCACCCTGCAGGACCACGACCCGGTCGACCAGCCCCCACAGGGTATCGAGATCGTGCGTGGTCAGCAACGCGGTCAGCCCCAGGCTGTCGCACAGGGTGCGCAGCAGGGTGTCGAAGGCGCGCGCACTAATCGGATCGAGGCCGGAGGTCGGCTCGTCGAGGAACAGCATCTCCGGCTCCAGGGCCAGGGCGCGGGCCAGCGCGGCGCGCTTCTTCATGCCGCCGGACAACTCGGCCGGCCGCTTGCTGCCTGCCTCGGGCGGCAGGCCGGCGAGGCGGATCTTCAGATCGACCACCTGGTCGCGCAGGGCGGGCGGCAGGTCGGTGTGCTCGCGCAGCGGCGCAGCGACGTTTTCCGCCACGGTCAGCGAGGAAAACAGCGCGCCCTCCTGGAACAACACGCCGAAGCGCTGGCGCAGCCGGTCGAGTCCGTCCGGCGTCAGGTCCCAGACCGATTCGCCGAGCAGCCGGATGCGCCCCGCGCTCGGCCGCAGGAGGCCGATGCATTCACGCAGGAGCACGGTCTTGCCGGTGCCGCTGCCACCGATCAGGGCGACGATCTCGCCGCGCCCGACCGAGAACCCGACGCCCTGGTGCAGGGCCTGCCCGGCCAGGTGGGTATGCACATCCTCGACTGACAGCACGCTGCGCATCAGATCTCCGGGTTCAGGATGGCGTACACGGCATTGATCAGGATCACCGCCATCAGGCTGGTCACCACGGTGGCCGTGGTGCGCTCGCCCACGCTGCGCGCGTCGCGGCTCACGGCGAAGCCGTTGCGGCAGGCGATGAAGCCGATTGCCAGGGCGTAGGCCGGGGTCTTCGACAGCCCGTACAGCACCGTGTCCATGGGCAGCACGTCACGCATCCGCATGAAGAAGGTATGCAAAGTGATGTCGAGCTGGGTGGCCGCCACCGTGGCCGCGCCAAGCACACCCATCAGGTCGCCGAAGAAGGCCAGCAGCGGCATTGCCAAGAGAATCGCGAACAGCCGGGGCAGCACCAGCACCTTGACCGGCGACAGCCCGAGGGTGCTGATGGCGTCGATTTCCTCGGTCACCTTCATGGCCCCGATCTGGGCCGTGAACGCGGCACCGGAGCGACCAGCCACCAGGATCGCCACCAACATCGGCGACAGTTCGCGGGTCACCGCCAAGGCAACGCCATCGACGATGAAGATGTTGGCGCCGTATTTCTCGATCTGGATGCCGAGCAGATAGGCGAACACCACGCCGATCAGGAAGGTCATCATGGCGACGATGGGCAGGGCACCGAGGCCGACCGCTTCCAGCTGGACGAAGAATTCGCGCGGCCGGAACCCGGCCGGCCGCCGGACCAACTGCCCGAGCCCTTCGCCGATCTGGCCGAGCAGGGCCAACAGCCCGGGCACCTCGGCGAGCCCGGCGGCCACCCGCCGACCCAGGCGGGCCAGGGGGCCAGGCCGCTTGGCCGGACGCGGCCCGGGACTCGCCAGGCGGTCCGCCACCAGGCGGATCAGGGCCAGGCGCTCGGCGTCGAAATGGCTCAAGGCCACCCGTTCCCAGGCAATGCCGGCCTTGCGCAGGCGCTGGTGGAGCAGCATCAGGCCGGCACTGTCGAGCCGGGTCAGGTCACGGCCGTCGAGACCGAGTGCCCCTTCGGTGGGCAGGGCCAGGCCGGCCAGGGCCCGCTCCAGGGCCGGCAGCCGGGACAGGCTCCAGTCGCCACGCGGACGCAGAACCCAGCCCGCCTCGCCGCGTTCCAGGGCGATCGGGCCGGCTTCGCTCACGGACGGGCCAGCCTGTCCAAGAGGCGGCCGTGGATGCCGCCGAAGCCGCCGTTGCTCATCACCAGGATCTGGTCACCCGACTGCGCGTCCGCCGCGATCGCCTCGACCAGGGCGTCGAGGTCGTCGTGCGTCACGGCCCGGTCGCCCAGGGGCGCCAGGGCGGCGGCGGCATCCCAGCCCAGGTCGCGACCGTAGCAGTAGACCCGCTCGGCGGCGGTCAGGCTGGCGGCCAGCCGGTCCTTCATCGTGCCCAGCTTCATGGTATTGGAGCGCGGCTCCAGCACCGCCAGGATGCGCGCGTCGCCGACCTTGGCACGCAACCCGGCCAGGGTGGTTTCGATGGCGGTGGGATGATGGGCGAAGTCGTCGTAGACCGCGATGCCCTTCACCGTGCCACGCAGTTCCAGGCGCCGCTTGACGTTGCGGAAGCGGCCCAGGGCCTCGAGGGCGACCGCCGGCGCCACCCCGACATGACGGGCGGCGGCCAGCGCGGCCAGGGCGTTGGCCCGGTTGTGGGCGCCCGCCAGGTCCCAGGTCACCCGGCCGACCGGCCGGCCGTCCAGGCGGACCTCGAAGCCGTCGGCATCGACCGTCCCGACCTGCCAGCCAAACCCGGGGCCGGCGAAATACTCCACCTCGCTCCAGCAGCCCCGGCCGAGCACGCGCAGCACCGACTCGTCGCCACCGTTGGCGATCACCCGGCCTTGGCCCGGCACGGTACGCACCAGGTGGTGGAACTGGGTCTCGATGGCGGCCAGGTCGGGGAAGATGTCGGCATGGTCGTATTCCAGGTTGTTCAGGATCGCCGTGCGCGGCCGGTAGTGGACGAACTTGGACCGCTTGTCGAAGAAGGCGGTGTCGTACTCGTCCGCCTCGATGACGAAGAAAGGCGACTCGGTGAGCCGGGCCGAGACGCCAAAGTTGACCGGCACGCCCCCGACCAGATAACCGGGATTCAGCCTGGCGTCCTCCAGGATCCAGGCCAGCATGGCCGAGGTGGTGGTCTTGCCGTGGGTGCCCGCCACGGCCAGTACCCACTTGTCCTTGAGCACGTGCTCCAGCAGCCATTGCGGACCGGACACGTAGGGCAGGCCGCGGTTCAGGAGGGCCTCCATGAGCGGCTGCTTGCCCCGGCTGACCACGTTGCCGATCACGAACAGGTCGGCGCCGATGTCCGCCTGCTCGGCGCCGAAGCCTTCGATCAATTCGATCCCTTGTTCCCGCAGCTGGGTGCTCATGGGCGGGTAGACCTGGGCGTCGCAGCCGGTGACGGTGTGCCCCGCCTGGCGGGCGATGACGGCAAGACCGCCCATGAAGGTGCCGCAGATGCCGAGGATGTGGATATGCATGTCGGTTCGTGGTCCTGAGATCGGGCGATTATCCTAGGAACCTGTCGGACTTAAAGAAAATCGGCTGAAAAAGGGGCGGAACGGTCCATTTTCTGCCGCTTTCTTGAGCAATAGTTCGACTATTGCCCAGCGAAACCGTCAAAAACTGTCCTCGTTCGGCCGTTTTTTCGCCTCGATTCTTCAAGTCCGACAGGCTCCTAGAAACCGCAGTGGGGCGCGGGCTCACCCCTCTGGTAACCGCTGACGAAGGCAATAGGCTCTGATTCCATGCGGTCTTCCAAAGGCAATTTAGCGGTCAACTGCGGTTTCCAGGATTATAGCGGCCCGAGGCCGGCGGCTTGCTGGTCGGCATGGTAGCTGGATCGTACCAGGGGCGCGCAGGCGGCATTCACGAAGCCCAGGTCACGCGCGGCCTGTTCGAATCGGGCAAAGCCCTCCGGGGGCACGAAGCGGGCCACCGGAAGATGATGCGGCGAGGGTTGCAGGTACTGGCCGACGGTCAGCAGGTCGACGCCGTGCCCGCGCAAGTCGTGCAATACCGCCATCGCCTCGGCGTCGGTCTCGCCCAGGCCGAGCATGATGCCGGACTTGGTCGGCACGCCGGGCAGCCGTTCCCTGAACCGGCGCAGCAATGACAACGAGTTGCCGTAATCGGCGCCTGGCCGCACCGCCTTGTAGAGACGCGGCACGGTTTCCAGGTTGTGGTTCATGACATCCGGCGGATCGGCGGCCAACCGGTCGAGGGCGATGTCCAGGCGGCCCCGGAAATCCGGGGTGAGGATCTCGATCCGGGTCCCGGGCGATCGTTCGCGCACGGCCCGGATGCAGGCGGCGAAATGGCCCGCGCCACCATCGCGCAAATCGTCGCGGTCGACCGAGGTGATGACCACGTAGTTCAACTTCATCGCCGCCACGGTCGCCGCCAGGCGGTCCGGCTCTTCGGGGTCGGGCGGCAACGGCACCCCGTGGCCGACGTCGCAGAACGGGCAGCGCCGGGTACAGAGGTCGCCCAGGATCATGAAGGTGGCGGTGCCATGGTGGAAACACTCGCCCAGGTTCGGGCAGGCGGCTTCCTCGCACACCGTGTGCAGCCGGTGCTGGCGCAGAATCGCCTTGACCTCGGCGACCTCGGGCGAGGCATGGGCACGCGCCTTGATCCAGGGCGGCAGTTTCAGGCGCGGTCCGGCTTCGACCTTGATCGGGATGCGGGCGGTCTTGGCGGCGCCGCGGTGAAGTTCGTTATCGGCCATCGATGTGGTGAAATGCGTGACAAAAAACGCGTGACGATTGCGGCGTGACGGGGGACGGGGGTTCTGTCACGCCGTCGCGTCACACTCTTGCGTCACGCTCTTTCGTCACGCCGTTAAAATGACGAATCAAATCCATTCTATCAGCCCATGACCGCCCCCCTTCCCGTCACCCTCCTCACCGGCTTCCTGGGCAGCGGCAAGACCACGGTCCTCAACCATCTGCTCCGGCAGGCGCCGCTCACCGCCGTGGTGATGAACGAGTTCGGCGAGGTCGGGCTCGACCACCAGTTGCTGGAAGAATCGCGCGGGCCGCTCGCCCTGCTGTCCGGCGGCTGCGTTTGCTGCCAGGTCCAGGGCAGCCTGGCGCCCACCCTGAAGAACCTCTGGATGGCGCGCGACAAAGGCGATCTGCCCCCATTCGAACGGCTGGTCATCGAAACCACCGGGATCGCCGACCCGGCGCCGATCGCCGACACCCTGGTCAACGACCGCTGGCTGGCAAGCCGTTTCCTGCTCGACGGCATCGTCACCACGGTCGACGCGGGGTTCGCCGCCGGCCAGCTCGACCAGCATCCCGAAGCCGTGCGCCAGGTTGCCAGCGCCGACCGCCTGCTGCTCACCAAGAGCGACCTGGCCGACCCGACCGAGACGGCCGCCCTGCGCACCCGCCTGGCCGACCTCAATCCCGGTGCCGACTGCATCGACGTGGTGCGAGGCGAGGCGGCCCCTGAGCAGGTCTTCGACCTCGGCGGGCACGGCCGGGTCCGGACCCGACGCTGGCTGGCCTTGCCCGCGGCGACCGCGCTTAAGTCACGGCTGGGCGCTGCGCCGGACCGGCATGGCATCCGCAGTTTCAGCCTGCGCTTCGAGACCCCGCTCGACCGGGCCGGCGTGGCGGCTGCCCTGGAGATGTTGGTTGCGTTCCGGCCCAAGCAGTTGCTGCGCATGAAGGCCCTGGTCAATTTCGTCGGTGAAACCCGACCCACGGTACTGCATGGCATCCAGCACGTGCTCTACCCGCCGGTCCAGCTGGCCGCCTGGCCGGACGATGACCACGCCAGCCGCTTCGTGTTCATCGTCAGCGACCTGGACGAGGCCTTCGTGGGCAAATTAATGACTGATTTCATCGAGGCCAGCCAACAAGGCCACCTATCCGTGTCCGGCATGGCATAATCCCGCCCCAGTTTTCTCCCCCATAAACCAGGATGAGGAGTCAAGCCGTGGCAACTGCGAACAAGAAATCGGCCAAGAAATCCGATGCGAAGCCCAGCCCGGCCAAGAAGGCGGTCGCCCAGCCCGCCACGCCGGCCAAGAAAAGCGCGCCCGTGAAGGCCGCGGCCAAGGCGTCCGCTCCCGTCAAGCCGGCCGCGCCGACCAAGACCGCCAAGCCGGCGGCCAAGGCCAAGCCTGCGGCCAGCGCGAAGTCTGCCGCCCCGGCCAAGACTGCCCAGAAATCCGCCGCCAAGGCCCCCGCCGCCGTGACGGCAAAAG
>JBMOQW010000013.1:0-102766 GCA_049322515.1 Pseudomonadota bacterium
TAACCCTGGAGCTTCGCTTCGATCATGCCCGGGTTTTGGCTGCGCCGAAACCCTGGGCTTGATGATTTCAGGGCAACACCCTTGGCACTCATATCAGATAGCCCTGGAGCTTCGCTTCGATCATGCGTGGGTTTTGGCTGCGCCGAAACCCTGGGCTTGATGATTTCAGGGCAACACCCTTGGCACTCATATCAGATAGCCCTGGAGCTTCGCTTCGATCATGCGCGGGTTTTCCCCGTTGGCGATGGCGACGAGGCCTTCGATGTACATCTCCTTGAGGCGCACGTAGCGGTTGACGTGGTAGCGCAGCTTGTTGGCGATGGGCAGGAATACCAGGTTGGCGCCGCCGACGCCATAGATGGTGGCGACGAAGGCGACCGCGATGCCGGAGCCGAGCTTGGCGGGGTCGGAGAGGTTTTCCATGACGTGGATGAGGCCCATGACGGCGCCCAGAATGCCGATGGTGGGCGAGTAGCCGCCCGCCGCCATCCAGATCTTGCTGGCCTCGACCCGATGCAGTTCGTGGCTGGAAAGCTCCATTTCGAGGGTGGCGCGCAGGATTTCCGGTTCCGCACCGTCGACCAGCATCTGCAGACCGCGCCGCTCGAACAAGTCGTTCTGTTCGTCGATCATGGGCTCCAGGGCGAGCAGGCCGCCACGCCGGGCGAGGTGGCTCCAGGACAGGATGAGGTTGATCATGTCCTGGGGCCGGTAATCGGGGGGGCGGAACACCCAGACCACCATTTTGAGCCCGTCCAGGAACACCTTGAGCGAGCTTTGCAGCATCACGGCGCCCAGGGTGCCGCCGATCACGATCATGAACGCGGTGATCTGGAGCAGCGAGCCGATGTGCCCGCCTTCGAGGGCTTGCCCGACCAGGATGGCGCCCAGTCCGAGCAGAAGCCCGGCGATGCTGATGATGTCCATGACGGTGCCGTGCGGTTAGTTGAGCCAGTCTTTCAGGAAACCGCGCAACCGGGCCACGGCCTGGCCGTGGAGCTGGCAGACGCGGGATTCCGAGACGCCGAGCACGGCGCCGATTTCCTTGAAGTTCATTTCCTGCTCATAGTACATGCCCATGAGCATTTTTTCCCGATCCGGCAAGGCCACCACGGCTTGTGCCAGGGCCTTGCGGAAATTCTGGTCGGTCAAGGCCTCGAACGGACTGGCCGAAAGGTCGTCCACGAAGCGTTCGAGAAAGTCGTCGCTGTCCGAGGCCTGCAAGTCTTCGTAATAGACCAGTTGTGCGCCGCGCGTCTCGTTGAGCAGCTCGAAGTAGGCCTGGATGTCGAGTTGCAGTTCGCCGGCAATCTCGAGTTCGGTCGGCGGCCGGCCCAGGCGTTGCTGCAGGGCATGGATGGCGCCTTCGATCTGGCGACTGGCCTTGCGCACGTTGCGCGAGGCCCAGTCGGCTTCCCGCAGTTCGTCGAGCATGGCGCCGCGCACGCGCTGGGTGGCGTAGGTCTCGAAGTGCGCGCCCTGGCTGTCGTCAAAACGTTCGGCGGCGTCGAGCAGGCCGATCAGTCCGGCCTGGATCAGGTCGTCGGCCTCGACACTGGCGGGCAGCCGGCTCATCAGGTGATAGGCGATCCGCTTCACCAGGGGCAGGTGCGCCCGGATCAGCGATTCCTTATCCAAATACCCTGCCGTGCTGGACATGTTTGGGTTCCGGATAACGGGGAAGTCGGTTGTGCCGGGCAAAAAGACCGAGGCGCTGCCAGAAAGATCGGGCATCGAGCCGACGATCGACCGGATCGGTGGGCAGACGATCGGCCAGTTGTCGGAACGCGAGGGTGGCGGGCGCGGACGGGGCAACCTGGTGCAGGGGCTGCATGGCCCGTGTGGCGAGATCGAGGGCGTCGTCCTTGGGAATGACGCCCAGGTAGGCGATGTCGAGTCCCAGGAAGCGGCGGGCGGTCTCGTCGAGGGCCGTCATGAGGGATTCCGCGCGTGCAGTGTCGGGGGCATTCATGAACAGCGCCAGCCAGCGGGCGTCTGGCTGCCTGCGATGGGCGGCCTTGGCCACGGCATAGGCCTCCGCCAGGCGTGATTTGGCGGCGGGCAGCACCAGCAGGCGCCAGGGCGCGGCCAGGGCCAGGCTGGGACGGTCGTCGGAGGGCGCGGCCAGCAGCAACCAGGTCCAGGCGGCGTCGCTGAATTCTTCGCCAAGCCGGTTCCAGTGCTGGTCGTCGCTCTCGGCGATGCCTGCCATGGGCCGTTCGGCGCGCAGCAGGCCAGGTCCCTCGGGCAAGCCGATGAGGGCATCCTCGAGCCAGTGCCGGCCCAGGGCGGCGGCATCCAGGCTGTGCCGGGGCGTCAGACCGAGCCGGGTCGCCACGGTGCCCGGTGCCGGCAATTCGTCGATCACGCAGGTGCGGCTGCCGCGCTGGCTCAGCGCACAAGCCAGGCCGGCGGTCGCGCTGGCGTTGAGGTCATCGTCCGGGCCGATCAGTCCGAGCGGCTGAAAAGCCGGTCGATCGCCCAGCAGGCGGCGTAGTCCAGAAGCCTGGTCGTCCGGTTCAGGCCGTGACACCGAGTGCTCCTTGAGCGGGATAGCCCGGATCCGCATCGGGGAGTCCTGCCCGCTGTTCGGCGGCGGCCATGAGGACGGGGTAGTCTTCCTCAGAGGTCTGGAAGGGGCCGCTGGCGCCGGCGGCGGCCAGCTTGAAGGCCCGGTCGATCAGGTAGCGGGCATTGGCGAGATGCATGTCCTCGGGCACTCGCTGGCCGTTGGTGACATAGTGCACCGGCAGCTGGTGCCGGATCATCACGTCGAGCGCCGGGCCAAAGGTCTGGGCTTCGTCGATCTTGGTCAGGATGCAGCCGGCCAGGCCGGGGCCGCGATAGGCACGCACCACTTCCTCGAGGGTGATGCCCTGGGCCGGGGCGCCGAGCAGCAGCAGACGGCGCACCGCCGGGTCGGGTCCGGCCAGCATTTCGGTCTGTTCGCCCACCCGGCGGTCCTTCTGGCTCATGCCGATGGTGTCGATGAACACCAGGTGCTTGTCCTGGAGGTCGAGCAGGGTCAGCTCCAGATCGTTTTCGTCGCGGGCAGCGAATACCGGCGCGCCGAGGATGCGGCCATAGATGCGCAACTGGTCCTGGGCGCCGATCCGGTAGCTGTCGGTGGTGATCATGGCCACCCGGCCGGCCCCGTGCTTGAGCACCGCGCGCGCGGCCAGCTTGGCGACCGTGGTGGTCTTGCCGACCCCGGTGGGACCGACCAGGGCGAAGATGCCACCCCGGTCGACCAGGTCGTCGGCCGGCGACGCTACCCTGAGATTTTTGGTCAGGGCAGCCTGGACCCAACGCAGGGCGCGCAGCGGATCGGGTTGCGCCGGCATCCGGTCGAGGATCTGCCGCGACAGGGCGGGACTGAAGCCGGCGGCCATCAGGTGTTTCATGATCTCGGCGCGATGTGGTTCGCGCCGGCAGGCGTCGTTCCAAGCCAGCCCGGCCAGCTGACCCTCGACCAGGGCACGCAGCATGCGCATTTCCTGGGCCAGTTCGCGCATCACCGGCTCGTTGTCCGAAGCACGCGCGGTGGGCGGTGGGGTGGCGGCCGGACGGCGCGGAGGAGAAGGCTCGAACGGGGCGGGTTCGGGCGCTTCCTGCCAGGCAGGTTCCGGGCGCGCGGGTTCGCTCCAAGCCGGTGCGCGCTTGGCCGGCCGCAAGGTGCTGCCGGTCGGCGGGCTCTTGCGGGTCGGGCTGGGCCGCAGGACGGAACCTTCCCGTTGCGCCAGGAAGTCGGCGAGCGTGGTCAGGGCCGGTTCCGGGAGCGGCGGGGGCGCAGTGCGTGGAGATGGGGTCGGCGCGGCCGGTGCTGGGCGGCGCGCGGGCATGCGCACCGGTTCGGCTTGCTCGGTCAGCGCCGCCATGTCCAGATCGGCCACGGCAATGATCTCGACGCCGCCCTCGACTTGCCGGTTGGACAGGATGATGGCGTTGGCGCCCAGGGCGTCGCGCACCAGGCGCAGGGCTTCACGGGTGGTGGCGGCGTGGAATTTCTTGACCATCAGCCTTGCCCGATCATCTGCACGACCTTGATCGCCTTGCCGTCAGGCACTTCGGCATGGGATATCACCCGCAACATGGGCGCCGAACGACGCAGGAAACGTGAGAGCAGGGCGCGGATGCCGGGGGGGACGAGGAGGACTGCCGGCTGGCCGGCCTGGGATTGCCGATCGGTGGCATTGACGGTGTCGCGGACCAGACGTTCGGCCAGTCCGGGTTCGAGACCGACGCTCCCTTCGCCACGGGCGGACAAGGCCTGCACGAGGATGTTTTCCAGGCCGGGCTCCAGCGCCATCACCTGCAATTCCTGAACTCCTCCGAAGATTTCGTGAATGATAGCACGGGACAGCGCAGCCCTGACCGTGGCGGTCAGTTCGTCCGGGTCCTGGTTGCGGGCCGCATGTTCGGCGAGCGTTTCCAGGATGGTGCGCATGTCGCGGATGTGCACCTTCTCTTCGAGCAGGTTCTGCAGCACTTTCTGCACCGTGGCCAGGGACAGTTGCTTGGGCACCAGGTCTTCGACCAGCTTCGGGCTTTCCTTGGCCATGTGGTCGAGTAGTTGCTGGGTTTCCTCTCGCCCGAGCAGTTCCGGTGCGTGTTCGTTGATCAGCTTGGACAGGTGGGTGGCGATCACGGTGCCCGCATCGACCACGGTGTAGCCGAAGGTCTGCGCCTGTTCGCGCAGGCTGCTGTCGATCCACACCGCAGGCAGGCCATAGGCGGGGTCGGTCGTGGTCTGGCCCTGCACGGAGCCGAATACCCGGCCGGGGTTGATGGCCAGGAACTTGCCAACCTGGACCTCGTTCTCGGCGATGGTGACGCCCTTCAGGGTCAGGCGATAGGCGGACGGACGCAATTGCAGGTTGTCGCGGATGTGCACCGGCGGCACCAGGAAGCCGATATCCTGGGCGATCTTCTTGCGGATGCCGCGGATCCGGCGCAGCAGTTCGCCATCCTGGCCCTTGTCGAGCAGCGGGACCAGGCGATAGCCGACTTCCAGGCCGAGGCGGTCGACCGCCGCCACGTCGTGCCAGCCGACTTCCTCCGGTTCCGTCGGTGCCGGCGGTGGCGCCGCTTCGGCCGCGGCTTTTGCCTCTGCGGCCAGGCGTGACTGCTGGACCAGCCAGTAGCCGAGTCCGCCCAAGGCGGCCGCCATGAGCAGGAAGGCGAAGTGGGGCATGCCGGGCAGGATGCCGAGCAGGGCCAGGATCCCGGCAGCCAGGAAGATGGCCTGGGGTTTGCTGAATATCTGCCCGAGCAACTGTTGGTTCAGGTCGGCACTGCTCGAGACCCGGGAGACCACCATGCCGGCGGCCGTGGAAATGATCAGCGCCGGCACCTGGGCGACCAGGCCGTCGCCGATGGTGAGCAGGGTATAGCGCTCGGCGGCCCCGGCAAAACTCATGTCGTGCTGGACCACGCCGACGATGAGGCCGCCGATGACGTTGATGAGCATGATGATGATGCCGGCCACGGCGTCGCCGCGCACGAATTTCGAGGCACCGTCCATGGAGCCGTAGAAGTCGGCTTCCTCGGCAATCTCGGCGCGTCGCCGTCGGGCCTCGTCCTCGCCGATGAGGCCGGCGTTGAGGTCGGCGTCGATGGCCATCTGCTTGCCCGGCATCGCGTCCAGGGTGAAGCGCGCGGACACTTCGGCGATCCGTCCGGCGCCCTTGGTGATGACCACGAAGTTGATGATCACCAGGATGATGAACACGATCAGGCCGACCGTATAGTTGCCGCCGACCAGGAAATGGCCAAAGGCCTCGATCACCTTGCCGGCGGCGTCCGGGCCGGTATGGCCTTCGAGCAGGACCACCCGGGTCGAGGCGACGTTGAGCGAAAGCCGCAGCAAGGTGGTCAGCAGCAGGACCGTGGGAAAGATCGAGAACTCCAGCGGCTTCAGGGTGTACAGGCTGATCAGCAGGACAATCATCGACAGCGCGATGTTGAACGTGAACAACAAGTCCAGCATGAACGGCGGCAACGGCAGGATCATCATCGCCAGGATGGCGATGACCAGGACTGGCGCGGCCAGTTTCTGCCACTGGAGACCGAGCATGCCTCAGGCCCTCATGTCAGGCGACCGGCCGGTGTGCCGGATCCAGTTCGGCCGGCACCTGCCAGGACTCGGGCAGGCTGGGATTCATCTGCTGGTTGAGCTGGTAGACATAGGCCAGGACCTGGGCCACGGCGGTAAATAGGGTGCCCGGGATGGTGTCGCCGACTTCCACATGGCGGTGCAGGGCGCGTGCCAGGGGCGGGGCCTCGACCACCGGGACCCGGTTTTCCCGGGCGATTTCCTTGATCCGTTCCGCGACCAGTTGGGAGCCCTTGGCGATCACGCGCGGGGCGGCCATGGTTTTTTCGTCGTATTCCAGGGCCACCGCGAAGTGGAGCGGGTTGGTCACCACGACATCGGCCTTCGGTACCGCCTGCATCATGCGTCGGCGGGCCTGTTCGCGCTGGAGCGCACGGATGCGTGCCTTGATCTGCGGGTCGCCTTCGGTCTCCTTGTGTTCCTGGCGGACTTCTTCCTTGGTCATGCGCAGTTGGCGGGCGTAGGTCCACAACTGATAGGGCACGTCGAACGCGGCGATCAGGGCGAAGGCAGCGGCGGCGGCCAGAAAGGTGTAGAGGGTGATCCAGCCGAAATGGGGGATCGCCGAGGCCATCGGCTCGGATGACAGGGACAGGATGTCCTCCCATTGCAGCCAGATCATCCAGACCGAGGCGCCGGCGATCAGGCCGCCCTTCAGGGTGGCCTTGACCAGCTCGACGAGGGCTTTCCAGCTGAACATCCGGGCCAGTCCGCTCAAGGGATTGAGCTTGGTGAAGTCGGCCTGCAGGGGCTTGAGGGAAAAGTTCCAGCCGGAGACCACGACGTTGGCGACGATCGCCGTGATCAGGATCACGATCACGAAGGGCAGGGTGGTGAGCAGTGCGTCAACCGCCGCCTCGTAGAGCGAGTTCGACATCATGGTCGGGTTTTCCACGTCGGCGCGGGTGAATTCCAGGGTCTTGCGCATCATGCCGCGCATGGCTTCGATCAGGAACGAGCCCATGAAGGTCAGGGCGGCGCCGGAAATCATCAGGATCGCGAAGGTCGACAACTCCCGCGACCGGGGGACGTTGCCTTCCTCGCGTGCCTTCTGAATCTTTCGTCCCGACGCTGGCTCGGTGCGTTCGAGATCGCTGTCTTCCGCCATTCTCCGGGGTCCTGTCTTCCGCCAGAATTATCTCGGCCGAGTGTAGCACGGACCCCTAGCGAAAACGGCCGGATGACCGGCCGTTTCTAGGGTTGGGTGCGGGCGGATCAGTGCGCCTGGACCCCCGGTCCGAAGAAGCGGTAGCCGGTGCGCATCTGCTGGCTGCGTGCCAGGCGTTTCTTGGCGGCTTCGTCGCCAAAGCTGCCGGCGATCGCGGCATAGGCCTTGGCCGCCCAACCGCCGTCAAGCAGCAGGTCGGCGACGCCTTCGACCCAGCGCAACTTGTCGTTGGCCGAGGCGAGCTTGCCGCCGCAGGCCTCCATCAGGCTGGCGATCTCGGCCTTGGGCAGGCCGAGCGTGTTCAGGCGGCTGGCCAGTTGCACGCAGGCTTCGCCGGTGGTGCAGGCATCGACGGCCTTGGCGTACATGGCCTTGGCGGTCGAGGCATCACCGAGATCGGCGAACAGCTTGCCGATCTGGGCCAGGGCATAGTGGTCCTTGGCGCGCTTGGCCGCTTCGGCGAGCAGGTTGGAGGCCATGGCGGCGTCGCCCAGGGCGGATTGCGCGGTTTCAGCCAGCTTGGTCCAGTCATACGGATTGTCGCCCGATTGCGCGACACGGGCGTCAATGTAGGCCTTGGCGCGGCCCTTGCCGAAGGCGGCATCCTTGAGTTCGCGGGCAGCGGTGAGTACCACTTCGCGGAACCAGACGAAATCGGTCGAGGCGGCGACCGACTCGTCGAGCAACTTGCCCAGCCAGTCCTTGTCGCCGAGCCGGTCGACCGCCAGGATCAACGGCTTGAAGCGGCTGAATGCGAAACCGTCGGCACGCATCACTTCCTCCGCGCCGGCCAGGAGCTTGCCGGCGTAGGCGGGGTCCGCCAGTTCGGCGATGATGCGGTCGGCCAAGGCGATGAACTGCTTGGCCGTCTTGGCCTTGGCTTCTTCATTCTGGATCTCAATGTACTTGGCCTGGTTGGCTTCGCGCTTGGCCAGCTTTTCGGCGACGCGGGCAACCCGGGCGGCGTCGGAACCGAGGTGCTTGTTGACGGCATCGACCACCTTGCGCATTTCGTCCAGGTTGGCGACGCTGTCCTCGGCCTTGCTGACCATGTCGGCGACGCCGGCGGTATCGCCCAGGTCGGCGTAGACATCGGCGAGCTGGATCAAGTCGCCGGAGGCCGAGGCGGTGGTGCCGGCCTTGGCCAGGACAGCCTTGGTGAATTCGGCGTTGCCCTTGGCGGCGGCCAGCACCTGCATCAGGGCAGTGAAGTCCTTGGCTGATTCCAGGGCCTTGTCATAGAGCGCGCCGGCAGCAGCCGGGTCGATCTCGCCCATGGCACCGGACAGAGCGATCAGGTCGGCCGGCGCCGTGTACTTCCCGGCGCCTTCATGGATGATCGTGGCGGCCAGGGTCTTGTCGCCCAGGTCGGCGGCCACGGTCTTGGCCAGGCGGGCGAAGTCGGCGGCACGGCCGGCCTTGGTCTTGATCTTGTCGTAGATCTGGTTGGCCAGGGCAGGGTCCTTGATGTCGCAGGCGACCACCTTGGCGAGGCCGTAGAGTTCCTCGGTGGTCGAGATTTCCTTGAGTGCGCCGCCCAGGGTCTTGGCCGCGGCCGCCGCGTCACCCGAGACCAGCATCTGGCCGAAACCAACCGCGACCTTTTCCTCTCCGCTCATGGCGAAGTCGCTGCCCTGCCCGAGCATCTCCTCGGCCTTGCCGGCATCGCCCAGGGCGGTGTAACCCAGCGCGCAGCAGACGAAGTCGTTGGTGAACATGGCATTGCCGGCCACGTCGTCGAGCACACCCTTGGCGCCGGCATCGCCGGTGAAGGCGGCAGAGGCGAGGATTTCCTTGGCATAGCCGATGTCGGCAGGGGCGTCGAAGGCCTCGCGGGCGAGGGCGTACAGAGCTTCGGCACCGGCGGCGCCGGCGACGCGGGACTCCAGAGTCTCACGAGTGGCCATGGCTGTTCTCCTGAAGGCAAATCACTGAAAGCGTGCAGTTTACCGGGCCGACGGCCGGGTCGTCGCTAGGGTTTTTTATCGGCCGATAAGGGAAATTTTATGGGCGGCGGCCGGGCATAAAAAAACGCGGCCGAAGCCGCGTTTCGTTGGGTCCGTCTGGAATTACTTGATGCTGGCGATCCACTTGGCCAGGGCGTCGGCATCGGCCAGCGCCTTCGGCTGCGGCGGCATCGGGATCTTGCCGTACTTGCCCTTGACACCCTTTTCCAGGGCGGTCTTGATGGTGGCGGCGTCACCCTTGGTCTTGGCGGCGATGTCCTTCCAGGTCGGGCCGACCTTCTTGGCAGTCATGTCATGGCAGGTCTGGCAGTTGTGCTTCTTGGCCAGGGCTTCGTCGGCCATCGACGGGGCGGCGACGAGCAGGGCGGCGGCGGCGAATACGGCGGTCAGGGCTTTCATGGGGTTTCCTTTCGAGTGAGATGAATTCGAGGGGTCGGGGACACGAATATCATGGTCCCATTATATTCAATACAGCCCCATGTCGCTTGATATTCATCAACCCCCGTCGGGTGGAAATTACTACCACGTACGAGCTCCAACCGGGGCTGTGCAGGGACGCCTGCTCACCATTTCACGACATGGACATTGCTGAGCGAGCGGCCCAGAAAACGTTCGCCGATGGTCTGGAAGCGAAGCGGCACGTCGGTGACGTAAAAGTGGTAATCGGCGGGGACTCGCGATGGCGTGTGCAGGTCCAGGTCGGTGAGCAGGGCGGCCGCGCGCTCGGCCATCGCCTCGGCGGAGTCGACCAGGTCGATGCCGGGACCGGCCACCTCCGCCAGCAAGGGCTTGAGCAGGGGGTAGTGGGTGCAGCCCAGCACCAAGGTGTCGATCTTTTCCGCCAGCACCGGCTTCAGGTATTCCTGGGCGGTGAGGCGGGTCACCGGGTGATCGAGCCAGCCCTCCTCGACCAAGGGGACGAACAGCGGGCAAGCCTGGGAAACCACGCGCGCATCCGGTTCGACCAGGTGGATGGCGCGCCCGTAGGCATTGCTGTTCACTGTGGTCGGCGTGCCGATCACCCCGATCCTTCGGCTGCGCGTCGCGGCCAGCGCGTTCAGGGCGCCCGCCTCGATCACGTCCAGCACCGGTACCGGCGAGAGATCGCGCACCACTTGCGCGGCGACCGCGGCCATGGTGTTGCAGGCCACCACCAGCAACTTGACCCGCTTCTCCAGCAGGAACTGGGCGATCTGGGTGGTGTAGTGGGCGATCGTCTCGACCGATTTGACCCCGTAGGGAACGCGCGCGGTGTCGCCGAAATAGTGGATCGACTCGAACGGCAGGCGCTCCATGAGCGCGCGCACCACGGTCAGGCCGCCGACGCCAGAGTCGAATACGCCGATGGGGTTGCTGGCTTGGGGATTCATGATCAGGGAGTTTACCCTAGCCGGGCCCGGGCCCAGGCCACGTGTTCACGCACCAGTGCCGAGGGGTGGTCGCACCGCGTGGCGAGGGCTTGACGGTTGGCTTCAGTGGCGGCGGAATTGCCGAGGCCGACGGCCAGGTTGCGCAGCCAGCGCTCGTACCCGATCCGGCGGATTGGCGAGCCGGCCAGGACCGTCTCGAACTCGGCTTCGGACCAGCGGAACAGGCGGGCCAGGTCGGCCTCGGCGAGTTCCGGACGGGTACGAAAATCGGCGAGTTCGGCCGGGCGGGCGAAACGGTTCCAGGGACAGGCGGCCTGGCAATCGTCACAGCCGTACACGCGTGTCCCCATCAGCGCGCGCAGGGGCTCGGGAATCGCGCCACGATGCTCGATGGTCAGGTACGAGATGCAGCGGCGGGCGTCGAGCACGTAGGGGGCGACGAAGGCCTGGGTCGGGCAATGGTCCAGACAGGCTTGGCAGCGCCCGCAATGGGGGGCGACCGGCGCGTCGGGGGGCAGGTCCAGGTCGGTATAGAGCTCACCCAGGAAGCACCAGGAACCCTGGCGAGAAAGCAGCAGGGTATGTTTGCCGCGCCAGCCGAGTCCGGCCTGGCTGGCGAATTCGACTTCCGCCACCGGCGCGCTGTCGGTGAAGGCGCGATGGCCGAAGGGTCCGATGTCCGCTTCGATGCGTTCGGCCAGTTTCTGCAGGCGCTGGCGCAGGACCTTGTGATAGTCGCGGCCGCGGGCGTAGCGCGAGATCGGGCCATCCCCGGCATCACCGTAGTCGAGCCGGACGCTGATCACGGTCCGGGTACCGGGCACCAGGGCGTCGGGCCGGTGACGCTTGTCGAGGTGGCGCGCCATATAATCCATGTCGCCGTGGCGGCCGGCTGCGAGCCAGTCCAGGTAGGCGCGGTCGTCGATCGGCGTGGCGCGGGCGAAGCCCACCGCGCTGAAGCCCAGGGCCCGGCCCCAGTCCCGGATGACCTGTTTCAATGCTTGCGGAGTGTCCAGATGCGCCATGCCGGCGATGATAGCCTGACCCTGAACCTGCCGGACGAATCGGCCACGCTGGCCCTCGGCGCGCGCCTGTCCGGATGCCTGCGCCCGGGCATGACCGTCTGGCTGTCCGGCGACCTGGGTGCCGGCAAGACCACCCTGACCCGCGGCCTGCTTCGGGCCTTGGGTCATGCCGGCAGAGTGAAGAGTCCGACCTATACCCTGGTTGAAATTTATCCGCTTTCGAGCTTTAATCTATATCACTTTGATTTATATCGATTCGCTGATCCGGAAGAGTGGGAACTCTCCGGATTCAGGGATTATTTCAATCCCGAATCGGTGGGTCTGGTCGAATGGCCGGAAAAGGCCGGGGCTGCGGTCCCGTCCCCCGACCTGGAGATCCGCCTGGAGGTGATGGATGTCGGTCGGACGGCGCAAGTGCACGGCCGCACGAAGGAGGGTATGCGATGCGTGGCAAGTTTATCGGAGTCCTGCTCTGCCTGATCGCAGGGTTGACCTGGCTGGGCGCGGTCCAGGCCGGCAACGCGGTCACGGCGGTGCGGCTGTGGCCTTCGCCCGACTACACCCGGATCACCCTGGAACTGGCCGAGGCGCCGCAATACAAGTATTTCAGCCTGCGTGGCCCCGAGCGTCTGGTCCTCGATCTGCGCGACGTGGCCCTGGGCGACCTGGTCAAGGCCCTGGGCAATCAGGTCGGACCGGGCGACCCGGTGATCGCCGGCTTGCGGGGGGGCTTGAATCAACCGGGCGTGGTGCGCCTGGTGGCCGAGCTGAAGCGGCCGGCCAAGGCCCAGGTGTTCACCCTGAAACCGATGGGGCAATATGGTCACCGGCTGGTGGTGGACCTCTATCCCGCCCACGCTGAAGCCCCGCTAAGCCAGCCGCCGGATCTCGGCCGTCAGGTGGAGGCGGCCATCGCCGAGGCCAACAAGCCGGCCGCGCCAGCCATCGAGAAGACTTCGGCGGCGCCGGCCACACGGGCCGAGATGCCGGCCAAGTCGCAGTTCATCCGACTGGTCACGGTGGCCATCGACGCCGGCCATGGCGGTGAGGATCCGGGCGCGATCGGCGCCAATGGCAGCCGGGAGAAGGACATCACCCTGTCGGTGGCGCGCCGCCTCAAGGCGCACATCGATCGCCAGGAGAACATGCGCGCGGTGCTGATCCGCGATGGCGATTACTTCGTGCCCCTGCACGAACGGGTCAACAAGGCGCGCCGGAACCAGGCCGACCTGTTCGTCTCGGTGCACGCCGATGCGTTCTTGAAGCCGACCGCACGAGGGTCCTCGGTTTTCGCCCTGTCCGAGCAGGGTGCGACCTCGGCGGCCGCGCGCTGGCTGGCCAAGCGCGAGAACGACGCGGATCTGATCGGCGGCGTCAACATCGATGTCAACGACATCAACCTCAAGAAGACCTTGATCAGCCTGTCGCAAGATGCCCAGATCCGGGACAGCCTGGTGCTGGCGCGCGAGGTGCTCGACGAGTTGGCCGAGGTCAACCAGTTGCACAAGCCCCATGTCGAACAGGCGGGCTTTGCCGTGCTGAAGGCGCCCGACATTCCCTCGATCCTGGTCGAGACCGCGTTCATCTCCAATCCGGACGAGGAAAAGCGGCTGCTCGACGAGGACTACCAGGAGCGCATGGCGGCCGCCATCGCCACCGGCATCAAGCGCTACTTCGACCGCAATCCGCCGCTGGCCCGGACCAAGGTGGCGCAAAACCTGTAGCCGTGGCATTGCATTCCCGAACCGGCCTCCATAACATCGACCATTTACGATTCGGGCTGCCAACGTGCTACAGCAACACATCCCGGTGTCGTCCATTGCCAGGACACCGCCCGAGGCCGCACCCTTGGTCGAGTTGAACGAAGGCAGCCGCCTGCCGGTGGTCGAGGTGCTGGCCGAGATCGCCAGCAGCATGAGTTCCGACGCCAATGTCGAGCAGATGCTGGGGCGCTTCCTGAAGATCATGATGCGGATGTCCAAGGCCAGGGCCGGCGTGGTGCGCGTGTTGACCTCGGATGGCGGTCACCTGCGCATGGTCGATGCCGTCGGCCTGGCCCCCACGCTGCTGGAAAAGGAGCGCTACGTACCGCTCGAATGCGGCATCTGCGGGCGCGCCACCCTGCAACAGAGCGCCCTGGTGGACAGCGTGATGACGGTATGCAGCAAGCAGGTGCGGCATCTCTATTTCGCCCAGCGCTGCAAGACCGTGTATGCCATTCCCCTTCGCCACAAGGGCCGGGTGCTCGGCGTCTACAACCTGTTCATGGATGGCGAGGACACCCTGCCCGAGGATGTCAGCTACCTGTTCAACTCGATCAGCGAGCACCTCGGCATGGCCCTGGAAAATGCCCGCCTGACACGCGAGAACATGCGTATCTCGCTGATGAACGAGCGGACCATGCTGGCCAACCAGATCCATGACTCGCTGGCCCAGACCCTGGCCTACGCGAAGATGCGCCTCACGGTGCTCAACGAGGCCCTGGACGACGGCGATGCCGAACGCACCCAGCGCTACCTGGGCGATGTCGAGGAAGCGGTCGACATGGCCTATTCTGAACTGCGCAACCTGATCACCCAGTTCCGGGACCGCATCGATCCGCGCGGCCTGGTGCCGGCCCTGCGCGAGATGGTCGAAAGCTTCCGCAAGAAGGCCAACGCGGACGTCGACTTCCTCAACATCGCCCAGGACGTGGTATTGACCCCGGACGAGGAAATCCAGGTCTTCCACATCATCCAGGAGTCGCTCTACAACATCTGCAAGCATGCCCGGGCCCGCCATGTCATCGTCACCCTGGATCTCGAGGAAGGGCAGTACATCGTCAACGTCGCCGACGACGGCGTCGGCCTGATGAGCAGCGGCGCCGCCAGCGTTGGCAAGAGCTTCGGCCTGACCATCATGCGTGAACGTGCCGCCAAGCTGGACGGCAAGCTGACCATCGAGAGCCGGCCGGCCGGCGGCACCATCGTGCGCCTGACCTTCCCGGCCAAGCTGCCCAACAAGGAGGCCCTGCCATGAGCCAGCCGCGCTTGATCCTGGTTGACGACCATACCCTGTTCCGCAAAGGCCTGGCCGAACTGCTGGAGCGGGACGGCCTGGTCAGCGTGGTGGCGATGACCGGCAACCCGGCCGAGGTGCCGCAACTGTTGCACACCCACAAGCCGGACGTGCTGATCCTCGACCTCAACATGCCCGGGACCGACGGCATCAACTTGATGCAGGAACTCAAGGCCCAGGGGTTCCCCTTGCCGATGCTGATCCTGACCGTGAGCGAGGCCGAGGAGGACCTGGCCCGGGCCCTGCGTTCCGGCGCGAACGGCTACCTGCTGAAAAGCATGGAACCGGACGAGGTGGTCGACGCGGTGCAGCGCGCGGTCAAGGGTGAGACGGTGGTGGCGCCCTCGATGACCGCCAAGCTGGTCAGCCTGCTCGATGCCAAGAGCACCACGCAGTCGATTCTCAACAGCCTGACCCAGCGCGAGCGCGAGATCCTGTCGCATCTCGCCAAGGGCGAAAGCAACAAGGCCATCGCCCGCCAGCTCGACATCAGCTACGACACGGTCAAGCTGCACGTCCGCCACATCCTGGCCAAGCTCAACCTGTCCTCGCGCGTCGAGGCGGCGGTGTTCGCGGTCGAGCACAAGCTGGCGCCGGGCCTGGATGCCAGGAAGGGCTGACCGCAGGCGCGAGAGGCGCGGCTCGGATGCAGCGGGGCGGGCCGTGCAAGACGGCCCAGGTTGCAAGGAGAAGGCTTCGGTTAACGGGGGTGTCATGTTCCCTGAGTAGAGTGGGTTCAATACTCACACACCAGGGAGTCATGTCGTGATCAAGCCTCGTTTTCCGGGCATCGCTGCGCGTGCCGTGCTGGCCGCGTTTGGCCTGTCTTTCTGTCTCGGCCTGGCGGGCTGCGACGACGATCCCAGCCTGCCCGAGGGCGCCACCGCGCAGTTGGCGATCCTGGAAACCACCGACTTGCATGCCCTCGCGCTCAGTTACGATTACTTCAAATTGGCCGAGGATAAAAGCACCGGCTTCGAGCGCACCGCATCCCTGATCCATCAGGTGCGCGCCGAGTTTACCAACCATGTCCTGATCGACAATGGCGACACGATCCAGGGCTCGGCGCTGGCCGACTATCAGGCCCTGGTTGCGCCGGTGAGCTGTGACCAGAAGCTGGCCATCTACAAGGCCATGGATAGCGTCGGCTACGATGTCGGGACGCTGGGCAACCATGAATTCAACTATGGCTTGCCTTACCTGGCCCAGGTCACCGGGGCCCGGTTCAATGTCGAGGGCATGCCTGAACCAGAGAAGCAGCAAAAGTGCATGGGCCCGGACTTTCCCCTGGTGCTGGCCAACGTGACCAGTCGCAAGGATGGCGCCCCCTTGTACAAGCCCTACACGATCATCAAGAAGAAGGTCCAAGGGGTCGACCCGAACGGAAAGCCCGTCCAGGCGACGCTGAAGGTGGCGGTGATCGGCTTCACGCCACCCCCCATCCTTGCCTGGGACAAACGCTGGCTCGATGGCAAGGTCGATGTCCAGGGCGTCGTCGAATCAGCGACCCAGTATGTCTCGAAGGCGCGCGCCGAGGGTGCGGACATCGTCATTGCCGCATCCCATGGCGGCTATGATTCCCGCGCTTACACGCCAACCATGGAAAATGCCAATTACCACCTCGCCCAGGTGCCTGGCATCGACGGGATCCTGATGGGCCATTCCCATGGCGAGTTTCCCAACGCCAATTGCTCGACCACGGATTGCAACGCGCCCGGTGTCGACAAGGTCAAGGGGACGCTGCATGGGGTTCCCGCCGTGATGCCCAGCTATTGGGGCAAGGCGCTCGGGGTCATCCAATACAGCCTGAAGGTGCAAGACGGCAAATGGACGATCGACACCAGCAAGACCCAGGTCAGTGTCCGCAAGGCCCTACTGGATGCCGCCAGCAAGACCTACATCGATCCGGACCCTGGCGTGCGTGCCCAGGTCGAAGCCGAGCATCAGGCGGCGATCGATTACGTCAAGACGCCCATTGGTCAGTCGGACTTCGCCCTGTCGACGTTCTTCGCCGATATCGGTGACGTGTCGGCGATCCAGGTGGTCAACGCAGCCCAGGCGGACTATGTCGCCCGTTACGTGTCCGCCAATCTGCCGGACTACAAGGATCTTCCGGTACTCTCGGTGAGTGCCCCGTTCAAGAGTGGGTTTGCCGGTGGTGCCGATTACACCGACGTCAAGGCGGGCAGCATCGCCATCAACAATGCCGCCGACCTGTACCTATATCCCAATACGGTCTATGCCGTGAAAGTCACTGGCGCAGAGATCAAGGCTTGGCTGGAACGCGCAGCGGAACGCTTCAACCGGATCGATCCGGCCTTGGTGGCAGAGCAGCCGCTGATCTCCAGTTTTCCGGGCTACAACTTCGACATGTTCACCAGCCAGGACATCCAGTATGAAATCGATGTCACCGAGCCAGTCGGCAGCCGGATCAAGCACCTGACTTACCAGAACGTGCCGATCGAAGCGAACCGTGAGTTCATCATCGCCACCAACAACTACCGGGCTTCTGGCGGCGGTGCGTTCCCAGGCCTGGATGGCAGCAAGACGATCTATGCTGCACCGGATGCCAATCGGGACGTGCTCATCGACTACATCAAGGCACGCAAGCAACTCACCCTGGCCGAGGATGGCTCGGCGCGCAGTTGGCGCTTCACGCCGGTCGCCACCGCGGGTCCGGTCACCTTCAAGTCGGCTTCGGGCAAGTTGGGTCTCGCGATCAGCCTGGGATTCACGAATGTCAGCGTGGTCAAGGAGGACGACGGCAGTGGCAAGGGTGTGGCGGTCTACGCCATCGACTTGTCAAAATGACGGGTCGGTTAGCTGGGATTATCTGAGTCCGGCCCGCCAGCCTGGCCAGACTCAGAGTCCGGCCAGGGTCTTGATGTGCGCGGCCACGCTGCGGCCGAGCGAATTCAAATCGTAGCCGCCTTCAAGCACCGAGACGATCCGATGTTCGGCATGGCGGGCGGCGATCTCCATCACCGTCTCCGTGATCCAGACATAGTCGGCTTCGACCAGGCCGAACTGGCCCATGTCGTCCTCGCGGTGACTGTCGAAGCCGGCCGAGAAGAAGATCATTTCGGGACGGTGCGCCTCCAGGGCGGGCAACACCCGGGTCTCGAAGGCTTCCCGGTAGGCCTTGCCGGTGGTGCCGGCCGGCAGGGGCACGTTGACGATGTGATCGCTCACCGTGTCGGCGCCGGAGAAGGGGTAGAACGGATGCTGGAAGGTGGAGCAGAGCATCGCGCGCGGGTCGTCGCGAAAGATGTCTTCGGTGCCATTGCCGTGGTGGACATCGAAGTCGATCACGGCGACGCGTTGCAAACCATGCGCGTCCAGGGCGTGCAGGGCCGCCAGGGCGACATTGTTGAAGAGGCAGAAGCCGCCGGTCTCCGCGCGGCCGGCATGGTGGCCGGGTGGCCGGACCGCACAAAAGGCATTCTGGACCTTGCCTGCCATCACCTTGTCGACCGCTCGGATCGCCGCGCCGGCGGCGTGCAGGGCGGCGCCCAGGCTGTGCTCGTTCATGGCCGTGTCGCCATCCAGGCTCCAGTGCCCGCCGGGCTCGGTGGGGGCATGGGCGAAGAGGTGGTCGACGTATTCCGGGGCATGGCCGCGCAATAACTGTTCCCGGGTGGCGAGCGGCGGATGATGGAAGTGGTACAGGTAATCGTAGAGATGCGCCGCGTGCAGGCGGTCGTCGATTGCACGCAGGCGCTCCGGGGCTTCCGGGTGCCAACTCTGCATGCGGTGCTTGGCACAGATGGGGTGGGTGATGAAGGCGGTATGCATGGCACTGAATTGAACTTTCCAATACGCAATATAACCCGTTTCATGGCGGTGTCACGCGCCAGCCACTACCATAGGGACAGGCCGCCCGAATCCCCCTGCGACCGCCCACAGAAAACCCAGACGACATCATGAGCCAGCATTATCTCCATCCCCTGTTCAATCCCCGTTCCGTGGCCGTGTTCGGCGCCAGCACCCGCGAGGACTCCGTCGCCGGCGTCATCTTCCGCAACATGCTGGAGGCCGAATTCAAGGGTCGTGTCTTCCCGATCAACCCGAAATACGACGTCCTGCTCGATCAGAAATGCTACGCCAGCATCGCCGACCTGCCGGAAACCCCCGACCTCGCCATCATCGCCACGCCGGCGCCCACCGTGGCGCCCATCCTGGATGCTTGCGGCCAACGTGGCGTCCGCTATGCCGTGGTGCTGTCCGCCGGGTTCCGGGAAATGGGCCCCAAGGGCATCGCGATGGAAGAACAGCTGCTGGCCACCGCGCGCAAGCACGATATCCGGTTCATCGGTCCCAACTGCCTGGGTATCCAGCGTCCGGCCATCGGCCTGAATGCCACCTTCGCGCTCGGCAAGCCCCAGCCCGGAGAACTGGCCCTGGTGTCTCAGTCCGGTGCCATCTGCACCGCCATGCTCGATTGGGCGCATTCCAACGGCATCGGCTTTTCCGCCGTGGTGTCGAGCGGTGCCTCGGCCGATCTCGATTTCGGCGAGATCCTCGACTACCTGGCCAATGATCCGTCGACGCGCAGCATCATCATGTACATCGAGGGCATCCGAGATGCCCGCCGCTTCATGAGTGCGATCCGCGCCGTGGCACGCCTGAAGCCCGTGGTCCTGGTCAAGGTCGGCCGCCACGAAGCCGGTTCCAAGGCGGTCGCCTCGCATACCGGTGCCCTGGTCGGTGGCGACGATGTCTTCGACGCGTTGCTCCGGCGTGCCGGCGTGGTCCGGGTCAACACCATCACGCAACTGTTTTCCTCGGCCCTGGCCCTCTCGTCGCGGGTCAAGCCGGCCGGCAACCGCCTGGCCATCGTCACCAATGGCGGCGGACCGGGCGTGATGGCGACCGACCGCGCCGTCGACCTTGGCGTGCGCATCGCCGAACTGGCGCCGCAGACCCTGGAAAGGCTCAACGCCGCCTTGCCCTTCAACTGGTCGCATGGCAATCCGATCGACGTGATCGGTGATGCCGGCGCCGAGCGCTATCAAGCGGCGGTCGAGGCCTGCCTGGCCGACCGGGGCGTCGATGGCGTGCTGGTGATGTTGACCCCGCAGGCGATGACCAAGCCGACCGAGGTCGCTGAGGCGGTGATCCAGGCCGCCAAGTCATCCGACAAGCCGGTGCTCACCTGCTGGATGGGCGAGGACCAGGTCGGTGGCGGGCGCGCCCTGTTCCGCCAGTCCGGCGTGCCCTACTTCAAGACCCCGGAGCCGGCCGTCGAGGTGTTCTCCTTCATTTCCGCCTTCTACGAAAACCAGCGCCTGCTCATGCAGACCCCGGGGTCCCTGTCGCACCAGGCCGAACCCGATGTCGAGGGGGCCCGCCTGATCATCGAGGGCGCCCTGGCGCAAGGCCGTCACCTGCTCAACGAGGTGGAGTCGAAGGCCCTGCTGTCCGCCTTCCACATCCCGGTGGCGCAGACCCTGATCGCCCGCAATCCGACCGAGGCCATGCTCATGGCCCAGCAGATGGGCTTCCCGGTGGTCATGAAGATCAACTCGCCGGACATCTCGCACAAATCCGACGTCGGTGGCGTGCGCCTAGGCTTGTCCAGTGGACAGGCGGTGCGCGCCGCGTTCTCGGGCATGATGGGCGAGGTCAGGAAGCACGCCCCCGAGGCCTTTCTCGACGGCGTGGTCATCGAACCCATGGTGTCGCGCTCCAACGCCCGTGAAGTGCTGGTTGGCACGATCAACGACCCGGTGCTGGGCCCGGTGATTGCCTTCGGTTCCGGGGGTGTCGATGTCGAGGCTTACCAGGACCGCGCCGTGGCCCTGCCACCGCTGAACAGCTTCCTGGCCCGCGACCTGATCAGCCGTACCCGGGTCGCCAAGCTGCTCGGCAACTTCCGTGGCCGTGCCGCCGCCGACATGCAGGCCCTGGAAAATGTCCTCCTGCGCGTGTCCGAGATGGTTTGCCAGTTGCCCTGGTTGGCTGAGCTGGACATCAATCCGCTGCTCATCGACGAGCACGGCGCGATGGCCGCCGACGCGCGCATCACCATCGCCTCGCGCGCGCCGACCCGGGACAAGTATTCACACATGGCCATCCACCCGTATCCGGTGCATCTGGTCACCAAGTGGCAGTTGCCCGAAGGCATCGACATCACGATCCGGCCGATCCGTCCGGAAGATGCCGAGATGACCCAGGAATTCGTCCGCAACCTGTCCGAGGAAACCAAATACTTCCGTTACATGGACGCGGTGCAGGAACTGTCGCCGGCCATGCTGGTGCGCTTGACCCAGATCGACTATGACCGGGAAATGGCACTGCTCGCCACCACCGAACGCGAGGGCCGCGAAGTCGAGGTCGGGGTGGCCCGTTACGCCATGAACCCGGACCAGTTCTCCTGCGAGTTTGCCGTCGTGGTCGGCGACGACTGGCGTCACCAGGGCATCGCCCACAAGCTGATGGACGTGCTCATGGACGTGGCCCGCGCCAAAGGGCTGCGCACCATGGAAGGCGAGGTGCTGAAGCGCAACGCCGGCATGCTCAAGCTGGCCGCCAGCCTGGGCTTCCGGATCGAGCCACACCCGGATGACGATGCCATCAAGAAGGTCAGCCGGATGCTGTGAGGCAGGAGCGGCGTGACGCAAGGGCGTGACAAGACCCCGGTCACGCCTTTCTTGTCACACCGTGGGCACTTACATGACGGCCGGATGATCCAGCGGCGTGCGCCAGTGGTCGTCGGCCGCCGGTTCCGGATGGAACCAGTTGAGCTTGGCGTGCAGGCTGACCACGCTGCCGACGATGATCAAGGTCGGCGGCTTCAGTTCGGCGTTCGCGGCCAGGGCAGGCAGGGTGTCCAAGGTGCCGGTCACGGTCTTCTGGTTCAGCGTGGTGCCTTGCTGGACGATCGCCGCCGGGGTGCTGCCCGGCAGGCCGTGTTTCTTCATCTCGTCACACAGGGTGACCAATCCCTTCAGGCCCATGTAGATGACGATGGTCTGGCGCGGCCGGCAGAGCATGTCCCAGTCCAGGTCCATGGTGCCGTCCTTGAGGTGGCCGGTGACCAGGATCAGGGCCTGGGCGTGATCACGGTGGGTGAGCGGGATGCCGGCGTAGGAAGCGACCCCGGCCGCGGCGGTGACCGCCGGCACGACCTGGAACGGTACGCCGTGTTCGCGCAGGGTTTCGATTTCCTCGCCGCCGCGGCCGAAAATGAAAGGGTCGCCACCTTTCAGGCGCAGGACCCGTTTGCCTTCCTGGGCCAGCTTGACCAGGATCATATTGATCTCGTCCTGCGGCACGGCATGATTGTCGCGCTCCTTGCCGACGTAGAAGCGGTCGGCGTCGCGCCGGCACATGTCGAGGATGGCGGGGCTGACCAGGCGGTCGTAGACCACCACGTCGGCTTGCTGCATCAAGCGTAGCGCGCGGAAGGTGAGCAAGTCGGGGTTGCCCGGTCCGGCGCCGACTAGGTAGACCTCGCCGGTGCTGGTTTCCGCGGAACGGGCTTCGAGCATTTTCTCCAGGGTGTGCTCGGCTTCGTGTTCGCGGCCGGAAAAGACCATTTCCGCGACCGGCGAGAGCAGCGCGTCTTCCCAGAACTTGCGCCGGCCTTCGGTGGTCGGGAAGTGCTTGCGCACCGCGCCCTTGAACTTGCCGGCGAGCGCCGCGAGACGGCCGTAGGCGGCCGGGATCAAGGTTTCCAGTCGGGCGCGCAGCAGGCGCGACAGCACCGGGGCCTCGCCCCCGCTCGACACCGCGACCACCACTGGCGAGCGGTCAATGATGCTGGGCATGATGAAGGAACAGACCTCCGGCTTGTCGACCACGTTGACCGGCAAGTGCCGGGCACGGGCGGCGTCATACACGGCCTGGTTGAGGCTGTCGTCCTCGGTGGCCGCGAAGACCAGCTCGACACCCTCCAGGTGTTCCGGCTTGAAGGCTTCACGCCGGTGGATGACGCGATCGGTCGATTTGAGGCCTTCGAAGACGGGCGCCAGTTCGCCCGGTTCGACGACGCTGACCCAGGCGCCGGCATTCAGGAGCAGGGTGGCCTTGCGGGCGCCGACATCGCCACCGCCGACCACCAGCGCTGTCCTGCCTTTGAGATCGAGGAATATGGGTAGGTAGTCCATTTGAATTCAGTGACAAATTGACAAAGTGACAAGTGACATCGCGTGGCCAAGTGCCGGGGAGGGTGCCCCGTCACTTTGACACCTGGTCACTCAGTGATGGCTACCACAGCCGCCCGAGCCGCAGCCGCCGGAACCGCAGCCGCCACCACCACCACCGGACGAGCCGCAGCCGCCTTCCTGGTGCGGCATCATGAAGACGAAGCGGGACTCACCGGGCGCAACTTCGGTGAAATCGATGGTGACCCCGTTCAGGTAATCGGCGCTGCTCGCGTGCACCAGCAGGGTGACCCCGTAGGACTCGACCAAGGTGTCATTGGTGCGCTCGTCATCGAAGCCCATGCCGAATTCGAGCATGCCGGCGTCATTCACTTTCGCGGCGATGCGCAGGCCCATGTTCTCAGCGCCGGCCTGGCGGGCCGATTCGGCGATTTGTGCGGCGGCGGTCTTGGTCAGGGTAATCATCGTGGGGTTCTCCATTTAGGCGGCGAGGCGGGCCGCGTGGCGGTGTTCGGCATGGTGTCGGGCCTTGTCCAGGAAAGGGGCGATCCAGCCGCGGGGGCCCGAGCCGCGTCGGTGACAGTACGCGGCGAGCAGGTTGTTCAGGATGAAGCCATCGTGTTTGCCGTCGATGCCGTGGCCGCGCGCGACCTGGTAGGCATAGTCGAGGTGTTCGGGCAGATGCACGAGGCGGGAATGGTGGAATTCGTGCGCCGGAATGGCCGGCGCGCCAGCCGGGTCGAGTGGCGCACGTTCGGTGGCGACCAGGCTGGCATAGCCGCGGCCGACCGGCTTGTCGCCCATGATCGCCTCGCCGGGCACCAGCCCGACCATCTCGCCCCGACGGTCTCCCCAGACGATGGCGCGCGACAGGTACATCAGGCCACCGCACTCGGCATAGACGGGCAAGCCGGCCTGCACGGCGTCGCGCAAGGCCTGGAGCAGGGGCTGGTTGGCGGACAGTTCGGCAATGAACGATTCCGGAAATCCCCCCCCGATGATCAGGCCGTCGAGGTCGGGCAGGCTGCGGTCGTGCAGGCAATCGATCGGACGCAGGTCGACGCCGAGTTCGGCGAAGGTATCCAGGTCCTCCTGGTAGTAAAAGCCGAAGGCGCGATCGCGGGCGATGCCGATGCGCAGGCCAGCCGTACGCGCCATGGACACCGGGCTGGGGGCCACGGGCGTCGGCCGGGCCTGCCCGGCCACCTCGACCAGGCGCTTCAGATCGACCTGGCTGGCGACGATTTCGGCCATCGTGGCAATGCGTTGTTCGGCCGTTTCGGACTCGTTGCCCGGTACCAGGCCCAGGTGACGTTCCTGGATGGCCAGGCGGGGGTCCTTGTGGATCGCGCCAAGCACGGGGACGTCGATGAAGCGCTCGATCACCTGGCGCAGTTTTTCCTCGTGCCGGGGACCGCCGACCTTGTTGAGGATCACGCCGGCAATGCGGATTTCAGGATCGAAGGCCCGGTAGCCGAGCAGCAACGGCGCAACCCCGCGCGTGATGCCCAGGGTGTCGATGACCAGGATCACCGGGAGACCCAACTGCTTGGCCAGGGCAGCATTGCTGTCACTGCCTTCGATGTCCATGCCGTCGTACAGGCCCTTGTTGCCTTCCACCAGGGCGATGTCGGCTGAACCGGCATGGCGGGCGTACAACTGGTCTATTTCAGCATGATCCATCAAACGGAAATCAAGGTTGTACGAAGGCCGGCCGGCCGCCAGTCCATGCCAGATGGGGTCGATGTAATCCGGTCCCTTCTTGAACGGCTGCACGACCAGGCCCCGGTCGCGCAGGGCACGGCACAGACCGAGTGTGACCGTGGTCTTGCCGGAGGATTTGTGCGCGGCGGAGAGGTACAGGCTGGGCATGTCCGGATTCTAACAAAAAAGCCGACTGTTTAAGTCGGCTTTTTTGCGGCTGGATGCGCGCTCAGTTCTTGCAGGAGGCTTCCAGGTCGAGGTCCTTGAAGTCGTCCTCGGGGATGAACTTGAAGACACGCACGGCAATGGTGGTGGCCAGGAAGGCCACGGCGATGCCACCCATGCCCAGCATCATTTCCCAGATCGACGGGGAGTAGGCGTGGACTTGGCCGTCGAAGAAAGCGCTGGTTTCGGCGTAGCCCGGGAACAGGTCGAGCGGGAAAGCCTGGCCGCCGACGATGGTCACGTACATCTGGGCATGGCCGCCGATCACCACCAGCAAGGCGGCAAAGAACACCAGGGCGGGTTGCTTGCGCGCTGCCGGACTGAAGATCATCAGCAAGGGCAGGATGTAGCCGATCAGGACCTGCCCACCCCAGAACAGCAGCGGATAGATGCCACCGTCGACCAGGATGAAGCGCTCGAACGCCCACTGCTTGGCGAAGTACAGGTTGGTCAGGTGCAGCACGATGGTGAAGTACAGGCTGGCTGCGACAAACACGGCGAGCAGGTTCTTCAGGCGGCACAGGATGCGTTCGTCGACCTCGATGTTGTTCCACTTGTACATCACCGACTGCACCACGATGAACGCGGCCAGGCCGTAGGCGAACGAGTAGATGATGAACATCGGGGCGTACAGGGCCGAATTGTAGCCGGCGCGGGCCACCAGGAAGCCAAAGATGGAGCCGGTCGCGGTGGTCAGGGCCAGGCGCCACAGGAACGCGAGCAGACCCATCGGCTTGGAATATTGCTTGAGATTCCTCGACATCAAGGTGATCAGGTACAGACCGACAATGGCGAAGAAGCCGTTGTAGAAGATCATGTTCCAGGCGAAGATCGACTTGAAGTTGTAGTGGGTCATGGCCACGATCAGCCGATCCGGGCGGCCCAGGTCGAGCACCAGCACGGCGAGACCGCCAGCCAGCATGGCCAGGGCCAGCATGCCCGACAACGGGGCACGTGCCTTGTACATCTTCTTGCCGAACACCGAGCCGATGGAGGCGACGTTGAGCACGCCGGACGCGGCAACGATGAGGAACACCGCGAAGACGTGCGGCAGGCCCCAGACGATCTGGTTGTCCATGCCGGTCATGACATGACCATGATGCTCAAGGTAGAAGAAGGCGGACAGGGTGCCGAGCATGACCAGGCCCCCCATCGCCAGCAGTGCCCAGAACTCGGAGCTCTTGGCGCAGGAACGATTCATACAGACGTTTTCGGCCATGGTTTCAGATCCCCTGGTAACGGACACCGGTGTTCAGGCCGAGGTCGGCACGCACTTCGGTGCTGGCGTAGGTTTGCATGGCTTTGGCGATCTCGCTGTCCGGATCATTCAGGTTGCCGAACAGCATGGCCATGTGGCCGGATTGGTTGCAGGCCTCGACGCACGCGGGGCTTTCATCACGATCGACCCGCTGCACGCAGAAAGTGCAGGATTCCACGCAGCCCTTGCCGCGCGGCACTTCGGGGTTCTGGTCGGTGAGGGGCTCGTGCACGAAGGAACGGGCCTTGTACGGACAGGCCATCATGCAGTAACGGCAGCCGATGCAGACGTGACGATCGACCAGGACGATGCCGTCGGCCCGTTTCATCGAAGCGCCGGTCGGGCAGACATCGACACACGGGGGATGTTCGCAATGCTGGCAAAGCATGGGCAGGTTGTGTTCCGCGCCGCTCTCCAGGTTCTTGATGTGCATCTTGCGGATCCATTGCGGATCCTGGCGGCCGGTCGCGCTGGACAGGCCGTTTTCGGTGTTGCACGCTGTGACGCAGTCATTGCAGCCGTCGGCACACTTGGTGGTGTCGATCAGCATGCCCCAGCGGACGGCGGCGCTCGCCGGCTCTTCAGGCGGGCGGCCATGGGCCGTGATGCCATACAGCAGCACCCCGGGCGCGACCGCCAGGCCGGCCATGCCGGCCCCGAGTTTCAGGAAATCACGGCGTTCCTCGGTCATCGTCTGTTTGTCGCTCATTGCGGGTGTCCTCCGGTCGGCGCCACCGGCAGCATGGCCGGCGCGGCCGCTTGGGCAGGCTTGGCTTTCGGCTTGGTTGCGTGGCAATCCCAGCAGTCCAGCTTGACCGCGGCATAGCTGTGGCAGGCGGCGCAGAAGTCGTCCTTGCTGGCGGCCACGCTGCCGGTTTTTTCGCTGGCGTGGCATTCCACGCAGCCCTTCAGGCTGTGCTGCGTCGTCCGGATGCCCTGGCGCATCGTTTTGTCACGATGATGCTTGAGCAGATCCATGTGATTGCGGCGCATGAACTGCGTGTCTTCCACGCATTTCTCGCCCTTGCCCTTTTCCAGTACCGGCTGGCCGGCCTGGACCCCGAGCGGGGCCCAGGCCAGTCCGGCCAGCGTGCCGATCAGGGCCAGCGCCCGCAGCTTGTCGCGTAAGCTCGCCATTGAGTCTTTCCTTCCGATCGTTGCGAACTGCGTCAGTCGCCCATGCCCATGACGATATAGCCGGTCGGGCAGACGTCGGCGCAGATGTGGCAGCCGATGCATTTTGCATAGTCGGTGTCCACATAGCGGCCGGTGGTCGGGCCGTCCTTCTTCTTGACCTTGAACACGGCGGTTTGCGGGCAGTAGATGACGCAGTTGTCGCACTCGAAGCACAGGCCGCAGGACATGCAGCGCTTGGCTTCGGCCACGGTTTCCTGCTCGGTCAGGGCGTGCAGGCGGTCCTCGAAGTTGCCCAGGGCGCCATCCTTGTCCAGCACCGTGACCTGACGCTGGTTGCGCGGGGTGTTGGCGAAATGGCCCAGGAACAGTTCGGTGGACGGAATCACGTAGCGGCCGGAACGATCCTCGAAGTTGTGCAGGGTGTCCTTCCAGGAGGAGGTACCCCATTCCTGGCCATGATGCTCCTTGTAGTCATGACCGGATTCGAGCCACTTGCGGACCATGTCCCAGTGGTGGACATCCACCTTCGGACGCTTGTCGACTTCTTCGCCGGACAGGAATTCGTCGATGCCTTCGGCGCAGATGCGGGCGTGGCCGATCGCGGTGGTGAGCAGGTGCGGACGGATCACGTCGCCGGCGACGAACACGTTCGGCTTGTTCGGGAAGCGATAGTTCTTGTCGGTCTTGATCAGGCCATTGTTGTTGTTGTAGGCCTCCAGGCCGGTGAAGTCGACGGCCTGGCCGATGGCGGAAACGATCAGGTCAGCCGGGATGTCACGCTCGGTGCCTTCAAGGATCACGGTGTCCTTGCCCTTCATCTCGAATTCGGCCACGCGCAGGTGGGTGGCGCGACCATCGGCCCCCTTGATCACGCCGACCGGGGTGACGCCACCGATGATCTCGATGCCTTCGGCCTTGGCCTGTTCCACCTCGTGCTTGTTGGCGGCCATCTTGTCGATGGTGGCGCGGGAGACCAGGATCACCTCGACACCCTGGCGGGCGGCGATGGACGCGACGTCATGGGCGGTGTGACCGGCCAGAACGTGCTCGGGCAGGTCGCTGGTGGCGGCCTTGTCGACCTTGCCGAGGCGGCGGGCCACGGTGGCCACGTCGATGGAGGTGTCACCACCCCCGATGACCACCACTTTGTCACCCACGTACTGGAGGCGGCCCTCGTTGAAGGCGCGCAGGAAAGACATGGCGGTGACGCAGTTCGGGGCGTCGGCGCCGTCGACCGGCAGCGCGCGACCGGCTTGGGCGCCCATGCCCATGATCACCGCGTCGAAGTCCTTTTCGATCGATTCCATGGTCACGTCGGTGCCGACGCGGCAATTCAGCTTGGTTTCGACGCCCAGGTCGAGGATGCGCTGGATTTCGGCGTCGAGGATCTCGCGTGGGGTCCGGAAGCCGGGGATGCCGTAGCGCATCATGCCGCCCAATTCGGCATGGTCATCGAAGATGGTGCAGCTGTGGCCCTTCAGGGTCAGCTGATAGGCCGCAGCCAGGCCGGCTGGGCCACCGCCGATGATGGCGACCTTCTTGCCGCTGCTGGCGACCGTCGGCTTGTTGAAGGCCAGCTTGTTCTCGATGGCCCAGTTGCCGAGGTAGTGCTCGACCGAGTTGATGCCGACGTTTTCTTCCACCTGGTTACGGTTGCAGCCGGACTCGCAGGGGGCCGGGCAGACCCGGCCCATGACCGCGGGGAACGGGTTGGCTTCGGTGAGGCGACGCCAGGCGTATTCCTGCCAGGACATGGTCGGCTTGCCATCGGCACCGACCGGCGGCTTCTCGATGCCACGCACGATGTTCAGGTAGGAACGGATGTCTTCACCGGCCGGGCAGGAGCCCTGGCAGGGCGGCGTGGAGAGCATGTATTCCGGGCATTTGTGGGTCCAGCCGGCCTGGAAAATCTTGTCCTGCTCGGATCGGTAGTTCGCCTCGGTCTCACCGTCCTTGTAACGGCGCCAGGTCAGGCCTTCAGTCTTCTTTACGTCCTTGGATGTGACCGACATCTTCGCTCTCCTATCGTAAATCGCGCGGACTAGCCGCCTAATCTGTATCGCGGTTGCCCGCGGCTGAATCAAACACTCAATCCTGCTCCAGCTTGATCGCCGTGCTGACCAACTGGTGCACGCCGCCAACCTGGCTCATGTCAAAACCGTAATACGGAACCACCTTGGTGAACTGCGCCTTGCAGATGGCGCAGATCAGGGCCAGGAAATTGACGCCCTTCTCCTGGGCCACCGCGTTGTAGGCATTCATGCGCGGCAGGGCACCCTTGACCCGGACCTCCATCAGATCGTCGGTCAGCACGCCACCGCCACCGCCGCAGCAGAAAGTCGATTCCCCGATGGTCTCGGGCGCCATGTCGTGGAAGTTGTTGGCGACCGCCTTGATGATGTTGCGCGGAATGGTGAACTGGCCACCCGGTTCGTCACCCATGCGGGAACCCCGGGCCACGTTGCAGGAATCGTGGAAGGTGATGGTGCGGTGGTCGTTCAACGACTTGTCGAACTTCAGAACGCCCTGCTGGATCAGGTCCCAGGTGTACTCGCAGATGTGGGTGGGCTGCTTGTAGCGCGGGTCGAGCTGCTTCTGCAGTTCGATCGAGAACGGGTCGTTGCCGCCGTAGCCAATGCCGGTCAGGGTGTTCCAGAAGGCATAGGCGACGCGCCAGGCATGGCCGCACTCGCCGACGATGATGCGCTTCACGCCCAGTTCCAGGGCCGCATCACGGATGCGCATGGCAATCTTGCGCATCTGTTCGTAGCTGCCGTTGAACAGGCCGAAATTGCCTGCCTCGGAGGCGTGGCTGGACATGGTCCAAGAGGCGCCGGCGGCGTGGAACACCTTGGCGTAGCCGATCAGGGACTCCACGTGGGGTTCAGAGAAGAAATCGGCCGACGGGGTCACGAACAGGATCTCTGCACCCTGGACATCCAGGGGCATCTTGACGGCGACACCGGTGTCCATCTCGATGTCTTCCTCCAGTCCGGCCAGGGTGTCTTCCAGGGCCGGGCCAGGCAGGCCAAGGTTGTTGCCGATCTTCTGGACCTTGGCCAGGATCTCGTTGGAGTACTTCTGACCGTAGCCGGCGTAGTTGAGGATCTCGCGGCCGGCCATGGTGATTTCGGCCGTGTCGATGCCGTAGGGGCAGTACACGGAGCAGCGGCGGCACTCGGAACACTGATGGTAGTAATTGAACCACTGGTCCAGGGTGTCCTTGGTGAGGTTCTCGGCGCCGACCAGCCAGGGGGCGATCTTGCCTGGCAGGGTGAAGTAGCGGCGATAGATCTTGCGCATCAGTTCCTGGCGGGCCACCGGCATGTTGTTCGGATCGCCGGTGCCGAGGAAGTAGTGGCACTTGTCGGTACAGGCACCACAATGGACGCAGGCGTCCATGAACACGCGCAGGGAACGGTATTTCTTCAGTGCCTGATCCATGCGGTCAAGGACGCGCGCTTGCCAATCCTCGCCCAGTTCATGAGGGTAGCCATGAAATTCCTGGGTGGCCTGGCCGGCGACGAAGGCCTTCATGTGGCCCATCGAGCCTTCCTGGACCTTGGGCACGGCGGTATAGGCGGTATCCGACAGTTTGGGTACTTCGAACTGGGGTGCGGCCACGTTAGCTCCTTAGCAATCTTTCAGTCGATGTCCGGGGGACGATCTCAGCCGTTGTCCTTTTCGAGCGCCGCGGCCCAAGGGGCGAGATGACGGCGTTCGCGCGGGTTGTCCACCTGGTTGCGGGTGGGGCTGAAGAAGACACCGGGAACATGCAGCAACTTGCTGATCGGGAAGATGATCATCAGGACGGCGACCAAGAACAGGTGCACCAGCAGAGGCCCGTCATTGGGCAGTGGCTGCCAGTTGAAAGTGACCAGGCCATGGGCGAAGGCCTTGAGCTGCACGATGTCGGTATGCGCGACGAAGGTCATGGCCATGCCGGACAGGCCGATGGCGATGAGGAGGGCTAGCATCAGATGGTCGGAGGGGGTGGAGATGTAGCGGACCCGGTCGACCAGGAAGCGGCGGGCCCACAGGCCGGCCAGGCCGACGACCATGGCAAAGCTGGCGTACTTGCCGAACGGTTGCAGGAATTCGACCCAGAACCAGACCGGCTCCTGGAAGTAGCGGATGTGGCGAAGCAGGACCAGCGCCAATCCGACGTGGAATAGGTAGCCGAACACCCAGATCCACTTGTTGGACTTGAACAGGCTTTCGAAGAAGGCCACTTCACGGAACATGCGCATGCGCACCCCCATGGCCGTGGTCGGGGCCGGCGTGGTCGGGATGTTGAGCGGGGCCGGTGTCTTGGCATACTCGTAGATCCGGTAGGCCAGGCCAGCAATCAGGATGATCGCGGCAACGTAGTAAAGGCCGATGTAGAAAGCGGTCAGGGCTGACATTCGTTCCTCGTTACGTACAGTCGAGAGTGAAGAGGCGAGTGCGCGGGCACTCGGCTCTCGACTCTCGGCTATTGGTGCAATAGCCGGGAGTATCGGCTTGCCCCGATGGGGCAGGCCGAGCGAGCGAAGCTCAGATACAGCCGGTCGGCTTGGGCAGGCCGGCGATCTTGCAGGCCTGCTTGGCGGGACCGTACGGGAACAACTCGTACAGGTACTTGTTGTTGCCCTTGTCCGGACCCAGCTTCTTGGCAATGGCCTTGGTCAGCACGCGGATGGCCGGGGCAATCTGGTACTCGCTGTAGTACTCGCGCAGGAAGTTGACCACTTCCCAGTGGTTCTCGGACATGTCGACCTTTTCTTCCTGGGCCAGGTAACCGGCGATGTTCTCGTCCCAGTCGGCCAGATTGACCAGATAACCTTCTTCGTCGACTTCGAAAGACTTGCCAGCGACTTCAACCATGGGCATGTTAATTCTCCTAACGATTCAAAATTACAACCAGGACTGGCAGTTGCTGTGTTCCGCGACCAGATCCACAAAACCACCATAATCCACGACACTCACCCCCTCCAGGACGCGATCGGCCATGCCGCGCGCGGACAGATCGGGACCCAGGGCATAAATCTTCACGTCGGCCATGGCCGCCTGAACCTTGCCCTCGAAGTTGCCGCCCTTGGTGGCGCCGTAGACGCCATCCTCGATCAGCAGGACCGCGGAACCTTTGGTCGCCAGACGCAGGCAGCTCTCCAGGGAGTTGCGCTCGTAGGGCGACTTGTTGACGATGTGCAGCATATCGATGTCTCCCTCAGAAGCTGATCAGGACGTCTTGCTCGGCCATGATGGCGGCCATTTCGGCGCGATCCATGACGATCACGTCGACCAGCAGGTCATCCTCGGACAGGCCACGGGCTTCCATGGACTCGCGTTCCACGTACAGCTTCTCGATGTCATAGCCTTCCAGGGCACGGTAGGTGGGCGAGAAGTTCTTCTGGCCCAGATCCTTGGTGTCCTGACCCTTCTTCAGCTCGTACACGCCGTCGTCAATGAAGGCCATGCTCACGTCCTGCTCGAACGCAGCCGAGATCAGCACCACTTCCAGGCCCTCCAGGGCATAGATGGTGCCGTAGGGCGCCTTGCGGTTCACAAACATGAACTTTTTGACGACGCCGCCTTCTTCCATATCCATTTCGTCGCTCATCTCGTAATCCTCAGTCGCCGAAAGTCACCAGGCGATCACACTGGATGCCGGCTTCCACCAGTTGGCCGAGACCGGAAATCCGGAAGCCCTCGGCGATGTTATGGGCGTCCTTGCCCTGACGCTTGGCCTCGTTCTCGTCCATGATCCCGCGCCGCTGGGCGGCGGCAATGCAGACCACCAGGTCGAGGCTGTACTGCTTGGCCAGTTCGCTCCAGCGATTGACGATGTGCCGGTCGTCGCGCGGCGGTTCGGTCAGGCGGGTCGAGTTGTTGACCCCGTCGTGATAGAAGAACACGCGGTAGATTTCGTGTCCCTTTTCGAGAGCGGCCTTGACGAAGTTGTAGGCGCTGTCGGAAGCCTCGTGGGTGTAAGGCCCTTCGTTTACGAGTACACCGATCTTCATTTGAATATCCCTAACTCCAGATAACCGATTGGTCGACAGCGCCGGGGCGGACCCCGGCGCGACTCACATCAGAAGCGGATGTGGGCGGAGGCGTTCAGGCTGTTGCGGCCGCCGCGCCAGTTGTCGACGTGGTACTTGGTGAAGGGCAGGCCAGTCTTCTCGAAGAAGGCGGGCCAGCCGATCCGATCGATCCAGTCGGTCATGCGCTCCCATGGACGGCCATCGGCCTTGTAGGTGTCCAGGATCTTCTTGACCACGGCACCGACTTCCGGCCAACGTGGGGCGTTGTTGGGCAGGCCGGAGGCGACCAGCTTGTGGAAGGTGGGACGGGAACGGGCATTGGAGTTCTTGCCGCCGACCCAGATGGCGATCTTGGAATGCTCGGGGTCGTTGATCTGCATCGGGGGGCACGGGGGGAAGCAGGCGCCACAGCAGATGCACTTCTTCTCGTCGACTTCCAGGGACGGCTTGCCGTTGACCAGGGCGGGACGGATGGCGGCCACCGGGCAGCGGGCGACGACGGAGGGACGCTCGCACACGTTGGCGACCAGATCATGGTTGATCTTGGGCGGCTTGGTGTGCTGGACGATGATGGCGATGTCGGCCTGGCCGCCGCAGTTGATTTCGCAGCAGGAGGTGGACAGCTTGACGCGGTTCGGCATCTCGCACTTGACGAAGTCGTCGTACAGGTCATCCATCAGCGCCTTGACCACGCCGGAAGCATCGGTGCCGGGGATGTCGCAGTGCAGCCAGCCCTGCGTATGGGCCACCATGGACACCGAGTTGGCGGTGCCGCCGACCGGGAAGCCGTTGTCGTTCAGGGCCTTGATCAGGGGATCGACCTTGCTGCCGTCGGTCACCATGTACTCGATGTTCGAGCGGGTGGTGAAACGGACATAGCCATCGGCGAACTGGTCGGCGATGTCGGCCAGCTTGCGCACGGTGTAGTGGTCCATCTGGCGCTGGGTGCCGGCCTTGACGGTCCAGACTTCGTCGCCGGACTCGGCGCGGTGGTACAGCACGCCCGGCTTCGGATGGGAGTGGAAGGACCACTTGCCGTAGTTCTTTGCCATCACCGGGTGCATGTAGGGCATCGGATCCGGTGCACCGGATTCGATGGTGTCATGAGTACGTTCTGCCATTCTTGTCTCCAACTAAGTGAGATCAGAAAACTTTAAGATGCTGGTATCCGCTATCTACTGCCGGACCGGCGGGCACTCAAGCCCGCCGTGTCCAGTCAACCTGCGAGCTTAGGCGGCGGCCTTACGCTCGTTCCACTTTTCCACTTCCTCGTCCCAGCCGTCGGTACGGACGTAGGGGTTGGTACGCGGATGGATGATCATGTTCGGGTCGACCGGGATGTCCAGGCCTTCCAGGAAGTTGACCAGACCGATCCGCTCGATCATCTCGCCGGTGCGCTCGTGCTCGAGGGCGTTCTCGGCGAAGAAGTCGAGGATGTTGCGGGACAGGTCGTTCAGCTTCTCGAAGTCCTCGTCGGACTCCATCTTCATGAACGGGATGACCACGGTGCCCATGGAGGCGCCGATCTTCAGCACGCCCTTGCCACCGACCAGGATGGTCACGCCCTTGTCCTTGCCGGGCAGCAGCGCGCCGGGCATGACGTTCAGGCAGTGCATGCAGCGCACGCAGTTGTGATTGTCGATTTCCAGGCACTGGCTGTCGGACACGGCCACCTTGGTGATGCCTTCGCCGGCGGCGGCGCCGTCATTCTTGACCAGGCGGATGGCGCGGGTCGGGCACATGCTGATGACCATGTTGGTCAGGTCTTCGGCGCTGTGGGCCGCCATCCATTCACGGGCCAGCTTCTCGTCGGCGCGGATGCTGTCGCGCCAGGTGCCGATGGTGGCCATGTCGGAACGCTGGATGGCGTTGACGCAGTCGTTCGGGCAGCCGGAGAACTTGAACTTGAACTTGTACGGCAGGGACGGACGGTGCATGTCGTCCAGGTTGTTGTTGATGACGGTGCGCAGGGCGCGAGCTTCGTCATAGCAGGACATTTCGCAACGGGCGGCACCGACGCAGGACATCGAGGTGCGCAGGGCGGGACCGGCGCCGCCGAGGTCGAAGCCCATCTCGTTGAACTTGTCGAAGGAGCGCTGTACGTCAGCGGTCTTGATGCCCTGGAACATGATGTCGCCGGACTGGCCATGGAAGGCGATCAGGCCCGAGCCACCGGTTTCCAGCCAGGCGTCGCACATCTGGCGCAGCAGGTCCGAGGTGTAGTGCATGCCGGCGGGGGGCTGGATGCGCAGGGTGTGGAACTCGGCAGCTTCCGGGAATTTCGGGGTGCCATCGGCGTTCTTCAATTCGGTGAAACGGGGGATGACGCCGCCGCCGTAGCCGACCACGCCCACCGTGCCACCCTTCCAGTAGCCGAAGCGGGTCTTGTAGGAGGTTTCCAGCTGGCCGAGTAGGTCGACCATCATGTCATTGTCTTTTGCGAGGCGCTTGATGCCGGTCACGAAGCTGGGCCACGGGCCTTTTTCCAGCTCGTCCAGATTCGGCGTATCGTACATTTGCTTAGCCATCTGTTTCTCCTTTAGGTCTTGCGAAACGATATGTCTTCACTACCTTTGCACTACCCGTGGGCGCATCGCCGACACGAGATGAGTCCAACCATATTAGATGGCCCTGATGCACCGAACCATCATTCCGATGGGGTAAGCTGCCTATTCGGTGGGGGGGTCATGTACTACCCGAATGGGTAGTATGAACTACTCCAGGGCGGGGATGCTAATACCTGACAAATATAGTCAAATATTTAGCAATCCGACATATTCTAAAGTATTCTCTGTTCCATGGACCAGATCAATTCACTGTGTAAATTCCGCAACCCCTACGGCAATCAGGAAATCGAGCTCCAGCACGTAGACTACGAAGCAGGTGGCACGCCCATGCTGCGTCTGCGCATCCGCGAGCGGGGCGCCCGGTTCACGATCTTCGACGTCGATCCGGTGACGGCGAAATATTGGGCCGAGGAAATGCTCAAGTGGGCCGAACCGCTGGCGACGCAAGCCCCGACCACGTCCGAGGGCTGAGTCATGCGTTTGTACAGTCCCGAGTGGGAAGCGATCCGAGACTTCCAGTACCAGCCCAAATTCAAGGACGTGCAGTTCGATCTCGCCGGCAAGGAGATTCCCGAGGATCATGGCTGGATCTTGCACGATGCCTTGTGCCACTTGTTGCCCTGGCTGGATGGCGAGGCGGGCGCCGGTGTCCATCCCATCCATGGCGCGCCGACCGGCCGCGATCAGCGCCTGGTGATCAACCGCCGGGTCAAGCTGGTGTTGCGGGTGCCGGTGGACCGGCTCGGGGACTTGAAAATCCTCACCGGTGCCCGCATTGACCTGGGCGCGGGGGAAGTGACCCTCGGCGCGGCCAAGGAAAAAGCCTTGTTGCCCTTCGCCTACCTGTACGCGCCGATGGTGGATTTCGGCACCGATGACGAGGTCGCTTTCCTGGAAGCGGCCCGTGCCGAGCTGGACGCCATGGGCGTGCAAGGCGGCCTGATCCCCGGCAAGAAGCGTAAAATGCTACTGCCCGAAGGGGATATTTTGGGTTTCAGCCTGATGCTGCACGATATTGGTCTGGAACCGTCCCTGCGCGTACAGGAACAGGGTCTGGGACGTCACCGCGCCTATGGCTGCGGGGTGTTTGTCCCGCACAAGTCGATCAAGGAAGTCGCGGCCGGCTGAGGTCGGGCGCGCTAATTGCAACCTGGAAATAGGAGAAAAACCGTGGGTTATGTTCTGAACGGCGAAGAACTGGAAGTCGATGACGAGGACTTCCTCACCGAAGCCAATTTCAGCGACGAGATCGTGCCGATCATCGCCGAAGCCGAGGGCCTCACGCTGACTGACGATCACTGGACCGTGATCCGCTTCATGCGCGAGCGCTACCAGGAAGATGGCCACACGCCCAACTTCCGCAACATGGTGGCCATGCTCGACGAGCAGGACGACAGCATCGACTGGAAAAAGAAGCTGTATGAACTGTTCCCGAAACAGCCGAATCGCCAGGCCGCCAAGGTGGCCGGCCTGCCCAAGCCGTTCGGCAAGGGCGGCTACTAACAGGCCGTGACGCTTGACGGATGACCAGCGACGCGATCGTCGCTGGAACCGTCTAAGTCGCGGCGGGTCCCGTCATTGCGACGGGTTACGCGTGGCGAATGCCCCGGCATCTTGTCACTCGTCACTCGTAACCTGTCACTGAATCCATGTTCCATACCACACTCGTCTCCACCGACCATCTGGCACGCCATCTCGAAGACCCGAACTGGGTGGTGGTCGATTGCCGCTTCACCCTGACCGATCCCGAGGGGGGGCGCCAGGCTTATCGTAAAGGGCACATCCCCGGTGCCCGTTACGCGCACCTCGACGAGGATCTCTCGGCACCGGTCACCGCCACCAGTGGCCGGCATCCGCTCCCTGACCTCAAGACCCTGACTGAAAAGCTGTGCCAGTGGGGTATCGGCGTCAACAAGCAGGTCGTGGTCTACGACGACAGTTTCGGCGCCATGGCGGTCCGTCTCTGGTGGCTGCTGCGCTGGCTGGGTCACCCGGGCGTCGCCCTGCTCGACGGGGGCTGGCCGAAATGGCAGCGTGAGCATCGGCCGGTGACTCAGGAAATCTGCGCGGTGGATTGCCACGGGGCCTGTGCCAGCCTACCCGAACCCAGTGCCATGGCGTCCGCTGACGACGTCGCGCGCGCCATGAACGATCCCGCCAAGCTGATCCTGGATGCCCGTGCCGAGCGCCGTTTCAGCGGCGAATATGAGCCGCTCGACCCGATTGCCGGCCATATTCCCGGCGCGGTGAACTGGAACTTCGAGGAGAACCTCGACCTGGACGGCACCTACATGCCGCCCGAAGCCCTGCGCGAGAACTACCAGGCCCTGCTCAAGGGCAGGGCGCCGTCCGATGTGATCCATATGTGCGGTTCCGGCGTCACTGCGTGTCACAATATCCTGGCCATGGAGATCGCCGGTCTGTCCGGCTCCAGACTGTACGTCGGTTCCTGGAGCGAATGGATCACCGATCCTTCGCGGCCGATCGCCACCGGAGAATAAGCATGGCCGCCCCCACCCGCGTCAAAACCGTCTGGTTCAAGAAGGAAGGCGAGCGACCGGCCGAAGAAATTGCCACCGCGCTGGCCACCACCATCTGGCGCATGGCCGACCGAGCCATCGACAACCTGTCCAAGGCCAATTACGACATCATCACGCCGCAGCGTGGCTTCAAGATCATCGGCGAACTGACCGCCTTCGCGGTGCATTACGTCGACCGGGTGATCTTTCCGCGCATGAGCGATGCCAAGCGGGGCGAGCTGGTCAGCGCCCTCGGCGTGCGCCTGGCCGAGATCATGGAAGACAACATCCTGGACTTCACCGAGGGGGTGAAGGACCCTGACTACGACTACCAGCAGGGCTACATCGACATGCTCAATGCCCGCATGACCGAGTACGCCCATTACGAATTTCCCGACGACCGGCCGAGCTTCCAGGCCCTGCGCTATCTCAGCCTGCAAATCCGCGACGAGATGGAAAAGTCCGACCAGAGCTGGATCCAGGACCAGATCATGGACATCGAGATGCCGGAAATCCTGGGCACGGTGAAGAAGCAGGTCGACGGTTTCTACCCGCCGACCGCAGCCTGATCAGTCCGGCTCGTTGCCCGGTTCGTGGAACCGGTACTGGTTGCGTCCGGCCGACTTGGCCCGATACATGGCCGTGTCGGCGCGCCGCATCAGGTCGGTGGCCGAGTCTCCGTCGCGTGGATATAGGCTGATGCCGATGCTGGCCGAAGTCACCACCGGCTGCCCGTCGATATCATAAGGCTCGCCCAGGCGGGCGATGATCTTGCCGGCCACGGCCGGGGCGGCGCGCGCCGTGCCAGGGCCGAACAGCGCCACCACGAATTCGTCACCGCCCTGACGGGCGATCAGGTCGGATTCCCGCACGCATTCCCTCAGCCGGCCGGCGACCGCTACCAGCAGCTTGTCGCCGACCAGGTGGCCGAGACTGTCGTTGATGGCCTTGAAGCGGTCGAGGTCGATGAACATCAAGGCCATTTCCTCGCCCTCGGGGTGTGCCTCGACCAGGTGTTGCTCGAGGCGCAGGGTCAGGCTCAGTCGATTGTCCAGGCCGGTCAGCGGGTCATGGTGGGCCTGGTGCCGGATCCGTGCCTCGGTGGCTTTCTGTTCGCTGATGTCGGCATAGTTGGCGATGAAGTACTCGATCGCCCCGGCGCGGCCACGTACCGTCGAGATCGAGACCAGCTTGGGAAACACCCGGCCTGTCTTGTGCCGGTTCCAGAGTTCGCCCTGCCAGTGGCCGGTGGTCTGGAGCGCGTGCCAGAGTTCTCGGTAAAGATCCGGGCGGGTCTCGCCGGAGGCCAGGATCCGGGGGTTGCGGCCGCGCACCTCCTCCGCGCTGTAGCCGGTGAGGCGGGTGAAGGCGGGATTCACGTCGACGATGTGATTATCGGCATCGGCGATCAGGATGCCTTCGCCGCTGTGCTCGAACACGTGCGCAGCCAGGCGCAACTGGGCCTCGGCCTGCCGGCGCTGGATCAGGTTGCGCACCCGGGCGCGCAGTACGGAACGGATCACCGGCTTGGCCAGATAATCGTCGGCACCCAGTTCGAGGCCGTCCAATTGGCTCTGTTCCGAGGCATCAGCGCTGACGAAGATCACCGGGATATCGGCCGTGGCGGGGGACTGACGGAGCGCGCGAAGCATGTCGATACCGCCCATGCCGGGCATCATCACGTCGAGCAGGATCAGCGCCGGCGGGTCGTCCACGGCCCGGGCCAGGGACAGGCCCCGCTCGCCCCGGGTGGCGGTCTTCAGGCGATAATCGTCCTTGAGCGCGGCAGCCAGGACATGCAGGTTGGCCGGCACGTCGTCGACCAGCAGGATCAGCGGGCGGGCATCGCGATTCATGGTGCGTGGCTTCCGGGCGACGCCAGCAAGTAGGCATCCAGGGTGGCCAGGGCCGCGTCGTGATCGAAATCATCGAGCGCCTGCAGCAGGCGCATGAGCGGGTGCTGAGGGGGGAGACCCCGGGCCAGTTCATGCAGGTGGGCGACCAGGGCCTCGGGCGGCAATTCCTGCTGGGCGATGAACGGACGCAGGGCTTCCAGGTCGGGACGCAGGAGGGTTGCGTCGAGCCCGTGATCGAGTGCTTCGAGCCGGTGCACCGATTCGGAGAGATAGACGCGCAACAGGCCCAAGGTGTCGGCCAGGGCTGCGGCCAGGTTGCTTCGGCCGGGCTCGGCCGGCGCTCGGGCAAACGTTTCCTCCCAGGCCTTGGCCGCCTGGTGCAGGGTGCTCAGGCCCAGGTTGCCGGCGGCGCCCTTGAGCACGTGCAGTGTAGCGACGCGCGATAATTGGCACTGATTTGCGCGATAATTGGCACAAACAATTGTTGCGCTGGGCACAATTTAATTGTGCAGAATCAAAACGCCGGGCGCCGTTGAATTGAAGACCACTGCCCACGATGTTGACGCCAGTGACGACCGACGACGGGAACGAGCACCGGCACCCCGAAATGATCTACCAGCCACCTGGTCATCGCCCATGTGCCGTGCCGCACCACAGTAGAAAGGTGGGCGATAAACGCCTGAGTAATGCACGAGCGGCGCAGCAGGATCAGCCCATGCACGTGGCCTGGGCCGGCAGCGTGCCGGCCGATGTCGTAGGCTCCCGGCGTCGCTGGCGTAACAACTCGGCCATCCGCGCGCATGAGCCGCTCCTGGGAGAATGCGAAGGGCGCGGCCGGGCACGCGTCGAGGGCATCCGCCAGGGCGTGAGCCGCGCCAGACGGATAGCGGTCATCTGGGTCGATATAGGTGCAGTAGCGCGAGTCCGGCGGCGCTGACTGATACGCCATGGCACGCGCCAGACCGGGACGGCCGGGTAGGCCGGGCAACAGGCGCACGGAGATCCCGTCCATGGCCATGTCCGCGACGGCCATCTCCAGCCAGTCCGGCCGATCGCCTGGCAACGTTAGGCAATGGCAGTCGATCAGCTTCAACTCCCGAGGTACCAGTTGACCGTCATGGTGATCGGCGACATCGGTACGCCGTCGATTGATGGGGTGACCGTAATAGTCCCCAGCGTGTGGCCGGGGACATCCCAGTAGATCACGCAGTGATTGGGTGCGATCGCCAAAGTCACGACCTCGGCGACATCGCAGTCGGCTGCGCTGGCGGCCCAGGTCAGCACCGCACCGGCTGGTAGGTTTTCGACGGCTGCGACCAGACCCCAGGCCGGCAACGCGCCGTCAGAGTCGTAGGCCGTGGCGTCGATGCTGGTGATGATCGTCGCATCCAGGAGCGGATCAGGGTAATAACTCGGGTCGGTGTATCCATTGTCCGGGGATGGCCGGATGCCCATGACCCATCGAGCATACGGCACCGGCACGGGCGGACAATCAGGACATTCCGGGCACTCAGGACACGATGCCGCCGGCTGCATCGGCACCGTGAGTCCGATCGACTGGCCTGGGGCGACATTGGTCGGTGTGGCCGGATAAAACGTCCTGGTCACAGCACGATCTCCAACGTCATCGCCTGGTAGCCGGCGGCCTCGACCAGCAGGGCATGCCGGCCACGCGCGGCCTTGAACGATACGCGGCCGGCGGCATCGGCGACGCGGCGCTGGGCGCCATCCATGGTGACCGTGGCGCCGGACAGGGGCTGGCCCAGGTCGTCCTGGATGGTCAGGGTGGCGACGCCATCCTGATAGACGACGTGGGCGCCTGCCTGGATCAGCGGCTCGAACGACTCGGACAGGCGCGCGGCGGACAAGGCCGGTGCCTGGCCGGCCGGCGCGGACACGGCCAGCGCTAGGCTGCCGCGATCGAGATCGAGATCGGCCCGGGTGAGCCGATGCCGGCCCTGCACAGGGCTTTCAGGGTGCGTGATCTCGACCCAGTCGCCCGGGCGTAGACCTGCAGTGATATCGGCGCGCCAGGTCACCGTCCAGACCGGGCGCGCCGACCAGGCCAGATAGGCTCGACCGAGGGCATCGGCAAGGCGCGCGTTGTGCAGCCAGCCGGCGTCCAGCTCGCGCTCGATGCGGCCGTATTGCCGGATCGCCTCCGGCGCCTCGATCTGAACCGCCTGGCGGTGCGTTCCGGCCGCAAAGTCATAGTCGAACAACACCCGCAGCACGGTACAGAGCCCGGCATCCTCGCAGGTCGGCGCGAGGCTGGTCGCCGTGAGTCGGTCAATCGTTGCGAGCGCCGCATCATCCTGGTCGACCGGCGGCCAGGCGCAGGCCAGGCCTGGCATGCCGGCCGACCACGCGGCACCAGCCGAGGCCAGGATGCGGTCGATCTGGCTGCGGGTGGTCATCAACGGGTCATCTATCACCCCGCCCAACTCGATCCCAGACAGATCTGCGCGCAGGGCAAACAGATCAGCTTCGGCGAGGTCCATTCCGGCCACGTTGGCGAGCAGATCCCAGAGGATCTCGGCCGGCGCGGTGAGCAGGTGGCCACGGGCCGGATGTACCCGGCCGCGCACGTCCACCGCCAGTCGCTCTCCGTCGGCCAATGGCAATGCCAGCTCGATAATCGCCACCGCCTGCCCGACCGAATCGACGGTGTTACGGACGCTCCACTCGGTCGTTGCGACATCGTCCCGGCGCACAGCGTCGATCCCCTGGACCGGATGGTCAGCCACAAGCCACAAGCGCCGATCCTGGCTGTACTGCACCGGCGCCACCGTGGCGCGGCCGTAGACGATAGGAAGCGCGACCACGTCGCCGAACCCGCCCCAGACCGCACTGGACCTGAGCGGCAACGGATTGGATAGCGGCTGTGTACCGCCGGCCACCAACTGCAAGCTGGCCCGTGCGGAGAGATCAATCGATGTGATCAGCCCCTCGAAGATCGTATCGGCATCCTGATACAGCGTGGCCGCGATGCGTACTGGCGGCACAGTCCACAGCTTCGTCAACACTCCTTCTGCATTGTCCAGCCCGATGCGCAAATTGGCGACCTCGCCCGGCGCGTCTGGCGGCCGGCTGAGTTGCCGCGACAGGACGCCGGCCGTGGACAGGGCCGGGATGCGCAGATCGCAATCGACATACGCCAGTGCGGCCCGCTCGCGATAGAGCGCCACTGGCGGATCGGTGTCGACCCGCAGCCAGAGGCTCATTGGAACACCGCCTCAAGGCTTAGATCGAGGGTGATCACCCGGCGCGTGGTGTCGTTGGGATGCAATTCGAAGTAGTCGATCGGATCGATGCTATCCGCGCCCACGCGCACCAGGCCAGCCTCGGCCGGGTGGAGATGATGTGGCACAAGCACCATCGGGTAATTACTGGCCTGCATGCCGTCCAGCATGGCCAGCAGCGCGTCGAGGTCTGCCTGGGAGAGCGGCGACGACTCGGTCCAGGCCAGCTCGCCACGCCGGCCCTGGCCGAGATACTGCCGTCCTGGGTTGACTCCGTCGCCGCGCGCCACGGCGTATGCGCGCGCAATTCGGCAGCGCCCGGCCGAATATGTCGTGGCGAGCGGCACGCCGGCCCACAGCCATCCGATCGACCCGCCCGTGGCATTGGCCACAGACAGGCGCAGGCGTGAGACCGACCATGGCACAGCCAGCATGGCCACGGCGACCGGGCCGCCGATCGGCAGCGCCGCCGACTCGGTCCACGTGGCGCCATCGCCGCCCTCGATGGTCAGGGTGGCGCCGGACGGAAGGTCGTAGCGGGCAATCGCCAGCGCCTCGATGTCGGTCTCCCCGCCAAGGTCGACCACCAGGGTCGCCGCGGCGCCGGTCCAGGACCAGGACGACACGGTAGGCACGAGCAGGTTGGCGGGTGCGTAGGGTTGCTGCGCCAGAAAGTGCCACGTGTCGCCATCGAGCCACACCGGCGCCGAGCCGGCCTCGAACCGGACCGACAGGCCATCCGCCAGTGCCTGGTCTGTGCCGTCGATATCGGCCGGCGTCGACCAGGCTCCACCGTCGCGGCGCCACTGATACTGAGCGGCTGCGATGTCCAGAGTGTAGGTATCGCCCAACGCCCACGGGATGCCTCCCCTGTTGAGCTGGAGCGTGACGCCGGCCTGGGTGTAGTCCGGCTCGTCCGAGGTGAGTTCGTAGTCAGGCAGCGCCCCGGATAAAGATCCGGACACCGACCAGGTGAGCGTATCGTCTCCGGTCACACCGCCAGTCAGGTAGGCGGGCCCGGCGGCCACGATCTGCACATCGGCGGTGTCGCCCACTGCGTAAGGCGCGCGCCCGTCGACCGATTCGATGTGGATTACCACCTGGTCGCCAACCTTCAGTCGCTCGGTGCAGCCGACCGCGATGAACATGCCGAACTCACGTGTGCTGTATGGCTCGCCAGATGGAATGCCCGCCGACGCGCCCGAGCCGCATGACTGTGCCGAGGAGATATATGCTGTGCTCGAAAATGCGGGGAAATAGACGCCGTCCTCGTCTACCCACCAATGGGTAGCCGTGGGGTCGTCACGCCAGCAGCCGTCCCCGGCTCCAGTGCTGGCGTTAGATTTTGGGACGATGCCCGCCAACGCGCGGACCTTGTCCATCCACGCGCGCCAACGTCCGACGATTGGTGAGATGTCGTAGTTGTCGTAGTGGTCGATATGGACCAAGGGTCTATTCAACGTATTGTCGTAGATGGCCGTGGTGGTCTGGCTGTACGCAGTAGCATCGGTGAACCCGGACTCATCGACAGACCCAGACGATGTCATGTTGCCGATCATGCGACGCCGGTGCCGGATGTATTCGACCCGATTCGTGGCCCAGTCCGCCATATCCGACTGCATCTGGGTGAATGCGGCGTCCCACTCGGTCGAGGCTGCTGCGTCTGCCCAGATTTCATCCGCGAGGGCGTCAGCGAACTCTGCAGTGATGCCATCGCACAGGCGGATATCCAGCTCGTCCACCTGGTAATGGATCGGGACGGAAAGCGCATCATCCACGATGGCTATTTGCCCGGCAATGAACGTATTTCGCCAGCCATACAGGCTCTGTAGTCGGCTGGCATAGTTGATATCGAGTGCCATGTCGTCTAGCCCTCCATCCAGGCCAAGGCAGGCGGCGCGGATGCGCCCCCGCAATGACGCACTGTTGCAGTCACAACCGGAATCATTCGGCCGCTCCTTGTAGGTGAATGTGAACGTCCCCGGGCGCGCATTGACCCCCAGGGTGAAATGTCGGACGCAGACACTCGGAATACCGAGATCTCCCGTGTCTCGTGCCACAGGCACGAACCGCGTGCTGAACTTGCCGACGCCAAGACTCGATGCATCACCAGACGGGATCGTGAATCCCACAGGGTCTCCAGCGAATGCGATGCCTGTCGTCGCCTGGCCAATAGCACCTGAGACTGAGCCGGTCACTGACCATATTTCCGAGTTCACGGCATCGGCATTGATGCACTCGATGGTGACCACCTCGGTAGGCGCATCCGATGCGATGGCCAGATCAGACACCGCCACGCCGGAAGATGACAACAGCCAGGCAGCCGTGCGCAACGGCAGATCAATCGCTGCCATGCCGCCCGGCGTGCGGTCGTCGGAGACCACACCAGCGGCCTCGATCAGCGGATCATCGACCAGGGCTGTGAGCAGGTCATACAGCGTCACGACATCCTCGTGCACGGTGGTGGTGACCCCATCCGAAACCGTCACGTCATAGCCGCCGGACACTGCGCGGACCCTGTCGCCGGCCGGCAGTGTGCGCTGCGGCGCGGGCGACAGGCCAATCCGCCACTGCCCGTCTGCGAACTCACGATAGGGGCGGTAGACCTGGGCATCGCTGCCGATGCGCAGGCGCGGCGTCGCGGCATCCAACCGGCCATCGGCGAGCAGTGGAAGCGCACCGAATGACCATTGCTCGCCCACCTGGCTGGCCCCGGCCGGCCACTCATCGAGCAGGGACCATTCGGTATCCGATACAGACAGATCGGGCGTGACAGTGATATGGATCGCATTGCCCCCGGCACCCGCCAAACGCGCACGCAACGAGACCTCGCCGACAGTCAGCGAGGCCTGCGTGGTCGTGGTGCCCAGCCCGGACAGAGACAGGATGAGCGTCTGCGCGGTGGCACCCGGGTCGACATCCACCACGGACAGAGTGCCATTGCCAACCCCGGACAGAGCCGGCGTGGAGGCCCGCGCGGTGCCGCCGCCCGCCAGGATGGCGATCTCGATCTCGCTATCCGCATGGCCGGTGTAATCGCCTACGAGGCGCACCCGGCCGCTGCCGGCCACATCTGCGGCCAGCGTGGATACCGCCCTGGCCGGCCGGACATTTGACGCGGTCAGCGTGGCAGCGCTGACTGCATTGTTGCCGTGGTGCAAGAACCGCTGAACAGAACTCATGCCATCAGCCTCATCCTGGACTGGAGCACCGGCAGTATCCGATCGACCAGCCGGTTCTCATCGGTGTATCCGTTGATCACCACCTCGATCGGAGGCAGCGGACGTGATCCGCCACGGTCTATCCCGCCCCGCGTGTCTGTCGGCGGGGACGATGATTCACCCCGCGCCCTGCGCGATTCCTCTTCCTCGCGTGCCTCCTTCTCGCGCGCCTTGGCCAGCTGTTCGTACAAGCGGATGGCCTCGCGCAGGTTCTGCACCGCCTCGCGGTTACCTGCCGCCTCGGCCTCGGCCAGGGCGGCCCGGAGCTCGGCCAGTTTCTGCTCGTTGCGCCGGCGCTCGAGCTCGTCCAAATTGCCGAAGAACTGATCAAATTCGTCCTGGACCGACGACAACGCATCCAGGCTGGCATCTTCGAGCGCACGCATTTTGGCCCTGGCATCCTCCAGGGCGGCGCGCAGGCGTCCGATGTCCTCCTGGCCGAGCTGGTTGATTGATCTGAGCGTGTTTTGTGCTTCTGCTTCGAGCACCTCCAGATGTCGAGCAGCCTGCTCTATTTCCAAGTTGACAGGGTTTTCTTGCAAGTCGGAGATCATGCTATCGAGCACAGTGCGTTGCTCTGTGTACAGACGCATGATGATTTTCGATTGCTCGCTTACTTTTGCCAGCCAGCCACCAATCGTTGCGCTGGGCTGATCGAGGATGTTCTGAAAATTACGGATGGCCACCTCAGACTCGTTGGTCGCCATAGCCACAGCATTACGCATGGCGTTGATGACGAACGCCACGCCCTCGCCGAGTTGCTGCAAGTGGGCGTGGAAATCATTGATGCCGTTCTGTAACCAGTCGCTCGAATTCTGGCCGAAACCGTTCATTTCCGCGGACGACTGAGCCATAGCCATGGCTGCATCCTGCGAGGCCGCCCGTGCGCGGTCCTGCGCCGCCGCCAGCCGGTCATAGCCCTCTGCCCACTCGGCCAGGGACTGCCCAACCACCTCGCCATCCTCGGAGATGGTGACGATATAGCCCTTGGCCGCCGCTTCGGCCTCGAGCGTTGCGCGGGTGACCATGGCCTGGCCTTCACCGGCGCGCTCTGCCGCCTGCATTGCGGCCTGCGCATAAATCAGCCAGGCCTGCCGTTGATCCTCGATCGGCGCCTTGTTAGCGACCAAGGTTTCGTAGGCATCCCTGGCTTTCTTGGCCATTGCATCCAGGGCAGTTGAGCTGGCCAGTCCGAGATTGATATAGGCCTTCTCCAGGGGCGGGACGATGCTGTTTAGCTCCTTGAGTCGAGCCGCCTCCTCATCTTGCGTCAGCAGCTTTACCTTCAGTTTCTCATTGGCCTTCCCGGTCGCCTCGGCCAAGCGCTCGTTCGCCTCGGCCATGTCATTTTCAATCTCGACAACCTTCTTGCCGGTGCTCTCCACTGCCACCAGTGCCTGGTTGTATTCCTGCTGGCGCTTGGTGACATCGCCCAGACCACCACGCTGGGCATTCATGGTCTCCAGGCGTGCCTTCGCCACCTGGTGCTCTGCCTCGGCTATCTTGCGCGCCTCTTTCAGTTGGTCCAGATAGACGCGCAACTGATTGGCCGACAGCTCGTTCAATTTTCGGCTCTGGGCTTCAAGTGAGGCATTAAGGGCATCAGTGGACTGTTTCGCTGACGCCTGATTGGAGCCGAAAATAAGGATAGCCGCAGCGGCAGCGGCAATCACACCGGCCGGCCCACCCAGGAGACCCATGGTGGCCGACAGGACTCCAGCTGATCTTGCAGCGGCCGCTTGTGCTGCGGTACTCGCCGCAGCGGCTGCTTGCAACTGGCGTTCTGCCGCAACCATGGTCTGGGTGGCTGCGATATTCGCGGTGCGGGCTGCCGTCACCTGCCGTTCAGCCGCAGCCCGAACTTCTCCGTAGATTGCCATTTGCCGCACGTTGACGAGATGCGCCTCGGCCTCTGCAATCGCAGCGGCGGTGGATTGTGCCTTGGCCCTCGCGTTTGCCAAAGTTGCTGCTGCCGCCGCCTGGTTAGCCTGCGCCGACGCTGCAACAGCGGCCGCAGCTTCGCGGTCTGCGGTGATCTTCGCGTAGGTCTCAGCTACATTCTTGGCCAGGGCAGCACCATAGGCATAGACCGCCTGAACTCCCTTGACCGCATAGGCAGCAAGGATCGCCTCGCCCGCGATCAAGGCAACATTCGCCACCTCCTGGAAGTTCTCGGCCAGGCCGGACAGGGCATTGGCTACGCCGACACTGACCCCTTGCGCCTGATCCATCTCGCCAATGAATTTCAGCCAGGCATTCTCAACTTGCTGAATGGCACCACCGATGGTGTTCTGGATGCTGGAAAACTCGGCATCGATAGCTTGCCTCTGAGACAACAGGGCTTGAACGATGGCCTCTGATGTGAGCTTTCCATCCTCTGCCAGGCCGCGCAGTTGGCCACGCGCAACACCCAATCCATCAGCCAGCGCCTGGGCAAGGCGCGGCGAGTTTTCCATCACGCTGTTGAATTCATCGCCGCGCAACACGCCAGCTGCCAGGCCTTGCGACAACTGCGTGATGGCCGCGCTGGCGGCCGAGGCCTCGGCACCGCTGATCTTGAATGTCTTGTTTACCAGCTCGGTCAGGTCCGCAGTTTCTTGCTGCGTGCCGCCCAGGTCCTTGAGTGTGCGATTCAGAATGCCGTACAGGCTCGCTGTGGCTTCAAGCTCAGTACGGGTCTGCTGTGCGATCCTGAATGCATCTGCTTGGGCCTGGGCATACCCCTCCTGCCCATCGGCCGCAAGCTTCAGCCGTGAATTCAGACCAGACCAGGCGTCCGCCAGGCCAGCCAATTGACCTACAGTGAAGCCTGCCAGGACACCCTTGAGTGCATTCTCAAGATTGAACAGGCTCTTGCCTGTATCCTCTGAGACATCGCCGATCGCATCGATTTCACCCGCCAACCCATTCGCCATGACCTCGGCTTTGTCGGCGGATAAACCGACATCCATCAGGGCTTTCTTTAACGCCTCGACCTTATCCTGGCCGGACGTCTGGGCATCGATACGAAGTGAAGTCTTGAGGTCTGCCATGTGGGGCTCGCAATCGGAGCCCCGAGACTACGCGCGCGCGACAGCGCGGAGGATGCTGACCAGGGTCAGCGGGTGAGCATGGCGCCCAACCGGATCATGGAGAGGACGCCTATTCGGCGCCTCTCATGTGGTCGTTGTCCTCCCCCAGCATCTTCTCGCAATGCCCCGGATCGAACAGATCGAAGATTCGGCAGGACCAGCGGCCCCACCACTTGCCTGCCACCTGGGCGCGGGCGCAGGCTGTGGACAGGTATTCGCGCGGGCTGCCGCCCAGGGCGGCATTGAGGGCCTGGTCGTTGGCCTGGGCGACGCCCCAGCCGCGCTCCGATCCGCGCAGGATCGAGAACGGCGCGATCAGGTTGGCCAGGCCCACCAGGAGCAGGCTACCCAGCCACAGGCCCAGGCGGGACAGGCGCGCCCTCATGACCGGGCCACCACCAGGATCTCGGTGTCGCCGTGGCCACGCCAGTCGGGCAGCACCACATACGATTGCAGCGTCCAGCGGCCGGGCTGGTCGATATCCCCGGCCTGGGTGATGTAGTAGACGCCCTGGCCGTCGATCTGCGCCGGCCACACTACCGGGGTGCCGTCCGGCTTCAGCGCGTGGATCTCCGTCGTGGTTGCCAGGCTGACATCATCCTTGCAGTCCAGCCAGATGCGCGTGCCCACATCGCCTAAATGCATACCCTGAATCATGCGCTGCTCCTGAGCCGAGAGACGCCAGCAAGCTGGCGATGGATGGGCGATAGCCCGAACAGTTGACGGTGAATCGGCGACACGCCCGCCAGGGCCTCGATCCAGGCATCCCCCACTGGCGCCGGCCCCGAGACCGCCCGATAGCGCAGGCACATCAGGCTGGACGCACTGGCCAGGCGCAGGGTCGCCGACGTGGCGGCCGACCGCACGACCGCCCGCCCAGCGGCGGACCATCCTGCTGCCAGGCGAGCCGCATCGGCCAGGGCACGCGGTATCAGGATAGCGTCGGCGGTGGCGGTGCCGATCTTGGCCGAGCCGACGGCGCCGGTCTGGACTGTCCGGGACGCGGCTGTTGCCGTGGCCGTCTTGGCGGTGCTCGATGCCGAGCGCACCGAGTGATGAGCCGCCGCGCTGAACCCGGCCGCGAGCCGGGCGGCGATGGACGATGCGCGCGGCGTGGCCCGGGCGCTGGCGCTGGACTGTGCGACCTTGGTGGTGCTTGGTGCCGGGCGGGCGCTCAGTCGCTGGGCGCTGGCCGCGCTGGCGATCTTGCCGGCCGAGCACGCCGACCTGGCGACAGCGCGGCTGGCGGCGGTGGTTTCGATGACAGTTCCACCGCCACCACCCGACCCATCAAACCAGAGTCTCATTCAGACACCCGGAAAATTTGCCACGGGTTGGTCGCCATCTCCCGCTGCTCGTCGTCGGATAGCACTCTGTTGTACACCCCGAAATGGGAAAATTCCGCAACCGCTGGATTATCACCAACATTCCGCTTGGCATATCCGAGTACCACGCGCGAGCTAGCGAAGCCGGTCATGGTCGTATGCGAATCACTGACAGCATCCGACAAATACCCTCTTCCCGTCAGAGTCCCAGACGTATCTGACACCACCACGTTATAGCAGCCATCATCATCGTTGAAGCTTGCACCTGTGTGCACAACGCCATCGAACACCTGGTTCACAGAAGCGGACACACTTACTGATGAACCTCCGTAATAGCCTGTCCAGTTGGCGATTGCTTCGTTGAGCAACGACCAATGTACGCTTCCGCTGTATTTGTTACTGCCTACCACAAACGTGATTGCTGACGGCAGGCTGCTCATGTTGTGCGGAAGTGACAGTCCGTCGCCAACGATTCCTTTCGTTTTGACAAAGCCGGTATCAGTAAAATCAACGCCTGTACCAATATTTGACGACAGAAAAAGTCCAGTTACTTGATCGATCATCCACCTTGCCTGATCCAATATATAAAAACAGGTCAAACCTTGTGCCAATGGGTGCGATCTATCGAGCCTCACCTCGGTAGGTGGACGATAGTAGTATCGACGCGGCAATAGGATGCTGGACATGGCTATGCGCTGTTCGCACTTGTGATTTCCGACACGTACGCTTCAACCGTCACGGCTTGCCCGGTGTTGCCCGTAAACTCCACCTGCATATGCATGACTCCCGGGCCGAATTCGTAGGATTGATGAGTCACACCATTATTTGAGGTGCCACCACCAACCCGGAATATCCGCTTCCAGTCGGCTCCCTCCGCACCAGCGGCAGGTGTGGCTCCATCGTTGTGCGCCACATGTACAGTGCAGACACATTGTGTGGTTGGTCCTGTTGCGCCGTTAGTGATCTTCAGCGTCAGCAAACCACCCATTGCGGTCCGTAAATCCAACGTACCACGTGTCGTGCCTCCTGCTACGTTGCTCGTTGCCGCCGCGACAATCTCGCGTGCGGTCTTGGTCAGTGTCGTGGTGCTCATACTGCGAGGCTCCCATCATCGTGGTAGACGGCTCTACGCACGTCCATCTCATCAACCGGATCGGGAACAGTGCCCAGGGCAAACAGCGCGTCCGCTTGCGCTTGTGGCATTGCGCCGGCAGTCACCCATGCCTGGACACTGGCGACGTTCTCAGGCACGGAAAAATCAATCCCGTCGGCTGCGCCAGCCAGTACATCCAGCGTGGCGAGGGCGATGGAGCGGAGCGGATGGCCTGGCGTGGTAGACACGTCCTGCATCACGGCACGCATCCCTGTGCCAGCGGCCCAGGTCGACAGCCAGGCGCGGCTGACGGTGGATAGTTTTGTGCGGCCTGCGGATAGTGCGGCCGCAATTGCCTGCGTGTCGGGCGCCATGGCCAGCAGCGCGGGGGCCGCCTGGATGGCGGCTCGGATTTCAGCGGGGGTCATCATCGGTCCTCCCAAAGAGCGCCACACCCACGAAGGCCAGCGCGACCCAGATTGGGATGACGATCAGCCAGATCTCGATGGTGTCCATCACAGCGCCACCGACAGGCTGTTCACTCGGTGCGTGCCGTCCGAGCCGTAGGTTTCCAGCACGATTCGGCTCAACGTACCGTCCGCGCTGGGCTGGCTGGTGAGATCGATGGCCGCGCCGCCTTCGGTCGCCGCGAGTTGCAGGGTGTCGGGGTCGCCGGCTGTCACCCCGACCACCCAATATGCGGTGTTGGTTGTCAGACCGCCAGGGGCGCTACTCCCTTGCACCACGGCGCGCATACCGTTAAGCAGTCCGTGGCCCTCGCACAGGAGTTTGTTGTTTGTCAGATCGACCTGATAACTCCGGGCAGATCCGCCATTCGGGGCCATGCCACGGAACGTGGTACCTGTGCTGTCCCACACGCCGAGCCATCCGACGGTCGATCCAGCCGGGACCGGCACGTCGATGTCCGACACGGTCGCTTTTGCCCGGCTCGCCGCCGCAGCCCAGTCAATCGTCTGCCTGGCGTAGCTGCCGCCGCTGATTTCGTTGGCCCCGGTCGCCGAATAGGCCGAATGGAGGCTGAGTTTGTCGCCGTCGACGAGTTCGGTATCCAACATCGCGGCAATGCGGGCATCAGTGAACATGGTCACTCCTTCAATCGATCAATCAAACAGGCCGCCGCGTGGGCGGCCCAGATGGCCAGCCACAGGCCAGCCATCCAGGGGCCGACCAGGGCCAGGTAGGTCCACGCCAGCAAGTGCTGGCGGATGGACCGCGCCTTAGACAGGCAGTGCGTCGACGCGGAAGAACGGGCCAAAGTCGGTGTTGGCGGCCAGGGCGTCGGCATAGAGGATTTCGCCGTCCAGCGCCAGGGTGACCTCGTCGTCGGAGAGCCAGTTGAAGTCCTTGGTCGGGTCGAAATCAACCAGCGGCACGAACACGCGCACAGGGGCATTGGCCTCGGCGACGTTGATGCCGTCGAAGATCAGGCCGCGACGAGTGGCTGAGGCGGTGAACGCAGTCACCTGGCCGTAGGCCTCGTAGCTGTAGTCGAGGGTGAACGGCTGGGTGAAGGCGCCCAGGTCGAGGATCTTCAGTCGGCCGTGAGAGGCGCTGTCAACTTCGTAATGGGTGCCGGCGACCAGGGTGGCGGGCGTGCCGGCGCTGTCCTTGACCACCACGCTGCTGATGTTCGGGTGCCGGGTGTGCAGGTATTCGCCCACCGCGAGGTCGTCGCGGGCGGCTTCTCCGGTCACCGTGCCGGCGGTGCGGCTGACGGTCTGGCCGTACAGGGCCAGGGCCAGCTCGTCGCGGCTGAACTGGACCATCTCGAGGGAGATCATGGCCTCGGCGGATTTGCCCCAGGTTTTGAGGGTGAGGTTCTGGCCGGAGCAGGATTCGACGACCTTGCCCTTCTCGCGCGAGAGGGAGATTTTCAGGGTGCGGTTGCCGCAGCCGATGCGCTTCTGGCGCACCAGGTAGCCTTCGTGGCCGACCCCGGCGACCGGGTCGTATTCGCCCATGATGATGGGCCCCTTGCCCACGAAGACCATTTGTTCAGCGTTTGCCATGGTGATGTCCTTTCAGGTGGATGGGTTACTGCTCGGCCGGTGCGGCCTTGCCCAGGGCGATCAGCCAGTCGGCCGAGTCGGCCGGCAGGGTGAGCTTGGCGCCAGCGGGGTATTCCCGGCCGGCATGTTCGTGCGGCGCGAGCAGCTGGATGGTCTTGTGGGCGGGTTGCGGGTCGGTCTTGGCCATGAGGGGATCCTAGAGGGTTGGGCAGGGGTGAGGGATGCGCTTGAGGCGCGCTTCCCAGGCAAGTGGGTGATAGCCGAACCCGGCCTTGTAGCCGGGCCTGGGCGGGGTCGTGGCACGTAGGGGCTTGTGGCCGGCCGGCACCCAGCCGTTCAGCGCGTCGAACACCGTATTGAGCAAGGGCGCTGCGGCGGCACGCGCATCGGCGCCGCCTTTCTGGTCTCGCACATTGCGCACCGCGATCACGGTCAGGTAGCGCTCGACGATCTCGGTGTGCGTCTCGTTGACGCTGACCGTGTGGCCGTCATAGACCAGGTGCACCGCCGGAACCGGCTGGGCTGACTCCTGGAGGCTGGCCAGGTCGGCCAGGGTCAGGATCTTCACATCCGGCCGGTCGATGAGTTCGCGCAGCCTGGCCACGATCAACGGCTCCAGGGCCATTAGCGTGCTCACAGGCCGATCCCATGACGACGACGGTCCAGCGTGGCCACCTGGACGGTGTTGTCGCTGACCGGCTCTGGCGCGGCGCCAAGATTGATCTTACCCTGGCCGACCAGGGCCAGGAACTTGATGGCTTCATCGCCCCGGCGTACCACGATCTCAGGCGGGGCATCCTTGTAGAGCCGCAGCCTGGCCAGATCGCAGCAATAGCCGACCAGGATGGGCGGCACCGGGGCGAGCGGCACCGGGTAGCGGCCGGCCAGATAGCCGTCGATCACCGCCGACGCGTCGATCAAGGCCTGTTCCAGAGCCACGGGATCGATCATGCCATCCCCATGCCGGTCGGTGAGCTGGACCAGCTCATCCTCGCCAAAGCGGGATTGCATGTCGGTCAACGCGGCGTAGGCCATGGGTCAGTCGTCCAGGTCGGCGACGATTAGCTCGGGCTCGGCCAACAGGCGGGCGATGTCATCGTCGCCGAAATCGGCACGCGCGACGACGGTCCCGGAGGCCGGCCAGGCGCGGCCGCAGCGGCGGAAGCCGTCGACACGAGCGGCGACATGCAGGCGCCCGGGACGGGCCTCGATGTCCTGCGCCGGTTTCTTGGTGGCCATGATTTCTCCTGTCGGTGATGGATGCTGACTGATGCCGCCTCGCGCCCGGCGGACCCGAGGCGGCATGGATCAACCCCCGGGCGTCAACCCAGGCGCGGGTCGATCACCAGGTTGACGGCCTTGTAGTTGGTGTTGCTCTCGCCCGAGGCCAGGTACTCCTTCATCAGCACCGCCTCGGCGGCGGCGCGATTGCTCGGGCCGGTCACCAGGTGGGTAGCCAACACCGGCAGCGGGGAGCCGTCCGGCCGGCGCTGGGTTTCCAACGCCAGGCGGCCCGCGGCGAAGCTGGTCGCATCCAGGGTAGCCTTGGAGCCATAGGCCAACTGATGGAAGCCGAAGCCGGCGGCATAGCGCGCGTCGACGCCGAACAGGAACTGGCGGTCCATGAAGACATTCGGATCGGTGGCCCGATTCAGGCTGACAAACTCGGCCCGCTTGCGGTCCTGGAAGATCATCGGCTTCATGTAGGCCCGCGACAGGTCCATCAGGAACCAGGGCGCGCCGGTGCCGCCGCCGGTATTGCTCCAGGACACCTCGGCGCCGGCCGCGTTGTAGCCGACGTGGTCGGTGTCGAAGAAATACTGGCCATCGAAGCCCCTGGTGGCGAAGCCTTGCGGCAACAGGCCCCAGACCAGCTCATCGGGATGGCGAGCAACGATCTCGCCCTGCATCGCGAACATGGGCGCGAAGATGCCCAGCTTGTCGTCCTCGATGTTGTTCCGGTCGACGCCGATGGTGTGCTCGTAGTTCTTGTTGACCAGTTGCGCGCCCTGGGCCTCCAGGTTGTTGACCACGCGCTGGCCGACCCACTCGCGCATGCCGGGCAGTTCCTTCATCCAGCCATAATTCTCCAGGCTGGCAGTGGACGGAACGCGCATCGCGATCAGGTCCATGGTCGATTTGACCGAGCCAAAGCCTTGCATGAACTGCGCATTGAAGCCCTGCTGGAGCGCGGCCAAAGTTACGGCGGTAATCAGCATGTCATTCTCCTTTACTGGCCGAGGCCGATTTGCACCCAGACCCCATCGGCATCGACGGCAACGATCTTGCCGGCGCGGCTGCGGGTGCTGGAGCCGTTGGTTTTCGCGACCGTCTGGTCGTCGACGATGTAGCAGTCGGCGCCGACATCGGCCTGGGCGATCAGGTCGGCGGATGCCGAATTGGCGAACTTGAAGACGCCCCGCTTGACCCGCACGCTTGCATCGCCCGCCGATACGGCGGTCGCGCTTTCCTCGGCGCGGCCGATGGCGACCAGGTTGAGCGCGGCGCGGCCGGGCGCGGCGTAGCCGGCATCCAGCACCACCAGACTGCCCTGGTGGATCGTGGTCGACGCCTTGACCGGGTGGCCATACACGTCGCCAGTGCGTTCCGGGGTATTACGAGCTTGAGTGAGCGCAGCCATGGCTTAGGCCTCCACTTTGCCGGCGGCGAACTGTTCGGCAGAGAGGCCCAAGGCCTTCATCACCGCCAGCTCGGCGTCGTTGCGGTTATCAGATCCAGCGGCCCGGGGCTGCCCGCCGCTTTGCATGCCGGCCAGGGCCGGATTCACCGGGGTGGCAGCCAGATAGCTCTTGAGCGCGGCCAGATTGGTCTTGGCCAGCTCTTCGGCCCACGCCTTCTGGGCCGGAAGCAACTGCCCACCGGCCAGGGCGTCGCCAATCACTCGGGCGGCCTCGTCGCCATTCAGGCGGGCAGCCAGGGCGGCCACCTCGCTCTGCAGCGCTTGCATGGTGGCGACCGGCACATACTTCGCCGGGTCGGGCTCGGCTGCCTTCAGGGCAGCAATCTGGGTCTCCTGGTCGCCTGCCTTGGCCTTGAGCGCAGCCACCCCGGCGAGGGCATCCGCCTCGCTGGTGGTGTCCGGCAGGCCCAGCGCGGCGAGCAGCTTCTTCAGCGTTTCGTTCACAGGGGTCTCCTCGTCTGAGGTGGTGGAAAAACGGGCAGACAGCGCGGCCAGATCGGTCAAGCCATCCAGGCCGGCGAAATTGACCAGGGCGGCGTGCAATACCTCCAGCACGCGACCTTGCTTGTCGTAAGAAAATACGGGGGAGATGTAGCGGTATTCCTCGGCCTCGATCATGGCCGCAGCACGCGCCGTCCAGCGTGGCGTGACATAGAGCCCGCCCGGCTCGTCGGCCGCCGGATCACGCCACTCCATGGCCTCGATCCAGCCGGCCGCAGGGGCGGGCTGACCATTCTCGGCGGCCTTCAGGGTCTGGTGCTCGTAGTCGATGACCTTGCGGTCGGCCCGCGCCTGAGCGCGGGCGATCACCTGCCGGGCCAGGTCGGCATCGATGTACCAGGCCTCGACGTCACCGGGCCGGCCACTGCCATCGGCCGCGCGGAACTTGCCGGCCGGGAGCAAGCGGAACGGCTTGCCGCTGGCATCGATCTGGAAGGACAGGATAGCGAGGCGCTGTTTCATGGCCGCCAGTGTCGGCGGCGAAGAACAGCACAGGGATACTGACCGGAGTCAGCGGGCTGCGGCAGCGTTACAATGCCATGTCATTCAGGAGGCCAGCCCCATGCCGATCAGCAGACTCGACCCCGTCGCCGCCGCCCAGGCCCAGCCCCGGTCAAAGCAGAAGGCCATCAATGCCTTCTGCTACCTGTGCATGGGGGGCGCCGACACCGAACACCCGAGCCTGACCAAAGCGCGGGTACGCGATTGCCCGACTGACACGTGTCCACTCCACCCGCATCGCCCATGGCAAAAAAACACGACCGGTCTACCCAAGGGCGCGCCGAAGTAAACCCGGCCCATTTTTACCTGAAAACCCCGGCCGAGTTTGGTGCGCACCCGGATTATCCAGACAACCGACACACCCCCTGCTCAAACAGACCAAAATTAACGCTAGTTAACGCCGGATAACTTGAGCTAGAACGCCACGAAAAAGGTTGGCCTATACCTTGGGTGCAGCATGGCACCCAACCCGCCTTAAATCGCCTTAAAACCGTTTCACCCCTCCAGGTAGCTTTCGACCAGGTCCAGGATGGCGCGCTGGTCGTCGCTGCCCAGGGTTCCGGATTCAGGGTCTGCGAATAGAAATCCGCGCCGTGGCATATGCCGGGTACCGTACTCATGATAGACGCCATGCAGCGCACCGGTCCCGACCTCGACGCTGGTCCGGTCGGCCCGGTGGCTCATCTTCAAGAGATCGCCGTACCGATCCAGGATGCGGCCATGTCCGTCCTTCGGATACGCGGCCCGGGTGGCGGGTGCCCAGGGTGCCCAGGGCTGGCCGCTTGGATCGCTCTCGGTCTCGAAGCGCATGGAGATCTGTTCTTCCAGGCGCATGCCGATGGCGTCCATGACCGGAGTCAGGTCGTTGAGCTTGTCCTGTAGCTGGCCCAGGTAGGCCATGGCCTCGGCATCACGGACGTCGATGCGGATCATGGCAATTGCTTCAGGATTGACTTGATGCGCGCCAGGCATTCCCGGCCGGCGCGCCGCTCATCCTCGCTCAAGGACGGAGGATTGTCGCGATGCCAGGCATGCCAGCCTCGTAACCAGTGCGCACGGAGGTCGTGGTTGCGATAAGGGCACCCGTCCCAGCGTCTGCCCATGGCCGCCTGCTCGCCATGTTCGTGGGCCCGTGTTTCATCTCGGTCGAGTTTCATTGCGCTATACTCATGATGAGCTTTGAGCCGGTAGAGCCCCATTCAGGCAGACGGGACGCGCGCCATACGGATTTCGATTTCGCTGGGCAGAATCGATTTTCCGGGTGCACGGTGACGTTGGTTCGAATCCAACCCCGGCTCAAAGCGCCCCCTCCAATACCTCGAATCCGAGTAGCGCCGCCCGCTCGATCACACGACCGGAGCGCACAATGTTGGTGGTGACTCGGCGGCCTGCGGATTTGACGCGATAGCCCAGCTCGACCACCAATTTATGGGCGCGGTCAGGTCCGTCATAGACCATGAACAGCGCGGGATACTCCGGCTTCGACGTGTCCAGCAGCACCGCCCCAGGCTTGATGAGGTGCTCGGGCAGGCGGGTGTACCAGTCCTGCGGTAGTTTGTCGTCCTTGCCGGTGCGGTAGCTGTGCACGACATCCGTATCGCGCACGCTGAGCGTGACAGATTCCGGCGCCAGGTTGCGGCGCCACAGTGCCATCCAGGTTTCGTAGGACAGCGCGCCGACATGGCGCAGTTCGCCCGTAGTCTTGATCGGATGGCGGCCACTGGCAGCGCTCGCCGCATCGACCTCGTTGATCCAGTGCCCGGCGAACCCTGCGAAATCGTCGGCCAGGGCCCGGACCTGGCCAGGTCCGGACAGATACTCCCGGATCGCCAGTGCCGCCGTGCGCGGGTCGGCATCGATGGCGCGATTGAGCAGCAGCTGGCCTTTGCTGGCCAGGGTCGCCTTGCCCGGGTTGTAGGCAAAACCGGGGTCGATGCCGATCGGCACCTGGTGCACTTCGCCGCTGCGCTTGTCGACCCAACGGCGAGTTTCCCCAGGCGGCGGCTCGGTCTTGAGCCGGCCCTGGGCTTTCCAGGTATCGTAGTCGCGCTGGCTCATGCTCATCGCGCGGCAGCGGCAGCGCCAGCCGTTGGGCGGGAAGTGGCTGTCCCAGAACGGGTGATCGACCGGCAGGGCCAGGTTGTCCCAGGCCTGGTGCGTGATGCGCACCTTCTCGTCGCGCCTGGTGATGTAGCGGATGTAGGGGCTGGTGGCCTTGTTGCGGGCGATGCGCTCCCATAGTCCGGCCGAATACGCCATGTTGGTGTTCGTGTCGTAGATCAGCTTCAGCCGGGCCGGGTCGAAGACGGTCTTGACCAGCTTGCCGGTGACAGGATCCAGCACTTCCTCTTCGCCCCACCACCCTTCCTTCTGGAGCATGGCCTGGATATCGCGCATCCAGTCGCGGCGGGACAGGTCGCCCTCGACCGAGCGGGTGATTCCGTCGCGGATCGCCTCCAGGAGGTCGAGCCGGGCCAGGCGGCTGACGGTGAACTGGTGCAGGTGTTCGTCCTGCCAGAGATCGCGCCAGTCGAACGTCTCGGTCAGCAGACCGCGTCGCTTCATATAGTCGACCGCCTCCTCCGGAGGCAGCCGGAACAGCCGTGCGAAGTCGTCGGCCGACAGCATCAGTCGGCCTGGGCCGCCAGCCGGGCGGCGAAGGCCGCCCGCGTCAAGCGCTCGGCCAGCACATCGGCATCGATCTCCTGGAGCAGGCCTGGCAGGCGCTCCAGGAACTGCTCGGCCGTATCACCCCGGTCCAGTGCGGCCTCGACCGCAGCCTGGATCGGGTCGACCATAGGCGTCATATCCTCGCGCCAATTCGCCATGGCGACCGCCAGGAGGGCGTCGACCGGGTCGATCGCCTCGGGCGCCTCGCCCGCCAGGGCGGCCAGCGCGGCGGGCTTGTCCCCCTGGTCGACCGGCTCAAGCGCGCGCTCTCCCGGGGCCGGGGTTGGGATACCAAACACATCCCGGATGAATCGCTCCGGGATCTTCATGCCCAACCGAGAGAAACGATCGATGCCCATCGAATAGGCGTTGATCAGGCTGGCGTCAAATTTCTGGGCAGATTCCTTGCCCGTCGGTGCGCCAGACTCGTCGTTCTCGATCCCGGCCTGAGCCGCGGGCTTGCCAAACACCTGCTCATCCTCGGCTGCTTCCGGGATGCGCAGCTTGTCATGCACCCAGCGCACCGGGATCCGGGCGCCGTTTTCCGCCAGGGTGGGCAGGGCCTCGGCATAGGCCTTCAAGTCTTCTGGCGTGCCGGTGTCGAACACCCAGCGCGGGCAGCGGGTCAGGCCATGGATGCCGGGCCGGTTCAGCGCGATGAGCGGATAGATCAGGTCGCGGGTCAGGGTGCCGGCCATCTGGCGCGCATCGGCGGCCAGGATGTCCTGGCGCACTTCGGCATGCAGGTCGGCGACGCCCGAGCCCATGCCGGTCGCCTTGGCCTCGGCACTGAGCACCTGGCCGAGGATGGCCTTGCTCTGCGCGCCGTCGGCCCAGCCGACCATGCTCAGGTGGTGCGAGCCGTCGCCGCCGGCGGTGACCTTCTGCAACTCGATAGCCATGCCGTCCGGCATGATCGCGCGGGCATCGCGGCCCAGCGCCGAGACGGCGCGCAGCAGGCTGGCCTTCTCGTCGGCATTCGCTCCGGGCGAGTATTTGCCGACGATGAACGGCAGGCCATACACCTCCAGGAACTCGGCGAAGTCGCCGATGCTGTAGGCCTTATAGAGGAACGGCCAGAGCACGGCGCGGAACAGGCCGGCGCGGCCGAGGTAGCCGGTCTTCACCTTGCGCGCGTGATGCACGATCCAGCCGAACGGCACGGGCACCGCGCCCTGGCCGCTGCCGTCTGCGAGGCGCAGCTCGCGCCGCATCGGGTCCAATCGGAACCAGGTCTGTGGACGGGGATGGAATCGTGGCAGACGCATGCCATCGACCAGGGTCCACTCCAGCTCGATCGGGCTGAAGCCATGGCCGGGCGCCTCCATCATCGCGCCCAGGCAGTCCTCCAGGTCGTCGACGGCATGGCGCAAGGTCTCCTCCACCCACTGCGCCGCAGCCTTCTCTGCCGCCGTAGCATTGGCTGGGGGCTCGATGCTCCAGTCCAGGCCGACCACAGCGCCGACTCGCTTGTCATATTCACAGCGCAGGTGCGCATCGCGGTCCAGCATGTCGTCGAACAGCTCGTGCTGGGCGACGATGTTGCCGAGATCGGCATCGCGCAGGATGCGTGCCGCCATGGCCGGCGTCAGGCCGTCCAGGTGCGACTCGACCATCTGGTGTTGCAGCGCCGCGATGCGGGCCGTCTGGGGCTCGGCGATGTCGGCCGGGGCGATCGGGTTGCCGTATTGGTCGAGGATTGCCATGGTCATTCCTGCCTGTAGAGTTCAGGGTAAATTTTGGGCATCAGCCGCTCAATCACAGAAGCCTCAACCGCCTCGACGACCATCCGCTTACTGACTTCGAGCCCCACCCCAAGGGCTTGTGCAACGTACACCCTAGATAAGGCGGGGCTAGTCGTCACCTCGACGGCCATGACGAATCTGCCATCGAGGCGCGCCGCCATGCGGCACAACCACTGCGCCAGACGCTGGCGCCATACGCGAGGAGAATTGCAGCGGAAGCTGTAGCTGTAATCCATGCTGAAACGATCAGCCATCAGAACATCCTGCGGCCATCGCCGCTGTAGTGGTCGTCGTCGTTGCGCGGCGTCATGCCGTGCTGGGGTGCCTGGCCGTGGCGGCCGAGGGACTGGAAGCCGTCCGCGCCCAGATAGCCTGTGGTGGCCGCCATCCAAAGCATGTGAAGGGCGTCCGGGCCGTCGTCGTGGTCGGCCTTGGGGAAATGGCGCAGCTGGTCGATCAGGGTGGCCTGGCTGGCGTGCAGCCGGATCAGGCCATTGGCCATGTGCGGTTGGAGACTCTCGATGCGCAGGAGCTTGTCGGCATGCGGGGTGACCGCACGCGCCGGTACCGGGATGCCGCGCGCAGCGGCGCGCTTGACCAGCTCGGTGCGGAGGAACTCCTGGAACTGCACGGTTTCGATGATCCAGAGCAGGCAGCGGTATTCGGCTTGCAGGCTGATCACGTCTTCGATGATGCGGTCCGGCAGGCGCTTCTTGATCTGCGCCTCGACCACGTCGAGCACGCCGGTGGCGCGGTTGAAGCCGCCGACCAGGAGCGCTGACGGGTCGCGGCTGGCCCCAGCCTTGCCCAAGCTGGGGTCGCAGGCGCCGTAGAACAGCCAGTCGGCCAGGCGGCTCACCCAGAACTGGATCGCCTTGGCGAAGGGCGCGTCGTCGTCGCTGAGCGGGTCATTCTGCAGCTCGCTGTCAAAGGCGGCGTGGCCGTCGCGGGCGCGAATCTTCATCAGGTCGTAGAGCGGCCGGCCGGCTGGCCAACTGACTTCGGCACCGGCGTCCATCTCGAACTTGTTGACCTCGTAGAAGGCGCGCGCCAGCTCCTCGCCCTGGGCGTGGATGAGGTTTTCCCATTCGTCCCAGATCTGCATGTTGTCCGGCCAGCGCAGGATGGCCTTGAACTTGGCCGAGCGCCACATCGGGTTCTTCAGGAGCCGGGCCAGGACCGAGTCGTAATGCAGGATGGTGCCGATGATGATGGCGTCAAATTTTTCCCCGGCGCCGCCCAGTTTCAACACCGCCTTGGTCAGCCAGCCGAGCAGCTTGTCGCGCTGCTCCGGCGTCTTCACGTTCTCGTCGTTCTCCAGGTCGTCGCCGACGAACAGGTCGGGCCGGTGCGGGCCGTGGCGCCGGCCCCGGATGCGCTTGCCGCTGCCCACCGCCTCGATCTTGCGGTCGTTGGCGGTGATGATCACGCCGGCCTGCCAGACCCGGCCCTGGCCGGTGGCCTCCGGGAAGTCCATGGACAGGCGCGGGTTGAAAGCCAGCTCGGCCTTGATCGCCTCCAGCATGATCGCCGCCTGGTCGAAGGCATCCATGCCGATCATTGGATACCACTTGCGCTCGGTGATCACGCACCAGATGACGAAGATCTGGCTGGTGATGGTCGACTTGGCCTCGCCGCGTGGCGCGGCGATGGCGTCGGTTTCCGATTGTGGGCTGTTGGCGATCTCCGGCAGGCGGCTGTACAAGTAATCGTGCAGCCGGCTGTTGGCCTTGGTCACATAGTGGGGGAAGTAGGTCCGGGCAAAGTATTCAAAGTCATCCCGGGCGCGCTGCCGGCGTGCGTCGCGGGCCGCCGGGTCTGGGTCAAAGCCGTCGACGGACGCCTCAATGAGTTGACGGAATTCGCCGGCATAGCGGGCGATCTCGTCGAGGAAGGCGCGCTTGCTGGTCGCCATCACTCCGCCAGGCTGGCCGCGAACGGCTCAAGAATCTCGGAAAACGCGGCTGCGTGGCGCGGGTGCCGGGTCCGGATGAAGTCGCCCAGGCGTTTCACAGTATCCAGCCGGATCGCCATGGCGTCGGTCTCAGGCATCAGCTTCTTCGAGGCCGACATCAGCTTGTTGTAGGCGTCGGCCAGGCTGGTGAGCATCTGCACCTTGTCGGCGGCCGGCATGTCCTCGGCGGCCTGGATGGCGTCGACCGTGGCCTGGGTCTGCTGGACGATCACCGCCAGGGTCTGGCGTACCACGTCCTCGATGCCGCCGCCGGCGATCATCTGGGCGCTGCGGGCGCGGTCCCAGTCGTCGCCGGCCTCGCGCGCCTCGCGCTTCCAGCGCTTCGCGGTGGCCTCCGGCACGCCCACCTTGAGGGCCGCGGCCTCCAGGGTGAACTGGTCGAAGACGTAGCCAGCCCGGACCGCGCGGCGGATTTCTTCACCGTGGGCCATCGTCGCCCCAGTCGATGAAGACATAGACGATACCGAGGCCCAGCTCGATGCCACAGTCGACAAAGGTGATACCGACCATAAAGCCTGGGATGAACGATATTTCAAAGATCATCACGCTTCCCCAGGCTCTGCCCGGGTCACGCCGGGCATGTTCACCCGCCCCAGCACAACGTCGGCGCCACGATCGGTGAGTCGATGGTTTTCCAGCTCCAGGGGCTCGATCAGGCCGAGATCGGCCAGGGCGGCGAGATCGGCCGACAACACCTCCAGGCCGACCGTGTAGCCGGCCACCTCGACCTGGCGGCGCAGGCTGCGCGCAGGCAACGTGTAGCCCGGGGCAATCAGCAGGGCCGAGAGCAGCGCGCGGCGGCGGTCCTGCTCGACCAGGCGACGGGCGATCTGGCTCATTTCATCCCCCCTTTCACTTCATTCCCTTGGCGGCGATCTGGCTCAGGATCAAGCGCAGGTTGTCGTTGATGCCGCGCAGCTCGCCGGCCATGCGCGAGACATCCTGCGCGGTGGCGTTGACGCGGTCGTAGAGATCGCCCAGGTCAGCATGGGTGGGGGCCCGCTCGATCAAACCGGCCAGGCGGGCAATGGCCTTGTCCTGGCTATCCATGCGCGCATCGAAGTCCAGCTCGATGGCCTCGAAGCGGTCATCCACCTGCTTGTTACGGTCGCCATAGCGCAGGTAGATCCAGAGGGCGGCGCTGGCGCTCATGTTGATGACCTGGAAGGCCACCATGGTGTAGAACTTCAGTTCATCGAGCGTCATTCCGGGCCCACTCCGACAAGGTTTTGTGCCGATCCAGGCAGGTGTGATAGGCCCGCATCGTCATCACGTGGTTGGCCAACAGGTCGCCCGCCCGCCCGGAGGCTGGGGCCGGCAAAGCCGGACAAGGAATGACGAGGTGGGGCGGCGGCGAGCGACCAGTCGTCGGCGTTGGCGGCGGCCCAGAGGCGCAGGCCGTCAGCATCGAGGCAAGGGCGATCAGCGGCAGGGGTTTGGACATATCGGACGACCTCCCGGTCTAGGGTGCGAAATACGGTTTCCGTGCGCACGGCCTGGGCCGCGCCCGCTGTGAGCACCTCACGGTCCTGGGCGGCCAGGGCCTCGGCCTGGTCGACCGCGCGGGCGACCGATGCGAGCCGGGCGGCGTCGCAGCGCCAGCCGGCCACCGTCCAGCCGGCCAGGCCGGACACCAGGGCCACCACGGCGGCGGCGATCAAGTACAGCTGCGGCATCATTCCCCTCCCATGCACTGGCGATATTCGGCTTGCCGGCGCTTGACCAGGCCGGGCAGCACGCGCTTCTGGAGGCACTTGCCAGCCCGGTCCCTGGCCACGCACTGGCCATTGAAATCGAGCACGGTTCGACAGGCGGCCGCGTAGTCCCCGGCGGCGAGCTTGGCCGGGATGCTAGAACGGCACACCGCCCCGGCGCCGACGTTGTAGGCCAACGAGGCGTAGGCGTCGAATTCGTGTTGGTGAAGCGCCACGCCAGGCAGGCAGCGCTTGAGCGCGGCGGCCTCGGCATGGGCCTCGCGCAGCAGGTCGACCAGGGCGCGTGGCGGCGTGGTCGCATCACCCAGACGCACCGGCGAGCCATCCGGATTGCGCGTGGTGCCGAAGCCCTTGGTCGGCACATCGCCCGGAACCGGGATCACGGCACGCTCGGTGTAGCCCTCATAGAGGGCAATGCCGACCAGCCCGGTCCCGGACAGCGCCATGCCGGCCACCAGCAGGCGAGGCGCCAGGCCGTTCATGCCGGCACCCATTTCGATGGCTCGAAGACACACCATGGCGTAGCCGGCGCAATCCAGTGCCAGGCCGCCTGCTCCGGGCGGCATTGGCCGAACCCGGCGAGGGGCGGATCAGGGTAGAAAAAGTGTTTGCACTCGGCGCAGGTCATGCGCGCAGTGTCTTCGCGCGCGCGCGGAGGCGGGATACTGACCCGGGTCAGTGGAACAAAAAGGCCCCGGTTTGACGCGGGGCCAAAGCCGGCCTTTGCGGCCGGGCGGGAGGTACGCGGTCAGTCTAGCGTGTTTCCTGGGTGGGACAAGCGCCCTTGAGGAATCCGGCCATGAAGCCGGCCACGTAGGCGGCCCGGGTAGCCGGCAGGTCCGGGAGGCAATCGCGGACAATGGCGATCTCATCCAGCATGGCTTCGCGCGAAGGCGCGGGCACCGGCAGATCGAGGCGCTGGAAGGGGATGACGCGGGCGGTCATTGGGCACCGCCGATCCTGGCCAAGTTGGCGAGGGCGACCTGGCGCCGGGCCAGGCGCTTGGCATCGACCTGGATCAAGCCGCAGGCTTCGAGCAGGCGGTATTCGCGCTGCAATTGCTGGTGTCCGCGCCCGGTGAGACGCTGGATTTCCGGCAGGGTGAGGCCAAGTCGGCGGTAGCGCACCAGTTGCCGGCGGCGCGGATCGGCGCGCAGCAGCTCGGGGGCGAAGACCTTGGCCAGGCGTTGGATATCGGCCTCGGCGCGGCGCGCCAGCGCGGTTTCCATGTCGTTGAAGGCGGCGATGAACAGTTCCTTCATCTGCGCCGCCCGCGCCCCGGTGAAGCCCATGGCCAGGAACATGAAGCCGTCGCGGGTCATTTGGTATTCGGGCCTGGCTTCCCCCTTGGCGTCGCGGTATTCAACCGCCGCAAAATTGCGGACGTTGAACTCGTCGCTGCACTCCAGGCCGCGCACGGCCTTGAGCACGTCGTCATGCCGCTTGCCGAAGCTCTTGGCGACGATGCGGGAGGTGGTGAGGGAATGTTGATGCCCGGCTATGGCGCCGGAGAAGACTTGGACGGATGTCATGGTGTTGCTCCTTATCAGGGATGGAGCCCACGAAGGCCGTGGGCGGCCGGGCGCTGATAACCGGCAACAGTCGGCGGAGTTATTCCCCTTGCGGGTGTTGTATTCCTCGCACGCCCGGCCATTGATGAAACCAATGGACGTAAAAAAACCACGACTACGGGCGCGGAAACCGCTGTTGCTGGAAGGTGTTATCAGCACCTGCCCGCTTTTTAGGCGGTTTCCGCGCGGTTGTCAACATCACCTGTTTCTTAGATAGGCTGACATGAATTCTGAATATCTGGCGATATCTTCCGTGTGCTGGCGAATCAAATTGAACTCGGCCATGTTCGCGCTCACAAAGGCACGGTTCTTCATGAGCTGCGTGACCTTGTCATCTATCTGTGACGCCTCCCCACCGGCCTGAATCTTTTCTAGGAACGAAATGCATGGGCCAGTTTTTTTATCTACTTTCAACGCCCATTGGCATTCCCATCCAAGGGTCTTGATATTATCTAGAAGCGCACTTGCCTTGATGAGAGCCATGCGATTATCGGCCGGAAACTCAATCATCTTCGGCGGCGGAAGTTTGCGTTCATCAGCCTGTTTATTTTTCATAGCTGGTGGGTTTGACTTCTCCAGGACTATGGCACCATTACCACACGGCGTATCGCTAAAGGTCACCCGACCCATTCCATTTACGCACTTGTACATATCTGCCCAGGCCGGGGTGGCGATCAGAGCAGCGATTAGGATGAAGATGGCTTTCATGATTCCCTCCTTCTGGTTGTAAAACCCTATTCTGCCGTGCAAGCGGCCTCATAGGCCAGGATGCCGGCGGCGTTGATCCGGTACCGCCCGCCGGCGTGTGCCAGGTAGCCCAGCTCATTCAGCACGGCGAGCGAGAAGGCGCTGTCGCCCAGGGCCTGCGCGATGTCGGCGCCGGATTGCCAGGCTTGCCAGGGGCTTTCGGCCCGGCGCTCGTACAGATATTCGAGAACCTGGTAGCGATGGGCGGCGTTGGGGTGCATGCGTTGCATGGCGGCTCCTTTCCTGTCGTTCAGAATAGCTCGGCCTGGCCGGCATCGATGACCCGGCCGGGGTCGGTGCGCTTGAGCACGCGCCAGATGTGGCGGTCGGTGAACCGGTGCGGCGGCTGGCCGGCCAGGGCGTAGACGGCGGCATTGGCGCTGTAGCCGCTCGCGATCAGGCGGTCGAACTCGGTGCGGATGCCTTCGCGCACCACGGCGCGGGTGGCGTGGTCGCACTTGGCGATGCGCACCGGTTCGCGGAAGTGGCGCACGAAGGCCTGCGCGGCGGTCTCGCCCAGGCACTCGGCCAGCTCGGCATAGGCGGCGCCGCTCTTGGCCGGCCAGAGAGTGCGGCCGCCATAGTGCAGCACCAGGGCGAGCGCGGCGTCCTGGCCGAGGATGTCGGCGAGGCGGCGCACGCTGGCGGGCAGGCGGTCGAGGTTGAGTTTCATGGCTACGCCGGCCCGGCCTGGGTCGAGGTGGGCTTGCTGGCCCGCTTTTCCAGGGCGGCGATGAGCGCGCGCAGGCCTTGGGCATCGGCGAATTCGAGCCGGTCGACGCCGGTCAGTCGCTTGACCATGCTGGGCTTGGCCAGACCGGTCTTCGGGTCGGTAGCGCCGTGGGTGAGATAGCGCCAGGGCAGTTTCTGGTCAGCGAGCAGGGCGCCGATCTTGCTGCCCAGGGCCTCGCAGCCGGCGCGCCAGGTGGCGGGCTTGCCGGCGCCGGGCTGGCCATGGCCGCTCAGTTTGTTCAGGTGGTCGAGGACCTTGGCCCAGTGCAGCGCGTTGAACTGGCTGCTGGTCGATGGCAGGTTCAATGCGGCGTAGATGGCCTTGCGGTCGGCTTCGTCCAGGCCGAGCTGACGGCAGGCGGCGAACATGGCGCGGCGGGATTTTTCTGCGTTCATGCGACCTCCGGCATCCAGTAGACCCACACGTCGCCGCAGCGCCGGCAGAGAATTTGCAGGCCGTTGGCACGCAGCTCGGAGACGATGGAATTGACGGCGCAGACCTGGGCCGCCTGGACGATCTCCAGGGTGGTGTGTTCGCGACCATCCGCCAGCAAGTCGGCGACGCGCTGCAGGCGGGGCGAGGTGGCGAGGTGGGCGGCTTTCATCTTGATGGCTCCGTGACGGTCTCCCGGACGGCCCGGTTGCCCAGGCCGTCGAGGCGGGCGTCAGTTGATGGCGCGCTTGATCTCCATGCCGGCGACGAACTTGATGGCGTTCACGGGCGGGATGTCGATGGCTTCGCCGGTTTTCGGGTTGCGGCCGTTGCGACCGGCACGGACGGTGGCTTTCAGCTTGCCGATGCCGGGCAGCGGGATCTCGCCTTCTTCCAGGCCGAGTTCGGTCTGGGCGACCTGGCCGAGGCCGGTCAGCACGCGGTCGATGTCTTGCTTGCTGATGCCGCCGTTGATCTGGCTGCGGATGGCGTCAATGAGTTGGGTCTTGGTCATGGGGTGTGCTCCTGGTGGGTGGGTGGGTCAGGCGGTTTCGGCTTCGGCTTCGAAGGGGGTGATGACGAAATCTTCGATGCCGCTGCTGATGCTGATACCGGCCACGCCCGCCACGGCGGCCGGTTCGTTCAAGATGGCTTCCTTGTTGATCTCTTCCTTGGTGCGCACGAAGCGACCGAGGCCGAGCTTCTTCAGCCATTCGATGACGCTTTCGGCCCCGGTGACGCGCACCGAGGGCGGACGCTGGCGCCAGGCGATCTCGCCAGTGAGCAGATTGGCGGTTTTCACCTTGCCGCCCTGGGTGAGTTCGTCCCGGTGGGCTTCGCACCAGGTGTGTACGCCGGCCTGGTAGGCCTTGATCTGGTTGTCCAGGGCGTCGAGCTGGGGCTGGTAGGCCTGGGTGACGGCGGCGATGCGGTCGTTCATCTCGGTGGCCAGGCGGGTTTTATGGCGGCTGAGATCGCCGATCATGCGGATGTCGGCGGCGACTTCGCCCTTGGTGTTGGGCACGGGGTGGGTAGCCGCTGCGGTTTTCAGGCGGGTGACTTTGGCCATGTCAGGTTCCTTTCGTGGAGGGGTTGGGGCCGAGGCCGGGTTGCTGGAATTGCTTGAGCTGGGCTTTGATGCTTTCTGGCATGCGCTGGCGCTGCCGATCGGACGGCTGGCTGCTCTCCGCGCCCGATGTGGGCGGCTGGCTGACGGCACCGACCGGGGTGTTTCCGGCCAGGCGGTCATGGGCGGCGCGCTCGGCCTGGGCGCCGGCCTTGCTGGCGTAGCCGAGGACGATGCTTTTCAGGTAGCCGTGCGAGCCGAGTGGAAGGTTGAGGCTGTCACGCCGGGAGAGGGCTTCTTCCATGGCGTCGATCCAGTAGTCGAGCGGCGCCGGGTGGCTTTGGTGCCGGTGCTCGACCCGGCCGGCGGCAATCAGGCCGCGCAGCTCGACCAGGAGGTCGGCAATGCGCTCCCAGCGCATGGTCTGCTTGGTCGGCGCGAATAGCCCGACATAGCGCATGGCGGCCATGGGCAGACGCTGGGACGGGTGCAGGCTGGCCAGGGCGATGAAGGCTTCCCGCGTGGCGGCATGCGCAATCCAGGCCTCCAGGGGCAGCTGGACATTGCAGCAGGGGCAGGCGACAGAGGGCAGGCTCATGCGTAGAGGTTCCATAGGCTGCACGCCCGGCGCGGGCTGGGCCCCACGCTCAGGCCATGGGATTTCGGTGCGTTCGAGCCAAAGCGGATCCACCGGTGGCCGGGCTGGATCTCTTCGACGGTGATGCCGCCGACCGGCTCATCGGGCTCCGGGGTCTCGTCGATCGGCCGCGCGGCGCTGGCGGCGGCCTGGTCGTGTTGCCGTTTCAAGTGGCCATTGGCCTTGGGCGGTAGACCGAGTTGCACGCGCTTCCAGCGGATCCCGGCATCGCTGCGCCCGAAGTGCGCGGCGAGGGCGGCCACGGTCATGGTCGGCCAGAGCCGTTCGAATTCGGCTTCGTCCTGGGCCGTCCATCCGGCGTCTGGCCCGGTACCTTGCATGCGCTTGTCGCGCAGCCTGCGGTAGACGGTGTTCATGCTGCATCCAAGCACCGCCGCGATCTCCTCGACTCGATGGGTGCTGCGCATTTCGATCAGCATGCGGTCGCGCTCTGGGGTGAAGAAGGGATGGGTCATGTCAGTTGCCCCGTTCTTCCCAGGTGACCAGGACGTTGCGGTAGCTGAGCAGCTGCCCCCGTCGGAAGTGGCCCTGGTCGTCATAGCCCCGCATGTAGTAGGCGGCCCGGCCGGTTTTGATCAGGCCAGCCAGGTGCGGCGAGCCGGCGATCTGGATCACCGGGCGACCCGGCGCGACCGACGCGGCGAGCACGGCGTGGCCCTCCTTTTCGAGCAGGGCACAGGCGGCCTTGATCAGCGGGGCCTGGCGGTCGACCAGGGCATCGGCGCGTTTCAGGCCGGCGAAGAATCGGGCTTGATTAGTGGGCATCAGCATGGGCGGCCTCAGAATCGAATCGGTTGACGAAATCACGCAGCCGGGCGATGTCGGGCGGCGCGAGTGGGATGGTCTGGTCGCCCAGGGCGATGATCAGGGTGCCGTCGTCGGCGACCAGGTAGCGCGGGTGCTTGTCGCGCTTGAGGAAGTCAGGGATGGGGGGAACCATGGTCACTCCTGGGGTTTGTGCGGGCAGGTTTGGCAGGTGAGCCAGCGCACGCGGGCGTCTCCGCCTTTGGGCTCGGCGATCAGCGCGGTGCGCCGGCAGAGTGGGCGCTCGATGACACGGCCGACCAGGATGCAGTCCGGCCGGTCGTAGTGGTCGAGCACTGCCTGGGCGATCTTGTCCATCTTGGCCGCGTAGGTGCCGGACAGCGCCTGGCTGACTGCCGAGCGATGGTAGCCAATCTTCTCAGCCACGCCGGCGCGGCCGCGCGGATCGTCTTCGACGGCGCGGGCCAGCAGGTTTTTCCAGTGCTCAGCCATGAGCAGCCTCCTGATCGATGGGGGTTTCGATGCCCGTGTTCGGGTCGAACACGGCCTTGCGGCTGGCACGCCACACCGGGGCCTTGGGGCCGGTGTTCTTCACCAGCCGGTAGCGCTTGACGCCGGGGTCGGTCAGGCAGGCGGGCGGCTCGCGCCCGTCTTCGACCAGGTAGCCGGCGCGCGTCAGGGCCTGGAGGTATTTGCGCAGGTTTGACGCGGCATCCCGCTGTCTGGCATCGCCGACGATGGCGAGCAGACCTGGCAAGGTGAATCGGCGCTGCTCGCGGATCACCCACCAGGCGCGCGGCCGCAGGCCGTGGCTGATGGTGCGAGGGGCGGTCTGGCCTTTGTTCACTTGGCCCCCGGCTTCATCACGTCTTCGCACAGCGGTGCGCGGCCGATGTCGGCAGCACACACGCGGTCGAGTTTCTTGGTTCGGGCGATCGCCTCCACCATGCGCGTGGCGTTGGCCAGGAGACGGTAGCGGCCCCGGCTCTGGGCATGCACCACGGCGGCCAGGTCCGGCGCGCAGGGCACGTCGCACAATTCGGCCAGGTATTTGCCGCAGTCGTCCACGGTGGCCGGGCGCAGGTTGACCACGGCACTGATCCGGGTAGCAATGTGGGCCAGCCGGTCTTCTGCAAAGCGGTGCTTTTCGCTGGTGTGGCAAACCAGCACCAGGAGCACCCCGGCCTTTTCGGCCAGCCGGCGCAGGTATTCGATCACCGCGCCCTTGTCGGGCAGGCCGTGCTGCGCTTCGTCGAGGATGATCGGCGCGCCGGTGTCGCGGAAGTAGGCTTCGAATCCGGCGTGCTGGTGGTATTTGCTCTTGCCGTGCACCCCGGTCTGGTCGGCGATGTAGTCGCGCAGGTAGGCGAGGCTCATGCCCGGCACGCCTTCCAGCCGGCAGGCCATGCGGTCGGACCCGAACCGATGCACGGCAGCGGTCTTTCCGGTGCCTGGATCGCCGGTCAGCAGCAGGATGCAAGCCTCCGGGCTGCCTCGGTTCTCCACTGCCGTGACGCCCTCCATGAAGCGCTGGTGGTTGCTGGTTTCGACGTATTGATGTTTCATATGCTAGACTCCGTGATGGTTGGATTGCTGGTTCAACTGCTCAAACCGGCCGTTCGGTAGTTGGCGCTACCGGACGGCCACTTCTTCAGGCGGGGTTTCTTCCTCGTCTTCTTCCTGGTGGTTGCCGAAGTACATGGCCACGCTCTCCAGGTAGGTCATCGGTTTCTCTTCCTCGGCCGGCTTCTCGGCCTCGGTCAGCTCGGCCATCGTCGCGGCCCAGCTCTTTTCCGGGACAGTGGCCTTGGCCGGGATGGGGTTGATGTCGATCACCTGGGCCAGCAGGGGCGGGTGTTCGATCACGTCGCCCGGTAGGCGGGCGCGCTCCAGCGCGATGGCCCGCTCCTTGGCCCGTATCCTGGCCGCCGCGCGCTTCTCTTCCGCCGCCTCGATGGCCGACAGGGTGCGGTAGCCGGTGGCGGCCACGAAGTCGGCCACGCAAATGGGGTCGCCATCCAAGGTGGTCACCCAGACCCGGCGCCAGTCGGTCACGTCGTAGGCCACCACCACCGGCTTGCCCAGCCATTCGTCCAGCGCGGCATGGCGGTAGCGCATGCCGCCATACGGCGTCACAGTGCCGCGCGTGACCTTGACCTGGACATGCGGCCGGAAGGTGCGGATGAAGTGGCGCTCCAGTTCTGCATCGCTCAGATCGGGCGGCAAGCTGGCGTCCCAGCCGGCATCGATGTGCTGCATCAGCGCCTCGAACGGCGTCTGGTGGCGCAGCCGGCCTGTGTCCGGGTTGCGCACCTTGGGTAGCGCGCGGTGCGGCTTGTGGTTCCACTTCTGCCGCTTTTCTTCCAGCCAGGCGCAGGCCATCTCATAGCTGGTCAGCACCAGACCCTTGTTCATCCGTTCTAGTTCGTGTTGCTTGGCATTCAGGGTAGCCAGGTCGCCCGCGTTGGCCGCCTTGGCCATGGCTGCCGTCAATTTCCGCCCGCGCTTGAACGACAGCGTGTCCATCTGCTTCGGGTGCTGGTAGGTGGCCAGCTCGCGCGCTTCCTTGTCCAGCCAGGTATTGAAGTTCTCGGCGATGCCGTTGGCCTGGCTGTTGCCCACCGTCTGCGGGTGCACGATCACGAAGCCGGCCCGGTCGGCCAGGGCCGTGGCCGGGTTGGTCTTCATCCGTTGAGAGTGCTTCACGATGCGGGTCGAATCGGTCTGCAAGATGCGCATGGTGCCGCCCGCGCGAATCGTGTTCTCGATACACTTGGCGATCACCTCAAAGTTCTCTGTCAGCCCCACCGAGAACGGCGGCACGTAGCGCGTGGCCACATCATGGGCATGCCAGACCTCGTAGGTCACATATTCGGACGTCACCGGGTGCGGCGCGGTGAAGTGGGTGTTCCAGCCGTCGGCGTGCACCTCGTCCCAGGGCTGCATGCCGGCGCTGCTGCGGTGCTGGTAGAAGGTCAGCGCGCGCAACTGGCTGCCGGTGTAGCGGCCCTTGAGCTGGTCGAGCTGGCTGGCCTGCTCCCGGAAAAAGCGCGCCACCTGGTCATAGCTGACCGCATGACCGAGTTTGACCAGTTCTTCATGCACCCAGGTCAGGGTGCTTCCCTGCGGCCGCTGACGCAGGGCGAAGGCATCGGCGTGCCATGGCTTCACCCGTGTGTCACTCTCCTTCCTGGCCGGGGCCAGGGTGCCCCGGCCGCGCAGATCGGCCAGCCAGTTGTAATAGGTCTTCGGCACCAGCCGCGTACCGGCGCGCGGCTTGTCGTGGCAGTGGTCATAAGCCCACTTCAAGGGCCCGGGCAGACGGTCGGCGTCATGATCCAGGTTCAGGTGGATCAGCGCCCCTTTCACGCTGCCGGGGTAGGCATCGACAAACTGCTTGATGCGCGCCCGCGCCTCCAGGATGGTTTGCTGGCGGTCGCTCAGCCGGTCGGCGTCAAACCTTCCGCTGGCAACACACCCTGTTCCAGCCGCAGGCACAGCCACGCATTGGCCGCCACCCTGGACGGAAACCAGCGCGTTTCCGTCGGCCCGCTCATCCAGGCCAGCACCACCAGCCAGCGCCTCGCCCGCACCCGCCGCAGCGACGCCACCGCTTGAGGATGTTCCCGCATCTCCGTGCCCTTTTCTCTCATGCTGTCCTCCTTGAAAAGACATGAATACCGCCTGCGCCACCGGCTTTGGCAGCGTAGCGAGCGGGTATAAACGGCGACGACCACCGCGCACGGGTTGTTCCTGGTAGGGCCATGATTCTTTGGTGGCGCGGATTTCAGCGTTGCGCTTGCTAACGCCAAGAGCCGCCGCGATCATGGCCACGGTCACCCAGACGATGTCAGCCATGGCCGACCTCCGCGCCATAACCGGCCTGGAAGGCGGCGACATAGCCGCACCGCCACATGTCACGGAACACGTCGGCATCGCCGGTGTACGGGCAAGCCACCGCCCCGCGTCCGGCATCGCGCCAACCGGCCTTCCAGGCCTCGGCATCGCCGACGCCGTTCCAGTAGCCAAGGTCGTAGTCCTCGCTGGCGCCGACCAGGTCGCCGACGCATTCGTCGAAGAACACGGCATCCCATCCGGCATCAAAGCCGATGGCGTAGTCGTCATGGATAGATAGGCCGCTCATGGCCGCCCCCGTTGAATGGCGAGGGTCTCGTCGCTAGAGTGGCCGGGCCGGGTCGCAATCGGCATTCCATTCACTTTCACGGGAGATCCCTCATGGAAATCACACCAGCAGACGAAAAAGCCCTGGCACTGAACTTCGCCTTTACCGCCTTGATAAAGACGCTTGTCGATTCTGATGCGCTGGACCTGGATCATTTGTTCAGCAACCTTGCCGGCGCGAGAACACAACTTGAAGCCATTTGAGAAACCGGCGCAGCCGCCCTGCTCGGGGCGATGAACGAGTCTCTGATGCGGATTTGACCGCCCAACCAGCGGGCGGGCGATGGCCCGCCCAATCGAACGTCTGGTTTCTCATTTATCTTCCCCAAGCACCTTCTTGATCGCCCGCTCCTGGCGGGCCAGGTCGCCCTTCATCTGCTCCAGCCGGCCCAGCTCGGCCAGGAGTGCCTCTTTGCCCGGCAACACCTTGCAGCCCAGCTTGGCGGCGTAGAGATGCAACAGGCCCATCTGCCCGGTGGCGGCATCGAAGGCGATCGCCGTCTCCAGGTTGGGCAGGTGGTCCTCGCTGGCCTCACTGGTGTACTTGTCCAGGGTATTCACCGAGACCTCGCGGCCCAGCAGCCGGCTCATCTCGGCGGCAATGGCGTAGCGGTCTTTGTCCGCCGCCTTGATCGACTCGCCCATGGCGTGGGCGATCTCGCCACGAAACCGCCAGGCGCCTGGGTTCATTGGGTGTTGGGTGGGAATGCTGGCGAACAGGTCGCCGGTGAGGGTGTCGACGATGCGCTTCATGGTCATGCCTCCAGTTCCTGTCAGGCCACCTTTTCCAGGCTGCCGCCGGCGGCAGCGGCCTTGCTATTGCGGGCGCGCTCCATGGCGTTAAACTGCAAGGCACGATGTCCGCGCGGCTTCGGCGTGCCGTCTTCGTTCCAGCGGCTGGGCCAGATTTCCCAGGCCGGCACGCCGATAGCCTCGGCGATGCGCTTTTCATTGGCCGGGTAGCTGCGCGTAAAGGTGTGCGACATCGTGGCGCGGCCAACGCCATGCAGTTCGCCCAGCGCGGCCAACGTCCATCCGGCCTTGCGCAGAGCGGCCAGGATGTCGGCCGGGTGCCAGTCCTCACGACTGGTTTTTTTTGCTGGGTTGCTTGCCATCTTGTTTGGCCTGTCGGCGTGGTTGACGTGGACACATTACACGTCAGATTGTGCTGTGTGTCAACACAGGTGACAGCACTATTTTTCGTTTCGCACTTGAGTATTTTTGTCGGATGTTCAACAACGTGGATTTATCAAGCAAATACAATACGTTATTGAAAGTGCGAAATCGTTGCGCATTTCGCACTTTCATTTCGCTCTTTCGCCCGGAAAGTGCGAAATGACTTTTCAGGAGCGACTGAAGGCTGCAAGAGGCGCGCTAGAGATGACGCAGGCCCAGATTGCAGAACAATCTGGCGTATCTACGCGTAGTTATCAGGGGTATGAAGATGGCCGCAGCCTGCCATGCGCGGAGGCCATTGCTGGCTTTATCCGGCTCGGGATTAACGCCAACTGGTTGCTGACCGGCGAAGGCCCGATGCTGCGTGCTGATTGGATCAGCGAGCGCGCGGCTGATCTGGTGATGGCGTTCGAGAATTTCCGGATTGGATTCGGCGACGAACTGCGCCGTGAAGACGCATTGACCCGGTTCGTAGAGGCCTACAACAGCGGGCAGATTGATCCAATACCAGGGTTTCGCAAGATCACTGCAGTCCAGGTCAGCGCGGCCTATGACCAGGCGCACGCCGTACCGGCCACATCAACCCACGCCCCACGACAACCCGCTGAAGAAATTGACGAGCGCGTGCTGGCCATATGCATCCAGGGCATCCTGGAGGCCGACCGGGCGTGCCCACCGGCGCGCGCAGCCAAGCTGGCTGTCGAGTTTTATGGGCGCCTCAAGGCCATGGAAATGGAGGACAAGAACGCGGCATAATTGCCGCATGAGGGAGGAAGATATAAAGAATGCGGCCTTGATGCTCGCCCTGGTGCGGCATTGGTACGCTCAACACCATCCAGACACCACGCCACAAGGCCCGGCATTCATCGCCATCACGGCGTTAGCCGGCCAATTCGCCAAGCCAGAACGAACCGCCGCCAACTCCCCTCAGCTCGTCCTGTTTCAAACCCTGGTTTTCTTTGTGCCATTTATCGCGCAAACCTCATCACTACAGGCGCGTTTTTTTGCAAAACATGGAATTGACCACATTTCCTTGAAAACCGCGCAAATCAAGCACTTCAAGGCCTTTCTTCAATTACTTGCTTTGTGCCAAATGAACTGCCCCCCCACAGCAGGCGTTCCCGTGCCGCCTCGGTCTGGCCTTCGGCCAGCAGCGTGTCGATCTCGGTGACGACCGCGCTCTCCTGGGCCACGAACTGGCCGAGCAGGCGACGCAGCAGCCCGGGATCGCCCAGCCGCGCCAAAGCCCCAGGGAGGTCGAGACCCGGCAGGTCGGGCACCTGGCCCGCCGCGCCGAGTGGGGTGTGGCCGCGGACGTGGTCCGGCAGCCAACGGGCCAGGGTCGCCGCGAACGGGCGCAACTCGATCGGCTTGGCAATGAAGTCGACCATGCCGGCCTCGGTGCAGCGGGCCCGGTCATCGGCCATCACGGCGGCCGTCATGGCGATCACCGGGGGGGCCTGGTCGCCGTCCCGGCTCAGCAGGCGCCGGGTCGCCTCGATGCCGTCCATGATCGGCATGTGCAGGTCCATGAGCACCGCATCGAAGCGGGTGCGGGCCGTTTCCGCCAGGGCCTCGGCACCGTCGCGCGCCAACGTGGCCTGGACGCCCAGACGTTCGAGCAAGGCAAGCGCGACTTGCTGGTTGTATTCGTTGTCCTCGACCAGAAGGATGCGCGCACCCGGCAGGCGGGGCAGCGGGGTGGGCGCGGGCAGCCCGGCGGTGGCCAGGCTCGGCCGGCTCATCAGGAGGTCCATCAGCTGGGAAGGCACCACCGGCTTGCTCAGGAAACCAGCCAGCTCGAGGGGGCCTGCCTCGGCGCGCAGGTCTTCCAGGTCATGCGCGGTCACCATCAGGATCAACGGCGGCGTGGCTGGGCCGCACTCTGCCTGGAGTCGGCGTGCCACCTCCAGGCCAGTCATGCCGGGCATGCGCCAGTCGAGCAACAGGATATCGTAGGGCTGGTCGGCCAGGCGGGCGGCAGTGACCCGTGCCAGGGCCGACTCGCCATCGCCCGTGGCCTCGGCGTGGAGGCCCCAGGCGGCGAGCAGGTCGACCAGGATGCGCCGCGCAGTGTCCTGGTCGTCCACCACCAGGACCCGGCGTCCGCTCAGGGCATGGCCGTCGTCACGGCCGGTTCGATGGGGAAGCCGGCCGACCACGATCGTGAAGCTGAATGTGGCCCCCTTGCCCTCGCGGCTGGAGACGCTGATGTCACCGCCCATGAGTCGCACCAGCTTGTCACAGATGGCGAGGCCGAGGCCGGTGCCGCCGTAGCGGCGGGTGATCGAGCCGTCGGCCTGGGTGAAGGGCTGGAACAGGCCTTCAGCCTTGTCCCGGGCGAGGCCGATCCCGGTGTCGCGCACCGAGAAGCGCAGGGTGAGCTGCTCGCCCGAGACGCCTGCAAGCTCGACCCGGAGGGTGATTTCGCCCCGCTCGGTGAACTTCACGGCGTTGCCGACCAGGTTGTTGAGCACCTGGGTCAGGCGCAGGGGATCGCCGAGCAGTCGGTCCGGCACGTCCCGGGTGATATCCAGGAAGAGTTCAAGGCCTTTTTCCTCGATCCGGGCAGAGAACAGGTTGGCGACATCGCCGAGTACCTGCTCGACGGAAAATTCGATGTGTTCGATGTCCAGGCGGCCGGCTTCGATCTTCGAATAGTCGAGGATGTCGTTCAGGATGGCCATCAGGGTCCGGCCGGAGATCAGCGCCTTGGCCAGGTAGTCGCGCTGCTTGGGTTTCAGGTCGCTCTCCAGGACCAACTGGGTGAGGCCGAGCACGGCATTCATCGGGGTGCGGATCTCATGGCTCATGTTGGCCAGGAATTCGCTCTTGGCCCGACTCGCGGCCTCGGCGACCCGCTTGGCCTCGATCAGCGCCTGTTCGTCGCGCTTGCGCGCAGTGATGTCGCGCAGGAAGACCACCAGGCGTCCGCCCAGCATGGGCATCAGGTTGACGCTGACCTCGACGTCGATCAGGTGGCCGGCACGGTGCCGGTGGCGGGTCTCGAACCGGTCCCTGCCGTCGCGCTGGATTTTCTCGATGTGGGCGCGGGTTTCATCGGGGTGTTCCTGCGCCTCGATGTCCCTGATGCACATCTCGAGCAGCGTGGCGCGCGGATATCCGATCATGGCGCAGTAAGCCTCGTTGACGTCGAGGAAGCGACCCTGCACATCGCAGATCCAGAAGCCGTCCTGGGTGGTGGCCAGGATGGCCTGGTATTCGAGTTCCGATTGCTTGCGCGCGGTGATGTCGACCACGACACCGACGAAGTGGACGATGTGGCCATCCGCATCACGCACCGGCGAGATCGCGGCATCGACCCAAAGGGTTTCCCCGGCAGCGCTCAGGTAGCGCTTTTCCAGCCGGTAGTCGGTGCGCTGCCCGGCCATCACGGCTGCAAACAGGGCCAATTCCTGGGCGATGTCGTCCGGGTGGGTGAACTGGGCGAAATTCATGCCGCGCAGTTGGTCCAGCGAATAGCCCAGCATTCGGGCCAGGCTCTCGTTGCATTCGATCAGGGTGCCCTGGGCGTCGGCGAAGGCGATGCCGGTGTTGGCGCGCGCGAAGATCGCCCGGAAGCGTTCTTCGCTGGCATGCAGCGCGAGTTCTGCCAGCTTGGCTTCGGTGATGTCGGTGACCACGCCGTTCCACACGCTTGTCCCGCCCGGTTCGGCGCGGCCATTCGACTGGATGCGCAGCCAGCGCACGGCACCCGACAGGCGCACCCGACCTTCCCAGTGGAACGGGGTCAGGGTGCGGGCAGCTTCGGCACGCAGGCGCTCGAAAGCGGCAGCGTCATCCGGGTGGGTGAGCCGGAGCGCGTGTCCGGCGTCGGCGAGTACGGCTTCGGGCGTCAGGTCGAGCAAGCGGCAGAAGGGTGGACTGACGTATTCGTAGGCGGCCGTACCATCGTTGTGGATGCGCAGGGTATAGACCCCGACCGGCAGGCTGGCGACCAGGTCGTCGTAGCGGCGCATGCTCGCGTCGAGCGCCTGGGTGCGTTCCAGGACCCGCGCCTCGAGCCGGTTCTGGGCGTCCACCAGGTGGTCGGTCATGGTGTTGAAGCTGAGCGCCAGCTGGCGCACCTCGCGGCTGCCCGACACCGGGGCGCGCTGGTCCAGTTCGCCGGCGGCGATGCGCCGGGTCGCCGCCATCAGCTGGCGGATCGGGGTGGCCAGGTGATGGCCGAGCAGGATCGCGACCAGGCTGGCCAGGAGCAGCAGCCCGACAAACGCCGACCAGGTGTAGTTGCGCAAGCGGTGCAAGGGCGCCATGGCCTCGGCGCTGTCGATCTTGACCACCATGCCCCAGCTGAGCGCAGGCAGGTGGCGCCAGGCGGCGACGATGTCGATCCCGACGTAGTCGCGCGTGAAGCCGCTGCCGTGGCCGCCGATCAAGGCCGATTGCATCGGCTTGGCGACCCGTTCAAAGGGCACCGTGTAGCGGAAGGCCGCCTGCTCGATGTGATTCAGTGGCCCCACGTAGAGGGCCGAGGCGCCTTCATACTGGGCGAGCACGGTTTCCCCGGTCTCGCCCAGGCCGGTGCGATCGCTGGTCACTTCGGTGAGCCGGTCGAGGTCGAGTTGCAGGGCCAGGGTGCCGAGCGGCCGGCTGCCAGCCATCACCGGGGTGACCACGAAAATCGCCGGCCGGCCGGCCGAAGGCGCATAGGGGCGGGCGGGCGCGATCCGGGTGTCGAGCAGAGCGAGGGCCTCGCGGTGCGCGTCGGCCAGGCCGGTGGCCTGGTAGGGGCCGGTGTTGAGGTTGCTGCCGTAGTCGGACTCGCGCAGGATCGAGTACACCACGTTGCCGGCCCGGTCGATGATCAGGAGATCGTAATACCCGCCCTGCTCGATCAGGCTGGCGAAGTGATGGTTCAGACTGGCCGTGGCGGCACGGTAGGCGATCGAGTCGACCCCATCCCGACGAAGTTGTTCGGGAAGTTGGTCCAGGGCGCGCTGGGTGATGCTGGCGCGGGCCATCAGATGGGCGTCGGCCAGGCGCTCGTTGAGGTATTGGCCGATCTGCTCGGCCTTCTTGTCGGCCAGGACGTTGAGATGCTGGAGCACCATCTGGGTCAGGTGGCGTCCGCTGGCGTCCAGGTATAGCCAGGCCAGGCCCGCCAGCGGCAGCGTGGACAGCAGCAGATAGGCGAACAGAAGGGTGGTCTTGATGCGCAGCCCGGTCATGGCACGGCGGCTCCGAGCAGGGCCGTCCATTCCGCCCGGCTCCGGTAATGCGGCCAGGGCGCCGGCCGCAACGGCCGCGACGAGACATGGATCAGGTCGAACTGGCCATCCGGACGCAGGTGACCGATGCGGACATTCTTCCAGACATGGCGGGTTTCGCCGTCCACCGAGACGATGCCGGAAGGGGCGATCAGGCTCTGCCCCAACAGGGCCGGATTGACCCGGTGCGGTGCGCTGGATTGTGCATCGCGCACGGCCTGGGCCCAGAGATGGACGGCGTTATAGGTGGATTCGATGGGATCGCTGGTCAGCCGGTCGGCGCCGAAGCGGGCATGCCAGGCCGCCAGGAAGCGCTGGTTGGCGGGCTCCGGCAGGGACTGGAAATAGCTCCACACCGCGTAATGCCGGTGCAGGCGGGTGCCCTGCCAGGCGCGCATTTCCGGCTCCGCCACGCTGAACGAGAGCACGGGCAGGTCGGCCAGGCCGGCGTCGGCCAGGGCCTGGAACAGGGCCGCGTTGCTGTCGCCGTTGACCGTGTTGAGCAGGACGTCGGGGCGGCGCGACCGGATCTCCTCGACAATGGCCGCGAAGTCGGTACTGCCCAAGGGCACGTAGTGTTCGGCAATCACTTCGCCGGCCTCGGCGGCAATCAGGTCACGCAGGATCAGGTGGGCAGTCCGGGGAAACACGTAGTCGGAGCCGATCAGGTAGACCCGCTTGCCAAACTGCTGCAAGGCCCAGTGGGCTCCAGGCACGATTTGCTGATTGGGCGCCGCGCCGGTGTACAGCAGATGGCGTGATTGCTCCATGCCTTCATATTGGACCGGGTAAAACATCAGGTGCTGGTGCCGCTCGACCACCGGCAGCACCGCCTTGCGGCAGGCCGAGGTCCAGCAGCCGAACAGGGCGCTGACCCGGGTCGCGGTGATCAGGCGCTCGGCCTCGCGGGCAAAGGTGGGCCAGTCCGAGCGGCCATCGGCGACGACCATCTGCACCGGGTGACCGAGCAAGCCGCCGGCGGCGTTGATTTCCTCCACCGCCAGGGTCACCGCGTCGATCAGGGGTTTTTCGCTGGCCGCCATGGTGCCGGTCAGCGAGTGCAGGACGCCGATCCGGATCGGCGCCGGTGCCTGGGCGCGGAACCACAGGAAGGCCGCCCCTGCGATGCACAGGACAATGAGTGGCACTCCCGTCAGGACAGTGGGACGACGGATCATGGGCAGCGTATTTGCGGCAAATGGGCGACCAATGCCCAGTGTAGTGCATCGCCGTCCGGGACTGGCGGAAATGGCGCACCCTCTGTCCGCCGTCGGCCATTCTGGGGGACAATGCCTGCCCGAGCATTTGCCACCCCGACTGCCCCGATGATCCCCGCCGACAGCCCCTTCCATCCCGACAACGATGCAGCCTATCGTGCCTGGCGCGATGCCAAGCTGGCCGGTTACCCGACCCGGGGCGAGGCGCTCATCGTCGAGGTGGCCGACCCGCATGCGCTGACCGATGCCGAATACCGTGCCATGCTGGCGCGCATCGACAAGACCAACATGGTGATCTATGCCACCCGCCTGGGCGAGGCCGAGGACAAGGCCGCGGTGCGTGCGTTGTCGGCCCAGTTCGGGCTGACCCGCCTGGATGCCAACTGGCTGGCCGACGAAGACGGCATTTCCAGCCTGACCCCGCGCGACGACGGCGAGCAAAAGCGCGGCGACTACATCCCCTACACCCATCACCGCATCCGCTGGCATACCGACGGCTATTACAACCCCGAGCACCGACGCATCCTGGCCATGACCCTGCATTGCGTGCGCGAGGCGGAGCAGGGTGGCGACAACGAGTTGCTCGACCACGAGCTGGTCTACATCGCCTTGCGCGACAGCCAGCCCGAATTCATCCGCGCCCTGATGGCGCCCGACGCGATGACCATCCCGGCCCGGATCGACGAGATCGATGGCGAACGCCCGGCCGAGCCGGGCCCCGTTTTCCTGGTCGATGCTGCCAGCGGCGGCCTGCACTTGCGCTACACGGCGCGCACCAAGAGCATTGCCTGGAAATCCGACGCCACCACCCAGGCGGCGGTCCAGGCCATCGAGACCTTGCTGGCCAGCGCGCCGTTCGGTGGGTTCAGGCTCAAGCTGGAACCGGGCATGGGGCTGCTCTGCAACAACGTCCTGCATACCCGTGACGGCTTCACCGACCGGCCCGAGCGGCGCCGGCTGCTTTACCGGGCCCGCTACCACGATCGGCTGCGCGACCTGCGCGGCTGATCGGCGCGGGAGATCAGTCCGGACGCCTCGCTTCGGCGCCGGTTTCGGCTCGCCGGAACGCCGCGAGATGGGCTTCCAGCCGGCGCAGGCCGGATTCGATGTCCTCGCCCAGTCCCAACAGGCCCACTGCCGGCAGGGCGTCGGCCAATTGCCGGGCGACATGGCTGCCGAGCATCACCGGCAGGCCCGTGTGGCGTTGTAACCAGGTGAGGTCGTCGAGCAATGCGCTCTCCCGGTCGGTGCTTCGCGCGGCCAGGACGATGCCCAGGGCGCCGGTCTGGCGGGCGACCGGGGCGATCTGCCGGGTCGGCATGTCGGCACCCAGGTAGATGATGCGATAGCCCAAATCCAATGCGGCCAGGCAAAACAGCAACAGGCCGATCTCGTGGTGCTCGCCGGGCAGGCAGGCCACTACCAGGGGACGGCCGCGCCGGGCGCCCTGGCTGTGATGCAGGCGTGCGCCCAACTTGTTGCGCAGCCAGGCGCTGAAGAAATGTTCCTCGGCGATCCCCGAGGGCCGCTTGTCCCAGCGTTGACCGAGCAATTCGAGCAATGGCACGAGCAGGTTGCGGGTCACCAAATCGATCGGATACAGGGCGCAGGCCTCGTTGTAGAGGGCGTCCAGGCGTTCGCCGCTGAAGTCCTCCAAGGCGCGCAGGCTTTCGTGCACATAACCTTGCCAGGCCGGCGCTACCGAGACCGTGGTCGTGGTGGGCGGCTCGGGGAGTTCCGGTTCGGGCAGCAGGTCACGAATCTCGGCCAGCGAGAAGCCCTGGGCCAGCAATTCCCGCAAACGGCGCACCCGCAGGACGTCGTCATGGTGGTACAGCCGATGCCCTGAAGCGGTCCGGCGCGGGGTCAGCAGGCCATGTCGATTTTCCCAGGCGCGTAGGGTCGAAGTGTGCACGCCAGTCAGGCGGGAGAGTTCACGGATCGGGAAGTGGTCGGCGTCGTAGGGCGAGGGCATGTAAAAATTATAGCCCAATACTTGTACATGTATAAGAAATATGTACAATTCAATCCATAGCTTATTAGTACATACTTAATTTCCCGCGTCCCCCTCTGTCCTGAAAGGAAAAGTCATCATGAAAGCTTCGCTCATCATCGCCGCGCTGACCCTGATCCCCTTGGCCCATCCTGCCTTTGCGGGCGATGCCTTGGCCGGCAAGCAGAAAGCCACCGGCTGCACGGTCTGTCACGGCAGCGAGTCGTTTGGCGGCATGTTCTTCACCTTGCAACTGGCCGGCCGCGATGCCGACAAGCTGGCGATCAAGACCAACAAGTACAAGACTGGCAAGATCCTGCACCCGGTCATGAATCTGGCCACGGCCTTCTACACCGAGCAGGACATCGAGGACATCTCCGCCTACTACCAGTCGCTCGGCAAGCCGGCCTTCACTTCGCCCTATTTCACGATCAAAGGCGATGACGTCGACACCACGGTCGCCACCGGCGCACCCGCCAAGGCCTACTGATCCCATGGCCTGGGCGCGCGCGGCCCTCCTGGGGTTGGCCCTGGCTGGGGCCATCCCGGCGGCCTGGGCCGGCCTCGACAGCGTGCTGCCGATGCCGGCTTCGCCGGCTTATGTCGAGGAATGCGGGGCCTGCCACGCCGCTTACGCGCCTATCTACCTGCCGGCCCGTTCCTGGCAGGCGCTGATGGCCGGCCTCGACCGCCATTTTGGTACCGACGCCAGCCTGGATGCCGAAACCCGTGAGCGCTTGCTTGGCGAGTTGGTTGCCCTGGCCTCCGATCGGGGGCGCGCCGATCGCTCCCTGGCGCCTTTTCTGGCCCGCATCGCCCCGGGTGAGACGCCCCTGCGGGTCAGTGAAACCCCCTTCTTTCGCTTCATGCACGACGAAGTGCCGAGCCATATCTGGCGGCGCGCCAGTGTCGCCGGACCGGCCAATTGCGGGGCCTGTCATCCCCGCGCCGACCAAGGCCGCTATTTCGAGCGGGAAGTAAAAATCCCCAAGTAGACCTCGGTCTGACCTTGGTCAATGACCCGGGTCGTGTCTTTGCCGATCATGCCGCCATGCTGATCGTCCTGCTCACCCTGTCGCTCGCCGCCCTCGCGGCCGCCCTGGCTATGCCCCGGTTGGTGGAGTGGCCGGACCCGGCCTGGGCTCATCTGGTGCTGGCGGTCGCGGTGATGAGCCTGATCACCGGCGCCATGCAGCACTTCGTGCCGGTGTTGTGCCGGAGCCGCGGTCCGGGGGCCTGGATGGCCCGGCTGCCCTGGATCATGGTGGTGGCGGGGGGGGTCGCTGTCGCGGTGTTCGCCGGCCTGCTCGATGGGCTCGGCCTCTTGTTTGCCGCCGGCCTCGGCCTGACCGGGGCCCTGGTGATGCTGGCCTGGATGCACGCCAAACAGGGGGCGGCAGTGGGGCCGGCCCATCCCGGCCTGGCCTGGTATGTCGCCGCGATGGCCTGCCTGGTGGCCGGGCTCGGCGCGGTGGCGGCCATGCATGTGGTGCCGGCCTGGCATGCAGCCCTGCGCGTCTTTCATCTGCATATCAACCTGTACGGCTTCATCGGCTTGACTGCGATCGGCACCTTGCAGGTGTTGATGCCGACCTTGAGCGGCCGGCCGGATCCCGGGGCCGGCCTGCGTCTGCGCCAGGATCTGAAATGGGCCCTGGCCGGGGCCTGGGGCCTGGCGCTCGGCCAGGCCCTGGAATTCACGGTGCTGAGTTGGGCCGGGGTTCTGGCCTGGGCCTGGCCGCTGGCGCACATGGCCTGGGCGTGGGCACGCCTGTATCGGCGCGAGATCTTGGGCTTGCATGGCGGCGAGTCGGTCCTGGCGGTGGCCCTGCTCGGTTTCGGGGGTGCCCTGGTCGGCGCGCTCCAAGGGTTGGAGGCGCCGCTGGCGGTGTTCCTGCCCGGCTTCCTGTTTCCGCTGGTGACCGGCGCGGCGGGCCATCTCGGTCCGGTCTGGCTGCGACCTGGCCTGGCCACCCCCTGGCACGCCGAGTCGCGCCGCTTCCTGAACCGCTATGCCGCGTGGCGTGCGCTGTTCTTTGCGACCTCGGCGCTCCTGCCGGTATTCGGCCTGAAGTGCGCCGGCATCCCCGGCTTCATCGGCCTGATGGGATTCTTCGTCGTGTTCGTGATCTGGCTCTGGCGCGCCTGAACTTACGGAATTCGCGGCGCAATGATTGCCCCGCCTGCTAAACTCCGACGCTGGCGGGCCGGCCGGTTGGGTCGTGTCCCCGAGCCAGCGACATCTAGCCGCTGGTCTCAACCGGCGGGAAAGGATTCCATGAGCCACAAGCACGAACAATTTCTCCGGGCATTGTTTCATGATCCGGTCAGCGCCAACATCCATTGGCGCGAGGTGGAATCCTTCCTGCATCACTTGGGCGCGACCCTGGAGCCGCTCCAGGGGGCCCGTTTCCGGGTGCTCCTCAACGGTGTCGAAGGGGTGCTGCACCGGCCGCATCACAGCAGCGAGTGCAGCAAGCTGGAAATCAAGCACCTGCGTGAATACCTGGCCTCGGCCCGGGTCACGCCCTCGCTCTACGAGGCAGCTCAGGCGCGTCCCGACAAATAGCCGATCGGATTCTGCGGAACGCCCTGCTTGAGCACCTCGAAATGCAGGTGCGGGCCCGTGGAGCGGCCGGTCGAGCCGATTTCGGCCACCGGCTGGCCGCGCTTCACGACATCACCGATGGCCACCAGGACCCGCGAAGCATGCGCATAGCGGGTGACCAGGCCATTGCCATGGTCGATTTCCAGGCTGATCCCATATTGCGGGTGGCGGTCGACGCGGAGTACCACGCCACTTTCGGCGGCCAGGATCGGCGCGCCCAGGGCATCGGCGAAATCGAGGCCTTCGTGACGGGCGCGACGGCCGGTGAAGGGATCGGTGCGCAGGCCGAACACCGAGGAGAGATAGGCTGACTCCAGCACCGGGCGGTCCATCGGCAGTTTGCCCTGGCTGGCCTGGCGCAGAAGCAGTTCGGCGTCCAGAACCTGAAGCTGGTCGGACGCGAGATCAATGGCCTGGCCAAGGCTGTCGAGTCGGGCCGCAAGTTCGGCCGAGGTCAGTCTCGGGGTTGCCGGGTCGACCAGCGGGCCGCCGCGTCCGGGGGCTTCGGTCCCGGGCTTGGGCATCGGCACCCCGGCCTTGCCGGCGACCCGTTCGCCAAGCGCGTCCAGGCGCGCCAGGCGGGCCTGCAATTCGCCGACACGCAGGGCCAGCTGGTCGAGTTGCGGCTGGGACGCCTGCTTGCCCAGGGTGATCGCCACCGAGGCGCCGTCACCGGTGGCAATGCGAAAGCCGAGGAAGCCGGACCAGACCAGGGCGGCGACCAGGAGGACGGTGACGGCGAGGACGTGGCGCAGGTTGAAGCTGAACGAGCGGGTCGGTCCGAGCCGATCCGACAACAGGATGACTTGCATGATGGACTCCCTGGCCGGACGGTTCAGGCCGCCTGGCGTTTCTTGCGCAATGCGGAGGCGGACTCGAGGTCGAGGGTGACCACCGGCTCATCGGTGGCTTGGCCCGGGGTCTGGCCGTGGATCAGGCGGCCATCGACAACCGCACCGGGATGCATTTCCAGGGTCTGGTAATGCACGTCGCCGGTGATGCGCGCCTTGGCTTGCAGTTCCAGGCGGTCGGCGACGTGGATGACGCCGGACATCTGGCCATTGATGACGGCGTTGGCACAGCGAACCTGGCCTTCGACGCGGGCTTGCTCGCTGACCACCAGCATGCTTTCGGCGCCGCCGTTCAGGTTGCCTTGGATTTCACCATCGATGCGCAGGCCGCCTTCGAAGTCGGTATCGCCGACGATGCGGGTCTTGGCGCCGATCAGGCAATCGATATTGCCGAGGTTTGCGCTGGGGCTGCCGGGTTTTCTTCCAAACATGATGGGGGGTCCTATCGATGTCGGTTGACGGGCAAGCGGGGTCAGGGCTGGGTGGTGGACTCCGCGACGGGCCTGCCATTTTCCATGACCCGGGCGATCGCGCCAAGCACTTTTGCCCCGGCGGGCGCCTGGAACTCGCCCTCGACCCGCTGATAGCGCTCGAATTCCAGCCGTTCGCTGACCCGGCCTTGGGCGGGCGAGGCGGCGTGGACCTCGCGGCCGTCCATGCGGTAGCGGACTTGAAGCTGGATTTCGCCCTGGAATCGGTTGCCCGTCCCCGAGCGCATGATCAGCAGGCGGTAGCGCCAGCGGCCATCCCCCCCTCCGACACTGGCCGGTTCGATGCGAAAGCCGCGCACACTGGGTTGGCCGGCTGGCCCCGAGCTGGGAAACAGGTTCTCGAACACGGCCAGGTCGCGGCTCAGCCGGTTGCGTTCCTCGTCCAGCTTGCGGACCTGGGCTTCCAGGGTGCTTCGGGCACCTTGATCGATACGCCATTGGGTGTTGATTTCAGCGAACTGCCGTTCGCTGTCGGCCAGGCGGTCGCGCAAGCGAGCGATTTCCGCTGCCTGCGCGCGCTGGGTCAGCGCACTATCCAGGCTGGCATGGCCGGCCGAGTACTGGCCGGCGACGAACAGGCCGCCGCCCAGGAGCAGCGTGCCGGCCACCGCCAGACCTGCCCAAAGCAGGCGGGCGAGCCGCGACATCGGCTTCTTGATGACCACGCGCGAGGCGACTGCGCTGGCCGATTTACGCCTGAAAGGTGTGCGGCGGGAAGCCCGGCGGGCAAGAAAGGACTTGATCGGCATGGGGGAATTGTAGCGCCCTCGCCGGGTTAGAATGCGCCGATGGCCCGGATTCGCCCGCTCCCCGATCTCCTGATCTCCCAGATCGCCGCCGGCGAGGTGGTGGAACGCCCGGCCTCCGCCCTCAAGGAACTGGTCGAGAATAGCCTCGATGCCGGCAGCCGGGAGATCCGGGTCGACCTGGAAGAGGGGGGCATCAAGCTGATCCGCATCGCCGACGATGGCCAGGGCATCGCCGCCGACGACCTCGGCAACGCCCTGGCCCGGCACGCCACCAGCAAGATCGCCAGCCTGGACGAACTCGAATCGGTGGCTTCCCTGGGCTTTCGGGGCGAGGCCCTGGCCAGCATCGCTGCCGTGGCGCGCGTCACGCTGACCAGCCGGGTGGCCGAGGCTGGCCATGCCTGGCGCATCGCCGCCCAGGACGGCGCCTTGGCGCCGGTCGAGCCGGCCGCGCTGGCCAAGGGCACGGTGGTCGAGGTGCGCGACCTGTTCTTCAATACCCCGGCCCGGCGCAAGTTCCTCAAGACGCCAGCCACCGAATACGGCCATTGCGAGGATGCCTTGCGCCGCGCCGCGCTGGCCCGACCCGAAGTCGCCTTCGAGTTGCGTCACCACGGCAAGGTCATCTGGCACCTGCCCCCGCAGCCGGCCAACGCGCGCGCCGTGGCCCTGCTGGGCGAGGGCTTCGAGGCGGCCGCGCGCACGATCGAGGTGTCCGCGGGCGACCTGCGCCTGTCCGGGCTGGCCGGCCTGCCAGCCTACAGCCGGTCCGGTCGCGACGCCCAGTTCCTGTTCGTGAACGGCCGTTTCGTGCGCGACAAGTTGCTGGCCCACGCCGTGCGCGAAGCCTACCGGGACATCCTGCATGGCGACCGCCACCCGGCCTTCGTCCTGTATCTCGACCTGCCGCCGCGCGAGGTCGATGTCAACGTGCATCCGGCCAAGACCGAGGTCCGTTTCCGGCAGTCACAGGCGGTGCATCGTTTCGTGTTCCATGGCCTGGAGCAGGCCCTGGGGCGGGCCCATGGCGTCGCCCAGGCCGGTGACACGCCGCTGGCCGAGGCGCCCCGGGTCACGTCATCGGCGGCCTTCCAGGCAAGCGCATTCCCGGCCCGGGCTCCGGCCTGGCGTCAGGACGACATGCCCCTGCGTGCCGCCGAGCCAGCGGCCTATTACGGGGTGATGGCCGAGACCTTGGCCGCGCAGCCCGCGTCGGCGCCGGAGGCGGGTGAGCCGGCGCCGGCTTGGCCGAGCCTCGGCTATGCCCTGGGCCAGGTCGGCGGCATTTACGTCCTGGCCGAAAACGCCGACGGCCTGGTGGTGGTGGACATGCATGCCGCGCATGAACGCATCCTGTACGAGGGGCTCAAAGCGGCCCTCGATGGGCAGGGCCTGGCCGCGCAGCCGCTCCTGATTCCGCTGGTGTTCCAGGCCACGGCGCTGGAACTGGCGACCGCGACGGAGAATGCCGAGACCCTGGCCGCCATGGGCTTCGAGATCACCGCCGCCTCGCCGACCCATCTCGCGGTGCGGGCGGTGCCGGCCATGCTTGCCCGCGCGGATGCCGAACGGCTGGCACGCGAGGTGCTCAAGGACATTCGCGAGTTTGGCGCCAGCGAGGCGCTGACCGCGCGTCGCGACGAACTGCTGGCCACCCTGGCCTGCCACGGCGCGGTGCGCGCCCACCGCAAGCTGGCCCTGCCGGAGATGAATGCCCTGCTGCGCGACATGGAACGGACCCTGCGCGCCGATCAATGTAACCACGGACGTCCGACCTGGTTCCAGCTCAGCCTGGCCGATCTGGACCTGATGTTCATGCGAGGAAAATGATGACTGAACGCAAACCCTTCCCGATTCCGGTCAAGCCGGCGCCCCAGAGCGTCGAAGAACAGCTGATGGCCGAGGCCTGCGCCGACAGTGAGCCGTATGTATTGATGGTCCTGGAAGATTACATGGAACCCGAATTCGAGGCGGGCTGGGTCATCACCATCGATCCCAGCGCGCCAGTGCATGACGGCGCCTATGTGATCGCTCAGCTTCCCGATGATCTCTATTTCCGCCAGTTGGTGAAACGGGATGACGGCTGGATGCTGAAGCCGGTCAATCCCCTGTACCCGAACATCCCCATCGACGACCTGTCCTGCATCAAGGGCGTGGTGGTGCAGAAATCGAAGCCCGGCCGGCGCAAGGCATCGAAGCGTTACGAATGAGCAGTGGCGCGGGCCTGCCGCCCGCCGTGTGCCTGATGGGGCCGACCGCGAGTGGCAAGACCGATCTCGCCGTGGCCCTGGCCAGGCGCTTTCCGTTCGAGGTGATCAGCGTCGATTCGGCGCTGGTGTATCGCGGCATGGACATTGGCACCGCGAAACCCGATGCCGCCACACTGGCCGCCTGTCCGCATCACCTGATCGACGTAGTCGAGCCGACCGACCGTTATTCGGCAGGGCGTTTCCGCGCAGACGCCCTGGCCCTGATGGCCGACATCGTCGGGCGCGGCCGGGTGCCGCTGCTGGTGGGCGGGACCATGCTCTATTTCAAGGCGCTCAAGGCGGGCCTGGATGACCTGCCGCAGGCCGATCCGGCACTGCGCGCCCAACTTGATGCCCGGGCCCGCCAGGCGGGCTGGCCGGCCTTGCATGCCGAGTTGGCCCGACTCGACCCGGCTGCGTCCGCGCGCATCCGGCCGAATGATGCCCAGCGGATCCAGCGTGCCCTGGAAGTCTGCCTGTTGACCGGTCGGCCGATGTCCGTGCTGTTTTCCGCGGCGACCGCCGGCTTGCCCTATCGCTTGATCGAACTGGCCCTCATGCCGACCGATCGCACGGTCCTGCATCAGCGCATCGAAGCCCGTTTCCTGGCCATGCTCGAAGCCGGCTTGGTCGATGAACTGCGCGGCTTGCGTGCCCGGTATGCCTTGCATTCAGAGATGCCCTCGATGCGTTGCGTCGGCTATCGCCAGGCCTGGCAATACCTGGATGGCGAAATCGACCTGCAGGGCCTGCGCGAGTCCGGCATCGCCGCAACCCGGCAGTTGGCCAAGCGGCAATTGACCTGGTTGCGTCGTTGGACGGACGCGAAGGCGTTCGACGGCCTGGCCCCCGATCTGGTGACCACGGTCTCGGATTGGCTGGCCGGGCAGCGGCTTGTCCCGGCGTAGCGGCCCGCCCGGCCGGGCGGCGTTCAGAACAGCGCGGTGCGCAGGGACGCGAGGTCGACCTGGGCCTGGTCCAGCAGTTCCTGTTGGGCGGCTTCGTCGAGCAGGGCCGGGTCGATGTCGCGCTTGTGGCCGGCCCGCAGTTCCGCCGGCACCCAGTCGAGCAGGCGTTCGCCGAGCCGGTCGGCGCAGGCCAGAATGGTGGTCCAGTTGCTCAGCGTGGTGATGTTGATCGGCGCTTCGTGGTCCTGGATCGCGGTCAGGATGTCCTCCGGCTGGCTCATGGCCGAGAGCAGGGCGTGACCGATGCCGTCGTGCCATTCGAACACCAGGGCGACCAGGGCTTCGGGCTGGCTGGCCAGTTCCGGGTCGCTGGCACAGCGGAACAGCAGGTAGAAGGCGCCGATGTCATGGATCATGCCCATGAAGAAAGCCTTTTCGGCATTCATGCGCTGGCGCCGGGCCAGCAGACGGGCCAGGGTCGCCACCGTGAGCGAGTGCTTCCAGATGTCGTTGGAAAGCGACTGGAACGGCAGCATGTGCTTGGAGCGAATGATCTGCTCGACCGCCAGGGTGTAGGACACCGTGCGTACCGCGTCGAAACCGATTCGCATCACGGCGGTGCCGATGTCGGTGATCTCGGCCCCGGCGCCCCGGATGGCCGCTGAATTGGCATAGGCAAGCAGCTTGGTGCTCATCAGTGGCTCGGTCTTGATCAGCTCGGAAAGTTTCTCGATGGAAACGTCCGGATCCTTGAGCAGGGTCTGTACCCGCAGGGTCAACTCGAACGAGGTCGGAAAGACCACGTCCGGCGATGACAATTCCTGGGCGATCCGCTCCAGGAGGCGGGCTGCGGCTTGGCTAGACATCGATGCGACTTTCTTCGGTTCAGCGGGACAGGGGGGAGACCTGGCAGGTGTGCCTGAGGATGTCTCTCAAGAGAAGAATATCGCGAACGATAGGCATGGGGAAGCCGAGTCGCTGCCCCCCGCGATTGTCGGATAGCAGCTTGTTGAGGTATTCGAGGCCTTCCGGGGTATCCCAGATCCCGGTCAGGTGCTGCATGACGTGGGGCAGCGATTCGAGGGTGAGCGGTCCCGCTACGGCCGGTGCGTCAGATACGTAATCGTCCCATTGCACGGTGGCGATGTTGTAGTGTCGGTGCAACTCATCGGACAAGGCTTCGAAATCGCTGCGCTGGCCGGCCTGGTGGTAGAGGTCGAGGAGTTTCAGCCAGGGGTCGACGGATTGCCGTGGGTTGTCCCGGATATGCTGGCGCAGGGCATCCATGGCCTGGCCGCTGCGACCGAAGGCGAGCATGACTTCGGCCAGTTCCATGACCTGGTCGAAGGATTCGTGGGTTTCCACCGAGAGGCCGGAGAGGCCCATGATCGACTTCGGTCCCGGCTGGAATTCCAGGGGGTCGACGGCGGCGGCGGGCGGGCGGGTGTCCAGGATGTCGTTCAGGCTGGGCGCCGGCACGGGCGATGCGGGGTACGGGTTGGTCGTCTCGGCGACCGCGGCGGCGGCGCCGCCAGGATGGGCGTTGGCCGGCATCCGGGTGGTCTCGTCGTCGATCAGCGGCGGCAGGCTGGCGGGCGTGTGTTCCGGGTAAGATTCGCGCGGGCTGCGTTGCCGCTTCAGCCAAAGCGCCACCAGCAGGGCGAACAGGAGGATCAGGAGCAGCACCAGCAGGTTGTAGGGGTTCAGCAACCACGCCAGCCAGGCGATGTTCGATTCATTGCGGGCCGGGACCGACAGGCCGGCATCCAGTCCGGCCCGAGTGCGATCATGGGCTCCGCGGGGCGACCCGTCGTCGGTGCTGGCGCTGTCCTGGGCCGATTGTGGGGATGCCACGCCGACTGGCCGGGGGCCACGAAGTCCTCCGGCGGGGGCGCCAGGGAGAACTGGTTTTCCGGCCCGGACGGACGGACGGGTGGGCTGGCGGGGGGGGGCGGCTGCGGGGGGGCACTGGCCGCCGGGCCCGGCTCGACCTGGGCGGGGCGGGCCTCGAGCAATTGCCGGGCATTCTGGGATACGTTGGCACCCACCCGGGGCTGGGTCGGCTTGCCGGCTCGGCCCAGATAGGCGGCCTGCTTGCGGGCGACGATGCGTTCGGCCAGGCGGCCGAAATGATCGTCGTTGTAGTCCAGTTTGAGGCTGTACTGCCGGGCTGCCCGTGGCCGGGGCGGGGGCGCGCTGTGCGGCCGTTCGACGGTCGACGGCTGGACCGGCGCACGCACGGGGCTGATGGCCCGGTTCGGTGCAGGTTCCGCGGGTGGCAGGTCACGGGGCGACAGGAGGAGGACGAAATCCTTTTGCAAGGTGGGACCGCAGCCCTCGGTGCGCAAGGTCAAGTCGATCATCGGGTCGTTGACCGGGTGTTGGGTCCGGATCGATACCATGCGCTGGGCCCCTTGACCGACCAGGACGACCTCGGCATCGGCCAGATCGGGATGCTGGCGGGCCGCGCCGACCAGTCGCACGCAGCTGTCCTGGATCAGGCTTTCTTCGTCGAGGCTGATCGGCACACGGGCGCGCAGGGGCTCGCCGAGGTGGCTTGAGACGCGAATCTCGCCGATGCTCGCGGCATGCGCCGCGAAACTGGCGCACAAGGGCAAGAGAGCCAACAGGCGGCGGAAAAGTCGCGCCATGGTGTTCGTCGTGTCTTTCTCTCTGTGGTCGAACTGTTAAGTGGCCAGGATTCTAGCCATTTCCGTTGTTTATGGGGCGCTTATCGCGGTTTGTTATTCTGGATTCAAGAATCTTAATGACGCGATCAAATCGGCGTCAATGAAATGTTTCCGTCACATTGGCGGCTGCGCTGCCCTGGGCGAGGGTCAGGGTCAACCGGTCGCCTGGAGCCAGGCGGCCTGCGTCACGCACGATATGGCCCTGATCGTCGCGCACGATGCCGTAGCCGCGCTCGAGCACCGCGTTCGGGTTCAAGTGACGGAGTTGGCCTTCCAGGCCGGCCAGGCGAGCCGCGTGCCCGGCGAGGCGGGCCTCCAGCCCGAGCCGCAGGCGGTGTGACAGGGCCGCCACTCGGTCGCGTCCCCGGTCGAGGTCCGGGCGGGCCGCGTCCAGGCGGGCAGCCAGGGGTTCGAAGCGGTGGCGGCGACGCGCCATGCCGGCCTGCTGGGCCAGCACCAGCCGGCGCAGCCACTGTTCGACCAGGCGGGTTTGCGCTTGCAGGCGGGCCGCCGGATGCTGGAGTCGGCGGGTCAGACCATCCAGATGCTGGGCGTGCCGGTCCAGCCGTCGACGCAGTTCCAAGTGCAGACGCTGGCGCAGGCGGATCACCGTGTCCCGCCAGGCCGCGCCATCCGGGGTGGCCAGTTGTGCGGCACCGGTCGGGGTCGGCGCACGCAGGTCGGCGGCGAAATCGGCGATGGTGAAATCGGTTTCATGGCCGACCCCGGACACCACCGGCATCGGACAGCGGACGATGGCGCGTGCCACCGCTTCGTCGTTGAAGGCCCAGAGGTCCTCCAGGCTGCCGCCGCCGCGCACCAGGAGCAGGACCTCGCATTCTTGGCGGGCCGCGGCGGTGTCCAGGGCCGCGACGATGCGGGCCGGGGCCTCGGCGCCCTGCACCAGGGTCGGGTAGATCACCACGCGGGCCAGCGGCCAGCGCCGCCGCAGGGTGGTCAGGACATCGCGCAGGGCCGCGGCCCGGGGCGAGGTGATCACGCCGAGGCAGCCAGGCAGGGTGGGCAGCGGGCGCTTGCGGGCGGGGTCGAACAGACCCTCGCGTTCGAGCCGCTCCTTGAGTCGCTGGAAGGCTTCGAACAAGGCGCCCAGCCCGGCCCGGCGCAGGGCGTCCACGGTGAGCTGGAATTCGCCGCGCGGCTCATACAGGGTGGCCTGGGCGCGGACCTCGACCTGCATGCCGTTCTCGGGCCGCCAGTCGAGGAACTGGTTGCGGTTCCGGAACATGGCGCAGCGCACCGAGGCCTGGGCGTCCTTCAGGGTGAAGTACCAATGCCCGGAGGGCGCCCGGGTCAGGTTGGAGATTTCTCCCGCGATCCAGGCCACTTGCAGGCTGCGCTCGATGGCCATGCGTGCCTGCCGGTTCAGGTCGGAGACGGAGAGGACGGAAGGGGCGGTTTCCGGGGTCGGCATGGACCCAGTGTGCCGGTGGCGGCGATCACGATCAAGCGTCTTCCATGGGCGTCATGGCCCATAAAAACAGCCTCCCAAGTGGGAGGCTGCATGACGGGGCGATGCCGGTGTCCGGCTCAGCCCCAGGGCTTCGGCTTCGGGGTGTCGTTGGTCGACGGCGGCAGGATCGGCAGTTTGAAGTCGGGCTGCTTGCCGGTCAGGGTCTTCAGGAAGGCGGTGATCTTGGCGATCTCGTCCTTGCTGTAGGTCCGGCCCAACTGCAGGCGGCCCATGATGTCGACCGCTTCTTCCAGGCTCCAGGCAGCACCGTCGTGGAAGTACGGATAGGTCATCTCGACGTTGCGCAGGGTCGGCACCTTGAACTTCATCCGGTCGACGTCCTTGCCGGTCAGGCCGGCGACGCCCTCGGCCTTGCTCTTGGTGTCGTACTCGGTGATCAGGCCCATCTTCTGGAACGAGTTGCCGCCCACGGCCGGGCCGTAGTGGCAGGCGGTGCAGCCACTGTTCTTGAACAGTTCATAGCCTTCCTTTTCCTGTGCGGTGAGGGCTTTCTTGTTGCCCTTGAGCCATTGGTCGAAGCGCGAGTCGGGGGTGACCAGGGTTTCCTCGAAGGCGGCGATCGCGGTGGTGACCATGTCGATGTTGGCAGCCTCCTTGCCGAACACCTTCCTGAACTCGGCCTTGTAGGCGGGAATCGAGTTCAGCACGTCCACTGCCAGTTCATGCGTGAAGGCCATCTCGCCCGGGTTGGCGATCGGGCCGCCGGCCTGTTCCTTCAAGTCCTTCGCGCGGCCGTCCCAGAATTGGGCCAGGTTCATGCTGGAATTGAGCACGGTGGGTGAGTTGATCGGGCCTTGCTGCCAGTTGTGGCCGATCGAGGTGGGCAGATTGTCGCTACCGCCCATGGACAGGTTGTGGCAGGAGTTGCAGGAGATGAAGCCGGACTTCGACAGGCGCGGATCGAAGTACAGCTTCTTGCCCAGTTCGACCATGGCCGGGTTCTTCGGCTTGGCGGCCTTGATGATTTCGATCGGCTCGGCGGCCTGGGCGGCAGCGAACGGGAAGGCGACGGCGAGGAGGGTGGAAACCAGGATGCGCAGTCTCATGGTGAAGCTCCTTGTGGTTGGTGTAGGGTGAACGGCCGGTCTAGGTCATTCAGATCAAAGTATCCTGATATACAAATACCAAGGGCAATAAGATTGAACCTATCGTCGCGATAGATCCGCCCTATGGGCCTGGGCGATAGCTGGCTGCTATCACCGCCATAAAAAATGGCAACTTCCATGAGGGGGGGATCGGACTACGCTGGACATTGACCCGACCCGGTTCGGGCTCCCGTTCATCTTTTGCAGGAGGCCCCCATGCAACTCAAAGGATCCAAGACCGAACAACATCTGAAGGACGCCTTCGCCGGCGAATCGCAAGCCAATCGCCGCTATCTGTATTTCGCCGCCAAGGCCGACGTGGAGGGCTACAACGATGTCGCGGCCCTGTTCCGATCGACCGCGGAAGGCGAAACCGGCCATGCCCATGGCCACCTGGAATATCTGGAACAGTGCGGCGATCCCGCCACCGGCCTGCCGTTCGGCAGCACCGAGGACAACCTGAAAGCCGCGGTGGCTGGCGAGACCCACGAATACACCGACATGTATCCAGGCATGGCCAAGGACGCCCGCGAGGAAGGCTTCGACGAAATCGCCGACTGGTTCGAAACCCTGGCCAAGGCCGAGCGTTCTCACGCCAACCGCTATCAGAAGGCCCTGAACGAACTGAATGCCTGAGACCCGGACCGGGTCGGCACCCGACGCGAGCCAACGGACACGGCGGGTCGCTGGCCAGGAGAATGAAAGCGTGACACACGGGCGTGACCGGAACGGCGTGACCCAACCTGTCACGCGTTTTCCTCACGCATTTCTCGTCAAGGGAGAGGGTCATGGCCAGCCCCATCAAGGAAGGCAATCTGGAAGCCCCCACGCGCCACCCCCTCGATTGGCGCAATCCGGAGTTCTACGACGAAGTCGCCCTGTTCAAGGAGATGGAACGGGTGTTCGACATCTGCCACGGTTGCCGACGCTGCGTCAGCCTGTGCCAGTCCTTCCCCACCCTGTTCGACCTGGTCGATGCCTCGGCCTCGATGGAAGTCGATGGCGTCAAGAAGGACGACTACTGGAACGTGGTCGAGCATTGCTATCTGTGCGACCTCTGTTACATGACCAAGTGTCCTTACGTCCCGCCGCATGAATGGAACCTGGATTTCCCGCATCTGATGCTGCGCGCCAAGGCCTGGCACTTCAAATACCGCGATACCCCGCTGCGTGACAAGGTGCTGACCAGCACCGATTGGGTGGGCCGCCTGGCCGGCCTGCCGGGGCTGGCCCCGACGGTCAATGCGGTCAACCGGATCGGCCCGGCGCGCAAGGCCCTGGAAGCGGTGGCCGGCATCCATTCGGAAGCCTGGCTGCCCGCGTTTGCCCGCCCTCCCTTGCGCAGCCGTTTGCAACCGCTGCCCGCCGGCACCCCGGGCGTGCCGGCCGGGCGCACCACCGGCAAGGTGGCGCTGTTTGCCACCTGCTACATGAACCGCAACGAACCCGGACCGGGCGAAGACCTGGTCGCAGTGTTCACGCACAACGGCGTTCCTGTGACCCTGGCCCGGCAGGAACGCTGCTGCGGCATGCCCAAGCTCGAACTGGGTGACCTGGAGGCCGTCCGCGCCGCCAAGGAGGCCAACATTCCGGTGTTGGCCGAACTGGTCGACCAGGGCTGGGATCTCACCGCCTTGATTCCCTCCTGTGTGCTGATGTTCAAGCAGGAATTGCCGCTCATGTTCCCGGACGATCCGGACGTGCGGAAGGTGAAGAATGCTTTCTTCGATCCCTTCGAATACCTGATGCTGAGGCACAAGGAAGGCCAGCTGAAGACCGACTTCAAGCAGCCGCTGGGCAAAGTTGCCTACCATGCCGCCTGCCACCAGCGGGTGCAGAACATCGGGCCGAAGACCAAGGAACTGCTGGCGCTGATTCCCGGCACCGAGGTCGAGGCGATCGAACGCTGTTCCGGCCACGATGGCACCTACGCGGTGAAGCAGGAATTCCACGCGGCGGCCATGAAGATCGTCAAGCCGGTGGTCGGCCGGGTCAACCAGGCCCAGCCCGACCATTACGGCAGCGACTGTGCCATGGCCGGCCACCACATCGGCCATGCGCGCGCCGATGGCAGCGCGCCCGAGCATCCGATCTCGCTGCTGCGCCAAGCCTATGGCCTTTGAGGAATGATCATGCTGACTCATGAAGACTTGTACACCCTGGAACATTACGCACGCATCCGCCCGGAATTCCGGGCCCAGGTGATCGCCCACAAGAAGGCGCGCCGCCTGGCCCTGGGCGAACAGGCCGCGCTGTATTTCGAGGATGCCCTGACCATGCAGTACCAGGTGCAGGAGATGTTGCGCCTGGAGCGGATGTTCGAGCCAGACCTGATCCAGGACGAACTCGATGTCTACAACCCGCTGATCCCGGACGGCCACAACTGGAAGGCGACCTTCATGATCGAGGTGTCCGATGTCGAGCAACGCCGCCAGGCACTGGCCCGGCTGGTCGGCATCGAGGACACGGTCTGGGTGCGCGTGGCCGGCTTCGACAAGGTGCATCCCATCGCCAACGAGGATCTCGACCGGAGCACGCCGGACAAGACCGCCTCGGTGCATTTCCTGCGTTTCGAGCTGACCCCCGAGATGTGCCGGGCCATCAAGTCGGGCGTGGCGCTCACGGCCGGCATCGACCACCCCGGCTATCCGGTGGCGCTGGCGGTCCCCGCGGCCGTGCGCGAGTCGCTGGCCAACGACCTCATATAAGCAATCCCTGCTTGTTTGAATCGGGTTCGCGGCGATAATCCAGGCATGTGGGCCGAACCCGGCCCGTGCGTGTCTGGATATTTCGCGTGTCGATCGAACGATTCCTGCCCTGGCTGTTCAGCCTGTTCGTCGGATGTCTCGGCCTTGGCGTCGGGGTGGCCCATGCCGAGCCGGTCACCCTGGGCGTGCTCGCCCTCCGGGGACCGGACAAGGTGGTCGAGCGGTGGGCGGCCACCGCCGAGTACTTGTCACGGTCCTTGCCGGACCGCCAGTTCCGGGTGGTGCCCCTGGGCTTCGACGAAGTGCGCCTGGCGGTGCGCCAGGGACGCATCGATTTCGTCCTCACCAATTCGTCTTACTTCGTCGAACTGGAATCGCTCTACGGCGTGAGCGCCATTGCCACGCTCAAGAACCGCTTCGACGGCGGGCCCGGGTTCAGCCAGTTTGGCGGCGTGATCCTGACCCGCGCCGATCGCCAAGGCATCCGCACCCTCGCTGACCTCAAGGGCAAGACCTTCGCGGCGGTGGATGCCAGTTCCTTTGGCGGCTGGCAGGTCGGCTGGCGGGAAATGCTGCACCAGGGCATCGATCCCGAGCGCGATCTCAAGCGACTGGATTTCCTGGGTACCCACGATGCGGTCGCCTATGCCGTGCGCGATGGCAAGGTCGATGCCGGCACCCTGCGCACCGACACCCTGGAGCGCATGGCGGTCGAGGGCAAGCTGACCCTGAGCGATTTCTACATCCTCAATCCTCAGCGCAGCGAAGGCTTCCCGCTCCTGCTCAGCACCGTGCTCTATCCGGAATGGCCCTTGGCCAAGCTGCGCCATGTGCCCGACGACCTGGCGGTACGGGTGGCTATCGCCCTCATGCAGATGCCACCCGACGAGCCTGCGGCGCGGGCTGGCCAGATCACCGGCTGGACCCTGCCGCTCAACTACCAGCCGGTGCACGATGCCCTGCGCGAGTTGCGGATCGGGCCCTATGAAAGCCTGCGCAGGCTGTCGCCGGCCGAAGTGGTCGCGCAATACGGTCCCTGGCTGGGGCTGGGCGTGGTCCTGATCTTCGCCAGTCTCGTGACCCTCGGCTACATCGGCCGCATCAACCAGCGCCTGCGCCAGAATCAGTCGGCCCTCACCGACCTCAACGACGCTGTAGAAAAACCCTGTTCCACGCCGTCCAATCCGACCCAGCGCGATTTTTTTCAACGGGCCGGTCATCGCGACGCGAACAAGCCGAATTCAAGATTTGATCGGTCCACCGAGCCGGTGA
>JBMOQW010000014.1:0-1758 GCA_049322515.1 Pseudomonadota bacterium
TCCGCCTCCGCGCGCACGTTGCGCACCAGGTTTCCCCAGCGTTTGGGGTGTGGCAGCGGCACACCGGTGGAACCGGAAGTGAAAACCTGGGCGACGACCTGCGTGTCATCGATCTCGGGGATGTCCGGGTCTGACAAGGCGGGCGGCATCGCTTCGGGATAGCGGAAGCCGGGCAGGTCGACGCCGTCGATATCCTTGTCGGCGACGCAGAAGACATCGGGGGCGATACGCCGCATCTGCCGCACCATTTCCGGGGTGTAGGTCGAAGGCAGCAGACTGACCCGCCCACTGACGACGCATGCCGCCAGGGTGACAGTGAACCGATAGCGGTCGCGGCAGAGGTTGAGCGCATGCCGGCCCGGCGGCAATGCGCCGGCGATGTGCTCGACTTCGCCAAGGAATTGGCTCGCGCTGACCGGCGTCTTGCCACGCCACGCCACGATGGCATCGGGGCGGCGATGGGTGATGAGCGGCAGGGTCGGCATAGTCAGTGCACAGACGGCCTGGCGGATGTCGGGGCAGCCCCCGGCCGCGCAGCCGGGGAAATCCAGTAGGCGCGCACCCCGTCCAGGATGCTGTGTTGCTTCTGGTGCGGCAGTTTGCGCAGGCGCACGGCGTATTCGATGGCGAACATCAGAACGATCAGCGGAAAAGAGAGGAAATTCGCGAACAACGACCAGATTTCGATGCTGGCCATGAAGAACAGGGCGCACGAAACGAGGCTGATCGCCAGTAGAAACAGCGTCCATGCCAGCGTGACCTGGCGAGAATAGCGGACTTCCTCCGCCGACAGGTTGCCGTGCACCACTTCTGCAAAGCGGGTGCACAAGGCTTGCCGCCCGTGCGCCAGTGTCGTGCCGAAGACGGCTGCTAGCATGGCATAGGTACCGGCATGCTGGAGGAAATAGACCCAGCTGAAATTGCGTTCGAGCACGCCCCAGAAGGTCCACAGCAGCGCGGCCACGCCCGCGCACAGCAGCAGCATCGCAGGCTTCCGGGGCGAACGCCAGGTCAGCCAGAGGAGGAGAATCAGCGACGGGGCCAGCGAGACGGCCACCCCCAGCGCGGGGATGGCGGCCGCTGCCGGGGAGGTGGTGCTGTAATGCGCCAGCACAGGGTACGCGATGGCCCCGGCGACAATGACGATCCAGCGGATTGCGCGGATCAGGGACGGCTTCATTTTGTCCGGTGGGCTGCGATGTGACGCGTCAGGCTGGCAAGGGAACCGAAGATGCTGACATTGTCCGCGTTGTCTGCCCGCAACTGGAAGCCATAATGCTTGGATACTGCCAGGGCCACTTCCAGGATGTCGATGGAATCGAGCCCGAGCCCTTCCCCGTACAGGGGGGCCTCCGGCTGGATATCTTCCGGAGAGATGTCGAGATTGAGGGCTGAAACAATGAGACCGGCTACTTCGTTTTGCAATTCCAGGTTGGCTTCGGGCATGACGACTTCACTACATAAGTATGGCAGGGGCGACCCGAAGGAGTCAGGTCGGCGCCCGATTATATTCGTTTAGCGAGGGAGGCGCCTGACCGGGCGCGCCTTATTCCGGCTTGCGGTACACCATGAGGGCGTGGGTGGCAGGGTCGGTGGCGATTTCGGTGATGCGGCCGTTCTTGCCCCAGATTACGCGGTAGGGCGCAAAACTGGAGGCCCAGTAGTTCCATACGGGCGAATCCAGTGACACCGTCTCGTCCCGTTGGGGATAACCCACGGCGACGATGACCTGTTCTTTGGTCATGCCCGTTACAACCT
>JBMOQW010000015.1:0-1566 GCA_049322515.1 Pseudomonadota bacterium
GTCATCGGCGTCACGCTGTGGATGGTCGGCCAATGGGCGCTGTCGCGCGCGGCCGCCTACGACCCCATCCTGTCAAAGACCGGCGGACGCCTGCTCAAATATCGCCGCTACTACCCGGCACAGGCCAGCCCCTTCGCCAAGGATCGCGAGGTGCGGTCATGATGGCGCTCAAAGAATTCCGCTCTGCCGCCTACAGCCTGCCCGACCTGCTGCCCTGGGCGGCGCTGGTGGACAACGGCATTGTGCTGACCAAGAGCGGGGGTTTGATGGCGGCCTGGGAGTATCACGGCCCCGATCTGGACTCTTCCACGCAGGAAGAACTCGGCGCCATGGCTGCCCGCGTCAACGCGGCCTTGAAACTGGGCGACGGCTGGGTGCTGCACTGCGACGCGGTGCGCGCGCCCGCGCCGGGCTACGCCCCGCCCGGCGCATTCCCCGACCGCACCACCCGGCTGATCGACGACGCCCGCCGCAACAGCCACGAGCACAGCTTCGTGGGCTATCGCAGTCGCTTCATCCTCACCGTCACCTGGTTCCCCATGCCCGATGCCGCGAGCAAAACGGCCGATCTGTTCGTCGAGGGCCGGGTCAAGGCCACGGCACACCGCAATCTGGAGCGCTTCAAGGAACAAATCCGGGAGATGGAATCCCGCCTCTCCACCCTGCTGACCATCCACCGTCTCAAAGACCGCATCGACCTGCGTACCGGCGCCATCGACAGCCCCCTTCTCGCGCACCTGGAACAGTGCGTCAGCCTGTTGCCGGATCATCGCCCCTTCCGTATGGCACAAGTGCCCATGTACCTGGACGCCGTGCTCGGGCAGCACGACTTCACCACCGGCTTCATCCCCCGCATCGGCCGCCGCAGCATGTCCTGCATCGCCCTGACCGGCCTGCCGCCGGAGAGCTTCCCCGGAATCCTGGACATGCTCTCGCGCCTGCCCGTGTCTTACCGCTGGAGCAGCCGCTTCATCTACCTCGATCCGGGGCAGGCCGAGAAGACGCTGAACAAATACCGCAGCAAGTGGGCGCAAAAGCGCAAGAGCATGATGAACCTGCTGCGCGAGAACGCCGGCGGCCAGGCCACCCACATCAACGCCGACGCCGACCGCATGGCGAATGACGCCGTACAGGCGCTGGCCGAGGCGTCCAGCGGCATGGTGCTGTTCGGCTACTACACCAGCGTGCTGCTGCTCTCGCACGAAGACCCGGAAATCCTGGACGAGTCCACGCGCGAGATGGTCAAGCTCATCGAAAACCGCGGCTTCGGCGCCCGCGTGGAAGACGTGAACGCGGTCGAGGCCTATCTGGGCACGTTGCCGGGCAACACCGCCGCCAATGTGCGCCGCCCCATCCTCCACACCCTCAACCTGGCCCACCTGTTGCCGCTGACCGCCGTCTGGGCCGGGCCGGAGCGCAACCCCTGTCCGTTCTATCCGCCGAACAGCCCGCCGCTGCTGCAGGCCAAGACCGACGGCGGCACGCCCTTCACCCTCAGCCTGCACGCGGGCGACCTGGGCCACACCGTCATCCTCGGCCCCACCGGCGCCGGAAAGAGCACCCTGC
>JBMOQW010000016.1:0-79886 GCA_049322515.1 Pseudomonadota bacterium
GCTGGCGCGCGTGCTCGAGGCCGGCGCGCTGTCCGTGGCGCTGGGCGGGTGGCCGTTGCCTTACGGCATCGAGAGCCGGGCCGACGCCTTGTCGGCGGCGCTGGTCGCGGTGGCCGCCCTGCTCGGGCTGGCGGTGTTCGCCTACGACCGGGCCCTGGCCGGGCAGCCGCTCGCCCATGCCTTGCTGGCTTCGGTGTGCGCGGTGTTCCTGGCGGCCGATCTGTTCAACCTGTATGTCTGGTTCGAGCTGGCCCTGATCGCGACCCTGGGGCTGCTGGCCGCGCCCGGCACGGCGCGCGCCAGCGAGGCCGCCTTCAAGTACCTGGCCCTCAACCTGCTCGGTACCCTGGCGCTGCTGGTGGCGGTGGGCGGGGTGTACGGTGTCGCCGGCCAGCTCAATTTCGCCGCCCTGGCCGGCCTGGCGCCGGCTCGCATGGCCGAGCTGTCGCCGTTCCTGGCCCTGTTGGTGGTGGCCCTGCTGCTCAAGGCGGGCGCGCTACCCCTGTTCGCCTGGCTGCCAGCCAGCTACCCGGCGCTCGGGCCGGCCGCCCTGGCCTTGATCGGCGGCCTGCTCACCAAGGTCGCCGCGTATGTCCTGTTGCGCCTGTTCGGCCAGGTGTTTCCCTTGCTTGTGGCTTGGCAGGAGCTCCTTGGCTGGCTGGCCCTGGCGACCATGCTGGCCGGCGTGCTGGGCGCCGCCTACCACTGGGACCTGCGCCGCATCCTGGCCCTGCACATCGTCAGCCAGATCGGCTACCTGTTGCTCGGCGTGGCCCTGGCGAGCCCGGCCGCGGCGACCGGGACCGCGTTTTTCCTGGTCCACAACATCCTGGTCAAGGCGAACCTGTTCCTGATCGCCGGCCTGATCCTGGCCGAGGCCGGCCATTACGACCTGCGCCGCATCGGCGGCCTGTACCCGGGCCGGCCCTGGCTGGCCGTGCTGTTCCTGGTCAACGCCCTGGCCCTGGTCGGCGTGCCGCCCAGCAGTGGCTTCTGGGGCAAGTTCATGCTGGTTGGCGCCGCCTTCGAGCAGGACCGCCTGGCCTGGGGACTGGGCGCCTTGGCGGTCGGCCTGCTGACCTTGTATTCGATGAGCAAGATCTGGCTGGAGGGGTTCTGGAAGCCGGCCCCGGAGTCTGCGCCGGCGGCCCGCACGGCGATGCCGCGCGCGGCTTGGGGGGCGAGTGCCGGGTTGTCGGTTTTGGTCCTGGCCATGGGCCTGTGGCCGGCGCCGTTCATTGCCGTGGCCGAGCGGGCGGTGGCCGGCTTCGTCTTCGCCGGAGGCACGCCATGACCCGCGCCGGTGCCCTGCTGCGCCTGTCGGTGAACTTCCTGCGTGACCTGGTGCTGTCAGGCTGGAGCACAGCCCGCATCATCCTGGCCCGCCAGACGTCCGAGCCCGGTTTTGCGCGCCTGGCCATACCCGGCTTGAGTCCGGGCGCGGCCAGCCTGCTCGCCGCACTGTCGACCCTGACGCCGGGTACCACGGCGGTCGACGTCGATCTCGAGGCGGGCGAACTCACCCTGCATCTCCTGGACCGGCATCAGGCCGAAGCCGTGCTGGCCGACATCGAGCGGGATTTCGTGGTGCCGTTGCGGATCTTGACCGGAGGCCAGCGATGAACCTGTATCCACTGCTCATGGCCGTGCTCGGCCTGGCGACGATCCCCGGCCTGCTCAGGCTGCTGCGCGGCCCGACCGAGGCGGACCGGGTGATCGGCCTCGACCTGCTGTTCGCGGTCGCGGTCGCGGGCTGCGTGCTGGCGGCCCTGGCAAGTGGCCGGGCGGTGTTCCTGGACGTCGGCATCGGCATCGCCCTGATCGGCTTCGTGGCGACCCTGGCGTGGGCGCGCCTGGTCGCCACCCGCCCGGCCCGGAGGGCGCCATGACCAGCCTGGGCGGGGCGCTCCTCGGGCTGGGCATCGTCCTGATGCTGATCGCGGCCCTCGGGGTCTGGCGCTTGCCCGATGCCTTGTCACGCCAGCACGCGGCGACCAAGGCGACGACCCTGAGCTTGGGCCTGATCGCCCTCGGTGCCGCGTTGTTGAGCCAGGACGGGGGCTGGGCCCTGCGCCTGCTGCTGTTGTGCCTGGCCCTGTTCCTGGCCCTGCCGCTGGCGTCCCATGCCCTGGCCCGCGCGGCGGTGGCCGAGCAGGCCGACCCGGATTAACCTAGGATTAACCCGCTTCAGGGGCGCTCGAACTTGAGCACCCGCGCCGGGCCGTCAAATCGGGTCTTGCTGGCCAGGGCCTGGAGCGCCTTGGCGTAGTCGCCCTGGAGCTGGCGCATGAGGCCGGCGGCGTCGGCGCGGTAGTAGGCCGCCTCGAAACTGACCGGGGCGTCCAGGGTGTCGCGCAGTTGCGGCCGGAAGCTGCGCCAGGCCAGCACCGCCCAGTTCTTTTCCAGATGATCGACGAAGATGATCTCCTCGGCATCGAGGATGGCCAGGAACTGCATCGAGCGGATCGGCACGAACAGCACGCCGGGGCTGCGCGCCAACAGGGTGCGGCCCAGGTTGTACACGGCGGCGGGCAGGCTGCGCGCCTCGGTGGCCAGGGGCGGGGTGCGATGGATGGCGATTTCCATGGGGGTTCTTTCAGGCAAAGCCGGCCGTGCGCGGGGCCTGGGCAAGGACGAATTTCGCGAAGGCGCTGGCTGCCAGCGAGAAATGCTTGTTGCGGCGGCGGACCAGATGCCATTGGCGGCGGATCGGGAAGCCTTCGACATCGAGGCTGACCAGCCGGCGCGCAGCCAGTTCGAGCGTGACCGTGTGGCGCGACACCACGCCGAGGCCCAGGCCGGCTTCCACGGCGTGCTTGATGGCCTCGTTCTTGTTCATTTCCATGGCCGCGCGCAGGGCCAGGCCATGTGACTGGAAGAAGGCCTCGGTGGCGCCCCGGGTGCCCGAGCCGGGCTCACGGGCGACGAAGTCGAATTCGGCGATCTGCTTCAGCGGGATCGCCTTGGCCTGGGCCAGGGGGTGCTGGAGCGGCGCGATCACCACCAAGGGGTTTTCCATGAAGGGGGTGGATTCCAGGTCGTGGCCGACCGGCGGCTGGCCCATCAGGGCGAGATCGATGGCGTTATCGGCGAGCTGGTCGAGCAGGGTTTCCCGGTTCACCACGTTGAGGGTGATGCGCACCTCGGGATGCTGCTGGCGGAACTGGCTGATCAGCCGGATCGCGAAATAGCTCACGGTGCTGACCACGCCGACGGTGAGGGCGCCCTGCTTCAGGCCGCGCAGGTCGTTGAGGCTGTCTTCCAGGGCCACCAGTTGCTGGGCGATGGCCTGGCTCACCTGCAGGGTCTCGCGCCCCACCTCGGTCAGGAAAAGCTTCTTGCCCAGTTGCTCGAACAGCGGCCGGCCGAGTGTTTCCTCGAGCTGCTTGATCTGCATCGACACCCCGGGCTGGGACAGGTGCAGTTCCTTGGCGGCGCGCGAGAAGGACAGGTGGCGCGCCGCCGACTCGAAGACCTGGAGTTGGCGCAGGGTGAGGTGGAGCATCGGGTAATGTATAAGTACGAGATTATGGATTATATAAAGAATCGTGAATGTTACTTATGTTTTTGGGTCGGTATAGTTCGCCCCGTTTCGAGTGGGGGCATTGCCGGCGACAAGGCGATTCCCTGGTCTTTTTGTCAGGTATTCCAATACGAAGGAGCAACACATGGATCAATCCGCACGTTATGCCGACTTGTCCCTCAAGGAAGAGGACCTGCTCAAGGGTGAGAAGCACATCCTGGTCGCCTACAAGATGAAGCCGAAGGCCGGCTATGGCTACCTGGAAGCCGCCGCCCACTTCGCCGCCGAGTCCTCCACAGGCACCAACGTCGAAGTCTCCACCACCGACGACTTCACCAAGGGCGTCGACGCGCTGGTCTATTACATCGACGAAGCCAACGAGGATATGCGCATCGCCTATCCGCTCGAGCTGTTCGACCGCAACATGACCGACGGCCGCATGATGATCGTCTCCTTCCTGACCCTGGCCATCGGCAACAACCAGGGCATGGGCGACATCGAGCACGCCAAGATGATCGACTTCTACGTGCCCCAGCGCGCCATCCAGCTGTTCGACGGCCCCTCGGTCGACATCTCCAACCTGTGGCGCATCCTCGGCCGTCCGGTCAAGGACGGCGGCTACATCGCCGGCACCATCATCAAGCCGAAGCTGGGCCTGCGTCCCGAGCCGTTCGCCCAGGCCGCCTACCAGTTCTGGCTCGGTGGCGACTTCATCAAGAACGACGAACCGCAGGGCAACCAAGTGTTCTGCCCGGCCAAGAAGGTCTATCCGCTGGTCTATGACGCCATGAAGCGCGCCCAGGACGAAACCGGCCAGGCCAAGCTGTTCTCCGCCAACATCACGGCCGACGACCACTATGAAATGTGTGCCCGCGCCGACTTCATCCTGGAAACCTGGGGTCCCGACGCCGACAAGGTGGCCTTCCTGGTCGACGGCTACGTCGGCGGTCCCGGCATGGTGACCACCGCCCGCCGCCAGTACCCCGGCCAGTACCTGCACTACCACCGTGCCGGCCACGGCGCCGTGACCTCGCCCAGTGCCAAGCGCGGCTACACTGCCTTCGTGCTGTCCAAGATGTCCCGCCTGCAAGGTGCTTCCGGCATCCACGTCGGCACCATGGGCTACGGCAAGATGGAAGGCGACGCGTCCGACAAGAACATCGCCTACATGATCGAGCGTGACGAGTGCCAGGGCCCGGTCTACTACCAGAAGTGGTACGGCATGAAGCCCACCACCCCGATCATCTCCGGCGGCATGAACGCCCTGCGCCTGCCCGGCTTCTTCGAGAACCTGGGTCATGGCAACGTGATCAACACCTCCGGCGGCGGCTCCTACGGCCACATCGACAGCCCGGCGGCCGGCGCGATCTCCCTGCGCCAGTCGTACGAGTGCTGGAAGGCCGGTGCCGACCCGATCGAATGGGCCAAGGAGCACAAGGAATTCGCGCGCGCCTTCGAGTCGTTCCCGGGCGACGCCGACAAGCTGTACCCGGGCTGGCGCGAGAAGCTGGGCGTGCACAAGTAAGCCCGGCGGAGGGCGGAGCAGTGCCTGCCGCCGCAAGGCGGTAGGTGCGACCCTGGAGCGGGCTCGCATGCACTGGCACTGCGCTCGGATGTATCGAGACGCCCCCGGTACGCTGGGGGCGTTTTTGTTTCGAATACCGATACGGCCCTGCAGGGGTGCGCTTTCGCGCAGCAAGCGTACCCCTGGATGGCCCTCACACGGAGTACAGGATGACCGACAAGACGCAGTACCTCGTCAAGAAAGAACCCTACTACCAGGCCCAGGGCAACGAGGTCGCCCTGTACGAGGCGGCCTACCGCAACCGCCTGCCAGTGATGGTCAAGGGCCCCACCGGCTGCGGCAAGTCACGGTTCGTCGAATACATGGCCTGGAAGCTCGGCAAGCCGCTGATCACCGTGGCCTGCAACGAGGACATGACTGCAAGTGACCTGGTCGGCCGCTACCTGCTCGAAGCCAATGGCACCCGCTGGCTGGACGGCCCGCTCACCACCGCCGCGCGCATTGGCGCCATCTGCTACCTGGATGAGATCGTCGAGGCCCGCCAGGACACCACCGTGGTCATCCACCCCCTCACCGACCACCGCCGCACCCTGCCGCTGGACAAGAAGGGCGAGCTGATCGAGGCGCACCCGGATTTCCAACTGGTGATCAGCTACAACCCCGGCTACCAGTCCTTGATGAAGGACCTCAAGCAGTCGACCAAGCAGCGCTTCACCGGCTTCGACTTCGACTACCCGGACGCCGAACTGGAAACCACCATCCTGGCCAAGGAAACCGGCCTGGACGCCGCCACCGCCGGCAAGCTGGTGAAGATCGGCCAGACCGCCCGCAACCTCAAGGGCCATGGCCTCGACGAAGGCATCTCGACCCGCCTGCTGGTCTATGCCGCGACCTTGATCAAGGATGGCGTGAATCCGGTCGAAGCCTGCCAGATGGCGCTGGTGCGGCCGATCACCGACGATGCCGACATTCGCGAGACCCTCGACCACGCCATCGACGCCACCTTCGCGTGAGCACCCGTCAATCCCGCGCGGGCGGGAATCCAGCCTTGAAATCATTGGCTTCCCGCCTGCGCGGGAACGACGATGGAGGTTCGCTTGGACATGAATGAAAGCGAATACCAGCACCCATTGATGCAGAAGTATTGGGCCCAGCTCGACACCCGCTTCAGGCCGGTCGAGGCTGTCTTCGAGGATGTCATGGCCGAGGCCCTGGCCGTGCTCGACCGGGACGCCCTGCAGCATTATCTCGAGGCCGCGCGGCTGATCGGCAAGCTCGGGCGTGGCGTCGAGCCGATGCTGGCGTTCCTGGAGGAATGGCCGTCGGTGGTCAAGGCGCTGGGCGAGGAGGCCGCCCTCAGCGAGGTCATGGCCTTCGTCATGCGCATGCAGAAATCGCCCAACGGCAAGGCCATCACGCCTTTTCTGCAAACCCTGGCCCCGGTCGCCCGCAAGCAGCATTCGCGCGAGCAGATGCGCCACTACATCGAGATCGCCGACGATCTCATGCAGCGCACCACCGGGTCGATCCACGGCCACCACACCACCTTTCCCAGCCCCGGCCTGCCTGAATTCTTCCAGCAGGCGCCATTCCTGTTCAGCCAGTTGTCGATGGCCGGGGTGCGCAACTGGGTCGAGTACGGCATCCGCAACTACCGCGGCCATCCGGAACGGCAGATCGACTTCTTCTCCCTGCAGTCGGCCGACGCCCGCGCCGTGCTCCAGCGGGAGCGCCACGGCGTGCTGTTTGCGGACGTCGAGCGCAAGCTGGACCTCTACCTGCGCGGCCTCTGGCGCGACCCCGAGCAACTGGTGCCGTATTCCACCGCCTTCGACGAGCTGCGCAAGCCGGTCCCCTACTACGACAAGCTGGGCATGCGGGTGCCCGATGTCTTCGACGCCGACCGGGGCGTCACCGGCCTCGACCGCTATCGTGCCGTGCTGGCCCACATGGTGGGCCACCGGCGCTGGTCGTCGGCCATCATCGCCGACAACTACAGCCCGTTCCAGCGCATGGCCATCGAGTTCTTCGAGGACTGCCGGGTCGAGACCCTGTTGATCCGCGAGTATCCCGGCCTGCGGCGCGTCTTCCTCGCCCTGCACCCTAAGCCGGTCGAGGACGCCTGCGATCCTGAAACGACCTCCTGCCTGCGGCATCGCCTGGCCATGATGTCGCGTGCCCTGATCGACCCCCAGCATGGCTACCGGAACCCGCACATCCTCGACTTCGCCGAGCGATTCAACGCCCTCATGGCGGTGGGCGAAGCCAACTTCCGTGAGATCGCCGACCTGGCGCTGGCCTTCGTCGCCCGAACCCGCCTGCAAAGCGACCAGTTCGCCAAGGTCTGGTTCGACGACACGGTGATCGACTACCGCGACGACAACCGGCATCTCTGGCAATTCATCGAGGACAGCGACGACGAGGACTTCTTCGACGACCCGGACAAGAAGCTTAAGAAGGAATCCGAGATCCAGTCGCTGCCGCCCCGCCACTACCCGGAATGGGACTACCACAGCCAGACCTACCGGCCGGACTGGGTCAGCCTGTATGAACACCTGCACCCGAAGGGGCAGGCCGGCATCATCGACCGGCTGCTGGCCAAACACGATGCCCTGGCCAAGCGCCTGAAGCGCATCCTGGATCTGCTCAAGCCGCAGGACAAGGTGCGCATCCGTTACCAGGAAGAAGGCAGCGAACTCGACCTGGATGTCGCCATCCGCTCGCTGATCGATTTCAAGGGCGGTGCCACGCCCGATCCGCGCATCAACATGAGCCACAAGACCAGCGGCCGCAACATCGCGGTGAGCCTGCTGCTCGACCTGTCCGAGTCGCTCAACGAGAAGGTTGCCGGATCCGAGCAGACCATCCTGGAACTCAGCCAGGAAGCCGTGTCCCTGCTGGCCTGGGCGATCGAGCGCCTGGGTGACCCGTTCGCCATCGCCGGCTTCCATTCCAACACCCGGCACGACGTCCGTTACATGCACATCAAGGGCTACGGCGAGCAGTTCAGCGACGAAGTGAAAGCCCGCCTGGCGGCCATGGAAGCCGGCTGGTCGACCCGCATGGGCGCCGCCCTGCGTCACGCCGCGCACTACCTGGAAGCGCGCGCCGCAGACAAGAAGCTGATGCTCATCCTTACCGACGGCCAACCCGCCGACGTGGATAGTCCGGATGAGCGCCTGCTCATCGAAGACGCCCGCCGTGCCGTACGAGAACTGGATGAAAAAGGCATCTTCACCTACTGCATCAACCTCGACCCGAAGGCCGATGAATACGTCAGCGACATCTTCGGCCGCCAGTACACCGTCATCGACAACATCGCCCGGCTTCCGGAAAAGCTGCCCGCGCTTTTCCTGGCGCTCACGAAGTGAGTTCCAGGAAGGGCCGCTTTCAGCGCAGGCTCACGTGTGCCAGCCAGTGGAGCCGCGCAGCGGCGGCCGGAGCTAAAGCCCCAGCCCGCGCTTTTCCTGGCGCTCACGAAGTGAGTTCCAGGAAGGGCCGCTTTCAGCGCAGGTTCACGTGCGCCAGCCAGTGAAGCCGCGCAGCGGCGGCCGGAGCTAAAATCCCCAGCCCGCGCTTTTCCTGGCGCTCACGAAGTGAGTGCCAGGAAGGGCCGCTTTCAGCGCAGGCTCACGTGCGCCAGCCAGTGAAGCCGCGCAGCGGCGGCCGGAGCTAAAGCCCCAGCCCGCGCTTTTCCTGGCGCTCACGAAGTGAGGGCCAGGAAGGGCCGCTTTCAGCGCAGGCTCACGTGCGCCGGCCAGTGAAGCCGCGCAGCGGCGGCCGGAGCTAAAGCCCCAGCCCGCGCTTTTCCTGGCGCTCACGAAGTGAGGGCCAGGAAGGGCTGCTTTCAGCGCAGGCTCACGTGCGCCAGCCAGTGAAGCCGCGCAGCGGCGTGATCCAGAGGCGTCACGCTTTCCCTCGACGGCCGTGGCGTCCAGCCCAACGGCACCACTCGCTTGGCGAGGGAATGACCGACTTGCGCCGGCCAGGGGTTTGCCTTAACTTGGTACGAACATACTTATACCCCCGCCCAGGGAGCTCACGTGTCCACCGAAAAGCCGTTGCCGGAATGGTTGTACCAGCCCTTGCCGTTCATCTACCTGACGGGGGGCGGGGTGGTCGGCTATGCGCTGCCCAATCTGATCGGCTGGATCAGCGCGGCCATGCTGGTCTCGGCGGGCGTGGTCGTGTGGACCCTGCGGGTCCGCTATCGGCGTGCGATGCGGAGCCTGGCGGCCCGCCCTCATCGCGGCCACGAGGCGGACCTACGGCCCCGCCCGGCCGGCCTGGTCACCTTGGTCTGGCATGCGGGCTATGAATGCGGGCATCCGCTCATCGACGCGCAGCACCGGCGCCTGTTCGAATATGGCAACGAATTGCTGAATGCCATCCTGGCCAACCAGAGCAAGCTGGACGTCGAGTTGCAACTGGATGAACTGATTGCCCATGTCGAATCACATTTCTGCGAGGAGGAGGCCTTGATGGCGCGCGGCCAGCTGCCGGCCTCGGATGGCCATCGCCAGGCGCATCGCCGGCTGCTCGATCAGGCGCGGCTCTTGAGTGCCCGCTTCCATCGGGGCGAAGTGGGGGTCGGGGAAATCTTCGCCTTCATCGCCAACGACGTCATCACCCAACACATCCTGGGGGATGACCAGGCCTTGATCGGGAAGTCCGGCGGCTGAGCCGCGCCGGGGGTCAGGCCTCGGGCAACTGCGCCATGCGCTCGAGCAGGCGATCCCGGGCCGCATACAAGGCCGGCAGTTCACGCGCGGCTTCACCCGGCTGGCCTTGCTGGCAGAGCGAGACCAGACGGTCGGCCAGGGTATGCAAGGCGTCGTGTTCGGCACGCAGGGCCTGGAAGGCTTCCCGATGGCCGAAGCGGGCCAGGCCGGTCCCCTGGAACCAGCGGCCGAACCGGCAGTCGCGCGGGCACAGGTCGAGATGGGCACGGGCGATGGCTTCGGGATCGTGTGACTCGATCAGGCCGGCCACGCGCGCCACCCAGCGACGGTGTTCGATGGCCATGAGCAACAGGGCCACATCCGGGTGGGCGCCACGCAGCGAGGCGTAGGGGCGCCAGGCGGCGGGCTGGCGATAGTGCTGGCACCAGTCCGGGATCTGTTCGGCCGGCATCGGCCGGGCGATGCCGTAGCCTTGGGCATGCTCGCAGCCGAGTTGCAGGAGCAGGGTGCCGTGCGCCTCGGTTTCCACGCCCTCGGCGATGACCTGGCGCTGGAATGCCTCGGCCAGGCCGATGATGCCCTCCACGATGGCCAGGTCGCCCGGGTCGTCCTGCATGTCGCGGACGAAGGACTGGTCGATCTTGAGGATGCCGGCCGGCAGGTGTCGCAGGTACAGGAGCGAGGAGTAGCCGGTCCCGAAATCGTCCAGGGCGAAACCGACCCCGAGCGCACGACACTGGTCGACGATCTCGGAGACCCGTTCGATGTCATCCACCGCGACCGATTCCAGGATCTCGATTTCCAGGCACTGGCGGGGCAGCTCCGGGTGCGCGGCAAGGGCGGCGGCGAGGCGGGGATGGAAGTCGGCCCGGGACAGGGTGCGCGCGGTGACGTTGACACTGGCGCACAGGGGCAGGCCGGCGCGCCGCCAGGCCGTGGCCTGGGCCAGGGCCTGGCCGATCACCCAGTGGTCGAGGTCGATGATCAGGTCGGTGTCGGCGATTTCAGGCAGGAAATCCGCCGGCGGGCGCAGGCCCTGCGCCGGGTGTCGCCAGCGGATCAGGGCTTCGACGCCGATCACCGTGCCCCGGCGCATGTCGACCTTGGGCTGGTAATGGAGGCACATCTCGCCGCGTTCCAGACCGGCCTGGAGCGCCATCTGGGCGGCTCGGGCATCACGCATGCGCTGGTCGCGCTCGGGGTCGTAGAAGTGATAGCGGTTGCGGCCCGCTTCCTTGGCCTCGTACATGGCCCGGTCGGCGTGGCGGAGCAGGCTGTCGCTGTCGGTGGCATCGAGCGGGTACAGGGTGACGCCGATGCTGGCGGTGAGATGGAACCATCCGGCTTCGACCCGGCACGGTTCGGCCAGGACCTCGAGCACGCGATCAAGGGCCACCCGGCACTCGGCTTCGCTGGCCAGGTCACCCAGCAGGAAGACGAACTCGTCGCCGCCCAGGCGGGCCACGCTGTCGCCGGCGCGCACCGCCCCGCTCAGGCGATGGGCAACCTCGATCAGCAGTTGGTTGCCGACCGCCTTGCCGTGTTGGTCGTTGATCGGCTTGAAGCCGTCCAGGTCCAGGTAGCAGACCGCGAGCAGCTTGCCCAGCCGTTGGCTCTGGGAGGTGGCCATCTGCAGGCGGTCGGTGAGCAGCACCCGGTTCGGCAGGCGGGTCAGCGGATCGTGGTGGGCCAGATGTTGCAGACGCTGCTCGGCCTGCTTGCGTTCGGTGATGTCGCGGCCGACCACGATCAGGCCCTTGCGCCGGCCGTCCGGAAGGAAGGTGGGCACCTTGATCACGTCGAAGATCATCATCGTGCCGTCCGGGCGCGGGACGGCCTCGTCCATCCGGCTCGCCGCGCCGGCCTGCCAGGCGCGTTCGTCGCTGGCCTCGCAGCCGAGCAGGGCCTCCCTGTAGAACGGGCTGTAGGCCGCCAGCTCGGCATCGGTCTTGCCTTGGTAATCGACGCCCTCGAGCTGGAACAGGCTCAGGTCGAACTGGTTGGCCAGCAGCCAGCGGCCCTCGCCGTCCTTGAAACAGACGATGTCCGGCATCGCGTCGATCAGGGTACGCAGCAGCTCCTCGCTGGCCTTCAAGCGCGCTTCGGCGTGGACCAGGGCGCTGATGTCGCGACTGATGCCGAGCACGCCGATGGGCTGGCCCGAGGCGTCGCGCATCGGGGTCTTCACGGTCTCGAACACCCCCTGGGTGCCGTCGGCCGCGAAGGTCAGGGTCTCTTCATTGCGGGATGGGCGGCCGGCCTCGATCGCCAGTGCATCATGGGCACGGAAGAAGTCGGCCAGTCCGGCGTCGACGAAGTCATGGTCGGTACGGCCGACGATTTCCGCCTCGGATGCGCCGAAGAACCGCTCGAAGGCCGGGTTGCAGGCCAGGTAGACACCGGCCGTGTCCTTCAGCCAGACCAGGTCCGGGATGGTCTGGACCAGGGTACGGAACAAGTCTTCTTGGGTGCGAGCCGGGGTGGGCTCCGGTTCGTGGCTGTCGGGTCTGGTCATGTCTGGGCCGGCCGGGCGTGGGGGCGGCAGAGGGCGAGGACAAAGGGTGGTGGACGAATAGTACCTTATTACTAAAGTTAGGGTTGCTTGACGCTGGCGGAAAAAGCCGACTTAATCGGCGCCGTTTCCTCCGCGCCACAATCATGAAAAAGAACATCGTCTCCGCGCACGCGTTGTCCGTGCTCAGCGTGATCGAACACGTGGGTCTGGCGGTGATCACCCTCGCCACGGTGATCGCCGGGATCGGCGAGGTCAAGGTCATGATCGACGCCGGCATGGTCACCCTGGCCGACCTGCTCCTGCTTTTTCTGTACCTGGAAATCCTGGCCATGGTCGGCCTCTATTACCAGTCCGGTAAGCTGCCGGTGCGCTTTCCCATCTACATTGCCATCGTCGCCCTGGCCCGCTACCTGGTCCTGGACATGAAAAACCTCGACGAGTGGCGGTTGCTCGGCGTCGCCGCCGCGATCCTGATGCTGGCCCTCGCGGTGCTGGCGATCCGCTTTGGCCACTCGCGCTATCCCTATGGCGATGGCGAATAACCTGATGCGACTTCATCCATGAAATTCACCCCTGCATCCTTTCGGGCCTGGCCGCACAAGAGCATCACCCTGCTCGGCATGTCCGGTGTCGGCAAGACCTATCTCTCGGGCCTGCTGCGCAGCCACGACTGGTTCCACTACTCCGGCGACTACCGGATCGGCAAGCGCTACCTGGACGAGCCCATCCTCGACCTGATCAAGCAGCAGGCCATGCAGGTGCCGTTCCTGCGCGATCTGCTCCGGCGCGACTGGATCGACATCCACAACAACATCAAGATCGAGGACCTGGGGCCCGTGCTGGCCTTTGTCGGCAAGCTCGGCAACCCGGAACTGGGCGGCGTGCCACTGGCCGATTTCGAGCGGCGCCAGGCGCAATACCGCGATGCCGAGATCAAGGCCATGCTCGACGTGCCCGAATTCATCCGCAAGGCCCATGACATCTACGGCTACGACCACTTCGTCAACGACGCCGGCGGCAGCCTGTGCGAAATGGACGACGACCGGGTGATCGAGTGCCTGGCCGAACATACCCTGATCCTGTATATCCAGGTCACCGACGCCGAGGAAGAACAGAAGCTGATCGACCGCGCGGTGTCCGACCCCAAGCCGCTCTACTACCGGCCGGCCTTCCTGCGCGAGCAGCTGGCGCGCTATCTGGAAGAAAACGACCTCCACTACGCCGCCGAGATCGACCCCAATGCCTTTGGCCGCTGGGTATTTCCGCGCCTGTTCCGGTCGCGCATCCCCCGCTACGAGGCGATCGCCGGCCCGCACGGCTACACCGTCACCTCGCGCGAAGTGGCGCAGGTGCGCGACGAACGGGATTTCATGGCCCTGCTGGAAACGGCCATCGCCCGCAACGGCTGAGCCGCCCAGCCGGCTCAGGCGCGGCCGTCCCGGCCGAATGCCGACCGGTACTTGATCAGCACGTGAAGCGCGAGCAGCGCGATGGCGACCACGCCGAATACCGGCAGGGCCAGGTGCCAGAGCGGGGTGTCGGGATCGATGGCGCCGTCCATGGCGGCGAACGGATTGATGACCCCGATGGGCAACACCAGCACCAGCCACCAGAGCAGAACCACGGCGACCCGGCGTGCCAGCCGCTTGCGCCGCCAGAGGCCCCAGGCCAGGGGCGCCCAGAGCAGGGCCGCCGCGACCAGGGGCAACCAGTGACCGGCCACGGCCAGAACCAGCGAGGTGACGATCAGGGCCAGACAGAGGCCGATCAGCAGGGCCAGGACCAGCTTCAGGGCGAGGGCGGGGGCAGGCTCGGTCATGGTCGGGGCGTGACAAGCGCTGGGTGCACGATCAATCGGTCAATGCGCTGGCGAGGGGGCGCGGCGAAGGAAGTCCATGGCGACTGCCGCAGGCGCGCGGTTAAAGAAGAGAACCAATAAGCGGTGGGGCTGCATCGGGACATGGCTTCTTGACTCGGCTGGAAGCGCCGCGGGTGGGGCGAAATTGGTCATATTGTACCAGTGGCGGCGGGATTCCCGGGGAACGCCCTGTCTGGGGCGGGCCGTTTCGGTGTCGGTCCAACCGCCAGGCCTGACGCCGGGCGGGGCCTGAACCCGGGCCGACAATATGGTTCAATAGCGCCTCTGCTTCGCGAAGATTTCCGCCATGCCGCTCGTTGCCCATAATGATCTGCCCACCTTCGCCCGCTTGCGCGAGGAAGGCGTCACCGTGCTGTCGGCCGAACGCGCCGACAGCCAGGTGATCCGCGAACTGCACATCGGCCTGCTCAACATGATGCCGGACGCTGCCTTGGGCGCCACCGAGCGGCAATTCTTCCGCCTGGTCGGTGAGGCCAACCCGATTGCCCAGTTCTGGGTGCATCCGTTCACCCTGCCGGAACTGCCGCGCGGACCCGAGGCCGCGGCGCACATCGCGAAATACTACGAACCGATCGACCGGATCATGGCCGACGGCCTCGATGCCTTGATCATCACCGGCGCCAATGTCACGGGCACCGACCTCAGCCAGGAACCGTTCTGGGACCCGCTGCGCCGGGTGCTCGACTGGGCCTGGGACCACGTCACCACCACCCTGTGTTCCTGTCTTGCCACCCACGCCGTGCTGCACGCCTGCTATGGCCAGCCGCGTACCCGCCAGCCGGAAAAGGTCTGGGGCGTGTTCGAACATCGGGTGGTCGACAAGCGGCATCCCCTGGTGGCCGACGTCAACACCCGCTTCGACGTGCCGCATTCGCGCTGGAACTGCATCACTGCCGAGCAGTTCGAGACCGCCGGGCTGCGCGTGCTGGTCGAGAGCGAGGTCGCCGGCGTGCATCTCGCCACCAGCGCCGACGGCTTCCGCCAGGTGTTCTTCCAGGGCCATCCCGAGTACGACACCATCTCCCTGCTCAAGGAATACAAGCGCGACCTGCTGCTCTGGGCCAAGGGCGTGTTCGATGCGCCGCCCCCCTTCCCGAAGCATTATTTCGGCATCCAGGAACAAGCCCTGCTCAACGAATACCGCGCCCGCCTGCAAGCGGCCATGGCGGCCGGCGCGCCGCTGCCCGAATTTCCCGAGGACCGGGTGGTCGCCCGCCTCGACAATACCTGGCACGACACGGCCGAGGCGGTGGTCGCCAACTGGCTCGGCCTGATGTATCAGATCACCCACGCCAAGCGCGGCCTGCCGTTCATGGACGGCATCGATCCGGACAATCCGCTCGGTTTGTAAGGGTTCCGGAGGCGGCCGTAGCGCCGCCCGTCCGTGCCGATCACTCAGGCACGGGAAACGTGACCACGACGCCGAGTCCCCGACCTTCCAGGCCGGTGCCAAAGGCCAAGCTCGCCCCATAGCGTTCGGCCACCCGGGCGACGATGGACAGCCCCAGGCCGGAGCCTTCCGGATCGCTGCGGCCCAGGCGCTGGAAGCGGCAGCCGAGCCCCCGGCGTTGTTCCGGCGCGAGGCCGGGGCCGCTGTCCAGGACCGCGAGCCGAACCTGGCCCGCAGCCCGGCCCACGTGGACTTCGATGCGGTCACCTGGACGGCCGTAGCGGATCGCGTTGTCGATCAGGTTGCGTAGCAGGATGCGCAGATCCTCCTCGTCGCAATTCAGCAGGGCCGGTTCTGCCAGCAGGGCCAGGTCGATGCCGCGTGCCAGGGCGGTGGGCGCCAGTTCGCGGCACGCCCCGCCGGCGATCGGTTCGGCATCGAGCTGGGTGGTCGGCGGCGGGGCCGCGTCCAGGCGGGCGAGCAGCAGCAGCTGGTCGACCAGCCGGGTCATGCGGGCCAGCGAGTGACTCGTCTGCCGTTCCGCCTGCATGCGTGTGTCCTTGTCGGGCGCCAGGCGCAGGGCATCGAGCTGGGCGCGCAGCCCGGCCATCGGGGTGCGCAGTTCGTGGGCGGCGTCGCCGGTGAAGCGGCGCTCGTTCTCGAGGGCTTGGTGCAGGCGTCCGAGCAGCGCGTTGAGTGCGTTCAGGACCGGTTCCAGCTCCCGGGGCAGGCCCTCGATGGTCAGGCCCTCCAGATGCTCGGGGTGCCGGGTGCCGAGCTCGGAGGCCAGCCGGCGCAAGGGCGCCAGGCCGCGATGCAGGGACCAGACCAGCAGGGCGAGGCCGAGCGGGAGCACGGCCAGGTAGGGCCAGGTGTTGTTCCAGGCGATCTGGCGCACCATCTCCTCGCTGTCGATCAGGCGCTCGCCCACTTCCACCCGATAGGCGTGGTCGTTGGAATCGCGCGCCAGGAAACGGAATTCACGACCCGAGACCGGCAAGGTGCTGTAGCCACCGGGCACCGAGGCCGAGGGCCAGCCCTGGTCGCCGGAGCGCAGCACCAGCCTGGGATAGGCGGGGGCGGTGGCTCGGTCTCGCCGCGACCAGTGGATCGTGCCGCCCTGGCCGGGCCCCGGCTTCAACTGCCAGACCTGGTAGACGATCAGGCTGTGATCATGGCGGATGCCCTGGCCAATGTCGCCGGCGGTGTCGAAGGCCTGGTCCTGGACGATGAACAACAGGGTCTGCGCGACCTGGGCCAACTGAGCGTCGAGGATTTCGTCGGCCTCGGTGCGGGCCGCATGGTAGCCGCCCAGTCCGGCGAACAGGCCACTGGCCAGCATGATGCCGGTGGCACTGGCGATCAGGCGGCCCTGGAGGGAGTTCATCCACCCGCTTCGATCAGGTAGCCGATGCCGCGCAGTGTGCGGATGAAATCGTTGCCCAGCTTGCGCCGCAGATGGTGTACGTAGACTTCCACGGTGTTGCTTTCCACACCCTCACCCCAGCCATACAGGGCCGACTCCAGCTGGGCCTTGGACAGGACCCGGCCCGGGTTGGCCATCAGGGTTTCCAGCAGGATGTATTCCCGCGCCGAAAGCGCGATCGGCTGGCCATTGAGCCAGGCGCGGCGGGCCTGGACGTCCAGTTCGACGGCGCCACGCGCCAGTCGCTGGTCCGCCTGGCCCCGGGCACGCCGCACCAGGGCATGCAGGCGGGCGGCGAGTTCCTCGAGGTCCACGGGCTTGACGACATAGTCGTCGGCCCCGGCGGAAAATCCCTCCAGCTTGTCCTGCTTGCCGTCCCGGGCGCTCAGGATCAGCACCGGGATCGGGGCGCCCCGGCCGCGCAGGCGGGCCAGCAACCCATGCCCGGGCTCGCCCGGCAAGGTCAGGTCGAGCACCACTGCGGCGTAGTCCTCGCTGGCCAGGACGCGGGCCGCGGACGGCACGTCACTGACCCAGTCGGGCGCAAAGCCGAGCGAGGCCAGACCACTCCGCAGGCCGTCACCGAGCTGGGGATCGTCTTCGACAATCAGGATGCGCATGCCGGGATTGTCGAAGACGAAGCTTAAGGCCGGCTTAAATTCGACCGCGCATGGGCGTCGTGCCGGGCAGTCAATGGCCCGCCGGGGCCGTCGCGGACGGCGCCGTGGCCGGGCCGTCCTTGTGCGGCGCGTGTGGATGCCAGCCGGTGACCGCGAGCATGATGAAGAAGCCGATCACGTAGCCGAGCGGCACGTGCCAGCCATGGCGCAGCCAGGATGCCACCGAGCGGGCCTCGGGGAAGATGTTGGATAGCGCCACCCCGGCCGAGGAGCCGAACCACATCATCGAACCGCCGAAGCCGACCGCGTAGGCCAGCACGCCCCAGTCGTAGCCGCCCTGGGTGAGGGCCAACGCGGTGAGCGGGATGTTGTCGAACACGGCCGATACGAAACCGAGGCCGAGCGCGGTTTCCCAGGAGGCGAGGGGCAGTTTTTCCACTGGCATCATCGAGGCGCATAACACCAGCGAGAGCAGGAACACGCTGCCCTTGAAGGCTTCGGGCAGCAGGGTCCATTCGGGCTTGCGCAGGGGCGTGGCCAACAACAGCGCGATCCAGACGGCCACGCCAAGGAAGGGGAACGCGTCGGAAATGTCCGGGAAATGGGTGTTCACCGTGATGTTGGTGCCGATGGCGGCCACCAGGATGAAGGCCACCACGCCGAGCCGGAGCCCGTCCACCCGGGCGTCGGCCGGGGCGTCTTTCTGGATCGGGGCATAGCCGGCCTGCTGTTTCGCGGCGATCACGCCGAACACCAGCAGGGCCGGCAGGGCGGCGGCATAGGCATGGATGACGTCCATCGGCGCGATGCCGTCGATCCACATCATGGTGGTGGTGGTGTCGCCGACCACCGAGCCGGAGCCGCCGGCGTTCGAGGCGGCGACGATGGCCGCCAGGTAGCCGATGTGCACCTTGCGCCGGAACACCGTGGCGGCCACCGTGGCGCCGATCAGCGCGGCGGCGATGTTGTCGAGGAAGGACGACAGCACGAACACCATGGCCAGCAGCACGAAGCCGCCTTTCCAGTCGTCCGGCAAAAAGCGTGGCAAGACCTGCGGCACCCCGGATTCCTCGAAATGGCGGGCCAGCAGGGCAAAGCCGAGCAGCAGGCCGAGCAGGTTGGCGAGCGTCACCCATTCGTGATGCAGGTGCGTGAGCAGGCCGTCCAGGCCGGCCACGCCGTGAATTCCGGTGAAGCCCAGCTTGTACAGCGTGATCACGGCCAGGCCGGTGAGTGCCACGTACAGCGTGTAATGATGGAACAGCGCCACCCCGAGCAGGGTCAGGGCGAACAGGATGAAATCCACCGGGATGCCGAGGACTTCGGGGCTGGCGGACGCGTAGGCGGGGGTGGCGAATAGCGACGACGCCATGAGCAGGAGCGAGCGGGTCATTGTGAAGTCGATCTCGAGGTCGATTGACGTTCGATTCTAGCCAATCGAGGCGGGCCACGGCCTACAATGACATGAAATCTTGCCATTTATTTTTGGGGGCCCCATGTTCAAGATTCTGGTGCCGGTGGACGGCTCTGATCATGCCAGCCGTGCCCTGAAGCACGTGGTCGACCGCTATGCCGGCAAATGTCCGGTGGAATTGCATCTGGTCAATGTCCAGCGGCCGATCGTTGATTGGGAAGTGCGGCGCTTCCTGTCAGAAGCCGAGATCGAGGCCATGCTCAAGGCCAAGTCCGACGACATCCTCGATGCCGCCGAGCAAATGGCGATCGCGGCCGGTTTTCAGGCGATCCGGCATCGCCGGGTCGGCGAGATCGCCAGCGAGATCGCCGCCGTCGCCAACGACACCGGCGTGCACAAGATCGTCATGGGTCGCCACGGCCGGGGCGCTTTCAAGGGCCTGCTGCTCGGCTCGGTGTCGACCAAGGTGTTGCACTTGGTCGATATCCCGGTGACCTTGGTGAAATAGCGGCCACCGGCGCGGGCTTCACGCGCGCCGGCCCGGTCAGCCGCGCTGTGGAACGCCGGCCGGGCCGGACCCCTTGGCGATCAGTACCGGCCACTTGGCTGCGCCGATCAGCAGGTCGGTGGCGCTGCCCGGCAGCAAACGGCTGAGGCCGCCCTGGCGCTTGCCCAGGATGACGAGGTCGGCGCCAAGGCTTTCGGCAGCCTCCAGCATGACGCTGGCCGGGGTGCCCGGGACGATCCGGGTATCGGCATCAATGCCCTCCAGGCGCAAGCTGGTGGCGGCTTCGGAGGCCAGTTCGGCGAGCACCGCAGCGGCCGGGCTTCCTTCCTTGACGACGCTGACCAGGGTGACCGGCAGCTTGAGTGCCTTGGCCAGCTGGCCGGCGATCTCCAAGGCCGGCTGGCTGGACGGGTTGGCGTCGTAACCGACCAGGATGCGCTGACGGGGCGGGCGGGCATCCTTGGGCACCACCAGAACATGGCCTGGCGCCTCGTCGATCAGCCGCGTGGCATGCGGCCCGGTCTTGCGCTCGCCGGCCGGACCCTTGGGCGGGGTGCGGCCGATCACCAGCAGTTGGCTGTCGGCGTCGCGGGCGGCCTCGATGACGGCGCGGATCGGATCGGCCCCCTGGCGGATCACCTCGTGGCATTTCACGCCGAGGGGCGAGGCTTCTTCCTGCACCAGTTCCAGGCGCTGACGGGCGCGTTCTGGTTCGGCGTCGGGCGCGGTGACGGTCATCGTATCGAGCGCGACGCCCATCCGGTGGGCCAGATCCAGGGCCACGGCACGCGGCCCCCGGCTGTATTCGGAGCCATCGGTGGCGAACATCAGGCGCAGCCGGCGGTCGCCGTCGGGCAGGCGGTCGCCGTGGCATTCGGTGAAGATGCGCGCCTTGCAGTTGCGGCAGATGTCCGGATCCAGCGTCCAGTACAAGGCGCCGGTGATGTTGGAGCCGGCCGGAAAGAAGCCGCCCTCGCCAATGTCCTTCAGATATTGGCCCTGACGCAGGAACTGGCGCACGCTGTCCTTCAGGCGCCAGAAGTAGAGGCCACCGCCCAGGCGTCGGCGCCGGCGGGCTTCCTGGGCCAGCATCTCGGCACCGGCCACGTCGACGAAGTTGATGGCCGGCGACACCAGGACCACGGTTTTATGGCGCGGGTTGTCCTCGTCGATCTGCTGCAAGGCGCGCTGGACGTGGTCGACCGCGCCGAAGTAGATCGAGCCGTGCACCCGGGTGAAGCGGATCTGCGGACATTCGACCTGGCCCCGGGCGTCCTCGAAGCGCAACGCCCCCGGTTCGCCGACCGGCACCACCGGCGACAGCTCGGGGCGCGAGGTGCGGTACAGGTACATGATCAGCGACAGCAGCACGCCGGCCATGATGCCTTCCTCCAGGTTGATCAGGGTGCCGATCAGGGTGACCCAGAGGATCGCGGTTTCCGGCTTGCTGGTCGACCAGATGGCCTTGATGTGGTGGAAGTCGATCAAGCCCCAGGCGACCAGGAACAGGATGCCGGCCATGGCGGCGTTGGGCAGGTAGGCGGCGAGCGGGGCCACCACCAGCAGGATGACGATCAGGAATCCGGAGGCGAAGACCGTGGCCAGAGGCGTGCGCGCGCCCGCCTCGTAGTTGACGCCGCTGCGGTTGAACGAGCCGGATGAAGCATAGGCCGAGAAGAAGCTGCCGGCCAGGTTGGACAGGCCCTGGCCGATGAATTCCTGGTTGCCGTCGATGCGCTGCTCGGAGCGGGTGGCGATGGCGCGCGAGATCGAGGCCGCCTCGGTCAGCGCCAGCATGGTGATGACCAGCGCGGGCATGGCCAGGCTGGCCAGCGTCCCGGGCGAGAAATCGGGCAGGGAGAAAGGGGGCAAGCCGGAAGCCAGTGCGCCCACGGTCTTGATGCCGGTGGCCGCCTGGCCGAATCCGAAGTTGAGGGCGGCCGCCGCCAGGCTGCCGACGACCATGGCGGCGATCATGTAGGGGAATTTCGGCAGGTATCGCTTGGTCGCCAGCCCGGCGGCCAGGGTGACGGCCCCGACCGCGGTGACGTAGGGATTGATGACGTCGATCTGCAGCCAGAACTGGTGCAGGATTTCATAGAACGGCACCCCGCGCGGGATGGCGAGGCCGAAGAAATTCTTGATCTGGCTGGCCGCGATCAGTACCGCCGCCCCGGCCGTGAAACCGATCACCACGGTATGCGAGATGAAGTTGACCAGGGTGCCCATGCGCGCCAGGCCGAGGGTCAATTGATACATGCCGACCAGGAAGGTCAGGGTCAGGGCCATCCGGATGTACTCGACACTGCCCGGCTCGGCCAGGCCATGCAAGGTGCCGAACAAGGCGATGGAAATGGCCGTGGTCGGTCCGGACACCAGGTGCCAGCTCGATCCGAACAGCGCCGCGACCACCGCCGGCACCATGGCGGCGTAAAGGCCGTATTCCGGAGGGAGTCCGGCGATGGTGGCGAAGGCCACGCCCTGGGGCAGCACGATCATCGCGCCGGTCAGGCCGGCCATGGCGTCGTCTTTCAGGGTGGCGCGGGTGACGCGCGGCCACCAGGTGCGATAGGACAGGAAGAAGCGGATCCAGGCGGGAGGAGCGGTGTTTGGCATGATGGCCGCCATTATAGTCGCTGTGCCCTGGGCCCTGGCGGGGGAGGGGGTATGACAAAATTTGAAATCATCATACATGCAGCTATGATGACTGGGCCTCCATCGCAACGGACAGTGACGTGCCCCGTTTCCCCCTGGCGATTTTCATCTTGCTGCATGCCGCGTCGAGTGGCGCGCACGACCTCTGGATCGAGCGTGCCGCGGCGCGGCATACCTTGGCCTATGGCCATGAACGTTCGACGCACGCCGGACCCGAACGGCTCGACTATCGGCCCGAGCACGTCAAGCAGGCGATTTGCATGGACAGCCAAGGCGCCCCCCTCGAGGCCGGAGTCCAGCTGGACCGCTTTCCCGCCATGCTGACCGGTGACTGCGCCGCGAGCCTGTTCCAGGTCTCGACCGGTTACTGGAGCAAGACGCCCTACGGCACCAAGAATTTCGCCAAAGACGCCGCCGGCGGCGCGGTACTCGACAGCTGGTTGTCGTTCGAGTCGGTGAAGCGCATCGACCGCTGGGGCGCGGGCCTGGCCAAGCCGCTCGGCCAGGGACTGGAACTGGTGCCGCTCGGCAACCCGCTGGCCTTGAAGCCGGGTGCCAAGCTGCGCGTGCTGGCCAGCCTGGACGGCAAGCCGGTCGCGGGCGTGACCGTCGCCTACTTCGGCAAGCCGCGCGGGGTCAGCGATGGCTCCGGCGTAGTGAACGTCCGGCTCCAGCAGGCGGGCCTGCAACTGATCCAGGCCAGCCTGGACAGCCCGCTCCAGGACGGCAAGGCCGATCGCCTGGTCCGCGCCGCAACCTTGCAGTTCGAGTTGCCATGATCCGGCGCCTGCTGTTCGTGGCCGGTGTCCTCGCGCTGCCCGTGCTGGCCAGCGCGCACGACCTGCAGTACCAGGTCAGCGGCGGCCAGGCGGTAGTGGTTCGGCTGTTCTACGTCGACGACACGCCGTTCACCTTCGAGGGCTACGAGATCTATCGTGATGGCGAGAAAGTGCCCTATCAGGTCGGTCGCACCGATAGCCAGGGGCGCATTGCCTTCCTGCCCGACCGGGCCGCCACCTGGCGGATCAAGGCGATCTCCGAGGATGGCCACGGCCTCGATTTCAAGCTCAGTACCGATGCCGCCGCCGTCCTGGCCGACAGCGAGAAACCCTTCTATGAGCGGTATGCCCGGATCGTGGTCGGAGTGGCGCTCATCCTCGGCCTGTTTGGTGCCCTCAGTCTCTTCGTGAAAAGGAAAGCCGCATGAAACGTCTGTGCCTTGCCACCGCCCTGGTCTGTGCCTGCAGCGCCGCCCACGCCCATCATGGGGTCGCCTCGCTGGGCGCGGCCGGTCTGGAAGGCCCCGGCGCGCCAGTCGAGACGTCCAGTTCCGCCACGCTGCCGGAAGGCCGTTGGCTGCTGTCCCTGAAGGTCGACCACGCGCAATCCAAGACCGGCATCACCCCGCCGCCCGACGACCAGGCCGAGGGCGCTTACAACCAGTACTGGCTGCTCGGTCTCGGCTACGGCGTCACGCCCTGGCTGTCGCTGTACGCCATCCAGCCTTACAACATCAAGATCGACGAGCCGGACGGCCAGGATTCGCGCGGCTTCACCGACCTGTCGCTGATGGGCGTGGTCGGCTTCAAGTATGACGATGGCCTGCGCCTGGTGCCGGCCAACGAGAGCCTCGACGACCTGATGGACTGGCATTTCACCGCCTACGCCGGGCTCAGCCTGCCGACCGGCGACGCCAACCACCGACTCGGCGACGGCGCGATCGATCCCGGCAAGTCGCTCGGTTTCGGCAAATCCAGTTTCAGCTACGGCCTGACCGCGACCAAGCAGGTCAGCGAACGCGACACCCTGGTGTTCGAGGCCGGCCAGATCCGCTTCCAGACCTATGAATACGACAGCGGCGACCGGGTCCGCTTCGGCACCGAGACCCGCCTGAATGCCGCCTGGTCACGCCAGTTGATGGCCAACGCGGCGCGCCGTTTTCGCCTGGACGGCAACCTCGAGCTGAACTTCCTGCGCCTCGGCCGCGACATCGAGAACGGCGTCGGCGCCGAGGCCACCGGCGGCGACATGCTCTATGCGGTGGTCGGCACCCGCGTCTACAAGGACACCCTCAGCCTGGGCCTGGCGCTCAAGAAGCCGATCTGGACCGACTTGAACGAGGAAGACCAGCAACAGGGCGCCGAGGGCAAGGAAAAGTACCGGTTGATCGTCACCCTGTCGGTGTTGTTCTGAACTGCCCATGCATATCCCGGACGGCTTCATCGCCCCGCAGACCTACCTCCCTGCCCTGGCCGTGGCCGGCCTGGCCTGGACCTATGCGGCGCGCCGGGTGCGGCGCGAACTGGATGCCGACACGCTGCCTTTCCTGGCCGCCACCACAGCGCTGTCGTTCGTGCTCATGATGGTGGCCTTGCCCCTGCCGGGCGGCACCACGGCGCACGCTGCCGGCATCGGCTTGCTGGCGGTGGCCTTCGGCGGATGGATGGCCTTCCTGGCGGTGTCGCTGGTGCTGGTCATGCAGGCCCTGCTGTTCGGCGATGGCGGCGTCACCGCCCTGCCGATCAGTGCCCTGGCCATGGGCCTGGTCGGGGCCTTCGCGGCGCGCGCCGCGTGGACCTTGCTCGGTCGGCGCTGGGAGACCGCCGCCCTGTTCCTGGCGGGCTGGCTGTCCATCGCCTTGCCTTCCGTGCTGGTGGCCCTGGCCTTGGGCATCCAGCCCCTGATCGCCCACGATGCGGGGGGGGCGCCGCTGTTCTTTCCCTTCGGACTGGCCGTGACCCTGCCGGCGGTGGTCCTGCCGCATGTCCTGGTCGGTGTGGCGGAAGGACTGCTGACCGTGTTCGGCTACCGCTACCTGACCCGCTTGCGCGCCAGAACGGCGTGAACCGCCACGCAATCATCATCCCGCCATGCATCGCGACCGACTTGCACTCCTGATGTATCTCGCCGCCTTGTTGGCCGCGACGCTGGTACACGATCCGGTCTGGCTGGCGGGCGGCTTGGCGGGCGTGTTATTGGTAGCCGGACGCGAGGCATTGGCGATCCTGCGCCGGGCCATCCTGGGAGTGCTGGTGTTCAACGCCGTGGTCAGCCTGAGCTACGCCGCCCTGGCCTGGTGGCAGGACAGTTCGCCCTGGGCCACCCTGCTGCGCCTGAACCTGCGCGTGTTGCTGCTCACTGCGTTGAGCTTTCTCTTCATGGCCCGGGTCAACCTGTTCCGGGCCCTGGATTTTTCCCGCGACCTGACCTTCGCCCTTGGCCTGGCCTATAGCCAGGCGCTGGTGTTCCGCCGTGCCCAGCAGGATTTCCAGCAGGCCCTGGCCAGCCGCTCGCTGCGCCGGCCGGGCCTGGTCGACCGCTACCGGGCGAGCGCCGCCGCGGCGTCCTGGTTTATTGAAAAGGCCGTCCACGCCGCCCGCCAGTCGGCCCTGGCCTTGCGCTCGCGGGGGTTTTTCCATGATTGAACTCCGCTACCGGCCGGTGACGCCGGTCGGCCCGCCGGTGCTGGAACTGATCGGCGTCGGTCATGCCTACGGCGGCCAGGACGTGCTGGTCGACCTCGACCTGTCGGCGCGCGCCGGCGAGCGCATCGTCCTGCTTGGCTGCAACGGCAGCGGCAAGTCGACCCTGCTCAAGATCATGAACGGCCTGTTCGCGCCGACCCGGGGCGTATTCCGTTACGCCGGCCAGGCCATCACCCCGGCGGCCCTGAAGGCGGCGGACCTGCATCGCCGGTTCCGTGCCGAGGTGGCGCTCTTGTTCCAAAACCCGGACGCCATGCTGTTCAATCCGACCGTGTTCGACGAAATCGCCTTCGGGCCGCGCCAGCTCGGCCTGGCCGACATTGCCGACCGGGTCCGGCACTGGGCTGATGTGGTCGGGGTGTCGAGGCACCTGGATCGGGCGCCGTTTGGTCTTTCCGGCGGCGAGAAGCAGAAGGTCTGCCTGGCCGCCCTGCTGGCCCTGGAGCCGAAGGTGCTCTTGCTCGACGAGCCGACCGCCGCGCTCGATCCGCGTTCGACCGGCTGGTTGGTGGATTTCCTGAACAGCCTGGCGGTGACCACGGTGGTGAGCACCCACAACCTCAGTCTGGCGCCCGAGCTGGGCCAGCGTGGCTGGGTGCTGGGCGAGGACCACCGGCTATTGCATGACGGTCCGCTCGGTCCGTTGCTGGACGATGTCGAGCGACTCACCGCCGCCAATCTGGCCCATACGCACAGCCATCGTCATGGTGGCCTGGTGCACCGGCACAGCCACGCGCACGACTGGCGCTGAGGCGCGGATCAAAGGCGCTGCTGGTCGGAGAGTGCGTCCTTGCGTTTGATTTCGTCGATCAGGACGACCTGTTCCTCGACCGGTCCGGCGGGCGGCTTGGGGGTGACGCCACAGCGGCCGCGCTTGCAGCTGCCGGGGGCGGCGGCTTCGATGCCGTCGTTGCCCATGTCCCTGAGCAAGGCGTAGACGCCGGCCACGGCGGCAAGCAGGAGGAGGACGGCGAGGGCGGCAGCGAGCATGGGCGTGAGTGAATGACGGCAACCCGGTGATGTTACCGGATTTGCCGGCGCGGGCGGGTCCGGTTTTGCCAGAAGCGGGCCCTTGTCTAAGATGGGAGATATGCCCAGTCCACGCGCTTACCCCAGCCCCCTTGCCGAGATGGATATCGGTGCCCAGACGCGGCTGCGCAATCGGGTCATCGCGGCGCTCTTGGCGGTGGTGCTGGTCACCGTGCTCGGCCTGCTGGCCGGCTGGCAATGGCTCCAGTACCGGGTGCTGGAAGAGGAGATCGCCCGGCTCGGCGATCGGGTCCGGCTGGCCCACGACCAGGACACCCGGCTCTCCCTGGATCTGTTCCTCGCCCATGGCCAGGCGCTCCTGGCCCAGCCGGGCGTGCTCGCGGCGGTGGCCGCCGGCGACCGGACGCGTTTGCTGCCGCTGGCCGGGCCGGTCTTCGATCATCTGCGCCGCACCGCGCCCAGTCTCGACGTGATGCATTTCCATGGTGCCGATAACGTTACCCTGCTGAGGGTGCACCAGCCGGACATGTACGGCGATGATCTGACCCGGGTCCGACCGATGATCGCACGGGCGAATCGGGACCGACGTTCCTTGTCCGGATTCGAGATCGGCAAGAACGGCATCAGCTACCGGGTCACCCTGCCGATGTTCGACGGTGACCGCTTCCTGGGCACCCTGGAGCTGGGGCTCAACCTCCACCATTTCAGCCAGCGCCTGGCCGGGGTGTTCGGGGTCGAGACCGGGGTGGCCTTGATCCGCGCGGCCATGCGGCCTTACCTCGAACAGCATGGCGAATCCGGCTTCGTCACCGTGGGCGACTACTTGCTGCCGAACGCCACGCCGCCGGTCCTGGTGGCCGAATTCAAGGCTGCGCTGGCGCACCCCGGGCCGTTCCTCATCACCGAGGCGGGCGGCCGCCCGCACGTCCTGCTCAAGCACCTGGCCGTGCGCAATTACCAGGGCGAGCCGGTCGCCTTGCTGCTGGTCTCCGAGGATGTCGGTACCCGCCTGGGTCGACTGAGCCAGTACACGGCCGCCATCGTGGCTTTGGTCATGTGCGGCGTGACCGTGGCCGCGACGATGTTCTATTGGGTCTTTGGCCGTTTGCTCCGGGCCCATGACCTCGACCGCCTGCGTCTGCGCCTGGCCACCCAGGGCGCCGATGAGGGCTTGTGGGACCTCGACCTGGCCACCGACACCCTGTACAGCTCGGCGCGCATGCGCGAGATATTCGGCTTCGCTCCGGACGACGGGCCCGAACGGCGCGCCGATTGGGAAGCGCTGATCGATCCGGAGGATGTGACCCGGGTGCGCCAGACCCTGGCCCGGCATCTGGATGGCGGCCTGCCGCAGTTCAGGACCGAGTACCGCGCCCGGCACCGGGACGGTCGCCCGCTCTGGATTTCCCTGCGCGGTCAGCGGGTCGACGACCGCCAGGGCCGTCCGACCCGCGTGCTCGGCCTGATCAGCGACATCACCCAGGAAAAGGAGATGGCCGAACGGATCCGGCACATGGCCCAGCATGATCCCCTGACCGGACTGGCCAATCGCGCCCTGTTCTCCGACCTGATGCGCCAGGCCCTGGCCAACGCCAAGCGCGATGTCACCGGCCTGGCGGTCCTGGTGATCGACCTGGACGGCTTCAAGCCGATCAACGACCGTCTCGGCCATGCCCTGGGCGACCAGGTGCTGATCGAGGCCGCGCGCCGGATCTCGGGGGGCGTACGTGATTCGGACACCGTGGCGCGCCTGGGTGGCGACGAGTTCGTGGTGCTGTTGCGCCTGCACGGCGACAGCCACAAGGCCATGTTCGTGGCCGGCAAGATTCTCGCCAGCGTGCGCCAGCCGTATGCCATCGAAGACCAGCCGATCAAGCTGTCCTGCAGCATCGGGGTGGCCCTTTATCCGGATCACGGCGCGGACGAGATCGAGCTGACCCGGCGCGCCGACGCCGCCATGTACCAGGTCAAGCAGGCCGGCGGCGACGGGGTGCGGATGTGCGAAGGTTGAGCGGTCGTGCCCGGTGAGGCGCCGGACCGGCACTGAACGGGTGCCCCTCGGGGGCCCGAGGGGTCGGGCCGATTCGATCCATGGCGCTTGAAGGGTTATGATTCGTCATTTAGATGCAATCGACCCAGTCCACCATGTCCAAGCCCGCCTCCAAGACGCTCATCGCCGCGCCCCTCTTCGCCCTGGTCGGTGTCGCCGTCGCCATGACCGTTCCGAGCATCGAGATCGCCGTGGTGTTTGGCATCCTGCTGCTAACGGTCTACCTGTTCGCCTTCGAGGTGGTGGGGGTCGACGTCGCCGCAGTCAGCGTGATGGTGCTCCTGGGCCTGATCAGTGCGTTCAACGTCGAGCTCGGCATGGCGCAGCCCCTGGTGCCGGCCTCGGAATTGTTCCGGGGCTTCTCGAGCAACGCGGTGATGTCGATCATCGCGGTGATGATCATCGGAGCCGGCCTCGACAAGACCGGCCTCATGTCCCAGGTCGCCGGGACCATCCTGAAACTCGCCGGTCGCACCGAGGCGCGCATCATCCCGGCCATTTCCGGCACGGTCGGCTTCATATCCAGCTTCATGCAGAACGTCGGTGCCGCGGCCCTGTTCCTGCCCGTGGTCAGCCGGATATCCGCGCGCACCGGCCTGCCGATGTCGCGCCTGCTCATGCCCATGGGTTTCTGCGCCATCCTGGGCGGCACCATCACGATGGTCGGTTCCAGTCCATTGATCCTGCTCAACGACCTGATCCTGACTTCCAACCAGGCCCTGCCGGCGGACAAGCAGATGGAGACCTGGTCGTTGTTTTCGGTCACGCCGATCGGCATCGCCCTGTTGCTCAGCGGCATCGTCTACTTCGTTCTGGCCGGCCGTTTCGTGCTGCCTGGCGGGAGCCACGACAACGTCACCCAGGCGACCAACACGATGCAGTATTTCCAGGACCTGTACGGCCTCGATTACGGTCTGTTCGAAGTCGTGGTGCCGCCCGGCAGTCCCTTGATCGGCAAGCGTCTGGATGATGTCGAGCATAACCATCGGATCCGGGTCATCGCCGCGCTGCGGGGCAGCGATGATCTCCGTATCGGGCCCGGCGGCCTGGCGCGTGACATCGGCATCGAGGCCCATACGGTGCTCGGCATCCTGGCTTCGCCGGCTGCGCTGGAGAATTTCGTCGGCACCTTCCAGCTGGAACAGCGCGATGACCTGGAGACCTTCGCCGAATCGCTGGCCGCGACCAAGGCCGGCATCGCCGAGGTGGTGATCCCCCCGGGCTCGGCGTTGATCGGCAAGAGCGCCCGGGATGTCTGGATGCGCAAGACCTACGGCCTGGCCATGGTGGCCCTGCATCGTGGCGGGGAAACCCTGCGCGAGGGTGATGGCATCCGTGACCTGCCCTTGCTGGCCGGCGACGCCATGGTCGTGCACACCACCTGGGACGCCCTGGCGCATCTCGAAAAGGACAAGGATTTCGTGGTTCTCACCACCGAATATCCGCATGAGGAACTGCGTCCCAACAAGGTGACGCCGGCCCTCTTTTTCTTTGGCGTCGCCCTGTTCATGATCCTGTTCACCGACGTCCGCCTGTCGATCGCCCTGATGGCCGGCGCCATCGGCATGATCCTGTCCGGCGTCCTGCGTATCGAGGAAGCCTACCAGGCGGTGAGCTGGAAATCGGTTTTCCTGCTGGCCAGCCTGATCCCCCTCGGCCTGGCGGTGGAGACCAGCGGGACCGCCGCCTGGATCGCCCAGCAGACCCTCAGCCTGCTGGGCGGCGTGCCAACCTGGGTGCTGCAACTGGCGATTGCCATCCTGGCCACCTTCTTCACCCTGGTCATGTCCAACGTCGGCGCCACCGTGCTCCTGGTGCCGCTGGCGGTCAACATCGCCATCGGCGCCGGTGCCAACCCGGCGGTGTTCGCCCTCACGGTGGCCTTGGCGACCTCCAATTCATTCTTCCTGCCCACCCATCAGGTCAATGCCCTGATCATGGGTCCGGCAGGCTACCGGGTGGCCGATTTCATGCGCGCCGGCGGCATCATGACCGTGCTGTTCTTGATGGTCATGATGCTGATGTTGAACCTCATCTACTAGGAGCCTGTCGGACTTGAAGAATCGAAGCGAAAAAACGGCCGAACGAGGACAGTTTTTGACGGTTTCGCTGGGCAATAGTCGAACTATTGCTCAAGAAAGCGGCAGAAAATGGACCGTTCCGCCGCTTTTGCAGCCGATTTCCTTTAAGTCCGACAGGTTCCTAGGCCGAGACCGGACTGGCTGGGCGCCGAGCGTGCTCCTGGCGCCCGGTGTTCGCGACCCAGCCGCGGCCTGGTGCAGGGGCCGCCGCCTTGCCGTGAGCGTGCCAGCCGCGACGTCGCGCCTGTCCTGGTCGCGCCCAGGACGCGCGGTTGCGCGCAACTGCACGTTCCTGGACCATCGGGGATGAGTCCGCACGACCGGGACTGATCTTTGTCAATGTGCCAGAGGTCGATCCAAGCCAGGATGCCGCTGCTGCTATCCGGAAATCCTGGAGAAATTCGCCATGCGATCGATCATCGTCGTTGTCCTCGCCTGGGGAGTCTCGGCGGTCCATGCCCTGCAACCCCTGCCGGCCCAGCCGCCGGTACCTGTGCACAACCCGATGGACGCGGCCAAGGTGGCCCTGGGCAAGCAGCTGTTCTTCGATCCGCGCCTGTCGATCGACCAGACGGTGTCCTGCTTTTCCTGCCATGACGTGCGCTCGGCTGGCGGCGACGACGACCGGGCCACGTCGGTCGGGGTCGCCGGCAAGCTCGGCAACCGCTCGGCGCCCACCGTCCTCAACAGCGCCTACATGAGCGTGCTGTTCTGGGACGGGCGCGCCGCCAGCCTAGAGGAGCAGGCCAAGGGGCCCCTGATCAACCCGGTGGAGATGGCCATGCCCAGCCATGCCGCAGTGATTTCGCGGCTGAGCCGGATTCCCGGCTATGTGAGCCAGTTCAAGGCCGTGTACGGCGGCCCGAACCCCCTGACCATCGACAACGTCGCCCGTGCCATCGCTGCCTACGAGCGTACCCTGATCACTCCGGACAGCCCGGTTGACCGCTTCCTCAAGGGCGACCGGCAGGCGCTATCGGCGCAGGCCCAGCGCGGCATGGCGCTATTTGGAAAGCTGGGCTGCGTGCGCTGCCACAACGGGCCCAACTATGCTGGCCTGATCATGAAAGAGGGGGCCTTGTTCTATCCCTGGAACCTGCAGAAATTTCCCTCGATCCAGGGCAGTGCCTACGACACCAAGTACGCACTGACCGAGGATCTCGGCCGCTTCACGGTCACCGGCCAGGCCAAGGACAAGCACATGTTCCGCATTCCTTCCCTACGCAACATCGCCCTGACCGCGCCCTATATGCACAACGGCAAGGTGCCGGACCTGGAGGAGGCGGTGCGGGTGATGGCCAAAACCCAACTCGGCAAGACCCTCTCCGATGCCGAGGCGAAGGATCTGGTTGCCTTCCTGGAGGGGCTGACCGGACGGTTGCCGAAGCAGGTGGTGCCCCGCTTGCCTGAGTGACGCGGCGCGATCGAGCCGGCCGTGCGCTGGGCTTCAGGCGCGCCGCGCGGCCATCAGGAACACCGGGTAGGCGCGTTCGCCGTCTTCCTTCTGCTTGACGATCTCGAACACGGTGCGAAAGCGCACGTCGGCAAAGCCGGCCGCCCGGGCCAGGTCGCCGAGGGCCGTCCGGTCAAAGCCGGGGTGGACGTCGACTTCGGGGCCATGGAAGCTGCCGTCTTCCTGGTCGAGGTCGGCGATGCAGAGATGGCCACCCGGGTTGAGCAGGTCGCGGAACACCGAGAGGATCTTGGCGGTGTCCGGGATGTGGTGCAGGGTCATCGAGGAATAGATCAGGTCGTAGCGCTCGTCGGGCAGGGGCGCGTCGGTGAGGTCGACCTGGCGGACCTGAATGTTGGTCACGCCTTGTTCGGCGATCTTCTCACTGGCCACCGCCAGCATGCCGGCCGAGGTGTCCTTGAGGGTGATCAGGCCCAGCTCGTCCTTGAGCGGAAAACTCAGCAGGCCGCTGCCGCTGCCGTAGTCGAGGGCGTGCATGCCCGCGTGCAGGGGCACTTCGGCCCGGATCGCGGCGGCGATTCTTTCGGCCCGGTCGCGGAACACCGGGTTGCTGTCCCACTGGCGCGCCTTGCTGTCGAAGTGGTTCGGGTCGAGGACGACCTTGGTCATTTCTTGCCGCCCAGGATGGAACCGAGCACGCCACGCAGGATGGCGCGGCCGACCTGGTTGCCGATGGTACGCACAGTACTCTTGGCCATGGCCTCGACCATGCCCTGGCGGCGACCGTTGCCGAACAGGATGTCCTTGATGAAGCCGCCGCCTTCTGCTTCCTGCTTGGCTTCGGCCTTGGCCTGGGCGGCCGCCTCGGCCTGCGCGGTGGCCTGCTCGGTGCGCGCCTTGAGGATCTCGTAGGCCGACTCGCGGTCCTTCACCTTCTCGTAGACGCCGGCCACCAGGGACTGGTCGATCAGTTGCTGGCGCTTGGCGGCATCGATCGGGCCGATCCTGCCCTGGGGCGGCACGATGAAGGCGCGCTCGACGATGTGCGGCCGGCCCTTTTCGTCCAGGAACGAGACCAGCGCCTCGCCGACGCCCAGTTCGGTGATCGCGGCTGCCTCGTCGAGGTCTTTGTTGTCACGCATGGTCTCGGCGGCCGCCTTGACCGCCTTCTGGTCGCGCGTCGAGAAGGCGCGCAGGGCGTGCTGGACCCGGTTGCCGAGCTGGCCGAGGACCTTGTCGGGCACGTCGGCCGGATTCTGGGTGACGAAATACACGCCGACGCCCTTGGAGCGGATCAGACGCACCACCTGTTCGATCTTGTCGACCAGGGCATCGGGCGCGTCGTTGAACAGCAGATGCGCCTCGTCGAAGAAGAACACCAGCTTCGGCTTGTCCAGGTCGCCGGCCTCGGGCAGGTTCTCGTACAGCTCGGACAGCAGCCAGAGCAGCAGGGTGGCGTACATCTTGGGCGCCTGCATCAGCTTGTCGGCGGACAGGATGTTGATCACGCCCTTGCCGCGCTCACTCTGCATCAGGTCCTCGATGTTGAGCATCGGCTCGCCGAAGATCTGCTCGCCGCCCTGCGATTCGAGCGCCAGCAGGCCGCGCTGGATGGCGCCCACGCTGGCGGCCGAGATGTTGCCGTACTCGGTGGTGAATTCCTTGGCATTCTCGCCGACGAACTGCAACATGGCGCGCAGGTCCTTCAGGTCGAGCAGGAGCAGGCCGTTGTCGTCGGCGACCTTGAAGACGAGGTTCAAGACCCCGGCCTGGGTCTCGTTCAGTTCCAGCATGCGCGCCAGCAACAGCGGCCCCATGTCGGACACGGTGGCGCGTACCGGATGGCCCATCTCGCCGAACGGGTCCCAGAGGGTGACCGGGTGGGCCTGGTACTGATGATCGGCCAGCCCCAGCTTTTCGATGCGTTCGGCGACCTTGGGGTGGCCGCCGCCCGCCTCGGCGATGCCGGACAGGTCACCCTTCACGTCGGACATGAAGCAAGGGACGCCGATGTTCGAGAAATGCTCGGCCAGGGTCTGCAAGGTGACGGTCTTGCCGGTGCCGGTGGCGCCGGTGATCAGGCCGTGCCGGTTGGCCATCTGCGGCAGCAGGACCAGTTCGGTCTGGTCGTTCTTGGCGATGAGCAGGGGGGTGGTCATGGCGGGGCCTCCGAGGTGGGATGGCCGATTATAGGCGAGCCCGTCCGGCACCGGATGGCATGATTCGACCAGCCCGCGTTCGGTTTCAGGCCGGCGTGTCGCGCAGGACTTTGAACAGTTCCCGGCTGGATTTCGGTGGTTTGCCCAGCTCGGCTTCCTTGCGCGCGTTGCGGATCAATTGCCGCAGCTGCTGGGCGTCGCTGCCGGGATGGCGGCTCAGCCAGTCGGTGAGGGCGCCGTCGTCGGCCAACAGGCGTTCACGCCAGCGCTCGAGGGCATGGAACTCGGCCTTGGCGGAGGCCGACTCGCCGCGCAGGACGGCCAGTTGCTCGACGATGCCGTCCACGTCCTCGATCTCGCGCATGACCTTGCCGATGAACTGCATCTGCCGGCGCAGGGCGCCATGGCTGGTCAGGCGCTGGTATTCCAACAGGGCGGCCAGCAGCTTTTCCGGCAGGTCCATCTTCTTCAGCCGATCTTTTGGCAGCTGGGCCAGGTCGCGGCCGAGGTCCTGCAAGGCTTCGACATCGCGCTTGCGCTGGCTCCGGCTGGGCGGACGTAGGGCGTCGTGTTCTTCGTCGTGTTCGTGCATGGGGCGGCATGGCGGCGCGGATAAGGTTGGTATGATACCGGCCTTTGCATGCAGAACAGGGTGTCCACCGTGTCGGACAAGCGCTTTTCCTATACCGATGGCCAGTTGCGCGAGCTGGCCGCGCGTTCCCTCGACCTGGCCCGCCGGGCCGGCGCCACGGCGGCCGAGGTGGAAGTGTCGGAAGGCTTCGGCCAGAGCGTGAACGTGCGCCGGGCCGAGATCGAGACCATCGAATTCAACAAGGACAAGGGCGTTGGCGTCACGGTTTACCTGGGCCAGCGCCGGGGCCATGCCTCGACCTCGGATTTTTCCGAGGATGCGCTCGGCCGCACGGTCGAGAAGGCCCTGGCCATCGCGCGCTATACCGCCGAGGATGACTGCGCCGGGCTGGCCGATGCCGACCTGCTGGCGCGCGAGATCCCCGATCTCGACCTGCATCATCCCTGGGCCGTCGATGTCGAGGCCGCCGCCGAGCTGGCGCGCGCCTGCGAGGCGGCCGCCCTGGCGGTCGATCCGCGCATCAACAATTCCGAAGGCGCCGGGGTGAGTGTGCAGGAGTCGCAATTCATCTACGCCAACTCCCTCGGTTTCATGGGCGGCTATCCGGCCTCCCGTCACAGCGTGTCGTGCGCGGTGATCGCCGAGGATGAACAGGGCGGCATGCAGCGCGACTACTGGTATACGACCGCGCGCGCGGCAGCCGACCTGGATCCGGTGGACCAGGTCGGTCGCCGGGCCGGCGAACGCACGGTGCGCCGCCTCGATGCACGCAAGCTGGACACCCGGCAATGTCCGGTGCTGTTCGAGGCGCCGGTGGCCACCGGGTTGATCGCCAGCTTCGTGTCCGCCGTGTCAGGCGGTCATCTCTATCGCAAGTCGAGCTTCCTGCTCGACAGCCTGGGCACCCGGGTGTTTCCGGAGTTCTTTCAGTTGCAGGAGCGGCCGTTCATCCGCAAGGGGCTGTCCAGTGCGCCCTTCGATTCAGAGGGCGTTGCCAGCCAGGACCGCGACGTGGTCAAGGACGGCGTGGTCCAGGGCTATTTCCTGTCCAGCTACAGCGCCCGCAAGCTGGGCATGCAGAGCACCGGCAATGCCGGCGGCAACCACAACCTGATCGTGCCCTCGACCGGCGAGTCGTTCGAGGCACTGTTGCGCAAGATGGGTACCGGCCTCCTGGTCACCGAGCTGCTCGGCCACGGTCTCAACATGGTCACCGGCGATTATTCGCGCGGGGTGGCGGGATTCTGGGTCGAGGACGGGCAGCTGGCCTATCCGGTCGAGGAGATCACCGTGGCCGGCAACCTGAAGGACATGTTCCTCGGCATCCTGGCGATCGGCACCGACATCGAGGTGCGCGGCTCGCGCCAGGTCGGCTCGATCCTGGTCGACCGGATGACCGTGGCGGGCCACTGATGCACGCCCTGCTGGCCATCGCGCGCGGCATCGATGCCGTCAATGAGCGCGTCGGCCGGGCCGTGATCTGGCTGGTCCTGGTCGCGGTGGTCGTGTCGTCCGGCAATGCCCTGTTCCGCTACGGCCTGAACATGAGCTCGAACGCCTGGCTGGAAATCCAGTGGTATTTGTTCGCCCTGATCTTCCTGTTCGGCGCCGGCTACACCCTGAAGCACAACGGCCATGTCCGCATCGATGTCCTGTACGGCCGCTTCTCGCCACGCACGCGGGCCTGGATCGACCTGGTCGGCGGGCTCCTGTTCCTGTTGCCGGTCGCGGCCCTGATGGCCTGGCTGGGCTGGGCCGGATTCGCCGAATCCTATGCCATCGGCGAGACCTCGCCCGATGCCGGCGGCCTGAGCCGCTGGCCGATCAAGCTGGCGATCCCGCTCGGCTTCGCCCTGCTGGCCTTGCAGGGCCTGGCCGAGAGCCTGAAGCGGATCGCCTTCCTGGCCGGCCAGGGACCGCTGGTGGAGGAAGCCGCGGAGGAGACGGTATGAGCTTCGAGCTCATGGCGCCCTTGATGTTCGTCGGCCTGGTGGCCTTTCTCCTGATCGGCTATCCGGTTGCCTTTGCCCTGGCCGCGAACGGCCTGCTGTTCGCATTCATCGGCATCCAGGCAGGCTTCTTCGAATTTTCCCTGTTGCAGGCGTTGCCCGAGCGGGTGTTCGGCATCATGGCCAATCCGACCCTGCTGGCGATCCCGTTCTTCACCTTCATGGGCCTGATCCTTGAGCGCAGCGGCATGGCCGAGGATCTGCTCGACACCATGGGCCAACTGTTCGGCTCGATACGCGGCGGTCTTGCCTACTCGGTGATCTTCGTCGGCGCCCTGCTGGCGGCGACCACCGGGGTGGTCGCCGCGTCGGTGATCGCCATGGGCCTGATCAGCCTGCCGATCATGCTCCGCTACGGCTACGACAAGCGCCTGGCCTCGGGCGTGATCGCCGCCTCGGGCACCCTGGCGCAGATCATCCCGCCGTCCCTGGTGCTGATCGTGCTGGCCGACCAGCTGGGCATCTCGGTGGGCGATCTGTATCGCGGCGCGCTGGCGCCCAGCCTGATGCTGGCCGGGTTCTATGCGCTGTTCGTGCTGACCCTCACCTTGTTCCGGCCCGAGGCGGCGCCGGCCCTGCCGGCCGAGGCGCGCGTCCTGCACGGCGCGCCGCTGGCCCGCCGGGTCGCGGCCACCATGGTGCCGCCCCTGGCCCTGATCTTCCTGGTGCTGGGCACCATCTTCCTGGGCATCGCCACCCCCACCGAGGGCGGCGCCATGGGCGCCACCGGCGCGCTCCTGCTGGCCTGGGCCAAGCGACGCCTGAACCTGGACCTGCTGCGCCAGGCCATGGATTCCACCACCCGGCTGACCAGCTTCGTGATCTTCATCCTGATCGGCTCGACGGTGTTTTCCCTGGTGTTCCGGGGCGTCGATGGCGACCTCTGGGTGGAGGGGCTGCTCACTTCATTACCGGGGGGCGTGCTCGGCTTCCTGCTGGCGGTCAACCTGCTGGTATTCGTGCTCGCCTTCTTCCTGGATTTCTTCGAGATCGCCTTCATCATCGTGCCGTTGCTGGCGCCGGTGGCCCAGAAGCTGGGTATCGACCTGGTCTGGTTCGGCGTCCTGCTCGGTCTCAACATGCAGACGTCGTTCATGCATCCGCCCTTCGGCTTCGCCCTGTTCTACCTGCGCAGCGTGGCGCCAGCCGAGGTGCGCACCAGCCAGATCTACTGGGGCGCGATCCCCTTCGTGCTGATCCAGTTGCTGATGGTGGCCCTGGTGCTGGCTTTCCCCGGACTGGTGATGACGGGAACCGATCCGGTGGGGTCGGGTCATCCCTTGGGTTTTTGAGATACAGACCTTAGGGTCTACAGTGGTATGTGTTAACGATTGCTTGATTTTCAACAGATTCCAGGGCGACTATCGGGGTCGCTGGCTGAATACGCTCTTCCGGAGAAACTGATGCAAAAACTGACCTATGCCTTGATTGTCGCGGCCTTCGCGACGACCGGCTGCGCGACCAAAGACTATGTCCATGAATACGTGGGCGGTGAGATGGCCCCTGTGAAGAAACGGGTCGATGCCGTCGAGGGCCGCACCAAGGCCCACGAGGCCGGTCTGGAAACCCTGAATCGCCGCGCCGACGGCACCGAGGCCGCGCTCAAGGCCCAGGGTGAACAGATCACGGCGCAAGGCGCGCGCATCGATGCGGCCAGCCAGACCGCCGAGGAAGCCTTGAACCGGGCCAAGCTGGCCGGCAAGCTGGCCGAGGGCAAACTGATGTACGAAGTAGTGATGTCCGACGACAGCCTGCAATTCGCCCTGGAGGGCGCCGAATTGTCCAAGGCTGCGCAAGCCCAGCTGGATGCCTTTGCCGACAAGCTGAAGTCGGAGAACCGCAACGTCTTCGTCGAGATCCAGGGGCACACCGACAGCACCGGTGATGCGGCCTACAACCTCAAGCTGTCCGCCGATCGGGCCGAGATGGTGAAGCGCTACCTGAACATGAAGGGCGGAATCCCGCTGCACCGGATGTCGACCATCGGCTACGGCGAAACCGCCCCGCTGGTCGACAACAAGACCCGCGCCAACCGCGCCAAGAACCGCCGCGTGGTCCTGGTCGTCCTGCACTGAGCTTTTTCATCCCCGTGGCCCCTGCCCAGTCGGACAGGGGCTTCTTTTTTATCTGGAGGCCGTCATGGCAAGCAATGAACTGATCATCGAGGACATCACCGTGGGCGAGGGCGACGAAGCCCAGGGCGGACGCGTGGTGTCGGTGCACTACACCGGCTGGTTGGAGAACGGCAGCAAGTTCGATTCCAGCAAGGACCGCAACGAGCCGTTCGAATTTCCGCTCGGCCGTGGCTATGTCATCGCCGGCTGGGACCAGGGTTTTGCCGGCATGAAGGTGGGCGGCACCCGCAAGCTGACCATTCCGCCGCACATGGGCTATGGCGAGCGGGGCGCCGGCGGCGTGATTCCGCCCAACGCCACCCTGATCTTCGAAGTCGAGCTGCTCGCGGTCCGCTGAATCGACCGCAGGCGGTCAGCGCGCGGCCAGCCAGGCCGCCAGCTGATCGATCTCCGGTTCGCTCAGCGCTTGCGCGAACGGGCGCATGGTGTCGCTCATGTTCGCGCTTTTGTGGCCGGATTTGTATTGCCGCAGCAGGCTGGCCAATTCCGCTGCCGGTCGTCCGGCCAGCTTCGGGAAGCGGCCCTGGCCGGCCCCCTCGGGACCATGGCAATCCTGGCACACGCTGCGGTATTTGACCGCGCCAGGGTTCGTGGCCTCGGGCTCCGAGACCGGACCGCCGCAGGCCGCCAGGCCGGCCAGGCTCGACAGCAAGATCAAGTGTCGCATGGTCAGCGCTCGATGAACCCGGTGTAGCTCGACTCGGCGAGTTTGGACCACTGGTTGCTGGCAGCCTGGAAGGCCTTCCAGGGTTCGTAGATGGTCTTGAACGCCGGGTTCCGGGCGGCTTCTTCCGCGTACAGATCAAGGGCGATCTGCTGTGCTGCCGCCATCACGTCGGTGGGATAGGCATGCAGTTGCACGCCTTGGCCGAGCAGCCTTTGCAGGGCCTGGGGGTTCTTGGTGTCATAGGCCGCCAGCATCTGCACGTTGGCTTCCATGCAGGCGGTCTCGAAGGCCTGGCGGTAGGCCTCCGGCAGGGCGTTCCATTTGTCGATGTTGACGTAGAAGGACAGCTGCGGCCCGCCTTCCCACCAGCCGGGGTAGTAATAGTGCTTGGCGATCTTGGCGAAGCCGAGCTTCTCGTCGTCGTAGGGGCCGACCCACTCGGCAGCGTCGATGGCACCGCGTTCCAGGGCCGGGTAGATGTCGCCGCCAGCCAGGGTTTGCGGCACTGCGCCCAGCTTGGCCAGGATCTGGCCGCCGATGCCGGGGATGCGCATCTTGAGGCCGTTCAGGTCGGCCAGCGACTTGATTTCCTTGCGGAACCAGCCGCCCATCTGCACGCCGGTGTTGCCGCCCGGAAAGTTGAGGATGTTGTAGTCCTTGAACAGCGCGCGGGTCAGTTCCAGGCCGCCACCGTGGTACATCCAGGCATTCTGCTGGCGGGCGCTGAGGCCGAACGGTACCGCGCAGTCGAAGGCGAAGGCCATGTTCTTGCCGACGTAGTAGTAGCTGGCCGAGTGGCCGCATTCCACGGTGCCCTGTTGCACGGCATCGAGCACCTGCAGGCCGGGCACGATGTCGCCGCCGGCATAGACGCGGATCTGGAACCTGCCCTGGGTGATGGCCTCGACCCGCTTGGCCATGACTTCGGCGGCGCCGTAGATGGTGTCCAGGCTCTTCGGATAGCTGGAGGCCAGGCGCCAGCGCACGGTCGGCAGTTCGCCCGTGGCGGGGGCGGCTTCTTGTTTGCCACCACAGGCGGCGAGGGCGGAGGCGGCCAGGCCGGCGCTCGCGCCGGTCAGGAAATCGCGTCGTTGCATGGTGTGTGTCCCCAGAAAAGATGGGGCGGATTATACGCGGGTGAAGATCAGGTCCCAGACGCCATGGCCCAGGCGCAGACCGCGTTTCTCGAACTTGGTGAGCGGACGGTAGGCGGGACGGGGCGCGTAGGCCTCGGTCGTGTTCTTGAGCGCGGGTTCGCCGGACAGGACCGCCAGCATCTGCACCGCGTAGTCCTCCCAGTCGGTGGCCAGGTGCAGGTAACCGCCGGGTTTCAGCTTGGCGGCCAGCTTGGCGACCAGGCCGGGCTGGACCAGGCGCCGCTTGTGGTGGCGCTTCTTGGGCCAGGGGTCGGGAAAGAACACGTGGATGCCGTCGAGCGCGCCGTCCGCGATCATGTGGTCGAGCACCTCGACGGCATCGTGCTTGATGATGCGCAGGTTGCTCAGCTGGCCTTCGCCGATCCGTTTCAGCAGGGCGCCGACACCGGGGGTGTGTACTTCCACGCCGAGATAGTCGGTCTCCGGCTGGCTGGCGGCGATGGTGGCGGTGCTGTCACCCATGCCGAAGCCGATCTCCAGCACCTTGGGCGCGGCCCGGCCGAACGCGGCATCGAGGTCCAGGGGCGCCGGCGCGTAGGGAATCAGGAAGCGGGGACCATAGTCGGCCAGGGCGCGCGCCTGGCCGGTGCCCATCCGGCCGGCGCGCAGCACGAAGCTGCGCACGCCTCGCGGCGGGGCGGCTTCCGTCTTGTCGTCGCGCATCAGCGGCCGATGATCCCGGTGGTCGGCGAGGACGGGCTGGCCTGGTACACCTTCTTCGCCATGCGGCCGGCCAGGAAGGCCTCGCGGCCGGCCTCGACCGCCTTCTTCATGGCGCTCGCCATCAGCACCGGGTTCTGCGCCCCGGCGATGGCGGTGTTCATCAGCACCGCGTCGCAACCCAGTTCCATGGCGATGGCGGCGTCCGAGGCGGTGCCGACCCCGGCATCGACCACCACCGGCACCGAAATGCGGTCGATGATGATCTGCAGGTTCCACGGGTTCAGGATGCCCATGCCGGAGCCGATCAGGGAGGCCAGCGGCATGATCGCGACGCAGCCGAGGTCTTCCAGCTGCTTGGCGATGATCGGGTCGTCCGAGGTGTAGACCATCACCTTGAAGCCGTCCTTGACCAGGATCTCGGCGGCCTTGAGGGTCTCGACCACGTTGGGATACAGGCTCTGCGGGTCGCCCAGGACTTCCAGCTTGACCAGGTCATGGCCATCGAGCAACTCGCGCGCCAGGCGCAGGGTGCGGATGGCGTCGTCGGCGGTGTAGCAGCCGGCGGTGTTGGGCAGGTAGGTGTACTTCGACGGGGGCACTGCGTCGAGCAGGCTGGGCTGGTTCGGGTCCTGGCCGATGTTGGTGCGCCGGATCGCCACCGTGACGATCTCGGCGCCCGAGGCCTCGATGGCCTGGCGGGTCTGCTCGAAATCCTTGTACTTGCCGGTGCCGACCAGCAAACGGGAGGAATAGGTCTTGCCTGCGATGACGAGGGAGTCCATGGTCTGCGAGAGTAAGAGGTGAGGTTCAGCCGCCGCCGACGGCGACGACGATTTCCAGTGCGTCGCCCGACTTGAGGGCGGTGCTGGCATGCTGGCTTTTGGGGACGATTTCGCCGTTGAGTTCGACTGCCAGGCGCTTGCCGGTGAGTTCGAGCTGGTCGAGCAATCCTGAAACAGCCAAGGGCGCGTCAAACCGGCGGATTTCGCCGTTGACGGTAATCTCTATCATTGGAGGGCCCAAATCCAGTAACATTCGGGTCCGCTAGCTTATCACGCGGGTGTAGTTCAATGGTAGAACGGCAGCTTCCCAAGCTGCATACGTGGGTTCGATTCCCATCACCCGCTCCAGACACAACGGGGCTGTCCGGTTTGGCCGGACAGCCCCGCATCGAGCCCGTCGATTACTTCTGGAAATGCGAGGTGGCCTTGTCGAAGGCTTCGCGCATCGCGGCCCAGGCACTTTCCGCGCCCGCCGCCAGATCTTTCCAGGCTTCTTCGCTGCTGGCCTGGATTTCCTTCAGTTTCTCGGTGGCTTCCTCGCGCTTCTGGCGCAAGGTTTCGAGTTGCATTTCGTAGTCGATGCGCAGGTCGGTCTGGGCGACGCGCGCCTTGGCTTCCCACTTGCCGATCTCGGTGTTCCAGTGGTCGAGGTTTTGCTTCAGTTGCTCGACGTATTCGTTGCGTGTGGTCATGTCAGGCTCCCGGTGATTGGAATCAATCGGCACCCCGCGTGGGACGCCGGCCTGTTATCAGCATACGCCAAGCATTTGACAATTTCCCGCCCATGGTCCGGATGCCGAGGCTTGGATCGGTGTTGGGCGGGGATTCTTGACAGGCCGGGCGCTTGTCACGGATGGTTCGGCCATGAGCCTGCCTTCCCCCCAGTCTGCCCACGATGCCCCGCAGCGCGTGGTGCAGGTGCGCCGCGACTACAACGCCTGGGTCGCCAACGAGACCCTGGAAGACTATGCCCTGCGTTTCACGCCGCGCACCTGGCGCAAGTGGAGCGAGGGCCGGGTGGCCAACACCGCGTTCGGCGCGGCGGCCTTCCTGGTTCTGGAGGCGGTGGGCGCCACCCTGCTGGTCAACCATGGCTTCATCAACGCCTTCTTCGCCATCCTGGCCACCGGGCTGATCATCTTCCTGGCCGGCCTGCCGATCAGCGTCTACGCCGCCCGATACGGCCTCGACATGGACCTGCTCACGCGCGGCGCCGGCTTCGGCTATTTGGGCTCGACCCTCACCTCGCTGATCTATGCCTCGTTCACCTTCATCTTCTTCGCCCTCGAAGCGGCGATCATGGCCTATGCCCTGGAGCTGGCCTTCGACATCCCGCCGGCCTGGGGCTATCTGATCTGCGCCCTGGTGGTGATTCCCCTGGTCACCCACGGCGTCACCACCATCAGCCGGCTCCAGGCGATCACCCAGCCGGTCTGGCTGGTGATGCTGGTGCTGCCTTTCATTTTCCTCCTGACCGAGGAACCGGACGCGTTCACCGGCATCGTCGGCTATGCCGGGCACGGCAGCGCCGGATTCGACATCGCCTTGTTCGGGGCCGCCATGGCGGTCGGCCTGGCGCTCATCACCCAGATGGGCGAACAGGCCGACTACCTGCGCTTCATGCCCGAATACAGCCCGGGCAACCGGCGCCGCTGGTGGACCGGGGTGCTGGTGGGCGGCCCGGGCTGGGTCCTGCCGGGCGTGGTCAAGATGCTGGCCGGCGCGCTCCTGGCCTGGCTGGCGATCAGCCATGCGGTGCCGGTCGAGCGCGCCGTCGATCCGAACCAGATGTACCTGGTGGCCTGGGAATACGTCTTTCCCCACGCTGGCTGGGCGGTGGCCGCGACGGCGCTGTTCGTGGTGATTTCCCAGCTCAAGATCAACGTCACCAACGCCTACGCCGGCTCGCTGGCCTGGTCGAACTTCTTTGCCCGCCTGACCCACAGCCATCCCGGCCGGGTGGTCTGGATGGTGTTCAACACCCTGATCGCCCTGATGCTGATGGAGCTCGACCTGTTCCAGGCCCTGGGCCGGGTGCTCGGCCTCTATTCCAATGTCGCGGTGGCCTGGATGATGGCCGTGGTGGCCGACCTGGTGATCAACAAGCCGCTCGGACTGTCGCCGCCCGGCATCGAGTTCCGCCGCGCTTATCTGTACGACATCAATCCGGTCGGGGTGGGCGCCATGGGCATCGCCTCGGGGCTCGCCATCGCCGCCTACCTGGGCATGCTGGGTGACCGTATGCAGCCGTTCGCTACTTTCATTGCCCTGGGCGTGCCGCTGATCACCGCGCCGCTGCTGGCCTGGGCCACGCGCGGCCGCTATTACCTCGCCCGGCCTGCCGAACCCGGGCACGACGATCCCGTCTGCCGGGTCTGCGGGAATGCCTACGAAGCCGAGGACCTGGCCACCTGTCCGGCCTACCAGGGGCCGATCTGTTCCCTCTGCTGCTCCCTGGATGCCCGTTGCGACGATCTGTGCAAGCCACACGCCCGCCTCGGCGAGCAATGGGGCGCGGTCCTGGCCCGCCTGTTGCCGGCCGGCATGCGTCCCTATCTCGAGGCCGGCCTGGGCCAGTATCTGCTGCTGATGGCCGGGGTGGTGCCCTTCCTGGCCCTGCTGATCGGTCTGCTCTATGACCAGGAGGCGCTCGCCCTGGCCGAACGCGCCCCCTTGTTGTTGCCGGCCCTGCGCGATTCCTATCTGCGCGCCTTCGCGGTGTTGCTCCTGGTGTCCGCCGTGGTGGCCTGGTGGCTGGTGTTGACCCACAAGAGCCGCCAGGTCGCGCAGGAAGAATCCAACCGCCAGACCGAGTTGCTGATGCGCGAGATCGCCTCGCACCGGCGCACCGATGCCCTCCTGCAACAGGCCAAGCAGAGCGCCGACCAGGCCAACCAGGCCAAGAGCCGCTACATCACGGCGATCAGCCATGAATTGCGCACGCCGCTCAACAGCCTGCTCGGCTACGCGCAAATCCTGGAAGGCGATGCCGCCATCCCGGACAACCGGCGCCAGGCCGTGGCCGTGATCCGCAAGAGCGGCGAGCACCTGCTGTCGCTGATCGAGGGCACCCTCGACATCGCCCGCATCGAGAGCGGCAAGCTGTCGCTCGACGCCAAGCCGCTCGCCTTGCCCGAATTCCTGGCCGAAATCGTCGGCATGATGGAATTCCAGGCCCGTGCCAAGGGCCTGGCCTTTCATTACGTGCCGCATGGCGAGTTGCCCGGCGTGGTGCGCGCCGATGCCCGCCGGCTGCGCCAGATCCTGATCAACATTCTCGGCAACGCGGTGAAGTTCACGCCGAGCGGCGCGGTCACCCTGCGCGTGCGGCACCAGAGCGAGATGGCCCATTTCGAGATCGAGGACAGCGGTCCCGGCATTTCCGCCGAGGACCAGGCGCGCATCTTCGAGCCGTTCGCGCGCGGCAGCGCGGCGGCGGTGGGCGCCACCGGCGGCACCGGCCTCGGCCTGACCATCGCGCGCATGCTGACCGACCTGATGGGCGGCGAATTGACCGTCGACAGCGCGCCCGGTCGCGGCAGCCGATTCCGGGTGCGCCTGTTCCTGCCGCAACTGCACGGCGCCCAGATCGAGGCGCTGCGCCCGCGCATGAAGCGCATCGGCTATGTCGGCGTGCGCCGGCGCATCCTCATCGTCGACAACGAAGCGGCGGATCGCGAACTGCTGGTGCAGATCCTGGCCCCGCTCGGCTTCCAGGTCAGCCAGGCGGCCTCCGGGGCGGAGTGCCTGGCCCGGGTGGGCGAGCTGCGGCCGCACCTGATCTTCATGGACCTCGCCATGCCCGGCATGGACGGCTGGGAGACGATCCGGCGGCTGCGCGAAGGCGGCCTGACCGAGGCCGAGATCGCCGTCATCTCCGCCAACGCGTTCGAGCGGGGCGGCGATAACGCGGTCGGCATCGGTGCCGACGACTTCATCACCAAGCCGGTGCGGGTCGATGAACTGCTCGACTGGATCGGCCGCCGGCTCGGCCTGGAATGGGTGAGCGCCGAGGCCGAACCGGTGCCGCCTGTGCCGCCGGCCGATCCGGTCCGCCTGCACTATCCCCCGGCCGAGGCACTCGACGCGCTCGATGAACAGATCGAGCTCGGCTACCTGCGCGGCATCCAGAAGCAGCTCGACGCCATCGCGGCGCTCGATTCGCGCCATGCCGAATTCGTCCAGGTCATGGGCCGGCTCGCCACGCAGTTCCAGTTCGACGCCATGCGGGAAATCCTGCGTGACGGGTGGGATCGATCCGCCGGGGCCCGGGAATGACTGCCGGATTCCCGCTGCCCCGGCCCCTCGCCCCGGCGGCGAGGGGCGCGCGGCCGCGCGCGAGCGGGTCGTCATACAATCGCGCTCTGCCATGACCCCCCTCGACCGCCTCGCCCAGGATATCGTCCTCATCGTCGACGACGTGCCGGAAAACCTCAGCCTGCTGCACGACGCCCTCGATGAAGCCGGCTATGCCGTGCTGGTCGCCACCCATGGCGAGGCCGCCTTGCAGCGTGCCCGCCAGGCTCGCCCCGACGTCATCCTGCTCGATGCCGTGATGCCCGGCATGGACGGCTTCGAGGTCGCCCGCCGGCTCAAGGCCGATCCGCTCACCCAGCCGATCCCCATCGTCTTCATGACCGGGCTGACCGAGACCGAACACGTGGTGGCCGCCTTCGCCGCGGGCGGCGCCGACTACGTCACCAAGCCGATCCGTCCGCCCGAGGTGCTGGCCCGCATCGCCGCCCACATGGCCAACGCGCGCCAGATGAAACAGGCCCGCACCGCCCTCGACGCCTTTGGCCAGGCCACCGTGGTGGTCCGTCGCGCCGACGGCCGGCTGCTCTGGCAGACACCGCTGGCGCGCAAATTCCTGCGCGACTATTTCCAGCTCGAAGACGACCGCGCCCCCGACCGGCTGGCCGCCTGGATCGCCGAAGCCGAGCACGCCGCGGCTGAAGGGCGCGAGCCGCCCGTCCTCGCCGCCATCGAATCCCGCCGCCTGCTCGCCGGCCTGCACGACCCCGCCCGACTGGGCCACGAAGGCGAATGGCTGCTGGTCTTGCGCGAAGAAGACCACGCCGCCCGCATGAACGCCCTGGTCGCCGCTTTTCGCCTCACCGGCCGCGAAGCCGAAGTGCTCTACTGGGTCAGCAAAGGCAAGACCAACAAGGACATCGGCGACATCCTGGGCACCAGCCCGCGCACGGTGAACAAGCACCTGGAGCACGTGTTCGAAAAGCTGGGGGTGGAGACACGCACGGCGGCCGCCAATCTGGCCCTGGCCAAGATGGGCATGGGGCGTGGGGAGTGAGGCGAGGGCGGACACTGCGGAGGAGGGCCATTGCAGCCTACGCCTGCCCCTTTGGATAGGGTGTGCATTGGGCAAGCCGCCGTGCCTCTGCCATCTGCACACCGACCGCTACGGCTACCGGAGCAGGCCCATAAATAAGGATGCACATATCGCAATGAATTGCGATAAATATAGGTAAAGCCAAATAACTCGCTACACGTTGCGACTTGACTAAATATGATTATTGGCCTAAATATCGCAATACATGACGATATATCGCCGTTTAGCATACTTACTCGCAATCAATGACGACGATGAAAATCACCGACCTGCTCACCGATGATGCCGTGCTCGCCGAACTGGGCGCGCGGATTGCCGGGCGTCGGGTGGCGTTGCAGCTCACCCAGGCGGCGGTGGCCGAACAGGCGGGGATCGCCAAGCGCACCCTGGAGCGCATGGAAGCCGGTCAGACGTCGCAGTTGTCCACCCTGGTTCGGGTGCTGCGGGTGCTGGGCGCCGCCTCCGGGCTGGATGGCCTGATCCCGGAGTCCGGGCCCAGCCCCATGGATTTGTTGAAGCACAAGGGCAAGGTCCGGCAACGGGCTTCGGGTAAACGTGCCGCACAGGCCACCGGCAAACCCTGGCAGTGGGATGAGAAGCCATGAGCACGCTGGCCGAAGTCAGGCTTTGGGGTAAGACCATCGGCGCGGTCTCGCTGCTGGATGGGGAGGAGGTCGCCAGCTTCGAATACGATGCGGCCTTCGCGCAGAGCGGCATTCAGGTCGCGCCGCTGGTGATGCCGCTTGCCCGGCGCGTGTACCGCTTCCCCGAGCTTGCCCGCCCGACTTTTCACGGCCTGCCCGGCCTGCTGGCCGACGCGTTGCCGGACAAGTTCGGCAATGCGCTGATCGATGCCTGGCTGGCTTCGCAGGGGCGGCAACCGGGTTCCTTCAACGCGGTCGAGCGGCTTTGCTATACCGGCGAACGCGGCATGGGGGCGCTGGAATTTGCCCCGGCCATCGGCCCGAAGGCAAAGCAGAGCAGGCACATCGAAGTGAGCACGCTGGTGGCGCTGGCCTCGGAGGTGCTGACCCACCGGAACGATCTGCAGGCGTCATTCGCGGCGGAAGGCCGGGAAGAGGCGCTGAGGGACATTCTGCGGGTGGGCACCTCCGCCGGCGGTGCGCGGGCGAAGGCGGTGATCGCCTGGAACCCGGAGACCAATGAAGTGCGCTCGGGCCAGGTCCAGGCCGGCCAGGGGTTTGAAGACTGGTTGTTGAAATTCGATGGCGTCAGCGGCAACAAGGACAAGGAACTGGATGACCCGAAGGGCTACGGGTTGATCGAGTATGCGTATTACCTGATGGCGCGCGACTGCGGCATCGAGATGAGTGAATGCCGGCTGTTCCAGGAGAACGGTCGCTCGCATTTCATGACACGCCGCTTCGATCGGCTGGCGAGCGGCGAAAAACTTCATATGCAGTCGCTGTGCGCCCTGGCGCACTACGATTTCAACATGGCGGGCGCGTACAGCTACGAGCAGGCCTTGCTGGCGATGCGGCAATTGCAGTTGCCCATGCAGGCCATCGAGCAACTGTTCCGGCGCATGGCGTTCAACATCGTGGCCCGCAATCAGGATGACCACGTGAAGAACATCGCTTTCCTGATGAACAAAGCCGGGGAGTGGTCGCTGTCGCCGGCCTTTGATATGACCTACAGCTTCAATCCTTCGGGGGCGTGGACGGCGAGCCATCAGATGACGATGAATGGCAAACGCGACCATTTCACGCTGGAGGATTTCAACGCCTGCGCCAGGACGGCGTCGATGAAACGGGGGCGGGCCGCGAAAATCGTGGCCGAGGTGCAGGCGACGGTCGCGCAATGGCCCTCGTTTGCAGAGAAGGCCGGCGTGCCCGATGGCGTGCGCGAAAAAATCCAGCGCACGCTGAATCTGAAACCCTATTCATGACGCTCGACGCGCTGACCCACGCAGCAGAATGAACCGGTTCGACACCCTGACGTCCTTCAGGACGTCTGGATGAGCCGGTTGCGACAGCCCAGTTGAACCGCGTCGTGCGCCACCTACGCAATCTGACGTATTCCGCCCCGCCGGGCGGCTCCGTACTCTGGCCCCACGCTGAATTCGATCAGCTTCCGCCACCTACCAAGGAGTCGCTCATGCAACGTCGCACCTTCATCAAGGCCGCCACCCTGACCGTGGCCATGGCCGCCGCCGGGCTGACCAGCCTGTCCGCTTTCGCCGCCGATACCATCAAGGTCGGCATCCTGCATTCCCTGTCCGGCACCATGGCCATTTCCGAGACCGCGCTCAAGGAAACCGCGCTGATGACCATCGAGGAAATCAACAAGGCCGGCGGCGTGATGGGCAAGAAGCTGGAGCCGGTGGTGGTCGATCCGGCCTCGAACTGGCCGCTGTTCGCCGAGAAGGCGCGCCAGCTGTTGTCCAAGGACAAGGTCGACGTAGTGTTCGGCTGCTGGACCTCGGTGTCGCGCAAATCCGTGCTGCCGGTGTTCAAGGAACTGAACGGCCTGCTCTTCTACCCGGTGCAGTACGAGGGCGAAGAGCTGGAGAAGAACGTGTTCTACACCGGCGCCGCGCCGAACCAGCAGGCCATTCCTGCTGTCGAGTACCTGATGAGCAAGGACGGCGGTTCCGCCAAGCGCTTCGTGCTGCTGGGCACCGACTACGTCTACCCGCGCACCACCAACAAGATCCTGCGCGCCTTCCTGAAGAGCAAGGGCGTGGCCGAGGCCGACATCATGGAGGAGTACACCCCGTTCGGTCATAGCGACTACCAGACCATCATCGCCAAGATCAAGAAATTCGCCAGCGAGGGCAAGAAGACCGCCGTGGTGTCGACCATCAACGGCGACTCCAACGTGCCCTTCTACAAGGAACTCGGCAACGCCGGCCTGAAGGCCAGCGACGTGCCGGTGGTCGCCTTCTCGGTGGGCGAGGAAGAGCTGCGCGGCGTCGACACCAAGCCGCTGGTCGGCCACCTGGCGGCCTGGAACTACTTCCAGTCGATCAAGAATCCGGAGAACACCAAGTTCATCAAGATGTACAAGGACTGGGCCAAGAAGCGCGGCCTGCCCAAGGCCGATACCGTCGTCACCAACGACCCGATGGAGGCCACCTACATCGGTATCCACATGTGGAAGCAGGCGGTCGAGAAGGCCAAGTCCACCGAGGTCGACAAGGTGATCGCCGCCATGGCTGGGCAGACCTTCAAGGCGCCGTCCGGCTTCGTCGCCAAGATGGACGAGAAGAACCACCACCTGCACAAGCCGGTGTTCATCGGCGAAGTGAAGGCGGACGGCCAGTTCAACGTGGTCTGGAAGACCAAGGGTCCGGTGCGCGCCCAGCCCTGGAGCCCGTACATCCCCGGCAACGACAAGAAGAAGGACACGCCGCAGTAATGCGCTCGACGCCCCGCGAGGGGCGTCATTCCGGCACCGGTGGTGTTCTCCCCCCGCCCGCGCCGGAATGACGGAAACCAACCCATGAAACGACTCCTCCTGACCCTTCTCCTCTGTATCGCCGCCCTTCCGGCCCTGGCCGCGCTCGATCCGGCGCTGGTCAAGCAACTGGCCGACGAGGACTCCGATGCCAAGATCGCCGCCATCGGCCAACTGGGGGCCAGCGCCGAAGCCGCCGCGGTGCTCCAGGCCATGGCCGACGATGGCCTCATGGTGGCCGGGGACACGGTGTTCGTGTTCGACGGCGACACGGCACGCGATGCGGCCACCGGCGCCGCACTGGCTCCGGTGCCGGAGATTTATGAATCGGTCACTGTGAACAACCGGGTCCGTGCGGTGCTGAGCAATGCGCTCGCCGCCCTGCAGCTGTCCGACCCGGACCGGGCCACACGTCTGGCGGCCGCCCAGGAATTGCAGAGCCATGCCGGCGTCGAGCTGATCCCCGTGCTGGCGGCGGCCCTGGCCCAGGAAGCCGACGCCGAGATCAAGGCCCTGCTGGCCGTGGCCCATGCCCAGGCCAGCCTCGCCAGCCCGGAGGTTTCGGCGCGGCTGGCGGCGGTGCGTGCCCTGGCGGATTCGCCGAGTCCGGCCACGCGCAACGTGCTGTTGCCGCTGCTCGAGGCCGCCAACGAACCCGACGAACACGTGCGCAAGGCCGCCCAACAGTCGATCAAGGCGATCGAATCCAGTTTGGCCATGGGCGAATTCCTCGGCCAGGTGTTCTCCGGCCTGTCGCTCGGCAGCATCCTGCTCCTGGCCGCGCTGGGTCTGGCCATCACTTATGGCGTCATGGGCGTGATCAACATGGCGCACGGCGAGTTGCTGATGATCGGCGCCTACGCCACCTTCTTCGTGCAGACCCTGTTCCGCGCCTACCTGCCCGAGTATCTCGACTGGTACGTGCTGGCCGCGATTCCCGCCGCCTTCGTCGCCGCCGCGCTGGTCGGCATGGCGCTGGAACGCACGGTGATCCGGCGCCTGTACGGCCGGCCGCTGGAAACCCTGCTGGCGACCTGGGGCCTCTCCCTGATCCTGATCCAGGCCGCGCGCGTGCTGTTCGGCGCACAGAACGTCGAAGTGGCCAACCCGGCCTGGATGTCCGGCGGCGTGGAAATCATGGCCGGCCTGACGCTGCCCTGGAACCGCATCGTCATCATCGGCTTCACCCTGTTCGTGCTAGGCCTGATGTGGGCGCTGATGCAGAAAACCCGGCTCGGCCTGTTCGTGCGCGCCGTCACCCAGAATCGCCCCATGGCCGGCTGCGTCGGCGTGCCCACCGGCCGGGTCGACACGCTGGCCTTCGGCTTGGGCGCTGGCATCGCCGGCCTGGGCGGCGTCGCCCTGTCGCAGATCGCCAACGTCGGCCCCGACATGGGCCAGGGCTACATCGTCGATTCCTTCTTGGTGGTGGTGCTGGGCGGGGTCGGGCAACTGGCCGGCGCGGTCTGGGCCGCGCTCGGTCTGGGCGTGGTGACCAAGTTCCTGGAAGGCTGGGCCGGCGCGGTGATCGCCAAGATCGTGGTCCTGCTGATCGTCATCGCCTTCATCCAGAAGCGTCCGCAGGGGCTGTTCGCCCTCAAGGGCCGGTTCGTGGAGAACTGAGATGACGACCATGAGAACGCCCCTGTTCATCCGCTTCCTCTCCGCCATGCCGAGCGCCGGCTGGATCGCCCTGGGCCTGTTTGCCGCGCTCACCCTGGTGGTCATGCCGGCCCTGCACCTGTTTGTCCCGCCGGACAGCCCGTTCCACGTGTCCGGCTACGTCATCACCCTGGGCGGCAAGATCCTCTGCTACGCCATCGTCGCCGTGGCCATGGACCTGATCTGGGGCTATGCCGGCATCCTGTCGCTCGGACACGGTCTGTTCTTTGCCTTGGGCGGCTACGCTTTCGGCATGTACCTGATGCGTCAGATCGGCCGCGACGGCTCCTATCAATCCGACCTGCCCGACTTCATGGTTTTCCTGGACTGGAAGGAATTGCCCTGGTACTGGGCCGGCTCCGATTCCTTCCTGTTCTCGCTGTTCCTGGTCCTGGCGCTGCCAGCGGCGGTGGCCTTCCTGTTCGGCTGGTTCGCCTTCCGCTCGCGCATCAAGGGCGTGTATTTCTCCATCATCACCCAGGCGCTCACCTTCGCCGCCATGCTGCTGTTCTTCCGCAACGAGACCGGCTTCGGCGGCAACAACGGCTTCACCGACTTCAAGCGCATCCTCGGCTACGACATCACCTCGCCGGAGATGCGCGCCACCCTGTTCGCGCTCTCGGCGCTGGCGTTGATGCTGACCCTGCTGGTCGGCCGCTACTTGACCACGTCGAAGTATGGCCGCGTGCTGGCGGCCATCCGCGACGCCGAGAGCCGGGTCATGTTCATCGGCTACAACCCGCCCCACTACAAGCTGTTCGTCTGGGTGCTGTCGGCCGTGCTGTGCGGCATCGCCGGCGCGCTCTACGTGCCCCAGGTGGGCATCATCAACCCGGGCGAGATGTCGCCGGCCAACTCCATCGAGATCGCCATCTGGGTCGCGGTGGGCGGGCGCGGCACCCTGATCGGGCCGGCCATCGGCGCCGGTCTGGTCAACCTGTTCAAGAGCTATTTCACCGTCGCCTTCCCGGAATACTGGCTGTTCTTCCTGGGCGCGCTGTTCGTCGGCGTCACCCTGTGGCTGCCGGAAGGCGTGGTGGGATTGTGGAAACGCCTGAAGGCGCGGAGCGCGGCATGACGACTGACGCACAGCAAGGCCTGGGCTGGGAAGACAACGCGCCGGCGGTCGGCCATGTCCTGCAACCCGGCCTCGACATCTCGCACAAGGTCATCCTGTACCTGGACGACATCTCGGTCAGCTTCGACGGCTTCAAGGCGCTCAACAACCTGAGCCTGGCCATCGACGCCGGCGAGCTGCGCTGCATCATCGGCCCCAACGGCGCCGGCAAGACCACCATGATGGACGTCATCACCGGCAAGACCCGGCCCGACACCGGCACCTGCTTCTTCGGCCAGACCCTGGACCTGACCCGGATGACCGAGCCGGAGATCGCCCACGCCGGCATCGGCCGCAAGTTCCAGAAGCCGACCGTGTTCGAGAACCACACCGTGTTCGAGAACCTGGAACTGGCGATGACCGCCGACAAGCGGGCGCTGAAGAGCCTGTTCGCCTGGTTGTCTCGGGAAGGCCGCGACCGCATCGCCGACACCCTGAAGCTGATCCGCCTCGACGCCGAGGCCGACCGCCCGGCCGGTTTGCTTTCGCACGGGCAGAAGCAATGGCTGGAAATCGGCATGCTGCTGATGCAGGAACCCAAGCTGCTCCTGCTCGACGAGCCGGTGGCCGGCATGACCGACGACGAGACCGAGCGTACCGGCGAACTGTTCAAGTCGCTCGCCGGCAAGCATTCGCTGGTGGTGGTCGAACACGACATGGCCTTCATCGAGCAGCTAGGCGGCAAGGTCACCGTGCTGCACGAAGGCTCGGTGCTGGCGGAAGGGGATCTGGCGACGGTGCAGGGGGATCCACGGGTGGTGGAGGTGTATCTTGGACGTTAATCCTCATGTCTGCATTTCAGACGGGGTGGTGAATCTGGCCGAGTTTTCCGCCTGGCAGGCGGGCATACTTTCTTTTGCTTCGCCAAAAGAAAGTAGCCAAAGAAAAGGCGAGCCCGATGGGGCGCCCGGCTACGCCGGGTGCTCTGCGCTGCTCGGTCGGGCCGGGGGGCTGCGCAACTCGGGCCTGCGGCCCTCAGACAGTGCTCGCCCTTTTTCCCGGCCCGCCCTGCGCTGCTCGACGCCCCAAAGGGCGGCAAGGCAAACCCTTTGTCCATCAACCGGATACGCCCGATTGACCACGGGTATTGCTTTTCCGCCCGTTGTGGAGCGCCGAGCAACGCAGAAGCGGGCGGAAAAAGGGCGAGCACTGTCTGAGTCCCGGCGTAGCCGGGGCGAGTTGCGCAGCCCCCGCCCGCTTCGAGTAGCGCAGGGGACCCCGCGTAGCGGGGCGCGAGACCGGGGTGGCCTTTTCTTTGGTTACTTTCTTTTGGCCACGCAAAAGAAAGTAACCCGCCCTCGGGCGGAACTCGACCTTTGCGATCCCGCATACGTTTGGCAAACCCCCACATGCTAAAAGTCGAACACCTCAACCAATACTACGGCGGCAGCCACATTCTCCGTGACCTGTCGTTCGAAGCCCGCACCGGCGAAGTCACCTGCCTGCTCGGCCGCAACGGGGTCGGCAAGACCACCCTGCTGAAATGCCTGATGGGCCTGGTGCCGGCGAAAACCGGCACGGTCAGCTTCGACGGCCGCGACATCACCGCCGCCGCGTCGCACGCCCGGGTCAAGGCCGGCATCGGCTACGTGCCGCAAGGCCGGGAAATCTTCCCCCGCCTGACCGTCGAAGAAAACCTGCGCATGGGCCTGGCCACCCAGCCCGGCGGCACGCCCATCCCGGAGCGCATCTTCGAGATGTTCCCGGTCTTGAAACAGATGATGAAGCGGCGCGGCGGCGACCTGTCTGGCGGCCAGCAGCAGCAACTGGCGATCGGTCGCGCGCTGGCGTTCGGGCCGAAGCTCCTGATCCTGGACGAGCCGACCGAAGGCATCCAGCCGTCCATCATCAAGGACATCGAGCGCGCCATCCGCACCCTGGCCGAAGAAGGCAGCATGGCCATCCTGCTGGTCGAGCAGTACTACGACTTCGCGCGCTCCCTGGCCGACCAGTACCTGCTCATGGAACGCGGCGAGTTCATCAAGCGCGGCGCCGGGGCGGACATGGACAAGGACGGGGTCAGGGAGTTGCTCTCGGTCTGAGCCAGGGCGGGTGACGTGTCGTCACGGGTGAGTTTTTGAGGCTGTTTTCGACTCTCAATAGACATTTCATTGGTTGCTCTCCGGCAGCTAACCAAATAGCGCAGTCACACAGAACAGCAACGGGGGGGCGGCCATTCGGCCGAAGAAGACGGCAATCTTGATCGAGTTGCTTTCTGCTTCGTACCCATAGCCGTCCCTGGGCTTGCTCCGAATCGGTCATTCGACGACAGGGCCCGCAGCGTGGCTCAGCGCGCACGCTGCGACGCCTTGTCACCCACGATCCGCTTCAACTCGCTTTCAGCGGCTTCATAGTCACCCAGGTGCGAGCGCATCAGGCTTTTCCAGAGTCTTCCGTGGTTGGGAATGGAGAAGTGGAGCAGCTCGTGGACGATCACGTAGTCCCATAGCTCGGGCTTCAGGGCAGGCAGTTCGTCGCTGAAATTCAAATGGCCGGCGGTGGAACACGAGGCCCATTTGTTGCGCATCGGCCGCACCCCCAGCCAGACGATCTTGACGTCCAGTTTGTCGGCCCAGTGGCGGACGCGCTGTTTGAACTCCGTCTTCTTTGAATTTGCGTCCATCTGCGCAATCTGCGGTTTCAAATCCGGTCCGCCTTTTCCAGCAGCGTAAACAGCTCTTCCACCAGCGCCGTCACCCGGTCCAGGTCCTCCGTTTCCGCGAAGAGCGCGAAGGTCACTTTCTTGCGGAGTTCGCGCAGGTCGTTCTCGCTGCGTTTCCAGTTTGGAAACTCGGTGAAGGCGTGGCGTATCTTGCGGCTGACCGTCTCGGCGTTCTCGATCTTCGCGTCGAGAAGGCTGCGAAAGACAAAATAGGTCAGGCCATCGAAGGACTTTTCGGCCTGTTCCTTCTTCCGCGCTTCATTGCCTGCCACTTCACGCAGCAACTCCGCCAGTGCCTCGGCGGTGCTGGTCTGACGCTGCTCGAAGCTCTCCTGCACCGCCCGGGCGCGTTCCGCCATGGCGATGAGGTAGGGGTCGTCGCTGTTTTCCTGCGCCAGCTTTTCGATGCTCTTGATCAGGTTGATGACCTTGGTGCCATCCCCGCCGGGCTTGTTCTTGATCAGCTCGATGGTGTTGCCGTCGATCACGACGATCTCGCCGAGTCCACCCGCTCCGCCCACGCCATAACTGCCCACCTGCTGCTGCACCAGATGGTTCGTCTTGGCCTGAAACTCGCGGTCGACCATCACGGTTCGGGTGTAGGCCTTGCGGACGATCTGATAGATCGCCGTCAAGGTGCCATAGTCGTCCATGAACGGGCGCAGGAAGGCATCGGGCGAGATGATCTCGTAGAGCATCTCGATCTCCTTGTACTCCTTGAAGAATTCCTTGCGCCGCTCGGGGTCGCGGAAGTGCTCGATAAGGGTGTCCACATCCTTGTCGTCGAAGTTGCGTTCGATCAGGCCGAGATAGTCTGGCACCCTGGATTCCATCTTGTTCTTGAACAGCAGCTTCAGCAGCTTCAAGTCCTTGACGATGGCGTTGATCTCGTCGCTGTCGAAGGCCAGCGCCTTTTCCAGCTTGTCGAAGATGCCGACGAAATCCAGCACGAAGCCGTGGGGCTTCACCATCTCCTGCGCCTCGTTCTCGTAAGGGCGGTTCACCCGGGCGATGGCCTGCAGCAGGGTGTGGTCGCGCATCGGCTTGTCGAGATACATGGCGTAGAGCACCGGCGCATCGAAGCCGGTAAGCAGTTTCTCGGTGACGATGAGAATCTTCGGCATCTGGTCGAGCTTGCCGAAACTCTTGCGAATCTGCCGCTCCCGCTTCGGGTCGAGGTGGAATTCCTTGAGCAGCTTGGAGTCGTTGTTGCTGCCGGTGTAGACGACCTCCGAATACTCCGGCGGCAGGAACTGGTCGAGGGCGTGTTTGTAATGGGCGCAGGCTTCGCGGTCGACGCCGACCAGGAAGGCCTTGTAGCCCAGCGGCTCGACGTTCTGGCGGTAGTGCGCCGCGACGAATTGCGCCACCTGCTGGATGCGCGCCTTGCCCTTGAGGAAGTTCTTCAGGTTCACCGCCCGTTCGAGAATCTTGTTCAGCTCCTCGATGTCGGCCACGCCCTCGGCTTCGGCCAGCGACAGGAACTCCTTGTCCAGCGTTTCGTGCGGCACCAGCATTTCGTTGGGGGCGAGCTGGTAGTAGAGCGGCAGCGTGGTGCCGTCCTCGATGCTGTCGGCGATGGAATACTTGTGCAGGTAGCCCTGGTCGTCCTCGCAGCCGAAGGTCTTGAACGTGCCCTTGCCATACACCGTCTTGTCCACCGGCGTGCCGGTAAAGCCGAGGAAGGTAGCGTTCGGCAGGCCGGCCATGAGGAAGTTGCCGAGGTCGCCGCCGGTGGTACGGTGGGCTTCGTCGATCAGGACGTAGATGTTCGCGCGCGTGTTCAAGTCCGCCGGCATGTCGCGGAACTTGTGGATCATCGTCACGATGATGCCCCGGTAGTCGTCGCGCAGCAGCTGGTTGAGCCGGGCGATGCTGCTGGCGTGCTCCAGATTGCCCAGGCCCAGCGCGGCGAGGTTCTTGAGCATCTGGTCTTCCAGCTCGTTGCGGTCGATCATCAGCAGCACGGTCGGCTTGTCCGCTCCAGGCGCGCGGAACAGCCGCTCCGCCGCCTTGATCATCGTGAAGGTCTTGCCGCTGCCCTGGGTGTGCCAGACCAGGCCGCGCGTGCGCTTTGGATCGAGGGCGCGGCCGACGGCCGCTTCCACCGCGCCGGTCTGGTGCTGGCGCAGGAGGTATTTGTTGAGTTCCTCGTCCTTCTCGGCAAAGACGATGTAGTCCTTCAACAGAGACAGGATGTTGGGGATCGAACAGAACGTTGTGACCTTCTGTTCCAGTCGGCCAGGGATTTCCTTAACCGCAGATGTCGCAGATTTACGCAGATTTTGTTCTGGGTCTTCTTCATCTGCGCCCATCTGCGAAATCTGCGGTTCCAGGATCTTCCAGTTGAAAATGTTCCGCCGCACCGTGTTCCAGCTCACCCCGTAGGAAAAGCCGATGGCGTCGGTGGCGGTGAAAAGCTGCTGCGACACGAACAGCTCGGGCGTCTCGCGGTGGTAACGGCGGATCTGGTCCACCCCCAGGGCAATCGCCTCGTCCTTGTTGGCGTTCTTGCACTCGATCACCAGCACCGGGATGCCGTTGATGAGAAAGACCACATCCTCCCGCGTGCCATAGTGGCCGTTGTGAAAGGCCCACTCCTCGGTGACTTCATAAACATTGCGCGCCGGATCGTCGTAATCGATCAGCATCAGGTCGCGCTCGCGCTTCTCCTCGTGGTCGAAGAACTTGCCCCGGTTGCGCAGATGCTCGACGAACTCCCGGTTGCCGTAGATGTCGGCGTGCAGATGGCGGAAAGCCCCGAGCAAGGCCCCCTCGGCCTCGGCGTAGCGCGGGTTGAATTCCCGCAGCTTGGCGTCGAGTAGGTCGTCGAAGAAGAGCGAACGGTTTTTGGCGCGGTCGGCAGGCGGCACTTCCGGATCAAAGCCACGCCGCCGCTCGGCTTCCTCGCGGGGCACAAAGGTCCAGCCGATGGCCTCAGCGTAGCTGAGGATGCGAGCTTGGACGGTTTTGTGTTCGCTAGGGGTGGGCATGATTCAGGTCGTGTTTGCTGATTCAGCGTTTAATTCGCGGGGAGTCCGAGTTTGTCGAAGAACGCGCGGTTCCGTTCTTTCGCCATATTGACGAGGCGGTCAAAGGAAATTACTTCCACGTAGGCGTTTACGTTGTCCTTATAGCCAAAATACCCCTGACCATCGGAAGTGCGCTTGAGGTTGTGATGAATTCGGCAGCGCTTTTCAAACGAGGGGGTAAGGTCGGCGAGGACGTAGCAGAAACCTGGAACAGCGTCGTTCTGGAGTGACGGAATTGGCCGCCCGGTTGATGTCTTCACACCACCTTGTCGAATTCGTTCAAGGTAATCGATCGCCTGTTCGATGGGATCGTGGTCTTCACCCGCTTTTGCATCATTTCGCATCGGCCGCTTGATCTCCACAATCTCGATGCTGGCAGGCGGAAGTCTTGTTCCCTCCGAAACCATAATCGGCTGATCGAAGACGTTCAAGGCGCAGATATCGGGTTCCTTTCCGTCTCCAGACGCGGTAATTGGAATCGACTTGAGCGGTTTATCCGAAGCCAAGTAGTCATGGAACGCGAGCCGTTCATCGATTAGCCATAAATTGCAGCTCTCCATCGGGAGTTCCGAGCTGTCCTTCCGCATCTGAATAATGAGGCTGTGAATCAAATCCTCCCGGACGTAGTTCCCATGCACATCCTTCTCGATAGCCTTTTCGAAGAGGTCAATGATCACCCGCCGGTGCGAAACGTAACTCGCGAGGTCCGACTTCTTGATGTCCTCCGCTTTTGCCAAATAAGACTTGAGCTTGGCCCTGTATTGCTCATCCGGTGGCGCGAGGGTTTGACTGAGGATGTCATGCCCTTCGCTGATTAGTTCTCTCTCAAAATTGGCGAACTGCTTGTGAAGCGTGAGTTCCAGATCCTTGTCCGAAATGTCGGGGTCGATATTTAGTTCAGTCTCAGGAATACGTGAGAGGATGGGGCGATAGCGGGGCGCCTTGGTTGCGACAAACTTCGAGACCTTCTCTTTTGATCGCTGCAAGTTTTCTTCGAGATGCTCGGCCAGTTGCGCCTTTGCACGCTCTACTACCGCCTCCCGAATGTCGTTGAGGCCGATCTCTGTGTTCGCAAGCAGTCCATCGACACTGTCAACAATTTCAAATCCTGTTCGCTCAGGGCGGGCGTATTCATCGAGGAACGCCGAACTTACGTAACAGGAGTAAACGAACTCGCCGTTAGCATCTGTGAGTTTTCCGTGCAGGCCCGGCAACTTGCCGGACAGCTTTCCCTCTGTGACCAGTCGATTGTCGGCGCAGAACGCGATGGCGTGCGCTGAGAGGGAGGAGGACCTGAGCCGGACATGAACGAGGTCGAATGGCTGTTCCTTGATGGAAATGGTTTCAGGAACGGCCGACGAATGCATGTGGGCATCGTAGACATCATTTAATGAAATCAACTCTGCTTCATCAACGAGTTCGATTAACGGTGCACCACCCTGACGGATGAAATACCACAGGCAGTGCTCAAAAATGCTATCAGCTATAGCACTTGGGGTTTTTCGTGCGTATTCGCGATAGCGCGTATTGAACTCATCAAGGTGGACGCATGTGCCAATCGAAGATCCTACGGGTGCCGTGTAGTTCTTCTCATCTGATACGCCCCCGTCGGCGCTAAAGGTGAAAGTGCGCTGAAAGAGATTCTTACCCGCTCGATAGGTACTCTCAACGCGGACTTTCTTGAAGGCTTTGAGCCAGAGCAAGCGCCCTATTCCACGACACCCTTTCTGGATTTTATGTTCTGAATCAAGTGTCCGGAACGACAGCATGTTGTCGTCTGTGAATCCGATTCCGTTGTCCTCAATTTTGAATCCGACAATGTCCTCAAGTGCGTCCGGCCCTCTCTTCTTGGATTCATTCAGATTCAAGGACCCTTGTTTTGATCCTCGAAGAATAGTGACGCGGATACGACCGCCGTCTGTGGAAACGCCCGCCTCTTCAATTGCATGAATCGAATTCACTACCGCCTCAAATAGTGGAAGAAGCCCACTTGTCAGCGGGAGTGGGGTATTTCTGAGCCGTCCGCCTAAATTAGCCGGCATTGTGCTCGTTGGTTTCGGCGATGTGCTCATGAGGAAATCTCCAGTCTGTGAACGCGGGTCTTCGCGGTCATCAGTTCGTGAAGGAGGGTAAGGAAGAGGTCTCGTAGAACAGCCGCTTTATTTGTCGCGCGGGCAGTCTTGGCCTCAGTGGCGTCAAGTGCTTCGACAATCTTGCCCTGTTCTTCTAGCGACGGTTTGGGAACGATGATCGATTTGACGTCGCCTTGGTTGATGCTCGACTGCGCAACCGCACGCTTCGCAGTTCCGATGATCTGCTTCTTGGTTAGCGGTGAATTCAGGAACTTGAAGACGTATTCCTTCAGTGCCTGCGATTCGTCGACCGAGAAGCGCATCATGTTCGACTCAAAGACCATCTCGTCGCTAATCGCTCCGATCAAGGCAGTCTTGCCCAAGTGGGAAAGGCTGTTCACTCGGTTGATGACGATGTCGCCAGGTTCCAGCCCATAGTTTTCGATTTCGCTGTGGTCCAACGCGACAAGGTTTCCGGCTCTGGTGACAACATCACCGTCGTTGCTGAAGTCGTCAATTCGCAAAATCTGAGTGCCAGAACCGTATTCGCTCTTGTGCTTGTAGATTCCGTTTTGGGGCTGCTTTCGGAATAGTGTTCCCAACTCCACCACCTCCCAGCTTTCGGGGACGGGGCCGATTTCGGTTTCTTTTTGGGGTTCGTTGCGGAGGCCTTCGGTGAAGAGCTTGTGCATGAGGGCCTTTTTCAGCTCGGTGGTGGTCTGAATGATCCGCTCCTGCGCTTCGATCGCCCGCTGCACCGTCGAAAGGATGTGCGCGATCTTCTTCTGCTCGGGGAGTGGGGGAAGCGATAGGCGGAACTCCCGCAACGAAGGCCACGATGTCCGCGGGTGTTGAACCCCGCTCGTTGTTGATTTTGCATGGGCGACAAATTCGTCGCTGTGGATGATGAATTTCAGGAATTCCGATTCACAGGCGGCTTTCGCACGAAAAGCCAGGATGTCCGTTGAACAAACGCCATCGAAGTCGGCTTGTGCGCCTTTGCGAAGATAAGGACGAAGTTTCCCGAAGAGAATGTCGCCGGCTTTGAAGGCAGTTTTGGAAGACCTTACCTCGCTCTCTTGTCCTCGGCCAACGAATGCGGGAAACCCTTGGGCAAGATGTTCAAGACCGACGTATGGAGTGTCGCCGTCATCAACTGGATGATATGAATCCTTCACCCGATCGCACACGTCACCGAACTGGTGGTTTTTCCATCCGGGCGGTAACGGTTCAATCAGCATGTTTGAGTCGCTCATGCCCCGCTCCGTTTGGCACTCATTCCGCACCGCCTTCCTCGTTCCCGCTTTCCTCATCATTCCTTGCGATCCGCATGACTTCGGCGTCGAAATCCGAGACAAACAGGCGATCCTGGACGATGCGGTATTTCTCGAACTCGGATTCGGCGTGAGCCTTGGCGATTTCGGCGGTGACTTTGCCGGCGTCCTGCAGGATTTCCCGGTCGGTGGCTGCGATGAAGCGGTTGAGGCGTGTTTCCCAGTCCTGCATGGTCATGGGGATGTGCCGCTGGGCCATGTCTTCGGCGACATCGAGGTAGGCGTTGACGAGGCGGGAGAGTTGCGCCATCTCCGGTTCGGTCAGGTAGTTCTTGGCGACGCTGACATCGAACTTCTGGATTTTTCCATGGGGCGCATCTTTCCATGTGGTCAGGCCCATGTGCTGTTTCCCGGCATCGGCCCGGTCCAAGATGACTTCGGCGGCGGTGTGGCCGTGGATGGCCCAGTGGAGCTTGTTCTGCACGGTGGCGAAGAAGCGCTGGGTGGCGGTGGCGCTGCGGTCGTAATCAATGGCGGTGGCGTAGAGGTCGGTGATCTTCTGGTAGAACTTGCGCTCGCTGAGGCGGATTTCGCGGACGCGCTGGAGTTGTTCTTCGAAGTACTGTTTGGTCAGGACGGTGCCGCCCGCCTTGAGGCGTTCGTCATCCATGACGAAGCCCTTGATGGTGTATTCCTTGACCACGGTGGTCGCCCATTTGCGGAATTGGACGGCCCGCTCGGAGTTGACCTTGTAGCCGACGGCGATGATGGCGGAGAGGTTGTAGTGGCCGGTGTCGTAGTTTTTGCCGTCGGCGGCAGTAATCCGAAATTTTCGGATAACTGATTCTTCCGCCAACTCACTGTCCTTGAATACTTTCCGCAGGTGGTAGTTGATCGTCCGGACGTCAACGTCATAAAGAGCCGCCATCATTTTCTGGCTGAGCCAGACGTCTTCATCCGCGTAGATCGCCTCGACGCCGCCTTCGCCCTTGGCGGTGATGAAGGTGAGGTATTCCGCCGCGGAGGAACGGGTGAGGGAGGTTTGCTTGTCTGGCCCCTTTTTCATGCTTTGCCTCCTTCTTGAAGGTCAACCGCAGATGACGCAGATGGGCGCAGATGATTTTGCGATTGAATGAAGCGTTTGTAGCCGGCCTTCATCTGCGCCATCTGCGGTTTCCTTGCTTCCGTTTTCACGCCTTGCCACCTTGCTTTTCCAACTCCGTCAGCAATGCCTGGCCCTTGGCGGTGAGCCGGTATTTCTGGAGGCGACTGGTGGGTTTTTCGGGGATGGTGGGCTCGATGAGGCTCTGTTCGAGGGCTGGGCGCAGGTAGTTCTCGCGGAAGGTCGGGCGATGCTTGAGACCGAGGCGTTCCCAGAGGGTGGAGGGGGCCATTTCCCCCTGGGAGAGGGCCAGCACGACCCGCTCAACCGGGAGGATGGCTGGGTCGGTGACTGGGTCGGTGACTGGGTCGGTGACTGGGTCGGTGACTGGGTCGGTGACTGGGTCGGTGACTGGGTCGGTACGGGGTCGGGCCCGAAGTTCCGGCTGGTCCCCCGACTCGGGGGCTTTGCGCCGGATCGTCAATACGAAGGATCCCGCGTCGATGCGGATTTCAGGTTCGGGAAGCCCAGCCTTGCGGCAGCGGTCGATCATGTCGCGGATGCCGGTGCCCATGCGCTCGATGTATTTGGTGAGATACATGGGCTCGGCGAGCAGCGGGTTGTGCGGGACGGAGGCGTGCGGGCCGCGCAGTTTTTCGAGGGTCAGCGTGGGCGGCAGGGAACCGGGATTCCAAATTTCCAGGCGGTCCTTGAAGAGCATGACCTGCACGCTGGCGTTGCTGGTGTAGTCACGGTGCACGACGGCGTTGACGATGGCCTCGGCGACAACTTCCTGCGGGATTTCGTATTTCGTAGGCGCCTGGGTGCCGTGCTCGCGGGTGCCGACCCAGAGATCGATTTTGGAGAGCACGAAATCCTTGGCCTGGTCCACGAGGTCGAAGACCGTGCCTTTGTACACCTGGTAGGAAGGGATGGGCTTGGCCACTTCATAGCCGTGGAAGTGGGCGCATTTCACCTCGGACGTGATCAGGAAGCGTTGCGGCTGTTTTCCGAACAACAGGATGGCGGCATGGGTCGGCCGCCCCTTGTCGAGCAGGTTGAGGTGGGTCAGCACCTCATGGGGCGGCGTGTCCTCCGGCAACGGGAAATTGCGCCCACGGCGGGCCAGCCCGAGAAAGCGGGTGATCTTGTCCTGGTCCAGGTCGTCGAGCGCGGCGTTTCGGCAGAACGTGGCATCGAAGGGCCCCAAACGAATCAGTTCGCGCTCTTCAAGTATCCGGACCAGGCTCGCATAGACGGCGGCGACTAGTTCTTCGGAGGAATTGAAACGCCGCCGGACGAGCTTGTCCCCGGCGTCGCGGATCAAGGCGCGCATTTTCGGGTGCTTGGCATCATCGGCCGCGCCCTTGACGAAGATCAGGCGGGTCTTGCCCTGCCGGGTGGCCTCGTTCAATTCGAGGTGGGTGGGCGAGAGGCCGTCCTTGTTTTCCCAGCCGTAGTCGTCTCCAAAGAGACCGAGGTAGAGATCGCAGTTCCGGACTTCATCGAGATAGACGGCATCGGGTCGACGGTCGGATGCGGGGACATCGCGCTCGAAAAGAAACGTCTCGAAAAAACGCCGCAGCAACGGGTCGCCGGAAAGGTATTCGGCCAGCGCCTTGCGCTCGGCGGCGAATTCCTTCTGGACGCTGCTGATGAAGATCCTCATGCGCCGATTCCAAGTTGTTTGAGAATTCTGCCGAGAGCCTGGTCGGTTTCCTTGGCCTCGGCCTCGATGCCCCTGAGTTCCTCGACGATTTCCGCGATGGGCCGGTAGGTTTCGGCGTCCGAGGTGTGGATGTAGCGGCTGGGGGAGATGTTGTAGTCGTTCTTCTTCAGTTCGGCGTGGTCGACGATGCGGCTGAGTTTTTCGGCTTCCTGCCAGCCGATGAGGGTGTCGGCGATGCGCTGGATGCCGGCTTCGGGGATGAAGTTCTTCGGGTCGCCCTTTTCAAAGACCTGACTGGCATTGACGAGGAAGACCTTGCCCTGGCGCTCTTTCGGCTTGGCCTTGTTCAGGAACAGCACGATGCCCGGGGCGGTGGTGTTGTAGAAGAGGTTTTCGGGCAGGTAGAGGACGCTCTCGATGAGGTCGTGGTCGACGAACCACTGGCGGACGGTCTTTTCCTTGTTGGTGCCGGCATTGCCCGAGCCGCGCGAGGCGGCGCCGGTGTCGAGGACGACGGCAGCGCGGCCGGTGGCGCTCATGCTGGCGTGGATGTGCTGCACCCAGCCCCAGTCGGCGGAGGATTTGCCGGGAAAGCCGGCCCCGGCGGGGAAGCGGTCGAGTTCGTCGTTGTCGTAGTCGGCCTCGGTGAACCAGTCCTGGTTCCACATGGGATTGGCGACGACGCGGTCGAAGGTGCGGAGCTTGCCTTGCCTGTTGCGGAATTTGGGGTTCTTGAAGGTGTCGCCGATCTCGATCTGGCCTTCCATGTCGTGGATGATCATGTTCATGTTGGCCATGGCCCAGGTCTCGGGCGTGAATTCCTGGCCGAACAGTTTCAGCGGGGCGACGGTGCGCATCTTGCCCTTGGCGGATTCCTCCATGGCGATCTCGCATTTCACGAGCAGGCCGCCGGAGCCGCAGGTGGGGTCGTAGATTTCCATGCCGGGCTCGGGCTGGAGCACGCGGGACATGATGGTGCCGACCTCGGGCGGGGTGTAGAACTCGCCGGCGCTCTGGCCGCCGCCTTCGGCGAATTTGCGGATCAGGTATTCGTAGCTCTTGCCGATGATGTCGGCCTCGACGTCGTCAAGCCCGAGGCGCTTGGTGCTGATGGCCTCGATGAGGTTGGAGAGGCGGTCGTCGTCGAGGTCGCGCTGGCCGTGGGTGGTGGCGTTGAAATCGACGCGGTCGATGATGCCCTGCAGCAGCGGGTTTGCCCGGGCGATGGCGCGCATGTGGGTGGTGACGCCTTCGCCGATCCAGTCGGAGAGTTTGCGGATGACGGACCAGACCGGCTGCTCGGGGTCATCCGGCACCAGGGGGAGGTAGAAGCGGACCAGCTTGGGGTCGGCCTTGACGAGCTGGAAGGCCTTCTGGCGCGAGCCGACTTCCTTGGCGATGCGGTTCAGTTCGTCGTCGAAGACGTCGCACAGGCGCTTGGTGAAGATGAGGGGGAGGATGTAGTCCTTGTACTTCGGCGCGTCCTTGGCGCCACGGATGGAACAGGCGGCATCCCATATCCACGATTCGAGGGATTTGTCCTTGCCGTTATTGCTTGCCATCAGCCCTTTGCCCTGTGTTGTCTGTCGATCTTTTTATTGGGACAGCGTGAGAAGTTCGAGCATCCCCCAATACCCAACAGAAAGGTCACTCTGAAATACAGCGTTACGCCGCTTGCAGACTATATCAAAGGGGGCATCGTTTGACTGCTCAGGCCGAGTAGTGTGAATTGCCCCTCATGCAGCTTTCGAAGTACCGCGTCCGTTCAAGTGCGGGCTTTCCCTGACGACGGGAAAGTCGGCGAGCAGGTCGCGTGTTTGGCGGGCGTGTTCGAAGCGCGCAATCATGCCAAACAAACCTCCATGATTTTCTAAAGACTTTCTATTGATGTTCATGGCAATACAGGCGCCTTGGCATGGTGGCACGCTGTGGGCACGCCAACCGGTCTGCGCAATTCGACGTATTCCGCGCCTCCCTGTCTGCGCCGATAATGCCTCCATGAACGCCCGCCTGCCCGATGCTTCCGCTCTCCAAATGACGCCCTGGCGGGCCCGCCTCGATCTGCGTTTCGCGCGGCGGGACGCGGCGACGATCCTGGCCGCGAGCCGGCATGAAGGGCCGCTGCGCATCCAGAAGGCGCTCTATCCGGAAGGGCGGGCGATCTGCCATGCCATCGTGCTGCATCCGCCTTCCGGGATTGCCGGTGGCGACCTGCTGGAAATCGATGTCGACGTGGGCGCCGACGCAGAGGTTCTGCTGACCACGCCGGGCGCCGGCAAGTGGTATCGCAGCGCCGGGCCGGAGGCGACGCAATCCCTGACGTTCAGGGTCGGGGAGGGCGCCGGGCTGGAATGGCTGCCGCAGGAGAGCATCGTCTTCGACGGTGCCCGCGCCGGGATGTTGGCGCGCGTCGAACTGGCCGCCACGGCGCGCTTCATTGGCTGGGACATCCTGTGCCTGGGCCGGCGGGCGTCGGGGGAACGGTTTCGTCACGGCGCCTTGGCGCTCGCGACGCGCATCGAACGCGACGGCCGGCCGATCTTGCTGGAACGTGGCCGGCTCGATGGCGGCTCGGCCTTGTTCGATTCGCCGGCCGGGCTGGCCGGCTTCAGCGTGGTCGGCACCCTGCTGGCGACCGGCGCGGACCTGGACCCGGCAACGCTGGCCGAATGTCGCGCCATCGAAGCGGACGAGGCCGGCGCCCGGCATGGCCTGAGCGCCTTGCCCGACGTGCTGGTGGCGCGTTACCTGGGCCATTCGTCGGAAGCGGCGCGGGGCTGGTTCGCTGCCTTGTGGCAGGTGTTGCGGCCGGTTTACATGGGGCGCGCGGCAGTCGCGCCGAGGATTTGGAATACATGAGCCACAGTCTTTCCCGCGCAGGCGGGAATCCAGTGGTTTTTACGTCGGCGGGATACCCGCCTGCGCGGGTATGACATCGACGGTTACGGTGAGGACACGAACATGGAACTGACGCCCCGAGAGAAAGACAAGCTGCTGATCTTCACCGCCGCGCTGCTGGCCGAACGGCGCATGGCGCGCGGGCTGAAGCTGAACTACCCCGAGGCGGTGGCCTACATCACCGCCGGCATCCTGGAAGGCGCCCGCGACGGTCGCACGGTGGCCGAGCTGATGAGTCATGGCACCACCTTGCTGAAGCGCGACGCGGTCATGGAGGGTGTGCCCGAGATGATCCCCGAAATCCAGGTCGAAGCCACCTTCCCGGACGGCACCAAGCTGGTCACCGTCCATCACCCCATCGTCTAGGAGGCCGCCATGATTCCTGGCGAATACGCCATCCAGCCCGGCGATATCGAGCTCAACGCCGGCCGCGCCACCGTTACATTGAGCGTCGCCAACACCGGCGACCGGCCGATCCAGGTCGGTTCGCACTACCACTTCTTCGAGACCAACGCGGCGCTGGCCTTCGATCGCGCCCAGGCGCGCGGCATGCGCCTGAACATCGCCGCCGGCACGGCGGTGCGCTTCGAGCCGGGCCAGACCCGCACCGTGGAACTGGTGGCCTACGCCGGCGAACGCACGGTGTTCGGATTCCAGGCGAAAGTGCAGGGGGCGCTATGAAAATCACGCGACAGGCCTATGCCGAAATGTTCGGCCCCACCGTCGGCGACCGGGTGCGTCTGGCCGACACCGATTTGTGGATCGAGGTGGAGCGGGACTACACCATCCCCGGCGAGGAAGTGAAGTTCGGCGGCGGCAAGGTGATCCGCGACGGCATGGGCCAGGGCCAGAAAGTGGCCGCCGGGGTGGCCGACACGGTGATCACCAACGCCCTCATCGTCGATGCCGTGCAAGGCATCGTGAAGGCCGACATCGGCTTGAAGGGCGGCTATATCCAGCGCATCGGCAAGGCCGGCAACCCGGACGTGCAGCCGGGCGTGGACATCGCCATCGGCGCCGCCACCGAGATCATCGCCGGCGAGGGCATGATCGTCACGGCGGGCGGCATCGACAGCCACATCCATTTCATCTGCCCGCAGCAGATCGAAGAGGCGCTGATGTCCGGCGTCACCACCATGCTGGGCGGCGGCACCGGCCCGGCCACCGGCACCTTCGCCACCACCTGCACGCCGGGGCCGTGGCACATCCACCGCATGCTGGAAGCCGCCGAGGCCTTCCCGATGAATCTGGGCTTCCTCGGCAAGGGCAACGTCAGCCAGCCGGAGCCGCTGCGCGAGCAGGTGCGCGCCGGCGCCATGGGCCTCAAGCTGCACGAGGACTGGGGCACCACCCCGGCCGCGATCGACAACTGCCTCTCCGTGGCCGACGAGATGGACGTGCAGGTCGCCATCCACACCGACACGCTGAACGAATCCGGCTTCGTGGAAAGCACGCTCGCCGCCTTCAAGGGCCGCGCCATCCACACCTTCCACACCGAAGGCGCGGGCGGCGGCCACGCCCCGGACATCATCAAGGCGGCGGGCTTGAGCAACGTGCTGCCCAGCTCGACCAACCCGACCATGCCGTACACGGTGAACACCATCGACGAGCATCTCGACATGCTGATGGTCTGCCATCACCTGGATGCCAGCATCGCCGAGGACATCGCCTTCGCTGAAAGCCGCATCCGCCGGGAGACCATCGCCGCCGAGGATATCCTGCACGACCTCGGCGCCTTCTCGATGATGAGCTCGGACTCGCAGGCCATGGGCCGGGTCGGCGAAGTGATCATCCGCACCTGGCAGACCGCGCACAAGATGAAGATCCAGCGCGGCGCCCTGGGCAGCGGCGCGGCCGACAACTTCCGGGTCAAGCGCTACATCGCCAAATACACCCTCAACCCGGCCATCACGCACGGCATCGGCCATGTCGTCGGCTCCATCGAGCCCGGCAAGCTGGCCGACCTGGTGCTCTGGAAGCCGGCCTTCTTCGGCGTCAAGCCCAGCCTGATCGTCAAGGGCGGCATGATCGCGGCGGCCGCCATGGGCGACCCCAACGCCTCGATTCCGACGCCCCAGCCGGTGCATTACCGGCCCATGTTTGGCAGCTACGCGGGCGGATTGAAGACCGCCGTGACCTTCGTTTCGCAAGCCGCGCTGGACAATCCGGAGGTCGCCGCCCTCAAGCTGGCCAAGCCGCTGGTGGCGGTGAAGGGCACGCGCACGGTCAGCAAGAAGGACATGCTGCACAACGATGCCATGCCGGTGATCGACGTCGACCCGGAGACCTACCAGGTGCGCGCCGATGGCGAACTGCTGGTGTGCGAGCCGGTCGCCGTGCAGCCGATGGCGCAACGGTATTTTCTCTTCTAATGGATAGGTCCGGAGAATGAAAGCGTGACACAGAAGCGTGACCATGACGGCGTGACGCAAAGGCGTGACGAACCCCGTCACGCAGTTCCGGTCACGCTTCTGTGTCACGCCTTTGCATCACGCATTTCATATCAAGGGGTACTCCCATGCTGCTGATCGAACGCCGCGCCGATGCGCACGACATCGCAACGGAACGCCTCACGCTCAGCTTCGAGATGCGCTGCAAGTCGCGCCTGCGCGCCCGCCTCGACAGCGGCGAGGAGGTCGGCCTGTTCCTGGCGCGCGGCTCGCTTCTGCGCGCCGGCGACAAGCTGGCCGGTGACGACGGTCGCATCATCGAGGTGGCGGCGGCGACCGAGTCGGTGATGGAAGCACGCGCCGGCAATCCGGTATTGCTGGCGAAAGCCGCCTACCACCTGGGCAACCGCCATGTGCCGGTGCAGGTGGGCGACGGTTTCCTGCGCTTTGGCCGCGACCATGTGCTGGGCGACATGGTGCGCGGTCTGGGCCTGGCGGTGTCGGAGATCGAGGCGCCCTTCGAACCGGAGAGCGGCGCCTATGGCGGTCATGGCGGCCACGCCCATCCGCACGGCCACAGCGCCGACGGCGAGGGGCGGGGTCCGCGCATCCACGACATGCTGGTGACGCCCCGGCGATGAACGCCGCGCTCATCCGCCTGCTGCACCTCGCCAGCCCGACCCTGCCGGTCGGCGCCTACACCTATTCGCAGGGGCTGGAGTGGGCCGTCGAGAGTGGCGCGCTGCGCAACGAAGCGGCGGCCCTGGCCTGGATCGGCGACGGTCTGGCGCACGGCCTGGCGCGCTTCGAGGCGGTCTACCTGGCGCACATGCTGCGCGCCTGGCACGACGACGACCTCGCCCGGCTGACCGAACTGGACAGCGAGTTCATCGCCAGCCGCGAGACCGCCGAGCTGCGCGCAGAAACCTTGCAGATGGGGCATTCGCTGGCGCGCCTGCTGGCCGATCTGCCGGAATTCGCCGAGGCCCGGCTGACCGGATTCGCGGAACCCAGCTTTCCGCTCGTCTGGAGCCGCGCCGCCGCGCATTGGGCCATTCTGGCCGAGGATGCCGTGGCCGCCTACCTGTGGGCCTGGGCCGAGAATCAGGTGATGGCGGCCCTGAAAGCCGTGCCGCTCGGCCAGACCGCCGGCCAGCGCTTGCTGCTGGCCCTGGGCGAACGCCTGCCGGAACTGGCGCGGCACGCGGCGGCCGCGCCGATCGAAAACACGCACAATCTGCTGCCGGCCTTGGCCATCGCCAGCAGTCGCCACGAAACCCAGTACACCCGGATATTCCGCTCATGAGCAACGCTTCCCAATCCCTGCGCGTCGGCATCGGCGGCCCGGTCGGCTCCGGCAAGACCGCGCTGACCCTGGCCCTCTGTCTGGCCTTGCGCGAGAAATACCACCTCGCCGTGGTCACCAACGACATCTACACCGAGGAAGACGCCCAGTTCCTGGTCCGCCACAACGCCCTGGAACCGGCCCGCATCATCGGCGTCGAGACCGGCGGCTGCCCGCACACCGCCATCCGCGAGGACGCCAGCATCAATCTCGAAGCCGTGGACCGGCTGAACGCCCGTTTTCCCGGCCTCGACGTGATCTTCGTGGAAAGCGGCGGCGACAACCTGGCCGCCACCTTCAGCCCGGAACTCTCGGACCTGACGATCTACGTGATCGACGTCGCGGCCGGCGAGAAGATTCCCCGCAAGGGCGGCCCCGGCATCACCCGATCGGACTTGCTGGTGATCAACAAGATCGACCTGGCGCCGATGGTCGGCGCGTCCCTGGAGGTGATGGACCAGGACGCGAAACGGATGCGCGGCGAACGGCCGTTCGTGTTTACCAACATGAAGACCGGCCAGGGCCTGGACCGGATCATCGATTTCATCGAGCGCGAAGGGATGCTGGCGACCCGGCGCTGACCAGGCCCCGGCGGGCCTATTCCGCCCCGGCCGGCAGCAGCCAGTGCGCGCGCAGCCCCGAGGGCGTCGCCCCGGTCCAGCGCTTGAACGAGCGGCGGAAGTTGTTGGCGTCGTGAAAGCCCAGATAGGCGGCGATGCGCTCGTTGTTGCCGCCCTCGCTGCACATCAGGCGCAGGCTGACATGGGCGCGCACCTGGTCGAGCTCGGCCTGGTAATGGGTGCCATGCTGCGCCAGGTGGCGCTTGAAGGTGGCCGGACTGCATCCGAAATCCGCGCTCGCCCGTTCCAGGCTGGGCGGCACGCGAACCCGCTCGAGCAGATAATCGTAGAGCGCCGCCAGCAGGCCGGGGCGGCCCGCCTCGGCGCCGAATTGCCGCTCCGCTTCGTCCAGGGCCAGGCGCGCGGCGGTTTCGTTGCCGCGCGGCCAGGGACGGTCCAGCCAGGCCGTATCGATGAGCATGGCATCGAGGTAATCGTTGAAGCGCGTGTCGCAGCCGAGGTGGACCTCGTATTGCTCGATGTGCGCCGGCCGGGTGCGGTTGAACCGGTAGCGCCAGGGTAGCCGGACCCCGCTCAGCCAATGGCACATGTCGGCCACTGCGGTCATCATCATCTCGACCACGAAACCGCGCAGGCGCGGGTTGACGCAGCCGTCGGTCCAGTACAGCGCGGTGCTGTCGCCCAGCGGCATCCGGTGTGGCGCCAGCAGCGGGCTCAGCCAGGCCTGGTGGCGGATCAGGATGTCGAGCGCCTGGCCCAGGCTGCGCGCTTGCAGGAGGGCGTGGCTGAGCGGGCCCAGGTGCCCCGGCAGCAAGCCCCGGCCCAGCATGAAAGGGGTCTCGCGCGACGGCAGCGCCTGGCTCAGGCGGTCGATCAGGGCCAGGTATTCGGCCGGGCTCAGCCGGGTGTCTTCGGCGAGGATCGCGCGCGCATCGAGCCGGCTGCCGCGCAGCAAGACCGCGTCGTCGATGTCCTGGCCGCGCGCGAAATCGAGCAGGAGCGCGGCCTGGTAGCGCGCGGGCAGGGTGCGGGCGCTGGCGAGCTGATAGGCGGACGCGGCCATTCGGGTTTCAGGCCGGGGTTGGTTCAGGGGCGAACCCGGTGTCCAGCCGGGTGTTCAGTCGCCGCAACAAAGCTTCGGGCTGGTCATCGAGCGGCGCGCAGACGATGTGCGCGTCGACCTCGATCGGCACGCCGCCCTCGCGCCCGTGATGGCGCAAGCCGGCGACTGCGCGTTCCAGGTGTCGGGCCATGCCCTGAGCCACGCCGAGGCCGGTGCCCGGCATCAGGATCGCGAAGCGGCCGCCGGCATAGCGGCAGAGCAGGTCGTCCGGGCGCAGGTTGAGCAGCAGCAAATGACTGATCGCCTGGAGCAGCCGGTCTGCCTCGCGTTGGCCGTGTTCGCGCGTGACCCGGTGCAACGCCGCGATGTCGAGCAGCAGCAGGGCGCAGGGTGCGTCCGGCTGGCGCGTCTGTTCGAGGCGCATTTGCCGGCGCAGGTAGCCGGCGTCGGCGAGCTGGGTGACCCGGTCGAAGGCGCGGTGATCGCGGAACAGACGCTCGCGCTTGCGCATGTGTTCGTTCAGGGAGAACTGTTCCTGGCGCCAGAAATACAGGCCGGCGGTCAAGGTCAGCATGCCGGCCGGCGTGAGCAGCGATTCCAGCCAGTTGTCCCAGACGTGTGGGTCGGGCAGCGCAAAAAATTCGTCCAGGCAGTCGACCCAGGCCCCCAGCATGATCGCAGCCAGGCCGCCGGCCAGCAGGTGGGTGACCCGGCCGCTGGGCCGGCTGCCCAGGATCAGCACGGTCCAGAGCGCGGACATCACGGCGGTGCCGCCCTCGCCGACGATGTCCATCCATTTCCACTCGGCCATGGCCTTGGCCTCGCCGAGGCTGCTGTACACGGCCAGGCAGAGCCCGGCGACGACGGCCAGGGTGGACAGGGCGACGCGGGGCGGCGTGAACATGGCGAATCGTTTCCCGAGGATCGAAGCCGACAGGTTAAGGGGCGGGCGTGACAAATCGACCACACTCGGCCGGAGGGGGTGCGATCGGCTCATCTTTCCAAGCCGAAACGTGGCGTGCCTGACGATCCGCCGGGCAACGCCCGTGGCCATCGGACTGGCCGCGCGGCCGCCGGCGGTCGGATCGGCTCGCGCGACACCACGGGCCCTGGGTTCGGGCCGGTATCGGGGCCGGGCTGTCATGGCGCTGCAATTTGCCCCGCCTAGGCTGGCCTTTCATGCAAGCGGACGTCGGGTGCGCTCGTCAGGGGACGGTCGGCCGGTTCGGGACAAGGGGAAAGCGATGCAAGCAACGATCATGGGCGCGCCGTTCGCGACTCGGCGCAAGGGCGTGGTCACCGCCGTGCTGATGGCGCTCGCCGCGCCGGCCTGGGCCGAGGAACCGGTCGCCGTGCTGGAGACGGTCGAGGTGGTTGGCCAGGCGGCCAGCCTGGACAATGCGCTGGACGTCCAGCAGATGGCCGACACCATCGTCAGCGTGGTGCATGCCGACGCGATCGGCCAGTTGCCGGACAGCAATGCGGCCGAAGCCTTGCAGCGCATTCCCGGGCTGTCGGTCGAGCGTGACCAGGGCGAGGGCCGCTACGTGCGGATCCGTGGCATCGCCCCCGACCTGAATGCGGTCACCATCAACGGCAGCCTGGTGCCGGCGCCGGAAAGCGACGTGCGCGCGGTGGCCCTCGACGTGCTGCCTTCCGGCCTGATCCGGTCCCTGGAAGTCAGCAAGACCCTGGAGCCGCGCCAGGATGCCAATTCCATCGGCGGCACCATCGAGGTCAAGACGATCTCCGCCTTCGATCACAAGGGCCGTTTCTACTCGGTCGAGGGCGGACTCAGCCACGATGGCAACGTCGACCGCACCAGTCCGAATTTCGCGGCCGCCTGGAGCGACCGCTTCCTGGATGGCCGCCTCGGCATCGCCGCCGGGGTCAGCCATGCCGAGCGCAAGTTCGGCTCCGACAACACGGAAACCGGCGGTGCCTGGGAGATCGAGGATGACGGGGCCTATCTGGAGGAGTTCGAGCGCCGCGATTACCAGATCACCCGCGAGCGCCAGGGCGGCGTGTTCAACGTCGAATACCGGCCCCGCAACGACCAGGCCTATTACCTGCGCACGCTGTTCAGCCGCTTCTCGGACGATGAGCGGCGCCAGTTGCACGCGGTCGAGTTCGACGATGCCCAGCCGGCGGGCGAACTGGGTGACACCGAGTCGGCACGCGAGCTCAAGGCGCGCAAGGAGACCCACGACATCGGCTCCCTGGTGCTCGGCATGGACCGCCAGCTGGGCGACTGGACCCTGGGCGTGGCCCTGGGCCTCAGCCGTTCCAGCCAGGACACGCCGGATGACGTGGAAAGCGTGTTCGAATCTGGCGAAACCTACATGGCCGGCTTCAGCGACACGCGCCGGCCGCGCCTGATCGGCGACGCGGCCATCAATGCCGCCGACGACTATGCGCTGGATGGCATCGAGATCGGCGAGCAGTTGACCAAGGATACCGAGCGCAACCTGCGCATCGACCTGGGCCGCAATTTCAAGGCCTGGGGCATGGACCACGAGCTGAAGTTCGGCGCCAAGGCCAGCCGGCGCGAAAAGACCAATGCGCTGACTGCGTGGGAGGTGGATGGAGGCGACTTCGACAACCCGGCCATGGCCGGGTTCGTCGGCGGCGGGATCGACTATCCCTGGGGCGACTTCGGCCCGGCCCTCAACGCGGGGACGGTCGAGGCCTTCTTGAACGGCGTCGACCTGGACGACTATCTGGATGAGGAAGCCTCGCGCATCGCCGACTTCACCATGAACGAGGACATCGATTCGGCCTACGTGCAGAACACCTTCAGCAGCGGGCCCTGGCGCATCCTGGCCGGCCTGCGCTACGAGGCCACCCGCTTCGACGCGCGCGGGACCGGGGTCGAAGACGGCGAGTTCGTCGCGGTCAAGGCCAAGGAAAGCTACCACGACTGGCTGCCGGCCCTGCACCTGCGCCGCGACCTCGACAACGACACCACGGTGCGCGCCGCCTGGACCCACTCGGTGGTACGCCCGACCTTCGGTCAACTGGCGCCCGGCTACCTCATCGACGGCGACGAGGCGGAGTTCGGCAATCCCCACCTGAAGCCGATGAAGTCGACCAATCTCGACCTCGGCATCGAGCGCCGGCTGGGTTACGCCGGGGTCGTCTCCGCCTACGTCTTCCACAAGGACATCGACGATTTCGTCTATGCCACCGACCTGGCAGGCAGCGGGATCTGGGCCGATTTCGACGCAGCCAGCACCTACGCCAACGGCGACCAGGCCAAGGTCAGCGGCCTCGAACTGGCTTACGCGCAGACCTTCCGGCATCTGCCCTCGCCCTGGAATGGCCTGCTGGTGTCGGCCAACGCCACCTTCACCGATTCCGAGGCCCGCATCGCCGGCTACAGCGACGGCGAGCCGGTGGCGCGCGACATTCCCCTGCCGAGCCAGTCCGACCTGACCCTGAACCTGACCCTCGGCTACGAGCAGGGCCCCTGGAGCCTGCGACTGGCGGCCAACCACAAGTCCAAGTACCTGCTCGAAGTCGCCGACCTCGACGATGCCGACACCGACCTGTACGTGGATGGCCAGACCCAGTACGACTTCGCGGCCCACTACAAGGTCAACAAGCGCATGCGGGTGACGTTCGAGGCGCTCAATCTGAGCGACGAGCATTACTACGTCTACGCCGGCAAGGAGTCGCTCAACGCGCAGTACGAGTCCTACGGCCGCACCTACAAGCTGACCCTGAAGGTGTCGGATTTCTGAGCGCGCAAGGCGGGCCCGGCGTCGTCGGGCCCGCCGGAGGATCACGATGTTGAGAGGATTGCTGCTTTGCCTGGGGCTCGTCGGGCTGCTGCCGGCCGCCCTGGCGGCCTTGCCACCCAAGGCGGCCGAAACCGCCCATGAACTGGCCGCCTTGCCGGGGGGGCGCTGGCTGGCCCTCGATGACCAGGGACTCCGCCTGCTGGATGGCCAGGGACAGACCTTGGCCGAGCGGCCGATCCGCGCCGAACACCTGGATGTCCGCCCGCTGGGCGAGGGCGTGCTGGCCGTGGTGTTCGACCGCCAGGCTCAGCAACCGGTCCTGTTCAGTACGGACGCACAGGGGTTCAACCTGCTGGGCGCCTTGCCCACGCCTGACTTTTCCCTGGAAAGCCTGTGCCTGTATCGGGATAGCCAGCAGCATGATCACCTGTTCCTGATCGGCCAGGAGGGCCTGGCCGAGCAATGGCTGCTCCATGGCCCACAGCCCCGCCTGCTGCGCAAACTCGCGCTGCCGCCCCAGGTCGAGCATTGCCGGGCCGACGATGCCGGGCATCGGCTTTATGTCAGCGAGCCGGCGGTCGGCGTCTGGGCCTATGACGCCGATGGCGAGGGCGTGCCCGGGCGACAGTGGCTGGCCGTGCGCCAACCCCTGGGGCGCCTGGTCGGCGGCCCCGGCGCGCTGGCGGCCTGGCCTGGCGGGGTGGCCGTTCTCGATGCAGAGGGCACGACCCTGCATGTCTATCATGCACGGGGCACGGGCTGGCGGGCCGGCAAGCGGTTCCCGACCCGCTCGGCGGACCAGGTGCTCTGGCGGGCCGGTACGCTGCTGGTGCGGGAGAGCCGGGTCTGGCGCCCGGTGGCACACCTGCCGGCGGTTTCCGCCAGCGAGCCGCCCGTGGCCGTCCTGCGGCCGCGCGGCCAGACCGAGCCGGTGGCTCGGCGCGGAGATGCCGCCGACGATCCGGCGATCTGGCTGCATCCGTACGACCGGCGCCTGTCGCGGGTGCTGGCGACCAACAAGAAGGAAGGGCTGCTCATCTACGATCTGGCCGGGCGCCTGCGCCAATCCCTGCCCGTCGGCCGGCTCAACAACGTCGACCTGCGCCAGGGCGTGTCGCTGGGGGGGCGTACGGTCGATCTGGCCGTGGCGACCCGGCGCGACGATGCCACGCTGGCCCTGTTCGAGATCGATGCCGGCGGTGAGGTGCGTGAGGTCGGCCGCTTGGCGACCGACCTCGGCGATATCTATGGCACCTGCCTCTATCACCCCCCGGGTGGCGGGCTGGAAGTGTTCGCCAACGACAAGGACGGGCACTTCATTCAGATGCGTATCGAGCGCGCCGGTCCGGGCTATGCCGGGCACCTGCTGCGGCGGTTTTCCGTCGCCAGCCAGCCGGAAGGCTGCGTGGTCGATGACAATGAGGGACGCTTGTTCATCGGTGAGGAAAAGCGGGGCATCTGGGCCATGCCGGCCGCGGCCGGGCAAGGCGGCGCGCCCCGACGCATGGTGTTGCCGGTGGGTCCTCGCCTGGCCGCCGACGTCGAAGGGCTGGCCCTCTACCAGGCGGGGGGCGCGACCTACCTGATCGCCTCCAGCCAGGGCAACAGCCGGTTCGTGGTACTCGACGCCCGGCCACCCTACGCCTATCGCGGTGTGTTCCGGATCGGACTCGACGCCCTGGCCGGCATTGACGGAGTATCAGAGACCGATGGCCTGGAGGTGACCAGCGCTGCGCTGGGTCCGGGCTACGAACAGGGGCTGCTGGTGGTTCAGGATGGCTACAAGCGCCTACCGGACGGCGCCCAGAACTTCAAGTACCTGTCGTGGCAGGACGTGGCGCGCGCCTTGGGGCTGCCTTGAACGTTGCCCCGGTGATGGCGCCGGCGCGGCTGCGTACCGCCGTGGCCCTCGGCTTGGCCGTGGGCCTGCACTGGGCCTTGGCCTGGCCGGTGCTGCACTGGCAGGCGCCAGCCAAAGCGCCGGAACCGATCATGGTGGCGGTGCTGCCGGTGGCCGAGGCGCCCATGCCTCAGCCGAGGCCTCCGCTACCTCAGTCCCCCATCCAGGCCCCGCCGCCGCCCATCCAGGCCCCGCCGCCGCCCATCCAGGCCCCGCCGCCGCCCGTTCAGGCCCCGCCGCCTATCCCGGAACCCGTCACGCCATCGCCCCCCCCCGAGCTGGCCC
>JBMOQW010000017.1:0-77646 GCA_049322515.1 Pseudomonadota bacterium
TCCGTCATGGCGCGCGCGCCGGCCGGCTGGGCCGGGACCGGGCCCCGGGCCGCTGACCGACCGGTCGGGGCGGCGCGCGCCGGGCTGGCCTCGTCGCTCATGCGCAGGCTGAGGGCGATGCGCCGGCGCGCCAGATCCACTTCCAGGACCTTGACCCGAACGATATCGCCCGCCTTGACCACCTCGCGCGGATCCTTGACGAACTGGCTGGACAAGGCCGAGACATGGGCCAGGCCATCCTGGTGCACGCCAATATCGATGAAGGCGCCGAAATTCGTCACGTTGGTGACCACGCCTTCCAGCACCATGCCGGGACGCAGGTCCTTGATTTCCTCCACGCCGTCCAGGAAGCGGGCCGCCTTGAAGGCCGGCCGGGGATCGCGCCCCGGTTTTTCCAATTCCTTGAGGATGTCGCGGACGGTCGGCAGGCCGAACCGGTCATCGGCGAATTTCCCGGCATCGAGCCGGCGCAGTACATCGGTGTTGCCGATCAGACCCTTCACCGGCAGGCGCGTCTCCGCCAGGATGCGCTCGACCAGCGGATAGGCCTCGGGGTGGACGGCGGAGGCATCGAGCGGGTTGCCGCCCTCGCGGATGCGCAGGAAGCCGGCGGCCTGCTCGAAGGTCTTGGCGCCCAGGCGAGGCACCGACTTGAGCGCCTCCCGGTCCGGAAAAGCGCCATGCTGGTCACGCCAGGCCACGATGCTGGCGGCAAGCGAGGCATTCAGGCCGGACACCCGGGCCAACAGGGGCGCCGAGGCGGTGTTCAGGTCGACCCCGACGGCATTCACACAATCCTCGACCACGGCATCCAGACCGCGCGCCAGCTTGGTCTGGGACACGTCATGCTGGTACTGGCCGACCCCGATCGCCTTCGGCTCAATCTTGACCAGTTCGGCGAGCGGATCCTGCAACCGGCGGGCAATCGAGACCGCCCCGCGCAAGCTGACGTCGAGTTCGGGGAACTCCCGCGCCGCGAATTCCGAAGCCGAATAAACCGAGGCGCCCGCCTCGCTGACCACCACCTTGCTCAGCCGGGCCTCCGGGAAGCGTCGGATCAGATCGGCCACCAGGCGGTCGGTTTCCCGGCTGGCGGTGCCGTTGCCGATGGCGACCAGCTCGACGCCATGCTTTTGCGCCAGCAAGGCCAGGACACGCAGGGCCCCCTCCCAGTCGTTGCGCGGCTCATGGGGATAGACGGTGGTGGTATCGAGCAGCTTGCCGGTGCGGTCCACCACCGCCACCTTGACCCCGGTGCGTAGGCCCGGGTCGAGCCCGAGCACCGCCTTGGCGCCGGCCGGCGCGGCCAGCAGGAGATCCTTGAGGTTGGCGCCGAAGACCCGGATCGCCTCGTCCTCGGCCCGCTCGAACAAGCCATTGAAAAGTTCCAGTTCAAGCGCCAGTGACAACTTGACGCGCCAGGTCCAGCGCACCGTATCGAGCAGCCAGCGGTCCCCTGGCCGGCCGGCGTCGAAGATGCCGACGTGCCCGGCGACGATGCCTTCGCAGGTATGTGTGGTGGGCGCCGGATCCCTCAGTTCTTCGGGCAGTTTCAGGGCCAGCTTCAGGATGCCCTCCTCGCGGCCCCGGAACAAGGCCAGGATGCGATGCGAAGGAATCGTCGCCAGAGCTTCGGAAAAACCGAACCAGTCGCGGAATTTCTGGCCCGCCGCTTCCTTGCCTTCCTGGACTTCGGCGCAAATCAAGCCATGCTCGGCGAGGTGGCGGCGCAGCTTGTCGAGCAACCCGGCGTCCTCGGCGAAACGTTCCATGAGGATCTGTCGCGCGCCATCGAGGGCAGCGCGGACATCCGTGACCTCGCGCCCGGCATCGACATAGTCGGCCGCCACCGACTCGGGATGCAAACCCGGGTCCCCCAGCAAGGCCAGGGCCAGGGGTTCCAGTCCCGCCTCGCGGGCGATCTGGGCCTTGGTCCGGCGTTTCTGGCGGTAGGGCAGATACAGGTCTTCCAGGCGTTGCTTCGTCTCCGCCAGGGCGATCTCGGCCCGCAAGTCATCGGTCAGCTTGCCCTGCGCCTCGATGCTGGCCAGCACCGCGGTCCGGCGATCCTCGAGTTCGCGCAAGTACGTCAGGCGTTCTTCCAGGGTACGCAACTGGGTGTCGTCCAGGCCCCCGGTGGCTTCCTTGCGGTAGCGGGCGATGAACGGCACCGTGGCGCCCCCGTCCAGCAACTGGACAGCAGCAGCGACCTGGCCCGGGTGGGCGTTCAATTCACGGGCGAGACGGTCTTCGATGGAGGGCAGCATGTCAGGCATCGGGGCAACTAAAGGGGGGGGGCGCGAGCATGGGACAAGCCGGCACCGTAGGCAAGTCTTGACAGCCATCCAGGTCATTGAAATATATCAAAAGTACTAATCCCTCCCCCACCTAAGTTGTACATCCTGGCACGGGGATTTTGGGCAATAATGAAACTCCGGGGTGGGCCTCTGCGCTGCTGGTATGCTCCCCCGGCCGGGTCGGTGGCGCGGGCGTTCCCGCGCCAGGATCCGTCGAACCGACTTGAGGAATGGCATGGCCGCCAATCAAAATGAAATGACCGACGACGTGGACCGGCCCGATCCCGCCGGAGCCAGCCATTCCCCGCCCCTGATCGAATGCCGGGATATTGCCGCCCAGCGCTTGCGCCCCATCGTGTCACGCGCCTTGGAGCACCTCAAGCCGGAATTCCTCCGGGTCATCGACATGGCCATGGGGGCCGACATCTATTACCTGTACATGGGCGCCCTGGAATTGCTGCGCGACCAGCAGCGCGAGATCGAGTCGACCTTCCGCAAGGCCTATCTCCGTCGCTTCAACCAGGCCTGTCGGGAGGATGCCCATCCGCCCGAGCGTCCCGGCACCCCGGGTGGCCTGAGTCTGGTCGATGCCGACGACCTGGAGGAATCCCTGGCGATCGACGCGTTGGCCAACGCGATCCGGGACAACTGCGTCGAGGAACTGTTCGCGCTCGACCAGCGGGTCGGCTTCCTGATCAACGATCCTGAGCTGCACCGCTATGAAAACCCCCTCGGACCCGGCGTGATCGCCCGCGCCCTGATGGACGCGCTCGACGGCCCGGGCGTCGAGATCAAGGCCCGACTGCTGGTGATGGCGCAACTCGCAAAATGGCTGCCGGACGACATCCGCGAGTTGTACGCCGAACTCAACCAGGCCCTGGTCAAGCGCAACATCCTGCCCACCATCCGGATCGGACTGCGTCGGGGCCACGAAGGCCACCCCGGTCACGATACCGGGACCCGCGTGGGGGGCCCGGGTCCCGGGGGCGAGCCAAGCTACCCGGGCCCGATGCCCGGTCCCGGTGGGCCAGGCATGAATCCTTACGCCGGCCAGGCCTATCCGGGCGCCGGCCAGGCCGGGGCTTATCCCGATGCCGGATATTCTGGCGGTCCCGGTTCGATGGCCCCTCCAGGCGCCAATGGCTATCCCGGCGCAGGCACGCCCGGCGGCGGCTCGTACCCGCCGGGCTACATGCCGCCCCCGGGCAGTGGCCCCGGCTTGACCGGCGGGGGCGGCGGCGCGCCGCTGCCATCCGGCGCCATCGTCGAGGGACTCAACCTGCTCCAGCGCGGCCAGGCCGACGCGGTGGCCTGGGCGGGCGTGTCCCCGGACGCCCTCGCCAGCGGCCGCATCAACGTCTTGCACAACTTGCGTCAGGGCCCCCTGTCGGCAGCCAACGAGGTCGACACCCTGACCCTGGACATCGTCGCCATGATGTTCGATTACATCCTCGACGACGACCGCATTCCGGATGCCATGAAGGCCCTGATCGGGCGCTTGCAGATCCCGGTCCTGAAAGTGGCCATGCTGGACAAGAGTTTCTTCTCCAAGAAGGGCCATCATGTCCGCAAGCTGCTCAACGGTCTCGCCGAAGCGGCGATCAGCCTGGACTCTTCCGGCGGTTCACACGAAAGCGCGGTCTACAAAAAGGTCGAGGCCCTGGTTGGCCGGGTCCTGGAGCAGTTCGACGACGGCGTCGAGATCTACACCGAGGTGCTCAATGATCTGAACGCCTTCCTGGCCACCGAGCAGCACAAGGTCGACCTCGCCGTGGTGCGCGGCATCGAGGCCCTGCAGGCCCGTGAGGCAGCCGAACAGAGCAAAGCCGCTGCCCACGAAGCGGTCCTGGCCAGCCTGGCCGGGCAGCAGATCCCCTTGGCCATTCAGGATTTCATCGTCCGCTACTGGCAAACCCTGCTCGCCCGCGTGCACGAGAAATCCGGCCCGGACAGCCCGTCCTGGCGCATTGCCCTGTCCACCATGGCCAACCTGATCTGGAGCGTCCAGCCCAAGCACGACCAGGTGGAACGCTCCAGCCTGGTGGCCCTGATTCCCAGCTTGCTCAAGGAATTGAACATGGGCGCGGACAGCCTCAGCATGCCCATCGAGGACCGCGAACTGTTCTTCGCCACCCTGGTGCCCTGCCACACCCTGGCGCTCAAGGCGATCACCCTCGAGGGCGAAATGACCGCCCAGCCGGTCATGGTGCCGGCCGAAGTACCGCCCATGGTCGAATCGAACGAATTCGAGCCGGTGCCGGTGGCGCCGGTCGCGAGCCTCGGACCGGCCGCCCGGCGCGCGCCGCCGCCGGTGCCGCCGCCCAGTGCCGAGTCGGTGATCGAGGGGCTGCGCCTGGGCAGTTGGGTCGAATGCACCCGTGACGACGGCTCCGTGGTCAAGACCCGCCTGGCCTGGATCAGCCCGATGAAGGGCATCTACCTGTTTGCCAACCGCGATGGCGAATCGGTGCTCTCGATCACCGTGCGCGGCTTGCAGGCCAAAGTGCGCAGCGGCGAGGTCCGGGTCATCGACGACGCCCCGCTCATGGACCGGATCGCCGAAAATCTCTCCGATTCGATCGAACGGGTCACGCCGGAGGTCCCTTCAGGCTAGCCGGCCATGCCGTTCGTCGGAAAATTGCTTCCAAGGCTTAACAAATCATGCATTTGGGCGATAATCAGTCAGCGCGCCAGGTTATTTCGAGCGCGACCTTACAAGGGCAAACCCGTCGAAAGGCGGGGACGCAAAGTCACCGGTCTAACAGGCAAGTGCCTCACGACAGCGGGATTGCAAGGTGGTCAAGCAGCCGGGTCAAGGATCCGGTGCCATGAGCAATTCCCAAGATGACTGCAACTTTGTGGGCCGCGGCCGGGCGCGAGCTTGGCTCAGGAGATAGGTCATGGAGACTGCTCGCAAGAATGTCACCGAACTCAGTCAATTCGCGCGTGCGCGCGGCAAGTCGCATGCCCGCGGCCCGCTCGACGATTGCCGTGAACTCGCCGGTCGCCGGCTGGGCGAGGCCCTGACCGAGACCCTGGGCTGGGTTGCCGAGCAACTGCTGCTCCGGGCCGAGAAGGCCAGCGGCATGGAGCTCTATCACCTGCACATGGATACCCTGGACCTGGCACGCGAACGCGGCCCGGCCCTGGTGGAGAAGTTCCGGGCCCAGTTCCTCTGGCGCTTCAATCGTGAATGCCGGCGCGACGTCAGCCGTCCGCCGGAAACGACCGAGGGCGAGTTGAGCCTGATCGAGGCCGACGATCTCGAGGAAACCCTGGCCGCTGACACCCTGGCCAATGCCATCTTCAACGCCTGCAGCGAGGAACTGTACGGTCTCGGCAAGCGGGTCGGGCTCCTGATCAACGACCCTGACCTGAGCCACGGCGTGAACCCCGTCGGGCCGGAAGTCATCGGCCACGCGCTCATGGATGCCCTGGGCGCGCAGGAGGCACCGATCAAGGTCCGGCTGCTCCTGATCTCGCTGTTGAACCGGCGTTTACCTGAGCGGGTGCGCGACATCTATCGGGAACTGAATCGCGCCCTGATCGAACGCAATGTCCTGCCCACGATCCGGGTCGGCCTGAGAAAGAGCGACGCCGCGACGGCCGCTGCGCCCCCTGGCGGGGCACGCAGCGAGCCCTCGACGTCGGCGGCCATGGCCAGCCCGGGCGGACCGGCCCTGGGCAACCCCGGGGGCGGCGACCTGTTCGCGATGCTGCAACAATTGATGGCCAGCACGATCACGGCGCCCGCCATGATCGCCGCACCCCCGATGCCCGGCGAGCCGGCCACGGCCACGGCCTCCGGGCCGGTGCCCGCTGCCGCGGCCGGGGCGCTGCTGCAAGCCCTCAGTCACCTCCAGCAGGGTCACCCGGACGGGGTCAGCCTGGCCGGCATCGACCCCGCCCAGCTCGGCAATGGCCAGGTCAACCTGCTCCGGGGGCTGAAGACCAGCGGGGTCGCCGGCATGATGAGTCCGCTCGACGGCATGACCCTGGACATCGTCGCCATGGTGTTCGACTACATCCTGGGCGACGCGCGGATCCCGGATGCCATGAAGGCCCTGATCGGACGCTTGCAGATCCCGATGCTCAAGGTGGCCATGCTGGACAAGAGCTTCTTCTCCCAGAAGAACCACCCCGCGCGCGCCTTGCTCGATGCCCTGGCCGACGCGGCAATCGGCTGGGACGCCTCGGAAGGCCACGAAGGCGGGCTCTATCGCAAGGTCGAGGACATCATCGACGGCATCCTGGCCCGCTTCGAGGATCACTTCGATATCTTCGAGTCGGCACTCGCCGACCTGCGTGACTGGCTCGACAACGAGCGTCAGGCCGCCGACCAGCGCACCGCACGCAGCGCCCTGGTGATCAAGCACCGCGAGGAAGCCGACCTCAGTCGCCAGTTGGCCCACGAGGAAGTCGAGACGGCCCTGGTCGGCCGACCGGTGCCGGCGCCGATCCGGACCTTTCTCCAGGAATACTGGGTCGAATTTCTGGCCAGCCTGCACCTGCGGGCGGGCAGCGAAAGCGAACCCTGGCGCAGCGCAGTCAGCACGATGAACGATCTGATCTGGAGTGTCGCACCCAAGATCGACGCCGACGCGCGCAAGCGCCTGGTGGCGATGCTGCCCGGCCTGCTCAAGCGCCTGGACGAAGGGGTGCGCTGCATCGGCCTCGGCAATGAGGCGCGCGATACCTTTTTCTCCAGCCTGGTGCGTTGCCATGCCGAAGCGGTCCGGGCTGGCCTGCTGGATGAGGGTGACGTCACCCCGATGGCCCCGGAACTGCCTTTCGAGAACGAAATCCCGGTCTTCGACCCGCCCAGCGACTTCGTGCCCGTGGAACCGGTCGCCGAGAACGAACCGGTCGATGCCGAGGCCATCCTTGCGCCGGCCCCGATCGAACTGGCGCAGGCGATCGAGCTGGCGGCCCCGTCCATTCCCCAGGCCGGCACCGACTACGCCCTGGCCAGCCTCAAGCGCGGCAGTTGGATCGCCTATGCCAGGGAGGATGGCGCCGAGGTGCGTGCAAAACTGTCCTGGATCAGCCCGATGAAAGGCGTCTACCTGTTCACCAACCGGCAGGGCGAACGAGCCATGTCGATCAATGCCGAGGGACTGGCCGCCAAGATCGCGTCCGGAGAGGTGCGGGTGCTCGATGCCGCCCCGCTCATGGATCGCGCGGTGGACAGCCTTGTGGAGCAACTGAAGCGGAATGCCCCCTGACACCCCCTTTCCTCCCTACTTGGTCCGCCAGCCCCTGGTCGATGCCGAGTTTCGCGCCGTGGGACACGCCTTCCGGCTGAGTCCCGGCACCCCGCTCGAAGTGTTGCCTGGGGCCCAGGGCGCCACCCAGGCCCGTGACGAACACCTGATCGCCAGCGTCATCGATCTCGAGTTCGTCCGTGTCCTGGGCGACCGACTGACCGTGCTCGATCTCGCCGAAGCCAGCCTGGACAACCCCATGCTGTCGGCCCTGCCCGCCGGCAAGGTGGCCGTACCGGTACCGGCTTCGCGGTCCGATGTCCCGGAACGACTGTCCGCCCTGCGTGACCTCGGCCTCACCCCGCTGCTCGATGATGATGGCCGGGGCTGGCCGATCCACATCACACCGCCCGCCGAGATGGCGCGCATCGACAGTGCCCGGCACGACGCCCGCACCCTGGGTGACCAGGCCCGCCTGCTGCGCCGCCAGGGCGTCCGGCGCCTGGTGGCCGGCAACGTCGACACCGAGGAATCCTTCGAGGTGTGCCGGCAACTGGCCTTCGACATCTTCCAAGGCGAGTTCCTGACCCAGCCCCGGCCGGGCAAGGCACGGGCGCCGTCCGCCGGCCTGGTCCAGGTCATGGAATTGCTCAACCAGGCCGCCGCACGGGCCCCGTTCGAAGTCATCGAAGCCGGCTTCAAGCGTAATGCCGCCCTCACCTACCGACTCCTGCGCTACATCAATTCCCCGGCCAACGGCCTCAGCCAGCCAATCCAGTCGATCGGCCATGCGCTGGTCTGGCTCGGCCACGAACCGCTCTACCGCTGGCTGACCCTGCTCCTGTTCAGCGCCCGGGACACCGACGGGCGTGACGCAGCGCTGCTCGGCAACGCCCTGGTCCGGGCCCGCTTCATGGAAAACCTGGGGGCCGCGCGCTTGCCCCAGGCACAGCGGGGTGGACTGTTCATCGTCGGCGTGCTGTCGCACCTGGACGCCCTGCTCGACCAGCCGATGGCCGAGGCACTCACGCCCTTGCACCTGCCCGAGGCCATGTCGGCCGCGCTGCTCACCGGCGAGGGGCCTTACGCGCCCTACCTGAAACTGGCCAAGGCCACCGAGCGTTTCGATCAGGCCGGGGTCGCGGCCCTGGCCGAAGCCGCCGACATCACCGCCGACGCGGTCAACCTGGCCCATGTCGATGCCCTGATCTGGTCGGATTCGCTGGAGAAATGACCCGCGACCGCGTGACCAAGCCATGACCTGGCACCGCTGGTGGGGCGCAACGCAATGGGCCGCCTACCTGGAACACATGGAGTTGCCGGTCAAGGCCGCGACCAAGGCCACCTTCAATGCGCTGGTCGCCAGCCGGGGCGACAACCTGTCGCCCAAGGAACTCGCGCAACTGATGCTCGAGGATGCGCTGTTCGCCCTGCGCCTGCTCAAGGAAGCCAACCGGCGCCTGCCGCGCCGGCTCGGACGTGACATCACCACCCCACTCGGTGCAGTCCTTGCCCTGGGCACCACGGCCTATACCGAGCAGCTGCTGAATGCCCCCGAGGTGACCGACAGCAATCGCGGCTTCGCCGGGTGCGAGGCGCGTGCCGCCCTGTCCGCCCGCGTGGCCCAGGCGTTCGCCTCGCACCACCATGATCTCGACCCCGGCGAGGTGGCGCTGGCCGCCTTGCTGTCCAACTCGGGCGAAATCGAGCTATGGGCATTCGCGCCGGAGCTGCCCATGGCCGCCCGGGACGAACTGGACAGCGGCCGGGCACGGCGCAGCGAGCAGGCCCAGCAGCAAAGCTGCGGGTTTGCCTTCAAGGAACTGACCCTGCTGCTCAGCGAACGCTGGCAACTGCCGCCACTCATCGTGCATCTGATCCGGGGTGACGAGAACCTGCGCGCCAAGCTGGCACGGCTCGCAGTCGACACCGCACGCCATCTCAGCCATGGCCACGACGACCCGGCCCTGCCTTTCGATGTCAACGAAGCCGCCCGGCTGACCGGCGCCAGCCTGTCGGCGGTGGTCGGGGCCCTGCCCGGGCTGGACGACCCGGCCCGCGCCGAGTTGCTGGCCGCCAGCGAAGCCTGGCGGATCGAGCACGGGCAGAACCCCTGAGCGCTAGGCCGCCAGGGCGGCTCCCTTGAGGCCGATATCCGGATCCAGGACCAAGTGCACCGGCATCGCCGCCATGCGGGTGCTGAAGCGCCCCTTGTTCCGGAAGCCTGCCAGGAACTCCGGACCGTCCAGGAACGACCGGATGCGCGGCGGAATGCCGCCGGCCAGATAGACCCCGCCCCGGCAGTCTGCGGCCAGGGCCAGGTCGCCCGCGGTCTGGCCCAGGATGCGGCAGAACAGGCGCACGGCCCACACGGCGATGGCGTCCTGCCCGGCGAGCGCGGCCTCGGTCACCTCGGCCGGGCTGCGCGCGCGCTTCAGGGGCCGGCCGGAAGCTTCCCGACAGAAGGCGTACAGGCTGGCCAGACCGGGCCCGGACAAGATGCGCTCGACCGAGACCCGGCCATGCAGGCCTTGCAGGAAGCGCAACAGGGCCATCTGTTCGTCGTCGGTCGGTGCGAATCCGACATGGCCGCCCTCGCCTGGCAGCGGCCGGCTGCGGGGCCGGCCCGGCAGGCTGAAAGCGACCCCCAGACCGGTGCCGGGACCGATCGCCAGACGGACCGCGCCGGGCTGGGCCACGGCCATTTGCAAGGCCACCTGGCCCGTGGGTTCGAGGGCATCGATGCCCCAGGCCACCGCTTCAAAATCATTGACCAGCCGGCAGGGCAGGCCGAATTCCCAGGCCAGGGCCTCGGCATCGATGGCCCAGTCCAGGTTGGTGAGGTGCACCTGGCGGCCGTCGGTGGGTCCCGCCACGGCCAGGCAGGCTCGCCCCGGGGCCGGCTGGTCGGCCAGGAAACGGCGGATCAGGCCGGCCAGACCGGGCGCCTCGGCGTTCACGTAACGTTCCAGGCGCACCAGGGTCACCCGCCGGCCGCGCCGGTTCGCCAGGGCCAGCCGGGTGTTGCTGCCGCCAATGTCGCCCACCAGGATCATGTCGTTCGCCCCCGTGCTCATTCGATACCCAGCCGCTCGACCCGGTAACGCAGGCTGCGGAAGGTGACGCCGAGCAGGCGCGCGGCGGCGGTCTTGTTGCCCTTGGTCTGTTCCAGGGCCTGGAGGATCTTCTCGCGCTCGACCTGGTCGAGGTAATCCTGCAGGGGCAGGCCCTCGCCGGCCGGGGTGCCGTTGCCGGTCTCGGCACAGGCCCGCTCGGGCGCCAGGTTGAGATCCGCCACCGAGATGACCTCGGTCTCGCTGAGGGCCAGCGCGCGTTCCAGGATGTTCTCCAGTTCACGCACGTTGCCGGGAAAACTGTACTGCCGGAGTGCCTCCAGGGCCTGCGGGGAGAGCACCGGATGGCGGCCGCCGGCATAACCGCCGACCCGTTCGATGATGAACTCGACCAGGGGTTCGATGTCCTCGCGCCGCTCGCGCAGGGCTGGCATGCGCAGGTCGATGACGTTGAGCCGGTAGTAGAGGTCATGCCGGAAGCGGCCGGCCTCGACCGCCGTGGCCATGTCCTGGTGCGAGGCGCTGATGATGCGCACGTCGACCGGTTCCTCGGTGGTGCCGCCGACCCGGCGCACGCTGCGCTCCTGGATGGCACGCAGCAGCTTGACCTGCATGGCCATGGGCAGGTCGAGCACTTCGTCGAGGAACAAGGTGCCGCCGTTGGCAGCCTGGAAAAAACCGTCGCGCTCGGCATCGGCACCGGTGAAGGCGCCCTTGCGGTAGCCAAAGAACTCGCTCTCCATCAGGTTTTCCGGGATCGCGCCGCAGTTCACGGCGAGGAACGGCTTGGCCGCGCGCGGCCCCAGCTCATGGATCAGACGGGCCGCGACTTCCTTGCCGGTCCCCGACTCGCCGGTGATGAACACCGGCGCCTGGTTGCGGGCCAGCTTTTCCACCTTGGCGAGGATCTGGCGCATGGCCGGCGAATCGCCGATCAGGCGGGTCTTGCGCGGCCCGCCCGCCTCCTGGTGTGGCACCTTGAGCGCGGTGCGCACCAGGGTGCGCAACTGTTCCAGCGAGACCGGCTTGGACAGATAGTCGAAGGCACCGGCCTTGAGCGCGGCGACCGCATTGTCGGCCGAGCCGAAGGCGGTGATCACCGCAACCGGAGTGAGCGGGGCATGGGCGCTGATGTGGCGGACGATCTCCAGGCCGTCGCCGTCGGGCAGCCGCATGTCAGTCAGGCAAAGGTCGTAATTGCGCGAATTCAGGCGGTCGAGGGCGGCGGCCACGGTGCCGGCGCGGTCGACGTTGAGCCCCATGCGCGCGAGCGTCAGGTCGGCCAGGTCGAGCAGGTCGGGTTCGTCATCGACGATCAACACGGTGGGGATGTTCATTTGCTGGTCTTCCCGGTCAGGCGAAAGCGCGCGCCGCGCGGCTGTTCAAGACAGCGCAGCTGGCCCTGGTTGGCCTCGGCCAGCTCGAGGGCGATGTACAGGCCCAGGCCGGTGCCGGCCTTGTCGGTGGAAAAGAAAGGTTCGAACATGCGCTGGCGCATTTCGGCGGGAATTTCCGGACCGTCATTGTAAACCTCGACCACGGTCTGGTCGCCCTCGGCGGCCGCCTGGATGACCACGCTGCCCGGCGCGCCCGAGCAGTGCCGGCAGGCATTGCGGCAGAGGTTCCAGAGGATCTGGTGCAGATGCATGCGGTCGAAGCCCAGGGTCAGGTCGGCCCCGGCCTCGAGCCGGATCACGCCCGGCGCCACGGCCTCGGAGACCTGGAACTGCGCGACGAAGTCGGCCAGGAATTCAGCCAGGCGGATGGTTTCCCGGTTCTGGCGATCGCGCCGGCTCAAGGACAACACGTCCTCGACCAGATAGTTCAGGCGAGACACGTTGTCCTCGATGATCCGGGTCAAGCGGCCCATGCCAGGGTTTTCGCGCAAATCCTCGCCCAGCAACTGCGCGGCATGGTTGATGGCCGAGAGCGGGTTACGGATTTCGTGCGCCAGGTTGGCGGTCAGGCGGCCCAGCGCGGCCAGCTTCATCTGGATGGCCTCGTGTTCCAGTTCACTCATGTCCTCGACGATCATCACCGCGCCTTCCTGGCGGTCCTCGCCCAGCTCGATCAGGCGGTAGCGCACCCGGCGTCCGGCCGGGCCGGTGGCCAGCACCACGGTGTCGGGACCGGCCTCGTCATGCCAGGCGCGCCAGATCCGGTCCAGTTCGACGTGGCAGGCGGCGAGCCCCCCGGGCAACCCCCGGCCACAGCCGATCAACCGTTCGGCCTGCTGGTTGTGTTGCAGCACCTGGCCGTCGCTGGCCAGCACCAGGATGCCGTAGGGCAAATCCTGGATCACCTTGGCGTTGATACGCGCCAGGTCGGCCGCCTCGCGCGATTTCTCGCTGGCCACCCGGGCCGCGCCCAGGGCGCCCTTGGCCAGGATGTGGGAGATGCCGGCCACGGTGAAAAAGCCGACCGTCAGCATCGCGGCCCGCACGTAGCCACTGGTGGGATCGACGTCCTGGAGGCTGGCCAGCCCCTGATCCAGGAACACCGCCATGCTGGCCAGGGTCGGCAAGGTCAGCATCACCCGGGTATGGGGATGCAGGCCGGCCGCCGCCATGGGCACGGTCAGGATCAAGCCCAGGCCGGTTTCGTTGCCGCCTCCGAAGTGCATGAACACCGCGATCACCAGGATGTCGGTGACCAGCTGCATTTGCAGCTGGCGGCCGAAGTCGATCAGGCGGATCCGCAACAACAGGCGGAACAGGATGGCCGCCGAGAAATAGCCGAGGCCGACCACGGTCAGCCAGCGGGTAGGATCGTCCTCCAAGATGCGGAACTGGCCGGTGAACAGGGTCGAGACGGTGAGGAACACCGCCATGAACAGCCGGAAGCCGTTGAGCTGCTTGAGCGAGCGCCAGAAACTCTCGGGATAGAGCTCGGCGCCGGACGGGGCACGCTCAGCCGAGGTCACGCCGTCGGTGTTCCTCGCAGCAATAGGTCTTGCCTTGGCTCATCAGGGCTTCCGAGCGCGGCAGGTTGATCCCGCACACCGCGCAGCGGGCCATGGTTTCCACCTCGGGCGGCGGGCGCTTCTCTTCCTTGTCCGGGCGTGGCCGGGCCAGGTGCTTGAACCAGAGCACCAGGCCCAGGGTAACGAGGATGATGAACAGGACCTTAGTCAACGTCGAGCCCGCTCTTGTGGGTGTCGTTGATGGTCATCAACAGGCGCTGGAACGGGATGAAACGGCCATACTTGACCACCAGCGGCATGAACGGTAGGTCTTCGCCGAAGCCCCACTGGTAACGGCCGTTCACCATGTCGTCGTAGACCTGGCGCACCTGGCTGTCGAGATGCTCGATGAAAGGGCCGTACATCTCGGCATTCTCCGGCTCATAGTCGAGACCGGTACGGAACTCGTCGATCTCGTACACGGCCTGGTGCACCAGGTCGACGTACTCATCCACTGTCTTGGGGCGTTTCATGGAACCTTCTGGGGAATAATCTGGCTGGAGATCGCGTCTTTTAGCAGAAATCGGGGCCGCGGCCAATGGTCGGCGCGGACCTCGTCGAATGAACCGGTTCCACGCTAGACTGTCCATCGCCGACCCCCAGAACAGAATCGAACACCATGCTGAAAAAACTCCTGCTCATCCTCTTGCTCGGCCACCTGACCACCGCCGCCGCCGCCTTCGAACTGGTCGACAGCCAGGGCAAGCGCCACAGCCTCGCCGGCTACAAGGGCAAATGGGTGCTGGTCAACTACTGGGCCACCTGGTGTCCGCCCTGCCTGCACGAGCTACCCGACCTGGCCGCGCTGCACAAGGACAAGAAAAACAATCTGGTCGTGCTCGGCGTGGCCCTGGAATATCAGGACCCGGCTGAAGTGCTCAGTTTCGCCAAGGCACGCAAGCTGCCGTTCCCGATCATCCTCGGCGACAAGCAGCCGATCGAGCAGGTCGGCCCGGTGCGCGGCCTGCCCACCACCTACCTGTTCAACCCGCGCGGCACCCAGGTCGCCTACAACGTCGGGGCGCTGACCCGGGAAGCGGTGGTGGCCTACATTTCCGATCCCAAGAACGCGGCCAAGTGAGCCGTGCCCCCTTCTCGAGGAGACAGACCATGATACGTTGGCTGCTTGTCCTGCTCGCTTGTTTCAGCCTGCATGCGCTGGCCGAGACGCGAAACCCGGAAACACACTTCTTCCAGCCCAAGCTGGGCGACCTGAAGGACGATCTCGCCAGCGCCCGCGCCGAGGCGAAGACCGGCATGCTGCTGATGTTCGAGATGGACGAGTGCCCGTTCTGCGACCGCATGAAGCGCACCATCCTGAACCAGGCCGAGGTCCAGGACTATTACCGCAAGCACTTCGTGATCTACCCGATCGACACCAAAGGCGACATTCCCCTGGTCGACTTCACGGGAAAGCACACCACCGAAAAAGCCTTTGCCCTGGAACAACGGGCGCGCGCCACACCCGTGTTCATCTTCTACGACCTGGACGGCCAGCCAGTCGCCCGCTACACCGGCGCCACCCAGAGCGCGGCGGAGTTCCTGCTGCTCGGCCGGTATGTCGTCGAAGGCGCCTACAAGCAGATGCCCTTCAGCGCCTACAAACGGCAAGTGCCCGCCCAGTGATGTCGGTCGGTCGCCTCCTGCCCGGCCTCCTGGCGGGCTGGTTCGCCACCGGCCTCGGGGCGACGCCGCTGACCCTGGACCAGGTGCTGAGCCACGCCGACCACCCCCATCCGGTCCTCGACCGGGCCCGGGCCGAGACCGAACTGGCCCGGACCGAAGCGCGCCTGGCGGAGAGCCTGGACGATGTCCAGGTGACCCTGGAAGCCGGCCTGCGCAGCGGCCGCAGCACCCTCAGCGGCCAATTCGAACCCGACCATTTCGCCCGCCTGAACGCACGCAAGCCGCTCTGGGATGGGCAGCGCGGTGCATGGGCCCGGAGCGCCGCCGAGCGGGAACTCGCGGCCCGCGAGAGCCAGCTGCTCGACACCCGGAGCCAGCGCCGGCTGACCCTGATGCAGTTGTTCTTCGACATTCTGCTCGCCGACCTGCGCTACGCCGCCGAGTCGGAATTCACCGCCGTCGCCTTCGTCAATTGGGACAACGGGCGGGAACGCCAGGCCCTGGGTGAATTGTCCGTGGTCCAACTCGCGGAACTGGAAGGCCGCTTCCAGGAAGCCCGCAAGCAGCGCAATGCCTGGCTGCGCCAGGCGCGTGAATTGCGCGCCCGCCTGGCTGCCGCGATGAACACCCCGGACTCGCTGCCCGCCGAGTTGGTCGAGCCGCGCCTGGCCCTGGACCGGCACCGGCTACCCGAAGCCGGACAGCTGCTCGCCTGGCTGGAATCCGGCAACCCGCGCCTGCGCGCGCAGCGCGACCTGCTCGCCGCCGCCGAGGCCCGCCTGGCCGCCCGCCGGGCCGACCGCAATCCAAGCCTGGATCTCGAGTTGGAGACCGCCGCCTATTCCCGCGAGGCCTACACCCGCGACGAACTGCGTGCCGGCCTTCAACTGGTCTGGCCGCTCTGGCAAGGCGAGCGCGCCGATGCCGAGATCGCCCGCGAACAGGCGCGGCTGGCGCGCCTGCGGGCCGATACCGACCAACTCGCGCTCGACCTGCGCCAGGCGCTGATCGAGACCCGCGAGGAAATCCAGTTCCTGATCGACAGCGAGCGCCCCGCCACACGCGCCGACCAGGCCCGCCGCGATTGGGCCCTGGACCGGGCCCAGGCCGAGTATGAACTGGAACTGAAAACCAACCTGGGCCATACCATGGCCGATACCCAGATCGCCCGCCTGCGCACCCGATCGGTCGAATTCCGGCTGGCCCTGGCCTGGGAACGGCTGGCCGCGCTGCTCGGCCGCCCGCTCGAAGACTTCGCCAAGGAGACGCTGCCGTGACCCGCGTGCTAACCCTGCTGTGCCTGCTCGGCGCCTTCCCCCCGCTGGCCTGGAGCGCCGACCTGCCGGCCCGGCTGGACTGGGCGCAGCGTCTTGCCCTGAGCCCCAGCCAGGCCGGGGTCATCGAAGCGGTGCTGGTGCGGCCTGGCCAGGTGGTCGAGGCCGGCACGCCGCTTTACCGGCTCGACCCGACCCTCGCCAAGGCCCGCCTGCTGGAAGCCCAGGCCGAGCATGACCGTGCCAGCCAGGACCTGGCCGACGCCCAGCGCGAACTCGACCGGGTCACCGAGCTTTACGCCCGCACGGTGTCGTCCACGACCGAACTGGACGGCGCCAAGTTGCGCCAAGCCCGTGCCCGCGCCCAGCTCGGCATCGCCCAGGCCCGCATGGAAAGCGCCCGGCGCCTGCTCGACGACACCGAGCCACGCGCGCCCTACCGGGCCCGCATCCTGGATCGCCAGGCGGAACCCGGCCAGGTCGTCACCGCCACCTGCCAACCGCCCACGCTTTTGGTCCTTGCCCATGCCGACACCCTGGTCGCCCGGGCCAGCCTCGGTTCCGAGGCCGCCGGCCGGTTGCGCCTGGGTGACAAGGTCGGGGTGCGGCTCGGCCCACAGACCCATGCCGCGGAAATCAGCGCGCTGCGCAGCATGCCCGATGGCCACTTCCAGGTCGAGGCAACCCTGGCCCGGCCGGAAGCCGCCCTGGCCGGCATGGCCGCGACCCTGCGCCTGCCCTGAAGCGTCCGTCCGCTTTCTTGATATAAATCAATATTTGCCCCGACAAGTCCCTGACCGGCCTGTATATTAGTTTTCACTAATATTTTGAAAGGCCCCTGACATGACCCAGAAAACCCTGCTGATCCTGAGCCTGCTGATCGCCACCCCGGCCTTCGCGGACTGCACGCCGGAGCACTTGAGCGAAGAAGATCTCGCCATCATGGCTTCGGTCCGCCCGGCCACCCTGTCGGCGGACACCCCCCGGATTGCACGGGCTGAGCGCATCCTGATCCATGGCCTGCATGACGATCTGGGCCGGGTCGGCCCGGACGATCTGTCCCAGATCCGCTCGGTCCAGCCGGAAGGTGCCCTCGTGGCGGCCTGCATCACGCCACGCAATCGCTGACCTCACGCAGGGGCGGGCAGCGCCCGCCGAGACCATCCTGATTCCGGGATAATGGCGGGCCATGACGGCCCGCTTCCCGACTTCCTCCCACGACGCATTCGCGGCCCGGCTGATTGCCTGGCAACGCCAACACGGCCGCCATGACCTGCCCTGGCAAGCCTCCGATCCCTACCCCATCTGGGTCTCGGAAATCATGCTCCAGCAAACCCAGGTCGATACCGTCATTCCCTACTTCCACCGGTTCATGGCGCGCTTTCCCACGGTCTCCGCGCTGGCCTCGGCGCCGGAGGACGCGGTCCTGCTGGCATGGAGCGGACTGGGCTACTATGCCCGCGCCCGGCATCTGCATGCCGCCGCACGGCGCATCATGACCGACCATGGCGGCTGCTTCCCGGACTCGGCAGCCGGCCTGCGCGACCTGCCCGGCATTGGCCGCTCGACCGCCGCCGCGATCGCCGCCTTTGCCTTTGGCGAGCGCACTGCCATCCTGGACGGCAACGTCAAGCGGGTGTTGTGCCGGATGTTCGCGATCGAAGGCTGGCCTGGCACCGCCTCGGTGGAAAAACGCCTCTGGGCGTTGGCCGAAGCCCTGCTGCCGGAGCACGCGATCGCCGCCTATACCCAGGGCCTCATGGACCTCGGCGCCACCGTCTGCACCCGCGCCCGGCCACGCTGCTCGGCCTGCCCGTTCGCGGACACCTGCCAGGCGCGCATCCAGGACCGGGTCGCGGCACTGCCCACCCCGCGCCCGCGCCGGGTGCAGCCCGAGCGCACCACGTACATGCTCATGATTCGCCATGGCCGCGACTTCTTGCTCGAGAAACGCCCGGCGCCGGGTATCTGGGGCGGGCTCTGGAGCTTGCCCGAGTGCCCCCCGGAACAGGACCCCGAGCGCTGGCTCACGGCCCGCGGCCTGAAGCCAGTGACGCTGATCCAGCGCCCGTCCCTGAGCCATGCCTTTACCCATTTCCGGCTGCGCATCCTGCCGATCCTGGTCGAGGTCGAGCCCCTGTTGGTGGCGCCATGGCCCGGCTCGCGCTGGCTGGATCCCGAGGCCCTGGCCGAAGCCGCCCTGCCCACCCCGGTCCGCCGCCTGCTGAACGGATTGATCCGCTGAACGGCTTCAAGGGCCGTTGTGAACGTCCTCCAGGAGGGTCAACGGACGGGTGTCCGGCACGAACAGCAAGGCATCGAAGCGCCAGGGCACCCGGCACGGCAAGTAATAGGCTGAATCCAGGTCGGCCAGGTAGACGACGCCAATGCCCCGCTGGTAGACGGTCTGGTTGAGCGCCGGGGATTCACGCGCCGAGGCCCCGAACAGGAAGTAGCCGGACGACGGACCGGCGAGCTGGGCATCCAGCGTCTCCGGCAGGGCCGTGGGCAGGGTCATCGTTTCCGGTGGCTCGCCCCAGGCAGGCGCCGCCCAGGTCTGGCCCCGCGTGGTCGCAAACCCGACGATGAAGACATTGTCGATGCCAAGTGACTGCCGGCTGAGCTGGCCGATGTTCTGGAGCCCATTCCAGGCCAGGGCGGTGTACCAGGCATCGCCGACATGGCTGTTGTGCGCCCAGACGATTCCCTTCTTCGGCGCGCGGCCGCGCGTGTCGAGCAAATCGGCCAGGGTTTCCCACATATGGCCGACCCGGACATTCCAGGACGGCCCATCGACCGTCGACGAGGCTCGGTAATACGCCTCGGCATTGCGCAGGGCGCGCATCAGGGCAACCAGGTCGGCGTCGCCCTCGAGGCTGGCAGCCGACTTCAACCGGGCCTCCGCCGCGGCCAGCGCCGTGTCGCACGCGGTCGCCCCCTCGGCGAGCGCCCGGGCATAAGCCAGACCGTCCTCGCCATGGCGGAACATGCACTCGAGATCGCGCGCGAGGGCGGCGGCCAAGTCGGCATCCTGCTTGACGAGGGCCGCCAGCAAGGCCCGCCTGGCCAGCTCGGGTCCGTAGACATCCATGCCACGCAACGCGACCCGCTCGGCCATGGGCAGGCTCGCGTTGTGGCCATGCAGCCACTCGGCGAACTCGGCGAACTCCTGGTTGCGCCAGAGCCAGGCCGGCCAGCGGGTTACCGCAGCCAGGGCTTCGGCCGCGGAAGGGGGCGCGCCCGGCAGGCCCCGGACATAGGCATCGAGCGGCATCAGCGAGGGCCAATCGGCCTCGACCGCGACGAAGTTGAAGCGTTGTTCCGCGACCAGGCGCCGGGAGATTGCCGCGCGCCAGGCATAGAACTCATGGCTGCCGTGGGTCGACTCACCGAGCAGGACCAAGCGACGCGCACCGGCCGCCTCGACCAGCGGCGTCAGGTCGGCGGCGGAGACCAGCGGCCGCGAGGCCTCGGCACGCAGGCGCGCCCAGGCCGACCCGGTCTCCGGCGCCTGGGCCAGCGCCACGGTCGTGCAAAACAACAGAAGCCACAGCCCGATCGCATTCATATCCCGTCCATGCCCTCCTCGAGTGTGCGGCCGGCCAGGGACAAGCGGCCGGACCCGCGTGCGCCACGAAGTGCCCCTCAGGCGGGCATGCTGTCCTCGATGGCGCGCAACAAATCCTTGGGCGCCAGCGGCTTGGTCATGAAAGTGATGTCCGGGCGCCCGTACAGAGTATCCGCCAGACCGATCTCCCCGGAAAAGACCACCGCGCCGATACCGGGAAAACTCTGGCGCGCCAGTTCGATGACTTCGATCGCGGTATGCTGCCCGGGCAGCCGGAAATCGGAGATGACGACATCCGGGCAGCGCTCCAGGGTATCGATGGCCTCCCGGAACTGCTCGAACGAGGCGTAGGCTTCATAACGAATGTCGACTGCATCGAACAAGGCTGCGGTCGAGTCGAGTACCAGCGGATCGTCCTCCACCAGCAGGACATAACAGCGGCCCAGGTCACGAGTACCTGAGTCGGCGACCACCGGATCGATCGCCGGGACCCCCGGTGCCACAGCCACCCGAGGCAGGGACAGGGTGAAGCGGCTGCCTTCATTCAGCACGGAAGTCACTTCGATGGCATGGCCGGGCAAATTGGCGACCATGGCGCGCACGATCGACAGCCCCAGACCAACGCCCTTTTCGCTCTGGCCCCGGTGGTTGTCGGCCTGGAAGAAGGGTTCGAAGATCGCCTGGGTCTCGATGAACCGGGCATCGATGCCCACCCCATTGTCGATCACGCTCACCCGGACCCGATCCTCGGCGACGGACAAGACCACGGTCACGCTGGGCTGCGCGCGGTCCGCTGCCCGGTACTTGATGCCATTGCCGATCAGGTTGAGCAGGATGCGCTCGATGAAGGCCGGGTCACTCTGGACGTGCACCGGCCCGCCCACCTCGGCGCGCCAGGTCAGGTCGACCCGGCTTTCCAGGGCGACCGCGTGCTGCTGGCCGACGACCCCCTCGATCATCCGGGTCAATTCGACCGGGCCGATCTCGGCCCGGATCAAGCCAGACTCGAGCCTGGACAGATTCAGGATCGCGCTCAGCTGCTTGCGCATGGTGTCTTCCGCCGTCTGCATCAGGGCCAGCAATGGCAGGACCCGCTCCGGCGCGTTTTCCCGTGCGGCAAGCGTCATCGGATAGAGCGCATTGGAAATGGCCTGCAGGGGCTGGCGCAGATCATGCACGGCGCTGGCCAGGAACTTGGATTTGTCCCGATTGCGTTGCTCAGCCTCGGCGCGCAGGCTGGCCTGGGCATCGAGCAAAGCCCGCAAATGTGCCTCCGAGTCAGCCTTCAAGGCCTCGACTTCCGAGTTGCGCTGGTTCAGGGCCTCGTTGATGCGGTGCAGATCCTGCTCGTTGATGAAGGTCTGCCGCTCGGCCCGCTCGAATTGCACGCCGATGCCATACCCGATGGCCCCGACGGTGAGCAATAGCCAGCTGCTCAACATGGAATAGGCTTCCCGTTCCGCAGCCAGCATGGGGGAAACTTCGGTCATGGTCCGGTACCAGAGCACCGCGAGTTCCAGGGTGCCGACGAAGGCAATCATCAGCACGATATCGCGCGCGCGCAGGCGGAACAGGCCGTAGCAGAAGATGAGCAGGACCACCATCCCGAGCAGGTAATACAGATACTCGTACGGAAACGGCGCGATGAACTGCTTGAACATGATCACCCCGGCGGCGACCACGCAGCCGGCCACCGTCGTGCGCGAAGCGTAGCGCTCATCCTCGGTGAAGCGGGGCGTGAAGATCGTCGCCGCGTAGAACAGCACCAGCATGACCGAGCCCATCAGGTGCAGCCCCAGCAACTCGGTACTCACGCTGGCGAACCTGGGGTCGGCCTTGATCAGAAGCAGATCGACCACCAGGTAGAGCAGCCAGGTCAGGACTGCCGCCGCACTCGAACTCAGGCGCAATTCACCATAACGGCGCGAGTAATGCCGGAGAAATTCGGCTTCCCGTTGGGCGGGCTCGAATGGCCTGGGCAGGACGAAGGTCTCACGCCAGCCGTTCAGAATCGCGCGCAGGGTCATGGCCGGACTCCTGAACGTGTCCGGTGGGAGTCGCGGGGACACCGGGCCTTGCAGCACACATCCAGCCGACGGCATGGCGCCTGCCGATCACGAATGTCCGCCGGAACAGGTTCTGGACACGGGCACATCAACGTGGTGGATCGTGAAGGTGCCACCGGCACGCTGGGCTATGGGTGGAGACCATGAGTCTTCTCGGTGGGCTCGTCAACCGCGTGACGAACAACCCGGCCGATGATACGCGTGCCTAGGCGCCGCGAAGTTAGTCTATCCATACCAACCTTGGACCCCACAGGTCGGATGACCCGCCGAGACCTGGCCGGAAGCCCCACGGGACGCGACCTGGCCCGCGCACTGGTCCAAATGCACCAGGATCTCAATGACGCCCCGTGGACGCCATGAAGTGACCGCCCGCACGACGGCCAAGTTCATCGTCGCCCGAATCGCACCCGCGCAGGGCTGGTCAGATCGCCGCGGTCTCATGCACCCATGAAAACGGGCGCCGAGGCGCCCGTTTTCATCGAGATCGCGGCCGAGACCGCCCCTGCATCACTTGCTGGCGAACTCTTCCAGCTTCCTCGCCTTGATCACCTGGCCGTTCAGGCCGGCATCCTTGGCGGAGCCGCCGTAGGCCAGCACCATCAACTGGCTGTAATACAGCACCGGCATCTGGAACTTGGTGCCATACTTCTTGTTGATCTGCCCCTGATACACCTCGGTGTTGGCCTGGCACAGCGGGCACGGCGTCACCAGCATCTCGGCGCCACTGTCGTAAGCGGCTTCGATGATGTCCTTGATCTGGGCTTGTGCGCGATCCGGCTCGGAGAAGGCCAGCGCGCCACCGCAGCAGGTCACCTTCTGGTCGTACTGGGTCGCTTGCGCGCCCACCGACTCGATCAGCTTGTCCAGGTACATCGGGTTTTCATAGGACTCGCCGGCGATGCCGAACGGACGGTTGGTCTGGCAGCCGACGTAGCCGGCGATCTTCATGCCTTCCAGCGGCTTCTTGACGTGGCTGGACAACTCGGCATAGCCGAGATCCTCGATCAGGACTTCGACCATGTGGCGGACTTCGGGGATGACCTTGAGGTTGAGGCCGGCCTCCTTGAGCGCCTTGTTGGTGTCTTCCATGAGCACGTTGTTGTGCTCCAGGCGTTCTTTGGATTCGCGCGAGCCGAGCCAGCAGGCGGCACAGGTGGCGACGATGTCCTGGCCGGGCAGGTGCTGCTCGGACAGGGCGAAGTTGCGGGCGTTCATCGCCAGACGGGGCAGTTCGCCGGCCTCGGCATAGCTGATCGAGGCACCGCAGCAGTTCCAGTCCGGAATCTCGGTCATCTTGATGTCCAGCGTTTTGCACATGGACTCGACCGACACCAGGTAGTTGGACGCAGAGGCGCCTTTCTGCGACGAGCAGCCGGGGTAGAACGCGTATTCTTTCTTAGCCATCTTGATTCACTCCTTAAGCCTTGCGGCCCTTGCGTTCGGCTTCCAGCTCACTTGCCTTGGCCAGCATGGCATGGATGCCCTTGATGTCCTTGCACTTGTGACCGCCGCCGAGCGCTTCCATCGGGTTCAGGCGGCCCGCCTTGACCAGGCCCAGGGCGACGTCCTGCATGGCCATGGCCTTCTTGATGCCTTCGCCGATGCCGTCCTTGAAGTACAGGGACTGGGTAAGCTTGACCTCGTTGACGCGGCCGGTCTTGATGGCGTTGTTCCAGAAGGTTTGCGACAGGTGCAGGGTCGGCTGGCCCTTGGGCGCGCGGCCGATCCGGTACGCGTACTCGGCGATGCCGTGCATGATGTGGGTGATCGGCACCTTGCGCGGGCAGCGCACGTAGCAGTTGTAGCAGGACACGCAGTTCCACATGGAGTTGGAGTCGAGCACCTCATCGCGCTTGCCGGCCCGGATCAACATGAAGATTTCCTGCGGGGGGTGATCCCAGGCCGTATGGAAGTTGGTCGGGCAGGAACCGGAGCAGACGCCGCATTGCATGCACATCTTCACCCATTCGCCCATCTCGGCCTGTTCCTCGATCTCCTTGAGGAAGTTGCCCTGGTACTTCTGGGCCATTTGCTGATTCATATCGCTCATCGCAGTCTCCTCCTTACAGGCCCTTGAAGGGCGACGGGCCCATCTCGACGATCTTCGCCGCGTACTCGTTGATCTTCTTCGGCAGCGTGTCGACGTCGGTGATGGCGACTTCCAGGTCCATCAGTCGCTCGGTTTCCAGGTTCATGCCCTTGAGGGTGTCATAGACCTTGGACATGCGGTAGCGGCCCAGTTCAGAACCCTTGACGAAGTGGCACTGGTACTGCTCGCCGTGCTTGCAGCCCATGAGCATGACGCCGTCGTAGCCGGAGTTCAGCGCGTCGGTGATCCAGATGGTGTTCACGGAACCGAGGCAACGCACCGGGATGACGCGCACGAACGGGTCGTAGGCGTTGCGGTTCATGCCGGCCATGTCGAGCGCCGGGTAGGCGTCGTTCTCGCAGGCCAGGATGAGCACGCGCGGCTTCTCGGAGAACTCGTCGGGAATGTCGACCGCCTTGATCTGGGCGCCGACAGTATTGACCGAATAGTTCTCGAACGAGATCACGCGCACCGGGCAGGCGCCCATGCAGGTGCCGCAGCGGCGGCAACGCGACTCGTTGAACAGCGGGAAGCGCTTCTCGTCTTCGTCGATGGCGCCGAACGGGCATTCCACCGTGCAGCGCTTGCACTGGGTGCAGCCTTCGAGGCGGGCGGTCGGGAAGCTGAGGTCGCCGGCGCGCGGGTGCGCGGCCTTGCCCAGACCGGCGTTCTCCATGGCCTGGATCGCCTTCATGGCGGCGCCAGTGGCGTCCTCCGTGGCCTGGGCGATGTCCATCGGACGGCGCACCGGGCCGGCGGCGTACATGGCGGTCCGGCGGGTCTCGTAGGGGAAGCAGATGAAGTGGCTGTCGTTGAAGCCGTGCTTGAACTGGGGAATGTCCGGGCCCTGCCGGTAGTCCAGGTTCAGCACCGACTTGGACATCATCTGGATGACCTGTTCCTTGGCCGCCTCGTCACCGCCCTCGGCAGCGCGGTTGGCTTCGTTCAGCTGGTCCAGATCGGGACCGGTGGTCGGCACCATGCCGGTGGCCAGGACCACCAGGTCGGCGTCGGCCGAAGTGTCTTCATTCAGGATCAGGTCCTTGAACTGGACCTTGCAGGTGTCACCACCGGTCACCTGGCTGACCACGCCCTTGCGGAACACGATGCCCATGTTCTGGGCGGCGCGGTAGAAGTCCTCGTTGTTGCCGGGCATGCGCAGGTCGGTAAACAGGATCACCGTCTCGACGTCCGGGTTGGCGTCCTTGAAGTACATGGCCTGCTTGACGCTGGTGGCGCAGCAGTGGCCGGAACAGTAGGACAGGTGCTCGCCGGTGGTGTCGCGCTGGCCGGCACACTGGACGAACACCGCGGTCTTCACTTCCTTGCCGTCAGCACGCTTGATGGCACCGCCATTGGCCGCCTTGGCCAGCGCTTCCAGGCCGAGCTGGTCGACCACGTTGCTTTGGCCGCCGCCCAGGTGGCCGAGCTTGTTCACGTCATACGTCGTGAAGCCGGAGGCCTGGATGATGGCGCCGATATCCTCGGTCGAAGTGGAGCCGCTCTCCACGGTGATGTCGACCTTGAAACGGCCAGGGGCACCGCTGGTCTTGGTGACGGTGGCGTTCAGGTAGACCTTGATGTTGGCATCGGCATCGATCTGGCTGACCAGGTCGGCCACGCCATTGTCCATCGGGGCCTTGAACGGCTCGCGGTTGGGAATCCGCTTCCACAGTTTGGCAGCCGTGCCGCCCAGGGCACCGGTCTTCTCGACCAGGACCACCTTGTAGCCGGTCTTGGACGCCTCGATGGCCGCCGTCATGCCGGACATGCCACCGCCCACCACCAGCAGGGTTTTGCTGGTGCCGGTGTTCTGGTTGCCCTCGGGGACCTTCATCGCCTTCACTTCGGCGCAGGCCATGCGGACGTAGTCCTCGGCCATTTCCTGGGTGGTCTCGCGCGCTTCGTCGGTATCCGGTCGAATCCAGATCACGCCTTCGCGCAGGTTGCCGCGGCTCATGGCCACGGTCGGGAAGTTGAACGCCTCGGTCTTGGCCCGGCGCGAGCAGGCGCAGATGGCGGCGTGGGTGACGCCTTCGTTGTCGATGTCGTTCTTGATCATTGCCACGCCTTCGGCGGAGCAGAGGAAGGCGTGCTCGCGCACGAGGGCCATCTTGCCTTCCTTGGTGGCGATCTTGACCAGGGCGGCGGTATCCAGGCGATTGCCCAGCTCGCAGCCCGTGCAGATGTAAGCAGCGTGTTTGATGTCAGCCATTTCTTAAGCCTCCGCGCGAGCGACTTGATTGACCACCTGGACCGCGCGCAGGGCGGCGGCGGTGGCGCTTTGCACCGCGCGGTTCACGTCCAGTGCGTTGGTGGCGCAACCGGCGCCGAAAATGCCGCCGTTGCTCGGATCGGCCATGACGAAGCCGGAGGAATCGCCCATCACCTCGGCCGGGATGGCGACGTTCTTGACCGCCGGCTCCATGCCCACGGCCAGCACGACCAGATCATGCGGCTCGGCGTAGCGCTTGTAGCCTTCGGTGTCGACGCCCCACAGGCGCGGGTCGCCGTTCTTGTCCTCGGAAATCCGGGCCACCTTGGACTTGACGAACTTGACGTTCGGGTTGGCCTTGACGTTCTGGTAGAAGTCCTCGAAGCGGTCGATGGCGCGGATGTCGATGTAGTAGATGGTCGACTTGCCCTCGTCGCCGAAGGCTTCCTGCACATAGTGGGTCTGCTTGAGCGAGGCCATGCAGCAGAAGCGCGAGCAGTGGCGCAGGTGGTTCTCGTCGCGCGAGCCGGCGCACTGGATGAAGGCGACGTTCTTGGCTTCCTTGCCGTCGGACGGGCGCAGGATCTTGCCGCCGGTCGGACCGTGCGGGTCGGCCAGGCGCTCGAATTCGACGTTGGTGATGACGTTCTTGAACTCACCGTAGCGGTACGGCGTGATCTTGGCGGCATCATACGGTTGCCAGCCGGTGGCCCAGACGATGGCGCCGGCGTTCAGCGTCACGGTCTCTTCCTTCATGTCGAGGTCGACCGCGCCGTACTTGCAGGCGGCCTTGATTGCGTTGCCCTCGGCGCTGCCGACCACGGACGGGTCGATCACGTAGCGCTGCGGGTAGGCCATGTCGGAGGGCAGGTAGGCGGCCTTGACCTTGCCCAGGTTGTAGTTGAAAGCGTCATCGACTTCCGTGGTCGCCACCTTGCCGCATTCGCCGCAGGCGGTACAGTTTTCGTTCACGAACCGGGGCGCCAGCTTGACGGTGACGCTGTAGTTGCCCTTGTCGCCGGCAATGCCGGTGACCTCGGCCATCGTCAATACCTGGATGCGCGGGTTGGCCTTGAGGCGGCGCAGGTTGATTTCCAGGCCGCAGGTCGGATGGCACATCTTGGGAAAATAGCGGTACAGCTGCACGGTGCGCCCCCCGAGGTAGGGGTTCTTTTCCACCAGCACGACCTGCTTGCCGGTTTCCGCGGCCTCGAGCGCCGCGGTCATCCCGGCGATGCCGCCGCCCACGACCAGAATGGTCTGGTTGGTCGCCACAACAGACGTCATGTGTCGCCTCCAAAAGGAAAGAAGACTGAAAAATCGGAAACGGGACCCCGGAAAAGGGTCCCGCGAAATGGGCCGAATGTTACCCGGTTTGCCGGATCAGCGGACCCCTATCGCAATCGAAACTTCTTATGTACGAATAGAGTCGCTCAATCGGAGCACGCCATAAAGGCATGAAATTTAAGAAAAAACCTGGATTTCCCAGCGGTCAATGACGGGGCTCGGCCAAGGCCACTGCACGGGCCGCTTCGGGGTCCAGGGCCAATACGGCCAGAATCTCCGGCTCCACCTGACCCCGGGCCACCAGATCGCTCATGAAGGCCAGCGCCGCTTTGGCCGTCAAACCCGGCCGGTACGGCCGGGTTTGCACCATGGCCTGAAAGATGTCGGCCACGCGCAGGATGCGTGCCTCCAAGGGCAAGTCGGCATCCCGGATATGAAACGGATAGCCGTTGCCATCCGGTGTTTCGTGGTGATAGGCCGCCCAGGGCGCAATGTCCTCGAACCCGTCGATATTGCGCAAGATCTGGTAGGTCTCGAAGCTATGCGCATTGATCACCATGCGCTCGTCGGCATTCAACTGGCCCGGCTTGTCGAGGATTTCGTCCGGCACCCTGAGCTTGCCGAGATCATGCAGCAGACCGGCGATTTCGATCATGTCACAACGTAATTCGGGCAATCCCATGGCTTTTGCGATGTGTCGCGCCAGGCGTGCCACGCCCAGCGAATGCGCCCCCGTGAACGGACTCTTGGCGTCGACGATGCGGGAAAAGATGACCGCCAGCTGGCGCAACTCGGTCATGCTGGCCGGGTAATGCGCCCCTTGGGACAGCACGTCGCGCAGATAATCCTGGATCGAACGGGGTTCCAGCCGCAGCCAGAACGCTTCGGGGCGGGCGGCGTGGAGAAAGGCGTCGACCAGCGCCGGCGCAAAGTAGCTGCCCCGATAGCGCTCGAGGGCATCGCAAATTTCCGGGACATGGATGAGCAGGCTGTGATCGGCATAATGCGGTGCCGCCATGGCATCGACCCGATCGACCAGAAAAATCAGGTTGGCCTGCTGCCGCACCGTCGGGTCGACCGGCAGGCCGGTGAGCACATCCCACCGGGTATGGTGGTAGCGGATCGGCTGCGACATGGCCGCCAGGGGTTTGAAATCGGCGAGCAGTTCGGCGCCCTGAACGGCATGATCCTGCGCTCCCGCCCAGTCAAACTCGCCGACCAGGTGGCCATGGGTGCGGGTCGAAGACACGCCGATGTCGTGCAGCATGCCGAGATCGAACAGGAACTCGACCTCGGATGCCGGCAGGCCCATGCCCTTGCCGCATTCGGCAGCCATGATGCCGACCCGCTTGCCATGGGCGACATCGTCGATGCCGACCAGGTCGAGGGCATCCGACAACGCGTAGATGACGTGCCTCAGTTCGACTTGCAGACTCATCCTGCTTTCCCCGCCTCGTGACGTCCTGATGGTGCCCCAGTGTAGGCCCCCGGCCGACCGCCGGTAAATGCCTCGAAGGTCAGACGTGAACGCTGGCCGGACGCACGTTGCAGGCTTCGCCCGGCTCGGTGGGCACGTCGTAGATGTCGAAGGTGAGGCGTTCCAGATCGGCCAGGATGTAGGTCGGGCCCTTGCCGACGCCCCCCACGGTGCCGGGGTTGACCAGCCAGGTGGTGGCGCCCTTGACGTTGGCGACCGGCCTGGCACTGACCCGGTGGTCATGACCACAGCAGACGATGTCGTAGTCGCCGGTCAGCGCCATCCCCTCGGCATAGTGCGGATAGTGGACCATGAAGATGGCCCGCCCGCCCAGGTGCACCACGGCGTCCTGGCCGTGATAACGAACCGGGCTGTCCGGCTCGTGGGCGAGTTGGTGCATGGCATGCATGTCGCCCATGTTGTTGCCATGGATGGCATGCACCGGCAAGCCGAAGCGTTTCAGGACCCGCAACGTGGTCGGTGCCACGATGTCACCGCAGTGCAGCACCGCCTCGACGCCACGCCCGGCGGCATCCTCCACCGCATGCTCGAGCAGGCGGCGGTTATCGTGGGAATCGGAGACGATGCATATCTTCATGGTGACACGGTGACCCAGTGAGAAAGTGAAACAACCGCGACCACCCCGTCACGCGCCACTCGTCACTCCGTCACTGCCGTTAGAACATCGGTTTCTCGGCCGCCGTGTTGTAGCGCTCGACGCCGGCCAGGATCTCGGCCTTGGCCTCGGAAGCACCGACCCAGCCGGTCACCTTGACCCACTTGCCGGCTTCGAGGTCCTTGTAGTGCTCGAAAAAGTGGCTGATCTGATTGAGGATCGACTCGGGCAGGTCGCGCGGCGACTCGATGTCGCGATACAGGTTGGTCAGCTTGTCGATCGGTACCGCGAGCACCTTGGCGTCATTGCCGGCTTCGTCTTCCATCTTCAGCATGCCGACCGGACGGCAACGGACCACCACGCCGGTGATCAGCGGAATCGGGGTGATGACCAGGACATCGACCGGGTCGCCATCCTCGGACAGGGTGTGCGGGACATAGCCGTAGTTGCACGGGTAGTGCATGGCGGTGGACATGAAGCGGTCGACGAACATGGCCCCGGTCCCCTTGTCCACTTCGTACTTGATCGGCTCACCGTGGGCGGGAATTTCGATGACGACGTTGAAATCGTTGGGAACGTCCTTGCCGGCGCTGACGCGATCGAGACCCATGGTATGGCTCCGCTGGAAATTGAATGGTGGCGATTATAACCGCCGCTTAGAATGGCCGGCGGGATGGATGCTGAGGAGCAGCGAAATGTCGGATGGCAGCGGGGAAATCGTAATTCGAGGAATGACCACGGACGGCAAGACCTTTCGTCCCAGCGACTGGGCGGAACGGCTGGCCGGGGCATTCTCCATCATGGGACAGGACCACCGGATGCACTATTCCACACATGTCCAGCCGGTTTTCCGTGCCGGTCTGCGCTGCGTCGCGATCGACAAGGTCCTGGAAAGCAAGTCGCCCTCGATCTACAAATTCCTGATGGACTTCGCCCGGGAAAACCACCTCGATGTCGTCGAGGGCCGGCGCGCGCCGCGCGACTGAAACCACCGCGCCGCCGAGGGCGCGGATCGATCAGGCCATCGCCTTGATCTGGGCGGACAGTCGGCTCTTCTGGCGGGCGGCCTTGTTCTTGTGCACGATCTTCTTGTCGGCGATGCTGTCCATGGTGCTCATCGACAGGTTCAAGGCGGCCTGGGCGGCGGTCTTGTCACCGGCCAGGATGGCCTTGCGCACCTTCTTGACGGCGGTGCGGTACTCGGAACGCTGAGCCATGTTGCGCTCGCGCTGGACGTCGTTCTGGCGGGCGCGCTTGCGCGCCTGGGCGGTGTTGGCCATTCGGCAACTCCTAAAATCGGGTGAATGCGGAAAGCCGGGCATCATACCCATATCGGAATTGCAAGGCAAGTCAAGTAACATGCCGGCCATGAACCTGCTCAAAGCCCTCGCCGGGATCAGCGCGATGACCCTGCTCTCGCGCATCCTCGGCTTCGTCCGCGACGCCATCATTGCCCGCGTCTTCGGGGCCGGGATCGCCACCGATGCCTTCGTGGTCGCCTTCAAGCTGCCCAACCTGCTCCGCCGCCTGTTCGCCGAGGGTGCGTTCTCGCAGGCCTTCGTGCCGATCCTGGCGGAATACAAGAACCAGCGCGGCGAGGCCGCCACCCGGCAATTGATCAGCCGGGTCGCCACCTTGCTGTTCGTGATCCTGATGGGCGTGGCTGCCCTGGCCATGGTCGCGGCACCGCTCATCGTCATGGTCTCCGCGCCGGGCTTCTCCGCCGTTCCGGACAAGTTCGCCCTGACGGTGAGCCTGACCCGCATCGTGTTTCCGTATCTGGTCTTCATCTCCCTGGTGGCCCTGGCCGGCGGCATCCTCAACACCTGGAGCCGCTTTCAGATTCCCGCCTTCACGCCGGTCTTGCTCAACATCTCGATGATCCTGGCCGCCGCCCTGGCCGCGCCCTACTTCGATCCCCCCGTCCTGGCCCTCGGCTGGGGCGCTTTCCTGGGCGGCATGTTGCAACTGTCGATCCAGATTCCCGCCCTACGCAGGATCGGCATGCTGCCGCGCTGGGACTGGGCACCACGTGACGAAGGCGTGCGCCGGGTCCTGAAACTGATGGGGCCGGCCGCGCTGGGTGTCTCGGTGGCCCAGCTGTCGATCATCATCAACACCATCCTGGCGTCCTTCCTGGATACCGGCAGCGTGTCCTGGCTGTACTACGCCGACCGCCTGATGGAATTTCCCACCGGCATGCTCGGGGTCGCGCTCGGCACCCTGCTCCTGCCATCCCTGGCCAAGCACCACGCGGACAACGACCCGGTCGAGTACTCCCGCCTGCTCGACTGGGGCTTGCGCCTCACCCTCCTGCTCGCGGCCCCGGCGGCGGTGGCCCTGGGCCTCCTCGCGGTCCCGCTGATCGCCACCCTGTTCCACTACGGCCAGTTCAGCGTCCACGACGTCGAGATGACCCGCCAGGCACTGGTCGCCTATGCGGTCGGGCTGGTCGGCCTGATCCTGGTCAAGGTGCTGGCGCCTGGCTTCTACGCCCGGCAAAACATCCGCACCCCGGTCAAGATCGCGCTGTTCACCCTGTTCGCCACCCAGGCCATGAACCTGGCCTTCATCTGGCACTTGAAACATGCCGGCCTGGCCCTGGCCATCGGGCTCGGCGCCTGCCTGAACGCCGGCATCCTCTATTACCACCTGCGACGCCAGGCCATCTTCCAGCCGCAACCCGGCTGGCCCAGGTTCCTGGCCAAATTGGTCCTGGCCCTGGGCGTCATGGCCGTCGGCCTCTGGTTCGGCCGCCTCGACGATGCCCGCTGGCTGGTTTATGGCGCGAGCGAGCGGGTCCTGCACCTGGGCTTCCTGGTCGTGGGAGGAGCCCTGATCTATTTCACCAGCCTCGGCCTGTTGGGTTTTCGGCTTCGCGATTTCCGGCGTCGCGGTTAAGCACTCCGTCAAGGAGGGTTTTGGCCTATCATTGCCCGCAGACGGCCCAGATCCCGCCGTCAAGAACCACGGGAGCGCCCGCATGAAGTTGGTCCATAAAGTCTGGCTGGGCATCGGCATTGCCCTCCTCACCACGCTGCTGTCGGTGGCCTGGTTCGGCTACCAATTCACGCAACGCAACATCGAGGCTTCGCTCCTGACCGAGGGCCGCACCCTGTCCTCGGTGATCATGGCGGTGCGACGCACCTACCAGCAGCAGTTCCTGGAAAGTGGCGTGCCCCTCAACGAGCACACCGTGGGATTCCTGCCGGCCCATGCCATGCCGCGCATCGCGCAACAGTTCCAGGAGTTCGACCACCGTGGCGTGCGCTTCAACAACGTCAGCGACCGCGCCCGCAACCCGGCCAACCAGGCCGATCCGGTCGAGATGGCGGCCATCCGCCATTTCCGTGACCACCCCAAGGACAAGGAACGCCTGGTGCCGTTTCGCGACGCGAGCGGGCAGGACTATTTCCATTATTCGACACCGATCTGGGTCGAAGCCTATTGCCTGGCCTGCCACGGTGACCCCAAGGACGCGCCCGCCGCCATCCAGGCGCGCTATCAGACCGCCTGGGGTTACCAGCTGGGGGAACTGCGCGGCATCCTGAGTGTGAAGATGCCGGCCTCGGACACCCGCGACCGCATTCTTGGCCTCTGGTGGCGCGAGCAAGGCATCCATCTCGCCGCCGCACTGCTGTCACTGCTCACCGGCGGCCTGCTGGTGCATTTTCTGGTGGTGCGCAAGCTGACCGCCTTCCGGGCCGGCGCCCGCCGCCTCGCCGCCGGCGATTACACCTGGCGTTTCCAGGAACGGGGCGAGGACGAAACCGCCGACCTGGCCAGGAGCCTGAACGAGATGGCGCGCACCATCCAGGACTCCCAGCACGGCATGCGCCTGGCCGCCAGCGTGTTCAGCCATGCCCTGGATGGCATCATCATCACCGATGCCAAGGGCGTCATCATCGACGCCAACCCGGCCTTTTCCCGCATCACCGGCTACAGCCGCGAGGAAGCGATCGGGCGCACGCCCGCCCTGCTCGCCTCGGGCCGCCATGACGCCAGTTTCTACGCCAACATGTGGCACGCCATCCAGGAACAGGGCGTCTGGTCGGGAGAAATCTGGAACCGGCGCAAGAACGGTGAAATCTATCCCGAACGCCTGTCCATCACCGCCGTGCTGGACGCGCAAAGCCGGCTCACCCATTTCGTCGGCGTGTTCTCCGACATCAGCGTGATCAAGCACCAGGAAGCCCAGCTCGTTCACCTGGCCCAGCACGACCCGCTGACCGGCCTGCCCAACCGCGCCCTGCTCGCCGACCGCATTCGCCAGGCCATCCATGCCGCGCGCCGCAACGGCAGCCTGCTCGCCGTCTGCTACCTGGACCTGGACGGCTTCAAGCCGGTCAACGACCAGCACGGCCACGAAGTGGGCGACCGGCTGCTGGTGGAAATGTCGCGCCGGATGCAAGCGGCCTTGCGCGCTGACGATACGGTGGCACGCCTGGGCGGTGACGAATTCGTGTTCCTGTTGCAAGGCCTGCGCAGCAGTGCCGAATGCGAAGCCTCGCTCGGCCGGTTGCTGGTCTCGATCGCCCAGCCGGTGCTGCTGGTCGACCCGCCCATCAGCCTGTCGGCCAGTATTGGCGTCAGCCTCTATCCGAGCGACGACCAGAATCCCGACGCCCTGCTACGCCAGGCCGACCAGGCCATGTACGCGGCCAAACAGGCCGGCCGTAACCGCTATGTCTTCTACGATCTGGATGGCGACCGCCAGGTCCGCAGCCACCGGGAAACCCGCGAGCGCATCCGCCAGGCCCTCACCCAGGGCGAATTCGTCCTGCACTACCAGCCGGAAATCAACATGCGGACCGGCGCGCTGGTCGGCGCCGAGGCCCTGATCCGCTGGCAACACCCGGAGCGTGGCCTGCTCCTGCCGCGCGATTTCCTGCCGGTGATCGAAAACAGCGACCTCGACCACGCCCTCGGCGAATGGGTGCTCGACCAGGCCCTGAACCAGCTCTCGGACTGGCACGCACAAGGCCTCGACATCTCGGTCAGCGTCAACGTCAGCGCCCACCACCTCCAGCACAGCGACTTTGCCGGTCGCCTGCAAGCCCGCCTCGCCCAGTACCCGGGCCTGGCCAAGGGCAGTCTGGTGCTAGAAATCCTGGAAAACGCCGCCCTGGAAGATCTGGCCCGCGTGTCCGAGGTCATCCATACCTGCCAGAAGCTCGGCAGCCATTTCGCCCTGGACGACTTCGGCACCGGCTACTCCTCGCTCACCCACCTCAAGCGGCTGCCCGTGCAATCGCTCAAGATCGACCAGAGCTTCATCCACGACATGCTGCGCGACCCCGAGGACCTGGCCATCGTCGAAGGCGTCATCGCCCTGGCCGAAGCCTTTGACCGGGAGGTCATCGCCGAAGGCGTGGACAGCCTGGAGGCCGGCCTGTTACTGATGCAGCTCGGTTGCCAGGTGGCTCAGGGCTACATCATCTCGCGCCCCCTGCCGGGCGACGAAATGCTCGCCTGGGCGGGCAAATGGCAGGCGCCCGATGCCTGGAGCGAGGAGAACTTCCGCTATTGGCGCAAGGAAGATTTCGCCCTCCTGCTGGCGCAGTACCACCACCGCGAGTGGATCGACAACCTGGCCGACCGCATCGAAGGCGCCGAGGCCGTTGGCCCGCTCATGCTGGACAGCGAATCGTGCCGATTCGGACGCTGGTACCAGGGATCCGGGCGTATCCGCTATGGCCACCTGGAAGAATTCGCGGCGCTCGATGCCAGCCACGTCCAGGCCCACGCACTGGGTGCCGAACTGTTGGCACTGCTGCGCGACAACCGGGCCGCCGAAGCGCGCGCCCGGTTGCCCGAGCTGTTCGCCGCGCGCGACCAGCTACTGGATCGGCTGCACCAACTCCAGACCCGCGTGCTCAGCGACCAGGGCCATCCTGCCCCCGGTTGAAGGCCCGTCCGGCGCCATGCATAGACCGGGCCCGGCCCGCCCGGATAAAATCTGTTTTTTTAAAACAGATACTCGATGCGCATCAGCCATGGCTGGCCCCATGCCAGCCGTCCCAGCGCCGTCACCATCGGCAATTTCGATGGCGTCCATCTCGGCCACCAGGCCATGCTGGCGCGCCTGGCCGCGCGCGCCGCATCGGTGGGCGGCTTGCCCACGGTGCTGACCTTCGAGCCACATCCCCGGGAAATCTTCACCCCCCAGGACGCGCCCACCCGGCTCACCAGCCTGCGTGAGAAGCTGGAAATCCTGAAGGGCCTGGGCGTCGGTCGGGTCCATGTCTGCCGCTTCAGCAAGGAGTTTGCCGCCCTGAGCCCGGACGATTTCGTGCGCCGCATCCTGGTCGACGGCCTCAAGGCCCGCTACGTGCTGGTCGGCGATGACTTTCGCTTCGGCGCCCGGCGGGCCGGCGATTTCGATTCGTTATTGGTCTACGGCGAGCAGTTCGGCTTCCAGGCCGAAGCCATGCATACCGTCGAAGCCGCCGGCCGGCGCGCTTCGTCCACCGCCGTGCGCGAGGCTCTGGCGGCCGGCGACATGGCCACCGCCGCGCAATTGCTCGGGCGCCTGTATTCGATCTCCGGCCGGGTGGTGGGTGGCGACCAGCTCGGTCGCAAGATCGGCTATCCGACCGCGAACATTCTCCTGAAGCACAATCGGCCGCCGCTCAAGGGCGTCTTCGCGGTGCGCGTGCAAGGCCTCGCCACGCCGGACTGGCCTGGCGTCGCCAACCTGGGCACCCGGCCGTCGGTGCGACCGGACGGCAAGCCGACCCTGGAAGTGCATCTGTTCGATCTCGACCGCAACCTGTATGGCCAGCACCTGCGGGTGGAATTTCTGCACAAACTGCGCGACGAGGCGAAATTTTCCTCGTTCGACGCGCTGGTGGCGCAGATCGACAAGGATGCCAGGCAGGCACGGGAGTTGTTGAATGTTTGAGCGTGGTTTGGGGGCGGAGGCCTTAAGCCTGTCTTGTGGTTCTTTGCTACCGCCATTGGCCGGGGGCGCCCGGCAAGCGCCTCACTTTCTTTGCTTGTGCAAAGAAAGTAAGCAAAGAAAGCACACCCCCTTCCGTCGAAACCCCGCGCATTTCACTGTCGCGCTGGCGGCGAAAGAACTCGCTTCGCTCAAACACTTTCGCCGGCCTTCGGCTCCCCAGCGTGACAGCGAAATACGCGGCTCCGTCAGAGGGGATTGGAAATGCGTCACAGCGCCAAGCACTTCATTCTTTCGCCCCCTTGGCGAAATGCACACATACCCCTCTCCCCCAGCCCCTCCCCCTCCAGGGGGGAGGGGTGCACGGCAGTGCGGGTGGGGGTGGGGCTTCGTCCCCTCTGAGCCGCCAATTTTTCCGGTGTCGTTCGGGGGCAGTCGGCGAGTATGTCTGAGGCCGAAGGCCGAGTTACGCAGCCGCCCGAACGGCGCCGGAAAAATTGGGGACCCGCAGGGCGGCGAAGCGGGGTGTGCTTTCTTTGCTTACTTTCTTTGCACAAGCAAAGAAAGTAAGGCGCCGCCGGGCGCCCCCGGCCAATCATGTCATCCATTACAGACTCACCCGGCTCAAGGCCACTGAAGCAAAGAAACAGACCAAAATGCCCGACTACAAAGACACCCTGAACCTGCCCGACACCCCCTTCCCCATGCGCGGCGATCTCGCCAAGCGCGAACCGGGCTGGATCAAGCAATGGCAGGACAAGAAGCTGTACGAAAAACTGCGCGCCAACGCCAAGGGGCGGCCCATCTTCGTGCTGCACGACGGCCCGCCCTACGCCAACGGCGACATCCACATCGGCCACGCGGTGAACAAGATCCTCAAGGACATCATCGTCAAGAGCGCCACCCTGGACGGCTTCGACGCGCCCTACGTGCCGGGCTGGGACTGCCACGGCCTGCCCATCGAACTGGTGGTCGAGAAGACCCACGGCAAGGACATCCCGGCCGCGCGCTTCCGCGAACTGTGCCGGGAATACGCCGCCAGCCAGGTCGAACGCCAGAAGGCCGACTTCATCCGCCTCGGCGTGCTGAGTGACTGGGACCATCCCTACCTGACCATGGACTACCGCTTCGAGGCGGACATCATCCGCGAACTCGGCAAGATCCAGGCGAACGGCCACCTCTATCTCGGGGCCAAGCCGGTGCACTGGTGCGTCGACTGCGGTTCCGCCCTGGCCGAGGCGGAGGTGGAATACGAGGACAAGACCTCCCCCGCCATCGACGTCGCCTTCCCGGTCGCCGACTGCGCCGACCTGGCCGCCCGCCTCGGCCTGCCCGCGAACGGCGATTGTCCGGCCTACGCGGTGATCTGGACCACCACGCCCTGGACCCTGCCGGCCAACCAGGCGGTCGCCGTGCATCCGGAATTCACCTACGACCTGGTGCGCACGCCCAAGGGCCTGCTCATCCTGGCCCGCGACCTGGCCGAATCGGCGATCCAACGTTACGGCTTCGAAGCGGTGGAAACCCTGACTCAGTGCAAGGGTGCCGCCTTGGAAGGACTCAAGCTCCACCACCCGTTCTACGACCGCCAGGTGCCGGTGATCCTGGCCGACTTCGTCAGCACCGACGCCGGTGTCGGCCTGGTCCACATCGCGCCCGGCCACGGCCACGACGACTACGTCGCCGGCCTGAAGTACGGCCTGGAGGTCTACAACCCGGTGGGCGGCGACGGCAAGTTCTACCCCGACACCCCCATCGTCGGCGGCCAGAGCATCTGGGCCGGCAACAAGACCGTGTTGCAGGTGTTGAGCGATCACGGCCACCTGCTGGCCGAAGAAAAGATCCAGCACAGCTACCCGCATTGTTGGCGGCACAAGACGCCGATCATCTTCCGCGCCACCCGGCAGTGGTTCATTGGCATGGACAAGGAAGGCCTGCGCGCCAAAGCCATGCAGGCGGTTGCCGACACCGAGTTCTTCCCGGCCTGGGGCCGCGCCCGCCTGGAGGCGATGATGAAGAGCCGCCCGGACTGGTGCGTCTCGCGCCAGCGCAACTGGGGCGTGCCGATCACCTTCTTCATGCACAAGCAGACCGGCGAACTGCATCCGCGCTCCCAAGAAATCCTGGAGGACGTGGCGAAGCGGGTCGAGCAGCAAGGCATCGAAGCCTGGTTCAGCCTCGACCCGGAGGCACTGCTGGGCGCCGACGCCGAGCACTACGAAAAGGCCGGCGACACCCTCGACGTCTGGTTCGACTCCGGCGTCACCCATGCCTGCCTGCTCAAGGAACGCGAGGGACTCAAGCACCCCGCCGATCTCTATCTGGAAGGCTCCGACCAGCATCGCGGCTGGTTCCAGTCATCCTTGCTGACCGGCTGCGCCACCGACGGCCACGCCCCGTACGAAGCCCTGCTGACGCACGGTTTCGTGGTCGACGGCAAGGGCATGAAGATGTCCAAGTCCAAGGGCAACGTCATCGCGCCGCAGAAGGTGTCCGACTCGCTCGGCGCGGAAATCCTCCGCCTGTGGGTGGCCAGCACCGACTACTCCGGTGAATTGTCGATCTCGGACGAGATTCTCAAGCGCGTGGTCGAGGCCTACCGGCGCATCCGCAACACCTTGCGCTTCCTGCTCGCCAACACCGCCGACTTCGAGATGGCAAACCAGGGCCTGCCGGTCGAGCAACTGCTCGAGATCGACCGCTACGCCCTGGCGCTCACCCGCGAGATGCAGGAGGCCGTGCTGGCTGACTACCGGGTCTACAGCTTCCACACCGCCGTGCAGCGCCTGCACCACTTCTGCTCGGAAGACCTGGGCGCCTTCTATCTCGACATCCTCAAGGACCGGTTGTATACCTCAGGGGCCGACTCGCGCGCCCGGCGCGCCGCGCAGACCGCGCTCTGGCACATCGTGCAGACCCTGACCCGGTTGATGGCGCCGATCCTGTCGTTCACCGCCGAGGAAATCTGGTCGCTCAACTGCAAGAGCGACAGCGTCTTCCTTTCGGTTTGGCACACGCTGCCGAAGCAGGCCGATGAAGCCGATGTTCTGGCCCGCTGGAACCGCTTGCGCGAACTGCGCGGCCTCGCCACCAAGCGTATCGAGGCGCTGCGTGCGGCCGGCCAGGTCGGCTCGTCCCTGCAGGCCGACCTGACCTTCCTGGCCGAAGGGACCGACTTCGAACTGCTCGCCCGCCTGGGCGACGACCTGCGCTTCGTCGCCATCACCTCGGCCGCCCGGGTCATCCAGGCCACCGGCGAAACCCGGGTCGAGGTCAAGCCGCTCGACCATGAGAAATGCGAACGCTGCTGGCACGTGCGCCCTGACGTCAACGCCGACCCGGCCCACCCCGGACTGTGCGGGCGGTGCGTGAGCAACCTGTATGGCGAGGGCGAACCCCGTGAATTCGCTTGACCCGGCGGCCCGTCTGGAGCGTGTAGACGCCCGTCACGGCCTGCGCTGGCTCTGGCTGGCCGGGCTGTGCCTGGGGCTCGACCAGATCACCAAGCTGGCCGTGGTGGCCACGCTCGCCCCCTATCAGGACGTGATCCCGGTCACCGGCTTCTTCAATCTGGTCCACGTCCACAACACCGGGGCGGCGTTTTCCCTGCTCGCCGACCAGCCCGGCTGGCAACGCGGCTTCTTCATCGGACTCGCCCTGGTGGCCTCGGTGGTGATCGTGCATTTGCTGCGCAAGCCCGGAAAACCGATGTTCCATGCCGCACTGGCCCTGATCCTGGGCGGCGCCATGGGCAACGTGATCGACCGCGCCCTGCACGGGCACGTCATCGACTTCCTCGACTTCTATGTCGGCACGTCCCATTGGCCGGCCTTCAACGTGGCCGACTCGGGCATCACCCTGGGCGCGGCCCTGCTGATCTGGGACGGATTCCGCAAATCATGACCGCGCTCCGGCCCGGTGACCGGGTCACCCTGCATTACCGCATCGCCAGCTACGGCCAGGAAATCGCCAACACGTTCGGCGGCGCGCCGGAGACCTTCAGGCTCGGCGACGGCGACATCGAACCCCGTCTCGAACAGGCCCTGGTCGGCCTGTTGGAAGGGACCCGGACGACCCTCGAACTGTTTCCCTGGCAGGCCTTCGGGGAACGCGACGAATCGCTGGTGCAAACCCTCCCGGCCAGCGACCTGCCGGCCGACTTCACGGCCGAAGTCGAGCAGCAGATCGAGTTCGAGATGCCCAATGGCGAGACCGTGACCGGCACCGTGCTGGCCGTCGACCCGACCGGCCTGACGGTCGATTTCAACCACCCGCTTGCCGGCCTGCCCATCGAATTCGAAGTCCAGATCCTTGCCATCGACCATGCCTGAACACGTCCTGCTCGCCAATCCGCGCGGCTTCTGCGCCGGCGTCGACCGCGCCATCGCCATCGTCGAGGCGGCCCTGGCCCGCTTCGGCGCGCCCATCTACGTCCGCCACGAAGTGGTGCACAACACCTTCGTGGTCGACAACCTCAAGGCCCAGGGCGCCATCTTCATCGAGGACCTGGCCGACGTGCCGGACGGCGCCACCCTCATCTTCAGCGCCCACGGCGTACCGCAATCGGTGCGTAGCGAAGCCGACCGGCGCGGCCTCAACGTGTTCGATGCCACCTGCCCGCTGGTCACCAAGGTGCACAAGGAAGTCGTGAAACTGCGCGAGTCCGGTTACGAGATCGTCATGATCGGCCACAAGGGCCACCCGGAAGTCGAAGGCACCATGGGCCAGGCCGAAGCCGGCATGCATCTGGTCGAGACCCCGGACGACGTCGCCGGCCTGCGCATCATCGACCCCGACAAGCTCGCCTACGTCACCCAGACCACGCTCTCGGTGGACGATGCGGCCCGGGTGGTGGAGGCCCTGCGCGCCCGCTTCCCGAACATCGTCGGCCCGCGCAAGGACGACATCTGCTACGCCACCCAGAACCGCCAGGACGCGGTCAAGAAACTCGCCGCCGAATGCGACGTGGTGATCGTGGTCGGCTCGCCCAACAGTTCGAACTCGAATCGCCTGCGCGAAGTCGCCGCCAGCCTCGGCCGCGCGGCCTACATGGTGGACAGCGCCGAGCAACTCGACCCGGCCTGGCTGGCTGGCGCCGGCACCATCGGCGTCACCGCCGGCGCCTCGGCCCCGGAGGTCCTGGTGGACGGCGTCATCGCCCGCCTGCGCGCGCTCGGCGCCGGCCAGGTGCGCACCCAGGCCGGGATCGAGGAAAAGGTCAACTTCGCGCTGCCCAAGGGCTTGGCGTAATTCTGTCATCCTAGAAACCGCAGTTGGACGCGCCTGAAGGCGGCAGTGGCAGGACAGCCAGGTTCAGGCGCGTCCGCGCGGACCCTTCGACTTGATCACGGTTCGAACCATTTTCCCGAACGCCCGCTCCCGTGCCCGGCGCTGGGCGAGACTTTCCGAGTTGACGCGATTTTCCGCCAGGAGCTTGCGCCAGCGCTTCAAGCGCGCCGCATCGATCTGGCCACGCTGGATCGCCTCCCGCACGGCGCAGCCGGGTTCGCTTTCGTGCCGGCAATCAGGAAACCGGCACTGGGCCGACAAGGCCACCATGTCCTCGAAGGTATCGGCAATGCCGGTGGCGGCATCGACCAGTTGCAGTTCCCGCATGCCCGGCGTGTCCACGACCATGCAGCCCCCGGGAATTTGATAAAGGGCACGACGGGTCGTCGTATGCCGGCCTTTCGCATCGTCTTCGCGGATGGCCTGGGTGGCGATCAGGTCGGTGCCGGCCAGTGCGTTGCTGAGGGTGGACTTACCGACGCCCGAGGAGCCGAGAAAGGCCACGGTCTGGCCCGGCCGGCACCAAGGAGACAGCCGCGCAGCCGGTTCTTCTCCCCGGGCATCCAGGGCAACCACGGGGACCCGCTCGGAAATCCGCCCGGCCGTCTCGATCAAGGCCGACGGATCTGGCACGAGATCGGCCTTGGTCAGGATGATGACGGGCTGTATCCCGGCCTCGAAGGCCAGGGCAACATAGCGTTCCAGCCGGGCGATATTGAAATCCTGGTTACAGGAAGTCACCACGAAGACCGTATCCAAGTTCGCTGCGATCAGCTGAAGCTGCCGATCGCTCCCCGGCGCACGCCGCTTGAGCAGGCTCTTTCGGGTCAGCAACCGGTGGGCCCGAGACATGGCAAGATCGAGCAACAGCCAATCGCCCACGGTGACATCGGTGCGCGGCGGGATACGCAGGTCGATGCCCACACCCAGCACATGCAAGCCATTGCGATCGACCGACACCACGCGTGCCGCGGGAGTACGCGCAAGCGTCTCCGCATCGGTCTGACTCGCAAAAAACGACCCCCAGCCCAGGGCATCCAGTCCGGAGGTTTCCTGCGCCATGGCGTGCCCGTTCACCAGAACACCGGATCGTTGAGGGCCGAGACACAGCGCGAGTCACCTTGCACCGGCCGCCAGTCTGCCCCCGTCAATGACTGTCCCAGCCAGCCATGCGGGTATTTCAGCCTGAAGGGCGCCGCCGCGTCGGCCTCGCTGACCGGCTGGAAACCGACCTTGGCATAGAAGCCCGGGTCGCCATAGGTCATGACGATGGCCACCCCGGCTTCACGCAGCACGTCGAGGGCATGGCACAGCAACTGCTGGCCGATCCCCTGGCCCTGCCTTTCTCTGGCCACCGCCACGGGCGCCAGGATGAACACCGTCCGCACGTCCTCCGGGTAAGTCAACCGCGAGAAGATGCAGCCACCGACCAAGCCACCGGCATCCTCGGCGGCAAAGACATGAAGGTCGTTCGCCGGCGTGTCTGCGAGCAGTCTGCGCACCAGGTCGCCGATCAACGCCCCTTCATCGGCGCCCTCAGAAGCTGTGAAGGTGGCCTTGAAAAGCTGGATCAGCTCTTGTTCGCGCCCGGGGGGAAGAATCGAAAATCGCATGGTGGTCAGTTCTCGGAACGGGGTCCAGTGATGGCCCAAGCGCCATGCACGACGCAACACATGCGCTGATTGTATAGGGCTTCGGGCTACAAACCGAAGCGGAGCGGGCACGCCACGCGGCTGACCGCTGCACATACGGCTGCTTTTGGCTACGGCCGGCACGACGTGCCTTCACCTGCTGCGCAGGTGCGCCTGCGCCGAAAGCACGGTTGACCGCTGCGCATGCGGCTGCTTTTGGCTACGGCCGGCACGACGTGCCTTCACCTGCTGCGCGGGTGCGCCTGCGCCGAAAGCACGGTTGACCGCTGCACATGCGGTTGCTTTTGGCTACGGCCGGCACGACGTGCCTTCACCTGCTGCGCGGGTGCGCCTGCGCCGAAAGCACGGTTGACCGCTGCACATGCGGCTGCTTTTGGCTACGGCCGGCATGGCGTGCCTTCACCTGCTGCACAGGTGCGCCTGCGCCGAAAGCACGGTTGACCGCTGCGCGGTCAACCGTGCTTTTCCTTGACCATCTGGTCGATGATGCGCATGACTTCGCCGCTGCCGGCCTCCATCGCTTCCAGCGCGGCATAGATGCGTTGCTGGATGGTGAGGTCGTGTTCCCAGTCGCCGATCAGCAGTTCGAGCGCCTGGTGGGCATTCTGGTGCACGTTGCAATGCGGCCGTTCCATGTCGTCGAAGGACGGGACCCCGTGGAAGCGCTGCCAGCCATCGCCTTCGTAGTACCACTTGCCGAGCCGGCAGCCGTGGCAATCGACCGAGACCGGCTGGGTGTATTGCGGGTCGCCGTTGCTGTTGATGGCCAGGTAGGTGCGCTGCTTGTAGATCACGTGATCGACCTTGATCAGCGAGGCGAAGCTCTTGTCCACGGCATGCTGCGAGGCCGTCAGCGTGCTCGAGGCCGACGCCGAGAACTGCTGGAAACTGCTCGACAGGGACTCGACATAGCCCCTCGAAGCCTGCGCCAGCCCCGTCATCACCGTGGAATCCTGCTGCATGGCGGCCGCTTCATGGAGCAACTCCTCCATCACCCGGCCGATCGAGACCGACGCACTCTTGGTGTTTTCCGCCAGCTTGCGGACTTCGTCGGCGACCACCGCGAAGCCGCGCCCGGCCTCGCCGGCGCGGGCCGCCTCGATCGCGGCGTTGAGCGCCAGCAGATTGGTCTGGTCGGCAATGCCGTTGATCAGGCTCACCGCCTGCTGGATTTCGCTGCCGCGCGCGTTGAGCTGGTCGACCGCCGCGCTGGCGTGTTCGATGCGCTGGCCAATGTCGGCCAAATTGCCCACCACCTGATGCACCGAGGCCTGGCTGGCTTCGGCCTGGCTGTGGGTGCGTTCCGCCTCGGCGGCCACCGATGCCAGGGTCTCGGTGATCTGCAGCAGGTCGGCCTGGTTCGAGGCCAGGTTGGTGAGCAGATTGCGGGTATTCAGGCCCTGCACCAGGGACAGCAGCAGATTGCGCATTTGCGCCAGGGTGTTCTGGGCCATGCCATCGAGCAGTACGTTCTGGTTGTCCAGGCCCTTCCGGAACGCGCCATGCAGGCCGAAAGACTGCGCTTTGCGATGGAACTTGCCGTCAAGGTGCTGGCGGAACGTGGTGGCCTGCTCGCGCATGAAGGCCTCCAGCTGGTCGAGCATGTCGTTGATATGCCAGCCGAGCCGGCCCAGTTCGGTGTGCTCATCGAGCCCGGTGACACGTCGATCGAAACGGCCCGCGCTGATCTCGGCCACCACCTCGGTGAGCGGCGCCAGCGGCGCCAGGCTGGCACGCAGCGACCGACGGACCCAGAAGGCCGCGGCAAGGACTAGGGCCAGGCCCAGCCAGAGCGACCAGGACAGACCCGCGCGTACGGTCTCGGCCAGGCCGGTGAGCAAGACCAGTCCAGCCAACAGCCCGAGGTGGCGGTCGACCTTAGAGAGAAACGACAAATTCCGCATAAGTCTTCCCCAGGTTGGACAGCTGTTGGTTCAGGAACGCGAGCGACGCCGTGCAGGCATCGCGGGGGCCGGCCTTGCGCTCGATGTCGAGCATGGCGCGATAGATTTCCGCCAAAGTCCGGACGCCCTCGGCACTGGGCTTGCGGCGTACCGAAAAGTAGCCGGTCACCTGGCCGTCGCGACCGTAGTTCGGCGTGACGTTGGCATAGACCCAATAGAAGCTGCCGTCCTTGGCCATGTTCTTGACGTAGGCGAAGCATTCTTCCTTGGCCTGGATCGTGTCCCAGAGCAGCTTGAACACGCCGCGCGGCATGTCGGGATGACGGATGATGTTGTGCTGGGCACCGAGCAGTTCCCGTTCCGTATACCCGGAAAACTCGATGAAGATGCGGTTGCCATAGAGGATGCGCCCGGTGAGATCGGTCTTCGAGACGATGAAATCGTCCTCGCGCATGACCCGTTCCACGGCGCTGGGCACGGTGTTGTTTTTCATGACTTCTCCATCCTGCGGGGCGGGCCCCGGTGTGCTATTGGTTATGTGACAATTCTAGCCATGCCGACCCTGACCCGGCGAGAAAAAAGTACATTTACTCATACGGACTTTGCGCCCATGTCCTTGCCGGCCTATCAGGCCCTCGACGAATTCGATTACCACCCCCGGCTGGCGGCGACACGCGGCACGGCCCTGGTGCTCTTTTCCAGCCCCGACTGCGGCGCCTGCCGCCAGGTCGAACGGCGGCTGCCGGACGCGGTCGGCCCGGAGGTCGCGCTGTTTCATGTCGATGTCCAGAGGAGTCCGGCCCTGGCCCGGGCGTTTGATCTGTTCCACCTGCCGGCCCTGTTCCTGTATCGCGATGGGCACTATCACGCCCGACTCGACAGCCAGGTCACCCCGGTCGCGCTGGCCGCGGCCATCGCCCAGGCGCTCGCCGCCCCGGCCGAGGAGGAACCATGACCTGGGTCGATGGCTGGTGGCGCGAGGCGCAGCGCATCGAATCGCCCAATGCGGACGACCGACCGACCGGGACGGCGATCGAGCTGGTGGTGATCCACAACATCAGCCTGCCGCCCGGCCAATTTGGCGGCCCGGGCATCGTCGAGCTGTTCACCAACTGTCTGGATCCGGACGCACACCCTTACTACGCCGGCATCCACGCTCTGCGGGTCTCGGCACATTTCCTGATCCGGCGCGACGGCAGCCTGATCCAGTGCGTATCGTGTGACCGGCGTGCCTGGCATGCCGGGCTCTCCACCTGGCGGGGGCGCGAACGATGCAATGATTTCTCGATCGGCATCGAGCTGGAGGGCACTGACGACCTGCCCTTCGCGGAAGCGCAGTACGACCGGCTGGACCAGGTGCTGGCGGCACTCGAAAGCCGCTACCCGATCATCGGGATCGCCGGCCACTCGGACATCGCCCCTGGCCGCAAGACCGACCCGGGGCCGTGCTTCGATTGGCGCCGGGTCAGGCAGCCTGGGCTGGAATCTCGGAACCGATCCGCTTGATGCGATTCTTGTCGTCGACGTAGACCAGCCGGGGCTCGTACTTGCTCAGTTCCAGTTCGCCATAACCGGCATAGCTGGCGATGATGAGCAAGTCGCCGGCGGCCGCCTTGCGCGCCGCCGCGCCGTTCACCGAGATCATGCCGCTGCCGCGCTGGCCGCGAATGGCATAGGTGGAGAAGCGTTCGCCGTTGTTGACGTTGTAGATCTCGATCTGCTCGTATTCGCGGATATCGGCCGCCTCGAGCAACAGCTCGTCGATCGCGCACGAACCTTCGTAATGCAACTCCGAGGCGGTGACGTGCACGCGATGCAGCTTGGACTTCAGCAGGGTGCGTTGCATGGCGGCGGCGTAAGAATGATCGGGGCGCGGATTATAAGTGCGTGATTTGCCGGCGCACCCACGGAAATTTCAATGCTTGCGGGGGGTTAGCTGGCCAGGCTCAGCCGCCGGTCATGTTCATGAAGCGCAGCACCTTTTCCGGCGCGTCGCGGAACTCGTGCCGTTCCGGCTTCATGTCGATCGCGCGCCGGATGGTTTCGATGATCTCGGTATCGGAGGCGCCGCCGCGCAGCAGCGGCCGGAATTCGACCCGGGCCTCCTGGCCCAGGCACAGGTGCAGCACGCCATCGACGGTCAGACGGACGCGGTTGCAGGTATCGCAGAAATGCTGCGAGATCGGCGTGATGAAGCCGACCGTGAAGCGCCGGTCCGGGGTCGCCAGGTAGCGCGCCGGGCCGCCGCCGGGCAGCAGCGCGTCGACCAGGCCGAAACGCCGGCGCAGCTGTTCCTTGATCGGCTGCAGGTCGACGTAGCCCATCTTGCGCGCGGTGTCGCCCATCGGCATCAGCTCGATCAGGCGCAGGATGAAGCCCCGGTCGATGCAGTACTCAACCATGCGGTCGATCTCGTCGACGTTTTCCTGCATCGCCACCATGTTGATCTTGATCGGCGCGAAGCCGGCCGCGCGCCCGGCCTCTAGGCCGCCAAGCACCTGGCCGAGCACCGGCCGGCCATTGATGCGGGCCACCCGGGCGGCGTCGAGCGAATCCAGGCTGACATTCAGGCGGGTCACCCCGGCCGCTTTCAACGCCTCGGCGTGCTGGGCCAATTGCGTGGCATTGGTCGACAGCGACAGATCCTCGATGCCGGGCAGGCCGGCGACGCGCCGGGCCAGTTCGGTGACGTTGCGGCGCAGCAGCGGCTCGCCGCCGGTGAAGCGTACCCGCTTGAGACCAAGCCCGGCGAACAGGCCGAGCAGTCGCTCCAGTTCATCGAAGGTCAGCCAATGCGCGGGCTCCTCGAAATCCTTGAAGCCCTCCGGGATGCAGTACACGCAACGCAGGTCGCAGCGGTCCGTCACCGACAGGCGGAGGTACTCGATACGGCGACCGAAGCGGTCGATGAGGGCGGTGCTGGACACTTGGCGACTCGATACAGGATGGCGTGGTGACTAGACTCGCGCCAATGGCCCCCGATTTCCTTGACTTAGATCATGCCGGGCGGCCACAGGCGTGCGATCATCTTGCCATGATAGTCCTCGGATTCGCCGCGTACAGCGGCAGCGGAAAGACCACGCTGATCGAACGGTTGCTGCCCCGTTTCAAGGCCGACGGCCTGCGCGTGGCGGTGGTCAAGCAAAGCCACCACGATGTCGAGGTGGATCAGCCGGGCAAGGATTCCTGGCGCCACCGCCAGGCCGGCGCCCAGCAAGTCCTGCTCACCTCGCCGCATCGCTGGATGCTGGTCGAGGAACTGGACGGCCAGCCCGAACCCAGCCTGGAAATGCTGTTGACCCGCTTGTCGCCGTGCGACCTGGTCCTGGTCGAAGGCTTCCGCCACGGCGCGCACGCCAAGCTGGAAATCCACCGCGACGCGGTCGGCCAGCCCTGGCTGTACCCGGACGACCCGAACGTACTGGCGGTGATCGGCGACCCGCCGCCGACCCCGATCCGGCACTTTTTCCTGGACGACATTCCCGGTATTTATCGCTACCTTCTCGATTTCATGGAGTCCCGATGAGCGCCCCGATGCTGACCACCGACGAGGCCCGTGCCCGCCTGCTCGCCGCCGCCCGTGCCCTGAACGACGCCGAGACCGTGCCGGCCGACGCCGCCCTCGGCCGGGTATTGGCCGCCCCGCTGGTCGCCACGGTGACCGTGCCGCCGCTCGACAATGCCGCCATGGACGGCTACGCCCTGCGCCTCGCCGACTGGCGCGAGGGCATCCGCCTGCCGGTGACCCAGCGCATCCCGGCCGGCCACCTGGGTGTCCCGCTGGCGCCAGGCACGGCGGCGCGCATCTTCACCGGCGCGCCGATTCCCGAGGGTGCCGATTGCGTGGTCATGCAGGAAGACTGCGCGGCCGACGACCAGGGCGTCCTGGTGCAGCGCGCACCGCGCCTTGGCGACCACATCCGCCGCGCCGGAGAGGACATCCGCCACGGCGACGCGGTGCTCGCCGCCGGCGACCGCCTGAGCCCGGCCCGCCTGGGCGTCGCCGCCGCCGTCGGCGCCGCGCAATTGACCGTGTTCCGGCGCCTCAGGGTGGCCGTCTTCTTCACCGGCGACGAGATCGTCCTGCCCGGCCAGCCGCTGCCGCACGGCCGCATCTACAACAGCAACCGGGCCACGCTGCGCGCCTTGCTGGCGCAGCTCGGCTGCGAGCTGATCGACCTGGGCCAGGTGCCGGACCGGCTCGACGCCACCCTCGCCGCGCTCGAACAGGCCGCCGGCCAGGCCGACGTCATCCTCACCAGCGGCGGCGTCTCGGTCGGCGAGGAAGACCACGTCAAGACCGCGCTCGAACGGCTGGGCACGATCGACCTCTGGAAGGTCGCCATGAAGCCGGGCAAACCCCTGGTCCATGGCCGCATCGGAACGACGGATTTTCTCGGCCTGCCAGGCAACCCGGTCTCGGCCTTCGTGGTGTTTTGCCTGTTCGCGCGGCCCTTCCTGCTTGCCCGCATGGGCGCCACGGTGACGGACCCCCAGGCCTTCACGGTCGCGGCCGGGTTCGACTGGCCCAAGCCGGGCAAGCGACGGGAATTCCTGCGGGCCCGGATCGAAGCCGGTCGCGCCGTGCTCTACCCGAACCAGGGCTCCGGCGTGCTCACCTCGCTGGCCTGGGCCGACGGCCTGGTCGACCTCGAGATCGGCACCACGGTGAACGCCGGCGACCCGGTCCGCTTCCTGCCCCTTTCGGAGTTGCTGGCATGAAACTCAACGTGCTCTATTTTGCCCGCCTGCGGGAAACCTTCGGTACCGGGACGGAAACCGTGGAACTCGCCGGGGGCCGGGTCGCCGACCTCATCGACCTGCTGCGCGCGCGCGGCCGGCCCTGGTCGGATGAACTGGATGGCCAGCGTGCCTTCCGGATCGCGGTCAACCAGGACCTGGCCGACCTCGACACGGCGCTCAACGACCGCGACGAGGTCGCGATCTTCCCGCCCGTGACCGGGGGCTAAGATGAAGATCCTGGTCCAGGCCGAGCCCTTCGATCTCGGCGCCGAAGTCGCCGCGCTGCATCGCGCCAACCCCAAGGTCGGGGCGGTAGCCAGCTTCCTTGGCCTGGTGCGCGACATCAACGCGGGGGAAGGCGTGCATACCCTGACCCTGGAGCACTATCCGGGGATGACCGAGAAGGCCTTGGAAAAAATTGTCCAGGATGCCTGCGAACGCTGGTCGCTGCTCGACGTCACGGTGATCCATCGGATCGGGACCCTGAATCCGACCGACCCCATCGTCCTGGTCGCGGTCGCCTCGGGACACCGGGGCGAGGCCTTCGCCGCCTGTGAATTCATCATGGACTACCTGAAGACCCGGGCGCCGTTCTGGAAAAAGGAAACCACGCCGGAGGGCGCGCGCTGGGTCGATGCCCGCGCGTCGGACGAGGTAGCCGCGACGCGGTGGGCACGCTAACATCGGCGCATGCCCGATGTCGCTTCCCTGATCGAACAGTGCCCGACCCTGGCCTGCCTGGCGCCGGCCGAACGCACGCGGGTCGCCCAGGCAGCCATGACGATGAGCGCACCGGCCGGCGTCACGCTGTTCGACATCGGCCAGGCCTGCCAGGCCCTGCCCCTGGTCCTGTCCGGCTCGATCCGGGTCTTCAAGCGCGCCGAAAACGGCCGCGAAATCAGCTTGTACCGGGTTCGTCCCGGCGAGCTTTGCCTGGTCACCGTGGGCTGCCTCCTGGGCAGCGACGCCTATCCGGCCACCGGAGTTTCCGAATCGGAGATCCGCGCCATCGCCCTGCCCCGCGCCCTGTTCCTGCATTTGACCGAATCGCACCCGCCGTTCCGGCAGGCGGTGTTCCATCTCTTCTCCGAGCGGCTCACCGGGCTCATGCAGCTGGTCGAGGAAATCACCTTCCGCAAGCTCGACCAACGCCTGGCCACCCTGCTCGCCGCGCGCGCACCGCTGGTCCAGGACTCGCACCAGCAACTGGCCGACGAACTGGGCAGCGTGCGCGAGATCGTCAGCCGCCTGCTCAAGCAGTTCGAGGAGCATGGCTGGCTGCGCCTGGGCCGCAGCCGCATCGAGGTACTCGACGCCGAGGCCCTGCGTCGGTTCGCTCAGCTGGCTCGGTGACCTAAGTCACCGACACGCCACCGGACACGCCGTATGGTGCCGTCCAAGCCGCGCGATGGGCGCGCGGAAAAACCTGATGGAGAGCACACATGAAAGCCAACGTTGGTGGTATCGACCGCATCCTGCGCATCGTCCTGGGCGCCGCCCTGATTCTCTGGGCCGCCGCGCTCGGCGGTCCGGCCTGGGCCTGGATCGGCATCGTTCCCCTGGCCACCGGCCTGATCAAGTTCTGCCCGCTGTACCCCCTGCTCGGCCTGAGCACCTGCCCGGTCGAAGGCAAGTAAGCCCGACCCCGTGGCCCCGGCGCCGCCGCGCCCCGGCCACGGCCCGGCATCAGCAGATGCCGAGGGATTTGTAGCGCCGGTACGGTTTGCTCCAGGACACCTGGTTCAGGTAGGCGAGCACCCGGGGCCGCAGGGTTTCATCCTCGATGTGCCGGGTGATCAGGTCTTCGAGTTGGCGCCGGCGTTCCTCAAGGCCGGGGGCCTGCCATTGACCGTGGGTGTTGCCGGCATGGTAACGCTTGAAATAGCGTGCTTCGGGCACCTCGATCAAATGCCCGGCAAGGGCCATGCTGAAGATCCACAATTGGTCCGCGAACTGATCGCCCGGCGCGGGCGGGATCGGCCGCAAGGCCGAACGACGGATCACGCCACGGAACGGCACACCGAGATTCCAGCCGGCTTCCAGGTCGATCGCTTCCTGCCACGGCGCCCGCTGCCCCAATGCCATCGGCGGCGAGGCAAATCGGGTCTGGCGCTTGAATGGGCCGCCCTCGGCAATCAGGCTGCCGAAGGCGATGACGGCCCCCGGATGCGCGTCGAGGGCCGCCACCAGGCGCGCGTGATAGTCGGGGCCTAACCGATCGTCTTGCGGCAGGAGGCTGAAGTACTCGGTCTGGCACGCCTCGATCAGGGCGTTGCAATGGTTGCGCCAGCCCGCCGGTCCCGGGTTCCATCGATAGTGGATGCGCCGGTCATCCGGCACCTGGGCGCGAATCCGTTCGGCGCTGCCGTCGCTGTCGGCGTCCTCGCTGAGCAGGATCACCACATCGTCCGGGATGGCGCGCAGATTCGCCAGCACCGTATCGTGCCAGGCCGCCGCGCGATAGAGCGGGATGGCCACGGTCAGGCGGGGCGGCATCTCAGGCAAGCCCATAGGCGTTCAGAACTTGCCGCGCGGTCGCCTCGCCGTGCAGCGGCGCCAGGGTCAGCTTGCCCGTGTCGACCGACCACCAGCCATCGCCACCGCGCGTTCCCGAACGGGTGCGGGCATGCAGCGCGCTGTCCGGGTCATCGACATCCGACTGCCCCTTGGCGACGATGACGCATGGGCTGCACGAAAGGATCTCGGCCCCGGCCAGCCCCGGAAACAGGCCGGCCATGACCGCCAGGGTCTCGGCACCGATGGCCAGGGTCTCGGCACCGACCAGTTCATCGCGGGGCGGCTGCCGGCCGAAGAAGGTCCGGCAGGTGGGATACCAGCTCAGATAGTAGGTGCCATCCTTGTAGGGGCAGATGTCGCCGAACGGGCCCTGCACCAAGGTCATGGGTTTCAAGGCCAGGGGTTGGCGTGGCCGCACGATGACCCGATGCTTGACCCGATAGCACAGTGCCTCGCCACCGCCATCGACGCCAGCCAACCGGTCCAGGCGGATCCGGTCGGTCCAGGCGCAGTTGATCACGCCGTCGGCCGCGATCTCCGCCACCCGCCCTGCGTGCCTGACGGACAGGCGATAACCCGTATCGGTGCGCGCCACGTCGGAAACATCGCGGTTGAAGCGCATCGTGATCAGGGGATTTCGGCGGACCCGCTCGGCCAGGAGGCCGGTCAACAAACGGGTATCGACCGTCACTTCCTCGGTATCGATGGCCGAGAGCCGCTGACCCTGCATGCAAGGCACCCCAGCGGGGTCCTGGGCACGCCGCCACAGCCAGGACAAGGCCGTGCCGACATAGGACGGTGCCACCGTCAGCCCTTCCAGCGCGCCCGGCAAAGCCTCGCGCAAACGGCTGTAATAGGCCTCCAGCCGCGCCACGCTGGCCAGGCTGTCGGGCATCACCAGGTAGCGGAAGCCTTCCGAACGCCACTCGGCCCAGGGCAGCGGACCACACCAACGATCCAGGAGCGGCGCAAAAGCGTGCGCGCCCCGCAACATCTCGACGCCGGTCTCCAGGGTGTCGTCGAGCGCATAGACCAGGCCCAGGTGAAGCTTGCCCTCGTTGCCATGGCTGGCCCCACACAGGGCCGCCGGGCGCCGCTCGATGACCAGGGAAGGCACCCCGCGGTGCGCCAACGCCAGGGCGACCGACAGCCCTTGCAGGCCGGCGCCGATGATGACGATCCGGGGGGGTGTGCTGGACATGATGCCGCCTTCACAGTGAATGATCATGATCGCCCGGGCCGGGCCCGGGATGACGCGTGGCCCGCTTGCCGGCCCGGGCCGCGCGGGCCATGATACCGGGGTCATCCATTTCCGAGGAATCCGCCGTGATGATCCGCTTCGCCTCCCTGCTGCTCGCCCCCATGTTGGCTGGAGCCTCCCTGGCCGGCGACTTCCAGCTCACCAGCCCGGACTTCGCGCCGGGTGCACGGCTGGCCGAGGCCCAGGTGTTCAACGGCTTTGGCTGCGCGGGCGGCAATGTCTCGCCAGCGCTCCACTGGTCCGGGGCCCCCGAGGGGACCCGGAGTTTCGCGGTCACGGTCTACGATCCCGATGCACCGACCGGGAGCGGCTGGTGGCATTGGCTGGTCTTCAACCTGCCCGCCGACAGCCAGGGGCTCAAGCCTGGCGCGGGCGACCCCAAGGCCGGCCTGTTGCCGGGCGGCGCCGTGCAAAGCCGCACCGACTTCAACCAGCCCGGCTATGGCGGCCCCTGCCCGCCGGTCGGCCACGGCACGCACCGCTACATCTTCACCGTGCACGCCCTCAAGGTCGACACGCTGCCGCTCGACGCCCACGTGCCCGGCGCCATGGTCGGTTATTACTTGAACCAGAACACCCTGGCCAAGGCCGTCCTGCAAGGTACCTACAGCCGGTGAACATCACCCGCCTGGACCATCGGGTCCGCTCCGTCGCCGACCTCGAGGCCACGGTCGCATTCTACGAACGTGGCCTCGGCATGACCGCCCCGGCGTCCGGCGCGCTAATACCCGACCGGTTTCCGGCTGACTAGCCGCCATGCGCAGACTCGGCTGGCTGCTGGCCTGGCTCACCCTGCTGATGGGCGGCCCCAGCCAAGCCGACTGCACGGCCGACAGCGGCAGCCAACGGCACCACCTGCTCGAGCTGTACACCTCCGAAGGCTGTAGCAGTTGCCCCCCGGCCGACCGTTATCTTTCCGGACTGCGCCATCAGCCCCGCCTCTGGCCCCTGGCCTTCCATGTCGACGATTGGGACCACCTCGGCTGGCCGGACCGGTTTGCCCAGCCCGCCTTCGGACAACGACAAAAGGCGCTCTCGAACCGGCAAGGCCGGGATTTCGTGTACACGCCCCAGTTTCGCCTCGACGGCCTCGATTGGCGGCCGGACCGCGCCGCCGCGCCCTGGCCGTTCCCGCCCGAACCGGCCGGGCGCCTGACGCTGCGCAGCCAGTGGCGCGCACCGGCCACCCTGGTGGTCAGCGGCACCTGGCACGGCGGTCCCGGCCATCTGTTCCTTGCCGTTCACGAAAGTGGCCTGGAAAGCGAAGTGCGCGCCGGGGAAAACGCCGGTCGCCGCTTGCACCATGACGATGTTGTCAGGCAGCTGATCGGTCCTCGGAAGATCGACCGGGGTAGCTTTCGCCAGACCTTGAAGCTTGCCCCGGACAACACCCTGGCAAACCTGGCGGTCACCGCCTTCATCACCGGGCCGGACGAATCCTCGGTCATCCAGGCCCTCGGCGTGCCGGTGTGCGGCTGCGCAGAGACCGCCTGCGTCCGAGTACCGAAAAGGCCGTGACATGTGCGGACGCTTCGCCCTCCACACCCCCCCAAGCCTCATCAAGGTCCGCTTCGGTCTTGATGAGTGCGTCGACTTCGCAGTGCGCTACAACATCCCGCCCGGCACCGACATCCCGGTCATCCGCCAATCCCCCGAGGGCAAGCGGGTGCTCCATCTGCTGCGCTGGGGCCTGGTACCGCATTGGGCCAAGGATCCTGCCATCGGCAACAAGCTCAACAACGCCCGCGGCGAATCGGTCGCAGAGAAGCCTGCCTTTCGTGATGCCTTCAAGCGCCGGCGCTGCCTGATCCCGGCCAGCGGGTTCTATGAATGGCACGCGGAGGGCAAGGTCAAGCAGCCCTATTTCATCAGCCTGAAGTCGGGCGAGCCCCTGGCCATGGGCGGACTCTGGGAAAGCTGGCGCGGTCCGGAGGGTGAGATCCTGCGCACCGCCTGCATCATCACGACCGGCCCGAACGCGGTCATGGCACCGATCCACGACCGGATGCCGGTCATCCTTGAACCCGCGCATTGGGCCGCCTGGCTTGCCGCCCCCGTCGACGAGATCGCCAGCCTGGTCCGCCCGCTCGACCCCGAAGGCATGCAAGCCTGGCCGGTCAGCCGCCGGGTCAGCAAGGCCGTGGACGACGATCCCGCCCTGATCGAGCCGGTTTCTGATAGCGACTAAAGCGCCCCCCGATCCTGCCCAGGTGCGGCCGGCCAAGCCGGCCTGGGCTCGGCCCACCGGCGGGGTCTCACCCTCATGGGGACGGCCACAGGTCGAAGAAATGATGGACCGGGCCGTGGCCCCGGCCCGTGGTGTAGGCCGCCCCCGCGTGCAGGGCGCCGGTCAGCCAGGCCTTGGCATTCCGAACTGCGGATTCGATGTCCTGGCCCCGGGCCAAAAAGGCACAGACGGCCGAAGACAAGGAACAGCCGGTACCGTGGGAATTCGGGGTCTGGATGCGGGTCCCCGGCAGTTCGGTCAGGGTTCCCGTGGCCTTTTGAAACAGCAGGTCCGTGCTCTCCTGGCCGGACAGGTGACCGCCCTTGAGCAGGACATTGGCGCAGCCAAATTCCGTGAGGTCCCTCGCTGCCCGGGCCATCGCCTCCGGCGTGTCGACCGGGCGACCCAACAGGACCGAGGCCTCAGGCAAATTGGGCGTGATGATCAGGGCCTGGGGGATCAGGTGGGCCTTGAGGGCCGCCACCGCATCGTCGCGCAATAGCTTGTCGCCGGATTTGGACACCATGACCGGGTCGAGCACGATCCTGGAACAGCCCCACTGGGCAAGCTTCTGACTCACGGTCTCGATCACGTCCGGCGCATGGAGCATGCCGATCTTGATCGCGTCGGCGCCGATGTCGGAAAGCACGGCATCCATCTGCAGGCCAATGAATTCCGGCGGCACCGGCAGGATTCCAGTGACCGAATGGGTGTTCTGGGCGGTCAGGGCGGTGATGACCGACATGCCATAACAGCCCAGGGCGGAAAAGGTCTTCAGGTCGGCCTGGATGCCAGCCCCGCCACCGCTGTCCGACCCGGCGATGGTCAAGGCTCTGAAATAGGATTTCATGAAGGGATTCCTTGTGCGTTCGAGAGCAGGTTGCAAGCCTACCTCAGCCCAGGCCTCGGCCGGTCGCCCGCAACGGTCTCGGACACTGCTCGCGGCATGGCCCTCGCAAGCCACTGGGGGGAGAAGACCACCGCCAGGACACGATCTTATCGGCGAGCTCGGCGGGATGAGTCCTATGGACGGTGGCCACGGTGCCTCTTCACGACAAGGGCCACCCGGCGCAGGTAAGCTTGCATCAGATCCGATGGGGCAGCCACTTCCCTGGCGCCACGCATCTTTCGCAAGCATGGTGTATACAGTGGCCAAACGGAGCGCGGAACGCCGTTGTTGAACCTTCATGCACCGACACCCTGAATCAATGTCTGGACATTCTCAACACGACGACCGTATGCCACTCAGCCGGCGCGTGCTGTACGTCTGCGTCCTCCTGCTGGCGCTGTTGGCTCTGAGCCAGTTCGACCTCAAGTTGATCATCCCGATCTTGGTCGTACTCGCCGTCCAGACCAGGTTTTCGCGAATGACCACGCCGTTCGGCTACAAGAGGCCACCTGCGCCAGCCTCGCAGCCCCGCGACACTGGCGACCCCGTGGTACGAGCATACCTGGTGGTCGGTTGCATCTTGCTCATCGCAGGTCTGGCGGCCCTCCTTGGCTACCCCAGCGCGGCCGCACCCGGTCCTCTCATGTCGATCCTGCCCAGGTGGTTCGTCATCCCCGGTGTGCAAGCGCTCCTGCTGGGCACTGTTCTCATTGCGCTGGGTATCGATCTGCTCAAGGGCGGATTGCGGCGACCATGGGGCGAACCGAAGCGCCTCGATGGCCAAGCGTCCAGCTTGGCTGAAAAGTCCGGGCTGTTCCGGTATATCGTCCCTTGGCTGGCCCTGGCCTGGGTGGCGGACCTGGGCGGCTGGCCCAATCTGGCGCAGGCCATCGTGGGCTTGGTCGGGCTGGGTCTCGTGCAGCACCTGGCGAAGGACTGGCCGTTGTTCGCAGCCCTCGCCGCACCTGCGGTCGCCTTCTATGGCTGGTCCGCCATGGGGCACGCCAAGAGCGCCTTCGGACACGCGAACCCGCTGGTTTTCGTGATCGCGATCCTGGCCATGGTCGCAGGGTTTTCGATGGTGGTGACCACCCTTGGCCGTGCCGTCACCGCAGCGCTCGACACCCTCAAGCGAGGAACCTGGTCAAGAGAACCCTGGCTAAGGCAGGTCGCACTGGGCGTGGCGGCCTGCGTGCTGGCTGCCAGTGCCCACACGCTCTTCAAGGAGCGCCGGCAGCAACGCGAAGCGGCTGAAGTAGCGGCAAGGTATGCCGAAGGGGTCGCCGCCAGCCGAGCCGCCGCCGAAGAGAAGGCCGAGGCTCAAGCCCAAGCCGACGCCCTGCGGGCAGAGGCCGATGCGCTGGTTCCTGGCGTCAGTTGCCGCTATTCCATGGGCCACGACAGCTTCTTGTTCGAGAACCAGCATAAAAATCCGGAGCCCGGCATTCCAGGCAAGGTGGACCACCAGTTCGTACGCAAGCGCTGGGTACCTCGGGAGCCACCACGGGAAGCACGGGTGCTGGATGCCAGCGTGGACCTCAACGTGCTCCGGCAGCATGCGACTCGCGCGCCGATCCTCAGCCTGCCATCCGGCGACGTGTTATTCATGTCGCCCAAGGGCGCCCGATTGCTGATGCTCAACCCGGATGGCCGCGTGCTTCATCTGGCCAGCTTCCCGGAGATCCTGCTGAAATACGCACCCGTGGCATGCGCCGGCGAGAACGGCACCCGGTGGGTCGTGGCACTGGGGCCTGTGGTCAAGCAGTTCGAACGGCTTGCCCCCGACACCCTCCCCCTCGAAGTGGACCAGGAAAACCTGGACAACACCTGGTTTTCTTGAGAACCACCGCGGCTACCCCGGCGCCCGATGCCTTCCAGGATAATCGAGCAAACGGCAACCGACCCATGCACGCGTTGGCCTCTGAAACAGCGACTTTCGGAAGACGGTAGCGCAGTGCGATTTCTTGTAAGGCGTCAACGTTCGGTGTCATCGTTCCGTGCGCTCCATGGAGTGGTTGCGCAGTTCAACGCCGCGCCGGAACACTGACTGATCCCTCACGACCTTGAATCCATGCGTTTCGAAAAAAGGCCGAGCAACCACGCTGACTTCCGCGGAAAGCGTTCCAATGCCAAGCGTCCTTGCCTTGGCCAGGAGCTCTGCCATCAATGCTGTGCCCACGCCCTGCCGCACAATCTCTGGGCTAACAAAAAGCAGGTCGATTGAGCCTGAATGCTCAAGCCGCGCGAATCCAGATACCCGCCCCGCCACCTCCGCGACCAGAACAGTTCCACTCGCCAAGCGCTTGCTCCAAAGATCCAGGTCTGGCCGTTCGGGTGCCCACGCGTCGATCTGCTCGCCAGAGTAATCCCGCCCTGCAATACCCCGAACAGAGCGGCCAAAGAGAACTACGATCTCATTCAGGTCATCCGGATCATAAGGCCGGATCTTGACAATTTTCATGCCGTCGAACATTCGAGTCATGCCGCGCCATAGAGATGCCACTCCCACACCTGACCATCCGAGGGATGGTGCACCGGACCGGAAAACTGAAAGCCCAGTTTTTCAAGGATATGGGTTGATGCATTCTTCTCTGGCAGCGTGTGGGCCTTGATCTTCACCACGCCATATTGTTTGGCCAGATCGATCAATTTCTGAGCCATTGAAGATGCAACGCCCCTACCCTCATGGTCCGGGAAAGTGAAATAGGCAATCTCTACCTCACCAGACTCAGGAAACGCTTTGAATGCACAGGTTCCGATATATGCCCCCTGCTCCTCAGCCAAATAGCCAGCCCAAGGCAGTATCGGTATCCCGTTGGGATACATGGCGAGGGTTGACGCGCACACGTCTTTCAAGAATTCGGAGTTCTGGATTTCCTGGCTAGACATCAGCGCCTGTGTGATTGCTACAAGATTCATTTTCATGCTGCTCATCGCGCTAGGACTTGTTTCTAGGTTTTATTCCACACCGTCCCCATGACGGCTTGGGTCTGGCAACGTTCAAGGGGGCGGCCCGGCCGGCGGGGATTCTGCAATCAAAACTCGAAGCCGACCTTATGAGCGCAAGGTTGGGGCAGACTGTTGATGGTTCGGACCATCATTCCTGCGCCGGTGAGTTGCTCGAAATGCAGGGGATATCTTAATTAAAGCGCTCGGATACGGCATCCCAATCGCTTGTGCCGATCATCGGTTCATTGTGCATCCGCGACCAAAGCCACCGCGGAGGACAGGGCGGCAGGCACCTGGGCAGGGATATCCTCGCGCCATTGAAGCCCGATCGTCCGTTCAATATCTAGACCAGACACCTCCACCATGGCCAGGTCGGGCGGGACCAGACTTCGTGGTGCCAGGGTGATGCCCATGCCGTTTCTTACCCATTGAAAGGCCAAGTCTTCACGTTCCGCGCGGAACCGCACGTCCAGCTTCACTTGAGCGGCCTTGAGGCGGGCGCGTCCCAGCGAGTCGAGCTCACAATTGGAGCGATGCACAAAAGGGGCCTTGGCCAAATCGCGAATCGGGATGGTGCCCATTGACGTTGCCAGTGCGTGGTTGGGCGCCATGACGGCCACAAGGGGTTCACGCCAGAGCACCCGCGCATGGGGTGTCAAGTCGCCCACGTTACCCCAAACGACTGCCAGTCGGTTCCGCGTAAACCAGCTCGCCAATCGGTTGGCCGAACCTTCCCATAGCTCCAGCCGCATTTCCGGTTCGTTGACTTCTAGTTGGCGAATGACGTTGGCCACGAGCGATTGCGGCAGGGTATCCAGGACGCCCAGGCGTACGCGGGTCTCGCTCACAGGCTGGCCTGAGAATTCGGTCAGGGCGGTTTCGCATTCGTTGAGGATTTCCAATGCCCTGCGGTAGAAGCGTTGGCCCGCCGGAGTCAGGCGCAATGGCCGGTTAGCCGGTCCCCTGCGATCGAAAAGCGCGCCGCCTAGTTGCGCTTCAAGCGCCTTGAGGCCGGACGAGATCGATGGCTGAGAGAGGTGCAGTCGCTGGGCGGCTCTGATCACACCGCCGTATTCGACGACGGCGACCAGGAAGCGCAAATGTTGCGTCTTTAGAATAGCCATTCTCTATGATTAACAATAAATACAATCGAATTTAATTATATTCAATGGGCCGCTAGATTGCTGACTTCCTGCAACCGAACAAGGTGAGATGATGCGCATGCAACTCCCGACCCTGGAATATCTTCAACGGCAAATCGACGGCACCCTGCCGCCCGATGCCGGAACGGAAATGCAGTATCCGACCGCGATTTCAAAACTGCTTGGCTTTCGCGTCACCGCGATCGATCGAGGGATTGCCCGCCTGGAAATGGATGCGGATGCCAGCATCCACGGCAACCAGCAGGGCACGGTGCATGGGGGGCTGTTGAGCGAGTTGGCCGACGCCGCCATCGGCACCGCCCACTCGACTGCGATCGAGGCAAATGAGACCTTTACCAGCATCGACTTGCGCATCAGTTTCTTCCGCCCGGTGTGGAAATCCGTGCTGACTGCCACGGCCAGGCCGGTTCAGCATGGCCGTACCGTCACTCACTACCAATGCGAGATCCTCCGGGAGGATGGCAAGCTGGTTGCCATGGCGGCTGGCACCGTCATGACCCTGCGCGGCGTCGCGGCAACCGGACGTTGAATCGACCAGACCACTTCAATAGCCAAGGAGCGCGAACGCCATGAGCCAGATTGCAGACACCCCGAATCCACCCTACTACGCGGTCATATTCACGTCCTTCCGTACCGTGGGCGACAACGGCTATGCCGACGCAGCCGCCCGGATACTCGACATCGCTCGACAGCAGCCAGGCTTTCTCGGGTATGAATCAGCCCGGCAGGAGATGGGCCTCTCCGTGTCTTACTGGGAATCGCTGGAAGCCATTCGTGCCTGGAAGGAACATCCGGAACACCGCAAGGTGCAGGCGAAGGAAGCGCTCTGGTATCGAGAAAACCGGATACGCATCTGCAAGGTAGAGCGCGACTACTGACCCGGGTCAGGCTAGGCCAGCCGTGCCAACGCGATCAGCGCTCGTTCGAGTCTATCGTCCCATACCCGCGCGCAAGATAGCCGGAAATTGTTTGCAAATTTTCCGCTCGCGGAAAAGAGGGACCCGGGTGCGATACTGATCCCTTGCTTGAGCGCGCGCCTGGCTATATCAAAGCTGTCGTTCCCTCCCGGTAGTTCGACCCAGAGAACGAAACCTCCTTGCGGCAGGGAAACTCGCGTGCCCTCCGGAAAGTACTTCATGACGGCGTCGCTCATGCGTGCCACAGCGCTGGCATAGCGTCCGCGCACCTCACGCAGATAGCGCTCGTAGCGGCCACTGGCCAGTAGTTCGGCCACCGCCAGTTGTGGTGCGGTGGGGCTGGCGATACTCGTCACGTACTTCAGATACTCGATCCGGTCGTGATGGCGCCCCGCAGCAATCCAGCCGACGCGCAGGCCCGGCGAAAGTGATTTGGAAAACGAGCCGCAATACAGAATGTCGGCGTGTGGCGAGAGACCCTTACAGGTCGTCGGCCGACGCTGATTGAACCCGAGGTCGCCGTAGACATCGTCTTCGATGAGCGGAATCTGGTACTTGCCGAGCAGACGAATCAGCGTGCGCTTGTTCTCATCCGGCATACTGCATCCAAGTGGATTGCTGAAATTCGGAGATATCACGCAAGCCTTCACCGGCCACCGATCCAGGGCGAACGCCAGCGCGTCGAGGGCAATTCCATCACGCGGGTGCGAAGGGATTTCCAATGCTTCCAAGCCGAGCGATTCGAGGACATGCAACAAGCCATAGAAAGTCGGCGACTCGACCACGACGACGTCGCCCGGCTTGGTGACCGCACGCAAAGCCAGGCTGAGCGCTTCCTGGCAACCCGTGGTGATGACGATATTGTCGGCCGAAACATCGCTGCCCGATTCGTTCATGCGTCTTGCGATCTGACGGCGTAGTTCCGGTGCGCCTGGCGGCATCATGTAGCCAGCGGCTTGTGATCGATCCACCCGCATCACCTTTGCCAGCGCGCGCCCAATCGCCTGAGTGGGCAGAAATGCCGGGTCAGGCACGGCAGCGCCAAGCTGCACAATGCCTGGGTCGTTCGCGGCCTTGATCAAGGCCATGGCCATGGCCTGGTTGCTGACCAGCCGCGGGGCCACCGTGCTCGAAGAAGAATCTGGCTCGATGGGGTGAATGGTCTGGCGCTCGCGCACATAGAAGCCGGAGCGAGGCCTCGCTTCGACTTGTCCCCTGTCAGTCAGCACCTGGTACGCGGCGACCGCCGTGGCCACGCTGACGCCACGCGTGCGGGCTTGGGCGCGCACGCCGGGCAGCCGCTCACCCGGCACGTAGGTGCCGCTGGCAATGTGCTGCGCGATTTCATTGGCAAGCTGTTGATAAAGAACATCCATGGGCGTCGATGAGCAGTACAGAGCAAGGGATCAGGGCAGGTACAGATTTTCTTGTACACATTCTGTGCTGCAACAATATACGTCAACTGAATCTGTATTGCATGCCCAGGGAACTCTAGACTGAGACTGTCATGAAGCAACAAGAGGAGATCCCGCGTATGGCCCCCAGCCATCCCGTCGCGATCCATGCGATGGCAGCGCCCGTGCGCGCCACGCCTTCGATCTACCCGACCATCCTGGCGGCGCGCGTCAAGGGGCGCGAGAAGCGGCCACTCGGCGACCTGTTCGGCCTGACCAACTTTGGGATCAATCTGACGCGGCTTCCTCCTGGCGCGGCTTCGTCGCTACGTCACGCACACGCGAAACAAGACGAATTCGTGTACATCCTTCAGGGCACCCCGACCCTGCATACCAATGAAGGAAAGCTGGAACTGTCGCCAGGCATGTGCGCTGGATTCAAGGCAGGCAATGGCAACGCCCATTCGTTGATCAATGAATCGCAGGAAGACGTGGTCTATCTGGAAATCGGCGACAGAACGGATGGCGACGATGTGGCCTACCCGGATGACGATCTGTGCGCGCGACTTGTCGACGGCACCTGGCTGTTCTCCCGCAAGGATGGCACGTCCTATTGATCGCGCCCTTGCCTCTGAGGAACCCGATTCAGAGCCCAGTCTGTCGGGTTCCATCGAGGGGGGCTGCCCGACGCATCCAACCCATCGCATTGGACTGGATGCCATCGATTTCGCGTACTACACACGCCAGGCACACAAGCGCCATGCACGTTACGTCCGTTTGTGGCTGCGCGCCTGGATCGGTTGTGTCGTCAGTTTCTTGCGGCAACGCAGTGTTGAGAGGGCGCTTCGCGCCCTGGATGAGCGCAGCCTGAGGGACATCGGGATCGCACAGGCCGATATTCCTGCCATCGCGAGCGGAGCCTATATGCAGGACATCAGCCGCAGGCAGCGCGGTGTGCGCGATTGCCCTGCGAAGGAAAGCCCAGGACGTTGCCCATCCACGGCCCTTTCCTTTCAACACCCAAGCAAGGAAGACATCAACATGAACAGGTTGTTTTCAGAGGCCCCGCGCAAATTCGCGCAACACTGGATCGACGCCTGGAATCGCCACGATCTCGACGCAGTGCTGACGCACTTCAGCGACGATTTTGAATTTTCATCGCCACTCATCCGACATTTCGCAGATGAACCTTCCGGAAAACTCATAGGAAAGGACGCCGTGCGCGCCTACTGGAAAAACGGCCTGACTCGGTTGCCTGATCTCCATTTCGAACTCGTGGACGTCCTTGCCGGCGTGAACTGTCTCACGATCTTGTATCGCGGGCATCGTGGCCTTGCCGCCGAAGTGCTACAGATCGGGTCGGACGGTTTGGCCGTGCGAGGACAAGCGCTCTATGCGGCAGAAGAGTGATGGGTTGGGCCGAGCTCGATCAACCCCTGCTTGGCGCACTCGCGAATGCGCTGACCGTGTTGGCCTACCTGCCCTACATACGCTCGATCATCTACGGACACACGCGGCCGCATGTGTTCAGCTGGTTGATCTGGGGCCTCGCAACAGGGATCGCCTTCTTGGCCGTACGCCAGGCACAGGGCGGCGCTGGCGCCTGGCCAATCGGCATTTCTTGCCTGGTCTCGATGCTCGTCGCCGGGCTGGCCTACTTCAAACGCGCCGACATCACGATCACGTCTACGGACTGGGGGCTGTTCTTCGCGGCCCTCGCAGCCATCCCGGTTTGGATGGCGGCGAAGGATCCGTTGTGGGCTGTCATGCTGATCACGCTCATCGAACTGCTGGGTTTTGGACCCACCATGCGCAAAACCTGGTTACGTCCTCATTCAGAGTCCATGGGTTTTCTGGTGATCGTGATCGTCCGCAACGCGCTGATCATCACCGCACTTGGCCAACACACGGTGACTACGATGCTATTCCCGGCGGCCGCCGCGTTGGCTTGCCTGCTTCTCGTCGCGATCATGCTGATCCGGCGACCTCACGTTTCGCCGTAACCCTCTGGGAGCCGCCATTCGAGAGAAGGAATGCCAAAAAAACGGCTTCCATCGCTGGAAGCCGCGCTGCTACTGGTGGGCCCGCAGGGGCTCGAACCCTGGACCAAAGGATTATGAGTCTCCACAATACGTCAATTTGCATCAATTTTAATCAATACCGAAAAACACCATAAACCTAGTATTCAAGCCACTTGTAGACGGTCTTACAAATATCCTACGGTTGATCTACATTGATCAGTATTGATAGAATGGTCTTACAAAGGTCTTACATGGAACCGCTGTAAGACTTTTGAGGATCACCTGGGGTATCAAACACGGCAGGTCTTACACGGGGTCTTACATGGCTAGGGTCAGGCTTACAACGGGTCGAATTCGCGACTTCACCACCAACAAGGGACAGGCGTTTTTGTGGGACATCGATGTCCCCGGCCTGGCTGTCCGGGCCACCCAATCCGGTGTACAGGCCTACATCTTCCAGACCCTGCTGAATGGGCGAGACATTCGGATGACCATCGGTGATGTTCGAGCTTGGCAACTGGACCGAGCCCGAGAAGAAGCGCGGCGCTTGCGCACGCTGATCGACCAAGGCATTGACCCCCGCCTGGAGAAGCAGGACCGCATAGCAGAAGGCGAAGCCCGGCGCCAGGAAGCCGTCCAACAAGATGTAACCGTGGCCGAAGCCTGGGCCGCCTACATTGCGGCAAGGAAACACGCTTGGTCCGAACTGCACCACCGTGACCACTACCGCATGACCCACCAGGGCGGCGAGCCCTACAAGCGAGGCAAGGGCATCACCGAACCGGGTCCGCTGGCTTCGCTGATGTCGATCAAGCTGTCCGACCTGACACCGGCCATGGTCGAAGCCTGGTTGAAGGATCAGACTGCCCACCGTCCGACCATGACCGCCCTCGCCTATCGCCTGCTGCGCGCCTTCATCCGTTGGGCGAATGAGCACGCCGACTACGCCAAGGTGACCAACCCCCTGGCGACTTCAGCCAAGGACGTGAAGAGTCACGTACCGAAGGCCAAGGCGAAGGAAGGCGATGTCCTGCAACGCGAGCAACTCCGGCCATGGTTCGAGTCAGTTCGCAAGATCGGCAACCCCGTTATCTCGGCCTATCTGCAAACCCTGCTTTTGACCGGCGCCCGGCGTGAAGAGCTGGCCGGCCTGACCTGGGAGGATGTCGACTTCCAGTGGAAGAGCATCACCATCCACGACAAGGTGGAAGGCGAGCGGACTATCCCCATGACGCCCTATGTCGCCGCGCTGCTGGCACCTCTGCCACGGCGGAATGGTTGGGTGTTCAGTAGCCCCACGGCGGCCTCTGGACGGCTCCAGGAGCCCCGCATCCAGCACGTAAAGGCACTGGAAGCCGCCGGCCTGCCCCATGTCTCCCTGCATGGCCTGCGCCGGTCCTTCGGCACCCTGGCCGAGTGGGTCGAATGCCCGGTGGGCGTGGTCGCCCAGATTCAAGGCCACAAGCCTTCAGCCATTGCCGAGAAGCACTACCGGCGCCGGCCGCTGGACCTGTTGCGGATGTGGCACGTTCGGATTGAAGCGTGGATTCTGGAACAGGCCGGCGTCGCTCAGCCGGCCGATGAGGAGCAGGGGCTCCGGCTGGTGAAGCGGGGATGATTGAAACCAAATGGTTTCGATGTGTATCATACACATATGAGAAGCGCGGACCTGATAGACGAACTGAAACGAGCAGGTTGGCAGCTCGACCGAGTACGCGGTTCGCATCATGTATTTGTGCACCCTGCAAATCCTGGCATTGTCGTCGTCCCTCATCCCAAGAAAGACTTGGGGGTCGGTTTGGTCAAGGCCATACGGAAGCAAGCAGGAATCGGATAAAAGGAGTCAACATGTATTACCCCGTTGCCATCGAACCGGGAACAGATGCGGAAGCCTTCGGCGTCATCGTCCCTGACCTGCCTGGTTGTTTCTCGGCAGGGGATACGATGGACGAAGCCTTGATCAACGCTGAAGAGGCAATATCCGCCTGGGTAGAAGCCGCGCTAGACGCTGGTCAAGCCATCCCAAGCCCCTCCACTATCGACATCTTGCGCAAGGCCCGCAAAGCTCCAAAAGGCTGGGTATGGGCCTTGGTTAAGATCGACCCCGCCGCGATTGATGACACACTGGAGCGGGTGAACATCAGCCTACCACGGCGCATCCTGCGTCGACTCGATTCACGCGCAAAAGATGCAGGTGAAACCCGCTCTGGATACATCGCAAGGATGGCTTTGGAACACTGAAAAAACCAATGCGGTTGAAACCAAATGGTTTCATAAGCCATTGAATATAGATCAATAGTTGATTTGTGTTGAAGACTGGGTTACGCTTCATCCACGTTTCCGGGTATCGAAAACCCCGCTTCCGCTGGTGACGGGCGACACCGTTATGGCCGGACCCGCTTGAGGCCCAAAAGCGAGCGTGAATCACGCGGAAGCGTGATCTTTCTGGCAGGGGGAGAGCCCTGCTAGCCGGTAATGACCTTCCCGGCTTCGGAATTGCCCACGACACAAGGCACGAAAGGGCTTTGACGATTCGTCAGAGCTTCGTGTCTTCACGTCCGCGAACTCTGACATAGCGCGGAGTTCGACCATGGCGACCCAATCTTACTTAACGACCAAAGAAGCCGCTGCCCGGCTGCTGGTCAAACCCCAAACGCTCCTGGCCTCGCTGGTCCGTCGAGGCCACTACGCCGGCATCTTCCCCAAGAAATTGCCGAGCAAGCGCCTGGCCTGGCCAGTCGCCGACATCGACCGCCTGATCCCCCGATAAAGCAAAACCCCGACTTCAACGAAGTACGGGGTTTGCAGGAACAGCGACCGTTCTTAGCAATATCTCCTTTGTTGAGCCGGGTCAACCAGGAGTTGGCCATGCTGTATTGTGAATCAAACCACGCCGAGCGGACGGCTGTCCTTTGGGACATCCTAGCCGAACAACCCGGCAATTCAGCCCGCAATCAACGCGCCAGGATCCTGGCCGCATTGCACGCCAATGGTTTTTTGACATCACTGGAATGTTCACGATGCCTCGGAATCGTCCACCCACCTAAACGCGTCCACGAGCTGCGCCAGATGGGCATCAGGATCGCCACCCAGTGGTCCCATGAGCCCAGCGAAACCGGCGAGCTGCATCGGGTTGGACTGTATGTCAGAGGGCGGTGACTATGTCCATTGAAAACGCGTTTGCAAACTATGGGGCCGCCCTGATCCAGGCCGGCTACCGAATCCTTCCCACGATTGGGAAAAAGCCTTGCTACGACGGCTGGCAAAACTCGAACATTGATCAACCCCAGTTCGAGCAGCTGAAGGCCAACGGGGCCGCGACAGCGAACCTGGGTGTCGTCTGCGGCGTCGGCGAGGTGCCGATCCATCTCGTGGACATCGACAGCGAAGACCCGGACGTCGTCCGGCAGCTGCGGATCTATGCCGACGAGAACCTGGGCCTGGGCATCGAACGGGTTGGCAAGGCCCCCAAGCTGGGCCTGATCTTCAGGGGTTCTGGTTTCCGCAAGGTGACCTCGAAGTCCTTCATCGACCAGCAGGGCCGCCGGCACCGGCTGGAGGTTCTGGGCCATGGCCAGCAGTTCGTCCTGGCCGGCATCCACCCGGACACAGGGCGACCCTACGAGCATGGCGACTTCCTCGAACGAAAGTTGTGGGAAATCTCGCCTAAGGAACTGCCCGAGCTGACCACCGACGGGGCCCTGGCCATCGTCACCGAGTTCGAGCGGCTGGCCCGGGCCAAGGTCGAGGCCGGTGAGTGGACACCGGAGGCGGGTGCCGGCCGGGCCGCCCGGGCGCCGGCGGTCGTGAACCCCGACGACGTCTTCATCCCAGACCCGCCGGTCCAGGACCTGAGCCCGGCCCAGATCGAGGAGGTTTGTTCTCACTGGGATGTGGAGACATATGACGGCATCACAACCTTGGGGATGGCCCTCCATCATCAGTTCGATGGCGCCGACGAGGGCCTGATCCTGTGGGACAAGCTGGGCTCGAAGGCCCTGAAGTATGCGGGCTTCGACTGGTATCAGGAGAAGTGGACCTCGTTTGGGCAGGACGCCAACCGGCGCGAGATCACCCTCCGGACGCTGATCGCCCACGCCAATTCGGTGCGGCCGCCGGCCCAGGCCCGGGCTACCCCCACGGCAAGCAAGTTCAACACTGCCGAAAGGATCCTGCTTACCCCGCTGACTTCGGTCAAGCCGGCGGCCGTCGACTGGATTTGGCCGGGCTGGCTGGCCAAGGGGATGTTGCACATCCTCGCCGGCGCACCCGGCACCGGGAAAACAAACTGCGCCTTGGCCCTCGCGGCCACGAAGAGCAAAGGCGGGACATTGCCCGACGGTAGTAGAGTTGCTGCCGGTCGCGTTGCGATTTGGTCCGGCGAAGACGACCTCGCGCATGTGATCGTACCCCGCTTGATCACCTATGACGCAAACCTGAACAACATCGTCTCCCTGGCCGGCGCAACCAACTCTGACGGAAGTCGCCGGCCATTCGATCCTGCAACGGATATGCCGCTCTTGGCGGAAACCCTCCGGGACAGTGGCGGCCTCGACCTGCTGGTCATCGACCCAATCGTTTCGGCGGTTGCAGGCGACTCTCACAAAAACGCCGAGGTTCGTCGTAGCCTGCAACCACTCGTCGACCTTGGTCAGGAATTCGGCACGGCGATTCTAGGCATCACGCACTATACGAAATCGACTGCCGGCCGTGACCCCGTAGAACGAGTCACCGGCTCGATCGCCTTCGGTGCCCTGGCACGGATCGTTCTGGCGACTGCCAAGCTGCCCGACGACCAAGGCGGCGGCCGAATCTTCGCCCGTGCCAAGAGCAACATCGGCCCCGACGGCGGTGGGTTTGGCTACCACTTGGACGTCGTTCAGGTCGCCGACGGCATCGAGACGACTATGGTCCGCTGGGGCGATCCCCTGACTGGTACAGCTCGCGATCTGCTGGCGGCGGCAGAACAAGCTCCCGACCAAGGTCAAGGCCACCGTGGCGATGCCATTCAAGCCTGCCAGGCTTTCCTCGCCAACCTGTTGGCCGATGGGCCCAAGTTGGCCATCGAAATCAAGGCCGCTGCCGAAGCGGAATGCTTCAGTGACGCGACCCTGCGCCGTGCGAAAGCCGCGCTCGGGGTCGAATCGGCCAGGAAGGGGAACCAGTGGTATTGGCAGCTTTGGGCGGCAAAGGTCGCGCCATGATGCTCAAGTCGACCCTCCAAGGTGTTCACACTTTGAGCATGAGCATCTTAGCACCTTACTATTTTAGTCAACCTTTAAGGTGCTCATCCCAGACCAAGATGCTCAACCATGAGCATCTTGATTCTAACCAGTATTGGTGCGGGTTACAGCCAAGGTGCTCATTTTCCAATCTTGTTGGGCACCTTGGACAACAAGCCCAAAAAATGGCCGACAACCCAACATGGTCGGGCCCCTCCTCAACGCGATTTCACTCGCGAATGAGCACCTTGGAATCTCGCAAATTTCCCAAGATTCCAAAAAAGGGTCTGCGGACACCCGACCATCGCGGCCAACAATCTGCACAAAACATCAAGTTCCTGGAGCTTGCTTCGACCAAAAACCGACCAACCCCCTCAACTGCGACCAAGGAGGTTGACTTGAAGCTGAATCCTTACGCCGCCTTCGTGAAATGTGTTCATCCGAAGCCGACCGAGATCGTCATCTTTGACGACCCCAACCTGGAAGAGCTGGGCCTCGCCCTGTGCTGGTCCGACAAGTGGTGGCGCCCTCGCCACGATGGACGTATCGAACGGCTGGGTGGCCCTCCTCCGGAGGAATGGGTCACCGAACGACTGGCCTCCCGCGCCGAGCTGCCCGCTGCCCTGCGACGGCTGGACTACCCGCCATTCGATGAGGCCAGGCTGCCCCCCGCTGGCCAGGCCACGCACATCGCCGGTCCATTCGCGGGCAGGCCTGCCCGTTGGTACGTCCTCCGCCTCGATGGTGAGGTATTGCCGGCCTATCGGACCGTTCGGAATTTGGTCTACGCCATCGATGGCGGCGACCACGTGAAGTTGTTGGCGCCGGCCATGTATCAACTCGTGCGTGTCGCCGACCGCGAAGCGCTAGAGCGCTTCGTCACCCTGCCGTCCCTTGCCCCAAACCCCACCCCTGCCAGCACCACCGACGACTTTTTCGACTACTGAAGGAGAACACCCATGACCGACATCACCCCTGAAACCGTGGCCGCTGAGCGCGAGGCGCCCAAGGCCGCGAAGCGTGCCAAGGCCCAAGAACTGGCCGGCCTGCGCGCCAACCTGCGCGAAGCCGAGCAGGCCCTCCGCGCCGTGGAGACTATGCCGGCCGAAAGCAACGAGCTTTTGGCCACCCTACTGGCTGAAGTCGAGACGAACGCGACCCGCTACGCCCACAAAATGCGCGGCGAAGCCGCGCGCCCCCGCCACCGAATGACCTTGGCCGACCTGCGCCTGGAGAGTGCAGACGCTCAGTGCTATTTCGGCGGCGCCCGGTTACGTGAAGGCCTGCGCCGACTGTTCCCGTCGTCGAATGGAGGCATCACCGACGCCGAGCGCGCCGGCCGTCGCCGCCAGCTCCAAGCGGAAATCAACCGCTTGACCGTCGAAATCGCCCGTCGTGGAGGCTGACCATGCTCCCGATCAAACCAACCTCCCCAAGCCAGACCAAGCGAACCTTGGCCGAGCGCATCGAAGCCGCCCGCCTGGCCGTGGCCAAGGGCGCCACGCACGCCGACACCCTGGCCCTCGCCCGACGCCGCAAGCCGGGCGACGATGACCCCGCCTGGCAGGAGTTCCAGAACCGACCGAAGGCCCCGGCGCCCGCCCAAACCCCTGTCGGCGAACTGACCGAGCAGAGTGCCCCTGAGCCCATGGTTGGCCGCCACCCACCAGAGGAAGTCTTCCAGCTCCCCCTGGAGGGGCTGGCCCAGCCGCTCAATGAAACCGCCGCTCATGTCGGCGTCATAGGCCCCGTCGACAATCTTCAGCTTGCCGTAATTCAGGAAAGCCTCGAGTGCGCCCGGGGCGCCCTTGGACAAGCGTGACAGGTTGTAGGCCTCCTCGCTGATGTCGCGGATCGGGCGGAACTGATCGGCGATACCCTGGGCCATCTTCTTCCAGATATCCTTGCGCCAGGCGGCCAGTCGCTCCCGGTAGGTGGGGACTTCAACCTCGCGACCGACGTTGCCGAACATGGCCCGCTGGTCCGGGGTGTACTGCCGACCGGAGTCGCCCCGCACCAGGATCTGTGCAGCCAGGGGGATCTCGAACTCGTCCCGCCAGGCAGATGCAGCCCGGGCAAAGGCGATGGGGTCCTTCATCGCCCAGTCGTCGATCGACTTGAAGCCAGCCGATTCTGCCTCACCGAGGAGGTAGGCGATCTGGCCTTCCATATCGTCAGCGTAGGTGCGGGACGCTGGTTGGTCGAATGCCAGCGGCGTCTCGCCCCAGGTTTCCTTCTCCCACTTGGTGATATCGGACAACCCTGCTATCCTGTAATTGTCCTTCGCGACAGCCGCTCCGTGGCCCCCAAGGAGTTCCGGGGGAATGGGGCGGTTCTTCTTTGGCGTCCACTCTCGGCGCGCCGACTCGACTGCCTGCTTCACCAGAGGCGGCGTCTCCTGGTTGGTATCCCGGTACACCATCCGCCCCTGGCGGATCATCTTGATCGCTTCGCCCCAGCTCGTGTCGGGTTGATAGGCGGTCACCACCCAGTTCTGCCCCTTACCACCTTTGCCCGGCCGCATAGCGACCAGGGTCGGCTTCGTGCCACCTTCAGGCACGCCGAAGTACAGCAGGGTCCCATCATCCTTATTACCGAACATCATCGCCGGCCGGCGGATCAGGTACGGCAACCGGCCCATGTCCTTGGCGGTCATGCCGTGGTAGCCGTTGGTCATCTTGACCAACTGCTTGGCCGGCACCTCGATGCCACTGTCTTCCCAGCCGAAATACTGGAGGGTGCCCGGGGTATGCTCGAACATCACGATCGGCGGGCTGTCGGTGGCCCCCTCGGCCTTGATGAAGGCGTCGACCTTGGCCTCGAAGTCGGCGGCAATCTTGTCGATCAGCGTGCGGCCGGGGCCCTGCTCGACCGACAAAGGTGTATCATTACCCTGAAAGGAGGCACCCATGGAACTGCCCAAATCACCCGATGAATTGCCACCCGACACCGTTTTCCTGGTGAAGGATTTCGACGTGCCGCTGACGAATTCCCCCGTCTTCGGCGAGCTGCTTTGGGGCTTGGAAGCCAAGCCGTACAAGGGCGACTCTCGCAACGCCTTGCGGGTTTCTCGATCGGACTGGCTCTCGGTCTGGGAAGAGCGCAAGACCTGGGAGGGCAGTCGACCGAGCCTCTCCAAGGCGGCATAGAACGCACTGTTGTAAACCACCAGCTCAGCCGCCTGCAACCCACGATACGTGCGCTCATCTTCAGGCGAGAACGAAGCGCGACCGCCGGGCCGACGATCCATCTCGGCCCGCTTCTCATAGAGCGCGTGACCAGGCCCTTCCTTGGCATCAATCATCTCTTGGGTGTTGATCTGCAACTCGGCCGCAATGCCGTTGAAAACCACCACGGAGTTGCCACCACGATAGCCGACATCCCGCTCGGCGCGGTTGTAGCTGTTCAGCCGCTTGATCAGCTTGTAGCCGCGCCGCTCCAGGCTCGCGAAGACATCATCGATGTCCGCAAAGTCATCGACCACGATGGTGGCCCGGAGCATGTCCTTGATCTGATCGACCCGGCCCCCGTAGTCAGCGATGATCTTCCCGACGGCCCGGGCGTCGCCCTTGACCGGCGCCTTCAGGGCCTTGCCGCCGAACTCGTCAGCGATCTCGGTCACGAAGGCGTCGTAATGGGGTTTTTCCTTGTGGGCCTTGGCCTTGAGGGCCTCATACTCCTCAACGGCCAGGTCGCCCGCGAACGCACGCAGGCTCTCGATCGCCGCCTCGTTGCGAGGCAGCGCTTGCTCTACGCCTTGGGCTTGCTCGCCGGCGGCTTTTGCTCGGGCTTCGACGGCTTGCCTGAAGAGGCGGTCGGATCGGGCCTGAATGGCACCAAGATCCCCTTGCCGCCCCCGAAGATCGTTTCGCCCGGTTTCAGTTCCCGGTGTGGTAGTAGTTTGCCCATATCGTGTTCCTTCCAAAGTTACCGGCTCGATCCAGTCCGAGCGGAAAGTGGAATCCGCCGTGTCAGCGCTGTAGGTCTTACCCGGCAGAATTTCCGCCAGCGCTGCGCGAAGGCCTCCAACAAACGCCTGCGCTGAGACGGCCCCCTCACTGAAGTTGCCGAACACCAAGCTGCCGTCTCGTGCGGTGAAACCCGCTGCATCCGGGTACTTGGCGTAAATCTCAGAAAACAACTGTTTGGTTTCATCATACGACAAACTGCGGTCGGGCACCACCTTCACAAACTGGGTTTGCACCCCGCCCGACTTGTCGGATTCGTCATAGACGATGACCGCCTGCTGCTTCCAGAGACTGCCCAGAACCTGGCTGGCCTCCAGCATCTGCTCGTAGCTGACTTTGTCACCGAAACGCACCACCAGGGAAGGCTGTGTGCCACCCTGGAAGCCACCCAGGGTGTACTGGACGTCGAAGTTGCGTATGCCCAGCCGGAGCATGACGTCGTCGATGATCGGGCCCGCCACCTCCTGGGTGATAGCCGCGCGGTCGGTTTCAGGCAACGCATTGAAACGATCCGTCGCCTCCTGGTCGCGCGGATCCGGGGCCACTTCGATGTTGATGCCCCGATTGCCGTCCGCTTGGTTCAGCCCTTCTCGGGTGTCGAGTCCATAGGTAAAGGCCCGAGGTGCCCCATCAGCAGCGAGTCGAGCTGCCGCCTGGCCGCGTCGCTCTTCTGGTTTCCGGGAGAGCTGGCCGTAGTCTGCGGCGTTGAAGCGGGCATAGGTGCCCTCGCCGGTTGGGACATAGTAGTGTTCTTCGCCTTCTTCGATGACATAGATGTCTCCCGCGTTGTAGAGGCCTTTCCGGCCCTCCAGGACAGGCGCATAGTTGATGTTATCCTTCAGGATAGCATCCAAGGAGCTGTGACCCACCTCCTGGTTGTTGATGATCAGCCAGCTCTCCCAGTGCAACCGGCCGACGCCGCTGGCACCGTGGTAGAGACGCTTGGCCACGGGGCTCATGGACCGCTCCAGAGCCTCATAGATCGCCAGCCCCTGGGGGCCATCAATGTACTGCGCGATGCCGGTGAACGTCGTACCGTTCTTGCCTTCATTCATCGGCAGCCCATCATAGATCGCATCCAAGAACTTGCTGGTGCCATCAACCCGCTTACCGTTCTTGTCGACGGTGTAGTACCGCACATCCGGGTGGTCTACCGTGGCCGGGCCCGTCCAGAAACTGCGGGCTTGCCAGCGGTCGATGACGATCACATCATCGCGACCCGATACCAGCAGGGCAAACGAGAACACCTTGTTGCGGATGCCACTGTTGCCCGCGTTCAGAATGAAATCTCGCCGAATCTCTTGGCTGGATACCCCCCGCTTCAGCTTCTCGGTGAGGGCCTCCATCAAAGGCATGTCGCCCAAGCGAGCCTTGGCCAGGCTCGGGAAGGTGGATTTGAACAGACTGTTGGCGTTGGCCTTGGCTTGGGCCGGGAGGCCACCCTGCCCTGCTTGGAAGATGGAGTCGACCCAGGCCAGACCGGCCTCTGTGTCGGCAGACGTCCACTCGCCGGCAGCCACTCTGTCGAGGTAGGGGTTCAACCCGGCGTTGAGCAGGCGCAGGAACCCAGCCTCCTGCACCGATGCGGTGAGATGCTTGGACAGCGCACCCCAAACCATTATCTTGGTGAAATCGCGGGGCCCAAGGATGCCAGACTTGAAGGCATCTCCGATCGCCTTTGCGGTAGCCAGGCCGGCATCGGCGCTGCGCTTTTGCCCCCGGGTGATCCGCTTCATAAAATTGACGGCTTCAACCGGTTTGGTTGCCCAACCGATAGCCCGGCTTGGCGCAAGGAACGCCGCGCCAGAGACACCGGTGATATCCGCAAAGAAGTTGTACCAGGCCCGAGGAGACTTCAAGACGTTGGGGTGCGCGGCGGCCACTTTATCCAAGCGCGCATAGACATCCGGAAGATTTTTGGCCACCGGCACGCCGGCCGGCAACGAAAGATCCGGGTCACTGTCAAGGCCGATCGGGGCCTTGACGCTTAGGATCCCGAAGTCTTGCCGTCGGGGGGCCGCACCGGCGCCGAGGGCCTGCTCGCCTTCCACTTGGCCAGGGCCCGCTCGAAGACCGGATCGTTGCCCCCGATCGGCTCGGTCTGGTGCCACCCCGGCACCGGCTGCCCGCTCTCCAGTGCGGCGATCATCAGCTGCTTGCGCTGCTCGCGGGTTGTCGTCTCGAACGCCGAGCCCGGCACCGGGCCGTGCTCCGGATCGAACGTCTCCCGATACAGGTTGAGCAGCTGCGCGGTTGGCAATGCGTTCAACGAGGCGGTATCCACTTGGTATGTGCTCCTTCAAGAGGGCCGGATTGGTCACATAGATCCGGATCAATTGGGCCATGAATTCTTTTTGCAGGGTCGCGCGGTCCATGTCGCCCGACCCCATGTACCGCATAGGGTAGTCGAAGAACTCACCGATGCCACCAGGGTTGGCTTCATAGACCGCGCCGATCTCGCGGATCACCTTGCCGTTCACGGTGGCCTTGGCCTTCTCAGCAATCTGCTTGATCCCGGCCGGCGTGCCGGCCAGGTTGAACGGCAGCCTACCTCCCTGACCGTCGCAATGACGGTCTTCCCGACCCGGCCATGTGCCGGGTTCTTTTTGGCTGGGCGGGCTCGATTGACCGAAAAGTCTTACAAAGGTCTTACACAAACCAGCACAAGCAAAAAAGACCACCCCGAAGAGTGGCCTATCTGCTTGATTTTACTGGTGGGCCCGCAGGGGCTCGAACCCTGGACCAAAGGATTATGAGTTTGCTGGGAACACCGCATGCCTAGGAAAACCGGACATAGGCAAGCGTAATCTAGAAAAACGAAAAGTAATTATACGACAGTAACTTAGCGTAGTTTGTCGAAGTCGGGCAAACATG
>JBMOQW010000018.1:0-76114 GCA_049322515.1 Pseudomonadota bacterium
CAATTTGCGTACAAAAAGTAAGGCATTGAGAACACTACTTGTCATTATGAATCAATCGTTAACATTCTTACCTGCCTCACACATTTATAATACGGACATGGATTGATAATAGGCCGTGCTAGGAAAACAGACCGGCCTATGTGATCCTGCACGACCGCACGCTCAGGCTGATCGCCAGCCTCCGGCCCGACGGACCGGACAGCCTGGCCGGGATCTCGGGTCTGGGCGCAGCCAAGCTGGAACACTATGGCAACGAAATCCTGGAGATCGTCGCCGAGCATTTCGATTAGGCGGAAAGGCGGCCACCCTGGCCATCCTTCATGGCTCCAGCGCCGTGCGGCGCATCAATGGGCCGGCGTGCTCACTTCCCGTGACCCACGTCCGAGGACGTGTTGGTGGACCGACTCATAGAGGGAGAGCATTGCCGGTAGCCAGAGCAGGGCAATGAAAGTGGTCACCATGAGGCCGAAGGTGATGCTGGTCGCCATCGGGATCAGGAATTGCGCCTGCAGCGACTGTTCCATCATGAGGGTGGACAGGCCGCCGATGGTGGTCAACGAGGTCAGCAGGATGGCGCGCAGGCGCAACGTGGCGGCCTCGATCAGGGCCTCACGCACGGCCAGACCCTTTTCCCGCTGGTGGCGATAGAACTCGACCAGGACGATGGAATCATTGACCACGATGCCGGACAGGCCGAACAGGCCGAACATGGATAGCACGGTGAGGTCGATGCCCATCAGCCAGTGACCGAAGATGGCACCGGCCAAGCCGAACGGAATCGCCAGCATGATGATCAGCGGCCAGCCGTAATGGCCGAACACCCAAGCCAGGATCAGGTAGATCAGGGTCAGGCCAAGCAGCATGCCCAGTTTCATGTCGGCCATGGTTTCGCGCTGGTCGGCGGCCTGACCTTCGAACGACCACCGAACACCGTATCTTTCCACCAGCGCAGGCAAGCTTGTTTCAACGAGGCTTGCACGGATGTCGTTGCTGTTGCCCTGCCCGGGCTGAACCGAAGCACTCACTTCCACCGCCAGGGCCGTATCGGCATGGCGCAAGGCCTCGAAACCCTGGTGCGTGCGCCAGGCAGCGATCGTGCCAAGCGGCACCCAGTCACCACTCGGCGCACGCACGTTCATGCGCGCCAAAAGCGCCAGGCTGGCACGTTCCTCGACCGGCAGGCTGACCCGCACCTCCATTTCTTCCGGGCCATCCTGGAACAGCTGCACCAGGCGGCCATCCAGCGCGGCACGCAACTGACGCGACAATTCCTCTACGGTAAAGCCGAGGGCCTCGCCGGCCGGGGTCAGGTTGAACAACCACTGCTCACGTCCGTAGGGCATGTCGTCCTGGATTCCGTAAACGCCAGGAATTTGACGCAGCGTTGTCTGCAATTCCAGGGCCGCCTGCTTGAGGGTAGCCGCGTCACGCCCGGTGAAACGGACCTGGATGTCGCTGCCGGGCGGCCCACCGCGCCGCTCGCTGACCACGAAGGTCTCGATGCCGGCCGGCAGGTCGATGCGCTGCTCCCAGGCCTGGATGAACTCGGCGGTGCGCACCGCGCGTTCGTCGGGTGGGGTCAGTTCGACGAATACGCTGCCGAACTGGTCGCCCTGGCGGCTGCCCAGCTCGCCGGTCAGGGTGCCGCTCTTGACCACGGCCTGGCGGATCAGGCGGGTGCCGAAACTCTGTTCGGTGGCCTCCAGGCTGGCCTTGAGTTGGTCCAGAAACTGGTCGGTCTGGGCGCGCGGGGTGCCGCTCGCAAAGGTCACGTTGGCGAAGATGATTTGCGGTTCCGGGGTCGGAAAGAAGGTGAACTTGACCCGGCCGCCGGCCAGCAGACCGATCGCCAGGATCAAGCCGGCCACGCCGAGCATCACGGTGGCGCCACGCCAGTCGACCGCCAGGGTGATGGCGCGCCGGAAGGGACCATCGCGGAATCGGTCGAAGCGGTCCTCCAGCCAGCGCCGGGCGCGATGCGTGCTCTTGGCCGGATCGTGCACGAAAGCCGAGCGCAGGTGCGCCGGCAGGATGAAGAAACACTCGATCACCGACGCGATCAACACGCAAATCATGATGAACGGGATGTCGAACATGATCTTGCCGATCGGCCCGCTGACCATGATCAGGGGCAGGAAGGCCGCCACCGTGGTCAGGCTGGAGGCCATCACCGGCCAGTACATCCGCCGAGCGCCGCCCTCGGAGGCGCGCATCGCCGGTTCGCCCATGCGATGGTGGGCATAGGCATCCTCGCCGACCACGATGGCATCGTCGACGATCACCCCGAGCGCCATGATCAGGGCGAACAGACTGATCATGTTGATCGAGCCGCCGGCCAGCCAGAGCACCGCCAGGGTGGCCAGGAAAGCGGTCGGGATGCCCAGTGCCACCCAGAAGGTCACCCGGGCATTGAGGAACAACAGCAGGATCGCCACCACCACCACCAGCCCCAGGGCGCCGTTCTTGACCAGCAAGCCGATGCGCTCCTCGATCAGGCTCCAGGTCTCGTCATACACCGCGAGCTGGATGTTGGCTGGCAGGGTCGGCCGGGTGTCTTCCAGCCAGGTGTTGAAAATTTCGGCGGCCTTGAGGGAATTGCCGTTCTCAGAACGCTGGAGCGACAGTTCGACCGCCGGCGCGCCATTCACCTCGAGCAACACACTCTGTTCGCGGGGTGCCTGCCGGATGCGGGCAAACTGACCCAGCTCGATCCGCTGGCCCGCCTCGGTGACCAAAGGCAGGTCGGCATAATCACGCGGATCGCGGCGCAAATTGACGCCGCGCACGTCGCGCTCGACTTCGCCGCCGCCCAGCCGGCCGGCCGGAATATCGCGGTTCTCCTGGGCGATGCGGCTGCCCACCTGGTCCAGGCTCATGCCCAGGCGCTCCAACTCGGCGCCGGGAATCTCGATGCGGATTTCCTCGTCCGGCAAGCCGGTCATGTCGACCCGGTCGACCCCACGGTCGAGCAACTCGCGCTCGAAGCGGCGGACCAGGGTGCGCAATTCCTCTGCGGTCGCGCCCGAGACCAGCAGGCGGGCGATCGGTTCGTAACGGATCACCCGCGCGGTATTGGGTGTCTCGGCCTCGGTCGGCAGGTTGCGGAATTCGGCGACCGCCTGCTTGACCTCGTCGAGCGCGGCCACCGGATCGACACCTTCCTCGAATTCCAGGCTGAGCGAGGCAATGCCCTGGCTGGCGGTCGAGGTCAGCTTGTCGAGCCCGGACACGGTCTTCAGCTTCTGCTCCAGCGGGGTGACGATGCCTTCGTCGACATCCTCGGCCGCGGCACCCCGCCATTCCACGCGGATGGTGACCACGTCCATGCTGAAATTCGGGAAGAACTGCACGTTGAGCCGGGACAGGGCGAACAGCCCGGCGACGATCAGCAGGATCATCAACAGGTTGGCCGCCACCGGATGGTGGACGAAGGTACCGAGCAGGTCGCGCTTGACCGCGTCCCGGCTCATTTGCCGGCGACCTCGACCTTGAGTCCGGTCACCGCGTTGGGCAGATGGGTGGTCATCACCCGGGCGCCCTGGGCCAGGCCGCGCACCAATAGCCTGGGCGGCTCGCCGGCGGCCTCGCCGACGGTCTCCACCGCCACCGACTTGAGCCGGCCTTGGTCGACAACATAGACGGTCCGCCCGTTGTAGAGCGCGGTATAGGGCACCACCACCACGTCATCGACCGGCGGCCGTGCCAGGGTGATGTCGATCAGGCCACCGACCCGGAGCAGCCCGGCGCCGCCGGTGACCTGGAAGAAGGCATCCAGGCCGCGTGCATCGCCGGCCGCCGCCGCCCGGTCGAAGCGCAAGGCCACCAGGGCTTCACCGACCCGGGCCGACGCGGCCGGCCGGATCCCGCCGGCGACCCCGGCGAGCAAGGCCGCTTGCTGGGGGGCGGGTACCTTGGCACGGACTTCGAGGCCTGCGGAGGGATACAGGCTGACCAGCGCCTGGCCGGTATTGACCTGATCGCCCTCGGCCACCTCGACCTTGGCCACCCACCCGTCGAACGGCGCCGTGACCCGGCTGCGCGCCAGGGCCAGGCGCGCCTGATCGAGCGTGGCCCGGGCCTGGACCAGGCGAGCGTCGAGCTGGGCCAGGCGGGCCTCATGGTCAACGATCGCCAGCTCCCGGCTGCGCAGGGTGATTTGCTGCCTGGACAGGCTGGCGCGGCTCTGGTCGACCGCCGCCTGGGAATAGAAATTGTCCTTTTGCAGGCGCTCGAAGCGATCCACATCGGCGCTCGCGAACTCCAGCAGCTTGCGCTCCTGGGCCAACTGGTCGAGGTCGGATCGGTGGCGCAGATGCTCGCTTTTCACGGCGGCTTCCAACTCGGCCACGGCACCTTCGGCCTGCGCCACCCGTGGCGCGAAGTCACGCGCATCGAGTTCCACCAACACTTGGCCACGCCGGACCGCCTGACCTTCGCGGGCCCCCAGATGCAGGACGCGGCCAAGCCCGGGCGCCGCCGCCACGGTCAGTCGCGGACTCTCCACCACCCCACTCAAGCGGACTACCGGGCTCTGGCGGCTGGGCACGGCGAGCAGGGTCTCGATACGCCAGACCGGCTCCTGGACCGGGGCCGGCGTCTGGGTCGGCTTGGACGCCTTGAGGGCGGCGAAACCGCCGACGCCGAGGGCCAGAAAAACCACCGGCAGGATCAGCTTGCGCAAGTTCATGGGGTCAGTCGACTTTGATCCAGACCTGGCCTTGATCGATCTTGACCGGATAGGTTCCGAGGGCGCAGTCAGCCGGATCGTTGAGCGGCTGGCCGTTGTCCAGCGAGAAATAGCTGCCGTGCAACGAGCACTTGATGGTGTCGCCCTTCAGGCAGCCGAACCAGAGCGAGTAGTCCTCATGGCTGCACATCTCGTCGATACAGTAGTGGCCGCTGTCGGCGTGGCAAAGCAGCAGCTTGCGACCGTCTGCCTCGACCCGTTTCATCTGGCCGGGATTCAGTTCGCCCTCGGCGGCGACGGCGGTCCAGGCCATCACTTCACCCGCGCCAGAGCGCGCCCGGAATCGAGCGCGGCGCGCGCCCGATCGGCGCCTTCCAACAACGAATGGGCACGGCCGACGTGATGCAGGACCATCGCGGCGGTCAGCACCAGGGTGTCGTAGCTGGCACCCTTGTTGCCAGCCAGGGCAGCCATGCCGGCTTCGGCGGCGGCCTGCGCGGTCGCCTTGACGTCGACCATGATGGCCACCTCGTCACCCGCCCGCTCGGACTTGGGCAGGTCGTCGGGCAACGGCACCGCACGCACGGTCTGGGCAATCCCCAGGGCCGCCGGATCGATGTCGTACTCGATCTCCTCGCCGCGATCCTGGTAGGCGGTAAATTTCCCGGCCTGGCGCAGGCTGGGCATGACGCCGCCCTCCACACCCCGGATGATGAGGGCGGAGTCGAAGCCGGCATGCCGGGCCAGTTGGGCATAGACCGGCGGATAGGGCTTGTGCACGTAGCCGGTCACGAAATGGGTGCGCTTGCGGCCGACGATCGGCTTCGATTCAGTCTCGATGGTGGTCACTGCCTGGCGCTTGATCATGCGCTGGCGCAGGGGCAGCAAGTCGTGCAGCGGCGGGCAGTACTGGGCCATGTCGATGTAGGCCCAGCCCAGGGCCGGGTCGGCCAGACGGGCGGCGGCTTCGGCCGGGCTCAGGTCGACATTCACACCGGCGGCACGCAGCACATGGCGCGCGGTGACGCCGTACTTCGGGCCGACCGCTTCCAGGCCGTGGTTGACCGCCGGCACCCCCAATTCGGCGAGGAGCGCGGGCAGGAACGGCGAGGCCGGCAGGCAGCGGTTGTAGCCGTCGTAGGGATCGGCGATGTCGACCACCTCGTCGACCTCGGCGGTGACTCGGCGCGTGGTATTGAGGATTGCTTCCAGGATGCCCTTGAACTCATCCATGGTCTCGCGCTTCATGCGCAGCGCGATGAAGAAGATCGCGGCCTGGACCGGATCGATGACGCCGTCCAGGATGGCCTGCATGCCCAGGCGCGCCTCTTCGAGACTGATGTCCTTGGACAGCTCGGGTCCGGTGGCGATGCGCTGGATGATGGAATGCATGACCTTTTGCGGGTCTTGGGTGGCCGGGTTCATAAGCAACTCCTTAAATGGTTCGGGCAGAATATTTTTCCCACCCGAGGCCGTCAACGGATATTTCTCAATCGTTTTCCAGCTTGCGGTACAAGGTGCGCTCGCTGATCCCGAGCGCATGCGCCAGGGCCTTCTTGTCGCCGTTCAGGGCTTCCAGGGCCCAGCGCACATAGCGGCGTTCAGCCTGATCGAGCGGCACCACATCGCCCTGCCGGTTGCTGGGTGCCGAGGGCATCGGCGCCAGGTCCTCGGGCAGGTGCTCGGGGCCGATCGTATCGCCGTCGGCAAGCAGCACGGCGCGCTCGAGGATGTTGCGCAACTCTCGGATATTGCCCGGAAAACCATAGTTGAGCAGCCGCTCGTAGGCGGCCGGTGCCAGGCGCAGTCGGCGTTCCGGCGCCAAACGCAGGAACAGGCTTTCGATCAGCACCGGCAAGTCTTCACGGCGCTCGCGCAGGGCTGGCAGGTGGATCGGGAACGCCGAGATGCGGTAGTAGAGATCGCGCCGGAAGGTGCCGGCCTCGACCATGTCCTTGACGCCCCGGTGCGTGGCCGCGACCAGTCGGAAATCGGCACGCAGGGTTTCCACCCCGCCGACCCGGCGGAAGGTGCCGGTCTCGAGCAGGCGCAACAGCTTGACTTGCAGGCTGAGCGGAATGTCGCCCAGTTCGTCGAGAAACAGGGTGCCGCCGGCGGCCGCTTCGACCAGGCCGATCTTGCGTTGGTTGGCGCCGGTGAAGGCGCCCTTTTCATAGCCGAACAGCTCGCTCTCGAACAGCGACTCGGTCATGCCCGAGCAATCCACCGGCACGAACGGCTTGCCGTGCCGCGGTGACAAGTCATGCAACGCCTGGGCAGCCAGCTCCTTGCCGGTGCCTGACTCGCCCAGCAAGAGCACCGGGGTCATCGCCGGCGCGGCCCGGTTGAGGAGTTCCAGCATGGCATTGAAGGCCGGGGAGCGGCCGACCATGCCGACCCCGCGCGCACTGTCGACCAGCTTGTTGCTGAGCGGGAACATCGTTTCCACGAAATAGGCGACCCGGCCGAACTCGTCCTGGATCGGCACCAGTTCGACATCGACGTGTTCCTCGCCGCGCGGCGTGTGGTGCAGGTGCAGGACGCGGCCGGGCTGGCCGGTCTTGAGCGAGGTCTGCAAGGGGCAGGTTTCCCCACATTGATCACAGGGCTTGTCGAAGCGATGCGAGACCTCGTAGCAGGTGCGGCCGACCATGTCCTTGCGGGCCCCGAACTCACGGACATAGGCAGGATTGGCCGCCAGGATGCGGTAATGCGTATCCACCAGGATGCGCGGCTCGGGCAGGCTGTCGAGGAACGTGACCAGTTCTCGCGGAATGTGCATGACGATTTTGACTTGGCGGGACTGTCACGATTGTCAGTTTTCCGAGTGTTTTTGTCAAACAAAGACGCTCGCCGCAATCCGGCCAGCGCCTGGGGGTGCGACCACATACCGCATTGCAGCGCGCCCTGGCGTCCAGAAAAATGGTCATCCGGATCATGGCATCGTGTTTGACAAGCACCTGGCATGGTCCTTGCGGTGACATGAACGCAAAGGAGGCACCCCCGACATGACACGCCATCATCTCAGCCCGCTGGGTCGTGAAATCGCCCTGCTGTTGCTGGTCAAGCTCTGCCTGATCATCACCATCAAGCTGGTTTTCTTCAGCGACCCTGTCAAACCTGGCAGCGAAGGCACCGCCGCCAACCTGCTCGCCACCCCCAGCCCGGAGCACACCCACCATGAATGAAACCGTCGTCGAACTGTCCAGGCTGCAATTCGCCGCCACCGCGATGTACCACTTCCTGTTCGTGCCCCTGACCCTGGGCCTGTCCTTCCTGCTGGTGATCATGGAATCGACCTACGTGCTGACCGGCAAGCAGATCTACAAGGACATGACCAAGTTCTGGGGCAAGCTGTTCGGCATCAACTTCGCCCTCGGCGTCACCACCGGCATCACCATGGAGTTCCAGTTCGGCACCAACTGGGCCTACTACTCGCACTACGTCGGCGACATCTTCGGCGCTCCGCTGGCCATCGAGGGGCTGATGGCCTTCTTCCTGGAATCGACCCTGATCGGCCTGTTTTTCTTTGGCTGGGACAAGCTTTCGAAAAACAAGCACCTGCTGGTCACCACCTTGACCGCCGTGGCGTCGAACCTGTCGGCCTTGTGGATCCTGATCGCCAACGGCTGGATGCAGGACCCGGTCGGCGCCGAGTTCAGCTACACCACCATGCGCATGGAGCTGACCAGCTTCTGGGACGTGATGTTCAACCCGACCGCCCAGGCCAAGTTCGTGCACACCGTGTCGGCAGGCTATGTCACCGGCTCGATGTTCGTGCTCGGCATCTCGTCCTGGTATCTGCTCAAGGGCCGCGACGTCGAATTCGCCCGCCGCTCGTTCCGCATCGCCGCCGCCTTCGGCTTTGCTTCGGCGCTGTCGGTGATCGTGCTGGGTGACGAATCGGGCTACGCCATGACCGAATCGCAGAAATCCAAGCTGGCCGCCATTGAGGCGATGTGGGAAACCGAGCCTGCCCCGGCCGGCTTCAACCTGCTGGCCTGGCCCAACGATGCCGCGCAGCGCAATGACTGGCAGGTCGGGATTCCCTGGGCCCTGGGCTTGATCGCCACCCGCTCGACCACCGAGGAAATTCCAGGCATCAAGGAGATTCGCGCCCAGAACAAGGAGCGCATCGTGTCCGGCATCCTGGCAGTCAAGGCCCTGGAACGGCTGCGCAAGAACAAGGAGGACGCCGACGCCAAGCTGGTCTTCGAGGCGCACCAGAAGAACCTCGGCTACGGCCTCCTGCTCAAGAAGTACACGCCCGATGTCGCCCTGGCCACGCCCGCCATGATCGAACAGGCCGCGTACGACACCGTGCCGCAGGTCGCCCCGCTGTTCTGGACCTTCCGCATCATGGTCGGCCTCGGTTTCGCCTTCGCGCTGCTGTTCGGCCTGGCATTCTGGTACTCGCTCAAGAACACCTTCACCGAGAAGAAGTGGCTGTTGCGCTGGGCCGTCTGGTTCATCCCGATGCCCTGGATCGCCGCGGAGATGGGCTGGTTCGTCGCTGAATACGGCCGCCAGCCCTGGAGCATATTCGGGATCCTGCCCACCCACCTGTCGACCTCGACCCTGAGTGTGAACAGCCTGTACGGCTCACTGGCCGGTTTCCTGGGTTTCTACACCCTGCTCCTGGTGGCCGAGTTGTACCTGATGTTCAAGTTCGCCCGCCTGGGACCGAGTTCGCTCGGTACCGGCAAGTACCACTTCGAAACCGCGACCGCCTAACGGACACCGCGACGCGCATGAAAGCGTGACCCCTTGACAAGATCCTCACGGCGTCACGCTTTTCACGTTTACGACAGGAGACAGAAATGCTCGACTATGAAACCCTGAAACTCATCTGGTGGCTGCTGGTCGGTGTCCTGCTGCTCGGCTTCGCCATCATGGACGGCCACGACATGGGCGTCGGTACCCTGCTGCCCTTCGTCGGCAAGACCGACCTGGAACGCCGGGTGGTGATCAACACGGTAGGTCCGCACTGGGACGGCAACCAGGTCTGGTTCATCACCGGCGGCGGCGCCATCTTCGCCGCCTGGCCCCTGGTCTACGCCACCGCCTTCTCAGGCTTCTACTGGGCCATGCTGGCGGTGCTCTGGGCCCTGTTCTTCCGTCCGGTCGGCTTCGACTACCGGTCCAAGATCGAAAACGCCACCTGGCGCACCACCTGGGACTGGGGCCTGTTCGTGGGCGGCTTCGTGCCCCCGGTCATCTTCGGCGTGGCGTTCGGCAATCTGCTGCAGGGGGTACCGTTCCACTTCGATGACAATTTGGTGTCTTACTACACGGGCAGTTTCTGGGCCTTGCTCAACCCGTTCGCCCTGCTGGCCGGCGTGGTCAGTTCGGCCATGATCACCTTCCAGGGCGCCAATTACCTGATGCACCGCACCGAGGGCGTGATCTTCGAACGCACCCGGGTCTGGGCCATCGCAAGCGGTCTGGCCATGGTGACGACCTTCATCCTGGCAGGGGTCTTCGTTGGAGGTCTGCCCGGCTACGTCATCACCTCGGTGGTGGAACCCGGCGCGCTGCCCAATCCGCTCGACAAGACGGTGGCCATGCAGACCGGGGCCTGGCTGGGCAATTTCACGGCCCAACCCCTGCTCTGGGCGCTGCCCGGCCTCGGCATCCTGGCCGGCCTGGCCGGCGTCGCCCTGGCCTGGCTGCGCAAGCCGCTGACCGCCTTCGTCGCTTCCAGCCTGGCCATGGCCGGCATCATCGGCACCGCCGGCGTGGCGCTGTTTCCCTTCGTCATGCCCTCGTCCAGCCACCCCGATTCGAGCCTGACGGTGTGGGACAGTGTCTCCAGCCACCTCACTCTGGGCCTGATGTTCTGGGCCACGGTGATCTTCATGCCGCTGATCATCATTTACACCTCTTGGGCCTACAAGGTGATGTCCGGCAAGGTCACCGAGCAATTCATCCGGGCCCACGACAAGGCTGCCTACTGACGGACATGGCAAACCCAGCCCCTAGGCAATCGAAAGCGTGACACCAGAATGTGACCCAACGCCCTCACGAGTGCCCTGGTCACGCAATGCGTCACGCCTTTTAAACACGCTTCACCTACAAGAAAGGACCTCTTCATGTGGTACTTCACCTGGATCCTCGGCACCACCCTGGCCCTGATGCTGGCCATCGTCAACGCCATGATGTGCGAAGCACGCGAGTGCGCCGCGAAGAACCCCGACGGCGAATGATCGCCATCCGCGGCAGGCGCCCATGTCAATTTCGACAAACGCGCCTGCTGCGGCCCCGATCCATTGACGCTTTTCATTCAAATACAAAACCTTATCAAATTGGCATAAATCCTGCTTATAGCTACTCAATCCACACTCTTCGGAAGACGCCATGAAAATCGCCGTCACCAGCCAGAACCGTGAAACCGTGACCGGACATGCCGGCCATTGCCGGACCTTCTGGGTGTTCGAGATCGACGCCTGCGAGGTCAAGCACCAGGAACTGGTCGAACTGGCCATGGGTGAGAGCCTGCATGCTGGCCGTCCGGCTCCGCTCGACCAGATCAACGTGCTGATCACCGGCAGCCTGGGCAATCACTTGCGTAACCGGCTCAAGCAACAGGGCATCGTTGCCGTCGCCACCGAAGAAGCCGACCCCGTCCGCGCCGTGCGTGGCTGGCTCGACGACACCCTCAGGGAATTGCCACCCGGCCTATCCGCTGGCCATTGCGCCTGCCACTGAGCACCGAACCAGGATCCCCGAAGTGAAGCTTTCCACCCTACGCCGCCTGGCGGCGCTCGCCCTGATTTTGCTCACCGGCACGGTGCAGGCCGGAACGGCCGACCACACCCGATTCAAGGAACTGCAAGGCCCGTTCAAGTCGGGCCCGGAAGTCACCCAGGCCTGCCTGGCCTGCCACAACAAGGCCGGCCACCAGGTCATGAAAAGCATCCATTGGACCTGGGAAGCCGAGCACAATGGCAAGAAGCTGGGCAAGAAGCACGCCGCCAACAGCTTCTGCGGCTCGCCGATCTCCAACGAACCGCGCTGCACCAGTTGCCATGCCGGCTACAACTGGACCGACCAGCATTTCGACTTCAACAACCAAGCGAATGTCGACTGCCTGGCCTGCCATGACACCACCGGCACCTATGAGAAGATCGCCACCGACGCCGGCCATCCGCTCTACGAACCCCGCGAACTGCCCAAGGGCAGCGGCAAGATCAAGCAACCGCCCGATCTCGCCAAGGTCGCGCAACAGGTTGGAAAATCCGGCCGCCAGAATTGCGGTGCCTGCCATTTCAACGGGGGTGGCGGCGACGCGGTCAAGCATGGTGACCTCGATACCTCGCTGATCGACCCGCCGCGCAAGCTCGACGTGCACATGGCCAAGGACGGTGCCAACCTGAGCTGCGCCGACTGCCACACCTTCAATGATCACCAACCCTCCGGCAGCCGCTACGCCGCGCGCGCCAAGGACCCGCACGGCAAGGACCTGCCCAAGGACGACCACGACCGCGCCACCTGCGAATCCTGCCACGGCCAGACCCCGCACGCGCAGGAACAGATCAACATCCACACCCGCAAGGTCGCTTGCCAGACCTGCCATATCCCCGAATTCGCGCGCGGCGGCATCGCCACCAAGACCCTGTGGGATTGGTCCACGGCCGGCAAGCGCGGCCCGGACGGCAAGCCCCTGTTCATCGAGGGCGAGCACGGCCACCTTAAATACTCGGCCGAAAAGGGCGACTTCGAATACGGCGAAAACGTCCGACCAACCTACAAGTGGTACAACGGCACGGTCAGGCAGGTCACCATGACCGACAAGATCGATGACAGCAAGATCCTGGAACTGAATGCCGTCGAGGGCTCCGCCGCCGACCCGAAGGCACGCATCTGGCCATTCAAGGTGATGGTCGGCAAGCAGCCCTACGACCCGGTCAACAAGACCCTGGTGGTCAACCACGTGTTCGGCCAGGACGACACCGCATTCTGGACGAACTTCGATTATGCCAAGGCGATCCAGGCCGGCATGGAGACCGCCGGTCTGCCCTACAGCGGAAAATTCGCCTTCATCGAAACCCGGATGAACTGGTTCATCACCCACATGGTGGCGCCCAAGGAAGACGCCGTGCCCTGCCAGGACTGCCACACCCGCGCGGAAGATGGCCGCCTGAAGGACATCACCGACATCTATATCCCAGGCCGCGACCGCAATGACTGGGTCGACCTGTTCGGCTTGCTGGCCATCGCCGGCGCACTCCTGGCGGGCCTCGGCCATGGCCTGATCCGCCTCCTCACCCGCCACACCCGGAGCCCGCAACCGTGAGCGAAACCCGCATCTACATCTACAAGCGCTATGAACGCTTCTGGCACTGGTCGCAGGCCGCCCTGATCATCGTGATGATGATCACCGGCTTCGAGGTGCACGGCTTCTATGACCTGCTCGGCTTCCGCCAAGCCGTGCGCGCGCACACCCTGGCCGCCTGGACCCTGATCGTGCTGTGGGCGTTCACCATCTTCTGGCAGTTCACCACCGGGGAATGGAAACAGTACCTGCCCTCACTAAAACGGGTCGACCTGATGGTCCGCTATTACGCCTGGGGTATCTTCCATGACGCCCCGCACCCGTTCAAGAAAACCGTGGTGCAGAAGCACAACCCGCTCCAGCGCCTGGCCTACCTGGCCCTGCTGGCGGTGATCTCGCCGATCATCTGGGTGTCCGGACTGCTCTATCTGTTCTATGGCGACTGGGCCGCGCTGGGCATCGACCGTTGGCTCAGTCTAGAATTCGTCGCCGTCATGCACACGCTGGGGGCGTTCCTGATCACCGCCTTCTTTTTCATCCACGTCTATCTGACCACCACCGGACACACGATTTTCGCCCACATCAAGGCGATGATCACCGGCTGGGAGGATATCCATGAACCCCCCGGCCAAGCACCGGGCAAACACTGAACTTTCAAACGAGAGGCATCGCCATGAAACAGACCCTGCTGCAAGAGAAGTATCCTGTGTTCGTCGCCGAAATCGGCAAGAATGAGACCGCCTGCAAGACGGTCGAGGACATCGTCGCCTACCTGCAAGGCAAGATCGCCGAGAACCCCAAGGTGAAGTACATCGGCGTGTTCGACCACTATGCCCACACCCAGGGCATCGGCGGCGAAATCGCTGCGGGCATCGTCGGCGCGGTCGACGTGATTTTCTGCTTCGGCTTCGCCCTGCCCAATCCCCAGGTGCTGGCCGTTCGGCCGCGCTCGATCGGCATAGCCGACCTGGGTGACAAGTTTGTGGTCAGCTTCCTGGAGGCGCCCATGAAGCCCGCCAACGACGCCATGGAAGCCTGGGTCAAAGGCTTGCGCAACGCCTGATCATTCCCCCACTTCGCCGGAGTCCACCATGAAAATCGCCATCGCCAGCCAAAACCGCAAGACGGTCACCGGCCACGCCGGCAAGTGCCGCCGATTCTGGATCTACGAGGTCGTGGATGGGCAACCGGCGGGACGCTCGATGCTGGAGCTCAGCATCGAGCAGACCTTTCATGAAAGCCACGGCGCGGGTGCACACCCGCTCGCCGGGGTCGACACCCTGATCTGTGGCGGCATGGGCAGCGGCTTGCAGCGTCGCCTTGCCGGCATGGGCATTCGCGGCCTGGTGACCTCGGAAACCGATCCGGACACCGCGGTCCGTGCCCTCCTGGACGGCGCCTTGCCCCTGCTGGCGCCCGAAGACCACGACCATCACAGCCACGCGCACTAAGCGGGCAGGCATTCGCGACATTTTTGACATAGCCCGACAACGCTGTCGGGCATTTTCTGTGCCTAAGAAAACAGATAAAACCATCTATTTATCAGTCACTTAGTCTAAACGACTGAAACTTAATCAATTTTACTTATGCCATGGTCAAACTGATTGACTGGCATACATATTGCTTTTTGATAGCTTCCTCGACTTTGTATATCAGAGATCTCTAATTCTCTGATTCGACCCTATGTCCAAAACATCATTCGTAGTGTGTGCCGGGCTGGCGCTCGTCCTGAGCGCGACAGCCCACGCCAAGGAACCCACCATCGCCACCGGCAAGATGATGGGAGACACCTGTGCCTCCTGTCACGGCACCCTGGGCAAGAGCATGGATGAGTACATGCCCTCCCTGGCCGGCATCGACCGGCAGCAGTTGATCCGGGCCATGACCGACTACCGCGCCGACCGCCGGGTCAGCGTGGTCATGAACCGGATCGCCAAGGGCTATACCGATGCCGAGATCGCCGCCATCGCGGACTACTTCTCCAAGATCAAGTAAGGACAGGCCATGAATCGACGCGAACTCATCAAGGCGCTCGGCGCCGCCGGCGCCCTCACCCTGCTCGGCCAGCCCGCCTTTGCCGCCAGCAAGAAGAAGAGCGCCCACATCGTCATCATCGGCGGTGGCATCGGCGGCGCCACCGCCGCGAAGTATCTGCGCCTGGCCGCCCCCAGCGTGAAGATCACCCTGGTCGAGCCGGTCAAGCGCTTCATCACCTGCCTGCGCAGCAACGATGTCGCGGTCGGCCACATGACCCTGGACGACATCACCTTCACCTACGACGCCCTGCGTAGCAAGTACAAGGTCAACGTCGTGCACGACCGCGCCATCGGCTTCGATCCGGACAAGAAGACGGTGCAACTGGACCAAGGTGGCAAGCTGGGCTACGACAAGCTGGTCGTCTCGCCCGGCATCGATTTCATCTTCGGCGATGTAGAGGGCTATCACCGCGAGGCGTCGCAAACCACCATGCCACATGCCTGGAAGGCCGGCCCGCAGACCCTGCTGCTCAAGAAGCAGTTGGAAGCCATGCCCCAGGGTGGCACCTTCCTGATGGTCGCCCCGCCCAACCCGTTCCGCTGCCCGCCCGGCCCCTACGAGCGCGCCTCCCTGGTCGCGGAGTGGATGCAGAAGCACAATCCCAAGGCCAAGGTGATCATCCTCGACCACAAGGACGCCTTCACCAAGGACGTGCCCTTCAAGAAGGCCTGGGAACGCCTGTATGGCTACAACACGCCGAACTCGATGATCGAATGGATCCCGGCCGCCCAGGGCGGCACGCCGGTGCGCGTCGACGCCGCGAACCGCACCGTGGTGGCCAAGGCCGGCACCTTCAAGGCGGACGTGGTCAACTACATCGCGCCGCAGCGGGCCGGCACCCTGGCCTTCCGCATGGGGCTGACCAACCGCGATGGCTGGTGCCCGGTGAACCGGCGCACCTTCGAGTCGGAGATCGTCAGGGACGTGCACGTCATCGGCGATGCCTGCGTGGGTGATTCGATGCCCAAGTCCGGCTACTCCGCCAACTCCCAGGCCAAGGTGGCGGTGCAAGCCATCGCCGACATGCTGGCCGGCAAGACGCCGGGCGAGCCGTCCATGATCAACGTCTGCTACAGCCTGGCCGGCGAGGATTACGGGGTGTCCATCGCCGACATTTTCAAGGTGGTCGACAACCGGATCATCAAGCTGCCAGCCTCCGGCGTGTCTCCGATCACCGACTCCCCGGCCCAGCCCCTGCTCGAAGCGGTGTACCAGCGCAACTGGCACCGCACCTTCGCCAACGACTGCTTCGCCTGAACCTGACCATGAACACACGTCCCCTGGCTCTCCTCCTCGCCCTGCTGGCTGGCCCGGCACTCGCCGGCAATGCCTTCAAGGTCGCCCTCAACGCCCCCATGCCGGAATGGGAAAGCGAGAAGCTCGAACATGCCCTCTCCCAGGCCCGTGCCGGCAACCCGGCCGAAGGTGAGCGCCTGCATCACTACCTGTACTGCTCCGCTTGCCATGGCGACAACGGCAATTCACCCTCGCGCAACTGGCCCAGCCTGACCGGCCAGAAGCCCGACTACGTGATGAAGACCCTGCTCGACTACAAACAGGCGATGCGCCGCGATCACTACCGCAAGGCCTATGTCATGACCCGCGTCTCGCAGCTGCTCAGCGAGTCGCAGATGGCCGACCTGGCCGCCTATTACGCCCAGCAACCGGCGCCGGTGGTCCCGCCCCAGACCAAGGCCAAGCTGGCCAAGGCTGGTGCGAAACTGGCCCAACACGGTGACGACAAGCGTGGCATCACGGCCTGCGCCGCATGCCACGGCGAACACGGTGAATCCGGCGTCACCCCGGACACCCCCGCCCTGGCCGGCCAGACCCCGGAATACTTCATCCAGGCCATGAAGATGTACAAAGAAGGCATGCGCACCTCGGACGTGGGCGGGGTCATGCGCATGTTCGCCAAGCCACTCAGCGACAAGGAAATCGAAGCCCTGGCGCACTATTACGCGAGCCTGGGCAGCAAACCGGTGGCGGTCGCGAAATGATCCGGCGCGCCGTCCTGTTGGCTGGCCTGCTGGCCGTTTCGGCCAGCCCCGCGGCCGAGTTGACCGTCACGGTCTCCGGCGTGCGCGACGCCGCTGGCCAGGTCAAGCTGATGCTGTTCGACCGCGCCGAAGGCTTCCGCAAGGAAGACCAGGCCCGCGCGGTGTTGGTACGGCCAGCCGCGCCGGGCCAGGTCGAGGCCCGGTTCGGCGACCTGCCACCCGGCAAGTATGCCGTCATTGCCTATCACGACGAGAATGGCGACGGTCAACTCAACCTGCGCTTCGGCATGTTTCCCAAGGAGGGCTACGGCCTCAGCAACAACCCCAAGCTGTCCGGGCCCCCGCGCTTCGCAAATGCTGCATTCGAACTCGGTCAGACCCCGCACTCGCTCGACATTTCGCTCAAATACTGACCATCGTCCGCGCCCCGCACGGGGCGTTTCCATAGCCACGCCCCTTGGAGCCCGCATGAAACTCGCCCGCACCCTGATCGCCCTGCTCGCCCTGGCCGCCGCGCCCCTGGTCCACGCCGACACCGCCACGAAGGCCAACCCCCGTGCCGTGGTGGTGGAAGACACCAGCCCGCATGACTTCGCCACCACCGTGACCCGGCTCAAGGAACAGTTGGCCAAGGATGGCTGGACCCTGTTGACCGAGATCGACCTGGGCATGCGGGTCGCCAAGAAGGGCGTCAACCTGCCTGGCGGTCTGGTCATCCTCGAACTGGCCAGCGGCGGCAATACCATCCCCTTGCTCAAGAACGAAGCCACCCGCTATGTCGCGGGTCTGATGCCGTGCAGCGTCTCGGTCTACGGCATGGCCGACGGCCGGGTCATCGTCTCGCGCATGAATGCCGCCCTGCTGGCTGGCATGATGGAACCGACGGTGGCGGTCACCATGCAGTCCTCGGCCGGCAAGCTGGACCAGAGCATCGCCCGCGCCCTCGACAAGCCTGGCGTCTGATCCAGGCCAGTCATGTCGCTGGCCCTGATCTTTGCCCTGCTCGGCAGTATCGGCGCCATGGCCGGCGCGGCCTTGCTGCTGGCCTTCCCGGATACGCTGCGGACCCGCCTGTTGCCATGTCTGTTGGCCTACGCCACCGGGACACTGCTCGGTGCCGCCTTCCTGGGCATGATGCCGAAGGCGCTGAGCATGGCGACCCCGCTCGCCGTGACCGGCACCGTGCTGGCCGGCATGGTCGGCTTCTTCATCCTTGAAAAGCTGATCCTCTGGCGCCACTGCCATGACCAGGACTGCGAAAGCCACGGCCATGCCGGGGCCTCGCTGATCTTGATCGGTGATGCTTTCCACAATTTTGTCGACGGCATCGTCATCGCCGCAGCCTTCCTGACTTCGCCGACCCTGGGTGTGGCGACGGCCCTGGCCGTGATCGCCCACGAAATCCCGCAGGAACTGGGGGATTTCGCCATCCTGCTGCATAACGGCCTGAGCAAGGCCCGTGCCTTCGGCAACAACCTGCTGTCTTCCCTGGCCACCCTGCCCGGCGTATTCGCCGGCTGGTACTGGCTGGCCGATATGCGCCAGGCCATCCCCTTCGTGCTCGCCATCTCCGCCGCCAGTTTCATCTACATCGCGGTCTCCGATCTGGTGCCCGGACTGCATCGCCAGTCCAGCGCCAGGGCCTCGCTCCGGCAGGTCCTGCTGCTTGGTGCCGGCATCGGTACCATCGCCCTGTTCCGGTTCAGTCACTGATCTTTTCCAGCCACCTCAAGGCGTTTCGACATGCACATCCCAACCTCGCTTCGTTATCTCAGCCGGCTAGCCCTGATCGAGGGCGCTTCCCTGGTCGCCCTGGTCGGCATCGCCATGCCGCTCAAGTATTACGCCAGCCTGCCCGAGGCCGTGCGCATCGTCGGCATCACGCACGGCACCCTGTTTTTACTGGCCACGCTGACCCTGGGGGTGGTCCTGGCGCGCGGCCATCTGCCCGCGCACAAGGGGGCCGGTGTCTTTCTCGCCTCACTGATCCCATTCGCCGGCCTCTGGTCGCATCGCATGCTGGTCCGCCACATGGCGGCCGGCCTGTCCCGCTGAACATTCCCGGCACGGAAGACCGCCATCGACATCGCCTTCGGCCCGGTCCCCTCCCGGCGCCAGGGCCGCAGCCTGGGCATCCACCTCATCCCGGCCAAACTTGCAGCGATGCCTGCTGCGATTGCCAGGCCGGTCCCACGGCCCAAACCGAAATCGCGCGGCGTCCGATTCATTTGCCCCAGGTCATTCTCGAGCCCGTGCGAAAGCGGCTGGCCACCAGCCTGGAGGGTATGCGAACCGATATACTCGCTTTGCCCGCCGCGCATCCCAGGCGCGCCTCGGCGACGCTGATACTGTTGCACAAGGCCGGCGCACCAGCCAACGCCCGAGACGAGCTGCTCGACCAGGGCCTGCTCAAGTGGCTGGTACATGCCGGCAACATGCTTAACGTGCGTACTCGGCCTTGAATACCTCCCTGAACGTCCCGTCCACTTACGACTTCACCCCATGACCGACACCGCCCCACGCATCGTCATCCTCGGCGCCGGCTTCGCCGCGCTGACTGCCGTGCGCGAACTGCGCAAGCGCGCGCCCAAGGCCCGCATCACCGTGGTCGCGCCGAAGGCCGAGTTCATCTACCTGCCCAGCCTGATCTGGATTCCCAGCGGCTTGCGCGCCGGCCCTGACCTGCGCTTGCCGCTGGCCCGGTTCTTCGCGGATCACAAGGTCGAATTCATCGCCGCCACGGTCGCCGGACTCAGCCCCGACCATCGCACCGTGCTCACCGACGCCGGCGAGATCGGCAACGACGCCCTGCTGATCGCCACGGGCGGGCGCTTCCTCAAGAAACTGCCGGGTATCGAGCACGCGCTCACCCTATGTGAAGGCATCGCTTCCGCGGAAGCGATCCGCGACCGGGTCGACGCCATGCAATCCGGACGCATCGCGCTCGGCTTCGGCGGCAATCCAAATGAGCCCTCGGCCATGCGCGGCGGCCCGATGTTCGAACTGCTGTTCGGTCTGGACACCCACCTGCGGCAAACCGGCAAACGCGAACGCATCGAGTTGACCTTCTTCAATGCCGCCGCCGAGCCTGGCAAGCGACTGGGTGAGAAGGCGGTGTCCGGGCTGCTCGCGGAAATGGCGCGCCGGCGCATCGACACCCACTTAGGTCACAAGCTCCTCGGTTTCTCGGATCGCGGCGTCGACACCGAAGGCGGCCATGTCAATGCCGACCTGATCCTGTTCATGCCCGGCCTGACCGGACCGGCCTGGGCCACACAGGGCCACTTGCCTCTGTCGCCAGGGGGCTTCATCCAGGCCGACGGCCATGGCCAGGTGCCGGGCACCGACAAGGTCTTCGTGGCTGGCGATGCCGGCAGTTTCCCGGGGCCCGAGTGGTTGCCCAAGCAGGCCCACATGGCCGACTTGCAGGCCCGCGCGGCCTCGGAAAACCTGCTTCGCGCCCTGCGAGGCCAACCAGCCACGGCGCGTTTCAAGGTGGAACTGATCTGCATCGTCGACACCATCGACCGGGGCATCCTGGTCTACCGCGACCAGAAGCGTTCGCTCCTGCTGCCTTCACTCAAAATTTTCCATTGGCTCAAGCGAGCCTTCGAGCGACACTACCTGAAGCGCTTTCGCGCCTGACATATTTGTCAAATGACGATTTAGTCCGTCAGTAATGGCAGGTTCATTTGAATCATATGTACCACCCCTCAAGGGGGCAGTCCGATGAGTTATTTATATTCATAGAGTTACAAAACAAACACGCAAATGCCCGCATCTGGCACACCCCTTGCTGTATATCCCACGCAGCCCAAAAACAGCTGTCATCGGCGATACGCGGGACACGGTCGACGGTGATGGTGGGTTGTATGACTTTTCTCCTCAAGGAACTCGGGGAGGGGCTCCATCTCCTCCTTCCCCTCCCCGATCTTTTTCCCGGGTTCCCGCTTCTGACATTTTTGTACGATAAGCTTTCAGACACGCCGCTCACCCTTAAATCCGAGTAAAATAATCAACCTCTCTGATTTCGGCATGCCCATGTACCAGACCCACTTCGAACGCATCGGCGGCCAGGACACGATCCAGCGTCTGGTCGATACTTTTTATGCCCACATGGACGAACTTCCCGAGGCGTATGGCATCCGCAAGATGCATGCCGAGGACCTCGCCGGTTCGCGCCAGAAGCTGTTCGAGTTCCTCAATGGCTGGATGGGGGGCCCCCAGCTGTACACCGAAAAATATGGCCATCCCATGCTCCGCAGGCGTCATCTGCCGTTCACGATTGGTGACCAGGAACGCGACCAGTGGCTGATGTGCATGAAACTGGCACTCGACGAAGTCGTCGATGCCGAGCCCCTGCGCCAGGAACTCTACGCGGCGTTCGTCAAGGTGGCCGATCACATGCGCAATCGGGGCGGCGGTGAACCGCACTGAATCACACGTTCGCACTGTTGCGCGCCACGCGCGGTAAGATCACCCCGCCACATGTCCCGGCACTATCTTTTCGAGGAGAAATCATGAGCCATGCCCGTACTTCCCTGACCCTCCTGCTGCCCCTCTCCCTCGCGGCCTGCGCCACGTCGCCCAGCCCGGAACAGCAGGCCCGATACACCGAATCGGCCCGAGCCGCGGTGAATCAGGCAGTGAAAACCCTGGGCGGCGAGTTGAAACAGGCCATCCAGGCCGGTGGCCCCGCACACGCGATTGGCGTTTGCAAGGAGCGCGCACCCAAGATCGCGGCAGCCGTATCGAATGAGCATGGCGTCAGTCTGCGCCGTGTCACGTTCAAGAATCGCAACCCGAAAAGCGCGCCGGACGCATGGGAGGCGAAGGTCCTGCGCGATTTCGAGCAACGCCTGGCGAATGGCGCCACGGCGGCCAGCCTGGAGCACAGCGAAGTAGTGACCGAAGGCAACCAGAAGACTTTCCGCTATATGAAAGGACTGGTCGTCCAGGAGGTCTGCATGACCTGCCATGGCACCCCGGAAACCATCCCCGATGCAGTCAAGGCCAAGTTGGCTGCCGAATATCCCAATGATCAGGCCACCGGCTACCTGCCCAACATGTTGCGCGGTGCCGCCACGGTCAAGAAACCCCTCTGAGGCTCGCCCGCTCCTCGCCCCATCACACAGGACCACCATGAACGATCAGCCCCATTCCCGTCTACAGCATTTTCCCGTCGCCTGGTTCGCCACCGTCATGGGCCTAGGCGGCCTGACCATCGCCTGGCGCAGGGCGGAGGACATCCTCCAGCTGCCATTCCAGGCCAGTCCCTGGCTGTTGGCCGTGAGTACGGTGCTGTTCGTGGTCCTGGCAGCGCTCTACGCCGCCAAGGTGTTTCGCTATCGGGAAAGCGCCGTCAAGGAATGGGGCAATCCGATCCGCATGAGCTTTCTGCCAACCTTCTCGATCGGCCTGATTCTCCTGTCCATCGCCTGGCTGCCGATCAACGCGATGTACTCACAATGGCTATGGACCCTGGGGAGCATTGCTCACCTGTTGCTCACCCTCTATGTGATCACCCAGTGGGTGCATCACACCAAGTTCGAGATCGCCCACATGAACCCCGCTTGGTTCATCCCGGTGGTCGGCAACATCCTGGTGCCGATCGCCGGGGTGACCCACGCGCCGATCGAGGTGTCCTGGTTCTTCTTCAGCATCGGCCTGACCTTCTGGCCGGTCCTGCTGACCATCATCTTCTACCGGGTGATCTTCCACGCCAGCCTGCCTGAGCGGCTGATGCCGACCCTGTTCATCCTGATCGCGCCACCGGCGGTGGGCTTCATTTCCTACGTCAAGCTGGTTGGCGGCATCGATGCCTTCGCCCACGTCCTCTACAACAGCGCCCTGTTCTTCACCCTGCTGCTGTTCTTCCAGGTCAAGTGGTTTGCCCGACTGAAATTTTTCCTGTCCTGGTGGGCCTACTCCTTCCCGCTCGCCGCGATCACCATTGCCAGTCTGCTCATGTTCCACGAGACCGGCAGCGCGCTCTACCTTCGTCTATCCGGCATCCTGCTCGGCGTCACCACCGTGGTCATCGCCGGCCTGATCATCCGCACCGCCCTGGCAGTCAAGAACAAGGCCATCTGCGTCGAGGAGTAATCAGTTCGACCGGAGGTCCAGAAGGGCCTGGACTTCCGGCCGGAAGCAGCCAAATACACATCTTTTCTGGGGGTATATCGGCGACCGTCGTGTGGCTGGCTATTTCATGGATTTCCATTACTCTTCGGAATTCCAACAGCAATAACGAGGTGTCCCCATGTCCCCCCTGCGCCCCGCGCTTGCGTTTTGCCTGTTCGCCTTGGTCACCGGTCCCGCGATGGCCCAGCTTGCCGATCTCAAGGATGGCACCTCGAACACCGTGCAGTTCTCCGAATCGGCGGCCCCTCCGTTAAGAATTCCATTGAGCGATGGCTCGGTGCGCCAGGTTTCGGATGGCCTGTCAGCCGGACGAGGGGCCGATACCGGCAGCAACATCAACAGCCTGGTCACCCGCGGGTCGCTGACCGGCAACGTGCAGCAATCAGTGGACGCCGCCTCCGGGAACCAGTCGCTGTCCGTCGCCGGAGCCGAAGGCAACGTCAGGGCAAATGATGCCCGGCTGACCGGCGGCATCACCGCCGACGTCAACCAGAACGTGGGCGGGACGGCACGCGGCGCGCAGCAGCGTGTCGGCGCCGGCAGCCTGGTCGGCTCCAACCTCGGGCGGGTCGAGACCCGGGGTGAGATCAACGGGGCGCCCATCGTGCAATCGGCCACGGGGGGGACATCGGTCCAGCAAACCATCGAGGCGGGCAGCGTATCAGGCAGCCAGGCCAGTTCGGTGGTCACCCGGGGCAGCATCAGCGGTGGCGTGACCCAGGTGCAAAGTTCCGGCCTCGGTATCCGACAATCCCTGACCGCTGGCAGCGTCAGCAACGTTGAAGCCGCCGGCAGCATCCTGGCGCGCGGCACGGTGAGCGGCGCCGTGAACCAGCTGAATCAAGGGGCCGTCAATCAAAGCATCGAGGCCGGTAGCGTGCGGGGTGGCTCGCCGCTGGAGGCCCGCACCCAGGGCGACATCGTCGGCAAGGTCAATCAATCCGCCGACCAAGGCAGCGGCGGAAACCAGAGCCTGCAAGTCGGCAGCATCAGCAACACGCGCGGCAACGTCGACGCGCGCGGCACCACCACCGGCACGATTTCACAATCCATCAATGCCAGCGCCAATGTCGAGCAGGGCATATCGGTGGGCAGCGTGGCCGGTGGCAGTGGCCAGAACATCACCGAGGCGGCCAGCACCGGCGACATTTCCCAGACCGCGAGCAACGCCGGCGCCTCCAAACAAAATATCTCCATCGGCGGCACCGAAAACGCCGGCGGTGTGGTCACCACCCGGGCCTTCGTGAGCGGCAACCTGAACCAGAACATCAGCGGCGCTTCGGGCAATCAGACCATTAATCTGGGCGGGGTGCGCAACAGTAGCGGCAACATCACCACCGATGTCGTCGTCAGCGGCAACATCTCGCAGTCCCTCTCTGGTGCCGGTGCCGGCAACCAGCGCGTGCTGGTGGGCGGGGTCGAGGGCAGTCAGGCGTCCGGCAGCGCCGTGAACAGCCAGTAGCAGGAGGTCACCATGCCACGCCATTCGATCTTCTTCCTCAGCCTGCTTTGGGTCCTCCCTGCGCTGGCCTTGGCCGGGGCGCCGGATATCCCGGACGAGATCAACGCGCGCATCGCCCGGGCCAAGAGCGAAGCCGCCACCAGCGCCAGCGAACGAGCCCGCGACAAGCTGGAAGAAGGAAGCCCAGCGGGTACGGGCGCAGGCATCACCGCGCTCGACAATGGCTGCACCATCGCCATCGGCAACGTGTTCGAGGACGACAAGAAGTTGGGGACCTCGGCCCGCCGCGAAACCACGGTCATCATCACCGGCGACATCATCCAGGCCGGCAACAACTGCAAATAGCCCTCGATCCGACATCATGAACCGATCCCTCGCCCCGTTGCTGGCCATCGCATTGCTCACCGCCTGCTCGCCCCTGCCGCCCAAGTCGGAAGACGCAAAAACGGCGACGACGCCTCCCGAGACTAAACCGCAGCGCAACATCAGCAATTTTTCCGATGCCCTGCGCTGCATGGACAAGATGTACATCGATTTCGGCGTCCGCGACGTCAGCGTGATGCTGGAGGATTTGTCCGACCAGACGCGGAAGGTCAGCGCCGGCACGCGGGACATGATGATGACCGCGATTTCCGACCAGAACCGGCGCAGCCGTGCCATCGAGTTGATCGCCTTTGGCCAGGATGCCAACAATGCCGTGGCTTTCCTGTCCAACGCGCAAAAGCGCAGCGCCTTTGCCGTGGTGCCCCGCTACAGCGTGCGCGGCTCGATCAGCCAGTTGGACGAGGGCGTGCTCAAGCGCCAGGCCGATGGTGGCCTCTCGCTCGGTTCCTTGCTTGGCGTGGGTGCCTCGACCAGCCGGCAATTCAATGTGCTGGGCCTGGATGTCGCCATGGTGGAGACCGAACGCCTGGCCATGCTGCCCGGCGTGGTCTCGAAAAACCTGACCGCGATCACCAAGGAAGGCGACGCGGTCGATGCCCAGGCGACCATCAGCAAGGTCGGCATCAACTTCAGTTCCTCGCTGCAACGCACGGAAGGTAATGCCCAGGCCTTGCGCAACATGGTTGACCTGTCCTCGGTGGAACTGTTCGGACGCTTGCTCAAGCTGCCCTACTGGCGCTGCCTGGGTGCCGATGCCAAGCATCCGGATGTCGCCAACGAGATCGAGGACTGGTTCATCGGCATGGAGCGTGCCGGCGAATTGACGCCTTACTTTCAGACCCAACTGCGCAATCGCGGGTATTACGACGGCCCTGCCAACGGCAAGGTGACCCCGGCCCTGTTGCGGGCGGTGTCAGCCTACCGCGCCGCCCTGGGCATGGGCGATGCCGCCTCGGTCGATCTGGCCTTCTTCACTGCATTCCTGAATGCACCCTTTCCGCCGCCTCTGGCCCAACCCTTCCGTGACGACGTGGCCACGCCATTGGCCGCCCCCGGCCGACCCCGCGTCGCGCTGGCAGCCGCCGGGTCGAGCGACGACGGCTTCGCCCTGCGGGTACAGACCAGCGCTCCGGCCTATGTCTATTGCTACGCGCAAACCGGCGAAGGCAAGTTGCAACGCATCTTCCCGAACCGCTTCGTCAACGATCCCCGCGTCGAGCCCTCGGCCCCCCTGGAACTGCCGGGCAAACAGGGCTTCAAGCTGCTGGCGGATGGCAACGGTCAGCTCCCGGTCGCCTGCTTCGCCACACCGCGTGAGATTTACAACGACATTCCGGCCGCGCTTCGTTGGGGCGATTTCCAGAACCTCAACGCGGTGGCCCGGTTCGAGGACGTGCAACGGATGCTGGAGGACGTGGCCCGCCAGCCGATCGAATCCGCGCGGATCACCTTGAAACGCTGAAACCAGGCCGAGGCTGCATCACCCCACTACTTATTCAGGGGGATCAGCGCCGTATCCCCGAGGGGCTCGGGCGCGACCAGTTGCGGGGTTTGCGGGCCGACCCGCTTGTCACGGCCGCGTTCGACGATCGGCGCGGAGGCCTTGAACCATTCGCTGACTGACAGATAACCGTCTTGGTTACGGTCGGCGCCAGGGTCCATCGAAGAGATCAGCGAGTAAGTGAACAGGCCGTGCTTGGCCTCGGGATATTCCTGCGATTCTTCGTCGCCCTTGGAGGCCAGCATCAGGGAAAACAGCGAGGCCGCGGATCGCTTCATCAGTGAGTGGGCCTCGAAGCGGCCCTCGATATTGCGGGCCTGGCAGGTGTCGACGATCAGCAGCCGCTTGCCGGCTGCCATGCGCAGGCTGTCGAAGAATTCGGTCCAGGGCATCAGGGACTCGATCTTGCCGCCGGTTTCCAGGCGTTTCAGGTCGTCGATGCGGGCATCACGGGGCACGAAGTAGTAGTTGCCGGCCAGGTCACTGATGCCGTGCGAGGCCAGGAAGACCATGACGATATCGGTGGGCTCGGCGCGCTGGATGAAGGCCAGCGCCTCGGCAATCTGCTCGCGGGTGGGTTTATCGGACGTGAAATCGTTCACCACCTGGGTGTGTATCTTGCGGAAATAGCCGCGGCCCTGCTTCTCGATCGCCTTGACGAATTCTTGCGCATCACGGGCGGCGTAGGCCAGGTTGAGACGTGCCGGCAACTGCGGAAACTCGTTGACACCGATCGCCAGCACGTAGAGATCGCCGCGCACCGGCTTGATCTGGAGGTCCTCAGGCAAGCCCAGGTAGGTTTCCGCGACGCCCAGCGAAAATCCGTTGAACGCCTCGACGCGAATGTCATTCTGGCGCTGGCTGAGGGGAATCTCGAAGGTGCGTTCGAAGCGCTCGGCCTCACGCCGGCCGAGCTTGCGCTCGCTTACCCGGAGCATGGGAATCCGGTTCACGAATACCGAAACATCCAGGGTCGGCGCGGCGCCCTGCTCGCCGCGCAGGCGTAGCACCAGCACCTCCCGGCCTGAACCGGGCTTGACCGTGGCCTCCAGGATGCGCAACCGGGGCGGCGCGATCTCCTGCAAGCGCGCTGCGTTGAACTCATCGCCCGCCACCACGTCTGGCCCGGCACGCGCAGACTTGCCCACCGCCTCGGCAAACCCGCCGGCGACCAAGTCCGGTCGATACAGGACCCGGTCGAACTGGACCGCCCGATGGAAATCGGGGGTCTGGTCGACGCTTCGGTTGAGATGCCAGCCGATGTGATTGTCGCCGTACACGGAAGACACGTAGTAGCCGCTGGGCAGCCAGGCGATCCAGTCGCGGTCGTTGTTGTGCTGGAAATAGGCGAACACCTCGCGGCCATCGCGCATCCGGTACCAGCGCACGGTGCCGTCCGAGAGTGCCGCCACGGCAAGGCGACCATCGCGGGCGATGTTCACCGCCCAGGCGGTGGCCGCCAGCTTCACCTGCCAGCGGGTTTTGGCCTGTGCGTCGAGCAGGCGCAAGGCCCATTCCGTGCCGAGCAGGACATGCTTGCCCTCTGGATCGATGGCATAGCTGCGCGACAGCTCGTAGTCGTCCAGGCTTGGTTTCTGGCCATTGATCTTCGGCGTGTAGCTGTCCTTCCACTGCTCGACCTTGAGGCCCTTGGCCTGGAGGATCGGCGGAAAGGTCTTGGCGGCCGGCGGCTGGCGCGGGTTCTGATCGCCCCCCGCCAAGGCGGAAAAGCCGCGCTGCCCGGCGGGACTTTTCCCGGCCGGGTAACGGATGGCGACGCCATCGGCGGAGACCAGCAGCGCGCCATGCGCACCGCTGAAATCAAGGATGTCCGGGCCACGGAACGCCTGCACCTCGCCGGTCGGGCCGATCACGCCAAAGCCTGGATCCTCGGCCGCGTAGGCCATCCGGTTGCCAGGCATCTGCTGGATCTCGGTGATCCGGTGGCTGGACGCGGCGATCCGCTCCAGCGGTCCTCGGCCCCCCTGGCCCCAGCGGTAGACCGGGTTCTTGCCTTCGCCCCGGTAATCGCCGCTGGCATAGAGGTGACGTCCGTCGGATGACCAGGCCACGCTATAGATGGTGCGCTGCTGCTTCATGCCCTGGGTGGCCGGGCTGAACTGGATATCGAGGGTCTTGCCCGAGACCACCGAGACCGCCGCGACATCGACGAAACCGATCGCGATCTGGCTGGCATCCGGGGAAAAACGGACCGAAATCGGCTGCTTTCCGCCCGGCACCACGCGCCGGCCGAGCAGCTTGAATTGCTTGTCATAGAGCCGGGTCATGCCATCCAGCGATACGGCGGCCAGGCGCCCCTCGCGGTCGAAGTCGAGGTCGGTCAGCTTGTCCCGGTACTGGGGGTCACGCGCCACCACCTGGCCATCGGTGACCCGGACCACATCCAGCCCGGCCCGCCCCTGCAAGCCCACCGCGAGATACGCGCCATCCGGCGACCAGGCCAGGGCATGGATGGCGTCGCGAAAGCCGCCGATGCGCCGGGTCAGCTCGCCGCTGGCGACATCGAACAGATAGACCGAGGCCGTGCCCTCCCAGTCCCACCCGGTCCAGCCGCCCGCCGCGACGGTACGGCCATCGGGCGACACCGCGAGGCCGAACAATTGGCCCTCGTGACCCTGGTCGATCGGCACCCTAAGTACGGATACCAGGCGTTGCTCGGGCAACTGCCAGACCCGGATGGTCTTGTCGTCGGAACAGCTGATGACCCGGTTGCGGGCCGAGTCCACGACCAGGCGCCGGATCAGGGTGGTGTGCATGCCGGTCTCGACCCGCAGGATCGGCTCACGGGTCGGCTCGCGGGCCTGCACCGGAGCGCCGTATCCGGCCATCCAAACGAAACAGGCCAGGCCGACGACGATCCAGAACCGCCCAGCCCAGGCCACGGGGTCCGCGGCCTGGGCGCCGCCCCCTTGCCGGAGCCGGACACCGAGGCGGCGTTTCAGATCAAGGCCGGACCCGGCCAGACTCCAGCGGCTGCTCGTTGCCGAAATCTTTCTGCTTGGCATCGCCGCGCCCTCCTTCGAATACCACGTAGGTCCCGGTCGGCGACTCGAAGCGCAATTGGGCCTCTTCCTCGTCTTCCTCCTCGGGCGCCAGGGCCACCTTGATGCCCTCACGCGGCGTGCCCTCGGCGGGGCTGCCACCCGCCTCGTTGGCCGTGGTCGCCTGGCCCGGGCCGGGCTCGCTGGCTTCTTCCCGGGCGGTCTGGGCGGGCGCATCCGGGGTGCCGGTTTCGCCACCCTGGGTGCCGGAGACTTCGGTTCCCGCCTGTTCCTGGCCGGAGGCTTCGGTGACCGCCTGGGTCGGCGCGGACTCGGCGGCCGTCTCGGCCACGAACACTTCGCCGAAGCTGTCGCCCTCCGACCCGGCCGGGGCGGATGTGTTGGACACCTGGCTGGACAGAGGCCCCTGGCCGTCGACCACCGTACCGTTCGGTCCGGCCATGGCCAGGTTGAACGCGGCGGGTGTGGCGACGGCCGGATTCACGCCGGCCGGGGCCGCTGGTGGCGGCGCGCCGGGAATGAGCGGTGCGCCGGGGCCGGCGATGGTGGGACCGACTGAGATGGCGGGCGCGACAAAACTCGGCTTGAGCAGTCGCGCCACTTCGGTGACCGAGATGGTGTTCGAGACGGCCACCCCATCGGAATCTTCGACGATCCGGATACCGGATGTCTCGATGCCGTTCAGGCCGCCGACGAATGTGACTTGTCCGAGCGGCGCCCGGATCGTGATGTCGCCGACCGCACGCGCCTCGTGCATCTGGATGTTGCCGGCATCGGCCACGATGACCAGGCTGGCAACCCCTTGGTCGGCGGGATTCCAGTCATTGGCATTGACGGTCACATGGGCGCCGATCGTGCTGCCGATGGCGATGTCGCCCTCGCTGGCGGTCAACGACACCGGCCCCATGGTCTCGATCTGGCCCAGGGTGATGCCGTTGCCGGCGGCCAGCGTGAAGGGCTGCTGGGCATGACGCACATCGGCCACGGTCGCAGGATTGCCTACCTCGTAGCCATAGGACACATGCACCTTGGGCAGCGTGATGCTGCCAGTGGCTGTCGCCGTGAAGCCGCCCACGCCCTCGATCCAGACGATTTTGTCAGTCGCCCCGATGCTCAGGTTGCCCTGGCCAGCGGGACCACCCCAGGTCGGCACTGCGACTTCCGCGATAGTCAGCCCACCCAACCCCACGAAGGGGTCGAAGCCCATCATGAAGTCCGCCGTAGCCGCCTGGATCACGTGTTCGACAGGGTTCGTGGTCGTGATGTCGAGATGCCTGCCGGCATGGGCGATTACGTCCCCAGCCGCAATGATCGAGTTCAAACGGATGTCTCGACCAGCGTAAAGCCGGGGATGCTGTCCCAACACCGAGGAGGGATTGACAATGTCCTCATGAGCGACGAGCAGTAGATGGGTCGGGTGATACACGCTCAAGTTGACGATGGAACCTGCGGCCGAAATCGCCGACACGTTGGGGGTGCTCTTGGCATCAAAGCCGGTGATCCCGGTATAACCGGCCAATGCGATGGTGTTGGGCAGCGCATTACTGGCTCGGCTGTTTTCCACCCTGCCGCCCTGAATGCTGCCCTCGGTCGAGCGAATCACCAGACTGCCCTTGGTTCGCAACACGGTCGGATGAATATCCCCCACCGCCTCCAAGGTGACATTGCCCAGGCGCGCATCAATGTCGCTGACCACCCCTGTGCTACGCAAGCCGGAATAGGGGTCACCAGGTGGAATCGGATCCTCATTCGGGGTGATGTCCGCCGCCGGATTCATCCAGATGCCGCCCGCCCCGGCGATCAGATGGATGTCGGCATTGTGAGTGTAGATGCGCTGGTTGACCTCGATGCCATCGCCGGCCGCAATGGTCACGGCGCCGGTGGTGTCCGGGATGTTCTGGTTGATGATCACCGAACCCTGGGTCGACGTCAGGTTGAGTGCACCCGAAGTGAAGTAGCCCATGGTCGGTGCGACGTTGAGGTTCCAGTCCACCGGCAGGATGCCGTTGGTCAGGTCGCTCCCGGCCGTGGCATGGATGGCACCGCTATCCGACATCACCTTGATGCCCGGATCCAGGGTGATGGTGCCGGCCGTCGCAGTCAGGCGGATCGCGGCGGCGTCGGCGCCGGTCAGGGTGCTCCGGTAGCTGCCGATGTCGGTATGCACGTTGATGTCGTTGCCGGCCACCAGGGTGATCTGTCCACCCGGCACCGCGTTGCGGTCGACCGTGGTGCCCGTGGTCCGGTCCCAGGGGCCGATCTTGGCGTCGACTTCGATGTCGCCACCCGCCTGCATCAGAAGATCGTGGCCGGTGGTAGTGTTGGCCACCACCTGGTTGACCCGGATGTCGCCGGCGGCGGTCATCCGGGTGTCGCCCGTGGTCTCGTAGATCGGCACGTCGATGTGAAGGTCACCGCCGGTCGAACGCACGGTCAGCGTGCCATGGGTGACCAGGGAACCGACATGGTAGTCGCCGCCGGTGGTGACCGAGATGGCGCCGCCATTGGCCCGCACTTGCTGGGTGAGCGGCGCGCCATAGGCATCGACGCCATCCGCAGCCTGGACAACGGTGCCGCCCGCGGACAGGGTGATCGGACTGCCCGGCGTGACGATGGGCTGGTTGACGTAGATATTGCCCATCGCACCCAGATTGATGCCACCGCCAATGTCGTCGATCTGGGCGTTGACCAGGAGATTGCTGCCGGCCCAGATGTCCAGCCCGGCCCCGGGCGAAAAATCGGCGATCGACGCATCGAGCACCACGTTGCCCGCCGCGCTGAGGCCGGCCCCGGCATGGCCGGTGAGGGCCCGGCCGAGGGTGAGCGACCCCTGGGTCGAAGTGAGGCTGACCCGGCCAGCGGTCACCACGGTGCCCACCGTATAGCTGCCACGTGCGGTCACTGAAATCGTGCCGTTGCCAGCGAACAGGCCGCCGTTCGAGGTCCAGGTCACGCCGCTGCCGGCGTTCAGGGCCAGACTGCCGCCATCGATGGCGACTTGCTCGTTGAGGACAATGCCGCTGCCGGCGTTCAGGGCCAGGGTGGCCTGATCGCCCAGGAGCTTGGCATTCACGGTGATGGCGTCGCCGGCGTCGATGCCGAGTTGGCCAGAACCGAAATCGATCGGTTGGTTGATGACCACGCTGCGCGTAGCGTCCAGGTCGATGCCGCCGGCGCCGGCGATGGCGCCGTTCGCGTTGAGGCTGCCGCCGGCATCGAGCCGGATCGGACCATTGCTGGCGACGATCCCGGAGACCAGGTCGCCGCCGGCCGTCACGGTCACCGGCGCGCTGCCCGTGTAGAACCCGGCGCCCGGATCGACGCGCACCGCGCCGGCGGCCTGGGCCGTGATCGGCTGGGACTCGGTGGCCAGTGCAGCATGCACCAGAAGGTCACGCCCGGCATTCAGGTCGATGCGGCCGCCCGGTGCGCCACCGAGGCCGTCGATCTGGGCCCGAAGGTCGATGTCCTGGCCGCCGGCAATGGTCAACGCTGCCCCGGAGCGCAGGTTGACGATCGGCTGGTTGACCGTGACGGTGCCCGCCGCGTGCAGGCTGAGCGGGCCGTGATCGGCGCCGATCGGCGCGTCCAGGGTCAGGTTGCCGTTCAGGCTGTCGAGCACCGAACCGGCACTGCTGATCAGGCTGCCGCCCAGGCGCAGGTCGCCGGTCGCAGTGACCTGGATCGGCGCGCTGCCGGCGTAAAGCCCGCCGCTGGCACCGATGTCGGTGCCGGCGCCGGAATTAAGGGCGATCGCGCCGTCCCGAGTGGCGATGAACTGATTGACCCGGATCGCCTGGTCAGCGCGGAACTCGACCGAACCACCGGCCACGCCTTCCAGGCCGTCGATCTGGGCGTTGACCACGATATCGCCGCCGGCATCGGCGACGATCGAAGCACCAGAGCGCAGGTTCACCACCGGCGCATTGAATTCGATGTCACCGGCGGCCTGGATGTCGAGCGCGCCGTTGCCCGGCTCGATCGGCACATCGACGCGCACCGCGCCGGCGGTCGACGCCAGGGACAGCCGGTCGCTGGTGAATAGCGCCCCGCTGCTCAGTGCACTGCCGCTTTGCACGCGGATCGGCGCGCTGCCGGCGAACACCGCGATCCCTGGGGCCATGCGCACCGTACCCTCGGTCGCGGTCAGGTTGACCGCGCCAGCCTGGGTGACGATGAAGTCGTTCAGATGGATGTCATGATCCGCGGTCAGGCTGAGGCCGCCGCCGCTGTGCAGGCCACGACCGTCGATCGCGGCATCGACCGTGATGTCGTGGTCGGCCTGCAGGGCGGTGCTGGTGCCGGTGCGCAGGATGCGGCTGAGCACCTGGGCCTCTTCCACGCGAATGGTGAGGTCATAGGGGTCGAGCAGGAACAGGCCCCCCTTGCCCGCCGACGCGCCGGCGTCGACCTGGCCCTGGAACGACAGCAGGGTCTTGCCCGACACTTCAATCCGGCCACCATCGCCCCCGGCCGCACCGCCCCGCGCCGAAGCCGAGCCGTCGAACCGGTTGGCGCCATCCGACCAGACCACGATCTCGCCGCCATGCCCGTGCCGCGTGGCATCGGCGACCAGCAGGCTGTCGGTGGCCACCGCCACCTCGCGCGCCCGGTAGGTATCGCCCTGGCCCTGCCAGGCTCCGCCGACCCGGATCGTGCCGCCACCGGCGTCGCCGCTGGCGTCGAGACGGGCGCCGGCGAGCTCGACCCGGTCACCAAGCACTTCGATGGTGCCGCCCTGGCCACGTTCGCCGTGGGCGCTCAACTGGCCGCTGACGTCGGCACGACCATCGCCGGCCATGAGCAGGATGCGGCCGGCCGATTCGCGTACAGTATCGGCGCGCACCACGCCGGACAGGTTGATGACGTTGTCGAGCACCGCCTTGCCGGTGGCCGCCGTGACGAACACCGCCTGGCCCCCGGCCGCGTGCACTTCACCGGCGTGGTCGACCCGGTAGACGGCAGACTGCTCGAGCAGGCGCGCTGCGTCGGCGGGATCGAGGGCGAAGCTGACCAGCTGGTCGCCATGCAGGTCAAGGGTGTAGGTATCCCCGGCACCCAGCACCACCTTGCCCAAGCGGGCCGTGATGACGCCATCGTTGCGCACGTGCGGGGCCACCAAGGCGATCAGCCCGCCCTCCTCGGCCGTCAGGCGGCCGCTGTTGCGGATGCTGGCGCCGGGCTTGCCCGGCTGGCTGAAGTCCAGCTTGCCGGCCATGAAATCCTGGTTGCTGATATTGGCGGTACTGGCGATCAGACCACCGACGTTGATCTGGGCATCACGCCCGAACACGATGCCGTTCGGATTGACCAGGAAGACCCGGCCATTGGCATCGATGCGGCCGAACACCATCGAGGCCTGCTCGCCGGTGACCCGGTTGAGCAGTGCCGATTGCGCCCCCGGCTGCTCGAAACGGACCGTTTCCGAAGCGCCGACACTGAATTCGCGCCAGTCGATGATGGCCCGCTCGGAGCGCTGGGTGACGCGGGTGTGCGTGCCCTGTTGCTCGATGCTGGCCAGGCCGGCCCGGACCACGCCCTCGGTTGGCGCCGCCATCGAGGGCGGCGTCAGCAGCCCGGCCGCCGCCAGGGCCGCGCAGACGAGACTCAATCGGACCGGCCGCGCCTGGCGCTTCGATACACCGCGCGTTGCACTCATGTTCTTCTCCTCCTCGCCCACGGCCCTGTTCAGAAACGGGCCGACACTCCGATGAAACCTCGTAGGGATTTGTCGCCTTCGGCGGCCACCTCCCGGGTCAAGGGCTTGGCGATCTCGACGGTCAGGGACAGACCGCGATCGAAATGGAACCGTACGCCAAGACCGGCACTGGCGCCAGTGTCGGCACTGTCGCCGCCCTGCGGCGAGCGTTGCCAAACTCTGCCGACATCATAGTAACCGTAGAGCCGATAGGCCACCGGGCTCGAGAAACGCCGGAGCACGCCTTCGTTGCGCAGTTCCAGCTTGAGCGCCGCGCCATGGTCGCCGACCAGCTCCGAGGCATCGTAACCTCGCCCGAACAAATCGCCACCGAAGCCATACAGCTCGGAAGCCAGCAGGTCGTCGAAAGCATACTGGCCACTCAGGGCGGCCAGCAGCGACCAGTGTTCGGAAAGGGTCTGCACCCGGGCCGCGAACAGGTTCAGCTTGGTGAAATCGACCTTGCCCCCGGCACGGGTCAGCAGCGGATCGCCATTCTTCGAGGCGCCCAGGCCAGACAAGCCATGGCTGACTTCGACATCGATCAGGTTGGTGCCTCGGTACGCATCGGTACGGTCGTAGGTCAGGCCCAGCCGCACAGGGCGCAGCTTGTCGGTGCGATCGGTGATGCCAAAGACGTTTTCCTTGCCCCGGTGGCCATTCAGGCTGCCGCGCAGATACAGGTTCTCGCCGCGGCTTCGCAACAGGGGATGGCTGTAGGTGAGGCCAAAGGATTCCGATGACGTTTCCAGATTGAGCGGAACGAAGGTGCGGTCCTCCGGCTCGGTCCGCGCGCCGCTCAGGCTGACATGCAGCTTGCCGCCCTCGCCACCGATCTGTTCCTCATGTTGCAAGGCCAGGTAACGCAGGGCCTTGGACGGGCTGCCGACATATTTCAGACTGGTATTCTCGTGTCGGCCCAGCCAGTTGGCGGCCTCGCCGTCGAGGATGATGCGCCAGTCGGCCAGTGTCTTGCCGCCTCGGTTGTCGACGCTGGCGCCGGCCGACCAACGCTTCTCGGAGACTTGCAGGATCAGCTCGGCCGCACCCGGCGCCTGCTTGGCCGGCGCCAGGATGGCGCGGGCATGCACCCCGGGCAGGTCGTTGATGAGCAGGAGATAGCGCTCGAGCGCCTGGCTGGTGAGCGGGCGAGTGGCGGCAATCTTGCGTGCGTAGGCATCGATCCGCGGACTCTTCGGCGGCGCCGGTTCCGCAGCGTAGGACACCTCAGCAACATAACCTTCCACGGCCCGCAATTTCACCCGGCCTGTCTCGATCGCCTGCGCAGGCACCACCACCTGGGACAGGAAATAGCCATCATTGCGATAGCGGGCGGTGAGGGTGTTGGCCAGGCCATACAGGTCACGCAGCGACATCTCCTTGCCGAGGTACGGCGCCAGCGTTGCTCGCAAGGTGTCCTGGGAATACACCGTGGCGCCTTCCAGCTGGATGTCCCGAACCGTGAACCGGACCCCCTCTGCACCCTCCGGAACCGTCTGCTCGCGCAAGGTCGGGACCATGCCCCCCGCCTGTCCCCGGGCACGGGGCTCGGCCTTGAATTGCTTTTCGAGCTGGCCGGGCAGGAGATTGCCTGGAATGCCGGTCTGCGCCAAGGCCACACTGGACAGCGAAAGTCCCAGGCAGACGAGCAGACAGCGACGGGATCGGGAGATGAGGTTCATGGCGGGAGCGATCCTCGGAGATTAATTATGGCGGAGCGGTGTCTTTCATATTGTTGCGTGCAAGCCACACCGTTACTTGCATTTACCAATGTTGGCAATTGCAGTTACCACGGCAGTTACCACGGATTGCATTCGCTTCCATCCAATTGTGCCAGATTTGTCTGGTGGACGGCCGCGCCGCCTAAGAAGAAAAATCGCTGCCGTTGGTTCATGTGCCCTTCAAATGAAAAACCCCGCCGAAGCGGGGCAGTACCTGCGCATCCATTCATCCTGTAATGAATCTCAGGCTGAGGCGGATTGTTCGCTCTCGCGCCTTACGTCCATGTTCACGCAGATCAGGCCATGACCGCCTGACTGACCGGCCCGGCTCAATGCCTCCATGGGCTACCTCATCCTGTTGCTTCTATGGGTTGGAGCCTTGTGGTGGCAATGAGTCGGCGCATAGACCAACTTCCACCAACTCCAGGCCATGTATGCGAAGACGCCAACCAACAGCAGTGGCCCAACGATAACCGCCGTTGCAAAGACGATGAATCCAATGAATGCAAACATGGGGCCATTATAGAAAAAACCCCGTCACGTGGGAGGGGTAGTGATGCACCTCGAAACTGTTGTTTAGACGAGCTAGGGTTCGTGCATCGTGCTCGGCATCAGTCGCATGGAGAAGCTTTGCCGGGCCCCTTGTCAGGCCATTTCCGAAGTCACCCGCTTGCCACCAGCTATGGCCTGACTGTCTCGCTGGCGGCAGGTTTCCGGGTATGCGTTACGAAGTCACGATGTCTTTGCACACTGCGAAGCTGGCCACACGGCGAACAGCCACATCGCAATCGAGCAGGGCCACGACACGCTTGCCGCCAGAGGTGGACAGGGTGTAGGGGTCCAGCATGATGTCCAGGCCGCCCCACATGCCGATCAGCACGTCAGACCAAAGACCCATGAGCAAGGCGCTCAGGTTGGTGCCGGTGCCTTTCGTTAGGTTGCTGGGGATATGAGTGGAGGCGCCGGCGCGGTAGCCGTTCATGGAGCCGTAACCCTCCTGCGTGCCGTTCTCCCACATCCAGCCAGTACCAGCATCGCCGCTTACCTTCAATGTACCTTTCGCTTTGCGGCGAACGGCCGGGGTGGTGACATAGGCAAGGCCGGAGGAACCGCCATTGGCCAGAGTCATGTGCAGGGCCTCTTCGAGCTGCAGCAGGTGATCCCAGGTCAAAGCCCCGCCGTTGGTGCCGATGGCCACAGATCCAATTCCGGACTGGTTCATGACGCCAAGAGGCTCGGCGCCGGTCCCGGAGCCGTTGAACACGGCGGCATCCAGGGCCTGGCCAAGCACCGCGGCCAGGTCGGAGCGAATCAGACTTTCGATGTCCGGGCTCGATTGCAGCAGCAGACGGCGGGAGAAGTCAGTAAAGGCCCCCACGGTCTTCGGGGTCAGAGTGATTTGTCCGAAGACAGCCTGGCTTTCAGTGGGGGCGCTGCCCTCATTGAGCCAGTAAGCCGTGGCGGTACCAGTCTGCGTGGGCACCGCCAGGTTGCCGTGCAGATCGGCCAGCAGGGTCGCGCCCAGTTCCATGGCCAGGGAGCGTTCGCGCAGCAGGCTGACGAACGCCGCGCCGAGATGATCCGTACCGACCAGGTTACCGCCTGCACTGGCGGTACCCACAACCAGGTCGCGCTGGTGCGATGCACTGAGCACTTCGGCGGGAATCAGGATGCCTTTCGCATCCTTCTGCAAGCGGTCGGCGGTTGCGCGTGAACACTCCATCTCGAAGCTACCTTCGCGCATGGCATAGGCCGGATCGCCCAGGCAGAGGATGGCGCGGGCCAGGCTGTAGCGCTCGATCTCCCGCTGGTTCAGGCCGATGTCCGGGGACTCGGCCGGGCGCAGGCTGGTGGCCGGCTTGACGCGCGCCAGAACCTGGGCACGGAAGGCGTCCACGCTGGTGCCGTCCTCGATGGCACGATCCGCCAGGTCTTGCATGTTGTGCTGACGGCCCATGGCGGTGATCTCACGCATGCGCTCACGCTCCACCTCGATGCCTTGGGAGGTCGCCCGGCGTTGCGAACGGGACAGATGGAGGGTGTCGTTTTCGGTAACGGTGATGTCGTTCATTTGGTGTCCTTTCAGGGAACGGAAGAAACCGGCCTGGGTGTCCGCAGGCACGCTCACCAAGCTGGCTTCATAGGGCTGCCAGGCGAAGTAGACCGTGCGGCCGGTTTCTTTGATGGGGTCGAGAAGTCGATAGCCGACGGAGAGGTTACGGACGATGCCGGCCTTCACGTCTTTCAGGATTTGCTGCGCCAGCTCGCTGGTGCCGAAGCGGGCGAGGCCTCTCAGCTTGCGTCCTTCGACGCGCAGCTGTTCGACCACGCCAACGTTCAGCTGGCGGGTGTCGTGCTGAACGATCAGAGGCAGCGGTGCCCGGCGTAGGTCCAGGTGAGCGGGATCGTGGGAGAGCACCTCGAGGTACTCGCCACGCTCCACCGGCTCTTCACTGGAGACCGTGCAGGGGACCGCATCGCCCTGGACATCAGCGGCCCGGAACTCGATGGCGCGAAATTGCAGTTCAGGCATGGGTAGCCCTCCAATTGCGGCCAGGCCACCCAAAGCGAAAACGGGCGCCGGCCATGAAAATCCCAGCCTTGGGTAGGCTGGCCTTCTCGCTCTGACCGGCGCCCGCCAGGTGTGCAGGCGTGAGCACAATGCGGCGCCCCCGCTTTCGGAATCCCACCAGCGCGCGGCAATGGTGCAATGCGTCGAAAGCTCGAACATGGCACATCATCCTGGCGCTACCTTGCGTAGTCTTTCCAAATAACCGGGCGTGCAAACTGGAAAATCAATGCCGTGTCCGATCACCAGTGATTTCAAAACGCAACCCTTGCTCTCGGGCAATGCGCAAATGCTCACTCAACACGCCAGAGGAACCGTTCGCCAAGGCCTGCAACTGCGCTTGCAGCTCGGACAAGGGTTCGCTGGTGTCTAGGGTGCTTTCCTGGGCCAGAACAGCCAAGCAACGCCTCAGGTTCTCGGCATGCAGATAGTGGTAAAGCACAAGATCGGCGAAGGACTGGCCATCGATGCCTATCATCAAGTCTGGGTTGGAGACCCTGACCCCTAACTGCTCCAGTCGCTCACTATTGCCCGTTTCACCTTTATTGGTCTCAGTAGCCATGCTTACTTACCTCTCATATCAACAGAAAATCAAAAAAAACGCGGGGTCCGAACGACCCGTAATTGGGGCTTTTGGGAAGGACCCGCGCCACCCTGGCCACCCTGGTTACCGCCTATCGAAAAAGTCGAATAAGTCGAATCACTTCGGTTATTCGAGTTTTTCGACTTATTCGATAGGCGAGGCAGTGCGGCTTGCATGTCACTGACTGGAAAAGAAAAACTGTTCTCAGTTGGTTTCATGGCGAATCACTCGGCTTTGTCGAAGCACTTGGGGTTAACCCGATACCAGACGGAAGGCGGCGCCCCCCGGTTGGGTTCCTTGAACTCGCGCAGGATGTCCCGCTGCACCAAGCGTTCAGCCGCCTTGGCCAGGCGCTCCACGGCCCGGAAACGCCCCTCCATGGCCTTCTGGCAGGCTGAGCGCTTGAAGCTGGGAAGGCGGTTAGCCTTGGCCCACTTCAGGATGGCCATGGCATCCCCGTCCACGCTGTCCGCCCCCAGCAGGCCGAAGGCCTCCATGGCATGGGGAATCAGAAGGCGGCATAGTTCCACCGCCCGTTCCACCGCCACCTGGGACACGCTGTCCGCCTTGGGGCCCAGGTCGGCTATCTCCAGCAGGCCAGCCACCCGCGCGGCGGCGCCTGGCAGCTTGCTGGTCCAGTCCAGGATGGACTCGAACTTTCCGCCCTCCCCCTGGCCCGCCTCAATCTCCTCGGCGAAGTCCAGCCAGGCCTCGCGTGCCGGCTCGGTGAAGGGCAGGACGCGGGGCTTACCCGGTACCAGCTCGCGGCCTTCCAACAGGCCGAAGATGCCGTCCTCCCAGGCCTGGCGAGTGGTCTCGGAGATCGATGCCCGGCGGCGTACATCCCGCTTGCCGACATTGCTTTCAGGGATACCGTAGAGAAAGCGCGCCAACAGCCCCGAGTCGCGGAAGCGCCGACCGCTAGCCACGTCCGCCAGGACGCCGGGCTGAAGGGCCAGGCCGAAGGACAGGGCGGGCCTCTCCAGGTAAGCCTCCCGGTCTGCCCGATCCACGCGCACCGGGCTTCCGGCATGTCCTTGAAGGAACACGTCCAGGCTGGCATTGCCGCCCGAGTACAGACCCGCCATGACCAGGAAGATGCCGGCCTCGTCGGTCAGCACCGCCATACGTTCGCCTTGCCTCACCAGCAGGTTTTGCAGGGTTTCCGCCGTGGTGTCGCCGGTGAACAGCTTGGGCGGGTGGATCTCCAGGGGCATGTCTTCCTCTTCCCTGGCGGCCTCTTCCCTCAATCTGGCACGGGCTTCGTCGCTATCGGCGGCTGCGGCGTCCTTGGTCAGCTTCTCGATGCGCTTCTTCGCCACGGCGCGGGCGGCATTGACCTGGGCAATCTCGCGCCGGCGCCGGTCCCGCTCCAGCTTCTCCCAGCGCAGCAGAGGGGCGGCCAGGGCGTTGATGACGGCAGTCTTCCGGCTGCCCGATTGCATGGCTACCAAGAGCCACAGGGCCAGGGGCTCGGTGTAGTCATCATCGTCGCCGTAGGGCGCGACTTCGTAGCGGCGTTGCAAGCAGGTGGCCAGCACCGCCAAGGCCAGCAGGGTGGCCATGGCCTCGGGGGTCTGCGTACTGTCCGCTACCGCCTTGGCCATGTCGCCCACCCAGCCGGGCAACAAGGTGGCCGGGATGCCCGGCACCCGGATCGAGCCGGGCAGCATGGGGTCCGGCCATTCATCTGCATGCCGCGGATCGTCAGAATGGCGCAGGTTGGCCGTTCTCTGATCGGGTGCTGGGTTGGTATTCACCCGGCGCGGCGCCCGCCATCCGGCGTCGCTGGCCAGGGCGTAGAGGGTCGCGCCGGTGACGGCGCCAGGCGTGAAGCTCTTCCAATGTCCGGCCAAGGCCTTCTCACCTGGGTACTTCCCGGACTTCGCGCTCCAGGCGTTCCAGACATGCAGCGCACCCGCGCCCAGCTCGGCATGGATGGCCATGCCGATCTTGATCCAATCGTCATAGCCGCAATCTGGAGAGACAAAAGCCAAGGCGGACTCCACCTTGGCCTGGCCGTCGATTGCAGGCGTCTGCACGGTTGCGCCCCCCGCCGGGCGCCTGGCCTGTTCCACGGTGGCCCTTAGCCGGCGCAGGGCCTCGGGCGGGATCGGGTTCACTTCCAGGGGGGTGCCTTCCAGGTGGGTGCCGGTGACGGTGAAGAATTGGCGGCCGCAGAAGACTTCGACGCCGATGTCGTTGCTCTTGAACGTCTCGGTCTCGCCCAGGCAGTAGATGTGCAGGCCGGTACCACTGGGGGACAACTCGGTGTAGCTGGCGCAAGCCTCAACGATGGCCCGGGCGCGGTCGGTCAGTTCGCCCGACTTTGGGTCTCGGCAGTGGTCCAGGTCGATACCGATCAAGCCGTCCCCGGGAAGGAAGGCGAAGCCGACGCCGCTTGCATCACCGGCCTTCGCCGCAGTGGCATGTTCGACCAGGTGGGCACGGTCCTCGGGGGAGCCTTGCTCACCAGTCCGGCGCCGGCCGTTGCAGTAATAGGGCACCTTGCGGGGCTTCTTTTCGCCGTCCTTCTGTTCGAAACGCCAGACCAGCCATTGGGGCCGATCACGCAAGGCCTGGGGGATGTTGTTGCCGTTGAGCGCCCCATCGAAGCTCATTGGCATCCACCCAAGCAGTAACGTTCGCCAGCAGCGCGCAATACCTGGCTGGCCGCACCGGGTGATTTCCTAGCCAGGGCGGCGCAACGATCACAAACGGGCGCCGAAAATGCAGCATGACCAGGCCCGCCCAGAGAAAGTGTGAAAGTCACTCGGGACGCCACCTGTGAGCCGACCGGAATCGCCGCCCCGCAGGCGCCACATGCCAGAACAGTCTTGGTTCTTCTGGTCATCGTCAGGCCCCTTTGCGGCCAGCTTCGATCTTGGCTCGAACCCAGGCTTCCACCTCACTGGCGACGTAGCGGACGGAGTTGGCACCGCCGATGGTCACCGGGCTCGGGAACGTTGGGTCGTACTGCTTGGATTTCGGGTTTCGGCGCTCAGCCAGGGCGGAACGCCCAAGGCCCGTGATGCGTTCGACCTCCTGGCGCGTCAGGAGGGCTTCTCGGATGTTGTTGAGTGGTTCGGCCATGCTTTCCGTTTCCTTATGAAACGCCGGATCGGGATTGATCCGGACATGGCGAACATCATTGCGGTGTAGGCTTGGCTAGTCTTTCCAGACAACAAAATCACTTCTTTGGAAGGCAAACCTGTTTCAGGTACTCCCTACGCCGACGGTAGCTTTCCAGTTGCTCTTTGAAGGCTTTGTCATTTTCGATTGCTTTGATCGTGCCATAGCTGGCGGCATGGTGGCCTTTCTTTGCCATGGCGTCTGTTGCATCGAATTCCAGGAAAGCCGTTTTCCTGCCCTTCATATTCGATTCGTTGTCGAGAATGAACACGGCCAGGTCATGCCGCAAATCAGATGGCGCATGCCTATCGACTGGACGACCTTTAGTATGGTGTGGAATCTTTGCCTCATGGAAAACCCACGCCATCCAATCCTGAACAGCCTTGGGGGCGCCTGCCATAGCCAAATACCGCATTACATGCTGTGGCATGGCCGTCTCACGCCAATACGGGTCACTATCGAATACGGCGCGATATGCTTCTGCCCGGAAGGCTTGCTCCTTCTCTTCGTCAGATGCCCCAAACAGCTTATCCGGCAAATCCACCTCCGAGAACAGCACATCCGGCCCCGGCGGATTCTCAAGGCCATCCCGCCATTGATCGAGGCGTTCCCGAAGTTCCATTTCGGGGTCGTGATCTTCGTCGTGATCGGTACTATCGACGTTCTCTTCTCGCATGCTGCCCTCGCACGTCTGCCCTGATGATGGAGCCGCGCCAGCCGAGAGGGCATCCCGGTTTTCGCCCCGTCGGGCTAGGCGCGGCAAACTCGGTTCACATCATTAAAAGCAACTGTGCTCGGCTTATTTGGCCACGCTCCCGCATCTCAATCAGCCGTTGGACCTTGCGGTCTTTGTTCAACAGGCGGATACCCATTCGCCGAAGCGGTGCAATCTCCGAGTCGGGCAGTGTGCGCAATACGTCAATGAACCGCATCATGCTAGCCACACGCCCAGGTTCGTTCGGCCATTGCATCCAGTAGTGAATTTCAAGGGAACGGCGGTCACCTACGTTTTCCAGTCCACCAAACAACAACCAGCCGGCGCTGATCTCCAGGCCACGGGTCAGCTTCATGATAGTTCTGGTCTGAAAGCGCTTTCCTCCCAGGACTCGGCAGATAGTTGACCTTGATACCCCGCACTGCGCAGCGGCATAGCTCGTCGAAATGCCATCATGCTTGAGAACAGCAGCAAGGCGCGATGCAACAGTCTGTTCGTCCTTGGCGCCGCCACCCGCCAGGGCGGGAGTGTGGACGCTGTTCGTGGATGGGATAATGCATACAGCCATGGCGTGAACTCCATTTTCACGTTGTGGTCAGGGCCGGTTTGGTGCTCCAACACCTTGTCGGCCCGCTTCTTGCCAGTGTCCGACTGGCGGCGGTATTGCTCGTTATGCCGCCTTGAACCGGAGCACCTTGGCGCCGGCCGTGATGGCGGCTAGATGCTCGGCCCATGTTTCCATCATCTTGCGGCGCTCCGCCAGGTACTCCGCCCGGTTGTAGGCGCCTCGTACCTCGTTCTGTTCACAATGGGCCAACTGCCGCTCGATCACGTCCGGCCGGAAGCCCATTTCGTTCAGCATGGTGCTGGCCACGGCGCGGAAACCGTGGCCGGTCATCTTGCCCTTGTAGCCCAGGCGGTACAGGGCAAACAGCATCGTGTTGTTGCTGATCGGCTTGTCGCGGCCACGGCCAGGGAAAACGAACCGGCTGCCTTTGCCCAGTTCCTTCAACTCGGCAAAGATGGCCTTGGCACGTGGCGACAGCGGGACGACATGCTCCGCCTTCATCTTCATCCGCTCGGCCGGCACGATCCAAACGTCTGAATCAAAATCGACCTCGGGCCACTCGGCGCCGATCAGTTCATTGGTGCGGGTGAAGGTCAGCGCCAGCAACTCCAGGCCCAGGCGTGTTTGGCGGTCGCCGATTTCTCGGTCGTACCCTTCGATGGCGCGCATCAGGTCGGGCAGTTCCTCGGGCCTGACGGCCGCCTGATGCTTCTTCTTGTGAGGCGCCAGGGCGCCGCGCAGATCGGCCGACAGGTCACGGGTGCAGCGTTGGGGCGGCAATATCCCGTAGCGGAATACCTGGCCGGCCACGCCCAGCACCCGGTGGGCTAGATCGGTAGCGCCACGATCCTCGATCTTGCGCACGGCCGCCAGCAACTCGAAGGACTCGATTTCGCCAATGGGGCGTTTGCCAATGTGCGGAAACAGGTTCTTTTCCAGCCGGCGGAGTACGTCGTCTGCATGGTGCTGCACCCAGCCGTTTTTCATCTTGCCATACCACTCGCGGGCAACAGCTTCAAAGGTGTTGGCGGAGGCCACCTGCCGGCGGAGCTTTTCGGCCTGGCGCTCTTGCGAAGGGTCGCGACCGTCTTCCAAGTGGCGGCGCTGTTCGTCCCGCCTCTTGCGGGCATCCTTCAGGCTGATCGAGGGGTAGACGCCCAGGGAGATGGCCTTTTCCTTGCCGTCGACCCAGTACCGCAGGCGCCAGTATTTTCGGCCATCAGCGTACACCCAGAGATAGAGGCCATCGCCATCGGGCAGCTTCACCAGCTTCTTGTCGCCGGACGTGGCTTGCTTGCACTGGATGTCCTTGAGGAGGTCTTTTGCCACCGTGGTAACTCCAAGATTCGAATTCGAGTTACCACGATTATTACCACGGACTTACCACGGATGCAATCGGACGCTTTTGGATGGTTTAGACACAAGAAAGACAGCTTTGTCGTTATTTTTCATCGCTTTGCATCTTCCTGTTTCGTCCGTTTCCGTCCGGAACAGTCCGTCAACTGGCGGAAGCGGTGAGATTCGAACTCACGAAGGGTTGCCCCTCGCCGGTTTTCAAGACCGGTGCCTTCAACCACTCGGCCACGCTTCCTCGACCGCGATTCTACCTGACCTGGCGCGCTTCAGCCCAAGCCGTCGACACGCAGCAGGTCGAGCAAGGGCGCGGCCTTGTCAAGACACTCCTGGTACTCCTGGCTGGCCAGAGAATCGGCGACGATGCCGCCGCCCACACCGAAGCCGACCTGATCGCCACGCTTGACCAGGGTACGGATGGCGATGTTGGTGTCCATGTCACCATTGCAGCCGAGATAGCCGATGGTGCCGCAATAGACGCCGCGCGCCACCGGCTCCAGCGCGTCGATGAGGGCCATGGCGCGTCGTTTCGGGGCCCCGGTGATGGAACCGCCGGGAAACACGGCGCGCAACAGGTCGAGCGCGTCCAAACCCTGCCGCAGTTCGCCCTCGATGGTGCTCACCAGATGGTGCACCCGGGCAAAGCTTTCGACCGTGAACAGGGCCGGGACCCGGACGCTGCCAATGCGGCATACTTTGCCCAGGTCGTTGCGCAGAAGATCGACGATCATCAGATTTTCGGCCCGATCCTTGGCACTGGCGGCCAGGGCTTCGCGCGCTTGGCGGTCCATGTCCGGGTCCGGGCTGCGCGGCCGGGTGCCCTTGATCGGCCGGGACGACACGGTACCCGAGCGCAGACTCACGAAGCGTTCCGGTGAGCTCGACAGGATCTGGCCTTCGGGGAGGTTCAGATAGGCCGAGAACGGCGCCGGATTGATGCGGCGCAGCGCCTGGTACAAGGCCCAGGCATCGCCACGGACACGGGCCCGATATTGCTGGGTGAGATTGATCTGGTAGCAATCGCCGTCGGTGATGTAGGCCTGGACCCGTGCAAAGGCCTGGTCGTAGGCGGACCGATCAAGCAGGGATACCGGCGCGGCGAGACACTGCCAGGTGGTGACCGCCACGCTGCGCGGCTGGGAAAACCTGGCCACCAGGTCATGCCATGTCGCTTCGGGCAGGGTATCGCGACCCACCAGGGCAGCACGCCGTTCCTGGTGGTCGACCAACACGGCCCAGTCGTAGAGGCCCACCGCCATCTCGGGCAATCCATCGGACACCTTGTCCGTGAGGGGCAAGCCTGCCATGCGGTGGCCCAGGTCATAACTGAAATAGCCGATCGCGCCCCCGGCAAACGGCCAGGCGCCCGAGTCTTGCCGTGGCCCGAGGCCGATGCGCAGCAGTTCAAGTGGATCGTCGCGGCTGTCCCACTGTCCCGCTTCGGATTCGACCCGCGTGATGCCGGCCCTGGTAGTCAACGTCATGTGGGGACGCGCCGCGAGGATGTCCCAGCGGCCGGAACGGTCGCGCGGCCAGCCGCTGTCGAGAAACACCGCCCAGGGTTCGCTGGCGAGGATATCGAAAAACTCGACGCTCTCCTCCCGGTACGGGATGCCCCATTCACGCATGGCCTGGCGCGTGCCTAGGAAGCTGTGGGCACGTCCGCGCCTTGTCCGAGTTCGATCCCGCAGCGCGCGGCTTGGTGGTAAAACTCGAGCAAGTTACTGGTGCGCAGCTTGCGATTGATGCGCAAACGATGGTTTTCCACGGTGCGTTGGCTGAGTCCGAGTTGCTGGGCGATATCCCGGCTCGAAAGCCCCGAGACGGCCCAGCCCAGGATTTCGCGTTCCCGTACCGTCAACTCGGCCAGGCGCCCTTGCAGTTGTTCGATCTCCTGCAATTGCTGCTGGCGTTGGCGAGAGGCGGCGACCGCGGCGCGAACCTTCTTGACCAGAACAGCCACATCCGGCGGTTTGGTCAGGAAATCCTCGGCGCCGCCCTTGATGGCCGCCACCGTGGTCGGGATATCACCAAACGCACTCAGGAACAGGACTGGCAGGGTCCAGCCCCGTTGCTGCATGGTCGCATGCACTTCCAGCCCACTCAGGCCCGGCATGCGCAGGTCGAGGATCACGCAACCCGGCGGCAGCGGCTTGTCGGTAGCCAGGAAGCGCTCGCCGTCGGCATGGCAGGCAACCTCGAATCCCTCGGCATCGAGCAGCAGGGCCAGGCTGTCCCGGATGGCGGGATCGTCGTCGACAACATGGATCGTCGGTCGTGTCATGGTGCGATCGGCAAGGTTAGATTGAACAGGGCACCGGACGGCGTCGGTGTCAGCCAGAGCTGTCCGCCCTGGGCCTCGGCCAGGGTTCGGCCAATGGCGAGGCCCATTCCGTTACCCGATTCCCGGGTCGTGAAAAACGGCTCAAAAATCTGCTTGGCCAGGTCCTCCGGCACCCCGGGACCCTCGTCACGGACGCTGAGCCGCACGAAGCTGCCTTCGGGATGACAGCTCAATTCGATCCGGCCCTGGCGGGGATCCACGCCCGCCACCGACATCGCCTCGCCACTGTTACGCAACAAATTCTCCAGGATCATCTCGGTACGCGGCACATTGACGCGCACGGCCATGATTTCTCGGCAGGATTTTAACTCGACGGCAAAACCAGCATCTGACCACAGACGATATTTTTTCACCACACCGCTCAGCAATTCATCCAGGTTCACCGTCTCTAGTACGTAGCGCGGTCGATAGCACCGGCTAATCTGCTGGTGCAGGACCTCGCCGGCCCGCTCGATCTCGCGCGCGCTCTTGCGCAGGATATCTCGCAACTTGTCCAGGTTTGGTGGTTCGGCCTCAGCCATGCGGTGGGCCGCCTCGAGATAGAACGCGATGGCGGCAAGCGGCTGGTTCAGGGAATGCGCCATGCCGGCCAGCGCCTGGAAAGCCACCTGGTCACGCACCATGGATTCGTACTGGTGGCGCATCTCGCGCTGCGCCTCGGCCAGTTGCCGCAATTCGGTAATGTCGATGAAGGCGGTGATGACGCCAGTGTCGGGGTCATCCATCGGCATCGCGCTAACCGAGAACCAACGCCGCGCTGTGTCGGTGACATACATCACCTCGACATCCTGCACTGGCCGTCGCTCACGCAGGGCCCGCACACTCACGTATTCATCGCGCGGCACCTCCTGGCCGTCGATCCTGCGGAAGGTCCATTCCGGGCTATGCAGGGTACGACCGAGCAAGGTGTCCCGATCGAGCCCGAGCAGGCGCAGTGCGGCCGTGTTGCCATCGACGATCCGCCCCTCGGCATCGGTCATGGCCACCCCGACCGGGAGAATGTCGAAGACCCCTTTCAGGCGTTGCTGGCTGCGGCGCAACGCCTGTTCCGTGCCCTTGAGGACACTGATGTCGGACGCCATGACAAAGAAACCGGCCAACCGACCGCCCTGCCAGTCGGGGATGTAATGCACCTGCGCCTGACGCATGCCCTGTCCGTCAGGACGGGGAATCTCGCACTCGAAACACTGGTAATGCCCCGACAGGACCCCATCCAAGTGGGGCTTGATGCGGTCAAGCAGCGTTTCAGGCAGAAAGGAGCGGATGGACCGGCCGTACAGCCAATCGGGATCGACCAGATACCATTCCCGGTAGGCCTGATTGGCGTAGCAGTTGCACAGGCGCGTATCCCAATAGCTGATCAAGGCCGGCATGTGGTCGAGCAAGGCCGCGAAATCAGGCACCCGGTGATGCCGGTGCTCATGCCACCCCAAGCGGCCCAGGACCGATGCCAGCCGGAAAATCTCGGCATGCGAGATGCAGTCGTGGATCCCCAGGGAAAGCCAATGTCTCCCCGACTCAGGATCGAAGTGATCGGCCAGCAGAACCAGATTCAAGGCCGGCCATTTCAAGCGCAAGCCGACCAGCCGTGCGGTCAGTGCGTCCCCCGTCTCTTCGGGCGCCCAGATCAGCACCGAGACGCCTGCCAAGGACTCGAGCAAGTCGTCGAACGAGGCTACATCACGCCAGCCGGCCCTGGGAACGAAGCCCACCAGGGCCGAAACCACCGTAGCAGGCAAGCGTGTCTCATCGACCGCGACCGCGATGTCCATCATGAAGCGATGTCTCCTAACAACCGATCCCCCATCACGCTTGGCCATGCCCGGCACTAGGCGATCTTCGCGCATGATGCCATGACGAACGGTGACTGGCGTGCGTGGACATATGTCAGATTGCCTCGAGCCCACACACAAGGCTAAGGTGGCCCGACCTGATCGCGCGGGTTTCTCCAACGAATGTCCGGAGCACGCTCATGAACAAAACCATCTTGATCGTCGAAGACCAGGGACTGGTCAGAGCGGGCATGAAAAGCCTGCTGCGTTCGGTCGCACCGGACACCCTCATCCACGAAGCCGCCAACTACGACGAGGCCCTGGTCCAGATTCAGGCTCACGTCCTCGACATCATCTTTCTAGACCTCGACCTGCGCGAGGAAAAGAACGGCATGGACCTGTTGCATTACATCCGCGCGCAGGAAATGCCGGTCAAGGTCATCATGCTCTCGGCCACCGACGACCGGGAAACCGTGCTCGAATGCGTCGCTGCCGGCGCCTCCGGCTACATCGCCAAGAGTTCCGGCGATGAATCGGTGTTCGAGCACGCCCTGTCGACCGTGTTCAAGGATGCCATCTTTCTCCCGGCCACCATCCTGCGCTCGGATCACCGCCCCAACGCACCCCGAAAGAACCAATTCTCAGACCTCAAGCAACTCGGCTTGTCACGGCGCCAGGCGGAAGTGCTCTACTACCTCTGCCAGGGGCTGACCAACAAGGGCATCGCCAACCGTATGGGGATCAGCGAAGGCACCGTACGCAAGAATTATGTCTCCGAACTACTGCGCCTGTTCAACGTCACCCGACGCGCGGAACTGATCATCGAGATTTCCAGACTGGGGATCCGGATTCCCGCCCCGGAGCCACACACCCCGTGAACAGGTTCTGAAGCAGGAACCCAGCAAGGACCCGCCATTGCGGGCCCTTTTCTATGCGTTTGGTGCCCCCGGTCGGAATCGAACCAACACCTGATGCTTACAAGGCAACTGCACGACCTTCATGCTACGGGGGCGAGGCCCGGACGGCTGAGTCGCGTCCGTGGCAACGTTTTGCCAGACTATTTCACCACACGCAAGCTGGGACGCCCCTTGGGACGTTCCGGAGGGGTCGGCGCCTCTGGATCAAGGGCATCGTCGGCAGCTTCGGTCGGGGATGCACCGGCCTGGCTGGGCTGGAAGGCCATGCCTTCGCCGGTTTCCTTGGCATAGATGGCCAGGACGTTGGCGACCGGGACTTCGATGATCTGTGAAACGCCGCCGAAGCGTGCGGAAAAGCTGACCCAGACGTTATCCATGCTCAAGTTGCGCACCGCCGCCGGTCCAATGTTGAGCACGATCTGGCCATCCTTGACGTAGGCGTTGGGCACCTTCGCACCGGCATCGACCCGCACCGAAATATATGGGGTGTAGCCGCTGTCGACGCACCATTCGTAAAGCGCGCGCAGAAAGTACGGCTGTTGCGGGATGACGTCCTGGTTCATGCGGGCAAGGCTCAGCGTACCGGGTTACTTGCGCATCGACTTTTCGATCGGGGTCAGCGCGGCAATGAAAGCCGGCCGACTGAAGATCCGCTCGGCGTACTTGAGCAGCGGAGCGGCCTGCTTGGGCAGGGCGATGCCAAAATGGTCGAGGCGCCAGAGCAGCGGTGCGATGGCGACGTCAAGCATGCTGTATTCCTCACCCAGCATGAATTTTTGCTTGGCGAAGATGGGCGCGATCTGGGTCAGGTTGTCACGGATCGTGGTGCGCGCCTTTTCCTGGGTTTTGCCGGTGCCGTGCACGGCATCACCGAGATGGTTGAACAGGTCACGCTCGATGTTGAACAGGAACAACCGGGTGCGCGCACGCATGACCGGATCGGCCGGCATCAGCTGGGGATGCGGAAAACGCTCGTCGATGTACTCGTTGATGATGTTCGATTCGTACAGGGTCAGATCCCGCTCGACCAGGATGGGCACCTGGTTGTACGGGTTCATGACCGCGATTTCCTCGGGCTTTTCGTGCAGATCGACATCCTTGATCTCGAAATCCATGCCCTTTTCGAACAACACGATGCGACAGCGGTGGCTGAATGGACAGGAAGTACCCGAATACAAAATCATCATCTTAAAAATCCTCGACTACCGGGCCGTGAAGCTCAGTGCACATCTTTCCAAAATTCCTTCTTGAGATAGAAGGCGATCACGAAGAACATGGACAGGAAAATCAGCACGATCAATCCGATGTTCTTGCGGTTGGTCTGGGCAGGCTCGCCCATCCAGACCAGGTAATTGACCAAGTCGGCCACGGTGGCGTCAAACTCGGCCTGGGTCAACTTGCCGGGCTTGACCAGTTCGAGCCGTTCGATGACTTCGTGGGTCTTGCCCTCGTGGTCGGTCTCGGTACGCATCACTGGGGCCAGGTGGCCTTGCAGTTCTTGCAGGACATGCGGCATGCCGACCTTGTCGAACACGGTGTTGTTCCAGCCAGTCGGCCGGGTGTTGTCGCGATAGAAGGCGCGCAGATAGGTATAGAGCCAGTCGGCCCCGCGCGAGCGGGCGATCACGCTCAGGTCGGGCGGTGCGGCGCCAAACCACTCCTTGGCTTCCTTCTTGTTCATGGACACCTTCATGAGCTCGCCCGGTTTGTCGGCGGCGAACAGCAGGTTGTCCTTGATCTGCTGCTCGGTCAGCCCGATGTCCTGCATGCGGTTGTAGCGCATGTAGCCGGCACTATGGCAGTTCAGGCAATAGTTGACGAAGGTGCGCGCGCCACGTTGCAGGGACTCATGGTCATTGACATTGACCGGCGCCTTGTCGAGATGCATGGCGGTCGAGGCCGTGGCCAGCGTCGGCAGGGCCAGGAGCAGGAAGAAAAATGTCTTGGCGGCAGGCATTTTCATTTGTCAGTCACCCTTTCCGGTTCCGTCTTGTAGGTGTCGTTCTTGGTATACCAAGGCATCAACACGAAGAAAGCGAAATACACCACAGTGAAAATCTGCGACAGCACGGTGTACAGCGGGGTGACCGGCATGATGCCCAACCAACCCAGGCTGACGAAGGCGATCACGAACAGGGCCAGGGCGATCTTGAACTTGGGACCACGATAGCGGATCGACTTGACCGGCGATCGGTCGAGCCAGGGCAGGAAGAAGAAGATCAGGACCGCCACGCCCATCAGGGCAACGCCCGGGAACTGCGAGCCGAACATTGGCGGCACCGCACGCAGGATGGCGTAGTACGGCGTAAAGTACCAGACTGGGGCAATGTGCTCAGGGGTCTTGAGCGGATCGGCCGGGATGAAGTTGTTGTACTCCAGGAAATAACCGCCCATCTCCGGCGCGAAGAACAGGATCGCGGTGAAGGCGATCAGGAAGACCACGACACCCAGGATGTCCTTGACCGTGTAATACGGATGGAACGGAATGCCATCCAAGGGCTTGCCGTTTTCGTCCTTCTTCTTCTTGATCTCGACGCCGTCCGGGTTGTTCGAACCGACCTCGTGCAGGGCCACCAGGTGCGCAGCGACCAGGCCGACCAGCACCAGCGGCAGCGCGATCACATGCAACGCAAAGAAGCGGTTCAGGGTGGCATCGCCGACCACGAAATCACCCCGGATCAGGGTGGACAGGTCGTTGCCGATGAAGGGCACGGCGGCGAACAGGTTGATGATCACCTGGGCGCCCCAGTATGACATCTGGCCCCAGGGCAGCAGGTAGCCCATGAAGGCTTCGGCCATCAGCATGAGGTAGATGAGCATGCCGAAAATCCAGATCAGCTCGCGCGGCCCCCGGTAGGAACCGTAGATCAGGCCACGGAACATGTGCAGGTAAACCACGATGAAGAAGGCCGAGGCACCGGTCGAATGGGCATAGCGGATCAGCCAGCCGAGCGGCACGTCGCGCATGATGTATTCGACAGACGCAAAGGCGAGTTCGCTGTCCGGCTTGTAGTTCATGGTCAGGAAGATGCCGGTGACGATCTGGATCACCAGCACCAGCAGGGCCAGGGAACCGAAGTAGTACCAGAAGTTGAAATTCTTGGGCGCGAAATACTCGGACAGATGCGCCTTGTAGGACGAGGTCAGCGGGAATCGCTCGTCCAACCAGTGAATGACTTTCTCCATTTTTTATCTTTCCTCGAGAATCAGGCAGCTTGCTGATCTTCGCCGATCAGCAGCTTGGCATCGCTCAGGTATTTGTGCGGCGGGATCACCAGGTTGGTCGGGGCGGGAGACCCGTTGAACACCCTGGCTGCCAGGTCGAAACGGGAACCGTGGCAGGGACAGAAAAAACCGCCCGGCCAGTCGGCGCCGAGGTCGGCCGGGCCGACTTCCTTGCGGTAGGTCGGCGAGCAACCCAGGTGGGTGCAGATACCGACCGCGACCAGGTACTTCGGGTTGATGGCGCGGGTCGGATTCTTGCAGTACTCAGGCTGCTGGGACGTGTTCTCCGAATCGGCATCGGTCAACTTGTCCTTGTGTTTGTCCAGGCCCGCCAGCATTTCCGCGGTGCGATGCACGATCCACACCGGCTTGCCGCGCCATTCGACGGTCAGCATCATGCCCGGCTCGATCTTGCTCAGGTCCACCTCGACCGGGGCGCCGGCAGCCAGCGCACGGGCGCTCGGCATCATGCTGGCCACGAAAGGCACCGCCGCGCCCAGCGCCGCGACACCCCCCACCCCCGCACTCATCGCCACCAGAAAGCGGCGCTTGGAACCATCCATGGTCATCTCGCTCATATCCATTCCTAACCTTGTGTGGTCGCGAATCCGTCCGCACCGGTGAAGCCCCCCGGTTCGCGCGACGGCAGCAATAAAACCGCCGCATTGTACCCGAATCGCGGCTCGAACTTAAGGTGCTTCCTCAAGATTCGACCCGGTCCCTGGTTTCTTCCCTGGACCCGGAGGGTAGAATTGACCTTCCGGAAATTTTCAGACACCCCGATATGCACAAACTCTGGCTGACCCTGGCCCAGGTCATCGCCGGCGCGGCCATCGCGCTGGCAGCCCTGTTTGCCCTGGACCGCATGATCCCGGGCCTGCTGCCCGACAAGCCGGGCAGCCTGACCATCCACCAGGTCGCCGAGAGCGGCTCAGCCGTGCAGGTGGCTTCATTCGCCGACGCGGCCCAGAAGTCGCTCGGTTCGGTGGTCAACATCTTCACCAGCAAGCAGGTCCGCTCGCCGACCAACCCGATGATGAACGACCCGTTCTTTCGCCGCTTTTTCGGGCTGCCCTCGCCTGAGGGCCGCACCCAGCGGGTCGCCAACCTGGGCTCCGGAGTCATCGTCAGCGCGGAAGGCTATATTCTCACCAACAACCACGTGATCGAAGCGGCCGACGAAATCCAGGTCGCCCTGGCCGACGGCCGCACCCTGGACGCCACGCTGGTCGGCACCGATCCGGAAACCGACATCGCCGTGCTGCGCGTGAACACCGAGAACCTCAGTCCGATCACCTTCGCCCAACCGGACAATGTCCGCATTGGCGACATGGTGCTGGCGATCGGCAATCCGTTCGGGGTCGGCCAGACCGTGACCATGGGCATCGTCTCCGCCCTCGGCCGTAGCCACCTGGGCATCAACACCTTCGAGAGCTACATCCAGACCGACGCCGCGATCAATCCGGGCAACTCGGGTGGCGCCCTGGTCAACTCGGCCGGCCACCTGATCGGACTGAACACGGCGATCTTCTCCCGTTCCGGCGGCAACCTGGGCATCGGCTTTGCCATCCCGGTCACCATCCTGCGCCAGGTGATGGACGAAATCGTCCGCAACGGCGCCGTGGTGCGCGGCTGGGTCGGCATCGAGGTGCAGGATGTCACCGCCGAGATCGCCGAATCGTTCAACCTCAAGGACACCCAGGGCGCCCTCATTGCCGGGGTGTTGCGCGGCGGTCCGGCGGATCGTTCCGGTATCCGTCCGGGCGACATCCTGCTCGCGGTGGACAATCAGCCAGTGCGCGACTCCAGTTCGCTGCTGATGCTGATCTCGGCCCTCAAGCCGGGCCAGAGCGCCGAGTTGCGCCTGCTGCGCGAGCGCGCCGAGATGCGCCTGGATGTCAAGGTCGACCGGCGTCCCAAGACACTCCAGCGCGCGCAGCCCGAGTAAGACGGCAGGAACCGGTCAGACCCGGTTCCGCCACTCGGTCTCTTCGGCGTCGAACAGCCGGTTGGCTTCCAACGGACCCCAGCTGCCGGCCGGATAGGTGTGGATGAAATCCCGCTCCTGGGCCCAGTATTTCAGGATCGGATCGACCACCCGCCAGGCCCACTCGACCTCGTCGAAGCGGATGAACAGAGTGTGGTCGCCCTCGATCACGTCCAGCAGCAGGGCCTCGTAAGCATCCAGGGGTGCCTCGTCGTCGCTCCGGTAGCTGGCGTTCAGACGGATGATCCGGGTGTCCATGCCCAGTCCCGGCTGTTTGGCATGCAGCTCCATGTGCATGCTTTCGTTGGGCTGGATCGACAGCACGATCCAGTTCGGCTCCAGGGTTTCCAGCGGGGTTTCCCGAAACAGCAACTGGGGCGGGTGGCGCAGGCGGATCGCGATCATCGACAGGCTTTCCTTGAGCCGCTTGCCGGTGCGCAGATAAAACGGCACGCCACGCCAGCGCCAGTTGTCGATGTAGAGTTTCGCCGCGACGAAGGACTCGGTGACCGAATCCTTTTCCACGCCGGCCTCTTCCTGGTAGCCGGGCACCTGGACGCCATTCACCACGCCGCCCTTGTACTGGGCGCGGAAGGCGTGGGCGTGCACCGAGCGCTTGGCGATCGGCCGAATGCAGCGCAGCACCTTGACCTTCTCGTCGCGCATGGCGTCGGCTTCGAGCGCCGGCGGCGGCTCCATGGCCACCAGGGTGAGCAACTGCATCAGGTGGTTCTGCAGCATGTCACGCATCGCGCCCGCCTTGTCGTAGTAATCGGCGCGCGTGCCGATGCCGACACTCTCCGCCACCGTGATCTGCACGTGGTCGATGTAGTTGCGGTTCCAGAGCGGCTCGATCAGGGTGTTGGCGAAGCGGAACACCAGCAGGTTCTGGACCGTCTCCTTGCCCATGTAATGGTCGATGCGGAAGATCTGTTTCTCGTCGAAATGGCGGTGCAGCAGCTCGTTCAGGACCTGGGCCGACTCGATGTCGCTGCCGAACGGTTTCTCGACCACGATCCGGTGCAGGCCGCGCGGCCGGTTGAGGCCCGCCTTGTCGAGGTTCTTGATGACCGCCGGGAAGTCGCCCGGCTTGATCGCCAGGTAGAACACCACGTGCGAGCAGACGCCCAGCTTGGGCTTGGCCAGGGTTTCCTTGAGTGCCTCGTAAGCGGCCGGGTCAGCCTGGTCGCCACGCACGTAGTCGAAGCGGGCGACGAAACGCGCCAACGCCTCGGCTTCGGCCTGGCAGCATTGGCCGAGCACTTCGCGGACATAGGCGCGCCAGGACTCGTCGTCGAACTCGCGCCGGCCGAAAGCGACGAAGTTGAGCACCTCGGGCAGCCGCCCCGCCACTTCCAGCCGGTACAGCGCGGGAAGCAGCTTGAGCGAGGCGAGGTTGCCGGTCGCGCCGAAGATGACGAAATTGCAGGGCGGCAAGGCGCCTTCGTGGTCGAGCATTTCAGCCCTCCTTCACGGCATGGCCGCCGAAACCCTTGCGCATCATGGCGAGCATCTTGTTGCCGAAGTCGGCCTTGCCCTGGGAGTCGAAGCGGCTCATCAGGGCCAAGGTCATCACCGGTGTCGGCACGCCCTGCTCGATCGACTCCAGCGCGGTCCAGCGCCCTTCTCCGGAATCGGACACGAACGGCTCGATGGCGTCCAGGCGCTGGTCGCCCTTGAGGAAATCGGCGGTCAGGTCGAGCAACCAGGAACGCACCACGGAACTGTGCCGCCACAACTCCGCAACGGCCCCGAGGTCGAGTTCGAATTCGTCCTTGGCACGCATCAGGGCGAAGCCCTCGGCGAAGGCCTGCATCATGCCGTACTCGATGCCGTTGTGGATCATCTTCACGAAATGCCCGGCCCCGACCGGCCCGGCGTGCAGCCAGCCAGTCTCGGGCGAAGGCGCCAGCACCTTGAGGAAGGGCGCGACCCGCGCCACAGCCTCCGGCGCGCCCCCTGCCATCAGGCAGTAGCCATTGGCCAGGCCCCAGATGCCGCCCGAGACACCGACATCGACAAAGCCGATGCCCTGGCCGGCCAACACCGGCGCACGCGCCTGGGCCGCCTTGTAGTAGCCGTTGGCACCATCGACCACCAGGTCGCCCGGCGACAGCAAGGTCGCCAGTTCATCCAAGGCCGCCTGGGTGGCGTCACCGGCCGGCAACATCAGCCAGACCACCCGCGGCGCCGCCAGACCGGCGACCAGATCGGCCAGCGACCGGCAAGCCACGACATGGCTTTCCTCTGCGGCGAGTTTCTCCGTCACCTCGTAGCTGCGATTGCAGGCATGCACCCGGACACCGCCGCGCGCCAGGCGGCGCGCCATGTTGCCGCCCATGCGTCCGAGCCCGTACAGACCGATTTCCAGCATTTCCGCCCCCTATTGCGTTGACACGATTCCCGGACTATCCGGGCTTCATGGGCGAAGTTCAAGCGGCAACGGCCCATGTCATGACCTCTTCATGTGACAGGGTCGTCATCAGCCCCGGGCCACATCACCCGAGCCCAGGGGTCGTGCCCGACTCGGTCATGCCTTGGTCGTCCAACCATCACGATTCCCTCTTATACTTGGCCCACTTGTACTAGAGGCCCCCGCTCATGATGAAAGTCCTGTTCGCCACCTCGGAAGCCCGCCCCCTGATCAAGACCGGAGGCCTCGCCGACGTGTCCGGCGCCTTGCCCACCGCCCTGCGCGAGCTGGGCATCGATTGCCGTCTGCTGCTGCCCGGCTATCCACAGGTCCTAGCCGGCCTGCCCGAAGCGATCGAGGTCGCTCGCGTCGACGACACCGTCGAAGCCCGCCTGCTGCTGGCCCACCTGCCGGGTGCCGAAGTCCCGGTCTACGTTCTCGATGCGCCGGCCTATTTCCAGCGCGAGGGTGGCCCCTACCAGGACAGCCAAGGCCATGAGCACGCCGACAATCCGCAACGCTTCGCGCTCCTGTCCCGGGTGGCCGCCCGGCTCTGTGCCACCGACTCGCCGCTCGAATGGCGCCCTGACCTGTTGCACTGCAACGACTGGCAAACCGGGCTGGCACCGGCCTTCCTGCACTTTGCCGGAAAGCCGGTGCCGAGCCTGATGACCATCCACAACCTGGCTTTCCAGGGCATTTACCCGCCTGCCATGACCGCGCTGGTGGGCCTGCCCGATGCCGCCTTCCAAATCGCTGGCGCCGAGTATTACGGCAATTTGTCATTCCTCAAGGCCGGCCTGTTCTATACCGACTGGATCACCACCGTGAGCCCCAGCTACGCCGAGGAAATCCAGCACCCGCCCCTCGGCATGGGCATGCAGGGCCTGCTCTCGGACCGCCGGGAGCGCCTGACCGGCATCCTGAACGGCATCGACACCGCCGACTGGAACCCGTCCAGCGACCTGCACCTGCCCTGCGAATATTCCTCGCGCGCGCCTTCCGGCAAGAAACGCTGCAAGCAGGCCCTGCAGAGCGACCTCAACCTGGACGTCCAGGCCGAAGCCCCGCTGTTCGGCGTGGTTTCCCGGCTGACCCACCAGAAGGGCCTCGATTGGATCCTCCAGGTGGCGCCCGGCATCCTCGACCGGGGTGGCCAGATCGCCCTGCTCGGTACCGGCGAGAAGGAGGTTGAAGCCGCCTTGCGTGACCTGGCTGATCAGCATCCCGGCCGGGTATCGGTGACCATCGGCTACGACGAGGGCCTCAGCCATCGCATCGAGGCCGGCGCCGACCTGTTCCTGATGCCGAGCCGCTTCGAGCCCTGTGGCCTGAACCAGATGTACAGCCTGCGCTATGGCACCGTGCCGCTCGTGCATGCCACCGGGGGTCTCAAGGATACCGTCGAGGATGGGGTGAACGGTTTCGTGTTCACCGACCCGAGTGCACACGGACTCTGGGGCGCGGTCGAGCGCGCCCTTGCCGCTTACCCGGACAAACCCGCCTGGAAAAAACTGATGCAGGCGGGCATGACCCGCGATTTCAGCTGGGAGCGCAGCGCCCGCGAATACGTGGCGGTGTATCGACGTCTGGTTGGCTGAAAAAAAACGCACCGGGGCGGCCCCGGTGCGTGATCGAAGCGCCCCTGTCGGCGATCAGTTCGGCGTGTAGAGATAGTGCGCGCTGTAGGCGAAGCTCATCGCGATCGGTGACGTGATGTTGATCTGCACGTCGACCCGGCCGGTGTTGCCCGAGAAGGTGCAGCCGGTGATGGTCACCGTGGCCCCGCTGTAGCTGTTGTTGAGGGCGTCCAATTGTTCCATGGCGGTCGGGTCGTTGCAGAACTCGTCCTGGGTGGTCGGTTTTGGAATGTCGTTGATGACCACCGCGGGCGGCTGCACCGGGAAATTGCCGGTGACGGTGACGGTGAGATCGTAGTCGCCGCTGGGGATACCGCCGCCGTTGTCGTCACCGCCGCCGTTGTCCCCGCCGGTGCCTGGCAGATCGCAGGTGAAGGTGTTGTTGGCATAGCTGCAATGGTCCGGCAGGTAGGCGTTGATGTAGCTGCCGACCTGCTCGGCGTAGGATGATGGATCGGCGGCTGCAACCTGAGCCAGGTAAGCATCGAGGCTGACCCCGGCCATCGATTGCAGTCCGGACAGCACTGCCAGCGCCTGGCGATAAGTTTCCTGGGTAGCCGTGGTCGAGATCAGGGCCGGCAACGCGTCGAAGAAGTCGAAACCGTTGCCCAGGCCGAAGGTCTGCGCCAGTTCCTCGGCCGCCGCCTGCGCTGCCGCGCTGGACATCTGGTCCGCCATGCGCAGCGCTGCCTCGGTGAACGGCGTCAGGGCGACGCTGATCTCGCCGCCATTGACGCTTACCAGGGTGCGCAGGGGCACGGTCAGCGTGGTCGCATCCACCCCGGGCGTTGCCTCGTCGTCGTAGACGGCGCCGGCAAGCAGGCTGAGCAGTGCCTCGCCGACATAGTCCTGCACGTTCAGGGTGAAGCCGCTGGTTGCCGGATCGATCTGGGCACAGGCCAAGGCCTCCGTACCGGGACCGGTGGCGGTCACCGGATAGGCGCAGACCTGACCCGAACTGAACGGCCCGGCCATGGCGATGCCCTGAATGGTGGTCGACACGCTGGGCGTGCCGCCGCCACCGGCGTCGTCATCCGAGTCATCACCGCCGCAGGCCGACAGCGTCACCGCCAAGACCAGACCACTGAAGACCCCCGCCAACCGCTTGTGCTTGAACATGTACATGTGTGTTTCCTGTCCAGAAGATGGATAATTCATACCACCATAATGTCAATCCGGCCGCCCCGCGACAATCCCGCGAACGCGGGGGTGGCGGGTCAACGATGATTCGATCGATCTCGCACCGTCCCACGACCACCTTGCTCGTGGTGCTGCCCCTCAACCTGCTGGCCGCTTGCCTGGCCACCTGGCTGGCCTTGACGCCGCCATGGCTCGGCCTGCATCCCCAGGTGGATGGGACCCGTGTCCGGGCCGGGCTCACCCTCGGGCCGAGCGCCGAAATCCCCACCGGAGCGACCCTGGTCAGCCTGCGTGGCCTCGGCGAGTCCGAAGCCGTCGACCTGCTTCCTGTGGATCTGACCGAAGAACCCGACGTCGCGGCAAGCTACGCCGACATGGCAAGTTTTTTCTCGCGCCAGTCCCTGCTTGCCCGTCATCTGGCCCACCCAGGCATCGAACTGACCTGGCGCCAGGCGTCGTCCTTAACCCGCAGTCTGGTGGTCCCCGCCGCCCGGCCCCTGGCCGATCTTCCGGCCGGCTTCTGGTTCCAGCTCGGCGTCGCCATGCTGGGTTGCCTGATCGCGTGCTGGGTCTGGATCCTGCGTCCGAGAGATCCTGCCGCCGTCATGTTCGCCGTGACCGGGGTCGCTTTTCCCCTGTTCGCGTTTCCCGCCGCGATCTACAGCAGCCGGGAGCTGGCCCTGTCCGGAGCACTCTTCACGCAACTCAGCAGCCTCAACCACTTCGGTGCGGTGCTTTTCGGCACTGCACTGGTGGGCATATTCCTCTGCCATCCCAGGCCGCTGATCAGGCCGCGCCACCTGCCCTGGTTGTTCCTCGCCTATGGCACCTGGTGGTTGCTCGATGCCAGCCGTCTGGCGCCCGACCTTGACTGGGGCCATCGCTACGCCGTGATGTCGCAAATGCTCGGTGCCCTCGGGTTGGCAGGCTGGCAATGGTTCCGGGCCCGTGGCGCGCCCCTGGAACGGGCCGCCCTGCGCTGGTTCATCCTGTCCCTCCTGCTCGGCAGCGGCCTCTTCATCCTGTCGATGGTGGCCAGCATCAGCCTGGGCTGGCTGCCGCCGATCCCCCAGGGCTATGCTTTCGGGTTTTTCCTGCTCATCTATCTCGGCATCGCGCTCGGAATCGGCCGCTATCGATTGTTCGACCTCGACGAGTGGGCTTACCGGATCCTGCTCTGGGTGGGGGGGGCGAGCCTGGTGGCCAGCCTGGACGCCATGCTGATCCTCGGGCTCGGCTGGCAACCCGAGCTCTCGCTCGGCCTGACCCTGCTGATTGCCGGTTGGCTCTACTTTCCAGCCCGTCAATGGCTCTGGCAGCATGTGGCACATCGGCCCAGCGTGCGTCTCCATGAATTGCTTCCGGATGTCGTGGAGATCGCCTTCCAGCCCGCGCGCAGCGAGCGTTCGGTACGTTGGCGACAGTTGCTTGAACGCCTGCTCGCGCCCCTCGAGTGCCTGCCCGACTCGGCCGACAATGTCGAATTGATCGAGGACGGGCTGGGTCTCCGGATCCCGCCTTGCGGCGGGCTGGACGGAGTCCGACTGCGCTTCGCCCAGCAAGGTCGCCGCTTGTTTACCCGCCAGGACCAGGCACTGGCTTCGGCCCTTTGCCAGCTCATGGACCAGGCCGAGGCGAGCCGCCTGGCGCATGAACAGGGGCTCATCAAGGAGCGCCAACGGATCGCGCGCGACATGCACGACGATGTCGGCGCCCGGCTGCTGACCTTGATCCATCGTGCCGAACACCCGGACGTCGCCGACATCGCCCGCGCGGCCATGCGCGACCTGCGCAGCGCGTTGTCCGCACTCGACAGCCGTGCCAGACCTCTGCGGGAACTCCTCCATGACTGGCATGCCGAGGCCGGCCAGCGTTGCGAGGCGGCGGGCGTCACCCTGCACTGGCTGAATCCCGACCCGCTCCCGGACCATGATCTGTTGCCCGGACAGCGGCTGGTGCTTGAACGGGGCCTGCGGGAGGGGCTGACCAATGCCCTGAAGCATGCGCATCCGACCGTCGTCAAGATCGAGATCGGCATCGATCACGACCAAGTTCGGCTTTCGGTGACCGATGACGGTACCGCGCCGCCCCCCGATACCTGGGTGCATGGTCGAGGCTTGCGTGGCCTGGGCGACCGACTCCAAGAGCATGAGGGCCGCTTCGACCTGACAGCCGTTGGCGGCGGCGGCTCCCGCTTGTGCTTGTCGTTGGCGCTCAGATGATGCAAGCCATCCTGATCGTCGATGACCTGGTGGCCGCGCGCGCCTTGCTCGATCGGGCGGCCCGGCTGGCCTTTCCGGACTGCCGCCCGACGCATGCGTCCTCAGTCGCCGAGGCCCAGGCCGCGATCCAGACCGCGCGTTTCGACCTCGCCCTGATCGACCTTGGCCTGGGCGATGGCGATGGCATCGAGGTCTTGAGATGCTTGTCGACGCTTCAACCCGAATGCATCGGGGTGGTCGCCACCATCCTCGACGACGACGGGCATGTGTTCGATGCCCTGCGCGCCGGGGCCCAGGGTTATCTGCTTAAGGACCATCCCGAAGCCTGGCTGGCGACTCAGATGCGCGGCATTCGCGACGGCCAGCCGCCCCTGTCACCGTCCATCGCCCGCCGCTTGATCGGACACTTCGCCCAAGCGCAAGCCGACTCGGCCGGCTCCGTCAGCTTGAGCCCGCGTGAAACCGAAGTCCTGGCCCGGCTCGCCCAGGGCGAACGGCTGGCGGACATCGCCGAGGCGCTCGAGCTGTCGCGCCACACGGTCGGCGATCACGTCAAGAACATTTACCGCAAGCTGAACATCCGCAGCCGTGCCGAAGCGGCCCTGAAGGCACGCGCGATGGGCCTGGCCTGAATCACAACCAGATCATCAGGCCAATCTCGAAGGGATGGGTCAGCAGGTCGTTGCAGGGAAACACCCGGATACGGTAGATCAGCCGACCGCAATACTCCGGGGTCAGCTCCAGGGTGAACACGCATTCGTCGCCCTGGGTGCCGGTGGCCTCGAAGGGCAGCTTGCGCAGTTCCTTTTCCTGGCCCTGCTTGGAGGCCCGACCGACCAGCATCTCGACCCGCACGTCACTGGGCGCCAGGCCGTTCAGCTTGACCGCGACCTGGACCTGGACGTTTTCGCTGAAGGTAATGCGCCGGGTCGGCTCATCCAGGCGCCGGATCGTCACGCCCGACCAGGCGCTCTGGATGCGGCCCTTCCACTCGGAAAGCGTGCGGGCGGCCTCGAAATGGCCTTCGGAGAAGCGTTCCCACTGACGGCTGGCCGGCGCGTAGAACATGTCCACGTACTGGCGCACCATGCGGTTCGAGTTGAAGCTGGGCAGCAGCGTGGCGATTGAACGCTTGGCCATGCGCACCCACTGTGCGGAAAAGCCCAGTTCGCCTCGGCGGTAGTACATGGGGATGACCTGGTCCTGGAGCAGCTCGTAGAGGGTCTGGCTATCCTCGCGGTTGCGCCGGGCGTCGTCGTAGTATTCCGGGGCCGGCTTGATCGCCCAGCCGTTGCTGCCATCGTAGCCCTCGTCCCACCAGCCATCGGTGACCGACAGGTTGAGCACGCCGTTCATGGCTGCCTTCATGCCCGAGGTGCCGGAGGCCTCCAGCGGGTAGATCGGGTTGTTCAGCCAGACGTCGCACCCGGACACCAGGCGCCGGGCCAGACCGAGGTCGTAACCCTCGACCATGAGCAGCTTGCCCTCAAACTCCGGCCAACGGGAAATCTCATGGATGCGCTTGATCAGCTCCTGGCCCGGCTTGTCGGCGGGATGCGCCTTGCCGGCAAAGATGAACAGCACCGGCCGCTCGGCGTCATTGATGATCTGGCGCAACCAGTCCAGGTTCTCGAACAGCAAGGTGGCGCGTTTGTAGGTGGCGAAGCGGCGTGCGAATCCCACCACCAGCACGTTCGGGTCGAGCGGATTGGCGTACTTGAGCATGCGGTCCAGGTGCGCCTCGGAGCCGTGGTTGCGCAGGTGCTGCATGGTGATGCGATGACGCACCGAATGCAGCATCTGGGTCTTGATGGCCTGGTGCACCGACCAGAAATGGTGGTCGGGAATGTTCTCGACCTGATGCCAGAACGCCTGGTCGGTGAGGCGCCGACGCCATTCGTAGCCCAGCTTGTTGTCGAACAGATCCTGCCATTCCTGGGCCAGGAACGTGGAGACGTGGACACCGTTGGTGATGTAATTCATCGGCGACTCGTCGGGCGTCACCTGCGGCCACATGTCGGACAGGATGTGCGACGACACGCCGCCGTGGATGCGCGATACGCCATTGTGGTGCCGGCTGCCGTTCAGGGCCAGCTTGGTCATGTTGTAATCCTGGCCGTGGCCGGCGCCGCCGAGGCGCAGGAAGTCAGCACGGCTGATGCCAAGCTCCTCACAGCATTGGCCGAAATAATCCCAGACCATGTTCTCCGCGAAGTGGTCATGGCCGGCCGGCACCGGGGTGTGGGTGGTGAACACGGTGTTGACCGCGACCGCCTCCAGGGCCGCCTGGAAATTGAGGCCCTGGTGCTTGACCATGCGCCGGACCCGCTCCAGGACCAGGAAGGCGGCATGACCTTCGTTGATGTGATAGGCGGTGGGCTGGACCTCCATGGCCTCCAGGGCGCGCACCCCGCCCACGCCGAGCACGATCTCCTGCTGGATCCGGGTCTGCTTGTCGCCGCCATAGAGCTGATGGGTGATGTAACGGTCCTCGGGCGAATTCTCCGGCAGATCGGTATCGAGCAGCAGCATGCGGACGTGGCCGACCATGGCCTCCCAGACCTTGACCACCACGCTGCGGCCGGGGAATTCGAGGTGGACATGGACCTCGTTGCCCTCCTTGCTCATGGCCGGGCGGATCGGCAGGTCGTCGAAGTCGGAATCGGTGTAGGTGGCGACCTGGTGGCCATCGTTGTCGATGCGCTGGGAGAAGTAGCCCTGCCGGTACAGGAGGCCCACCGCGATGAACGGCAGGCGCAGGTCGGAGGCTGCCTTGCAGTGGTCGCCGGCCAGGATGCCGAGACCGCCGGAATAGATCGGAAAACTCTCGTGGAAGCCAAACTCGGCGCAGAAGTAGGCGACCAGGTCGCCCTCCTTGAAGGGCAGTGCCGCATCGCGGTGCAGCGGCTCGCTCATGTAGGTATCGAAGGCCGACAGCACCCGGTTGTAATTGCCGAGGAAGATGTGGTCGGCGGCGGCCTCGTCCAGCTTGTCCTCGTCGACCCGTTTCAGGAAGGCCTTTGGGCTGTTGCCGACCGCGCCCCAGAGGCCGGGGTGCAGGCGCGCGAACAGGGTGCGGCTGGGCCGATCCCAGCTGTACCAGAGGTTCTCAGCCAATTCCTTGAGGCGGGCCAGTCGTTCCGGGACGCGCGGATTGACCTCGATGGTGTAACTCGTTCCTGGTTTCATGGCGTGGGCTTCCTTCCTTGCGAGCGGTTGTTCTTTTAGTCGAGACGAACGAAATGTTCGCGGTAATACTTCATCTCATCGATGGATTCCATGATGTCGGCCAGCGCGGTGTGGCTGTTGGCCTTCTTGAACCCGTCCATGATGCCGGGCTTCCAGCGCTTGGCGAGTTCCTTGAGGGTCGAGACATCCAGGTTTCGGTAGTGGAAATAGGCCTCCAGCTGGGGCATCCAGCGCGCCAGGAAACGGCGGTCCTGGCAGATCGAATTGCCGCACATGGGCGAGGTGCGGGCCGGCACGTGCTGCTTCATGAAATGCAGCATGGCCTCCTCGACATCGGACTCGCTGAGCAGCGAGGCTTTCACCTTGTCGATCAGGCCGGACTTGCCGTGGGTGCCCTTGTTCCAGTTGTCCATGGCATCGAGCACGGCATCCGGCTGGTGCACCACCAGGACCGGGCCTTCGGCGATCACTTCGAGATGCTTGTCGGTGACGATCAGGGCGACCTCGATGATGCGGTCGTTGTCCGGGTCCAGGCCGGTCATTTCCATGTCGATCCAGACCAGGTTGCTATCGTTTTGAGCCATGGGTATGCAGGGATGGGCGGAAAGGCGATTGTGGCATAATCGCTTCGAAACCGTCACCGCGCCTCGCTAATGGCCTCATTTGAAAACGTTTTTTTGGCTGCATTCATCCTCAGCTTCGGCCTCAAGCTATGGCTCGCGCTGCGTCAGTTGCGCCACGTCTACCTGCACCGGGAACGGCCTCCCGAGGCGTTCGCCGGCCGCATCTCGGCCGAACAGCACCGGCTCGCTGCGGATTACACCCTGGCCAAGACCCGGCTCGCCCTGCCGCACCTGGCCCTCGATGGTGCCCTGCTGCTCTGGCTCACCCTGGGCGGCGGCCTGCAATGGCTGCATGACCAGCTGGCCGGGTGGACCAGTGCCCCGCTCTGGCACGGTACCCTGCTCCTGCTCGCCCTGTCCCTGATCGGCTCGGTCATTGAACTGCCCCTCTCCCTGTATCGGCAATTCGTGGTCGAAGCCCGCTTCGGTTTCAACCGCCAGACCCTGGCCGGCTTCTTCGCCGACCTGGCCAAGCAAGCCGTGCTCGGGTTGGCCCTGGGCGCCCCGCTGATTTTCCTGGTGCTCTGGCTGATGGGTGCCATGGGCGCGCACTGGTGGCTGTGGGTGTGGGGGGTCTGGATGGCCTTCAACCTGATCGTGCTGGCGGTCTACCCGACCCTGATCGCGCCGCTTTTCAACAGCTTCCAGCCACTCGCCGACGCCGGCCTCAAGGCCCGCATCGAGCGCCTGCTGGACCGGACCGGATTCCATAGCAACGGCGTGTTCGTGATGGATGGCTCGAAGCGTTCCAGCCATGGCAACGCCTACTTCACCGGGCTCGGCAAGAGCAAACGCATCGTTTTCTTCGACACCCTGCTCGACCAGCTCGACGCCGACCAGACCGAGGCCGTGCTGGCCCATGAGTTGGGCCATTACAAGCGTCGCCACGTGGCCAAGCGGATCGCGTTCATGTTCCTGTCCAGCCTGGCCCTGCTCGCCCTGCTCGCCGCCCTGAAGGACGCCGACAGCTTCTACGCCGGTCTCAATGTCGCGGCGCGCGGCGATGCGGTGGCCCTGGCGCTGTTCTTCCTGGTCCTGCCGGTGTTCCTGTTCCCGGTCACGCCACTGATGAGCCTGGTGTCGCGCAAGCATGAATTCGAGGCCGACGCCTTCGCAGCCGAGCATAGCCGGCCAGAACATCTGGTTTCCGCCCTGGTGGCCCTGTATCGCGACAATGCCACCACGCTGACCCCGGATCCGCTCTACTCGCTGTTCTACGACAGCCATCCCAAGGCCACCGAGCGGATCGCCCGTCTGCAAGGCCTGGCGCTGCCCGCGGCCCATGCGCCGGCCTGAGTCCAGCCTCCGCCGGAGGCCGTTCTGGACCTGAGCCCCGGCCGCGTCGTGGCGGCCCACGGCAAGCGCTTCCTGGTCGAGACCGCGACGGCCCGGCTGGACTGCGTCACCCGTGGCAAGAAGGGCGGCATCGCCTGCGGCGACCAGGTCGAAGTCCGCCCGACCGGCGCCGAGGGCGGCGTGATCGAGCGCGTACTGCCACGCACCAACCTGCTCTACCGTTCCGACCGATTCCACACCAAGCTGCTGGCCGCCAACCTGGATCAGGCCTTCGTGGTCACCGCCGCAGTGCCCAGCCCCGATCCCGGCCTGCTCGACCGCTGCCTGGTCGCCTGCGAGGCGGCCGGCATCCCGGCGCGCATCGTGGTCAACAAGACCGATCTGCCGGAAACCCAGGTTTGGCTCGACCGTCTGCGCACCTATGAACAGCTCGGCTATCCGCTCATCGCCCTGTCCGCACGCCAGGGCGTGGCGCCGCTCCTGGACTGGCTGCGCGACCGCGTATCGATCTTTGTCGGCGCCTCCGGGGTCGGCAAGAGCACCTTGATCAACGCGCTGGTGCCGGAGGCTGCGATTGCCACGCGCGAGATTTCCGAAGCCCTCGACACTGGCAAGCACACCACCACCCACACCCGCCTGCACCCACTGCCGGGCGGCGGCGCCCTGATCGATTCGCCGGGCATGCAGGAATTCGCGCTACACCATGTCGATGCCGCGACCTTGCAGTCGGCCTTTCCCGAGTTCCGTCCGCTGATCGGCCAATGCCGGTTCTACAACTGCCGGCACCTGAAAGAGCCGAACTGCGCCATCCTCGCCGCCGTCGCGGAGGGCCGCATCGCGAGGCCACGCTGGCGCAGCTACGAAACCCTGTGCCGGGAACTCGACCTGGCCGCGAACGACTATCGATGACCCGCAACCTTGGCCTTCTTTTTTTGGTCATGGCCGCACTGGCACTGTCCGGCATAGCCCCCTATGACCGTGCAACCTGGTGGTTGGAAGTGGCCCCCGTGTTCATCGTGATGCCGCTGCTCTGGGCGACCCGGACGCACTTTCCCCTGACGCCACTCCTGTATCTCCTGATCACCCTGCACTGTCTGGTGCTGATCTACGGCGGCGCTTACACCTATGCCCGGGTACCGCTCGGTTTCTGGTTGCAGGACCTGTTTGACCTGGCCCGCAATCCCTACGACAAGATCGGCCATTTCATGCAGGGCTTTGTGCCCGGCCTTGCAGCCCGGGAAATCCTCCTGCGCGGGGCTTACGTCCATGGTCGCACCATGGCCGGCTTCCTGTCGGTCTGCGTGGCACTCGCGGTGAGCGCGGTGTACGAACTGCTGGAATGGGCGGCGGCTCTGCTGATGGGCCAAGGCGCAGACGAATTCCTGGGCACCCAGGGCGACGTCTGGGACACCCAGTCGGACATGTTCATGGCCCTGGTCGGAGCGATCCTCGCGCTGGCCCTGCTGGCACGCCGGCACGACCGGGAGATCGCCGGTGTTCAGGCTCAGGCCTGGGTTGGCACCAGATGCGCCTGAATTGTTGCTCGACCCCACGATTCGCGGATTGTATTACGATTAGCTTCGACTGCACTCAACGGCACTGATAGGGGCTCTCGCCAGCCTGCTCTTGCTTGGTTTGCACGTCAAGAATGTCCACCGTGTCGGTGACCGGTTGGTAGGTGGGGTCGCCGTCGGCATCGAGGATCATCTCGCCGTCGGCATCGGTGGCTTCGATGTATTCCGTTCGCTCGCCTCGCCAGTAGACGGTTTGCAGGATGTTTTCGGGGCTGTAGCTTCCGCCACCCGTTGCGGCATCGGAAGCTTGGTTCAACAGGCTACCGCTGATGGCGCCAGCATTGAAGCTAGCGGGTGATCAGACTCTGGGCATGGAGAGGGTGGCATCGTCGTAGCTGCCGTCCGTGCCGGGGTTGGCGTAGGCATTGGCCTGGAAGATCAGGATAAGCGCGGCGGCGATGAACGCACTCGGGTGTTTGGATCGCTTGGTCAATGCGCGCTTGGGCATGGTTGGCGCTTCAGGCGCGGGGCTTTCAAAATGCTCATGAATATCGTGGTCCCCGTTTAGTCTTACCGTTTAATCTTCTGTCCCCGTTTAATCTTCATGGGTCGACTCTTGGACTGAAGCCCCGGATGGCCTTGGCCCACGTTGCCCAGCAGAAGCGCTGAAACTTCAGCGCAAATCCTCGTAATCGTCAGGCACCCGAGACCTGAACCACAGAGGCAATGCAATTACCGCAGAAACGCCTTGCTGACCTCCCGGAAGATCTCGGTGCCCGCCTGGTGCAGCCATTCAAACGCCACCATCTCGCGCGACACGATCCGGCAGCCTTCCTGGCGCATGCGGGCCAGGCCGAGGATCTTGTCGGTGGACCGGCGAGAGCCGACGGCTTCCTCTACCACGTAGACTTCCTTGCCTTGCCCGAGCAGGCCGAGGGCGGTTTGCAGCACGCAGACGTGGGTCTCGGTACCGACCAGCACCACTTGTCGGCGATCCATCTCGGCAAGCTCGTCCAGGCAGCCCGAGGCGACGGCCGAGAAGTGCATTTTCTCGACGATCCGCCCGGGCGGCACCTGGGCCGCCAGGTCGGGATACATCGGGCCCAGGCCCTTGGGGTACTGCACCGTCGCCAGCGCGGGCACCGCCAGCCGGTTGGCCACGCCCAGCAGCCAGTGCGTGTGCTGCCTGACCGCGTCGAAGCCGTCGATGGCGGGGCCCAGCTTCTCTTGCAAGTCGATGACCAGGAGCACGGACTGGTCGGCCTTGAGCAGCATGGTCAGATCACCATCAGGTCGTTGAAGGCATTGACCGGCGTGGCTTCCAGGCGGGCGCGGTCCAGGCACAGGTCGAGGATGGCGGCCTGCTGCTTGGCCGGGAAGCGGCGGGCCAGGTTGACTTTGAACTTCTTGATCAACTCGGGAATCCCCTCGGCCCGGCGCCGGCGGTGGCCGATGGGGTATTCCACCGCGACCTGCTCGGTCGCCGTGCCGTCCTTGAAGAACACCTGGATGGCGTTGGCGATCGAACGCTTGTCGGGGTCGTGGTAGTCGACGCTGTATTGCGTGTTCTCCACGCATTCCATCTTGTCGCGCAAGGCGTCGATGCGCGGGTCGGCGGCGGCTTCGTCCTCGTAGTCGGCGGCGGTCAGATTGCCCTTGATCAGGCCGACGGCGGCCATGTACTGGATGCAGTGGTCACGGTCGGCCGGGTTGTTGAGCGGACCCTTCTTGTCGATGATGCGGATCGCCGATTCATGGGTGGTGATGACGATTTTCTCGATGTCTTCGAGCCGGTCCTTGACCTGGGGATGCAGCTGGAAGGCGCACTCGACCGCGGTCTGGGCATGGAATTCGGCCGGGAAGCTGATCTTGAACAGGATCTGCTCCATCACGTAGCTGCCGTAGGGGCGCTGGAACTTGAAGGCATTGCCCTTGAAGGAGACGTCGTAGAAGCCCCAGGTCTTGGCAGTGAGCGCGCCCGGATAACCCATCTCGCCCTTGTGGCACATCAATGCCAGGCGCACGGCGCGGCTGGTGGCGTCGCCGGCCGCCCAGGACTTGCGCGAGCCGGTGTTGGGCGAATGGCGGTAGGTACGCAAAGCCTGGCCGTCGATCCAGGCATGCGAGACGGCGTTGATGATCTCGTCGCGGGTGCAGCCGAGCATGTGCGCGACCACGGCGGTGGAGGCCACCTTGACCAGGATGACGTGATCCAGGCCGACCCGGTTGAAGCTGTTCTCCAGGGCCAGCACGCCCTGGATCTCGTGCGCCTTGATCATGGCGGTGAGCACGTCCTTCATCAGGAGCGGCGGCTTGCCTTCGGCGACCCGGGTGCGCGACAGCCAGTCGGCGGTGGCCAGGATGCCGCCCAGGTTGTCGGACGGATGGCCCCACTCGGCCGCCAGCCAGGTGTCGTTGAAGTCCAGCCAGCGCACCAGGGCGCCGATGTCGAAGGCGGCCTTGACCGGATCGAGCTGGAACTGGGTGCCGAACACCTTGGCGCCGTTGGGCACCGTCGTGCCCGGCACGATGGGCCCGAGCAGCTTGGTGCAGGCCGGATAGGACAGCGCCTCCAGGCCGCAGCCGAGGGTGTCCATCAGGCAATGGCGGGCGGTGTCGTAGGCCTCGTCGGAGGTGACGACATAGTGGATGACGTAATCGGCGATGTCGACCAGGACCTGGTCGGGTTGCGGACGGACGTTGGAGATGTGGCTGCTCATGGTTTTCCTTGTTTGAAGCACGACGGGATCAAGCGCGTTGAGCGATCGGCAGGTAGGCCCGATCCTCCGGTCCGACATATTCCGCGTTCGGCCGGATGATCTTGTTGTCGATGCGCTGCTCGATGACGTGGGCGGCCCAGCCGGTGGTGCGCGAGATGACGAACAGGGGCGTGAACATCGGCGTCGGCACGCCCATCATGTGGTAGCTGGAGGCCGAGTACCAGTCGAGGTTGGGGAACATTTTCTTGACTTCCCACATCACCGATTCGATGCGGTCCGAGATGTTGAACAGGTTCAGGTTGCCGCCCGCTTCGCAGAGCCGGCGCGACACCGCCTTGATGGCGACGTTGCGCGGGTCGCCAATGGTGTAGACCGGATGGCCGAAGCCGATGACGATTTCCTTGTTCGCCACCCGCCGTCGGATGTCGGCTTCCGCCTCATCGGGCGTCGTGTAGCGGCTGATGATCTCCATGGCGGCCTCGTTGGCGCCGCCATGCTTGGGTCCGCGCAGGGCGCCGATCGCGCCGGTGATGCAGGAATGGAAGTCGGACAGCGTGCCGGCGATCACCCGGGCAGCGAAGGTGGAGGCGTTGAACTCGTGCTCGGCATAGAGGATCAGTGAGGTGTCGAGCGCCTTCCGGGTCAGCTCGTCAGGCTTTTTGCCGTGCAGAACGTGCAGGAAATGCCCGGCCACGGTTTCATCGTCGGTGACCAGTTCGACCCGCTGGCCGGTGCGGCTGAAATGCCACCAGTAGAGCAACATCGAGCCGAAGCAGGCGACCAGGCGATCGGCCAGGTCGCGCGCGCCTTCGACCGGATGGCCCTCGGCTTCCGGCTCCAGGGTGCCGATCATGGAACAGCCGGTGCGCATCACGTCCATCGGGTGGGTGTCGGCGGGAATCTGCTCCAGCACGATTTTCAAGGCCGCCGGCAGGTCGCGCAGGCCAGCCAGCTTCTTCCGGTAAGCATCGAGTTGCGCGGCGGTGGGCAGTTCGCCGTGGACCAGCAGATAGGCGGTTTCCTCGAAGTTCGACTTCTCGGCCAGTTCCAGGATGTCGTAGCCTCGGTAATGCAGGTCGTTGCCGGTGTGCCCGACCGTGCACACGGCCGTGGTGCCGGCCTGCACCCCGGACAGGGCGACAGACTTTTTCTTGGGCTTCTCCGTGCTGCTCTCGCTCATCTCTGTCTCCTTTTATTTGTCCTGCGCGAATAGCGCGTCCAGCTTCTGCTCGAAATCGTGATAACCGAGGTAGTCGTACAGCTCCATGCGCGACTGCATCAGGTCGAGCACGTGCTTCTGGGTGCCGCCCTGGCGGATGCCCTGGTAGACCTTGAGCGCGGCCTGGTTCATGGCCCGGAAGGCGGACAGCGGATAGAGCACCAGGCCGACCCCGGCGCCACGCAACTCGTCCACCGTGAACAACGGCGTCGAGCCAAACTCGGTGATGTTGGCCAGCACCGGCACCTTCACCGCGTCGACGAACTGACGGTACATGGCCAGTTCGGTCATCGCCTCGGGGAAGATCATGTCGGCGCCCGCCTCGACGCAGGCGCAGGCGCGGTCGATGGCGGATTGCAGGCCCTCGACGGCGAGCGCGTCGGTGCGGGCCATGATCACGAAATCGGGGTCGGTCTTGGCATCGACGGCGGCCTTGACCCGGTCGACCATCTCCGCCTGGCTGACGATGGCCTTGCCGGGCCGATGGCCGCAACGCTTGGCCAGCACCTGGTCTTCGATGTGCACGGCGCCGGCGCCGAACTTGATCATGGCCTTCACGGTGCGGGCGATGTTGAAGGCGCCACCGAAGCCGGTGTCGATGTCGACCAGCACCGGCAGGTCGGTGGCGTCGGTGATCCGGCGCACGTCGGTGAGTACGTCGTCCAGGGTGGAAATGCCTAGGTCGGGCAGGCCCAGCGAACCGGCCGCAACCCCGCCACCCGAGATGTACAAGGCCCGGTAGCCGACCGCCTGGGCCAGCTTGGCGTGGTAGGCGTTGATGGCGCCGATCACCTGCAAGGGCTGCTCGGCGGCGACGGCGGCGCGGAAACGGGCGCCGGCAGAGGATAGGGTCATGGTTGCGATCCTGGTTTATTGGATGATCAGTGGAGGCAAGAATCTGTCGCACCCGCGCAGGCGGGAGCCCAGTGGTTCGAAGAACTGGATGCCCGCCTGCGCGGGCATGACGGAATACGCGCCATCCACTCGCCTATGAAAAAAACGCCTGCTCGGCCTCGGCCGGCAGTTTAACGCCGGTCACCCGTGCCGTTTGCAGCAGTTCCCAGTAATAGCGGTAGGTGGCGCGGTCGTGCAACTCGCCGGCGTGCTGGATCGGCCCCCAGTCGGCCTGCTGGGCGGCAAGCAGGATGGCGGCGCCGGTCTCGACCTCGGAATGGTCGGGCCGCATGGCGTCGACGATGGCCTGGATCTGGGTCGGGTAGATGCTCCACTGGCGCAGGAAGCCAAACTCCATGCGCGCCCGGCGGGCATCGGCGTAGGCGGCGTGCGGGTTCTTCAGGTCGAGGGTGACGTTGTGCGCCGGCACCACGCCGTTGGCCAGGGCCGCCGCCACCACCTCGGCCTTGGCGCGCGCGATCAGGCGGTGCTCGAACTGGCCCGGGCTGCGCATGGCCGCGGCCGGGATGGCGCCGTGATGGCCGGAGACGAAATCCATCAGGCCGAAGTCGAGCACCTGCAACCAGGGTAGCGCGGCGATGGCGTGCACGTCGCGCAGGGCGCCGTGGGTCTCGATCAGGATGTGGATCGGCAATTCCCGGTCCAGCCCGGCATTGGCCACCGCCGCCTGAATATAGGCGATCATCTCCGCGGCGTGTCCAACCGCCGTGGTCTTGGGCAGGGTCAGGTAGGCGAGCCTGGCGCCGGCGCCGCCGACCAGGATATCGACGTCCTGGCGCCAGTGCGGGTGGCTGTAGTCATGGACCCGGGCGCCGGCCATGCCATGCTGGTTGGCCTCGGAATTGACCAGGCGGACGATCATCTCGGCGTGCTCACGCTCGCGCCCGGCCGGGGCGCCGTCCTCGCAGTCGCAGGTGATGTCGAACACCGGACCGAGCTTGTCCTGGAGTTCCAGGGCCTTGAGGATCATCTTTTCGCTGCCGGCGAAATGCTCGCAGGCGGCGACGGCCGGAAACGGTTTTTCGCCGGCGAACAGGGCCTGGCTGGGATGGACGGGGGGGCTCATGCGGTCTCCTGTAGGTTAGAAAGGCGTGACGCAAGGGCGTGACCATCACGGCGTGACGCT
>JBMOQW010000019.1:0-250796 GCA_049322515.1 Pseudomonadota bacterium
ATTATGAGTCCGCAGCTCTAACCTATTGAGCTAAAGGCCCTTTTTGATTTTTGACCGACTTCTATGTCCGGTTCTGGTTGCTTTCCTTGGCGGTCTCGCGTGGCTCGTGCTTGTGGATTATGAGTCCTCTGCTCTAACCAACTGAGCTACAGGCCCGACGGGGCAGTTGCCCGCCCCGTGTGAACGTCAATCGAGGAAGCTGCGCAGCCGCTCGGAACGGGACGGGTGGCGCAGCTTGCGCAGGGCCTTGGCCTCGATCTGGCGGATGCGTTCACGGGTGACGTCGAACTGCTTGCCAACTTCTTCCAGGGTGTGGTCGGTGTTCATCTCGATGCCGAAGCGCATGCGCAGGACCTTGGCTTCACGCGAGGTGAGCGAATCCAGAACCTCTTGGGTGGCGTTCTGCAGGCTGGAATACAACGCCGCGTCGACCGGGGCCAGGGTGGACTGGTCCTCGATGAAGTCGCCCAGGTGGCTGTCCTCGTCGTCGCCGATCGGGGTTTCCATGGAGATGGGCTCCTTGGAAATCTTCATGATCTTGCGGATCTTGTCCTCGGGCATTTCCATCTTGATCGCCAGGGTGGCCGGATCGGGTTCCTGGCCGGTTTCCTGGAGGATCTGGCGGCTGATCCGGTTCATCTTGTTGATGGTCTCGATCATGTGCACCGGGATGCGGATGGTGCGCGCCTGGTCGGCGATCGAGCGGGTGATGGCCTGGCGGATCCACCAAGTGGCGTACGTGGAAAACTTGTAGCCACGCCGGTATTCGAACTTGTCCACCGCCTTCATCAGGCCGATGTTGCCTTCCTGGATCAGGTCGAGGAATTGCAGGCCGCGGTTGGTGTATTTCTTGGCGATGGAGATGACCAGACGCAGGTTGGCCTCGATCATCTCGCGCTTGGCGCGGCGGGCCTTGGCTTCGCCAGTGGACATCTGCTTGTTGATGTCCTTGAGTTCCTTGACCGGCAGACCGGCCAGGGCCTGCAACTCGCGCAGCTTCTCCTGGTGCTCGTTAATGTCGTACTGCATGCGGCCGAGCATGTCGCAATAGGGCTTCTTGGCGGTCAGCTCATGGGTCACCCAGTCATCGCTGCCTTCATTGCCCGGGAAGGTCTTGATGAAGTGCGGACGCGGCATGCCGCATTTGTTGACGGCGATTTCCATGATCGCGCGTTCGCGGGCACGCACCGCCTCGACCATGTCACGCACGCCCTCGCACAGGTTCTCGACCTGGCGGGCGGTGAAGCGAATGCCCATCAGGTGGGTGGTCAGATCGTCCTGCAGCGCCAGGTGCTGCTTGCTGCCCCGGCCATACTTGTTGAGCGCGGCGCGCATCTTGTCGTTGGTTTTGCGGATGGCGCTGAATCGCTCCATGGCATCGGCCTTGAGCTGGGCCAGGTTGGCCGCAGACAGGCCGCCGCCGCCTTCACCGTCCTCGTCTTCGTCATCGTCGGAGACTTCGGTTTCCTCGGCCATCTGCATGGCGATGTCTTCGCCGGCGCTGTCCATGAGGCCGTCGACCAGCTCGTCGACACGCATCTCGTCCTTGTCGACCTTCTCGGCCATCTCCAGGATCTGGGTGATGGTGAACGGGCAGGCGGAAATCGCCTGCACCATGTGCTTCAGGCCTTCTTCGATGCGCTTGGCGATCTCGATCTCGCCCTCGCGGGTGAGCAGTTCGACCGTGCCCATCTCACGCATGTACATGCGCACCGGGTCGGTGGTCCGGCCGAATTCGGCGTCCACCGTGGACAAGGCGGCCTCGGCCTCCTCGACCGCGTCCTCGTCGGCCACCGGCGCGGGCGCCTCGGTCATCAACAGGTCTTCGGCGGCGGGCGCCTCGTCATAGACCTGGATGCCCATGTCGTTGATCATGCTGATGATGCCTTCGATCTGCTCGGCATCCAGCATGTCATCCGGAAGGTGGTCGTTGATCTCCGCGTAGGTCAGGTAGCCACGTTCCTTGCCGAGCAGGATCAGGCTCTTGAGACGGGTTCTCCGATCTTCGGTATTGCCGGCGTTGTCGGTCTGTGCCAAGGCTGCGGCCTGCTTGTCAGCCTGTTTGCCGGAGGGCTTGCCGCCTTGTTTGGCGGGTGCCCGCCGGGGGGTCTTCTTTTCCGTCACCATCGCGTGGGGGTCTCCAAAAAGGAGTTGCGCAAAAACCGGGCATTGTACACGATCAGGGTGGATTTCCCTAACGCCCGGTTTTGACCGGGTTCAGGCGATCGAGTTTCTTGTCCTTCAGGGCAGTCATGTAGGCTTCGCGTTCCTCGGCCGGGATGTCACTCAGCTTGCGGCCCGCCAGGGTCTTCGCCTGTTGCCGTGCGGCCTGCTCCACCAGGGTGGCCCAGGCCCCTCTCAGGTCGGCGTCGGAATCATAATCTTCGTCCCAGGCCAGCAACCCGGTCGCCGCGGCATGGATCAAGGCCTCCTCGGGCCGGCCCCGATAGCTTTCCAGCAAGGCCCCCGGGGTGGCCCGCTCCGGGTGTTCCCGCAACATCGATAGCACGGCGGCCAGGGCGGTCGAGTCGGGATCGTCGGCCAAAGCCAGGTTGGGCAGGCTGGCCAGCCGTTCGGGCCGATGCAGCAGGGCTTGCAGCACGATGCGGGCGGGGGTCGGCAGGGTGGCCGAGCGGGCCGGCTTGCGCGCCGGCCTGGGCGATGCCGCCGGCGCGCTGCGCGCCCGGCCGCCACCCAACCCGGACACGTCCGCCAGGCGCTGGCGCAGGCTGCGCGCCAGGAGCGGGGCCTTGGCCATCTGATTGAGATAGGGCTCGACCAACTTGACCAATTTCACCTTGCCCTCCGGCGTGGTCGGCTCGGCACGCGCGGACAGTTCCTCGAACAGGAAATCGGAAAGCGGCTTCGCCTCGGCGCACAAGCGCTCGAAGGCCTCCGGTCCCGCACTGCGCACATAGCTGTCCGGGTCTTCGCCTTGGGGCAGGAACAGGAACGTGGCGCGCTTGCCGTCCGGCAATTGCGGCAAGGAATTCTCCAGGGCACGCCAGGCCGCCTTGCGTCCGGCAGCATCGCCATCGAAGGCGAACACCACGGTGTCGACCAGTTTGAACACCTTGGTCACATGTTCCGGCGTGATCGCGGTGCCCAGGGTGGCCAGGGCATTGCCCACCCCGTGCTGGGCCAGCATCACCACGTCCATGTAGCCCTCCACCACCACCGCCCTGCCGGCCTGCTGGATGCCGCGCCGGTTTTCAAACAGGCCATACAGCTCGCGTCCCTTGTGGAACAACGGGGTCTCGGGCGAATTCAGATATTTAGGCTCGCCCTGGCCGATCACCCGGCCGCCGAAGGCGATGGCCCGACCACGTTCGTTGCGGATCGGAAACATGACCCGGTCCCGGAACCGGTCGTACCGCTTGCCCTCGTTGACGATGACCAGACCCGCCTCTTCCAGGGCGACATCCTTGTAGTCGGGCACGGCGGCGGCCAAGCCCTGCCACTCGTCAGGGGCATAGCCGAGCCCGAAGGCGGCGGCGGTCCGGCCCGCCAGGCCCCGGGCCTTGAGGTAGTCGACGGCCTTGGCCGCGCCCTTCAGCTGTTGCTTATAATGTTGCGCCGCTGCTTCCATGCATTCCAGCAGGCGGTCGCGCCGGCCATCCTCCGGACGCGCCGCGTGGCCATCCTCCGGCACCGTCATGCCGACCCGGTCGGCGAGTTCCTTGACCGCCTCGACGAAGCCCATGCCGGCGTGTTCCATCAGGAAGGAAATCGCGGTGCCATGGGCACCACAGCCGAAGCAGTGATAGAACTGCTTGGTCGGACTGACCGTGAAGGAAGGGGTCTTCTCGCCATGGAAGGGACAGCACGCCATGAAATTGGCGCCCTTCTTCTTGAGCGGGACGTAGCGGTCCACCACGTCGACGATGTCGACGCGGTCGAGTAGTTGCTGGATGAAGTCCTGGGGGATCATGGGCGGGCCCCCGAATTGTAGGTGAAGGCCGTGCTATGCCAAGGCCGACTTGATCCTGCCGGACACCGCAGCCATGTCGGCGCGGCCGGCCACACGAGGTTTCAGCCAGGCCATGACCTTGCCCATGTCCTTGGCCGAGGCCGCACCAGTCTCGGCGAGGGCCTGCTGGATCAGGGCATCGAGCTCAGTTTCGGAGAAGGGCTGCGGCATGTAGCCGGCGAGGACATCGATCTCGGCCTGTTCCTTGTCCGCCAGATCCTGGCGGGCGGCGGCCTGATACTGGGTGACCGAATCCTTGCGCTGCTTGATGAGCTTCTCGACCACGGCCACGAAGCCGGCGTCGTCGAGTTCGATGCGCTCGTCGATTTCCTTCTGGCGTATCGCCGAGAGGAGCAGACGCAGTGCACCCAGACGCGCGGTTTCCTTGGCGCGCAGGGCTGTCTTCATGTCCTCGTTGAGCTGGGCCTTGAGGGACATGAGGCTTCGAACGCGAGAGGGATCAGTAAAGCTTGGGCGGGAGTTGCTGGCTGCGCAGGCGCTTGTACTGGCGCTTCACGGCGGCCGCCAGCTTGCGCTTGCGTTCCTGGGTCGGCTTCTCGTAGAACTCGCGGGCGCGCAGTTCGGTCAGCAGACCGGTTTTTTCCACGGTGCGCTTGAAGCGACGCATGGCGACTTCGAACGGCTCGTTTTCCTTGACGCGAATGCTGGGCATGGGTGATCCAGGCAAAAAATGAAGTCGAGGATTATATCAGGGCAAGTCGCCCTGACAAGTTAAAATATCCATCCCTGAACCGTCCCTTGTTCCCATGCGCGTCCTCGGCATCGAATCTTCCTGCGACGAAACCGGCATCGCCCTGTATGACAGCGCGCGCGGCCTGCTTGGCCACGCCCTGCACTCGCAGGTGGCGATGCATGCCGAATATGGCGGCGTAGTACCGGAGCTGGCCTCGCGCGACCATATCCGGCGGGTGCTGCCGCTGACCCGCACGGTCCTGGCCCAGGCCGGCTGCACGCTGCACGACCTCGACGGCATCGCCTACACCCAAGGCCCCGGCCTGGCCGGCGCCCTGCTGGTCGGCGCCAGCGTGGCGGCCGGACTCGGCGCGGCGCTCGGTGTGCCGGTGGTCGGCGTGCATCATCTGGAAGGCCACCTGCTTTCGCCCCGACTGGCCGATCCGAAACCGGAATTTCCCTTCATCGCCCTGCTCGTCTCGGGCGGCCACACCCAGCTCATGCGGGTGGACGGCATCGGCCGCTACCAGCTGCTCGGCGAAACCCTGGACGATGCCGCCGGCGAAGCCTTCGACAAGACCGCGAAACTGCTCGGGCTCGGCTACCCGGGCGGACCGGCGATCTCGAAACTGGCCGAATCCGGCGATGCCTACCGCTTCAAGTTGCCGCGCCCGATGCTCAATTCGGGGGATTTCGATTTCAGCTTCGCCGGCCTGAAAACCGCCGTGCTCACCCTGGTCCGGCGCGAGGGCGCGGACCAGGCCGCCGACATCGCCGCCGCCTTCCAGGTCGCGGCGGTCGATGTGCTGGCCGGCAAAGCCGTGGCCGCGGTCCAGGACAGCGGACTCGATCGCCTGGTGGTCGCCGGCGGCGTCGGCGCCAACCGGCAACTGCGCGCCCGCCTGGACGCGGAAGCCCAGCGTCACGGCTTTGAGGTGTTCTACCCGCCGCTCGACCTGTGCACCGACAATGGCGCCATGATCGCCTACGCCGGCTGGCTGCGCATGGCCCAGGCCGTCTCCACCGAGGGCACCTTCACCATCCGGCCGCGCTGGGATCTCGAGGAACTCCCGGCACTTACCTGAATGCGTGCAGCAAGGCATCCAGGCGCAGCAACCGGACGGCCTCCTCCGGAAACAGCAGGATCACCGAGAACAACAGCACCAGGATCAGCATCAGGAATGTACTGAACAGGCTGCCCGGGCGCAGCCAGCCCCAGTAGCGGGCGGCCAGGAACAAGGCGTCCTTGCGGTGTTCGGACAAGGCCAGCCAGCGGTTCAACAGGCTGGCCGCGAGATAGACGACATAGCCACCCGCCAGCGAAGCCAGGACGATGCGAAACACCGTCATCATGTCCACCGGTCCTTCGCCGATTCCGCGATAGAACAGCGACACGCCGCCCACCGCCAGCGAGGCGATGAAGGCCAGGCCGATGTTCATCACCATGCGCCGGCGCTCGCGCGCCAGGTCTTGTTGACGCTGGATGAAGAATTCGTCGACTTCGGTCTTGAAGTACTCGGTCTTTTCCTCGACCAGCAGGGAAATCTCCCGCTTCATCACCTGGATGCGGTCGTCCAGCACGCCGGACAGCTTGTCGGCGGCATAGTCGACCAGTTCCTTGACGTCATCCTTGGTGAACTGGCGCTGGTTGTGCAGTTCGACCGAGATCTTGTCGAGCTTGGCGTCGATCTCCCGGCTGGCGCCGGCGACCACCTCCTTGAGTTCCTGCCCGGCGGCGCGCACCCCCTCCTGGACCACCCCCGAGAGTCGCTCACCGGCCCGGTCGATGGCCGATTCCGACGCCGACGCCAGGCTTTCCCTGGCGTAGTCCATCTCCTTCTGGAACCATGCCATCAGCGCCTCCGTTTGAAAGCAGCCTCCTCGCCCGACAGCAGGCGCGCGATGTTGGCCTGGTGACGCCAGAAGATCAGCGCCGCGAGCCCCGCGATAGCGACGGTTTGACCGACCTGGCCATTGAGCAGCCAGGTGAACACCGGGGCCAGCCCGGCCGCGACCAGGGCCGACAGCGAGGACACCCGGGTGATCGCGAACATGACCAGCCAAGCCCCGGCGCAGGCCAGGCCGAGCTCGAGGTCGAGCGCGATCAGCACGCCCAAAGCGGTCGCCACGCCCTTGCCGCCTTTGAAACCGAAGAACACCGGCCATAGGTGGCCGAGCAACGCGGCCAGCGCGGCCAGCGCCGGCACCAGGTCGGGCAGGCCATGGTGCGCAGTCGCCCACTTGGCGATCAGCACGGCCACCACGCCCTTGAGCGCATCGCCGAGCAAGGTCAGCGCGGCCACCGCCTTGCGGCCGCTGCGCAGGACGTTGGTGGCGCCGGGATTGCCCGAGCCATAGCTGCGCGGATCGGCCATGCCGAAGGCCTTGGACAGGATCACCGCAAAAGACAGGGAGCCGATCAGATACGCGGCGGCGACGATGAGCAAAGATACGATCATGGGTAGAATGGGGCCCTTTTTACCTGGCCAGCACGATGGACATACTGTTTTTGCGGGACTTCCGCCTTGAAACCATTATCGGCCTATACGAATGGGAGCGCAAAGCGCCGCAGCCCATCCTGATCGACCTGGAGATCGGCCTTTATGACCACAAGGCCGGCCACAGCGACAACATCCGCGACACCATCGACTATGGCAAGGTGGCCGAACGGATCCGGGACTTCGCCGGCTCGCAGTCATTTCATCTGGTCGAATCACTGGGTGAGCACATTGCCGACATCGTGCGCGGCGAGTTTGGCGCGCCCTGGGTCCGGGTCACCCTGCGCAAGCTGGCGATCATGCGTGGCGTGAAGGAACTTGGCATCATCATCGAGCGCGGCAGCCGGCTGTGAATAACAGTGACAGAACGGCGTGACGCAAAAGCGTGACAAATTGGGGCGAGACCGGGAGGGCGTTTTCGTCACGCATCTGCGTCACGCAGTTCCTGTCACGCCGTGGCGTCACGCCTTTTCCAACCCATGACCCTCGACCTCGTCCTCTACGCCATGGCCGTCCTGTTGGGCGCCTACTTCATCCGTGGCATCTCCGGCTTCGGCTCCGGCCTGGTGGCGGTGCCCCTGCTGGCGCTCCAATTGCCGCTCACCTTCGTGGTGCCGCTCATCCTGCTGACTGATTTCACCGCTTCATTGGTCCTCGGCGGACTCAACCTGAAGCAGGTCGACTGGCGCGAGATCCGACGCCTGATGCCGCCCGGATTGATCGGCGTTGCGGTCGGCACCCTGCTCCTGGTGTCGCTGCCGAAGACGCCGATGCTGGTCGGCCTGGGCAGCTTCGTGATTCTGTTCGCCCTGCGCACTCTGCTGCTGTCGGGACGCGACCCGAAGCCCATCTCTCCGGGGTGGGCCTGGCCGGCGGGGCTGACCGGCGGCACCGTCGGCGCCTTGTTCGGCACCGGCGGCCCGCCCTACGTGATCTACCTGTCGCACCGGCTGGCCGACAAGGGCCAGCTACGCGCCACCTTCTCGGGCCTGTTCTTTTTCGAGGGACTGGCCCGCATCTTCAGTTTCGGGCTCTCCGGCCTGTTGCTGGACAGCACCCTGCTCTGGGCCTACCTGGCCGCGATGCCGGTGGCGCTGGTCGCGCTCTGGCTGGGCAGCCACGTGCACACCCGGCTGAGCAACGCACAGATGATGAAGCTGATCAGCCTGATCCTGCTGGGCAGCGGGCTGTCCCTTTACGTCAAGGCATTCGCCTGAAGCAGGGTCGCCTCGACCTCCGCCAGCGTGTGGTCGGTCGACTTGAACAGTGCTTCGGCATGGGGACGCCAGATCGTGGCCCATTCACGGTCGTCGGTGCCCGCCCGCTGAGCCAGGAGATGGCAGGCAAACTGGACCAGGGTGATCAGGGCCCGGACCCGTTCCGGCAGCTGATCCGGATGACCGTGGTGATGCTGGCGGATGGTGTCGGCGACCTCCTGGGGCAGCTGCCAGTTGCGCGCCACCATGAGGCCGACCACGGCATGGTTGGTCTGGTGCGCGGCATCGAGCGCAGCCAGGTCGGGCCAGACCGCTGCATCACGGAAGGCCTGGGCATAGGCCGGATCGCGCCGGCATAGTACCGCCAGGCCGCAGTCGTGAAAGATGCCGGCCTGATAGGCCAGGTCCTCGCGCAAGCCGCGCAGGCGCACCAGGCGGACGGTCGCCAGGACGAAGTCGGCGACCGCATGCATGCGTGCCCAGAGGGTATTCATGACCTGGATCAGGGCCGGGTCGTGCAGTGCACCACGCAGCCCCTCGCTGCGCACCACCGCCACCGTGGTCCGCAGGCCAAGCAGGGTGATCGCCTTTTCCAGGGAATCGACCTTGGCGCGCAAGCCCATCACCGGGGAGCCGACCACCCGGAAGATGGCGCCGGCCATGGCCGGATCGCCACCGATCACCGCGGCATACTCGCGTGCGCCGGCGTCGTCGTCACGCTCCAGGGCCAGGACCTCGAGCAGAACCGTGGGCATCGGCGGAATCTTGACGCCGGACGCCAGAATGGCATCGATCAACCGGTTGTCGTCGTCTTCGCTCACCGCGCAGCCCCATGGGAAATGGCTGTGATCATAACCTAGGAGCCTGTCGGACTTGGGGCGTCGAAAGCGAGAAACGCCCCCGCCGAGGACAGTTTTTGACGAATTTGCAGGGCAATAGTCGAACTATTGCCCAATAAGACGGCAGAAAATGGACCGGCGCGGACGTTTCGTAGCCGACGATTCTCAAGTCCGACAGGCTCCTAGCCGCGCGGGTGGTGCTTTTGGTGTAGCGCCTTGAGCCGTTCGCGCGCGACGTGGGTGTAGATCTGGGTGGTGGAAATGTCGGCGTGGCCTAAGAGCATCTGCACCACCCTCAGATCGGCGCCATGGTTCAGCAAGTGCGTCGCAAAGGCATGCCGCAGGGTATGCGGGGACAGGGGCGCGGCGATGCCAGCCTGGCGGGCATGGCGCTTGATGGCGTACCAGAAGGCCTGGCGGGTCATCGCCTGGGCGCGCGCGGTGACGAACAGGGCATCGCTCGGCCGCCCGGCCAACAGCGCCGGGCGGGCCTCGGCCAGGTAGCGTTCCAACCAGTCCGCCGCCACTTCGCCCAGCGGCACCAGGCGTTCCTTGCGGCCCTTGCCCATGATCCGCGCCACCCCGTCGCGCAGGCTTAGAGCGGCGACTGGCAGTCCGACCAGTTCGGACACCCGCAAACCGCAGGCATAGAGCAGTTCCAGCATGGCCCGGTCGCGCAGGCCGAGCGGCGTCTCGACCGGCGGCGCGGCCAGAAGGGCCTCGACATCGGTCTCGGTCAGGCTTTTCGGCAAGGGTCTGGGCAAACGGGGCGCGGCGATGTTCACGGTCGGATCGTCGCTGCGCGAGCCCTGGCGCAGTAGCCAGCGGAAATAACGCTTCAGGGCGGAAAGCTGGCGCGCCAGGCTGCGCGCCGACACGCCCTGGCGCAGGGTGCGGTCGGCCAGGAACGATTGCACCGCGCCGGCATCGGCGTCGGCCAGCGCGCGGCCCTGGTCGGCCAGCCAGACGGAAAACTGGCCGAGGTCGCGCCGGTAGCTCTCCAGGCTGGCCGGTGTCAGGCCATCCTCCAGCCATAGGGCGTCGCAAAACGCATCCAGCGCCGGGTCGGCGGTACCGGCCCGGCGCTCGGTCACAGCAAGCCTTCGTGATGCAGCAGCCACCGCTTCACCACGATCGGAAATCCGCCGGTCTCGTGCATGAAGCCGCCCAGACCGTGCGCCGCCAAGACCCGGTGGCAGGGAATCACGATCGGGATCGGATTGTCGCCCACCGCCTGGCCCACCGCGCGCGGACTGCTGGCCAGCTCGCGGGCCAGATCACCGTAGGTCCGGGTGTGTCCGGCCGGGATGGCCAGCAAGGCCTGCCAGACCCGTTGCCGGAACAGGGTGCCGGCCGGCGCCAGGCTCAGCTTCCAGACGTGGCGGGGGTCGGCGTAATAGGCGGCCAGTTCGTGCTCGACCCGAGCCACCACGTCCCCACCGGCAGGGCGCAACGCGGTCTCGGGGGGCAGGAATTCCAGGCCGGCCAAGGCATGCCCGGACAAACGCACGCCGACGGCACCGAAGGGCGCCGGCAGGATCGCCGCGTAATCCGGCGCGGACACCTTATTGGCAGACCTGCTGGAGATCGAAGGACAGCCAGTCGGTGGCGTTGAGCGCATTGAAACTGCCATCGACCGCGCTATGCAGCAGCTTGACCGGCGGCGGCGTGACCCCGACCAACTCGGTCGGGCATTTGAAAGTAATCACGACCAGCGGCTTTTCTCCGGTCGGATAAACCTTCTTGATGCTGGGCAGGAAGGACTGGCCCTCGCCGGGCAAGCTGGGCAGCAAGGCCCGCAGGTCGGCACCCAGGTTGCGCGCCTCGGCCGGCGTGGCGGGCGCCGCGGTGAGATAAGGATTGCCCGGTTCCTTGGTGACATAGGCCAGGTAGGGATTGGTCGAAACCGGCGCGACCGGAGCCGCCAGCGTGGTCTCACTGGCGCTGGCGACCATGACCGGGGCCGCCAGCGCTGCGCTCGCCACGGCAGCCACGGAGGTGACTTCCGCCGTCAAGGTCGACCCCGTGTCGGGCTGGGCGGCGGGGCGCACCGCAGCCGGCTTCTTGGCCGCGACTTTGTTCGGCCGCGGCTTGGCGACGACCTTTTTCGATGTCGATTTCTTGGCGGTGGCCTTTTTCGATGGGGTTTTCTTGGCGCTCGATGGCTTCGTTGTAGCCGTCGTGTCGGCGCCGGCCTGGCTGGCACTCCAGGCCGGTCCGGCCGAGGCAAGGGCCAGGACGAAAGCCGCCAGGATCAGGTCGGATTTGAGAGAGGTCATGTCAGGCTCCTGGGTTAGGGTTCAAATCCGACCGGGAATCGCCTGGAGCGTGCCCGGGCGTTTGCCGATCCGTCAAAGATGCGGCTCGATGAGCCGACGATACCACTCATGGAAATGCACCATGCCGTCCTCGGTGGGCGACTGGTACGGGCCGATCTGGCTGATGCCCTGCTCGTACAGCGCCTTGCGGCCCTTGTGCATGCCGTAGCAGATGTCGTCATCTTCGATCGCGGTTTCCCGGTAGGCCGCCTGTTCCGCCTCGATGTACTCGCGCTCGAACAGGGCGATCTCTTCGGGGTAATAGTACTCCACCACGTTCAGGCACGACTCCACGCCGGTCGGCACGATGGTGCTGACGCACAGGGTATGCGGATACCACTCGACCATGATGTTCGGGTAATAGGTCAGCCAGATGGCGCCATGCTCGGGCGGCTGGCCCTCCCGGTAGCGCAGCACCTGCTCGCTCCAGCGCTGATAAATCGGGCTGCCGGGGCGGGCCAGGGCATGGTTGACACCCACTGTCTGGACCGACCACCAGTCGCCGTATTCCCACTTGAGCTGGTCGCAATCGACAAACCGGCCGAGCCCGGGGTGGTAGGGCACCACGTGGTAGTCCTCCAGGTAGACCTCGATGAAGGTCTTCCAGTTGAACTTGTAGTCGGTGATCACGGTTTTGTCGTACACGTAACCGGAGAAATCCAGATCCTTGGCGGCCGCCATCTTCGAAAGGTCGGCGACCACATCGCGCTTGCCCTCGAACAGCAGGCCGTTCCAGCCTTGCAAGGTCTTCTTGCCCAGGTGCAGACAGGGATTGTCGGGAAACTGCGGCGCGCCCATCAGCTGGCCCTCGAGATCGTAGGTCCAGCGGTGGAACGGGCAGACGATGTTCTTGGCCGTGCCCCGGCCCTTCAGCATCTGGGCCTGGCGATGCCGGCAGACGTTCGACATCAGCTCGATGCCGGCTTCGTTGCGCACCAGCATCTTGCCGCCGTCGTGCAGCCAGTCGAGCACATGGTAATCGCCCTGGGCCGGCACCATCAGTTCGTGGCCGACGTAGCCGGGACCTGCCTCGAACAGCAGGCGAAGTTCGAGTTGGTAAATGTTCGGATCGAAGTACCAGTCGACCGGCAGGGCCGGGCTGGTCTTAGCGAGAACAGAAGCGCCTGTCAGATCGGACATGGCCCATTCCCCCAAGAAGAAGGATTGATGACAAGAAAGGGACCGGGATTATGCCCCCACCCCCCCGGGGGGGCAAGGCGAAATTACGTAGCAAAATCAGGCTTTACGGCAGCGCGACACGGACCTCGTAACCGGAGGCGCCGAGGCCGCCGAGATTGAGGTCGAGCTTGAATTCATGCTCGCTCCGGGCCGGCATGCCGGTCGCCGTGGCGCCCTCGGCCGACAGGTAGTCGGTCGCGCCGAAGCGCTTCTGCGCCAGGGTGGCACTTTTCCAGTCGGTCAGCTTGAGGACGAAGGTCGGCCACGGCTGGGCCCGGTGCGAACGGTTGCTGAAGCTGACCTTCAAGGTCGCCCGGCTGGGTTGTTCGGCATCGGTTTCCAGGGACGAGGCCTCGACCCGGATCGCGTCGGCGTCGGCCAGCCAGGGCACCTCGCAACCGAGCGGCTGGCAGGCCGCTTCCAGGGTCGGGCGCAGGCCCGGCTGCCAGGCAGCCAGCGGGGCGCGCAGGAAAAACGCGCCCTGGGCCAGCAATACCGCCAGAAGAAGCAGAACCAGGATGGTCTGCACCAGCGCGCGCAGGATCGGATGATCCGGCTCGGCCTGGCTGCGCGTGGGTAGCTCGGAAAGCAGAATCCTGTCGGTGTCCTCGGCGGTTGGTGCGGGCGTTTCGAAGGGCAGCGTGGGCGCCGGCTCGAAGCGGGGCAGCGCGACCTCCGGGGCGATGACCGGATCGATGCGTTCCGGGACGCGTGTCCCGCCGGCTTCGCCAGCCAGTCCGGCGGGGATGTCGTCGGGGCCCGGCGGCGCCAGCGCCTCGATGACCGGGCTCGGTTCCAGCGGAGACGGGGCCGGCATGGGCGGCCTCTCCGGCATTGGCGATGCGGGAGAAGCGTCCGGTGGAGCCGGGGCCGGCTCGGCCTGCAGAGTATCGTAGGCATTGAACACGGCCCGGCAATGGCCGCACCGGACCAGGCCCCGGCGCGCCTCCAGCTGGTCGTGCCCGAGCCGGAAGGTGGTGCGGCACTCGGGACAGGTGGTCAGCATCGCCGTCGCCTAGACGCGGACGCCGGTCAGCAAGGCCCAGCCTTCATCGCTGGCGGCGTGGGTCATGGTGAAGTGGCGACCGTACACCGCGCACACCTCGTCGGCCTGGGCGTCGAGGATGCCGGACAGGACGATGCGGCCGCCGGGCCGGACATGGGCGGCCAGGAGCGGCATCAGGGCCTTGAGCGGATTGGTCAGGATGTTGGACACGACAACATCGTGCTGACCGGGCGGCAGCCCTTCCGGCAGCATGAAGTCGATCGCCACGGCATTGCGTTCGGCGTTGTCGCGCGCGGCCGCGACCGCTTGCGGATCGATGTCGACGCCGACCACCCGACCGGCGCCGAGCTTGGCCGCCGCGATGGCCAGGATGCCGGAGCCGCAACCGTAGTCGAGCACGGTCTCGCCGCCGCGCAAGGCGCCATCCAGCCAGCGCAGGCAGAGTCGCGTGGTGGGATGGCTACCGGTGCCGAAAGCGAGGCCCGGATCGAGCTGGAGGGTGATCGCGTCCGGATCGGGCGCCGCATGCCAGGACGGCACGATCCACAAGCGGCTGGAAATGGGGATCGGCTCGAACTGGGCCTGGGTCAGCCGCACCCAGTCCTGCTCCTCGACGGTCTCCAGCCGGCGCTCGATGTCGGCCGGCAGACCCAGGCTGGCGATCAGGGCGGCCACATCGGTCGCCTCGGACAACAGGGCGACCAGCCAGTTGTGCTGCCAGGCTTTGGGATCCGCCAGCCCGGGCTCGCCGAACTGCGGCTGTTCGGCCTCGGTGCCGGCGTCACGGTCCTCGATCGACACCGACAACGCGCCTGCGTCCATCAAGGCATCGGAAAGGGCCTCGGCGCGGTCGCCATCGACCGCCAGCTTGAGCGACAGCCAGGCCATGGCAGCGGGCCCTAGCCTTTCTTTGCCGCCAACTTCTGCTCCAGGTAATGGATGCTCATGCCGCCTTGCAACACCGCGGCGTCGTTGAGCAATTCCTGGTGCAGCGGGATGTTGGTCTTGATGCCCTCGACGATCATCTCCGACAGGGCGACGCGCATGCGGGCCACCGCCTGTTCGCGGGTGGCGCCATAAGCGATCAGCTTGCCGATCATCGAGTCATAGTGCGGCGGCACGTAGTAATTCTGGTAGACATGCGAATCAACCCGGATGCCGGGGCCGCCTGCGGCGTGGTAAAGCGTGATGCGACCGGGCGAAGGCACGAAGGTGAACGGATCCTCGGCGTTGATCCGGCACTCGATGGCATGGCCCTTGAAGTGGATATCCTTCTGCTTCACCGACAGCTTTTCCCCGGCGGCGATACGGATGGTCTCCTGGACGATGTCGATCCCGGTGATCAGTTCGGTGACCGGATGCTCGACCTGGACCCGGGTATTCATCTCGATGAAGTAGAACTCGCCGTTCTCGTACAGGAACTCGAAGGTGCCGGCGCCCCGGTAGCCGAATTGCCTGCAAGCCTCGGCGCAGCGCTCGCCGATTTCCTTGCGCAGCTTCGCGTCGAGGCCGGGCGCCGGGGCTTCTTCCAGCACCTTCTGGTGGCGGCGCTGCATGGAGCAGTCGCGCTCGCCCAGGTGCACGGCGTTGCCATGCTCGTCGGCCAGGACCTGGATCTCGATGTGGCGCGGATTCTGGAGATACTTCTCCATGTATACCATGGGGTTGTTGAACGCCGCGCCCGCCTCGTTCTGGGTCATCTGCACCGACTGGATCAGCGCGGCGTCGGTGTGGACCACGCGCATGCCGCGCCCACCGCCTCCGCCGGCGGCCTTGATGATGATCGGATAGCCGATCTCGTTGGCCATGCGCAGCCATTCGTCCGGATCGTCGCCCAGGGCACCTTCGGAACCGGGCACGCAGGGCACGCCGGCGGCCTTCATGGCGTCCTTGGCCGAGACCTTGTCGCCCATCAGGCGGATGGTGTCGGGCCGGGGACCGATGAAGGTGAAGCCGGACTGCTCGACCCGCTCGGCGAAATCGGCGTTCTCGGACAGGAAACCGTAGCCGGGATGGATCGCCTCGGCATCGGTCACCTCGGCGGCAGCGATGATCGCCGGCACATGCAAATAGCTCTTGTTGGACGGCGCCGGCCCGATGCAGACCGACTCGTCGGCCAGGCGCACGTATTTCGCCTCGGCGTCGGCCTCGGAGTGCACGGCGACGGTCTTGATACCCATCTCGCGGCAGGCACGCTGGATCCGCAGGGCAATCTCCCCTCGGTTGGCGATCAGGATTTTTTCGAACATGGTTTCAACTTTCGTGAAACGGGAAACGGGAAACGGGAAACGATGGAAGCGCCCCGCTCGCGCGGGTCACATTTCCGTTTCCCGTTTCCCGTTTCCCCATTTACCGTTTCAGCCAATGATGAACAGCGGCTCGCCGTACTCGACCGGCTGGCCATTCTCGACCAGGATCGCCTTGACCACACCGCCCACCTCGGTCTCGATCTCGTTCATCAGCTTCATCGCCTCGATGATGCACAGGGTATCGCCGGCGCCGACCGACTGGCCGACTTCGACGAACGATTTGGCGCCCGGCGACGGCGAACGGTAGAAGGTACCGACCATGGGTGACTTGACCACATGGCCTTCCGGGGTGTCGTCGACCGGCGCAGCGGCCGGGGCCGCGACGGGCGCCGGCGGCGTCGGCATCGGCGCCATCATCGGTGCATGGGCGTAGATCGGCTGGCTGTTCGGCAGCGTGCTGGTGATACGGACCTTCTCCTCGCCCTCGGTGATTTCCAGTTCGGCGATGCCGGACTCCTGTACCAGGTCGATCAGTTTCTTCAGCTTGCGCAGATCCATTCAGTCTTCCTCCAAGGCATGAAGCGCATAGCCCAGGGCGAACAAGTAGCCGTTCGCGCCCAGCCCGCTGATCACGCCGACCGCCAGGTCGGAGAAGTACGACTTGTGGCGGAACGGTTCGCGGGCGTGGACGTTGGACAGATGCACTTCGATAAACGGGATCGCCACCGCCGCCAGGGCATCGCGCAGGGCCACGCTGGTATGCGTGTAGGCGGCAGGATTGATGATGATGAAGCCGACGTTCTCGTGACGGGCGGCGTGGATGCGGTCGACCAGTGCGCCCTCGTGGTTGCTCTGAAAGCACGTCACCGTGATGCCGGCAGCGCGACCCTGCTCGGCCAGCGCGGTATCGATGTCGGCCAGGGTCTGGTGACCGTAATGGTCTGGTTCACGAGTCCCCAGCAGGTTCAGGTTGGGGCCGTGCAGTACCAGGATGGCACGGGCCGGCGGGGTATCCGGGGCGGCCTGGGCCTGGGTTTTCGCGTTGCGCTTTCTGGGCATCGGAGCGGAGCCACATTGGGCGGGTTGAGGCGGGCCGAAGTTTGCCGGAAACGACCATAACTGTCCAGTTACCCGCCAGATCGCCGCAGGATGGCGGCCTTTTGCCATTCGGTCAGCGGTCAAGCCATTGCCGGTACAAAGCCAGATTTCCGGCCACCATGCCGGCGATGGCGAAGCGTCGATGCACCCGTTCCCGGCCGGCTCGGCCCATGATCGCCGCCTGTTCGGGGTCATCGAGCAGGCGATCGAGCCGATCGGCCAGGGCCGGGGCGTCGCCCGGCGCGATCAGGTAGCCGGTGACCCCGTCCTCGACCACTTCCGGCATGCCGCCCGCCCGGCACGCCACGATGGGCACCCCGCTCGCCGCCGCTTCCAGCAGCGACACGCCCAGGCCCTCCATCCAGGCGGGGTGGGCGAGGATGGACAGGCACGGCAGGATATCGGGCAGATCGCGGCGAAATCCTGCGAAATGCAGATGATCGGCCAAGCCCAGGCTGGCCGCCCGCTGTTTCAGTTCGGCCTCCAGTGGCCCCTGGCCGAAGATCAGCACGCGCAGGCGCGGATGGCGGGGCAGGATGCGGGCCAGCGCCTCGAACAGGACGGCGTGGCCCTTGCGCTCGATCAGCTGCGCCACCATGCCGACGGTCGGTGTGCCGGGCGCCAGGCCGAACTCGGCCTCGAACCGTTCGCGCGAACACACGCCGGGATAGAGCGCGGTATCGATCGCGCTGGGAATGCAATGCAGCTTGTCCGGCGCGACGCCGGCGCCGCGCAGGACCGCCAGGATGCCCTCGGAAATGGTGACCACGCGTCGGCAGAGCAGAAACTTCAGATGCCGGTCGGCCCAGTTCGGCGGATTGTCGACGCGCCGGCTATAAATCGCCGGCACGCCGGCCAGGCGCGCTGCCCACAACGCCGGCAGATCGCCCTTGCGGCTGTGCACATGCATCAGCCGGGCCCCGGTCTCGACCAACACCCGGCGCAAGCGGAACACGAAACCGAGATCGAGGTCACCGCGCATGGCCAGCGGCCGAATCTCGACCCGGGGATTGGCGATGGCCCGTTCGACCCCGGACCCGGGCAGGCAGATCAGGACATGGCGGCCATCCTCGGGACCGATGCCGTTGAGCAGGTAGGCCACCTGACGGGCGCCGCCATACAGATGGCGGCCCAGTTCGACGTGCACCACGGTCATGACAGGCACACCCGCGCGGCGGCCAGCACGGCATCGACCTCATGCGCGCGCATGCAGTCGAAACGGCCGGCGCAGGTCGGCCGGCGCCGGCAGGGCGAGCAGTCGCGCGGTACGTAGAGCACGCGGGACCGGGGCGCCATCGGCTCCAGATAGGGCCGGGTCGAGCCGAACAGGGCCAGGGTCGGGGTGCCCATCGCCAGGCCAAGGTGGGTGAGGCCGGTATCGACGCCGATCAGGAGCCGGGCCCGCTCGATCAACGCGCCGGCCTCGCCGAGCCCGGTCCGCCCGACCAGGTTGACGGCCCCCGCCGCCTCCGCCAGCGGGAGACTGGCCTCCCGGTCGCCGGGTCCGCCCAGGATCACGACGCGCAGGCCCAGTTCCCGCTGGATGCGCCGGGCCAGGTCGATCCAGCGTTCCTCGAACCAGTGCTTCTGCGGCCGGGTGGTGAACGGACAGCAGACTGCGAACTCGCCGCCGACGCCGGCCTCGGCGAGCAATGCGCCGGCCCGTGCCCGATCCGCCTCGGCCAAGGCAACCTCGAGCCGGTAGGCCGCTTCCGGCGCCCCCAGTTCGGCCGCCAGGGCCCGGTATTCCTTGCCTGGCCGATGGCTGGCCACGGCCCGCGAGACCACCCGGGTCATCAGCCAGCCGCTGCCTTCCTTGGACCCCAGGCCGATCCGCTCGGGCGCCCCGGTCAGGCGGGCCAGGACCCCGCTCTTGAGCAGGCCCTGGACATCCAGGACCAAGTCGTAGCGGGCAGCGCGCAATTCGGTGACGAAGGCGCGCAGTTCACGCCCGACCTCGACCCAGCGGCGTTCGCGCCAGGCGCGCGCCCAGCGGGTGCGCGGCAAGAGATGCAGGCGGGCCAGGCCGGGATGATGACGCAGCAAGTCGGCCTGGCCGGATTCGGTCAACCAGGCCAGTTCGGCCTCGGGCCAACGCGCCTTGAGGGCCGGGATCAGGCCGGACGCCAGGATCACGTCGCCGATGGCGGACAAACGCACGATCAGGATCCGACGCGGCTCAGACGCCACCCAGATGCTCCTTGACCAGATGCAGGTACAGATCCAGGTAAGCCCCCAGGATCGCTTCACGACCGTAATGGGCATCGAGTTCGCGGCGACCGGCCTCGGCCAGTTCGCGCCGCTCGGCCTCGGGCCATTCGAGCAACCGGCGCGTGGCCTCGGCCAAGGCCGCCGGATCGGCGATCGGCACCACGACCCCGGTCTGGCCGTCGCGGATCAGTTCGACCGCGCCTTCGCTGGCCGTGCTGAGCACAGGCCGGCAATGGTTCCAGGCTTCCAGGATGACGTTGCCGAGCGGCTCGTGGCGAGACGGCACCACCACCAGGTCGGCCAGGTCGTACCAGGGGTCGGGCGGATCCTGCCAGCCCAGCCAGCGCACCCGGTCACCCAGACCGAGCGTGGCCGCTTGGTTGCGCAACCGGGCGGCTTCCTCACCGTCCCCGGCGATCAGGGCCACCCAGGGCCGGCCGGCGATCTCGGCCGGCAGCCGGGCCAAGGCGGCCAGCCAATCCTGGAACCCCTTCTTCTCGACCAGGCGGCCCAGCGCGAACAACACCTGGGCGCCCTCCGGGAAACCCAGACCGGCGCGTCGCACCTCACGCTCGGCCTCGGTAGTGACGGCGGCCTCGGGCACGAAGTTGCCGATGTGGAACACCCGCGCTGGCGGCAATCCCTCGGCGATCAGGTAGTCGCAGATCGCCCGGGTGTTGCCGACCCAGGCGTGGGCGTGCCGGTAATAGCCATCGATCTTGTAGAAGCCGCCCAGGCGGGCGACATGCACCGCGGGCACGCCGCGCGGCACCCGGGACAAGCGGGTGGCGCGGCCCATGTAGGTCTGCACCACGCAGGGCGCCTGGGCCCGGATCAGGGCCCGCATGCGCAGGGCAGTCCAGACATCCCAGCGGTTGGCGAACGGCAAGTGGCGCTGGGCGATGCCCCGCTCGGCCAGGGCCCGGGCCACCGGACTGTCGGGGCGATTGACCGCCAGGACAGGTTGGCCGGCCCCGGCCAAGGCCTCGACCAGGCGGACGTAGAACTGGTCGGCACCCCCGAACTGGCGGCTGCCGAGCACGTGCAAGGAAGGAATGCGGGGCGCCACTCAGTCCCCGGCGGGGTCGTCGAAGCGGTAGCCGAACCGATCGATGTCGCGCGCGAAATGACGCGCCACCAGGTCCGCCGTGGCGTCGTCGTAATACTCGCGGTAATCGCGCCGGCGGTCGGTGGCCTGGCGCCGGTGCGGCAGTTCCGGACCGGCGATGCCGATGCGCCGGCAGGCTTCGGCGAAATCCTCGTGCAGGCGTTCGTAACGGCCGACGAAGTCGACGATCAGATGGTCATGAAGGTCGATCAGGTAGTCGCTCTGCAACTCGATCGAGGTGTCGATGTGGAATTGGTAGGGACGCGCCGGATCGAGCTTCCAGCGCAGGAAGTCGGCGAAATTGTCGCGCCCTTCCATATAGTGCGGCCGTTCGCGCCGGATATGGTGGAAGGAGCTGACCTGCAAGTCCCACGGGTTGCGCACGAAGGCAAACTTGAACAGGCTGTCGTAGAAATCCTTCGGCAACATCTCCTGGGCGGCGATGGCATGGGCATGGCGGGGAAACTTGGTGCCCAGGCGGTGCCCGGTCAGGTGGCTCATGCGATGACAGGGCCACATCAGCCAGTACCAGGGATCGCGCCGGCGCACCCGCTCCAGGGCGGCACGCACGCTGGTACCACCGGTCTTGGCGATGTGCACGAAGAGGAATTTGTAGCGGGGCGAGAGCAGCATGGCGCGGATTATAGCCGCGACTCATTCCTCGTCGGCGTAACGCCGGCCGATGGCCTGGAATTCCTCGTGCAGGGTCATGAAGGCGTCGACCAGGTCAGGGTCGAAATGCTTGCCGCGCCCGTCCAGAATGATCTCGACCGTCTTCTCGAACGAAAACGCCGGTTTGTAATGGCGCTTGCAGCTGAGTGCGTCGTAGACATCGGCCAGGGCCATCAGGCGGGCCGGCAAGGGAATCGCCTCGCCCGCGAGACCACGCGGGTAGCCGGTGCCATCCCATTTTTCGTGATGGCCGGCGGCGATCTGGCTGGCGGCCTCGAGAAACTCCAGCGGCGACTCCTCGGTCCCGCTCAGGAGATCGTCCAGGTCGCCGCCCATGACCCGCTGGATGGCATCCTCGATGGCGTCGGCACCGATCTGGGCATGGGTCTTCATGATCTCGAATTCTTCCGGGGTCAGCCGGGAAGGCTTGAGCAGGATGGCATCGGGAATGCCGACCTTGCCGATGTCGTGGAGTGGCGCCGCCTTGGCGATCACGGTGCGCTGGTGCCGGGTCAACTGGTCACGGAAACGGGGATGGTCCTGCAAACGGCCCATGAGCGCCTCGATGTAGGCCTGGGTACGCAGGATGTGGTTGCCGGTCTCGTTGTCGCGCTTCTCGGTGAGCATGACCAGGGCGTTCAGGCTGACCTCCTTGATCAGCTCGTTCTCGCGCGTGCGCCGGGCGACCAGGGATTCCAGATAGCCGTTCTGGTCCCGCAACCAGTCGCGCGCCTGCTTCAGTTCCAGGTGGGTGCGGACCCGCGCCAGCAGGATGGCGGGGCGGATCGGCTTGGTGACATAGTCGACCGCACCCAGGTCCAGCCCGCGCTCCTCATCGGCATCGCTGTCCATGGCGGTGAGGAAGATCACCGGCACCTCGCGCGTCGCGGGTTCCGCGCGCAGGGCCTTGAGCACCGCGTAGCCATCCATCTCCGGCATCATCACATCGAGCAGGATCAGGTCCGGCCGGGGATCGCTGAGGGCCACCCGGAGCGCGCGCGGTCCGGAGTTGGCGACCCGGACCCGGTAATAGGGTTGCAGCAGTTCGCCAGTGACCGTCAGGTTCTCCTTGGTGTCGTCGACCACCAGGATGGTGCGCGGGTCCTGATTTCCAGCGTCGGGGTGAATGGCGTCGGTCATGCGCGTCACACTCGGGGGACAGTGCCGGTCATTCTAGCGAATCGACGCCGGTCCGGGGGGATCCGGCCAGCCCCATCAATGTCAGATAGCGTTGTGCGCTGGTTTCGACGTTGTACTCGGCCACCGCGGCGCGCAGGCCGTCGGGCGGTGGTGGCGCACGCAACAGGGCCCGCATCGCCTGGGCCATGGCCGGCACATCCCCCACTGCGACCAACGGTCCGTGCCGACCCTGGTCGAGGATTTCATCGGGGCCGCTCGGACACGCCGTGGACACCGAAGGAATGCCCAGGGCCAGGGCTTCGGTCAGGGCATTGGGCGACCCTTCCCAGGCCGAGGACAAGACGAACAGCCGGGCCCGCGCCAGCCAGGCGTAGGGATTGGCCATGAAGCCGGGCAAATCGACATCGGCGTCGATGGCCAGCGAGCGCGCCAGACTCAGCAAGGCCTCGCGATCCCGACCCTCACCCAGGATCACCAGCCTGGCCGGCAGTTCGGCCCGCACCCGGGCGAAGGCACGCAGCAGGGTCGGGAAGTCCTTCTGCCGGGTCAGCCGGCCCATGCCCAGCACCACCGGCGGCTGCCCGGGCGCAAACCAGGGATGCGCGATCGACTCGGCGGCACGGGCGGCCAGGGCCGGGGTGATCACCGGGTTGCGGATCACCTGGATGCGGGCTGGATCGAGGCCGGTGATGGCACGGATATCCTCGGCGACCCCGTTCGACACCGCGATCACACCATTGGCCTTGGGGTAGAGCCAGCGCATCGGCTGATAGCGCAACCAGCGGGACAGCCCCGACTTGCCCTTCATGGCTTCCGACAGGGTGGTGCCCAGTCGGATGTAGATCGGCGTCGGCACCCGGGCCAGGGCCCGTGCCAGCAAGGCCGCCCGGCCAGCCCGGTCCTTGGCCACCAGGAGCGCGTCCGGGCGCGCCGCGTGCAAATAGCGGGCGATCGCCGGGATACTGGCCTGGCTGTGCCGGACGCCGAGGCGGACCTGGTTCACGCTGGCCGGCAACTCGGCCAGGTGGCGGCTGTGCTCGCGCAGCATGACCAGGTCGACGCGCAGCTCGGGCCGGGCCGCGAAGGCCTCGACCAGGTTCAGCACCATGCGTTCGACGCCGCCTTCGCCGGAAAAGGAAATCAGCACGCCCAGGCGTTGCGGCGCATTCATGATTCATCTCCACCGGCGGTCAATCCCAGGATGCGGGCATACTCGCGCGCGCTGCCGTCCCGGGTGTAGTCGGCCACCGCCGCGCGCAGGACCTCGGGCGGCAAGGGCTGGTCGAGGGTGGCCCGCATGGCGCCGGCCAGGGCCTCGGCATCGTTGACCGGCACCAGCGGCCCGTAGCGCCCTTCCTGAAGAATTTCCCGGGGCCCGCTCAGGCAGTCGGTCGACACCACCGGCACGCCCAGGGCCAGGGCCTCGGCCAGCGCGTTGGGGGAACCCTCGGACAACGAAGACGACACGAACAGCCGCGCCCGTGCCAGAAAGGCATACGGATTGTCGACGAAGCCCGGCAGGGCAAGGTCCCCGGCCACGCCGCGCCGCGCCGCCAGGGCTTCGAGCCGGGACCGCTCGCGGCCTTCGCCGAGCAGGATCAAGCGGCACGGCCGCTCGGCGCGCAGGCGGGCAAAGGCCTCGATCAGGAGGGCGAAATTCTTGACCCGGGCCAGCCGGCCGATGCCCAGGATCACCGGCACCTCGGCTGCCTCCAGCCAGGCATGCGGGACCGGACGGGCGGCCAGCTCGAACATCTCCGGGGTGACCACCGGGTTGTGCGCGACCTGGATGCGTTCGACGGGCAGGCCGGTGATCTCGGCGACATCCCGCGCCAGGTCGCGCGAGACCGCGATCACGCCGTCGGCCTCCCGATACAGCCGGCGCATGCGCCGGTACGACTGCCAGCGTTTCCAGAAGAGTTGCCCGGCCACCCGCGACGACTCGGCAATCGCGGCGCGCAACCAGACCTGGGTGTCCACCCCGGCCTGACGGCGCGCGGCCAGGGCCAGTGCGTTGTTTTCGTCCTTCGACGAGAGCAGCACCGCCGGACGGGTCTCGCGCAGATAGGCCACCGCGCCAGCCAGGGGCCGGTCGGCCAGGGCCAGCAATTCCACCACCCGCACCCGGTCCGGCAGGTCGGCCAGGTAATGCGCGGAACGCCGGTTCATCACCAGGTCGACGGCGAGGCCGCGATCGGCGAGACCACGGGCCAGCTGGGCCAGCATGCGTTCCACCCCGCCGCGATCGAACGAGGGCGCGAACAGGGCCAGCCGGGACGCCGGCGTCATGCCGGCCTCTCGTCTGCCAGCCCGGCATGCTGGCCGGGGAAATAGCCGTAGAAACAGGCCAGCCCGCCCAGCACGCGGTCAACCTGGATGAGGTCCTCGGCGTCGAAATGCTTCAAATAGCCCGCCACCTTGCCGGCGCGCACCTTGAACGACTGGGGATCGTTCGGATCGCCCGGGCGCAGCTTGGCCGAGGCGAACTGGCCGCTGGCTTCCATCTTCTTCATGTTCTCGAAGGCAGCGTAGTCGACGGCCGCCTGGATCAAGTCCGGCGCTGGCACCAGGCCCAGGTGCGTCACCAGCCGGGCCAATTCACCGCCCGGATCCCGACGCATCGTCTCGTAGTTCAGCCAGAGCACGTCGGGATGGTCGGCCAGCCGCCGGTACCAGGTGTTCATCACCTCGACGATGGCGCCCAGTTCGTCGTGGGGCGGGCGGATCAGGGCCTTCAGGGGCACCTGGCTGGCGTTCCGGGAGCGCTTGCTGCGCTGGAAGTACATCGACACCACGACATCGCGCGGATCGCGGTAAAGGAGCACCACCTTCTTTTGTCGCAGCAAGGGGTCCGGGCACAGGTGCTTGCCGGTCAGGCGCAAGCGGAAGGGCAGTTGCCGCCAGGACCACAGTTCATGCTCATAGACCAGGCGGGGGGCGTCGGCCGGCAGGCGGTCGAGGTCGAACTCCTCGCCCGCGCGCAGCGCCAGATATTTGCCCAGCATCACCCGCAACCAGGTGCGGCCACTCTTGCCCACCGACAGGATCAGGGCGTCCGCCGCGCGATAGCGACGCTGGCTGGTAGTCAGGTTCCAGTTCGGATACTTCATGTTTCATGTCTCCCGAGCCCCGCCACGGCCCACGTTCCGCCCCCGGTTCAGCCAAGGGGCGTAGGCCAGGCCCATGAGCAGGGCGATGAAGGCGAAGCCGCGAATGTCGTCGTGCCGGATCTCGAACACACTGTAGATGAAATACAAGGCCCAGGCGCTGGCCACGAACAAGGCCAGGTCGGGCTCGACCCGGCCCTGGCGCCAGGCCCGCCAGAGCGCGCCGGCGAGCAGCACATAGAGGGTCACGGTGGCGGCCAGGCCGAGCAGCCCGCTTTCCACCGCAATCTGCAGGTACAGGTCATGGAAATGCGGATACTGGGCCAACTCGGGGACCGCCCGGATCAGGGCTTCCGCCCCGCCGGGGCCATGGCCGAGCAGCGGCCGGGCCTCGATCGACTGGCGCGCCAGTTGCCAGAGCGTGACCCGGGTGCCGACACTGGTCGTGACATCCACCGCCTGGCCCTGGACCACCTGGGCTACCACGGCTTCCTCCGCTTGCAGGCGCTGGGTGATGACTTCCCGGACCCCGAACACCGTGCCCAGCATCAGCACCAGGGCGAGGCCCACGGTCAGCACAGCGGGGCGCGGATAGGCGGTCAGCGGCGCCGGAGGATGACGCCACTGCCACCACACCGTGAGCGGCAGGACCGCCATCAAGGCCACCCAGGCCGCGCGCGACTGGTTGAACAACACCGGCAGGGTGGCCGCGACCACGGCCAGGCAGAACAGTCCCGGCCACAGCCAGCGCTGTACCGGGCGGTCCGGCGACAGGCGCGCGAGGGCGGCAAATCCCAAGGAATAGAGCGCCAGCAACACGCTCCCGAAATACAGCCCCGGGCCATTGCCGCCCAGATGGTAGTCGGCCCGGGCACCGGACAGGTAGAGGCGGATTTCTGCGGGCGCGCCATGCCGGAGCCAGGCGTAGGCCAGGCCCAGGCCGGCGAGGCCGAGCATCGCCAGGGCGACGCGCCGGCGGCCGGCCAGGACCCAGCCGAACAAGAGCGCGAGGCCACCGGTATGCACCCAGGCATCGGAAAGGCCTCGCAGCAGTTCATTGAAATCGTCCTGCCAGGGCAGAACGCGCCAGGCCACCAAAAAGCACAGGTAGGCGGTGAGCGCCAGGGCCAGCCAGAACAGGGGTTCACGCCGGGCCGCGCGCCACAGGCGCGGTCCATCCATGAGGCAGGCGATCAGCACCAGGCCGGTGCCGACCCGGATCGGCGCCCCGCCCACGCCGAGGCCCAGGGCCACCAGCCCGGCGCCGGCCAGGCCGATTGCTTCGGACGCGCGCGTCCAGCGCGACGGCGTCGGGCCGGGCATCGCTCAGACGCCCTCGCCGCGACCGGCCGAAACCTTGTCGAGGATGCCGCTGGTGCTGCGTCCGGGCACCACCGGGATGAGCGCCACACGACCGCCCCAGGCTTTCACCTCGGTCGCGCCAACCACCTGGTCCTCGCGGTAATCGTCGCCCTTGACCAGGACATCGGGGCGCAAGGCCTGGATCAGGGCCAGCGGCGTGTCGTCGTCGAACAGCACCACGGCATCGACCGCTTCCAGCGCAGCCAGGACCCGGGCCCGGTCTTCCTCATGGATGACCGGCCGGGTCGGCCCCTTCAGGGCACTCACCGAGCGGTCCGTGTTGAGCCCGACCACCAGGCGGTCGCCCAGGGCGCGCGCCGCCTCCAGATAGGTCACGTGGCCGGCGTGCAGGAGATCGAAGCAGCCGTTGGTGAACACCACCCGCTGGCCATCGCGGCGCCAGGCCTCGACCAGGCGCGCGGCGCGCTCGGCGTCACGGATCTTCTCGGCCTGGCTGAGTCCGCCCTGGCGCTCCAGTTCCTCCAGGAGTTCCCAGGCCTCGATCGGCGCGGTGCCCACCTTGCCGACCACGATGCCGGCCGCCAGGTTGGCCAGCTGGCCAGCCGCTTCCAGGGACAGCCCGGCGAGGCGCCCGGCCGCCAGGGTGGCGATCACGGTATCGCCGGCGCCGGATACGTCAAATACCTGGCGGGCGCGCGCCGGCAAATGGCTTTCGGACTCGATGCGCAGCAGGGTCAGGCCCTCCTCGCCCCGGGTCAGGGCGATGAACTCGAGGTCGAGGTCGGCCACCATGCGCCGGGTGCCGGCCAGCACGGCCGCGGTATCGCGTGCCGGCACGCCGAGCGCTTCGGCCGCTTCGCGCTTGTTCGGGGTAAGCCCGGTGGCGCCGCGATACTTGGCGTAGTCACTGCCCTTGGGATCGACCAGGACCGGGATGCCGCGTGACCGGGCCAGGTCGATCAGGGCCCGGCAGACCGGCGCCGGCAAGGTGCCCTTGGCGTAGTCGGACAGGAGGATCAGGTCCGGCCGCGCCTGTTCGATGCGGCGGCGGGCGCGCTCGAGCAAACGCGTCTGCTCGGCTTCGGGAAACGGCCCGGTCTCCTCGCGGTCGAGGCGGACCATCTGCTGGTGGCCGCCGATGATCCGGGTCTTGGCGATGGTCGGGCGGGTCGGGTCGGCCACCAGGTCGGACTGGATGCCAGCGGCGGCCAGGGCCTCGGCCAGGACGCCGGCCTCGGCATCGGCGCCGACATGGCCGAGCACGGTCACCGGCAGGCCCAGGCCGGCCAGGTTGGCGGCCACGTTGCCGGCCCCGCCCAGACGCGCGGTTTCCCGGGTCAGGCGCACCACCGGTACCGGCGCCTCCGGCGAGATGCGCTCGACCTCGCCCCAGAGGTAGCGGTCCAGGATCAGGTCGCCGATCACCAGCACGCCCCGGGCGGCCCCGTCGAGCGGCCGGAAATGCCGGCGCGTGGCACGGATCAGCTCATCCAAGATCGGCCTCGGCATCGATCAGGTCGCACAGGATATGGCCAATCAGGATGTGCGCTTCCTGGATGCGCGGCGTGTCCGCGGAGGGCACGACCAGCGGACTGTCGCACAATGTCCGGATGCACCCACCGTCACCCCCGAGCAGACCGGCGGTGTGGGCCCCCAGGGCACGCGCTGCCTCGAGGCCGGCCAGCACGTTGCGACTGTTGCCGGACGTGGAGATGCCGACCACCACGTCCCGTTCGGTGCACAGGGCCTCGACCTGGCGTGCGAAGACGTGGTCGAAGCCATAGTCATTGCCGACCGAAGTGAGGATGGAACTGTCCGTGGTCAGCGCGATGGCCGCCAGGCCACGCCGCTCCCGCCGATAGCGGCCGACCATCTCGGCGGCCAGGTGCTGGCTGTCGGCCGCGCTGCCGCCGTTGCCCATCCAGACCACCTTGCCACCCTGGCGCAGGCTGGCGCGCATGCGCTCGCCGAGCCGTTCGACCGCAGGCAGGAGGGGACTCAGGGCGGCGACCACTTCGAGGTGGTCGCGCACGGCATGCTGGATGGCATCGTTCACGGCGGCGGACGGGGGGCTCAAGGAGGCGCCATGATAAGCCAAGCCGGGCCCCGGCTTACAGCAGGAACACCGTGGCCAGGCCGAGGAAGATCAGGAAACCCATCGAGTCGGTGATGAAGGTGAGCAGGACATGGGCGCCGAACGCCGGGTCGTGACCGAGCCGGACAATGATCTTGGGTGCCCAGAAACCCGCCATCGAGGCCACCAGCAAGTTCAGCAACATGGCCACGGCCATGACCACCGCCAGCGGGAAACTGCCATACAGGGCATAGGTCACCGCGCCCATGATGCTGCCCCAGACCAGACCGTTCAACCAGGCGATGCCGAGTTCCTTGAGCATCAGGCGCTTGGAGTTTTCCTTGGAGATCAGGTTGAGTGCCAGACCGCGCACCATCAGGGTCAGGGTCTGGCTGCCGGAATTGCCGCCCATGCCGGCCACGATCGGCATCAGCGCCGCCAGGGCCGCCAGTTTCTCGATGCTGCCCTCGAAGGCACCCACCACGCGGGAGGCGAACAGCGCCGTGCACAGGTTGATGCCCAGCCAGAGCCAGCGGTTCTTGGCCGCCTTCCAGACGGTCGTGAACAGGTCCTCGTCCTCGCGCAGGCCGGCCGCCTGGAGCAGGTCGGACTCGCTCTCCTCGCGGATGAAGTCGACCACCACGTCCACGGTCAGGCGGCCGACCAGGCGATCGTTGGCGTCGACCACCGGCGCGGTGACCAGGTCATAGCGCTCGAACGCCTGGGCAGCATCGGAGGCCCCGTCGGACGGGTGGAAGGTCACCGGCTCATCCGACATCACGGCGGCGACATGCGCCTCCGGATCGTGCACCAGCATGCGCTTCAGGGGCAGGGTGCCGATCAGTTCGCCGTCGCGCTCGACCACGAACAGCTTGTCGGTGTGTTCGGGCAGGTCGCCCAGCATGCGCAGGTAGCGCAGCGCGGTCTCCAGGGTGACATCGGCGCGGATGGTGACGAAGTCGTAGTCCATCAGGGCGCCGACCGAATCCTCGTCGTAGGACAGTGACGATTCGACCTGCGCCCGCTTGGCGTGGTCGAGCGACTTCATCAGCTCCTGGACCACGTCCTTGGGCAGGTCGGGCGCCAGGTCGGCGATCTCGTCGGTGTCCAGGCTGGCAGCGGCGGCCACCAGCTCGCGGTTGTCCATCGCCTCGATCAGGGTTTCCCGGACTGCGTCCGAGACCTCGATCAGGATCTCGCCGTCGCGGTCGGCCTTGACCAGATCCCAGACCAGGAGGCGATCTTCCAGCGGCAGCGCCTCGAGGATGTAGGCGACGTCGGCCGGGTGCAGGGAATCCAGCTTGTGGGTCAGCTCGGCCAGATGCTGCTTGTGCACCAGTTGTTCCACCAGCTCGTGCCTGGGCATGTCCTGCTTGTGCACCAGCGACTCGACCAGGCGATGCCGGCTGAGCAGCGCGGTGACCTGCTCCAGGCTGTCCTCGACGTGTTCGGTGACTCGATCTTCGTGCTGGCTGTCCATGCTTGGTCGCGGGCCACCGGGCCCCGCCCCTCCGTCGCTAACCCCGCCCGGACCCCATGCCCGCGCCGTGGCCGCTCATTCTACCCGCACGGCATGACAAGCTCGCATGACATGCACGACAGCGGGCCGGCCTGCTGCAAGCGCGGCATCCCACACGGCCCGGTGCTTACTTGGGGACCGCCACCTGATTCATGCGCGCCGCGATGATGCCCTGGCGTTTGAGCAGGCCCCGGGCCCCACGATGGGTTTCATAGTAGCGGGGATTGGGGATCATGGCCGCCAGGTGCGCGGCCTGCGAAGGTCCCAGGCGGGCGGCCGATTGCTTGTAGTAGCGACGTGCCGCCGCCTCGGCGCCGTAAATGCCGTTGCCCCACTCGATCACGTTGAGATAGACCTCCAGGATGCGCGGTTTGCTCCAGAGCTGTTCGATCATCACCGTGATCACCGCTTCCTGGAGCTTGCGCAGCGGATTGCGCGAGGCCGACAGGAAGAGATTCTTGGCCAGTTGCTGGCTGATGGTCGAGCCGCCGGCGACGATGCGCCCTTTCTTGAGGTTTTTCTCGACCGCCTGCTCGATGCCTTCCCAGTCGAAGCCCTCGTGTTCCAGGAAGCGGCTGTCCTCGGCGGCGATCACGGCCCGCTTGAGGTGCATCGAAATGCGCGGATAGTCGATCCACTGATGGCGCAGCTCGGCCTCGGGGCCCTTTTTTTCTTGCAAGCGGGCCAGGCCGGCGTCCATGAAGGCGGTGTTGGCGGGATTGAAATAGCCCCACCAGAGCACCCCGGCCAGGTAGCCGAGTTGCAGGTAGAGCACCAGGATGCCGGCGATCAGGCCGGCGCGCCACAGCCAGCGCATCAGGAATCCCGCAGCATGGCCCGCACCGGCGCGGTGTCGGGCCGCACGCCACGCCAGAGGAAAAAGGCCTCGGCGGCCTGTTCGACCAGCATGCCCAGCCCGTCCGCGCAGCGCGCCCCATGCGCCCGGGCGAAGCTCAGGAAGGGCGTGTTGCGGCCATACATCATGTCGTAAGCCAGGGCGCCAGGCGCGAACAGGTCATCCGGCAGCGGGGGCAGCTCACCGGCCAGGCTGGCCGCGGTGGCATTGATGACCAGGTCGAACTGGCGGCCCGGCAAGGCATCGTAGCCGCCGCCGTAGCAATCGAAGCGGGCCGACAGCTCGCGCGCCTTGTAGGCGGTGCGGTTGGCGATGAACAGCTCGGCGGGCTGGCGTTCCATCAAAGGCAACCCGACCCCGCGCGCAGCGCCACCGGCGCCCAGCAGCAAGACGCGCCGCCCGGCCGGGTCGACGCCGAGGTGGCCGACCAGGTCATTGACCAGACCGGCGCCATCGGTATTGTCCCCGTGGAGGCGACCCTCGACCCAGCTCAGGGTGTTCACCGCGCCGGCGGCATCGGCCCGTTCACTGCGTTCATCGACCAGCGCGAAGGCCTGTTCCTTGAACGGCACGGTGACGTTGGCACCCCGGCCGCCCTCGGCGGCAAAAGCGCGCACGGCACCGGCGAAATCGTCGAGCGGCGCGTCGATCGCCCGGTAGTCGAGGTCCTGCCCGGTCTGGCGGGCAAACTCGGCATGGATGCGAGGGGATTTGGAATGGCTGATCGGATGGCCGAAGACGGCGTAATGGTCGGTCATGTTCGGGGCGCCCCGGAAGTAACGGCCGCGATTGTACGTCGACTCCGAAACATCCAGGCATGCACCAGCACGGGGCTCGCAGGCACCATTACAGTGCACAAAAAATCCAATTTCCGGTTTTGGCCCTTATGGCACAATGCTTCGGCTCAATTTCAGTGCTGGCATGGCACATGCTAGACAAGCCCACGTGTGGTTTCCACATTCCCATTGCAATCCGTGATTAGGAGTCAAACATGGCGGTCGCCGACGTTATGAAGATGGTCCAGGAAAACGATGTCAAGTTCGTCGATTTCCGTTTCACCGACACCCGGGGCAAGGAACAGCACGTCACCGTGCCGGTTTCCCATTTCGACGAAGAGAAGTTCACCGAGGGCCACGCCTTCGACGGTTCCTCGATCGCCGGCTGGAAGGGCATCCAGGCCTCCGACATGCTGCTCATGCCGGACCCGGACACCGCCAACATCGACCCCTTCATGGATGAGCCGACCCTGATCCTGACCTGCGACGTGGTCGAGCCGGACACCGGCAAGGGCTACGATCGCGACCCGCGTTCCATCGCCAAGCGCGCCGAGGCCTACCTCAAGTCCTCCGGCATCGGCGACGTGGCCTACTTCGGCCCGGAACCCGAGTTCTTCATTTTCGATTCGGTCACCTGGCATGACGACATGTCCGGCTGCCACGTCAAGGTCCGCTCCGAGGAAGCCGCCTGGTCCTCCGGCGAGCAGACCGAAGCCGGCAACATCGGCCACCGTCCGCGCGTCAAGGGTGGCTACTTCCCGGTGCCCCCGATCGACAGCCTGCATGACATCCGCGCCGCCATGTGCCTGGCCCTGGAAGAGATGGGCGTGCCGGTCGAAGTGCACCACCACGAAGTCGCCACTGCCGGCCAGTGCGAGATCGGCACCAAGTTCGCCTCCCTGACCAAGCGCGGCGACTGGACCCAGGTCCAGAAGTACGTGATCCACAACGTGGCCCACGCCTATGGCAAGACCGCCACCTTCATGCCCAAGCCCATCGTCGGCGACAACGGTTCCGGCATGCACGTGCACCAGTCGATCTGGAAGGACGGCAAGAACCTGTTCGCCGGCAACGGCTACGCCGGCCTGTCCGAGACTGCCCTGTACTACATCGGCGGCATCATCAAGCACGCCAAGGCCCTGAACGCGATCTGCAACCCCGGCACCAACTCCTACAAGCGTCTGGTGCCGCACTACGAAGCCCCGGTCAAGCTGGCCTACTCCGCCAAGAACCGTTCCGCTTCGATCCGCATCCCGCACGTCGCCAGCGACAAGGCCCGCCGCATCGAAACCCGCTTCCCGGACCCGATCGCCAACCCGTACATGTGCTTCGCCGCGCTGCTGATGGCCGGCCTGGACGGCATCCAGAACAAGATCCACCCGGGCGACCCCGCCACCAAGAACCTGTACGATCTGTCGCCGGAAGAAGAAGCCGCCATCCCGACCGTATGCGCGTCGCTCGACGAGGCCCTCGACAACCTGGCCAAGGACCACGAGTTCCTGACCAAGGGCGGCGTGTTCAGCGAGGAATTCATCCAGGCCTACATCGACCTGAAGATGGAAGACGTCAACCGCATCCGGATGACCACCCACCCGGTCGAATTCGACATGTACTACTCCGTCTAAGCGGCTGTTTCGACGGGATCAAAGGGCGGCCCAGGCCGCCCTTTTCATTTGCCCGCACTGTCGCCATTGCCTACACTCGCGCCATGTCGCGCATCGCCTTCGTCCTGCTCCTGTCCTGCCTGGCCAGCCCGGCCGGCGCGGTGACCTACAAATGCACCCTGGGCCCGGACGAGCCGCCGCTCTACACCGACAATACCCGGCGCGGCCGCTGCGTACGCCTGGCCGAGGACCCCGGTGTCGCCACCCAGATCAGCCTGCCCCAGCCGGCCGGAGCCAAGAGCAAGGCGGCCAGCGGGCCCAGCCCGGCAGACTTTCCGAAGGTCGACAAGACCACCCAGAACCGGCGCGACGACAAGCGCCGGACCCTGCTGATGGAAGAACGGCAGCAAGAGGAAACCGCCCTCGCCCGGGTGCGTACCCAGCTCGACGACCGCACCGCGCGTGCCCCCCAGGAGCGTTCCCGCCTGCAGGAGAGCCTGCGCCTGCACCAGCGCAACATCGAGATGCTCGACAAGGAACTGGCCCGGATCAAATAGGCCGGCCCAGCGCACAAGACCGCTGGCGTGCTTCTTGCTAACCTAGTGGGGACTCCCTCCGGCCTCGTCCCATGCCCCACACCCCGCCCGGTCTAGACATTCTCGCCACCGCCGTGATCATCCTCGATGACCAGCGCACGATCCGGCACATCAATCCGGCCGCCGAGAACCTGTTTGGTGTCTCCGCCTATCACGCCAAGGGTCGGCCGCTGTCCGCCCTGCTCAAGGAGCGCACCGAACTGGTGCGTGCCATGGACGCCGCGCTTCAGGAAGGCGTCAGCTTCACCGAGCACCACATGCCGATCGAATCCGGCGACGGCACCCTCACCCTGAACCTGACCATCTCGCCTCTGGAAGGCGAAGCCGGCTCGCTGGTGTTGGAATTCCACTCGGCCAGTGGCAGCGTCCGGATCGCCCGCGACGAACAGGCCATGGCCCAGGCCCAGGCGGTACAGATGCTGCTCAAGCAACTCGCGCACGAGATCCGCAACCCGCTGGGCGGCATCCGGGGGGCCGCGCAACTGCTGGAAGCCGAATTGAACGGCGCCGACCTGTCCGAGTACACCCAGGTCATCATCCAGGAAACCAATCGCCTGCAAAGCCTGCTCGACCGCTGGCTGACCCCGGCCAAGCGACCGGAGATCGGCCCGGTCAACCTGCACGAGATCCTGGAACGGGTGCTCAACCTGCTCCAGGCCGAGTTTCCGGCCCTGGACATCGAACGCGACTACGACATCAGCGTGCCCGACCTCCAGGGCGACCGCGAGCAGCTGATCCAGGCGGTGCTCAACATCGCCCGCAACGCCGCCCAGGCCATCCATGGCGAAGGCAAGATCAAGTTCGCCACCCGGATCAGCCGCCAGGTCACCCTGGCCATGAAACGCTGGAAGCTGGCCGCGCGCCTGGACATCATCGACTACGGTCCCGGCATCCCGGAAGAGATGCAGGACAAGATTTTCTTCCCCCTGGTTTCCGGCCGCGAGAATGGCACCGGCGTCGGCTTGACCCTGGCCCAGAGCCTGGTACAGCGCCACGAAGGCACCATCCACATGGTCAGCGAACCGGGCTTTACCTGCTTTTCCATCTACCTGCCGATCAAATGAAACCTGTCTGGATCATCGACGACGACCGCTCCATCCGCTGGGTGTTCGAGAAGGCCCTGAAGCGGGAGAACCTGCCGCACCGCATCTTCGAATCCGCGGAAGAGGCCCTCAAGGCGCTGGAGACCGACAGCGCCGGCGCGGTGATCTCCGACATCCGCATGCCCGGCATGGATGGCCTCGAATTCATGAGCCGCCTGAAGAGCAAGTTGCCCAAGGTGCCGGTCATCATCATGACCGCCTACTCCGACCTCGACTCGGCGGTCTCGGCCTTCCAGGGTGGCGCCTTCGAATACCTGCCAAAACCGTTCGACATCACCCATGCCCTGGCCCTGATCCACCGCGCCCTGGAAGAATCCGGCCACGGCGAGGAACATCTCGACGGCCAGCAACTCGCGGCCAGCCAGGGCATGCTCGGCCAGGCCCCGGCGATGCAGGACGTGTTCCGCGCCATCGGCCGCTTGAGCCAATCGCACGCGACCGTGCTGATCACCGGCGAGACCGGCTCCGGCAAGGAACTGGTCGCCCATGCCCTGCACCGGCACAGCCCGCGCAAGGACAAGCCGTTCATTGCCCTCAACACCGCCGCCATCCCCAAGGACCTGCTGGAATCCGAGTTGTTCGGCCACGAGCGGGGCGCCTTCACCGGCGCCACCGCGTCGCGGCGCGGCCGTTTCGAGCAGGCCGACGGCGGCACCCTGTTCCTGGACGAGATCGGCGACATGCCGGCCGAATTGCAGACCCGGCTGCTGCGCGTGCTGGCCGATGGCGAGTTCTACCGGGTCGGCGGCATCAGCCCGGTGCGGGTCAACGTGCGGGTCATCGCCGCCACCCACCAGAACCTGGAGGATCGGGTGCGCCAGGGCCAGTTCCGGGAAGATCTTTTCCACCGCCTGAACGTCATCCGCATCAAGCTGCCGGCGCTCAGGGAACGGCGCGAGGACATCCCCCTGCTGGTCCGCCATTTTCTGCAAAAAAGCGCGCGCGAACTGGGCGTGGAGGCCAAGTCGGTCTCCGAAGAGGCGCTCAAGGCACTGTCAGCGCTGCCTTACCCGGGCAATGTCCGTCAATTGGAAAATCTCTGCCACTGGCTCACCGTGATGGCCCCCGGCCAGGTCATCGAAGCCAAGGACCTGCCGCCCGACGCCCTCCAGGAACCGGTCTCCGACGCCCTCGACTGGGCCGAATCCCTGGCCCGCACGGCACAGGGCCGCCTGGCCAAAGGGGAATCCGGCCTGCTCAACGACCTCACCGCCGAGTTCGAGCGTACCCTGATCCGGGTCGCGCTGGCGCACACCGGCGGCCGCCGCATCGAGGCGGCCAACCTGCTCGGCTGGGGCCGCAACACCCTGACCCGCAAGATCCAGGAACTGATGCCCGAGGAAGGCGGCGAGTAGCCCGCCACGCGAACCGTAGGCCCGGATTGGGCGGCTGCGCGCGTCACGGAATCACCGAGCGCCGTATACTCTGGGGCATGAAGTCCCCTGCCCATCTTGCCGCCTGCTGCCTATTCTCCCTGTGGCCCAGCCTCGGGCCGGCGGCGTCAGGCCCGCTCGCTGAAACACCCGCCCAGCTCGACGCACGCGGCCAGGAAGGCTACCGCGTCTTCCTGGCCACCCCCACGCCGCGCGCCTTCGCGCTCGCGCCTGGCGGCGCCTGGGGCTATGCCACCGAGGCCCTCTCGTCCGCCCTGGCCGAGCAGGAAGCCCTCGCCCACTGCCAGGCCAACACCCGGCAACGGTGCCTGGTCTATGCCGTCGATCACGTCAAGGTGCTCGGACCGGCCGAATGGGCAAAGTCGCTGGCGCCCTACCCGAGCGCGGCCCAGGCGGCGCGCGCCGTCGAGGGCACCGGCCTGGGCCAGCGTTTTCCGGATCTGGTGTTTCGTGACGCGAAGGGGCGGCGCCTCAAGCTGTCCGACCTACGCGGCCAGGTGGTGGTCCTGCATTTCTGGGGCTCGTGGTGTCCACCGTGCCAGCGGGAAATGCCCGAGCTCGCCGGCCTGGTCGAGGCGACGGACAAGACGCGCGGCCTGCGTTTCGTGTTTCTCCAGGTCCGCGAAGACGCCGCCACGGCCCAGGCCTGGGCGCGCCGGATTTCGCCCCAACTACCCTTGTACGATGCCGGCGCGGCGCGCGGTGAGTTCACCCTGGCCGATGGCCGCCGGATTCCGGACCGTGCCCTGGCGCGGGCCTTCCCGACCAGTTTCGTGATCGATCCGCGCGGCCTGGTGCTGTTTTCCCGCACCGGCCCGGTGGCCGGCTGGCTCGATTACCTGCCGGTGCTGCGCGACGCGGCCGCCCACGCGGGAAAATAGCCGGCGGCCGGGGTGGAACTCAGTCGCGTGCGTCGAGCCACTTGGCGATCGCCGGCGGGACCGTCTTCTGGGCCTTGCCGCTGACGTAGATGCCGATGTGGCCGCCCGGAAAGGACAGCTCGGTGTAGTCCTTGCTCCCGACCTTGCCCTTGAGGGCGCGGGAGGCGTCGGGCGGCACCAGGTGGTCCTGCTCGGCGAACACGTTGAGCACCGGCATGGTGACGTTCTTCAGCTTCACTTCGTCGCCGATCACCAGGCCGCCCTTGAGCAGCTTGTTGTCCTGGTAGAAGTCCTTGATGAACTGGCGGAACGCCTCGCCGGCCTGGTCGGGGCTGTCGAAGATCCACTTTTCCATGCGCAGGAAGTTCTTCAGCGCCTCGGGGTCGTCCAGGGTGTCGACCAGGCCCAGGTATTTCTGGCCCATCAGCTGGTAAGGCTTCATGTTCAGGAAGGTCCAGTTGAGCATCTCGCCCGGCACGTTGCCGACCGTATCGACCAGGCGGTCGACGTCGACCTGCTGGACCCAGTGCGACAGCATGTTGTCGGGCGTCTTGAAGTCGACCGGGGTGACCATGGTGACCAGGTTCTTGACCTTGTCCGGATGCAGGGCGGAATAGCAGAGGGAGAAGGTGCCGCCTTGGCAGATGCCCAGGATGTTGATCTTGTCCAGGCGGTGGCGCTCGCGGATGACGTCGACGCAACGGTCGATGTAGCCGTTGATGTAGTCGTCCAGGGTCAGGTAGCGGTCGGCCCGGTCCGGGTAGCCCCAGTCGATCAGGTAGACGTCCTGGTTGTGTTCCATCAGGGCCTTCACGGTGGAGCGGTTTTCCTGGATGTCGACCATGTAGGGCCGGTTGACCAGGGCGTAGATGATCAGCAGTGGCGTGCGGTTGGGCACCGAGTCCTTGGCCGGATCGAAGCGGAACAGGGTCAGCTTATCCTCGGTGTAGACGGCGGTCTTGGCCGACACGCCGGTGGAAATCTCGCCGACTTCCATCAGGTTTTGCAGGCCATGCGAGAGTTTCTGGCCGTAGCTCATGACTTCCTGCATGACGGCGTCGGGACGAAGTTCGAAAGGCATCATCGGGCGGCTCCTGGTTTACTTGGTCTTGCGCACGGCCGGCTTCGCGGCAGTCGCGGGTTTCGCGGCCGGCTTGGCGGCGGCCGACTTGACGGGTTGGCCCGTGGCCGGCTTGCGCGGTGCGGGGCGGCGGACCGGCGGCTTGGCTTCCTCCTCGATGCTGGCCGCCGGGCTGGCCGCGACCGGTGCCTTGGCCGGCGTCACCGGCTTGGTTGCCGCCTGGGCCAGGCCCTCGACCAACTCGCGCAGCGAATTCAGCTCGCTGCGCAACGCCTTGGTTTCCTTGCGCAAGGCCAGGTTGTCACGACGCAGTTCATGCTGCCGGCGTTGCAGGGTATCGATCTCGGCGTGGGTCGGCATGTGCAGGGCTTCCAGGGTCTGGTCGACCATGCGCGCGCTGTGCTGCTTGACCGCCATCAGGCTGTTCACCAGGCGGCCATACAGGGCCTGGTATTCCTGGGACATGACGAAGCGGGCATAGGCAGCTTCGGACAGTTCCACCCACTTGTCGTAGATGGCGCGCAGGCTGTCCAACTTCTCGCCCTGCTCGGCCATGGCCTGGACGGTGGCCTGGAACTCGCGCGCGGTATCCATGGCCAGGGTGCCGAAGGCGGTCTGGTAGGCCTGTACGGCGGCGCCATAGTCGGCCATCAGGCGGGCCAGGGTCTGCACCTGCTCCTGGGATTCGCGGGCGTAGCCGACCGCCGGGATGGACAGGAAGCGGTTGACTTCACCCCGCATGGCGTCCATGGCACGCTGGGAACCATCCGGATGGAAAGCCTGGGTGAAATCGCCCGGCATCGGCATGACGCCGGCGGCGAAGCGCTGCCAGGTATCGAGCGGCAGGTCCCAGAACGCCATCATGTCCTTGGGCGGCTTGGCGGCTGCCCCGTTGAGCCAGTCCTGCCAGGTCTTGCGGGTCTGTTCCATGAGGCCATTCAAGGTATCCAGGCCGGACTGCTTGCCGCCGCCGGCAAATTTCTCGGCCATGGCGAAATAGCCCTTGCTGGCGTCCATCAGCTTGTCGAACATGGCACGGCCGTCGGGCGGGGTCAGGTCGGCCACCGACTTCCACCACTGGTCGAGGCCCTGGGTCCACGGGGTACGGGCCGCCTCGGGCATTTTCATGCCGCTTTGGGCCATGTCGGACCAGGCCTTCCAGTATTGCTGCTGGCTGTTAAGCCAGTTTTCCATCCATGCGTTTTGCGTGTCCGCCATGCTCGCTCTCCAGAGGCTCCAATTGGGGTCCGGGCATTTTGTGCGGTGCAGCATAGGCTGTCAAGTGCATGTCAGCTTGTTCCGGTTAGAATGGCGCGGGGGAGTCAACCGGCGTGCGTCCCGCGCGCGCCTTCACAGGAGATCGAATTTCTATGGATGAAGTCGTCATTGTCGCCGCGGCTCGTACCGCGGTCGGCGCCTTTGGTGGCACATTGGCCGGCATTCCGGCCAGCGACCTGGGCGCCCATGTCATCCGGGGCCTGTTGGCCCGCACCGGTCTCGCGCCTGAACAGGTCGACGAGGTCATCATGGGCCAGGTACTGATGGCCGGCGTCGGCCAGAACCCGGCCCGCCAGGCGACTTTGCGCGCCGGTCTGCCGGACAAGGTCACCGCGATGACCATCAACAAGGTGTGCGGCAGTGGCCTCAAGGCCGTGCACCTGGCCATGCAGTCGGTGCTGTGCGGTGATTCCGAAGTGGTGATCGCCGGCGGCCAGGAAAACATGAGTCAATCGCCACACGTGCTGCCGCGCTCGCGCGATGGCAAGCGGATGGGCAACTGGGAACTGGTCGACACCATGATCCAGGATGGCTTGTGGTGCGCCTTCAATGACTGCCACATGGGCATCACGGCCGAGAACATTGCCGAGAAGTACAACTTCAGCCGCGCCGAGCAGGACCTGTTCGCCGCCACCTCGCAGCAACGCGTCGAGGCCGCCCAGCAAAACGGTCATTTCGATGCCGAGATCCTGCCGATCGAGATCCCGCAGCGCAAAGGCGATCCGCTCATCTTCAAGAAGGACGAGTTCCCGCGCGCCGGTGTCACCGCCGAGGGTCTGGGCAAGCTGAAGCCGGCATTCAAGAAGGACGGCTCGGTCACCGCCGGCAACGCCTCCGGGATCAACGATGGCGCGGCCGCCGTGGTGGTAATGAGCGCGGCCAAGGCCAAGGCGCTCGGCCTCACCCCGTTGGCGCGCATCGCCGGTTTCGGCAGTGCCGGCGTCGACCCGGCGATCATGGGCACCGGCCCGATCCCGGCGGTGAAGAAGTGCCTGGAAAAGGCCGGCTGGCAAGCCAGCGACCTGGACATGATCGAAGCCAACGAAGCCTTCGCGGCGCAGGCCATGTCGGTCAACCAGGAACTCGGCTTCGACCCGGTCAAGGTCAACGTCAGCGGCGGCGCCATCTCCATCGGCCACCCGATCGGCGCCTCCGGCGCACGCATCCTGGTCACCCTCATTCACGGCATGCAGCGGACCGGCGCCAAGAAAGGCCTGGCCACGCTGTGCATCGGCGGCGGCCAAGGGGTCGCCATGGCCATCGAAAGGATCTGAACATGAGTCTCAATGGAAAAGTCGCATTGGTTACCGGCGGCACCGGCGGCATCGGCACCGCGATCTGCAGGAAGCTGGCCGCGGCCGGCGCCAAGGTGATCGCCACCTACATCGGCGACGAAGCCGCCGCCAAGGACTGGCAGGCCAAGATGGCCTCCGACGGCGTGCAAGCCGACATCGTCCGCTGTGACGTGTCGAGTTTCGAGGACTGCAAGGCCATGGCCGAGCAGATCGGCGCGGTCGACATCCTGGTCAACAACGCCGGCATCACCAAAGACGGCACCTTCCGCAAGATGTCGGCCGACCAGTGGAACGCCGTCCTGACGGTGAACCTCGACTCAGTGTTCAACGTCACCCGCCAGTTCGTCGACGGCATGATGAGCAAGGGCTTCGGCCGGATCATCAACATTTCCTCGATCAACGGCCAGAAGGGCCAGTTCGGCCAGACCAACTACTCCGCCGCCAAGGCCGGCATGCATGGCTTCACCATGGCCCTGGCCCAGGAAACGGCGAAGAAGGGCGTCACCGTGAATTCGGTGTCACCCGGCTACATCGGCACCGAGATGGTCATGGCGGTGCCCGAGGACGTGCGCAACCAGATCATCGCCCAGATCCCGGTCGGCCGCCTCGGCAAGCCGGAGGAAATCGCTGCCCTGGTGACCTTCCTTGCCTCCGACGATGCCGCCTTCATCACCGGCGCCAACATCGCCGCCAACGGCGGTCAGCACATGTGCTGATGCCTGGTGCGCCGGCGGGCCTGGCCCGCCGGCCTTTGACCGCACAATGCCCGAACGCCTGATCAAGAAATACCCCAACCGGCGCCTCTACGACACCGAGGCGAGCCGCTACATCACCCTGACCGAGGTCAAGCAATTGATCATGGCCGACCAGCCATTCAAGGTGGTCGATTCGAACACCGATCAGGATCTCACCCGCAGCATCCTGCTGCAGATCATCATGGACCAGGAAGCCGGCGGCGAACCGCTGTTCACCACCGACATGCTGGCCCGCTTCATCCGCTTCCATGGCGACCCCGGCCAGGCCACCCTGACCAGTTTCCTGGAACAGGGGCTGGACCTCATGTTCAAGCAGCAGCGACTGGCTGCCGAACAAGTGAAAAAGGCCGCCTGGCCGTTCAACCCGATCGACTTCTGGACCCAAGTGGGCCAGCAGAATCTCGAATACTGGCGTCAGTTCGACGCCCAGCGTGGCACCGACGAGCCTCCCCGCGACTGATTATTGTGCAACGCACAAATAGTTCTTGACAGCCCTTTCCGGCCTGAATATGCTGCAACGCAACATTGTGCATTGCACAATTTTCATCCCCTGCCCCGGAAAGGAAACATCATGCAAAACGAATTCATCGACCTGATCGCAAAATCCACCGAGTCCGGCCTGGAGACCGCCCGCAAGCTGTCCGAGCTGAACATGCGCACCTTCGAGATGCTGCTGCAACAGCAATCCGCCATGCTCAACGCCTACATGGACCTGGCCACCAAGAGTCTGGAGATCGCCGGCAAGGCCAAGGGCGTGCAGGAGCTGGTCGAAGGCCAGACCCAGCTGGGCCGCGAGTTCGGCGAGCGTGGCATGGACCTGCTGAAGAAGAACATGGCTGCCATGAACGAAGCCGGCAACGAGTACGGCACTCTGGTCCAGGACAGCCTGAAGAGCGCCCAGTCCCAGTTCACCACCGCCGCCAAGGCCGCCCAGAAGAAGGCCGCCTGAGTTTCTCCGGCTCCCCAAAGAAAAGCCCGGCGTCGCCGGGCTTTTTCATTTCCAGGGCCTGGTCAAGCTCAACTGAAGGTGTCGCCCATCAGGGTATCGAACCAGCGCAGCATGTCCCGGTAATTGCCCGACGTGGCCGCCGAAGCAGAGATCGGCTTGCCGCCGTTGTGCTGGGCAGGAATCACCATCTTGCCGCTGGCGGCGTCGTACTGATAAACCGCTGAAAGCCAGGTCGCGGTGGTCGCGGTGATCGGCGTATAGCAGGCCGAATTGGTCACCGGCGAAGGATCCGGCCCTTGGCCGGCCAAAGCCCTGAGAATGGCGTCGGCACAGGTTTTACCCTGCTGATTGCCAATATGTCCGGCCTTGGGCTGGGGGGTGTCACTGGCATCGCCAATGACATGGATGCCCGCCTGGGCGGTCGACTCGTAGCTGCGCACATCGACCCGGGCAAAACGGCCATTGGCGCTGTTGCAAAGCCCCAGATCGGCCAGCAACTGCGGGGCCCGCTGCGGCGGGATGGGGTTGATCACGCCGGCGGTGAGGCTGTCCGCCACGCCATTTCGGGTATAGCTCAGTGTCAATGCGGCACTGTCGATATCGGTCACCGTGCTGCCAGGACGATAGTCGACGACCCCGGCATGGGTCACGTTGAAGGCATGGGCGAAGTTTTCCGGCTCGACCAGGATGCTGGCATTGGCATCCAGGACGATGACCTTGCTCCCCGGCTTGTTCACCTTGAGCCAGTCGGCGATCACACAGGCACGCTCGTAGGGACCGGGCGGGCACCGGTAGGGCGCCAGCGGGAGGGTCATGACCACTGGCTGGCCTGGGACCAGGGCCATCAGCTGCTCACGCAGCAATTGCGTCTGCGGCCCGGCCTTCCAGGCGTGCGGGATGCGCGTGTCATATTCGGTCAGGCTGGTCATGCCGGGCAGAAGATCGAAGTCCAGCCCTGGCGCCAGCACCAGCCGGTCATACGGATAATTGCCGCCGTCGGCCAGGTAGACGCGGCGGGCAGCAGGGTCGACATCGACCACTTCCCCTTGCCGGCGCATCACCCCGTAGTGATCCTCGAGCACATCGTAGGCATAGTTGAGACTAGTCAACGTGCGCTGCCCGGTCAACACCGTATTGCTCAGGATATTCGAGGTGTACACGGGGCTCTTTTCAATCAGGGTGACATTGACGCCAGTCCCGCCCCACAGCCGAAGGTACTTGGTCACGGCGGCGCCAGCCATGCCACCGCCAACGACCACGATATGGCCATGCAAGCCGGTATTGGTCGGCACCGGGAACAAGCGCGGTGTCGCGCTGCCTTCATCATCGTCGGCGCGCGCCATGATCGGCAGGGAAGCCAGGCCGAGTCCGCTGGCGGCCATCAGGCCAAGAAATTTACGTCGATCCATGACAGTATCTCCAGTTATTGAGTGGCCAGAAAATCGGCAATCGCGCGCAGCTGGGCGTCGGTGTAGCCCATGGCATGGGCCGCCATGATCCCGTTGCCTTCCTCGCCGGATGCATATTCACGCAGCTCGCCGTAAACATCGCTCTTGCCCTGGATGCGGTCGAAGCCGCCGCTGCCATTCGTGCCATGACACTGGAAGCAGTTGCTGGCGAGCAGCCGTCCGGAAGCGGTCCCGGCACTCGGTGGCGGCGGGGTCGGGTGACCTGCGGTCACGGTCACCTGGACCACGGCCTCGACCCGTCCGTCTGACACGATCAGGAACACCGAGCCGGCCTTGAGGCCGGTCAGCGTCAGACGATTGTCCTTCAAGGCCGTCTTGACCACGTCACTGCCGGGATTGTTCACCTTCACCCGGCCCGCCGCATCTGCCACGGTCACGGTCGTGCTGGCGCCAATGGCCAATGAAACCATGCTGGGCGTCACCGACATCAGGGGCTTCACCTCGATCTTCGCACGCGTATCGCCCTTGGCGTCGCGCACGGTCAGCGTCGCCGACCCTTCGGCCAAGCCGCGCACGGTGATCCGGTTATTGGCCAGACTGGCCGAGACCACGCTGGGATCGGAGACCGTAACGGTCACGGTGCCCTTGGTCTTGCTCACCTTGAGGGTCTGGCTGTCGCCTGCCACCAAAGTCAGGGATGACGGCGACAGCTTGGCCGCGTGGACGGAAAAGGCCATGAGCGACAATGCCGCCCAGGCCCACCAATGGATGCTTCGTGTTCGATGCATGACGAACTCCTCGCGAAATGTAACGGGACAAGTGGACTGGCCTGACTCGGGCGTTCCCCTCTGGCAGCCTCTCTTGCAGGCGAGGCCAGTATTCCGCTCTCGGCTTAAAGAAACCTTAAAGTCCACAAAGAAAAAGCCCGGTGCCTGACGGCGACCGGGCTTGATCGGCGAGGGATGGCCTCAGTCGGTTTCTTCCCAGCCGGTGATCATGGCCTTGATGTGCGCGGTGGGGGTGTGGCCGGCGGTGGTGAGGTAGACGTGGGCGATCAGGAACAGCAGCATCATGAACGCCGCCACAGTGTGGAAGAAAGCCACCCACTCCAGGCTCAGGTACTGGTCCCAGCCCCACTCGACCCACTTGTCGTAAAAGATGTAGAACCAGCCGGTAAACCAGATCAAGGGCCCGATGAACAGCAGCACGCCCAGGTAAGCCAGGCGCTGCAGCGGGTTGTGCTTCTTCAGCGTGGTCGCCTTGAACGGGTGCGGTGCGTGGGTGAAGATGCCGTAGGCGTAGTACTTGATCATCGCGTCGACCTTCTGGAAGGTCGGGATGTACTGCTTCCACTCGCCGGTGGTGAAGTGCCAGAAAATGGCGAACACCCACAGGCCGACCAGGGTCCAGGCCAGGGTGGTGTGGTAGTCCACCGCCTGCTCGAAGCCGAACAGCGTGTAGCTACCATGCACCTCGAAGCCGGTCACCAGGAGGGCGATGATCAGGAAAGCCTGGGACCAATGCCAGATCCGCTCGAAGACCTTGAAGACGTAGATTTTTTGGCTCATGAGGGGCTCCTTAGTGGGGGTGGCCGCCGGATTTGCGCGCCGCGTAGATGCGGCCGGCGCCGTGGCCGAGCACGCCAAGCAGGGTCAGCAGGGCCAGCGGCCAGCCGATCATGTCGACCATCCGGTTGGCGCTGCGCCCGGGCATGTAGACGCCGGGCACGTTGTCGAGTCGACCGACGCCGACGCTGGGCTGGTGACATTGGGCACAGGTCAGGGCGTCTTCCTTGGGCGCCACCATGTGGGTGATCGGCCAATACATCTCGGTGCTGACGAAGCCGAAGTCGCCGCTGAAATTCTGGTTCACGGAACGCATGCCGGCTTCCAGCGCCTTGTTCCAGTCGAACACCTGCCAGAACGCAGCACTGTCGTGCTCGTCTCCGTAGGTATGCGGAATCAGCAGCTGGTTGGTGGCCTTGTCATAAGGTTGCTTGCCCGAGAACACCTTGATCGGCCAGATCTTCGACTGCCCGTCGGTGGGGCTGCCTTCGAAGCGGTTGATCTTGACCAGCTTGGTCGGATCCAGCTTGGTATCGCGCAGGGTGTAGTTGACCGTGCCGTTGAACCAGACGTAGGTCGGGATGACGTTCGACTCGTAGATGAAGTCGCCCTTCTTGCTGTCATAGGCCACCTGGCCATTGGGCGCCTTGGTGGTGTAGGGCTTGCCATCCTTGTCCAGCTTGCCGGCGGTCGACCAGTCCCACATCATCTTGGTCGGCTTGCCCCGCGCGAACTCGGGGATATGGCAGGTCTGGCAGGCGATCTTGTCGGCGTGGCTGTTCAGGCGGGCGTTCTGCTTGTGCGGGGCGTTGGTGTGGCAGGCCTGGCAGGTGGCTGGATTCTTGTCCTCCTTGCCGCGCATGTGCGCTTTGCCGCCCTCGTCCTTGGCGGTCGGCGCATAACGGCTACCGGGGACTTCATGGCCGCTGGTCTTGTGGCACTCGCCACAGCTGAAATTGAGGCCGTCCTTGTCCATGTGGACATCGAGATATTTGCTGGGATTGGACAGCGAGGTATCGATGTCGCCATGTTTCACGGCATCGCCGCCGCCACCGAAGAAGTGACAGGCCCCGCAGTTGTTGCGCCCCGACTTGCCGACGCTCTGGGCCGCCGCCTTCAGGTCGACCGGCTTGACGATCTTGCCGGAGTGCGGCGGGAACTCCATTTCCTTGTAGACCGGATGCCCGGCCTGGCCGGGCAGCTTGCGATAGGTGCCGGTGCGCTCGTGGCAGACCAGACAGTCGACGTTGCCCTGGTTGGTGAAGTCGAAGCTGTCGTCCTTCCAGCCGTAGCCGACGTGACAGGCCGTGCAGAACTCCTGGTTCGACGAAATGGCCGTACAGAAGTTGTTGACGATGTGCTTCTTGCCCAGTTTCTGATTAGTCTGGGGATTCAGGTATTCCCAGGTCCAGTGCTTCGAATGCATGACCTGCTTGCCCGCCTCGGTGTGGCATTTCAGGCAGGCCGCGGTGACTTCGGGGCCCGACTTGAAGTCGACCTGCAGTTCCTTGAATTTGCCATGATCGGCGGTCGACTTCGAGGCCTTCTGGACCGGCGGCTTCACGTCTGGTGCCGGCAGCGTCATCTTCGGGTAATCGGGGGAGGGTTCGACCGCAGCCACGCCCGCCGGCGGGGTGTTGGCGGCCACCAGGGCGGACCACACGGAGGCGCCGGCGATGAGGGTCAGGAGCAATAGGTGCTTGGCTCGCATGGTTCTTCCTTGCCTTTCTTCAGAGCAGGGCTCGATGAAGATACTGAAAGCGACTTGGGGGTGCGAGGGCGAGCCAAGACCCGCCCTCGCCAATCAGGGAGCGATCAGCAGCCGCCTGCCGGCGCGCCGCCGCCACCACCGGCCGGGGCCGCGCTGGGCATGATCATCGGCGGTGCAGGCTTGTTGGGATCCATGACCAGGAACTGCTTCTGGTCCTCGGCCACCTTGCCCATGATCTCGCCCACCAGGGGACCGAACATCTTGCCCATCAGGCCGGCGTTCATGGTGCCGATGTAGACCTTGCCGTCCTGCTTCTTGTAGACGGAGATCTTGCACGGCATCAGGATGGACAGGAAGCGCACGGTATCTTCCTTGAGAATGGGACCGGAGTACTTGGTCGAGCAGACTTCGATCATCATCACCGGCAGCACGTTGCCGCCATCGGTCTGTACCGCCCTGGCCGGATTGCGCAGGCCGGAAATCGCCCAGCCCTTTTCCTTCAGTTCAGGACTGTCAGCGATGTTGTGCTGGATGCGCGCGATGGTTTCCTCGAAACCGAACGGGCTTTGCGTTTCATTGAACATCATCGAAGGCATCATCAGGTAACCCGCAACCGCGACCACCAGGACACCGGCGACAAAACCCAACAGGGCTTTCAACATGTTTCTCTCCTCGGGGACAAGGACTCGACACCACCTGTGAACAAGCCGGGACGCATTATCCACGAACTGGCCGGTGCGCGACCTAAGATTCACTATAAGAACATCCTGATATATTTCTAATAAAAAATATTTGGCCTCGCTCCGGGCTGCTATGCTCCGCGCCAGTCCTGCCTTATCCGAACCATGTCGACCGAATTCCTGCTCGATTTGCTGCTCCAGGTCTGGTTGCCGATCGTCCTGCTGGTCGCGGCCGGCGGCCTGTGGGTGAAGTTTCGTCCGCAATATCCGGCGGATGCGTTGCGGATCCAGCTCAACCGGCTGGTCGTCGATGTCTTCGCGCCGCCGCTCCTGTTCGCCCTTTCGGCCCAGGCCGTGATCACCCCGCAACTGCTCACGGTGCCCTTGATCACTGCCACCGGTATCGCAGTCAGCATAAGCCTGCTTTATCTCCTGCTGTTCCGCTCCCGCCTGGGCGCCGGCTATTCGACCCAGACGCGCGCCGCCATCCTGCTCGCCGGTGCGTTCGGCAACGTGCTGTTCATGGGCTATCCGACCCTGACCTTCCTGTACGGTGACCAGGGTGGCAGCTATGCCGCCTTTGCCGACGTGCTTGCGTCCACCCCCATCCTGTGGACCCTGGGCGTCTGGATCGCCACCCGGCTCGGCCATCCCGGCGGCCAGGGGGCCAGCCTGTTCAAGATCGTCCTCACCCTGCCGCCGGTCTGGGCCTTCCTGCTCGGCTTCGCGGTCAACTTCGCCGGCCTCGAGGTCGAGCCGTTGATCAAGGCCGCCAAATTCATGGGCCAGGCCACCATTCCGATCATGCTGTTCGCGCTCGGCCTGTCGATCCCCTGGGGCCGGCTGCGTCCTTGCCCCCCCGTGGCGGTGGCGGTGGCCAGCAAGCTGGTGGTCACGCCGCTGCTGGTCTGGCTGCTGGCCCGGGAAGTCTTCCAGCCGCTCGCCGACGCCCAGGTCGCCGCGCTTCTGGAAGTGGCCATGCCGACCATGCTGATGGCCGCCTCGTTCGCCGACCGCTTCAACCTCGACGCCCGCGCCGCCGCCCTCACCGCTGCCTGGACCAGCCTGTTGTTCCTGGTCACCCTGCCGGTCTGGATCATGGTGCTACGCTGACCATCCCCGGCGGAGGACAAACCGTGCACAATGCCCCTGCCCCGTTGACCTGAAGGAGACCCGCATGAAGACCCTCATCCCTGCCCTGCTCGCTCTGTTCGTCGCCGCACCGGTCCTGGCCGATTGCCTGGCTGACGCCGACGCCAAGAAACTGGCCGGGGCCGCGCGGACCAGCTTCCTGAAAAAGTGCGAAGCCGACGCCCGGGGTGCGGGTGGGACGGCTTGCGAAGCCAAGGCTGCCGAGAAGAAACTGGCGGGCGCGGCGAAAACCAGCTTCATGAAGAAATGTCTCGCCGATGCGGGCGCCGTGGGCGCCAAGACCCACTGCGATGCCAAGGCGGACGAAAAGAAATTGCATGGTGCGGCACGCACCAGCTTCGTCAAGAAGTGCGTCTCCGAAAGCGGAAAATAAGCACTTCAACAGAGCCCGGTCGAGGTACAACGGCACCCAGACCGGGTAGCTTGAACCGGCCCGAGGTGCTTGGTCCCCTCAGTCGACTTCCTCGATCCAGGCTTGCTGGATGGCTTCAAGGATCTTTTCGCCCGAGCGATTCGGGTCGTCGGCGAAGTCCGGCAACTCCATGACCCAGCGGTGCAGGTCGGTGAAGCGAATGAACTGCGGGTCGACGTCCGGGTGGTGCTCGGCCAGGGCGATGGCGATGTCCAGGGTATCAGTCCACTTCATCAGTGCCCTCCTTCCTTGACCATGTTGATGCTGTACTTGGGAATCTCCACGACCACGTCCTGCGCCCCCATCAGCGCCTGGCAGGCCAGCCGCGAAGTCGGCTCCAGGCCCCAGGCCTTGTCGAGCAGGTCGTCTTCCATCTCGGTGGCCGAGGACAGGCTGGCGAAGCCTTCGCGCACCACCACGTGACAGGTGGTGCAGGCGCAAGACTTCTCGCAGGCGTGCTCGATCTCGATGCCGTGGTCGAGCAGGGTGTCGCAGATCGACACGCCTTTCTGGGCATCGATCACGGCGCCGTTGGGGCACAGTTCCACATGGGGTAGGACGATCAATTGCGGCATCAGGCAGCTTCCTTCTGTCGGCTGGGCAGGGCGGCCAGGACGCCGTCCCAGAATGCGATCCGGGCCTCGACGGCGCGCACGCCGGCGGCCTTGGCCTGTTCCAGTTTAGTCGCATCGCCGCCGCACAGGGCCTCCATCAGGCGCAGCGACAGCGGCGCATGGAAGTCCTCGTCGAGGTGGATGTGGCGATGCAGGTAGAAATGGAAGATCGGCGCCTGTTGCTCGGAGATCGCCATGCGCGCCAGAAAGGCCCGGAACATGGCCGGGATCATGTGCTCGCGACCAAGCGCCAGGGCTGCGGCGACTTCATGCGCCCTGCCGGAATCGATGAAGCCGAAGGTGACCTGGTTGAACGCGGCGGCTGGCGCCGGCGCCAAGCCCGTGGCCAGGGCGGCCTGGATGCCGTCGCGGCCGGCGGTCTCGACGAAGCGCAGCATGCGCTGGTTGTCGGCACCGACTTCCTGCATGGCGGCGATGTAGAGCATGAAATGGCTGGCGAACTGGGTCGCCTGGCCGGGCGCGTTCTGGTCGGTTTCCTCTTCCAGCACCAACTCGTTGATGAAGCGCTGCACCTCGGCGTCCGGACCCGGCACCCAGGGCCAGCGCGCCGGCGCGACGTGGTGCTGGAGGAATTTGATCAGCGACATGAAATCCCACACCGAATGCACGTGGTGCTGCATGAACACGCGCAGATCGTCCAGGGTTTCCAGGGCGCCGTAGATGGGGTGGTTGTCCAGCCGGGCTTGCAGGCCGCGGATGAACTCGGGTTCGAATTGGCTCATGTCAGTTTCCTATCTCGTCGATCTTGTGTCCCGCCAGCGCGCGCTTCACGCTGGCGTCCATGCGGCGGGCGGCGAATTCGACCGTGCCGCGGTTCAAGGCCTCGGTGGCGCGCTTGATGGCAGCCTGGTCGTCCGTAGACAACTGGCTGGTGAGTTGGGTTATCAGCGCCTCGACGGCAGTCCGCTCATCGGCTGAGAGCAGGCGGTCGCCATCCTCGGCCAGTGCCGCCGTGGTGGCGTCGATCAGGCGTTGGGCATCGACCTTGAGCTCGGCCAACTGGCGGGCATCCACGTCCTCGCGGGCATGGGCGTAGGATTCTTGCAGCATGCGGGCGACCTCGTCGTCGGTCAGCCCATAGGATGGTTTCACCTCGATGTGCGCCTCGACCCCGGACCCGGTCTCGCGCGCGCTCACCGAAAGCAGGCCATCGGCATCGATCTGGAAGGTGACCCGGATGCGGGCGGCGCCAGCCACCATGGGCGGGATGCCGCGCAGGGTGAAACGGGCCAGGCTGCGGCAGTCGGAGACCAGCTCGCGTTCGCCTTGCAGCACGTGCACGCTCATCGCGGTCTGGCCATCCTTGTAGGTGGTGAAGTCCTGGGCGCGGGCGACCGGGATGGTCGAATTGCGCGGCACGATCTTCTCGACCAGGCCGCCCATGGTCTCCAGGCCGAGCGACAGCGGCACCACATCGAGCAGCAGCCAGTCGTCCTCGCGCTTGTTGCCGGCCAGCACATTGGCCTGGATGGCGGCCCCCAGGGCCACCACCTTGTCCGGGTCCAGGTTGGTGAGCGGGGTCTGGCCGAAGAATTCGCCCACCGCGGCCTGGATGCGCGGCACCCGGGTCGAGCCGCCGACCATCACCACGCCCTTGATGTCCGAGGCCTGCAAACCGGCGTCGCGCAGGGCCTTGCGGCAGGGATTCAAGGTCTTGGTGACCAGGCTGGCGGTGAGTTCGTTGAATTTGGCCTCGGACAGGTTGAAGTCGATCAACTGGCCGGTGGCGAGCACCGCCGTGATTTGCGCGGTCGGATGGTCGGTGAGCCGTTCCTTGGCCTCGCGCGCCTTGGCCATCAAGAGCGCCTTGTCGTGGTCGCCCACGGTGTGCAAGCCGGCCTGCTCGAGCAGCCAGCAATAGATGCGGCGGTCGAAGTCGTCGCCACCCAGGGCCGAGTCGCCGTTGGTGGCCAACACCTCGAACACCCCCTTGGTCAGCTTCAGGATGGACAGGTCGAAGGTGCCGCCGCCCAGATCGTAGACGGCATAGATGCCTTCGGAAGCGTTATCGAGGCCGTAGGCGATGGCGGCGGCGGTCGGCTCGTTGAGCAGGCGCAGCACGTTCAGCCCGGCCAGCCGGGCGGCGTCCTTGGTGGCTTGGCGCTGGGCATCGTCGAAATAGGCCGGCACAGTGATCACCGCGCCGGTCAGCTCGCCGCCCAGGGCCGCCTCGGCGCGCAGCTTCAGCACCTTGAGCACCTCGGCCGATACCTCGACCGGACTTTTCACCCCGGCCACGGTCTTCAGTTGGACCATGCCGGGCGCATCGACGAAGTGATAAGGCAGTGTCGCGGCATCCGGGATGTCCTTGATGCCGCGGCCCATGAAGCGCTTGGCCGAGACGATCGTGTTGTGCGGGTCCTCGCTGGCCTGTTCCAGTGCCTCGCAACCGACCGTGACGGCCCCGTCGCCGTGGTAACGCACGACCGAGGGCAGGAGCGGCCGGCCGTGTTCGTCGTTGAGGACGACGGAAATGCCGTTGCGCACGGTGGCGACCAAGGAATTGGTGGTGCCCAGGTCGATGCCGACGGCCAGACGGTGCTGGTGCGGCGCGGCGGACAGGCCGGGTTCGGCAATTTGCAGTAAGGCCATGTGTACAGTAGGAAACGGGAAACGGGAAACGGGAAACGTGATCATGCGTTTCCCGTTTCCCTTTTCCCCTTCTAGTCCATATCCTCGTAGGCATCGCCGATGTCGGCGAGGAATTTCTCCAGAAAGCGGTATTGTCGCAGCAGATCGACAGCGGCGGCGTAGTCATGACGCTGGTCCAGCAGCACCGCCACCTCGGCCATCCGGCGCTCGGCCTCGGCGCGAGTGGTCTTTTCCAGCGCGGCCAGGGCCTCGTTGTCAGAATTGGAAACCGCGTCGGCGAGCGCTTCGCGCCAGGCCATCTGCTGTTCCAGGAAACCCAGGTCCATGGCCGTGCTGCCCGGCGCCATGGCATCGAGGCCTTGTAGTTCGAGCAGGTAACAGGCGCGCTTGAAAGGCTGCTTCAGGGTCTGGTAGGCCTCGTTGGCGCGCGTCGCCCACTGCACCGCCAGACGCTGATCTGCCTCGCCGGCATGGGCGAAGCGGTCCGGGTGGATCTCGGTCTGCAAGTCACGATAGGCCCGGTCGAGCGCCTCGGCATCGAGCGCGAAGGCGGGCGTCAGGCCGAACAGGGCGAAGTGGTTTTGGGCGAAGTCGCGCATGGGAAACGGGAAACGGGAAACGGGAAACGGGAAACGGGAAACGGGAAACGGGAAACGGGGGGTGGCCTTTACTTTTCTCTTTTTCCTTTTCCCTTTTCTCGCTTCATCAGTCTCCTATTTCCCCATAAGCGTCACACGTTGAATGATTCGCCGCAGCCGCAGGCATTCTTCACGTTCGGGTTGTTGAACTTGAAGCCTTCGTTGAGGCCTTCGCGCACGTAGTCGAGTTCGGTGCCGGCGAGATAGGTCAGGCTCTTGGGATCGACGTAGACATTGACACCCCCACATTCGAACTTGTGGTCCTCGGGATCCTCGACGTCGGCGAATTCCAGCTTGTAGGCCATCCCCGAGCAACCCGAGGTGCGCACGCCCAGCTTGATGCCGAGGCCCTTGCCGCGTTTGGCGAGGAAGTTGCGGATGTGATTTGCGGCCGCTTCGGACAGGGTCACGCCAGCCATCACGTTGGCCGGGCCGACGCCGATCTCGGTGGGCATGCCTTCCGGCACGGCACAGGTGTTGGCGCCCATCTCAATGCTCCTTGTTGCCCTGGCAGGCGGCGTATTCACCACCGCCGCCATGCTTTGCCTTGTAGTCGGCGACCGCCGCCTTGATGGCGTCCTCGGCCAGGATCGAACAGTGGATCTTGACCGGCGGCAGGGCCAGCTCCTCGGCGATCTGGGTGTTCTTCAGGTTCATCGCCTCGTCCAGGGTCTTGCCCTTGACCCACTCGGTCACCAGCGAGGAAGAAGCAATCGCCGAACCGCAGCCGTAGGTCTTGAACTTGGCGTCCTCGATGACCCCCTGCTCGTTGACCTTGATCTGCAACTTCATCACGTCGCCGCAGGCGGGCGCACCGACCATGCCGGTGCCGACACCCGAGGCTTCCTTTTCGAAAGACCCGACGTTGCGGGGATTTTCGTAATGGTCGAGGACTTTTTCGCTGTAACTCATGGTTGCTCCTTACGTCGCATGGGGAAATGGGAAGTGTGAAAGGGGAAACGTGTAAACCATCAATACTGGTTCGCCGCCATTCACTTTTCCCGTTTCTCGTTTCCCGCTTCCCGAATAATCAATGTGCTGCCCACTGCACGGTATTTAGGTCGATGCCGTCCTTGTACATTTCCCAGAGGGGCGACATTTCGCGCAACTTGCCGATCTTCTCGTGCAGCAGCTTGATCGCGTAGTCGACTTCCGCCTCGGTGGTGAAGCGACCGAGCGTGAAGCGGATCGAACTGTGCGCCAGTTCGTCGTTGCGGCCCAGGGCCTTGAGCACGTAGGACGGCTCCAGGCTGGCCGAAGTGCAGGCGGAACCGGACGACACCGCCAGATCCTTGATCGCCATGATCAGGCTCTCGCCCTCGACGAAGTTGAAGCTGACATTGAGGTTGCCGGCGATGCGTGACTCCATGTCGCCATTGACGTGGACTTCCTCGATGTCCGACACGCCCTTGTAAAGCTTGTCGCGCAGCATGCGGATCCGCTCGTTCTCGGCGTGCATCTCCTTTTTGGCGAGGGCGAAGGCCTCGCCCATGCCGACGATCTGGTGCGTGGGCAGGGTGCCCGAGCGCATGCCGCGCTCGTGGCCGCCGCCGTGCATCTGGGCTTCCAGGCGGATGCGCGGCTTGCGCCGGACATACAAGGCGCCGATCCCCTTGGGACCATAGGCCTTGTGCGCCGAGAAGGACATCAAGTCGACTTTCAGCTTGCCCAGGTCGATATCGACCTTGCCGGCCGCCTGGGCGGAATCGACGTGGAAGACCACGCCCTTCTCACGGCAGATTTCGCCCAGTTGCGGGATGTCCTGGATCACGCCGATCTCGTTGTTGACGAACATCACCGAGGCCAGGATGGTATCGGGACGGATCGCCGCCTTGAATTCCTCGATGTCGACGAGACCATTGTCCTTGACGCCCAGGTAGGTCACCTCGAAGCCCTGGCGCTCCAGTTCGCGACACGTATCGAGCACCGCCTTGTGCTCGGTCTTCACGGTGATCAGGTGCTTGCCCTTGCCCTTATAGAAGTGCGCCGCGCCCTTGATGGCCAGGTTGTTCGACTCGGTGGCCCCGGAGGTCCAGACGATCTCTTTGGGATCGGCATTGATCAGCGCGGCGACCTGTTCACGTGCCTTCTCGATCGCCTCGTCGGCGGTCCAGCCGAACGAATGTGAGCGTGAAGCCGGGTTACCGAATTTCTCGGTCAGGTAGGGAATCATGGCCTCGGCCACGCGCGGGTCGACCGGGGTGGTGGCGGAATAATCGAGATAGATCGGGGTTTTCACCATCTTGGGCTCCATCAGGCGACCGCGACCTTGAGTTCGGCGGTGCCCATCACGCGATGCTTGTGTTTGTGGTGTTCCTTGTCCTGGCAGGCCATCTGCCCAGCCACCAGCTGGGCCAGGTTGACCGACTCCAGGTACGCGTAGATGTGGTTGGTCAGCCCGGTCCACAACTCATGGGTCATGCACGGCTCGTCGTCGTGGCAGTTACCCAGGCCACCGCACTGGGTGGCGTCGATCGGCTCGTCGACGGCCCGGATGATGGCCGCCACGGTGATCTCTTCCATCGGCTTGGCCAGGCAATAACCGCCCCCCGGACCGCGCACGCTGTCGACGATGCCCTGCCGGCGCAGACGGCCGAACAACTGTTCCAGGTAGGACAGGGAAATCTTCTGTCGCTCGCTGATGCCGGCCAGGGTCACCGGGCCGCGCTGATGGCGCAGGCCCAGGTCGATCATGGCGGTCACGGCGAAACGTCCTTTGGTGGTCAGCCGCATTTGGTATGCCTCGCTTTCAAATTCGATCCGGTGTTCGACACTGTACGATTCCCGATTATTTTAGTCAACTAATCGACGATTTTGTTCAGATAGTCCGGATCGAATTTGTCCTGCGGCTCCTGGCCGACCTCGAGGGCATAGCCCAGGCGCTTCAATTCGCCAATGATCCACTCGATGCGCTGGTCGGTGGTCTGGGAGTGGTCGATCAAGCCATGCAGCGCCTTGACCATGGGGTCGTTCATGTCGGCGCCCACGCCATAAGCCGAGAAACCCAGCTTCTTGGCAGCCTCCTCGCGCTCCTTGTCCTTCTCATCCAGGATCCGCGCCGGAATGCCCACCGCCGTGGCACCGGCCGGCACATCCTTCACCACCACGGCGTTCGAGCCCACCTTGGCCCCCCGGCCGAGCGTGATCGGCCCCAGCACCTTGGCGCCGGCGCCGATGATCACGCCAGGCTCCAGGGTCGGATGCCGCTTGCCCTTCTGCCAGGACGTGCCGCCCAAGGTGACGCCGTGATACAGGGTGCAGTCGTCACCCACCTCGGCGGTCTCGCCGATCACCACGCCCATGCCGTGGTCGATGAACACCCGCCGGCCGAGGGTCGCGCCCGGATGGATCTCGATGCCGGTCAGCCAGCGCGCCAGGTGGCTGGACAAGCGCGCCAGCCACTTCAGGTTCCAGCCCCACAAGGCGTGCGATACCCGATGCCACAAAATGGCATGCAGCCCGGGATAGGTCGTCAGGACCTCGAAGAAAGTGCGCGCCGCCGGATCGCGGTCGAAGACCACGCCGATGTCCTCGCGCAAGCGCTGGAACATGGAAAAGCCACAACAGGATAAAGGACGTTATTGTCGCAATTCCCGACTAGGTTGGTCAAATTTTGTTCTGGCCTCGTCCCCGCGCAATTTGTTCTGACCAAATGAAAGACGTGTGCAAGCCTGTCGCGTCGAAAATCAACACTTGGATTCAGGCCTCTATCGTTTGAAGTCTGCCGACGCCCCAACCCCATACTTGGACACGGCTTCCTGCAATTGCTGAAGCACCCGCATGCGGAGGGATTCCGGCGCCATCACGGTACATCCAGCGCCATACTTCAAGACATCCATGACCAGTTCGTCGGGGTGTGAGTAAGGTACTTCGATGATGTAGCTGCCGTCGGCTTCATGATGCGCGCGCTGGTTGCGATGCCAGGTTTCGCTGGCGGCCCATCGCGCGCTGGCCGGATGGAAACGCAAGGTCGCCCACTGCGTGGCTTGTCCGGACCAGATGCCATACCCCCGGTCCAGCGTGGCATCAAGTTCTTCAGCGGGCACCTCATGGGCCGAGCCATCGAGCAATGTCACCTCGAGCAGGTTGTCCAGGGCAAAAGTTCGGACGGCCTCACGCAGGTGACACCAGGCAACCAGATACCACACCTCCCGGTAATGGATCAGACGCTGGGGCGAGACCGTCCGCTCGGTCACCTGGCCCTTGAAGCGGCTGTCATGGCGGATCAGCAAGGGCCTGCGCTCCAGGGTGGCCGCCACCACGGTCTCGAAAAACCGGGGCGAAGTCGGACGCTTGAATCGGGATCGAATGAAAATCCGCCGGTCGATCTCTTCGACCACGGGGTCCGGACGGCCGAGGGTTTCCGCCAGCCGCTGGCGCATCATGCCGTAGTACTGATGCAGCACTCCGGGCTCGATCTCCTTGAGCAAATGTTCGATGGTGAGCAGCGCAAGAATCTCGCTGGGGTTGAACCACAGGCCGGGTAGTTCGTAGCGCGGGCCGGCGGGCGAGGCCTCGGCCAGGCGATAGCCCCGGCAGGCACGATCCCACTCGATGGGCGCGTTGAGGTTGCTCCGGAGATGCTCCAGGTCTCGCTTGAAGGTGGCGATGGAGACGCCCAGTTCGTCGAGGAATCGGGCCATCGGCACGCAGCGATTGGCCCGAAGCAACTTGTCGATGTGATAGAGGCGCTCGGTCTGGTTCATGGCAACGGTTCAGAGGCTCGGCCACTGGCCCCGCCCTGTTCGCGGCGGCGCGAATTCCGGATCAGATAGGCCAGGGTGATGCCGACGGTCAACGGATAGTACAACCGCTGATCCCCGAATCCCCCAAGTTGGGTTTGGCACTGCGCCCAATCCAAATCCGCGGAGTAGCGCCCCTTGAGACAATCGCGCTGGATCATGCCGGTCAGCATGGCGGGCGACAGATGGGCAATCCACAGCACATGGCAGGCCAGCCAGATCAGCAACGCAGTGCCCCATTGCGAAACGGCCAGCCGGGTGAATCGGCGGGTGTGGCTGAGCAGCACGAACAGCACGACGCCGACCACGAAGGCGGGCAATACCCGGGTCGCCAGCCGAAAAGGGTGCCACCAGACCGCATCGCACCACTCCAGCGGCCAGACCTGCTTCGCCTCGGCGGGGCACATGCCGTCGAAGACCCAGACGCGTGTCTGGTCGCCAACTTCCAGACCCTGGCCATAGAGGTAGAGTCCGAGGCCCGATAGCACCAGGATGACCAGGCCCCTGCCGGCCGCGCGTACCCGCGAAAGGACTTCAGTCATCCCGCCCCCGTGGGCTCGGGGCATCCGGCGCCGCCAAGGGCGTGTTGACCGAAGACGCCTGCGGTTGCGGGAATGGATTCGGCCCGGGATCGCCACGCCAGAGGCGTTCGAGTTGCAGGAGCGCGAAGACCAGCGCAATGATCAGGAGCACGCCACGCCAGCCGAGGGTGGGATCCGGGGGCGCGAATTGAAACTCAGGCGTGGGGTTCATGCGCCGATACCGTCGATCCCAGTCCGCGTCGTCGGTCATGTCGCAGGAAGACGGGCTGGGGGATCGTCGTCCTTGGTCATAGCGTGCCCGTGCCACCGGATCGCCCAGGGTCCGGTAGGCGGCATTGATGGCCTTGAAGTGCTCTTCCGCATTCGGATGGCGAGAAACGTCCGGGTGATATTTCCGGGCCAGCTTGCGAAACGCCAGCTTGACCTCGTCCGGGCTGGCGCCGGCCTTCACGCCCAAGGTCTGGTAATGGTTGACAGTGCTACGGCTCATGCGTGGGGCTCCGGCGTGGCCCGGCCATGGCCAGGAAAGGGCAGGACCGTCGCATCCTGTGCCACAGGTTCGTCAATGACCCGGTCATAGCGGATCGTCGACAAGTCCCGGATGTCTTCCATCAGCAACTCGCGGGCATCGATGTGCAGCACGGTGGCCGGTCGGTGGATCTCCTCGATGTAGGCGTCATCGAGGGGTTGATCGGAAGCCTCAATCCGCATCAGCAAGCGATCGCCATGCACGCGCCAAGATCCCGTCAAATGACAGGCCATGCCGTTCAGCGAGTATTCGGCGAGCCAATCACCGCCTGATTTGAATTCGATGGTGACGCCCTCAGTACGCCATCGTCCGTGGAACAAGCGCAGCGGAAATTTCGGGGGATGCAACAGGGTGGCCTGATCGGCCGCCTCACCGGTCTCCTCAGGCCGTGCATCGGACCAGCCAAGGCCGTACTTCTCCAGAAAATCCCGTGCCCGCTGGTCGCCCTCGCGTGCAGCCGGTTTCAGCCACGCCAATGCTTCGATCCAGTTCTTGGCCACCCCGGCCCCGACTGCGCAGAGCACGCCATAGAGCCCCTGGGCACGAGGATTGCCTTTGCTCGCCGCGGAGCGCAGCCAATCGGCTCCGGCGGCATAGTCCAGTTCGAGCCCCTGGCCCAACACGAACATCTCGCCCAGGATGCACTCCGCATCGGGGTCGCCGGCCTCAGCCGCCAGGCTGGCCCACTTCGCGGCCTCGGCATAATCGATATCGACCACGATGCCATAGAAATAGAGGGTCGCCAGGCGCGTCCGGGCCTCCACATGACCGGCTTCAGCGCTCTTGGTCATCCAGCTCAAGGCCACCTGCTCGTCGGTTGCGATGCCGACACCGCGCATGTAGCAATCGCCCAATAGCTGCATGCCCATGGGGTTCTTCTGCAACGCCGCGATGCGCGCCCATTTGTAAATTTCGGCATCGTTCCGGGTCTCGCCCAGATCGTTACGCCAATACAGATACGCGAGTTCTGCCTGAGCCGCCCCCAAACCCGCCGTAGCGGCCTGCCGAACCCAATCCAGGCCCCGCCTGCCATCCCGCTCGACGCCCTCCCCTGCGACCAGATGACGCCCCACCGACAAGGTGCCATCATCGGATCCCAGCCGGGATGCCCTCAATGCCCAACGGAAGGCTTCAGTCGGGTTGGCCAAGGCGCCCAGGATGCCACGGCCATAGACCTGGGCCAGCCCATCGCAGGCACGGGCCTCACCTGCTTGGGCAGATAGATTCAACCACCGGATCACCTCCGCCGGGTCATGGCCGGAAAACGCCTTGTCCAGATAGGTCATGGCCAGGCGATAGGCGGCATCGGCGCGCATGCGAATGGTGGAGGCCGAGGCATGGGCGGACTCGAGCCAGGCGATCCCCTGCCGGATGTCTTTCTCGGACGCACTGTGTCGCAACAAATACGAGCCCAGGAAATGGGCGGCCTGGGCGTTGCCCTGATCGGCAGCCTGGGCCAAGGCCGCCAGGGCTTGCTCAGGCCGTTGTTCTTTCGGGCACTGCGCGATCCGGTACCGCTGGATTTCCACTACCGCACTTTCGTCGCCGAGCGCGCAAGCCTTGTCCAACCAGGCCAGGCCTTCAACTTCCTGCCTTTGGGGTTGCGGCTTCTGCAGATGGAATCTGCCCAAGTCGCGCGCGGCCTGTGCATTTCCAGCGTCGGCCAATGCCTGTAACCGCTTCAGGCCTGCCTCGGCCTCCAGGGGGATGCCCTTGCCATACAGTTGGGCATTGGCCAGATACAGTCCGGCGCTCACGCTCCCTAGCGTAGCGGCGCGGGTCCACCATTCCACGGCCAATGGGGCGTTTTCTTCGCCCTCCGCAAGCCCATGAAAACTGACCTCACCCAGCAGGCAGGCCGCCTCGGCCTCTCCCTGATGGGCACGCTGTTCCACCGCCAACAAGGCGCGTTCAAAACCACGCGCCGGCGTTGCCCTGGACAAGGGTTCAATCGCCTGCAAGGGAGCGGCAAGCAAATGCGCGAGGGCCTCATGTCCAGGCGGCTCGTCGGGAAATATCTGCCAAAACCGCCATGCATCCGCGAGAGCCACTTGCCCATGGATGAATTGCCAAATGAAGTCAGCAAGCTGACTGGTGTTCACGTCCGCCCCGGTGCGCTGTCGATGATGCAGCCACTATAGCCAGAGCAGTCGCTCACTGAATGAGCTTGTGAAGTTGCCCGATGATGTTGTCTACCCGGTTCAGGTCTGTGAGATCGATCGTGGCGATGTGAATGCGGGTGTCATTCGCCAAATGCTTTGTCCGATACGACCAGCATCGCCCCGGCTCGAAGGTCAGTGATTCCGCATGCGGATACAGCAGCACAATGTCGCTGGCTTGGTATCGCTGCGCGTAAGCGAGCATCTGATAGACGTCGCCTTGACCGATGTTGCCATTTCGTTCCGCAATGTCCAGGCGTTTCCATTTCGTATCGATGATCCAGGTTGGCCCGTCCGGGCGCTGAATCACGATGTCCGGCTTGGTCTGGAAAGCAGGCTCGCCTGTATCGGCATTTTCCAGCAGGTACTGCCTCGGTCCCTGTAGGCTGACCGACCAGCCATGGGGCAAGAATGCCGCGCGGGCCATTTCGCCGAGGTATTCCTCGAGCAACTCATTCATGTCGAAGATCAGGCCGAACCCCTCGACGCCGCCCGAGGTGACATCCTGGCTGCGGTTGTCCAGGATCATCCGCGCCATGGTGGCGAGCGACTCATAACGCCGGTTGGCCCGGTCGAAATGCAGGCGATGCCATTCCAGAGTCTGTGCAGGAACATCGCGCACGCCCTCCAGCGCGAAATCCAGCTCGGCCAGCCGGCGCGTATTGTCCGCATGGTGTGAAATGCGACGCAGTCGACGCACGGCCGCCTTCAAGATGCGGTTCAACGGTGTATCGACGGTGAACTCATCGAATTCGCATTGAAACCGCTCCGGCTGAAAGGCATTCAGGGTCACCTGCATGTCCACCCGCAACTTGCCGCGCAGCGCGGGCAGGTTGTCCTGGTGGCGTTCGTACTGGCTGACCAGGCCGCGATGGACTTCGGCGAACAACTTGTCGCAGAACAGCCGGATGAAAATCTCCAGGATGTTCAAATCCTGCTCGGCCAATCGGGCCAGATCAGCCTCATGCACCTGCAAGCGCCGTGTCCGGGCCAGCATGCGGAACAGATTGAGGCGGGTGCCTCGTTCATCCAGCCCGTCGATCTTGGGAATGATCTCGATGGCATCCGCCCCCAGTTGCACCACGCCGACATACTGCCGCGCCTTGAGGGTGTGTCGGTTGGCGTGGGTGAACAGGCCGCCTTTCAGACCGGCGGCCCGCAAGCGATCCGACAATCCACCCAATGCATCGGCCTGCGCGCCCGTAACAGACTTGCGGCCCTCGGTGACGAAGGCGTCACCGATGAGGCAGGTTTCATGTTCGCGCAGGGTGAGGGTGCGATTGGACATCAATCGGCGGATTCCAATGCATGACATCCCACTACATAACGCCGATCCGGGCTGGCCAGAACTTCCCGGTACATGGTATCCGGGGCCAGATCGAGCCCGTTGGGCCACACCACCACGCCATGCTCGACCCGTGCCTGGGCAACGAGCTCGTCATCCAGCAGGGGCGCGAACACGCCCGTACAGAAATCCCGCTCAATGAAAACGGTACCACTCAAACCATCGGCGAAGCGGATCGACAGGCAACGCGGCGCGGATGGGCGAACTTCAGTGACATCCCAATACATGGCAAGCTCCTTTCAGCGCAGGGGTTCAATGGCCTTCGGCATCTGCTTGGACTGGCAAAGCGCCCAGTCCTCCAGCAATTCGGCCTGATGCAACTCGGCCCAGTCAAGCACGAGCTGGCTGGCCCGGCGCGGCAGGCTGCTTTCGAGCAGACAAAGGTTGTGAATATCCACAGCCGCCTTGAATTCGCCATAGATTGCATGGAAATGGGGTGGCGCGTGCTCATCCCAGTACATCTGGATGAGGATGCCGTAGAAAAGGCTGATCGTAGGCATGGTCAGGTACTTTCCTCTTCGTCGCTCCCAGATTCGTTGAGCGATTGCTGGCCAGCGAGACGCCGGTAAGCATCAATAGGGAAAGACTTGGGATTCGCCCGATAGCTCTGTTTGTCTTCATAACCAAAATCCTTGCACCACTCGGAATCAGGTGGCGCGAGAGGCGTCACCTTCAAAAAGCCGCCCCCACTCTTGGGCTCATTCAGTGCCACCGCAATCTTCTGCCAATCCTCGTAAAAATACTCCTGAAGAAGTGGGATGACTTTGTGCCGAAACGCACGGTCCAGATCATCCCGCGTCTTTGCATTCCAGAAGAAAGCGTGGCCGATGGTGTGGTCGCGGTCGTAGAGATATTCGATGCGGCGATTCAATCCGGTGAGCAGGCTCTTGAGGACGATGCCATCTACCTTTCCGTTGAGTAGATCAGGATCAGGCATCATCTCCACGAACTCGAAACGGCGACGCAAGGCGGTATCCAGCAACGCAATCGAACGGTCTGCGGTGTTCATGGTGCCGATGATGTATAGGTTCTTGGGTACCCCAAAGCGGTCGCCGGAGTAAGGCAATACAACCTGAAGCGCATTCTCCGCGCCGATCCGCTTGTCGGGCTCCAGCAGGGTGATCAACTCACCGAAAACCTTGGAGATATTGGCACGGTTGATTTCGTCGATGATGAGGACAAACGTCTCATCAGGACATTCGATTGCGCGGTCGCACATCTGGCGGAAGATGCCTTTGCGAACGGCATAGGTCACCGCACCATCTTTAGTCACTGGTCGAATGCCCTCGACGAAATCCTCGTAGCTGTAGGATTGGTGGAAGGTGACGAAGGCAATGCGGCCGTCCACAATTTTTTGTTCGTCATCGAACTTGATACGGAGGCTACTATACCGATCCATTACCTCTTTACGTGACTGGGGGACGGCCCCATCAACTATGGAGAGCGCCTTGGCTGCTGTCTCATAGGTTTTTCCGGTACCGGGCGGGCCGTAGATAATTGAATTTTTATAATAAATATTTATAGCCATCGTATTGACAGGCGCTGCATTCATATTTTTTACCTCTCTCTCAAACCCATCCCAATCGATTACCTCATATAAATCAAATTCCCCCCTGCTTCTTTCTTTACTTAAGAATCGAATATATGGCAATATTTTATTGTGAAAATCCGATTTATAACTACTCCTCGATGGTTTTAACCCAACATATCGACTTGGAGCGTATTTTGGATGATAAAGGCATGCCCAATGGGGTTTCTGTGGATATAGATCACAGTAGTCCACATCGTTTTGGTTTCTTAACCCTTTGCTTTCCAAGTAGTCGAATAGATGCTGGTGTCGATAATTTTTTGCATCCTCCATGGAAGCAAACCCAAAAATTAGACCTATCAATCTCTCCGCGTCAGCTTGACTGCCGATTCTTACAGTAGCCTCTTCTGCTTTGTTTGGTCTGTTATTGACAACAAATCCATTGGATTCCAAGCTCTCAAGAGCATGACGAAAAGGGTTTCTGTCTAGAAGTCTGAAGTAAAACAATAAGTCATGCCTGTTTGCAATGAATGCAAATAGATCTTCTCCTTGAACTGTGAAGGTTACGGATTTTTTTCTATTTATATCTCTTCCTCTTGGTTTGCAACTTGAAACATCATTACGGTGGCAAAAATACTCAACAAGATATTTGTATGCCTGGGTCGCAGACTCAGAATTGATTAAGCTCAGATGAATATCTACAACTTCTTTATCTTGCAAACTCAGTGAAAATGCCATAACCGTTTACTCCAAATGACAATATGCTGTTCTAGTTAATCAGCCAATTTAGACAATTGGTTCACGGGAAATCAGTGGCACCCAGTAATCGCCATCCTCTTCAACCATATCGCCGGCCCGGAATAACTCGCGCTCGTTGAATTTCTTGATGCTGCGTGGTATCTCCTGAGCGCTTCTTGGCTCACACATCACCATGAAACAGGGCGCACCGGCCTTGATTCGCGCGATATGGGCCAGCCTCTCTTGATAGCCAAGGTCACCCTCCTTACCGACAAAGGCTTGATGGTGGGTGATCTGTATATGAGTACGACCGTTGATACGCCGGGTCTCGTTCTGCCAGACCCTCAACATGACTGCGCCATCCTTGCGAACACCGCCCCAGGACCAGCGAACATTGGCCAAGGGCGCTCCAACACGTTGAAAGAGATCACTGATGCTCATGATTTTCTCCAGTTGAAGCACAGGGTTAATGGCTCATCGCGGCAATCATGTCGGCATGCTTCCAGGCTAGGACATTTGCCTCCCACCAGTCATCCAGAGTGGCATGGCGGCTCAGGCCGTACGGGTCCGGCAAAGCACGATCCAGCAACTGGCGACGGAACGATTGGTAGAACAGATGGGGCTCGCTTACGCCGTACTCTCTTCGGAAAGCACGGAGGAAGGAGAGATAGTTGGGACGAGCGTGAATGACGCTAGGCTGGTTAGCAAGATCAAAGGGGCTGCTCATGGGGCTCTCCAGTAAGTTGAAGGACACTTCGAGCCAATTCGCTAGGGACTCTTCCTGTGGTGAATGGCTATCGTCAGGAGAGGAGATTAGTAGTTACGCATCGGGCTGTGTTTCACTGTTTCTTTCCCGGCTTTCCCGGATTTTTCGCGAAACAGGACCAGGCCGGCTCGCTGGGTAAGCACTTTCCCGCAATGTTAATCGCACGGCCTTTTCTGCTTTGTGCGCAGACGCCCATGAACCGGATTCAATCGTCAGTACCTTCCTCGTGAGCCAGCACTCTCCCTTTGCTGATCCAGTGTTCAAGAAGCGAACGATACCGAATTTGTTGGATGACATCCGGGTGTTTTCGGAGGATGGGATTCCAATGGAAACGCGCGGCAGTCTCCCTCCAAGCATCATAAACTTTGAATTCACCGGTCTGGAATCCGGTGAGATATTTAAGGCGATGCAAGAGCGTGGGCGCATCCTTTCCTAGGTATTCCCAACGATTAGTGTCACCAAAGTCAGCCACCATGAGGGAAGTTAGCGGACTCAGAGTGCCTCTACACACAGTTCCCAAAGTAAATATTGCAGGGACTAGTTTCTGTAGTCGTGGGTCTGGGTACATTACCAGCCACCGTGCGGCTTCCAACATGAGTTCGTCATGTTCAAATTCAGTCAGGAGGGCTTCATCTGAAAGACTATTCTCTGATTGACGCAACACATAGCGCTGGGTGCTTTCTTCCCAGCAAACACGAGGTTCTAAGGCGTTCGGAAGATGCTCTTGAATCCAGTCAGAAACCCCTTGGTCGCGGATGCCTGCCCAGTTCTCGGCAGGCCCAAGATATACATGTGGAAAGTAGAAAAAATCAACATCACACAAGCACTGAATGGAATGAAAGTCTTCGGGCCCCATCCAAAATGAATGAATTGGATAGTGAAAGTAGTCTTGGCCATCGTCATGTTTCCAATAACATCCTGTTGGCAGCCATCCATCTGCAAAAGGCCACCACAGCGCTTCTTCGCCTTCCTGCCATGAAGCATCGTCAGGAAGTTCATTGGTTTCACGTAGGTGCTGCCAATAGGGGGCCTCACGTTGTTGACGTATCTGATCCACGACTCGACATTGCATCAATAATTGAAACTCGTCATCCACGCGATTCACTGCTACTTGCAGAGCCGCTAGGATTAGGTGAGCCTCGCTCATATCTGGAGTGTGAGAGTTTGGGAACTGTGGATAAAAAGAGGTACCCGCCAATACACGACTAGCTAAGCCACCCAAGCTTTCCCCGCTGCGGCGGGTGAGGGCTTCAATCAATAATCGGTATTTTTCAGTGGAAGCATATAGCACATCATTAGCTTTGCCCGGATCGCCAGGCCGCAGTACAAGGCGCGGTAGTACCTTGGTACTGTTCTCGTCGGTCAAGCCTGCATCCTTCAGCAGAACATAGCGCTCCTCGTCTGCATGGGCTGAGTAATACTCCTCTACGACCCAGTATAGATTCTTGGCAAGAGCCTCCCGGTCCTTGCGAGTCAACCTCCCATTATTTTTCCTGAAAGCCTGAAATGCATGCTCACCGATTTCCGCATCTTGTTCAGTTTGCCGCTGTCGCGCGATTTGTCTTTCGAGTTGACGTCTCTTGTATTCAGGATGTTGGGTAATATCGAAAGGTGGTTTGCGCATGTAGGTTACCCTGCTGAAGCGGATCGATGACTGTTAACACGTAAGCTGCCTTGGTTGGTTTCTCGCCAATCTAGAAGACTTTGGGCAATTACTCTGCCTTGGACTGAACACGATGTAATCGGCAAAATATTTAACCTCTCAACGACATCACCAACATCATCGGCCTGACCGGCGAAGCCACAAATCCATATCGTTCATAAAACGCCTTGGCCTCCGCTGACAAGGCATGCACCAGCACCCCCCTGATGCCTAGAATGCCGCTGGCGGCTTGGGTGCGTTCCACGGCATCCCGCAACATAGCCACACCTAGTCCTTGGCCCTGCATGGTCGTATCCACCGCCAGCCTGCCCAACAGTGCCATGGGGATTGGATTGGGCATGTTTCGGCGCAAGGAAGCAGGGGCTTCGCTCATCGCCAGCGCGCCCGAGGCCAGGCAGTAGTAGCCCATGACTTGACCGGTGTCATCCGCCACCACATAAGTACGCGAAGCGCCGGTCGCCTGGTTGGCGCGCGCTCGTCGCTTCAGCCAGTCATCCAGGCTGGCTACGCCACAGGCCAATCCGTCCAGGAGGTGCGAGTCGCTTAGCGGAGCCGGCGCATTCAGCATCAGGCTTTCCAGGGTTGCTTGGCGTTCATGAGGCGTTCATAACCCTCGCCGCCGGGCGGCTGGTCGAGCACGGCAAGGAAGTGCTCGAAGGTCTTGCGGTCGACTCGGACCAAGGTTTGATCGAGCAGGGCATCCTCGGCGGCTCGGCGAGCGGCGTCGATCATGAATTCCGAACGGGATTTGCCCTGGCTGCGCGCAGCCTGGTCGATCAGATCGCGGATTTCCTCACGCACGCGCAGGTTGACGGCACGGGTGGTGGATTCACTGGATGGATGGGGTTGCATGGGTCACCTAACTGAATAGAAGTGCTGCGCTTCATGATACACATTGTGTGTCACGTCAACATAACTTGTTGTAGTGTATGACGGATTTATCTCTCGAAATAAGCAGGGCTCATCTCCTAAATCTTCCGAATTCTTTGTCACCTAAGCGCCTGAATACTTTCGCCCTACCGCCTTGGATAGCACACAGGCCGCAGCATCGAAATGACAGCCTGTCTATTTCACTATTTCAACCAGTTTTCCACCATGAGCGCATCCACCCTGGAGAACTCCCCCACGTTGTCGGTTATCGAGCAAATACGGCATGCTCAATCCAGTTCGACTGGTTCCATAGGCAATTCGGCGGGCAGATCCAGATCGAGGCCGCCGGCCACCCAGGCTTCACGGAGAACGTCGGCTGCGCTTCGATTGGATTTGGGTTCCGGTATCAAGCGGGCCACAGGTTTTCCCCGTCGCGCAATGATGATCTCCTCCCCGGCCTCAACCCGCTCCAATAGTGAGGAGAGATGCGTTTTTGCTTCTGCGATCTGTACTTGTTGCATGCGTCATCCAGTCTGGCCAACTTGGTCATTTGATTCAAATTGGGACGGTCCGTGGCATATGGAACCGCGTCGCGTTGTTTTGCAAAGTAACGAACTCTTTGAATATATCCAATAAAAACAGATGATTAATCATGATCCCATGGATTGAGCACCGTCACATCGGCGCCCGCGAAATCGCTGACGTTACGGGTCACCACAGTCAAGGTATGCACCAACGCCGTCGCGGCAATCAGCGCATCACGTTCGGCGCGCGGATCGGGGACATGCAGCCGTGCGCAACACAGGGCCACAGCCGTATCGACGGGGAGAATGCGGCCGTCAAACGCGGGCAGCACCTGTTCGTTGAACCAGCTGCGCAATGATTTTCCTTGTCGGGCGTCGCGCCGCTCGATCAGCAGGATGCCCGTCTCCAGTTCGAGCAGGGTGATTGCCGAGAGATACAGATTTCCGGCGGGTACGCCAGCCGCCCAGCGCACCACATGCTTGTCGGCTTTTCCGCTCTTGGCCTTGCGCAACTCGGACACGACGTTGGTATCGAGCAGGAACATCAGGACAAGTCCGCCGGCCGGTAAAGTTTGTTCGCGCGAACCGGTTCGAAATCGACCCTGCCGGCGTCGGGCATGGCCAGCAGGTCGACGATGTTCGCCTGCGTGCCGGTCAGCTTCTGGAAGTCCTCGATGGTCATCAGGACATGCGCGGGTCGCCCTCGATCCGTGATGATGACCGGCCCCTGTTGCGCGGCCTTCTTGGCGCGGCTGGTGTCCTGGTTGAACTCGCGACTGGATAGTGTGGTGATCGACATGACATTGCCCTTCAATCCCTAGTATGTATAAACGTTACTACATGAGAACTGCCATCGCAACCGCAGAGGCATTGGGTCGGCCCCTTTACCTTCTGTCCGGGTCAGTCGTGCATAAAGTGTGCCGGGGCGGCGATTACTCATATTCCGCGACACGACAGAGCAGATTGACCAGCGCCATCTGCTCCACCGTATGACACTTCACCGCCAGCAAGTCCGGGCTGGCCACCACGATGGCGAGACACTTGGCGCGGGAGATGGCGACGTTGAGGCGGTTCTTCGAGAACAGGAATCCGATGTCGCGCGGCAGATAGTCTTCGCTGGAGGTGGCCATGGAGACGATGACCACTGGGGCTTCCTGGCCCTGGAACTTGTCCACCGTGCCGACCCGGGCGCCCTCGGGCAGCATCTGCCGAAGCAAGTTCACTTGCAGGTTGTAAGGGGCAACGACCAGGATGTCCTGGCTGGACAGGCGGTGCTTCTGGCCTTTGCGGTCGATGTGGTGATGCTTGAGCAAGTCGTCGTACAGGACACGGATGCGCTGCGCTTCTTCTTCGCTGCGCTGGCTATTGCCGCTGTGCACTATGGGCAGGAAACGGATGCCACTGGCTTGCAGCGCGGGGTCGGGGTGTTTGCCGAGCACCAGTGTCTGGCGAACGTTGTCGGGTTCGGGATGCAGGCGGCTGTCGTAGACGGCGTCGGAAATGAACTGGCAGACCGCCGGAGCCATGCGCCAACTGGTGGGCAGGAAGATACCCGCTTCCGGCGTCACGGTGGCGCGGCCGTCGAGCAGATATTCCAGGCCGGACAAGCCTGAGTCGCCGGGATGGACGCCCTGGGTGGGTTGCCCGAGTTGCATGGGGTCGCCCAGCAAGACCAGGTTGCGCGCGCAAGTGCCCAGGGCGACCAGATTGGCGAGCGCGACCTGGCCGGCTTCGTCGACGAAGAGATAGTCGAAGCTTTGGTCGAAATCAGACTTGCTGAACAGCCAGGCGGTGCCGGCCACCAGTTGATCGCCGCCGTTAATCTCGTCGGCCGTGGTGGCATTGCGAATGACGCGTCCCGCGTAGAAGCTTTCCGGATTGCGCGCCGAGGCTTTCTTGACGCCCTGGAAGGCAATGCCCTGCTTTTCTGCCACGTCTTCGACGGCAGCCAACAGGTTATGGATGGCCTTGTGACTGTTGGAGGCAATCGCCACCCGTTTGCCGCGCTTCAACATGTCGACGATGACGTGAGAACCGGTGTAGGTCTTGCCGGCACCGGGCGGCCCCTGGATGAACAGATCGCTGTGATCGAGGGCGGCGACGGCGGCGATGGTTTCGGCCAGCAACCGGGCGTCATCCCGGATGATCGGACGACCCGGCTTGCGACCCTTCAGCCGGGGCAACTCGCGTCGCAGTACGGCCTCGATGGCGGGATAGCGCGCGTCACCTTCGATCAGGCTGTCGGCAAAACGGCGCAAGGCGGCTTGTTGATCTTCGGTGCTGTAGGGTTGGCCGGGGCCGAGGGCCAGGCGCTCCGGTTGCGGACGTTTGGCCACCACGCGCAGGATGGCGCGGCGGTTTACTTCGTCCAACGTGACCTCGTTGAGCGGTTCGCCGGTGAGGGCGTTGGTGACCGAATCACCACGCTTGAGCTTGGACTCCTGCTCGGGATAGCGGTAGGTGTAGATGACAGAACGCTTGTCCGGCTGCGGGGGATGCTCGGGGTCGAGCGTCAATCCGGCCAGGCACTCGATGTCTTCAAGTAGTTCCTCCTCGGACTGCTCCATGCGGGCGAATAGGGCCCACCATTGGGGCTTGGCCTCGCGCCGGTAGAAGTCCAGCAACTGGTAGGCCAGTTCGCGCACACGCGCCTCGGGCGGCCATTGCTCACGGTCCTCCGGATAACTCCCCAGCAGGGCTTTCCGGTATTCGGCCAGTTCGTGCTCCCAGGGCTTGCGGGTATCGGTGCTGTCGTCGGATGTGGCCGGCACCCACCAGGCCAGGTGGGCCGGGCGCAAGCTCAGTAGCCAGTCGCGCAGTTGCCAGGTGGAGCGGCAATCGTCTTCGTTGTAGGCGCGGATGTCGTCCAGCAATTGGCGGTCGCCGGTTTCCCGCCAGCGTTCGTACCAGACGATGGAGGCACCGGCGCTCTTGACCTCGCCGGCCCGTTTGTCGGCATAGAAGGTTTCCAGATTCTTGATGGAATAGCGCGGCTCGGATACGCGAAGCCCCTCGCGCACCACCTTGTACAGGTCGACCAGCTTGCCGGTGCGCAACAGGTGGTCCACCTCGGCTTCTCGTGTGCCATGCAGCGACATCAGACGTTTGAGTGCGGTTTCTTCGTAAGCGGCGTAGTGGTAGATGTGGGCCTGTGGGTGGCGCTTGAGCCGGGCCATCGCGAAGTCGATGAAGGCCTCGAAGGCCTGGCGTTCCTCGCTGCGGCTGTGCGCCCAGAAATCATGGAACTCGAACTTGCCACGTTCCAGCACGCCCACGCCAAACAGGTATTCCAGCCCGCCCGCCTCGTAAGGGTCCCCTTCCATGTCAAAGAAGAGATCGCCGGGGTCGGGCTGGGGTAGTCGGGCGAAGCCGCGTTGTGGTGCCTCGGGCAGGCGTTCGTAGCGGTCACTTCCGGTTTCGCGCTTGAAAAGTTGCAGCCGGGCTTGCTGGCGCAAACGATCGAGCGTGTCCGAATGCATGCGCGGTACGGTAGCCGACTCGGGTAACTTAGCCAGGGAAGCAAGGGTGGTGATGCCGGCCTCTTGCAGTCGATCGATTTGCACCCGGCTGATGTTGGCCACCTGGCTGAGGTGATCGTCCGCCAGGCGGCGGGATTCGCAGGCCTCGCGCCAGGGGCACAGGCCGCAGGCCGGCACTGGATCGGGATAGGTTTCCTGTGGCGATTGCTCGACGAAATCGAGATAGCGGGTGCGCAGGGTCTTGAAGTAGGCGAGGTAATCGGCGCTACGGAAGGCGCGTTCGCCACCGTCGCCGAAATGGAGGTGTACCCGTTCCGGAAACCGCCCCTGTATGTCCGCCAACAGATCGGCGTAGAAACTGAGCTGGATGAGGAATTTTGCCTTGGGCGCGCGGGCCAGCTTGGTGTCGGCGACTTCGTAATGCCAGGGGCCGAGGGCGGAGTCACCCGGCACGCGGATCAGAAAGTCGGCATGGCCGGCGAACACATCCCCGTGCAATGCGGCCTGGTAGATGACTTCGTCGCCCCGTTGCATGGCGGCCTGGGTTTCGGCGACGGCCCGGTCGAGTTCTCTGGGGCCGGACTGGATTTCGGTGACTTGGCGGCCGGAGGCCTTCAGCGTAGCCAGATAACGCGCTTCATGGGCGAAACCATGCGCCTGAACCAGGGCGGCTTCTTCGCTGTCGCCTGCCCTCTTGGGTGCGTGCGCGGGATCAAGGAGGGCCTGTAGATCGAGCGAAGTGCGATGCGGGCAATCGAGGAAGTTGGCGAGATCGCTTGCTGAATGGAGCAGCGTGCCGGCCAGGATTCTCATGATCTTGGGAAGTAAACGATTAACCTAGACCCTGACGTTCTTCTCCAATTCCTAACATAACGGCGCCCTCGATCCGCTTTAAAGCGTTTTGATCCGTATCGATGAACGCATACTCCACCCCATGAATACCCTTTTTCATCATGTAGCTGACGGCGCTGAGACCACAACCCCCTACACCCAGAACCAGAATCTTGAGATGCCCATGTTTCCCGTCAGCTGGAGGATTCGTGTCTGACTCGACATTTTGAGAACTGACATTGGCCAGTCTGGGTACGAACGTGACTTTCCCACCCCGGTTGGTGAAATACACACATGCGTTAGGCGTGTTTCGCAAGAGTTCAAGCGACTTGGTGACCCCAAGGGCATCAAGATTGAAAACTTCATCACCGCAGCTATTACAGGTGCGGTGAGCATCCTCAAGATTGGTTTTCTCGAGTTGCTCCCACCGCATGCCCTTGGGACAGAAGGGTTGTTTGAGAGTGCTGCCGTCAGGTGCATGGAGCGTTTTGGTGGATTCGTCGTAGATAAGCTGGTTTGTCATGGCGGATTCTATTTCCGGTTTGGATTGGAAGAGGCGGCCATTACCAAGTGGGCCTCCTTCGCTAACCTATTGCCGTGGGTCTTTCCGGACAGCTTTTGAATGAGCGCCAGGGCATCGCGATAGTCTGCATTTCGGTCCGTCAGTTTTGCGACTGCCAGATTGAACAGCAGACTGTTGGCGGCATGGGTCTTGGTGTCGGCATCCGGGTCGGAAACGGCCGCCTTGGCTTCAGTGAGGCTTTCTGCAAAGGAATCGCGATTGATCTTCCAAGTCTGCGCTTGATCCAGGGTCAGCCAATTGCCCTCGTCTCGCAAGGCGAGCTTGATGAACGGTGCGCCTGCATGTCCGGTGAATTCATTACCTTCCAGAGTGGCATCGACGTCCAGGAACAGGCCCTTCTGGAAGCCGGGTCCGATGGTCACGATGTTGGCGGCAACAGTTGGCCAAACGCCGATGGTGCCTAGTTTGCGCAATTCGCCATCGACCCGCTTGAAAACGTGGTCGACATCACAGCGGAAGGCATTGCCGCCCCCGCATTCGGATCGGACGAAAAGATACTGGCCCTTCCAGCCGATCGTCTTGTTGAGATGTCCGGGCAGGTCGGACGGGGACGCCAACCCCGCCACGACCGATTCCAGGTGGTAGGACTGCCGGCCTTCCTTCACCTCGATCCGCAATGGATGGTAGCCCGGTTCAACTTCGGTCACGGTCGCATGGATGCGGGTTTTGCCGGCCGGAATACGGAAGGTCTGAGGGCGCGGGGATTCGGTGGGCCCCACCGGCGCGGCGATCACCACCGGCGTGGCGGGCTCGACCTGAGTCGTCGCAGGTTCGACGGGGGGCGCTTGTGCGGGCCGTGGGGTCTGGTCACAGCCCGACAGCGCCAAGAGTAGCCACAACGCCCAGCCGAACCCCCGCCTGGCTGGCGTGAAACAGGAGTCTCTCTTCATGCGGGCTTCCCTTGCACGCGATCGTAAAGGGCTTCGATCACCGGGCGCATTTCCATCGGCACATAGGCCCAGGCCCGGGCGCCCAACTCTGCCGGGATGCCATACAAAGCCTCGGCCACGGGGCCGGCGATGGCCGCCAGGGTGTCCGCATCACCGCCCAGCGAAACCGCATTGCGCAGGGCGTCTTCAAAGTCCTGGGCCTCGAGGGCACAGGTCAGCGCCTGCGGGACCGTGCGCTGGCAGGATTCGTTGAACGTGTAGGTCGGACGAATTTCGTCGACGCTGGCGCTCAGGTCATAGGCATAGGTGTCGGCGATGACTGAACGAATCTCCCTTGGCGTGGCGCCGTTGCGAGCCATGTAGATGGCGTGGGTGGTGGCGCGGGCCCCCTTCATGCCTTCCGGATGATTGTGGGTGATGGCGGTGACCAGGTCGGCCATGGCCAGGGCCTCATCCAATGATCGGGCCAGGAATCCGGCCGGGCTGACCCGCATGGCGCTGCCGTTGCCATAGCTGTTGTAGGGCTCCATGACAACCGGGTTGGACACCCACCAGCTGAATTTACCGCCATAGCCGCCGACATGCTGGCTGAGTGGCACACGCCTGGCCCAGTCCCGCAAAGCCTCGGCCGGATCCCGCTGGTTGAGCAGGGCGTCGGCCACCGCCACGGTCAACACGCTGTCGTCCGTGATGCCGTTTTTCTCTGAAAACAGCGGGAAGTCCTTCCGTTTGATGCGTTTGAATTCCCAGCGTGATCCGACGATGTCGCCGATGATGGCTCCGTACATGCCCGCTCCCGGTCCGGATGTTGTTCGAGGTGTCCTGCGCCTGTGCATTCAATCATGGAACATGTTCAGCGACACGCCATGGGGTGAATATCCTGCATTCTTAACTGAAGACAAGCCCACTCCTTGGCTTGCTGTTGTTCATACAGGGCCGGGTTGGCGTCATGCGGATCGACCCCGGTGAATGGATTCACCTTCCCGAAATGGTCGCGCGCGTACTGGCTGCCCCGCTTGTCGTAGTAGAAGCCGTACGGTGCCGGCTGACGCGAAATGCCATCGTGATGGGTGTCATAAGGCACAACGGCGCCCTTGCATTCGCCCATGATCACCGGACCGATGCAGCCGGCGTGACTGTACAGGCTGATCATGCCCAACAGGGTCATGAGGCCCGCAGCTTTGATTGTCATGACTTCCTCCCCTTGAAAATCTGAGACAGGGACCAGCTTAGCGCTGGCACTGGCTCATGGCATGAGCCAGTGGTGCGATCACAATGCATGTGGGCGTGGTCCGTATCTTCGCGCCTCCCATCCCTGAGCTCTTGCTTGAGCAACCAGAACGCAGAAACGGTCCACCAGCCCTCCAATGAAGCTCAGATTCGCTCTTTTTTCGGGAAACGGCAGGCAGCTATTTCCGGGTAACGATGATCTGTTTACGACAATATTTTCTGCGATTGGCCTACGGATTGAGTGTTGACCAAGCTAGTTTTCGACTTTGCTGAAGACCCGCCCAATATTTAAGCACCTCGAAGCCGCGCCGCTACGTTCCCTCTGTTTTCGACTTTGATTGGTGAGAACACAAATCCGCTTGCACGACTCCCATCGCCACCGGGATCAAGCGTCCAGGCGAAAAAAGTCGTAGGGCTTGAATTTCTGCACCAGGAAACGTCCGTTCTCGGTCAGGGCGCTGGCATCGTCCCGCAGGCAATCGGCCAATATCGTGTTCATGCTCTGTTCCAACAGGGCGAGTTGCTCGGTCAGCAGGGACTGGGCGGTCTGGCCATCTTTCAGGACATGTCGGTGGGCAAAGGTGGGGGGTAGGCGCAGGTAGTTTTCCAGGGTCTGCGGCAAGTAGTCACGAACGGTTTTTTCCACGCTGTGGGCCTGTTCAGAGAATAGCGGACTGGCCGCCAGCCGGGGCAAGAGGTCGGCCAGGATCTCGCGCAGGTTATCCAGATGCCGGACAGCGGCCTCGGGCAGTCGCTTGCGGACCCCCGCGATCAAGCGGTCCAGTTCGGCAATCAAGACATCGGCCTGTGCCTCGCGCGCAATCTCCAGATGCGCTTCGCGCGGCCCCAGTTGCCAAGCCAACAGCCAGCCCAGTAGATAAAGTCCGGCCACGATAAAGGGCCAGCCCGGGCCGATCAGGCCGAGGAAGAACAAGACGAGTCCGGCCAGGCCGAGCACTGCTCCCAGAATGTTGGGATAGCCGTAGAGAAACAGCCACACTCGGGTCGAGAACGGCAACGTGGCGATCATTGGTAGCCGCGTATGCCCTTGAAGATGCCGGCCAGGCTGACCTTGCGACTGTCGAACATGCGGCCTCCGGTCAACTCGGCAAGGGCCTTCAATTCCTCGGCATTGCCGTCGCCGAACAGCACCGTGAACACCTTGACCTGGCGAGTCGCCGGGGCCAGTCCGGCATGGAACGCGCGGAACGACGCCAGATTCATGCCCTCGTTGCTCTGGCCGTCGGTCATGGCCACGATGGTGTAGTAGCGTTGTGGATCGGCCTTCAATGCGACTTCGGCCTGGCGGTAGGCTTCCGCCACGGCTTCGTAGAGCGCGGTGCCACCGCGGGTGTGCAACTGCGAACTGAACTGGCGCACCTGGTTCAGGGCCTGCTCGTTTTCCGCCCGGGTGTTGCCCATGTTGGCCGTCAGCAACAGGTCTCGCTCGACGCCGCTCGAGAAGGGAATCAGGGTGATGCGCTCTCGGTTCTGGAAGCGGGCAAACCGGCCAGTCAGGCTGTCGTCGGCACCGGACAGACTGTTGAGGGCGGTGCGCAGCCCGTCCAGACGGTCACCTTCCATCGAGCCGGACACGTCGAGCACGAAGAAAGCATGCGCAGGTCGACGCTGGTCGTTCAGGTAGGAAAACAGCAGTTTGTTGACCACGTCGATGCTGCCCGGGAAAGGCAACTCGGACAGCAAAGCCTCCGGAAACAGGGTGCGATCAGCCGCCACCGCCGGATTGACCGGACGTCGCCGGGTTTCCCGCATCAGCCATTGCTGCGCAGCTTCGCCCTTGAGCCACTGCACGACCTTGTCGTAGGCCGCGCGCTTGCCGTCGTTGAGCAGCAGCAAGGGGTAATCGGCGGTGACGATGCCGTCGCGCGGGTAGATCAGGCGCAGCTTGTCCTTGAGCGGCCCGGCATTGAGGCCGAGCAGCACGGATTCATAGTTGATCATGCCATCCAGCCGATCGGCCTCGGCGACATAGCGCTCCGCCAGCCAGCCTGAGCTGCCGGCGGTCAGGCGCAGCCCCTTGAACAGGCCGGTGAGATCCAGGCGCGCCACATCCGGCTCGGTCAGCGCGTCGGCCTTGCCGCTGAACGAAGCCGCCACCCCCATGAGGGCGGAGAAGCCACTGTTGCTGGAGGTCGGGTTGGTCATCGCGTAATTCAGCTTGCCGGCGGCGGCGGCCTGGGCGATCTCCTTCCAGGCGAGATCGGGCTGCTTGTCCCAGCCCAGCGACTTGAAGCGACTTTCCTTGACCCCCAGCACCACCGGCGAGAGCATGATCTTTTCCGATGCACGCACCTTGTCGCGGGTGCCCGGATCGAGCATCAGGTACTTGGCATGCGAGAACCAGGCGGCATCGAAGCCCTCCCCGGCTTGCAAGCGCTCGACCCCATCCAGGGTGCCAGAATATTCGAACTGAAGCCGGATACCGGTCTCCGCCTCCAGTTTCGGCAACAAGGGCTCGACATCCTGCAATTCGGAGCCGGCCAGCACGGTCAGCACGCGTTCCGGTGGCAACGCCGCCGGCGTGTTCGATTCGCCGCATGCCGCCAGCAGGACGCTGGCCAAGGTCATCAGGATCACTGTGTTCAGCCACGTGCGCATGGATGCCTCGCTCAAGCAGTGGGCAAATGGCGGCTCACAGCCGGACCACGCCTTCGGACCCGGGTGCGCTCCGGGCCGCCTCGCGGGCTTCTCCCTCACGTACCTGATCCAGATATTTCTGGGCGCGGGCGACCTGGCCAGTCAAGGCGTCGACGGTCTGTTTCATGCCATCCAGGGCCTTGATCTTGTAGTCGGCGATCATTTCCATGGTGGCGAACACGTTGTCGAAGGCCTGCTGCAACTTGTCCACGCTGATCATGCTGCCGCTGGCCTGCTGGTGGATTTCGGCGCTTTGCGTCTTGAGCAGTTCGCTGGTGGCGACGATCATGTCCTCGGTGGTGCTGTTCAGCGCCTTGACCTGCTCCAGGACGAGTTTTTGGTTGGTCAGGGCCTGGGCCACCATGACGGCCGTGCGCAGCGCTGAAATGGTGGTGGTCGAGGCGCGGTCGACCCCCTTGGCCAGCTCCAGGTTGTTCTTGCGGATCATGTCCAGGGCCAGGTAGCCCTGCACGCTCACCGCCTGCTGGGTCAACAGGTCGGTGACCTTCTGGCGGGTGTAGAACAGCAGTTCTTCCTTGACCACGCGCGCTTTCTCGGGATCCGCAGCCTCGATCTCGGTGATCCGTTCCGACAACTTCGTGTCCAACTGCTTGCCGATGTAGATGTACTGTTCCAGACGCTGCATGGTGTCCCAGAGCGCCACCTTCTCCTGCTCGATGGCAGCGTTGTCGCGCAGTAGCTCGTCCTTGCCATCGGCCAGGTCGCTCAGGATCGAATTGATGTGCCCCTGGGCCGAACGGTACTGGTCGAAGTAATCCTCGAGCTTGCTGCCAAACGGGATGAAGCCAAGCAGCTTGCGCGGCTGGAACAAGTCGCCCTGGCGCGCCGGGTTGAGTTCTTCCACCTTGCGGCGCAGGTCGATCAGGCTCTTGCCGATGCCGGCGCCATCGCTGAACAAGCCATCCTTCATCAGCCGGACTGGACGCTCCAGCATGCGGTTGCTCACGCTGGCGGCATTGATCACATCCGCGTTGCCCATCCGGTGGATGCTCTCGACCCGCGCCTTGAATCCATCACTGTGCTTGTCCAGGGTCAGGGTGTCGGTGATGAACTGCTCGACCTGAGCATCCAGTTCCGGGATGACCTTGGCGTCGACCTGGACCATGCCGCTGGCCTTTTCAGGCTCGATCACCGTCAGGGGCGCGGGCGGCACCAAGGCTGGCGGGGTCAGGACATCGGGAGGATTGAGTACGGTGGTTTCGCTCACGCTGTGCTCCTTGTCATTGGCCGAACGGCTGGGGGCCTAGTGATTACTGGGCCATCTGATGCTCGATGCTGGAAATCATCCTTTCGAGCACCTCATAGGCGGGCGGATCGATCACATCGATCAAGCTGTCCGGCACCTCGATCCCACGCGCCTTGTTGGTCTCCCGGAACAGCGCCGGATGGCTGACCCGATAACCATACTCGACTGCCAGGCGTTGCAGTGTTTCGTCATTGGCCAAGACCTCACCGACCCGTCGGCCCTTGTCGTTCAAGGGCACCAGAACATGCTTGGTGTAGACGGTGGGTTCCGGATAAAGCAGAACCATGTCGGGATTGCGCGCGTTCGCAGGTGTCTTGGCCAGGTATTCGATGAACTGTGACTCGTAGACCATGACCAGGGGGGCCTTGCCCATGCCCATCGAAACATAGTCCTCGAAGGGGCCTGCGCTGGACGATTCCTGGTAGCCCTGCCTGAGGAACAGGGGTGCCACCTTGCTCAAAACGGCGGTGGCCTGGGCCTCGTTCTGCACCACGTTGCGCTCGTTGGCCAGATAACTCAGCAGGGCCAGGTACATGGCCGCGGAATTCGAGGTGCGCACGTCCGTGGTCGAGACCAAGATGCTCTTGCCGACCGGATATTGGGTGTTGCCGGGCAGGTCACGCCAGCGCTTGCGCTCTTCCATCCAGGCCAACAGCTTCATCATGTCGATGATGTACCAAGCGTTGCCGCGTTTCTCCACGACGCCGTTGGCCTCGAGCACGGCCACCACGGGTTTCCAAGAGGCCACGGCCATGGGCGTGAAGAAGGTCGGAAAAGCCTGCGGCAGGTTGAGTTGCTTTTGCAGCTTGGTGGCCGCGGGCACGCCCGCAGGGTAGGCGAAATCGAAATCCTTGAGGTCCGGACGGAGCGCGATTTCACGCGAGCCTGCCTTCTGGGCCTGTAGCCGGATGCCCTGTTTTTCCAACTGGGCCAACACGTTGGGATCTTGCAGAAAGGGGATTTTCTCGGAGCCGCTCAGGCCTTTGACTTCGATCACCGACGCGATGCGGTCTTCCTTCTGCTTGCCTTGGAAGGACAACCAGATGGCTACACCCACTCCCGCCGCAAGCAACAAGGTGAGCGCGGGTCCCACGAACTTACGCATCCAATCCGACGAGATCATGTTCAGAGCCGTGTTGCGACCAATTGATCCTAACACTGGGCCGCACCAGGAATATTTCAGTTAGATGACATACTCGACCGGGCCCATGGGTTCGATATTGTCTACGCCGGACCTCGGCACTCCCCCGCTCCGCGAAGTGAACCCAGACACGCATCGCGCGGACATGCATGCGATTCTTAATGACCAGCGTCCGTCACGAATCTGCCAAATCGCCTTGATGCCCCTGTAACACCCAGCCTCGACACTCGCGGACTTTCCGGCCTGACCCGGACCGCCATCACATTCAACAGATCGAGGGAACCCATGCACACCCCCACCCCCTTCCGCCCCACCCCATTGAGCCGCGTGCTCATCCTCGCAGGCATCGTGGTGGCCAGCCCCGTCTGGTCCGACGCCACGCCGCAGACCCTGCCGTTCAGCCAGGACTGGACCAACACCGGGCTGGTCTCGACCAGCGACGATTGGTCCGGCGTGCCGGGCATCGTGGGCTACCGCGGTGATGGCCTGACCAGCACTACTAGCGTCAACGCGGGTACGGTGCTGGCCGATGGCCTGTCGACCCCGATCGATGTCAATGCCAACCAGAGCGTGCCCAATAGCTTCAACACGGGCGGTGTCACCGAATTCCACCTGGCCGATCCGGTCGTGGCCCTGACCGGTTCAGGCACCGCCGACGCGCCTTTCCTGTTGATCCATCTCGATACGCGCGGCTTCGCGTCGGTCCAGGTGCAATACCTGCTGCGCGATCTGGACGGCTCGACCGACAACGCGGAACAACAGGTCGCCCTGCAATACCGGATCGGCAACAGCGGAAATTTCATCAACGTGCCTGAGGCCTATGTCGCTGACGCCACCACCGGTCCCAGCGAAGCCACTAAGACCACCGCTGTCAACGTCACGCTGCCCGCCGAGGCGGGCAACCAGCCCCTGCTGCAACTGCGCATCCTCACTACCAATGCAGCAAGCAACGACGAATGGGTCGGCATCGACAATATCGTCGTGAGCGGCACCCCGGGCGGCCCGGTCGACCAACCCATCGTCACCGACTGCCCGAGCCTGAGCCTGGCCCAGGGCCAGAGCGCCAGCATCGAGCTGACCGCCAGCGACGCCGACGGTCTCGTCGATTCGGCCGCGATCACCAGCGCTGGCGTGCCCGGCATCGCCCTCGGCACCCTGGTCCCGGCCACCGAAATCGGCGGCCAGGCCCGCGTGCCCCTGACCGTGGACGGCAGCCAGGTCAGCGGCCAGCACACGGTCCTGGTCGAATTCGGCAACAGCGACGGCGCCACCAGCACCTGCAACCTCTCGGTGTCGGTCATTCCGGTCACCCCGATCGCCGCCATCCAGGGCCAGGGCGCCGTCAGCCCGCTGGTCGGCCAGACGGTGACCACCGATGGCGTGGTGACCCTGGTGATCCCGAACTACGGCTGGTTCATGCAAGACCCGGTGGGCGACGGCGACGACGCCACCTCGGAAGGCCTGTTCGTCTATCGCACCAACACGGCCGGCATCGCGCCCAGCCAACGCCTGCGCCTGCGCGGCCAGGTCGCCGAATTCAACGGCCTCACTGAACTGACCGGGATCAGCGACCTGGTTCCGCTCGGCACCGCCGCCCTGCCGGCACCGGTGACCGTGACCTTCCCGGAAGCCACCGAAGGCGACCTGGAACGCCAGGAAAACATGCTGATCCGCATCGACACCGAACTGACCGTGGCCCAGAACTATTTCCAGGGCCGCTACGGCGAGGTCACCCTGGCCGCCGGGGGCCGCCTGGAGAAGCCCAGCAACCGCTTCCGCCCGAACAGCCCGGAAGCCCTGGCCCTGGCGGACGACAACGCGCGCCGCCGGATCACCCTGGACGACGCCAGCAACCTGCAAAACCCGAATCCGATCCCCTACATCGGCGCCGACGACACCCTGCGCGCGGGCGACACCGTCGCCGGACTGACCGGGGTGCTCTACCACGGCGCGGTCAGCGACAGCCTGCGTGACTTCAAATTGCATCCGACCGTCGCGCCCACGTTCCAGCGCGCCCATGCGCGCACCGACCAGCCCGCGCCGGTGGACGGCAATGTCAAGGTGGCCAGCTTCAACGTCCTGAACTACTTCACCACCCTCGACCAGAGCGGCGCCCAGTGCTTCCCGAGCCTGACCCGGAGCGACTGCCGGGGCGCCGATAGCGCCCTCGAGTTCGCCCGCCAGCGCGACAAGATCGTCGCCGCCCTGCGGGCGCTCGATGCCGACGTGGTCGGCCTGATGGAGATCGAGAACAATGGCAACGTCGCGCTCGAGAACCTGGTCGACGGCCTCAACGCGGTGGCTGGCGCGGGGACCTATGCCCCGGCCGCGCTGCCCGCGGGCGGCACCGGCGGCGACGCCATCCGGGTCGCCATGCTGTACAAGCCGAGTGTCGTCAGCCCGGTCGGCCCGGCGCGCAGCGACACCGACCCGATCCACCACCGCCCGCCCCTGGCCCAGACCTTCGCGGCGGCCAACGGCGAACGATTCAGCGTCGTGGTCAACCACTTCAAGTCCAAGGGCAGCTGCCCCGCCGACCCGGCCGATGCCAATGCCGACCAGGGCGACGGCCAGGGCTGCTGGAACGCCTTGCGCCTGCAACAGGCCCAGGCCCTGCGGGCCTTTGTCGCGGACCTTCAAGGCACCAGCGGCGATGACGACGTGCTGGTGATCGGTGACCTCAATGCCTACGGCAAGGAAGACCCGGTGGTCGATTTCACCGACCATGGCTATGTCGACCTGATCGCGCGCGACAACGCCTTCGGTTATTCCTACGTGTTCGACGGCGAGGCCGGCTATCTCGACCAGGCCCTGGCCAGCCCGAGCCTGGCCGCCCAAGCGACCCGGGCCGTGGACTGGCACATCAATGCCGACGAACCCTCGGTGATCGACTACAACACCGAGTACAAGTCCCAGGACCTGTACACCCCGACCCCGTTCCGCGCCTCCGACCACGACCCGGTGCTGGTCGGCCTGAACCTGCTGCGCACGGTGGCCGGCAGCAACGGCCGCGACACCCTGGTCGGCACCGCCGGCGACGATGTCCTGACCGGGGGCAAGAGCGCCGATACCCTGTCCGGTCTGGATGGCCGGGATCGCTTCGTCTACACCAGCGTGCTTGATGGGGTCGATGTCATCAGCGATTTCCAGGTCGGCCTCGACCAGCTCGACCTGGCCGCCCTGTTGCGTTCCCTGGGCATCGGCGCTAGCGGCGTGCTGCAAGGGGGCTACGTCACCTGCACGCCGTCAGGCACTACGGCGGTGGTTGGCATCGATGCCGATGGTTCTGCGCCCAAGGCACGCAGCCGCGCCCTGGTGCAGCTACGCAACGTCAGTTGCGCCAGCCTGATGACCGCCAGCCACTTCCGCTTCTGACTTTCAGCCACGCACGGCCCGGCCTCGCCGGGCCCTCTAGGAAACCCTCATGAACTTTGCAAAATCCACCCTGTACGCCACCAGCCTGGCCTTCACCTTGTTTGGCCAGATCGCCCTGGCGGCCCCCGTCAGCTACGACTTCACCGGCTACATCGACTCCGGCCACTATGTCGACGAAACCTTCTCAGGGGCCTTCACCACCGTCGATGTCGACAGCTTGACGGGCGTGGACGACGAGTTTCTCGATCTGGCCAGTTTCTCGTTCACTTTCCTGGGCCAGAACTTCAGCCTGGCGGATGCGGATGCCAGCCCGGCCGCCCACTATTACGACGGTGAATTCTTGGGGCTCGACCTGCTGATCCTCACCTTCGATCCATGGTTTGGCTTCGTCTCCGGCTTCTTCGCGCTCGACGAGGCCTATTTCGCCTATCAACCCAGCCAGGGGGACGCGGGATATGGCACGGTCACCTATCGCGATGTCCAAGCCTCTGTGCCCGAACCCGGCACCCTGGCCCTGCTGATGGCTGGCCTGGGCCTCGCCGCCTGGTCGCGGCGCCGGCCCGGCTGATCGGCACCACGGGCGGCGGGAGCCGGTTCAGAACCAGGCCCGCAGCCGGGCCAGGTCGACCAGCCCGGACTCCTCCCGGTCGAGCCGGCGATAGGGCGCTCCCGGTTCGCCCAGGTCGGAGAGCACTGCCAGGGCCCCGGTGAAGTCGTCCTCGCGGGTGTAGTCATTCACTGTCACCACGGTCTTCAGACCGGCGCCCAGGGCGGCCCGGATGCCATTGCGGGAATCCTCGAAGGCCAGGCAGTGTTCCGGCTTGAGCCGTAGCTGGTCCATGGCCCAGAGGTAGATGTCCGGCGCCGGCTTCTTGGCCGGCACGATATCGCCGGCGGCGATCACCTTGAACCAGTCGGGGCCGTCCTCGGCCAGGCTGTGCCTGAGCAGCGCGGTGACGTTCTCGGGTGTCGTGGTGGTCGCCACGCCGAGGATCAGGCCGGCCGCGCGCGCCTCTTCCAGCAAGCGCCGGACCCCCGGCCGCAGGGGGATGCCGCCCTCGGCCAGCATGCGCGTGTAGTGGCGGGTCTTGGCCTGGTGCAGTTCCTTGACCAGATCGTCGAAATCGGCCGGCTTGACGTAGTCCGGGCGGAACTGCTCGACATAGAACTTCATCCGCTCCTTGCCGCCGGTCACCGCCAGCAGCTTGCCGTACAACGCGACATCCCAATCCCAATCCAGTCCATAGTCCTTGAAGGCGGCATTGAAGGCCGGCCGGTGGCCGTCACGCTCGGTATCGGCCAAAGTGCCGTCGACATCGAACAACAGGGCTTGCAACATCATCGACTCCTCAACAATTCGGTTTTCATTTGAAAATCAACACGTAAAATAGCTGACCCCCTCGTCCTTGGCCAGCCATGCATCCGACCCAGAATCCCGATTTCGACGCCGTCTTCGACGGCATGCTGTTCAGCCTGCTCACCTGGGAGCAACTCGACCGATTCTGGCAACGCCTGGACACTTCGGCCGGCTGGTATCTCTATGCCCTCGGCGAAGCGCGCCCGGAGGCCCCGGCCGACGCCGAGCATGTCGCCACCTTCGTGCGCGAGCTGGACGCCTTGTTGCGCAAGGAACACGACGAGGATTACTGCGGCATTGTCTATGCCGACGACCTCGACACCCCGACCCTGATCAAGATCTACGACCCCAACCACCTGGGCACTTCGTGCGGGTCGGGCAAGCACAAGATCCTGCCGGGCTGGGTGATGAGCCGCATGCCGCCTTCCGACCTCGACCCCAGCCATCACGTGCCGCAAAACCGCCGGCGCTGGTGGCAGGGCCTCGCCGACTTGTTCGGCGGCGAAGCGCGCGCCTGACCGGCCGGCGCGGGACACAAAAAAAGCGGCCAGGCCGCTTTTTTTGTCGGGGTTGGCCGATTACTCTGCGCTGGCCGGCGCCGGGGCCGGGGCTTCGAGCAGGGCCTTGATCGACAGACGCATGCGCCCCTTGTCGTCGGTCTCCAGCACCTTGACCTTGACCGCCTGGCCTTCCTTGAGGTGATCGGCCACGGCATTGACCCGCTCGTGGGCGATCTGGGAAATGTGCAGCAAACCGTCCTTGCCGGGCAGCACGTTGACGATCGCGCCGAAATCGAGAATCTTCAGCACCGTGCCATCGTAGACGCGGCCGACTTCGACCTCGGCGGTGATGTCCTCGATCCGCTTCTTGGCGGCGGCGCCGGCCTCGGAGCTGGTGCAGGCGATGGTGACGGTGCCGTCTTCCTGGATGTCGATCTGGGTGCCGGTTTCCTCGGTCAGGGCGCGGATGGTGGCGCCCCCCTTGCCGATCACGTCGCGGATCTTCTCCGGGTTGATCTTCATGGTGATCATGCGCGGCGCGTACTGGCTCATCTCGTGCGGCTGGGCCTCGGCCGAGTTCATGATGCCCAGGATGTGCAAGCGCGCTTCTCGGGCCTGCTTGAGCGCCACCTGCATGATTTCCTTGGTGATGCCCTCGATCTTGATGTCCATCTGCAGGGCGGTGACGCCGTCTTCGGTGCCGGCGACCTTGAAGTCCATGTCGCCGAGGTGGTCCTCGTCGCCAAGGATGTCGGTCAGCACGGCGAAGCGGTTGCCTTCCTTGATCAGGCCCATGGCGATGCCGGCGACGTGCTTTTTCATCGGCACGCCGGCATCCATCAGGGCGAGCGAGCCGCCGCACACCGAGGCCATCGAGGAGGAGCCGTTCGACTCGGTGATCTCGGACACCACGCGGATGCTGTAGCCGAATTCTTCCTTGCTCGGCAGCGTGGCCAGCAGGGCACGCTTGGCCAGGCGGCCATGGCCGATCTCGCGGCGCTTCGGGCTGCCGACGCGGCCGGTCTCGCCGGTGGCGAACGGCGGCATGTTGTAGTGCAGCATGAAGCGGTCGGAATAGGAGCCTTCGAGCGCATCGATGGTCTGCTCGTCGCGGCCGGTGCCCAGGGTGGCAACCACCAGGGCCTGGGTCTCGCCCCGGGTGAACAGGGCGGAGCCGTGGGTACGCGGCAGCACGCCGGTGCGGATGGTGATCGGACGCACGGTGCGGGTATCGCGACCGTCGATGCGCGGCTCGCCGGCCAGGATGCGGCTGCGCACCACCTTGGCCTCGAGGGCGTGGAACAGGTCCTTGATCTCGTTCACCGCGACGGTGTCCATGCCGTCCGTGATCAGGTCGGCGAACACGCGGCTGCGCACTTCGTCGACGGCGGCCATGCGGGCCTGCTTCTGCTTGATCGAATAGGCCTTGTTCAAGCCGTCGCCGATCAGCGCATTCATGCGCTCGACCAAGGCAGCGTTGGTTTCCGGCGCGGCCCAGTCCCAGGCGTCCTGGCCGGCTTCGTCGGCGAGGTCGTTGATGGCATCGATGGCCGCCTTCATCTGCTCATGGCCAAACACCACGGCGCCCAGCATCACTTCCTCGGACAGCACGTTGGCTTCCGATTCGACCATCAGCACGGCATCCTCGGTCCCCGCCACCACCAGGTTCAGATCGGAGGTCGTCAATTCGGTCTTGGTCGGATTGAGGATGTACTGGCCGTCCTTGTAGCCGACCCGGGCGGCACCGATCGGGCCGTTGAACGGCACGCCGGACAACATCAGGGCGGCCGAGGCACCGATCATGGCGGGAATGTCGGCATCCACTTCGGGGTTCTGCGACACCACAGTGGCGATGATCTGCACTTCATTGAAGAAGCCGTCCGGGAACAGCGGACGGATCGGCCGGTCGATCAGGCGGCTGGTCAGCGTCTCCTTCTCGGAAGGCTTGCCCTCGCGCTTGAAGAAGCCGCCCGGGATGCGGCCCGCGGCATAGGTCTTCTCCATGTAGTCGACGGTCAGCGGGAAGAAATCCTGGCCGGGCTTGACTTCGTTCTTGGCCACCACGGTGACCAGCACCACGGTGTCGTCGATGTTCACCATCACGGCCCCGGAGGCCTGACGGGCAATTTCGCCGGTTTCCAGGGTCACCGTGTGGCGACCGTATTGAAATGACTTCTTGACAGGATTCACGCTAACCTCGATTCACTATGCTGGATGGACTGACTTGCGCAGGTGCCAAGCTTGAATTACTTACGCAGGCCGAGGCGATCGATCAGCTGACGGTAGGCGTCGACGTTGCGGGACTTCAGATAGTCCAGCAGACGGCGGCGGCGGCTGACCATCTTGAGCAGGCCGCGGCGGGAATGGTGGTCCTTGGTATTGGCCTTGAAGTGGCCGGTCAGGTCGTTGATGCGGGCGGTCAGCAGGGCAACCTGGACTTCCGGGGAGCCGGTGTCGCCGGTGGCGCGTTGGAAATCCTTGACGATTTGCGCCTTTTGCGCGGTTTCGATAGCCATGTTCGTACTACTCCGATCTGAAACGAATTAGAAAAGGGCGGATTTTAACCGCCCATGGGTGATTTTCTCAAGCAAATTCATGGGGCTGTGGCCAGCAGACGCTTCGGGGCCAGCTTGCCTTCGATGTCGACCTCGGCCACGCCGAGGAAGCGCCCACAGGGATCGTAGAGCCGGAACAGCTCATCCACCCGCAGCCCGGACTGCCAAACCGACTGACCATGGCACATCTGCCAGGCGGATTCGAGGTCGAGATCGATCCGTGGCAGGGCCTCGACCAGGCAGTCGGGGGGCCGCAGCCAAGCGTCGCGCTCGGTCTCGGTGTCAGCCGCCAGGGTCTCGAGGCGGACCGCGTCGGCCAGGTCAAACGGGCCGACCGACTCCCGGCGCAAGGCTTCCAGATACGCGCCACAGCCCAGGGCCGCACCGATATCCTCGGCCAGGGTTCGGACATACAAACCCTTGCCGCAATGCACGCGAAAGATCAGGCGATCCTCCGCCAGGGCGATGAATTCAATGCCATGCACGGTCACCCGACGCGGCTGGCGGGCCACTTCGATGCCCTGCCGGGCATAGTCGTAGAGGGGCCGGCCATCGCGCTTGAGTGCGGAATGCATGGGCGGCAACTGGTCGAGCGACCCGACAAAGCGGGGCAGGATGGCCCGTACCTCGGCTTCCGTGGTGGTGACCGGGCGGGTCTCGATGACCTCGCCTTCCGGGTCGGCGGTGCTCGTCCGCACGCCCAGCCGGGCGACGGCGAGATAGCGTTTGTCAGCGTCGAGCAGGTACTGGGAAAACTTGGTCGCCTCGCCAAAACAGAGCGCCAGCAGGCCGGTGGCAAACGGGTCCAGGGTGCCGGTATGGCCGGCCTTGTCGGCGTTGAACAGCCGGCGTGCCTTCTGCAAGGCCAGGTTTGAGGTGATTCCTTCCGGCTTGTCGAGCAGGAGGACGCCGTCGACCTTACGCTTCGCCATCGGGGTGATGGCGCTTGTCTTCTTCGACCGCCTGATCGATCAACTGGGAAAGATGGGCACCGCGCTCGACCGATTCGTCATAGACGAAGGTCAGGCTGGGCACCAGGCGCAGGCGCATGCGCTGCGCCAACTCGCGGCGCAGGAAGCCGACCGTGTGCTGCAAGGCCTTGGTCATCTCGGCGTGATCACCGGATAACGCGGTGAACCAGATCTTGGCGTGTTCGAGGTCGGCGGTCACCTCGACCGCGTTGATGGTCACGCCCTTGACGCGCGGGTCGTGCACCTCGCGCCAGAGGATTTCGGCCAATTCCTGGCGGATCTGCTCGGCAACGCGACGGGAGCGGGGAAAATCGGATGGCATGGATAATTCAGTGACGAGTGACGGGTGACGGGTGATGAAACCCGGGCTGGTCACCCGTATTCGTCACTTTGTCACTCACAGTGTCCGAGCCACTTCCACCACCTCGAAGCACTCGAGCTGGTCGCCTTCCAGGATGTCGTTGAAGTTCTTCAGGGACAGGCCGCATTCGAAACCTTCCTTGACTTCCTTGACGTCGTCCTTGAAGCGCTTCAGGGCATCGATTTCTCCGGTGTGCACGACCACGTTGTCGCGGATCACGCGCACCGAACCGGCCCGCTTGATGAGGCCGTGGGTGACCATGCAGCCGGCCACCGCGCCGACCTTGGTGATGCGGAACACCTGACGCACCTCGGCCATGCCGATGACGTTTTCCTTCTTCTCTGGCGAAAGCAGGCCGCCCATGGCCGCCTTTACGTCATCCACAGCCTCGTAGATGATGTTGTAGGTACGGATGTCGACCCCCGCGGTCTCGGCCAGCTTGCGGGCCTGGGCATCGGCGCGCACGTTGAAGGCCAGGATCACGGCGCCCGAGGCGATGGCCAGGTTGATGTCGGATTCCGACACCGCGCCCACCGCGGCGTGGATGATGTTGACCCGAACTTCCGCCGTGGACAGCTTTTGCAGGGCGTGAGTGAGCCCCTCGTAGGAACCCTGCACGTCGGCCTTGAGGATGAGCGGCAGGCTCTTGACCTCGCCTTCGCCCATCTGGTCGAACATGGTCTCCAGCTTGGCGGCTTGCTGCTTGGCCAGTTTGACGTCACGAAACTTGCCCTGGCGGAACAAGGCGATTTCGCGCGCCTTGCGTTCGTCGGGCAGGACCATGACGTCCTCGCCGGCAGCCGGGACTTCCGAGAGGCCCTGGATTTCCACGGGAATCGACGGGCCGGCCTCCTGGATCGGCTTGCCGTCTTCGTCGAGCATGGCGCGCACCTTGCCGAAGGCCGCGCCGGCCAGCATCATGTCGCCGCGCTTCAAGGTCCCGGACTGCACCAGCACCGTGGCGACCGGACCACGCCCCTTGTCGAGGCGCGATTCGATCACGACACCCTTGGCGAAGGCATCGACCGGTGCCTTCAGTTCCAGCACTTCGGCCTGAAGCAGGACGGATTCGAGCAGCTTGTCGATGCCGACGCCGGTCTTGGCGGACACGTCGACGAACATGGTCTCGCCACCCCACTCCTCGGGCACCACGCCTTCGCCGGAGACTTCCTGGCGAATTTTTTCCGGGTTGGCGCCCGGCTTGTCGATCTTGTTCACCGCCACCACGATGGGCACGTTGCCGGCCTTGGCGTGGTGGATGGCTTCGCGGGTCTGCGGCATGACGCCGTCGTCGGCCGCCACCACCAGGATCACCAGGTCGGTGGCCTTGGCGCCGCGCGCGCGCATCGCCGTGAAGGCCTCGTGGCCCGGGGTATCCAGGAAGGTGATCATGCCGCGTGGGGTTTCCACGTGGTACGCCCCGATGTGCTGGGTGATGCCGCCCGCTTCACCGGCCGCCACGCGGGCCCGCCGGATGTAGTCGAGCAGCGAGGTCTTGCCATGGTCGACGTGGCCCATGACGGTCACCACCGGCGCGCGATGCAGCAGTTCGGCTTCCTTGTGCTCCCCGGTGTCCTCGAGGTAGGCCTCGGGGTTGTCGGTGGGCGCCGGCTTGGCGATGTGGCCCATTTCCTCGACCACGATCATCGCGGTTTCCTGGTCCAGGACCTGGTTGATGGTGACCATGGAGCCCATCTTCATCAGGGCCTTGATCACCTCGGCTGCCTTCACGGACATCTTGTGCGCGAGGTCGGCCACCGAGATGGTCTCGGGCACCAGCACTTCCTTGATGGTCGGCTCGGCAGGCGGCACGAACTGGGGCTGATCCGACTTGTGCTTGGACTTGCGCGCGCCGCCCCGCCAGCCGCTCTCGGATTCCAGGGCACCACGGACTTTGAGGCCCTTCTTGCCGGCGTTTTCCTCGGCCGCGGTTTTGGTCTTCTTGGCCACGGTCTTGTCGACTTTGGGCTTTACGGCCGGTTTGGTTTCGCCTGGCTTGGCCGCCGGCTTGGCGGCTTCGGCCGCCTTCTTTGCAGCCTCTTGTTCCTGGGCTTGCTTGCGGGCCAGTTCGCGCGCCTGCTTGGCTTTCAGCTCGGCTTCCTGGATCGCGCGCAACTCGGCCTGGCGCTTGGATTCGTGCGCCCGGGCCTTGAGTTCGTCTTCGCCAAGGATCTGCGCCACGGTCGGACGTGCCGGCGGCTCGCTTTCGGACGCCGGTTCGGCCTCGGGCTCGACCTCGGACTCGGCTTCGACCTCCAGCACCGGCTCAGGCACCAGCTCGACTTCCGGGATCGGCTCCGGCTCAGGAATCGGCAACGGTTCCGGTTCCGGCTCCGGCAAGCCCGGTGCCGGCAGCTCATCGACCGCCGGGATTTCGGGCTGGGTCGCATCGCGCTTGACCAGGACCCGCTTCTTGCGCACCTCGACCTGGATCGTGCGCGACTTGCCGCTGCTATCCGCGGTCTTGATCTCGGAGGTCTGCTTGCGAGTCAAGGTGATCTTGGTCTTGGGCGCCTTCGCACCATGCTTGTCGCGCAGATAATCCAGGAGCCGGGCCTTGTCCTGATCGGACAGACTGTCCTCGACACCGCTCACGGCGACGCCGGCGGCCTGCAATTGTTCGACCAGCAAGGCTGGCGCGACCTTCAGTTCATTGGCAAATTGTTCGACGTTCATCTCACCCTCGTTTCGTGCCGTGTTCAGGCAAACCAGGGCGCGCGCGCGGCCATGATCAAGGCCTGGGCACGGTCTTCCGGCATACCGGTCAATTCCATCAGTTCATCCACGGCCAGGTCGGCGAGATCTTCCGCCGAGGCCACGCCCTTGGCGGACAGCTCGGCTGCCGTGGCGGCATCCATGCCTTCGACGCTCATCAGGTCGGTCGAGGCCTTTTCCACCGTCTCTTCCTGGGCGATGGCCGCAGTCAGCAAGGCATCGCGGGCACGGGCGCGCAACTCGTTCACGGTGTCCTCGTCGAACACCTCGATCTCCAGCATTTCCGAGAGCGGCACGTAGGCGATTTCTTCCAGGGTGGAGAAACCTTCCTCGACCAGTACGTCGGCGACATCCTGGTCGATGTCCAGCTTTTCCATGAACAGCGAGCGGATCGACTGGACCTCGGTTTCCTTTTTCTCCTCGGCTTCGGTCTCGGTCATGATGTTGAGCGTCCAGCCGGTCAGCTCGGAGGCGAGGCGCACGTTCTGGCCGCCCCGGCCGATGGCATTGGCCAGTTGGCTCTCATCGACCACCACATCCATGCTGTGCTTTTCCTCGTCGACCACGATGCTGCTGACCTCGGCCGGCGCCAGCGCATTGATCACGAACTGGGCAGGTTCCGGCGACCACAGGACGATATCGACCCGCTCGCCGTTCAGTTCGTTGGTCACCGCGGTGACCCGGGTGCCGCGCACGCCGATGCAGGAACCCTGCGGGTCGACACGGGCATCGTTGGACTTCACGGCGATCTTGGCACGCAGACCAGGATCACGCGCGGCGGCCTTGATCTCGATCAGTCCCTCCGAAATTTCCGGCACTTCCAGGGCAAACAGATGCTTGATGAACTCCGGTGACGTGCGGGACAAAATCAACTGCGGTCCACGACCGCCACGTTCCACGCGCAGCAGGCAGGCACGCACGCGGTCGCCGACCCGGAGATTCTCCTTCTGGATCATCTGGTCTCGCGCCAGCAAACCCTCGATGCGGCCCGACTCGATGATGGCGTTGCCGCGCTCCATGCGCTTGATGGTGCCGGACACCAGCGACTCGTGGCGGGCCAGGAAGTCGTTCAGGACCTGCTCGCGTTCGGCATCACGTATCTTTTGCAGGATGACCTGCTTGGCGGCCTGGGCACCGATGCGGCCAAAATCGACGGCCTCGGTCGGCTCTTCGATGTAACCACCGACTTGGGCATCGGGCTGGATTTCCTGAGCCTCGAAGAGCAGGTATTGGCGTTCCGGAAACTCAAGACCGGCATCGTCGGGCAACACTTCCCAACGGCGAAAGGCCTCGTATTCCCCGGTCTTGCGATCAATCGTCACGCGAATGTCGACATCCTCGGAAAAGCGCTTCTTGGTGGCATGCGCCAAGGCGGCCTCCAGGGCACCGAACACCACGTCCGGCTCGACGTTCTTTTCCCGCGCCAAGGCATCGGCCAACAGCAATACTTCCCGACTCATCGCATCCTCCGGGGCAAACCCACACTCAAATATTCGGTACCAGACGGGCCGAATCGATATCCGCCAGGGCAATCGCCACCGGGCCCGACTCCGTCTCGAGATTCAACACATCATCCACGAGGCCGAGCAACCGGCCGACGAACTTCTTGCGGCCCGCCTCGGTCGGCAAGCGCAGCTTGATGGTCGCCATTTCGCCCGCGAAACGCTCGAAATCAGCGCGCTTGACCAGCGGTCGGTCGAGCCCTGGCGAGGACACTTCCAGCCGGCTGTAATCGATGTTCTCGACCATGAAAACCCGGGTCAGCTGGTTGCTCACCTTGGCGCAATCCTCGACGCCGATGCCGTTCGGGCTGTCGATATAGACGCGCAGCAGGCCGCGTCCGACCCGCTCCAAGGCGACCAGTTCGTATCCCATGCCGACCAGCGTCGGCTCGATCAATGCTTGCAGTTCCATCGCTTCAGAAATAAAAAATGGGCGCAATGCCCATCGATAACTTTCGAATTATAACAGCTTTGCAAGTGACCGGTCTATTTGAAATGGGCTTCGGGAAGAGACAGGGATGGTGCCCGGGACCGGACTCGAACCGGTATGACCGAAGTCGAGGGATTTTAAGTCCCTTGCGTCTACCTGTTTCGCCACCCGGGCGGGCGGGCCCCGGTCATCGGGAGTAAAACTGGAGGCGCGTGCCGGAGTCGAACCGACCTACACGGATTTGCAATCCGGTGCATAACCGCTTTGCTAACGCGCCGCGATGAAACCGTCGTTCTTAAAGTGAAAGGGGAAAGCGGATAGGCTTTCCCCATGAAACTTGGAGCGGGAGACGAGTCTCGAACTCGCGACCTCAACCTTGGCAAGGTTGCGCTCTACCAACTGAGCTACTCCCGCTACGAGGCTCGCCATTCTATCCAGCGAAATTTTTCTGTCAACATCGGCAACGAAAAAAATACAAAATAGCGGCCATGAACGAAACAGACTTGCGTACCCAGGTGGCCCAAGCCTCGCGCGCCACCGTGACCGCCGGCCTCAACCGTGGCAGTTCAGGCAATGTCAGCTGCCGCTGCCCGGACGGATGCCTGATCACGCCTTCCGGCTGGCCCTCGGCCGAGGTCGAGGCCGAGCACGTGGTCAAGCTCGACCACGAAGGGCGCAGCCAGGGTCCGCTCGCCCCTTCCAGCGAATGGCGCATCCATCGCGACATCTACCAGGCCCGGCCGGAAGCGGGTGCGGTGGTCCACGTCCACTCGCCCTTCGCAGTGTCCCTGTCCTGCCTACGGCGCGGACTGCCGGCGTTCCACTACATGGTGGCCATCGCCGGCGGCCCTGATATCCGCTGTGCCGGCTATGCCACCTTCGGCACCCAGGCCCTCTCGGAGGCCGTCCTGGCCGCCTTGCTCGACCGGCGCGCCTGCCTGATGGCCAACCATGGCATGATCGCGCTCGGTGCCGACCTGGATCATGCCCTGGCCTTGGCGGTGGAAGTGGAATCCCTGTGCGAGCAGTTCTGGCGCGCCAGTCTGATGGGGCCACCCGTGCTCCTGTCCGACGCGGAGATGAACGAGGCCCTGGTCGCTTTCCAGCACTACGGTCGCCGTTGATGTTGCAGGAAGCCATGGCCTGGCTGCTGACGCCGGCGTCCCGTCAGGCGCGCCGATTGGGCGCATTGTCGGAGAGCATCGCGATCGCAGCCCGGCACCGCCGCTGCCACGAAGCCTGGCGCCCGCATCTGGCCCGCACTCGGGAAGCCCTCCTGGCCTCGGCCCAATCGGCGCCAGGTCATCGACTCGGCGTGGTGGTCGGCTCGGGTCATTTGCTCGATGTCCCGCTCGATGCCCTCGCCCTCCGGTTCGAACGCCTCTGGCTGATCGACCTGGTCCACCCTTGGACCAGCCGCATCGCCTGTCTCCGGCATCGAAATGTCCGCTTGATCACGCATGACATTACCGGCTTCCTCGACCAGCCTGGCGCGCCGGTGCCCAGCGTGCGCTATCTGCTCGACCAGCCGGACCTGGACTGGGTCGCCTCGGTCAATCTGCTTTCCCAACTGGCGGCGCCCGCCCGGCGCGCCTGGCATGCCACCGGGGCCGCTACTCCAGACCCTGGACTGGCCATACAGCACGCCCACCTGGCCTGGCTGCGCGCGCTGCCATGCCCGGCTTGCCTGGTCACCGACCTCGAACAGGTCACCCTCGATGAGAACGGCCAGGCGCTGGACCGGACACACTACGAAGACCTGCTGGCGGGCTGGCGGTGCCTGGACCAGTGGCGCTGGGAGCTGGCGCCGCCCGGCGAGCTTGGCCAAGGGCGGCGCAGTCACCACTGGGTCGGCTGGCTGACCCCAGAACCATGACCCGGGAACTCTTTCACAAGAAAATCATCGTTTTCTAATATGATTCGGCGGTCCTGCGTGGCCGCGGATTCACGCTTACCCCTTTTCGATGGAGTTCATCATGCGCATTTCGTCCCCCCGCTTTCTCACTTTCTTGGCTTGCCTGGCTGCCTTGTCCGGATTATTCCCGGCCGTGGCGCATGCCGCTGCGCCGACCAAGCCGAACGTCGTGTTTGCCGTCGGACAGGCCATCCTGGAGATGCCCTTGGCCGAGGGTGTCAGCCTGGAGGATGCGGTGGAATCGATGAAGCTACGCGCCAACGCGCTCAACTTCAAACTGGTCGCCGAGCTGCCGCTGTCCAAGCAAGTGGAGGCCATGACCGGAGTGGCCCAGCCACGCATGACTATCTATCAGTTCTGCGATGCCCTGACCGCCAAGCAGCTGCTCGACAGCAATCCCGCCTTCGCGGCCTTCCTGCCCTGCCGGGTGGCCTTGATCGAAGACGAACAGGGCAAGGGCCGCATCATCATGCTGAACATGGAAAACCTGATCCGGGCCGCCAACCTGTCCCCCGACCTCCGGCGCAAGGCCGAACAGGTGCGCGACAATCTGCTCAGCATCATGGTGGCGGGCGCCAACGGCGAACTGTAAGCCGTTGCTGCTTAGCGCCTGAGCAGCCCAGCCAGGAGCCCGCCCAGATCATCCAGGGAAGGGCCATCCTGTTCGACCCGGCCATTGGGGGTCAGGCGATCCACGACTTGGGGCAGCAGTTCGGCCAGGCTGCCACTGATCTGATCCTGGGACAGACCAAAGCGCGCCGCCAGGTCAGCCAACTCGGTTCCGCCCAGGGCATCGCCAATCTGTCGGGCATCGACCGGCTGGTTGGCCCCGGTGCCCACCCAGGAAGCGGCCTGTTCAGCCAGTCCGGACTGTTGCAGCTTTTGAAGCAAGCCGTTCAAGCCGCCGCTTTGCTGCAGCAGCACCTGCACGATGTCCATCCATTGGCTGCCGTGGCTGCCTTGCGCGCCGCCCCCAAGCACTTGCCCCAGTACGCCATCCAGCAAACCCATGATCTGCTCCTCGTCTTGTTTGAAGAGGAAGAACTCTACCAGCCCATGACACCGGGCGGTGAACGCAAAGCTACTGCCTAGGCGGGTACAGATGTGCCGTTGCTTCCGGGCCCCAGCACAGACGTCGGGATCCGGCCGCGCAGGTGACGCTCCAGATTCTCCATGGTTGTTCGGCCGATGTAATCGCTGCCGGGGTCGTGACTGGCCATCGCTTCCAGATAAGCGCGCGCGATGATGCCGCCGAGGGGTGCCGGATTGTAGAGCAGCTTCTTGATCAGGAAGGGATTCAGGCTGAGCGGGTTGTAGTTCGCCTTGAGATAGCCTTCCTGGATCAAGCGTCGCTCCACCGGCGTATTGGGCTGGATGCCGATGAAGAAGATGAAGGGCAGCACGTTGTCCCGGCCAAACAACTTGTACAGTTCCTTGATCCGGTCGATGGTCGCCAGCAGCGTTTCCTTGGTCTCGCCCGGCGCATTGAGGGGCATGTACAGCTTGACCTGCTGGTCGGTGTGGCCAGCGTCTTTGAACAGACGAAAGGCCGCCATCTGCTGGTCCAGGTCATAGCCCAAGGTCAGGCTGTCGATGATGTCCTGGGTTCCGGTGAAGGAAAGATCGATGCTGGTCAACCCGGAATCCAGCATCTTGCGGGCGATTGCCTGGGTCAGATAGTTGAGGCGCAGGTAGCCGGTCCAGCGCACGTCGAGCCGACGCCCGATCATTTCGTCGAGGATGGCCTCGACATGGTGGGTGCTGCGCAAGGTCGAGCAGAACTGCGCGTCGGTGAACCAGACATGACGGACACCATAGCGCTGGTTGAGCACCTCGACCTCACGGGCGACCTCGGTCGGATCTCGAAAGCGTTGCCGTGCGCCCTCGATCTTGTTGTACAGGCAGAAGTGACACTGAAACGGGCAGCCACGTTTGGTGTGAACGCCGACATAATCGCCAAGATATTCCTTGAATCCTGGGAAGAATCCCTCGACATAGCTGAAGTCGACGGCCGTCAGTTGCGCCAGATCGAAATTTTCTTCCGCTGGGCGATGGTGGATGACGCCCTCAGTATCCTTGTAATAGTGATGCCCGGCAGGCTGGGTAAAGCCATCGACGACCGAAAGCATGGCTTGTTCACCCTCTCCCACCACCACTACGGTATCGTTCGGGCACTGTTCGGCGATGTATTTCCCGAAGATCGACACGGCCGTCCCGCCCACCACGATGCGGGCCTCGGGCAAGCGCTTGCGTACCAGGCGCATGAAGGAAAAATTTTGCCAGCGTGACAGCGCGTAGTCCTTGATGATGCCCAAGGCGTCGAAGCCAGCCTGGAGCCGCCTGAGCGGGTTGGGCGAGTGGTCGAAATTCATCACCACGTCGAGGGCATCGTTCTCCGGATGTGGACCAAAGGTCTGCATGTTGCGCCAGGAAAAGGCCACCACGTCGGGTCGCAAGCGCTCAATCGCCTCGATCAAGGCCGGTACCCGTTGCTTTGGAGTCAGCAGCGCCATGTCCAAAAGCTCCTGGCGCACGTCGGGACGCTGTTTGTGGACAAAGTCCGCCACATAGATGACCCCTCCAGGATAGATCTTCCAGACGGGCAGACGTACGTAGAGCACGGAAACGGCAGGACGGGACATGACGGGAAGTCTATCGAGCAGGGTGGGCAATGTATACCATGGCACCACGGACGGTGAGCAAGCGCCCCCGGAAATGGAAACGGCATCCCGTGGGATGCCGTGAACTCTGGTGGGTGGTGGGGGATTCGAACCCACGACCAACTGGTTAAAAGCCAGCTGCTCTACCGACTGAGCTAACCACCCATGCGAAGGGCGCGGATTATTTCAAATAACCGACCCCGGCGTCAATCAGTATGTCACGGTCTTGCGGGTCGAGTTCGCTGGCTTGGTCGCCTTCGGCTTCTGGGTGGCCTTGGTCTTTTTGCTGGTCGACACCGCGGCAGGACTCGCGGAACGCGGCTTCGCCGGGCTGTAGGACACGCCTTGCACTGGAGAGACCGGGGCGGTTACGACAGGGGACTCAGGGCTGTGGGCGACCTGAACGTTTTTTTTTGCGTTCCAGGTATCCATGAAGGCAAGAATCTTGCTGATTTTCACCTGACCGGGGATGAACATGACAATCTCGCCATTCGGGTCGTAGAGATACGAAGTCGGGTAGAAGTCGACTGGACCGACCTGGCGGAACGGGCTGTCTGGATTGCGCCGGGCACCCCCAGCGACCACGGCGTGAAAATCCATGTTGTGGCGCTGCGCAGCATCGCGAACGATGTTTTCATCCGGCCCATAGTCCAGGCCGATGCCGATGACGACAAAGTCACTCCGCTTGTTCATGTCGTTGAGTGCTGGCACCTCGACCCAGCACAGGGGACACCACGGCGCCCAGAAGTTGACCAGCACCCATTTGCCACGAAAATCAGACAACTGAACTTGCTTGCCGGAAATGTCCGAGAACTGGAAATTGATGGCCTTGGTGGCTTCCTCAGCCTTGGCTCCGCCAGACACGGCCAGGGCCAGGGCAGCGACCATCATGAACAGCACTTTGCGCATTAGAATCCTTTCAGGCGCTTACCATCACTGAAGCGATGCACTCATCAAGGGATAGTATCAGGCCTCGCGCATCAGTAAATAGTATTGAAATTTCATCGTGGCGGCGGCACCGGCAATGATGCCAAAAAGCACCACAAATGACCCGACGGCTAAAGTGGATATGCCGGTGACGCCCTGGCCGATGGTACACCCCATGGCGGTCACCCCGCCGTACCCCATCAGGGCCGCGCCGACGATGTGGCGAAGCATGTCCTGGGGCGAGTTGAAGTATTCCCAGCGGAAGGTGCGATTGACCACGGAATAGAGGAATGCGCCGATGACGATGCCGAACACGCAGGCGATGCCAAAGGTTACCCGCTTGTCGTTCCAATAGGCCCACAAATCCATGGTGTAGGCCAGGGGGCCGACGAAGGTCATGGATTCGGCCAATCGGGAATCCGTGCCGACATAGGCGACTTCCATGAACTCGTTTTCGGTGAGGCCGATCTTGCCGGTGACATACCAGCCACCGACCACGACCAAGCCGACCACGACGCCGGCCAGAATGTTGTCGAAACTGGCCCGGAATTCCTTGCTGGCGAACACGAAAACCAGGATCGCCGTGGCGATCCCCGCCGCCACCAGCAGGTGGGACTGGCCGCCCTCCATCCCGGCCAGGGCCGGCAAGGTCTGAAGATGGTCGAAATGAATAGTGAAGGTCTCGCTGCGCAAGTACTTGTCGGTCAATACGCGGAAAAGGCCATTCATGCTGACCAAGGCGGAATACCCCAAGAACAGGAATACCACCACTGACTTCAGGTTGCCGCCGCCCAACCGGACCAGGGTCCGTTGTCCGCAACCGCCACCCAGGGTCATGCCAACGCCGAAGGCCAAGCCACCGACCAAGGCCGCCAACCAATGGAAGGACTCGCGCGTGTAATAGGTCTTCTGGATGTCCAGGTAACCCAGGTAGACCAAGCCGCCTGTCCCGAGCATGGCGACCGCAATCGCCAGCAACCACGCCCGCATGCGACCCCACTCACCCATGTTGACCACGTCGGACACCGCGCCCATGGTACAAAAGCTGGTCTTGTTGGCGACGTAGCCGAAAATCAGGGCCAATCCAAATCCCAACCATGCCACGGTTTGCGCGACATTGGCGGCTGCTCCATCCATCCTCGTCTCCTCGTTGAGTCTTCAACCTCGTTATGCGGGGGGATTATTCAGGTGATCGGACCGGCTGGCAATCCCATTCTGTGCGCGTTGTCATCGATATCGGGTCGGGTCGGGAACACCGGCCTCGAGAAAGCCTTGCCGGCGAAACCGGCAGGAATCGCATTCGCCGCAGGCACGTCCTTCGATGTCGGCCTGGTAACAAGACACCGTGCGCTGGTAATCGATCCCGAGACGGGTTCCCAGGCGAATGATGTCCGCCTTGGAGAGATGCATCAGCGGCGTCTGGATGACGATGCGGTGGCCCTCGACGCCGCGCTTGGTGGCCAAATTGGCCAGGGTCTCGAAGGCCTCGATGAACGCTGGCCGGCAGTCGGGATAGCCGGAATAGTCGACCGCGTTGACCCCGATGTAGATGGCATCGGCTTCGAGCACCTCGGCCCAGCCCAGCGCCAGGGCCAGCATCACGGTGTTGCGGGCCGGCACGTAGGTGATCGGAATCCCTGCGCTGGGCAGGGTCGGCACCGACACCCCGAAATCGGTCAGGGCCGAGCCACCGAATTGCCCCATGTCGAGGTGCACCACACGCAATTCTTCGGCCCCGATCTGGGCCGCCACCGATTGTGCGGCGGCCAGTTCCGAGGCATGTCGTTGACCATAGTCGACACTCAAAGCATGGCAGCCATAGCCCTCCGCCCGCGCCACGGCCAGGGCAGTCGCGGAGTCGAGCCCGCCCGAAAGCAGGACCACGGCGCGGCGCCTGCTCATCGTCCCGGTGCCTCGCCCCAGAGCAGCTTGTGCAGCTGCACCTGCATGCGCACCTGGAGCCGGTCGCGCACGATCCAGTCGGCCAGGTCCCGCGGCGCAAGCCGACCGTGCGCGGGGGAAAACAGCACCTCGCAAACGGCAGCCAGGCGTCGTTCGCGCAGACACGCCACAGCCCAACGGTAATCGGCCTCGTCGACCAGCACGAATTTCAGCTCATCACGCTCATTCAGGCACGCCAGGTTGTCCCAATGATTGCGCTCATGCTCGCCAGAGCCAGGCGTCTTGATGTCGACGATCCGTGCGACCCGGGAATCCACCGCGTCGACCGGCAGGGCACCACTGGTTTCCAGGCAGACGTCGAAGTCGGCATCGGACAAAACCGACAGCAGTTCCAGGCAAGCCCGCTGGGCCAAGGGCTCGCCACCCGTCACGCAGACATGACGAACGGACTGGCGGCGCGCCTCGGCGACCAGCGCCGCAATGGTCATCCAAGTCCCGCCCTGGAAAGCGTAGGTCGTGTCGCAGTATCCACAGCGCAAGGGACAGCCGGTCAGGCGGATGAACATGGTCGGCAATCCGACCCGACGCCCCTCGCCCTGCAAGGAGTAGAACACCTCCGAAACACGAACCCGGGACTCGCTCACTTGAACAGCGCCAGGATCTTCTTGGCCAGTTCGGCGGCCCTGGTGGTCGGATAGCGGCTCCGGACCCGCTCCAGCTCCAGGCGCGCATTCTCGGTCTCACCCATCTGGATCTGGGCCCGGGCCAGACTGACCATGGCATCGGGCACCTTGCTATGCTCGGGATAGTCGCGCAGCAGGCGCTGCTGGGCAGCGGCCGCATTCTTGTGGTCGGCAATGGCGAAGTAGGCCAACCCCTGCCAATAACAGGCATTGCCGGCCAGGGGACTGTTCGGATACTTGTCCAGGAAGCCTGAGAAGGTTTGGATGGCCGCGACATGGTCGCCCCCCTTGAACTGCTTCAGTCCGGCCTCGTAGGTCCGGGCTTCGGCCTCAGGATCGGGGGCCGGCTCGACAGGTTTAGGCTGCGCTGCGGCAGCCTCGACCCCAGCAGGCAGGATCGGCGCCAAGCGCGGCCGACTGGCCAATTCATGGGTTTCCTTGAGGCGGCCGTCGAAGTCGGCAAGCACGTCTTTCTGGCGCTGCTCGGCCTTCTGCAAACGAAACGCCAACTCCTCCTGAAGGCCACGCAGCCGCGAGACCTCGGCCTTGAGGGCATCAACCTGGTTGAGTAGTGCAATTACACCGACGTTGGCAGGTGCGCTTTCGGACTTCCTTTGTTGATCTTCGAGCCTGAGCACCCGGAGCGACAACTCCTCGATACCCGAGGGCAAACGCGCGGGGGATACGACTACGGGTCGCACGTCGGCTGCGACCGGGCCGGTGGCGGCCCGCGGGGACGCCGGCTGCGGAGGTGGCCCGACGTCAGTCGATACGGGCGGCAACGGGCTGGCGGCAGGCAAGGGCGCACCCACCTCCCGAATCGGGTCCGCGCTGGCACCCTGGGCCAGGCTCAGGGCCCACACCCCCAGCCAGACACGACGCATGAAAATCATTCGCCCAGGTAATGGATTTCCGCGCGTCTGTTCTGGCTCCAGGCGGCTTCGTCGTGGCCTTCGTCGACGGGCTTTTCTTCGCCCAGGCTGACCGTCTCCACCTGCTCGCTCTGTACGCCCATCAAGGTCAGCGCCTGCTTCACGCTTTCCGCGCGGCGCTGACCCAGGGCCAGGTTGTAGTCGCGGCTGCCCCGCTCGTCGGTATGTCCTTGCAGGATTATGCGCGCCGCGCCGTTATCCTTCAGGAAACCGGCATGGGCCTCGATCAGGCCTCGGAACTCCTCGCGGATGGCGTCGCTGTCGAAATCGAAAAACACCACGCGCTTTGACAAGGGATGGGCCGGATCACTGAGCCAGCGTGCCTGTTCGGGGGTGACCCCGACGATCTTGGTGTTGCCCGCCATGCCATTCGCGGCACCCAGGGGCTGACCGTCCGTGCCGAGCGCCTGACCATTATCCAACCCCGGTGTCGGCAAAGGATGGGTTTCCACTTGGCTCGCCTCAGCGCCGCTTTGAGCCCCCCCCGCGCTCGCCGCCGAAGTCCCTGGTCCGCCGGCCGAGCCAGCCCCGGCGGTGGCCACGCCCCGCTCCTCGATGGGCGCGCCTTGCCCGGTCAATTCCTGCAATTCAGCACACCCGGTCATCCACAGGGCGGCAAACAACAGGCTGGCAAATTTAAACTTGATCATGACGTCTCCTGACAACAGGGTATCGGTAACACGAGAGCTATCAACTAAGGATAATAAAAAAATCCGTGGCTAGGGCGCCCAGGCGGGCTCGCGCAGGTCGCCGGGCAGGCTGAGCCGATGCTTGACGCGGCCATCCACGCTTACCGTAGCCAGCACGCCCCGCCCCTTGACCAGGGTGGCATAGACGATCACCCGGCCATTGGGCGCGAAACTAGGCGATTCGTCGGCCGAGGAATCGGTCAGGACCTGGATTTGCCCGGACTCGAAGTCCATCACGGCAATCCTGAACCGCCCCTCGTCCCGGCGCACGAATGCCATGTAGCGACCGTCCGGGGAAATGGCGGGCGACACGTTGTAGCTGCCCTCGAAGGTGAGCCTCCGGGCCTCGCCACCCGTGGCCGGCATGCGATAGATTTGCGGACTGCCGCCCCGGTCGGAAGTGAAGTAGAGCCATTGCCCATCCGGGCTGAACACCGGCTCAGTGTCGAGCGAGCCGCCTTGGGTCAAACGCTGGGCCTCGCCCCCGTTGGCATCGATCAGGTAGATCTGGGCCGTTTCATCCTTGGACAAGGCGATGGCCAGCTTCTTGCCGTCCGGCGACCAGGCCGGGGCATAGTTCGACCCCCGGAACTTGGCGACCGCCTTGCGCCGGCCGTCGGCGAGATTCTGGACGTAGATGATTGGCTTTTTCTGCTCGAAGGACACGTAGGCGAGACGCGTACCCTCCGGAGACCAGACCGGCGTGATGATCGGTTCCGGGGAACGCAGCACGGTGTAGGCGTTCTCGCCATCGGCGTCCGACACCTGCAGCTCGAAGAGCTTGTCCCGCTTCACGATGTACGCCAGTCGGCCGGAAAAATTGCCGGGCACGCCGAGCAATTTTTCATGCACCACATCGGCGATCTTGTGGCCGATGGCACGTTGCATGCGGGCCGGAACAAGATAGCTGAACCCAGCCAGCTGGGTCTTGCGCACGGTATCGTAGAGACGAAAGCGGATTTCCAGCCGTCCGTCGGCAGCCCTGGCCACCTGTCCAACCACCAGCGCATCTGCACCGCGCCCACGCCACGCACCAAAGTCAACTTTCTGGGCATCCCCGGACCGCCCCAGACCCGCCGTATCCACCAACGCGAACAAACCACTGCGACGCAAATCCGCAGCGACCACCGCAGCGGGGTCGTCAGCCCGACCACCGGGTTCCACGAAGGGGGCGATGGCGACGGGAAGGCGATTGGCAGCGCCACCGATGATCTCGATGGTCATGGCCGCGTGGACAGCCCCTGACAGCAGGAATAGCGCGGACAACACGCCCAGACAGCGCAACAGAACAGACATGGGATGGAGAGTTACCGGTTGAGTCCGCATAGTATCACGTGCCTTGTAGGGCCCTAATCGGGCCTGAATTTCAATTCCAGGGCATCCCGGAACGCTGCCGCCGCGTCTTTCTCGGACGGCAACGGAAACGGCGATGCCTTGAGGATCGCGCTTTCCACGGCCCGGTCATAGGCAGCCTGGCCACTCGGCTTGACCAGGACGGCGCGGATCACCTCGCCGTTCGGCAGCAACTCCACGCGATAGACCGCTTCCGGCTTGCCGCTGACCCCAGGGGGAATATTGAACAGTCCCTTCACTTTCATCTGGATGCGGACCTTGTATTCCTCGACAAGTTTCATCCGGCTCTGGGCCGCGACCTGCCGGGTCAGGGTGTGCGTTTCCTCGGCCAGGTCGTCGGACATCTCCTCTTCCATCAGGGCTTCCATGTCACGCCGCAACTTTTCCTGGGCCAACCGCTTGGCTTCGTTGGCCTTGCGTTCCTGCTCACGGCGCACTTGCAGTTGCCGTTCCTCCTGGACCAGGCGTTCCCGCTCGACCCGCTCCAGCTCCTCCTCCATCTTGCGCTGACGCTCCGCCTGTTGCCGCTCGCGCACTTCCTTCTCGCGCTGCTGCTTGAGCGCCTGGGCTTCTGCCTGACGCTGACGATCGAGCGCGGCCTTGCGCTGTCTTTCCGCGGCCTCCGCATCGAGCTTGCGCTGTCGCTCCAGTTCAGCCGCTTCGGCCTTGCGCTTGCGCTCCGCCGCCTGGGCTTTTTTTTCCTCGAGCGCGATCTCGGCGGCACGCTTCGCTTCCGCCGGGTCGGGACGTGGTGGCACCGGCTTGGCGGGCGGCAGGGGCTTTTCAGGCTCAGCGACGCGGGGCGGTGGCGGGTTCGATGGCGCGGGTTTCGGCGCCGCGATGACGGGTGGGGACGGCAACGCCCGCCACAGGTCGGCGTAGATCGGTGCCTCCGGCAAGGTCTTCCAGGACACCCCGAAAATCAGGGCTGCGAAGAACACGACATGGACGAGCAGCGCCAGGCCACCCGCCGACAACTGCTCACGCGCCGTCCTGACGATCACGGCTGGCCGGGCTTCACCAACAGGCCGATGCGGGCCACCTGGCTACGCTGGAGACGATCCATGACACGCATCACCGCTTCATAACGCACCGACTTGTCAGCCGAAATCACCACCGGCCGGTCCGGCTGTGCGCGCAGCTTGGCCTGGACGGCAGCGGCAAGGTCGGCCTCGGCGAGGCGCTCGCCCTTGCCCACACCGGCTTGGTCACGCAGTCGCAGGCTGCCATCGGCATGGATCATCACCTCGAGCGGCGCCACCGGCGCCTGGCTGGTCTTACCGACGCTGGGCAGCTCGATCTGGGATGGGTTGATGAACGGCGCGGTGACCATGAAGATCACCAGCAGCACCAACATGACGTCGATGTAGGGCACCACGTTGATCTGGTTCATGGCCCGGCGCGGGCGACGCGGGATCACTTGTGCACGTCCCGTTGCACGAGGTTGGAAAACTCTTCCATGAACACGTCGAAGCGGTTGGCGAGCCGGTCGATGTCGTGGGTGAATCGGTTGTAGGCGATCACCGCAGGAATCGCCGCGAACAGGCCGATGGCGGTGGCGACCAGCGCCTCGGCGATGCCCGGCGCGACCTGGGCCAGGGTGGTATGGGCCACATTGGACAGGGCACGGAAGGAATTCATGATGCCCCAGACCGTCCCGAACAGGCCGACATAGGGTGACACCGAACCGACCGTGGCAAGAAAGGGCAGGTGCGATTCCAGATTGTCCATTTCCCGCTGGTAAGTGGCGCGCATGGCCCGGCGCACGCCCTCGACCATGGCTGCCGGCGAGACATTGGGCTGTTTCCGGAGCTTGGTCAGTTCCCGGTAGCCGGCCCGGAACACCTCTTCCATGCTGCCTGACTGGTTGTCCTTGCCAATCCGCTTGACGATCTCTCCGAAGCCGCCGCTCCAGAATTCCCGTTCGAACAGGTCGGCACCACGCCGCTCGCGACGCAAGGCGAACAGCTTGACGAAAATGATCCACCACGAGGCCATCGAGGCCAGCAGCAGGAGCAGCATGACGCCCTTCACCACCCAGCTGGCGTGGCTGATCATTTCCAGGAGGGACAAGTCTTGGGTCAATTCCATGAGGTTTCCAGCTTTTCCAGGAGATGGGCCGGTATTTTAGCCGGCTTGAATTCGCCCGCCTTGACGCAGGCCGCCTTGACCGTCGCTTCGAGCAGGATGTCCTCGCCGCGCCGGACCCGCTGGGCGATGGTCATGCTTGCCCGGCCGATCTCGAGCACACGGCAATCCACGGTCAGGGCATCATTGAAACGGGCGGAACGCAGGTAATCGGCCTCGACCCGGCGCACCACGAACAGCAGGCCCTCGCGCTCAGCCAGCTCGGGCTGCTCGATGCCGAGGGCACGCAACCATTCGGTGCGGGCACGTTCCATGAACTTCAGGTAGTTGGCGTAGTAGACCACGCCCCCCGCGTCGGTGTCTTCCCAGTAGACCCGCACCGGCCAGGAAAACACCGGACTAGCCACCGAACAGCTCCTGGCTCTGCATGCGGGTCGGCGTGGCCAGGCCGAAATGCCGGTAGGCCAGCGGCTGAGCCGCCCGGCCACGCGGGGTACGGGCCAGGAAACCTTGCTGGATGAGGTAGGGTTCCAGGACATCCTCGATCGTGTCGGCCGCCTCGCCGATCGCCGCCGCCAGATTCTCCAGGCCGACCGGCCCCCCCGAAAACTTCTCCAACAGGGCATGCAGAAGCTTGCGGTCCATGACATCGAGTCCGGCGGAATCGACTTCCAGCATGCGCAACGCGGCATCGGCCACCTCGGCGTCGACCCGCCCTCCGGCCTTCACCTCGGCATAGTCGCGCACCCGGCGCAGCAGGCGGTTGGCGATACGCGGCGTGCCGCGCGAACGGCGCGCCACTTCGAGGGCCCCTTCCGGGGAAATCGCCACTTTCATGAGCTGTGCCGAACGCTTGACGATGTGGGTCAGTTCCTCGGCGCTGTAGAACTCCAGGCGGGCAACGATGCCGAAACGGTCGCGCAACGGGTTGGTCAACATGCCGGCGCGCGTGGTGGCGCCGACCAGGGTGAAGGGCGGCAAGTCGAGCTTGACCGAGCGCGCCGCCGGCCCTTCGCCGATCATGATGTCGAGCTGGTAATCCTCCAGGGCCGGATAAAGGATTTCCTCGACCACCGGGCTCAAGCGATGGATTTCATCGATGAACAGGACGTCGCGCGGTTCCAGGTTGGTGAGCAGTGCGGCCAGGTCGCCGGCCCGTTCCAGCACCGGGCCGGAGGTGATCCGCAGATTGACGCCCATTTCCTTGGCCACGATGTGCGCCAGGGTGGTCTTGCCGAGGCCGGGGGGGCCGAACAGGAGGACATGGTCGAGCGCCTCGGCCCGGTTACGCGCCGCGGTGATGAAAATTTCCAGCTGTTCTCGGGCCCGTGCCTGGCCGACGTAATCGCTCAGCCGCTGCGGGCGCAAGGCACGCTCGAAGGCCTCTTCCTCGCGGGAGGCAGGCGTGGCGGCAATGAGGCGATCGGGCTCGAGCATGGACGACGGGTCGGTGGCGCAAACCCGTAGTGTGCCCGTGTCGGATAGGAAAAGGCAAAAACCGGGTGGGCGCGGCTCGACCGCCGCGCCCGGTCACAGCCGGAAGCGTTCGGTCTGGGCGTGCAGATCGCGGGCCAAGCTTTCCAGGCGTCCGGCCGCTGCCGCGGTCTGGCTGACCGAGGCGCTATTCTCCTCGGCGCCCTGGGCGATCCGCTCGACCTTGCCGGCGATCTCGCGCATCGCCGCGGCCTGTTCACGGATCGCGGTGCTGATGCCGTCCATGGCGTGGTTGACCTGGTCGGCAGCGGTCCGGATGTGACTGACAGAATCGCCCGCCTGGCGCGCCAGCTCGACCCCGCCGTTGACCCGGCTGACCCCCGCTTCCATTTCCTGGGTGGCGCGCTGGGTGCCCTGCTGGATCTTGGCGATCATGTCGGCGATTTCCTGAGTCGACTTGGCGGTGCGCTCGGCCAGCTTGCGCACTTCGTCGGCCACCACCGCGAAGCCGCGGCCCTGCTCGCCGGCGCGCGCCGCCTCGATGGCGGCGTTGAGCGCCAGCAGGTTGGTCTGGTCGGCGATGTCGCGGATCACCGCGACGATGGTGGATATCTGGCCGGATACGCCCTCCAGTTCGCGGATGGTGACCGCCATGGCATTGACCTGGTCGGCAATGTGGCTGATCTCGCTGGTCGCCTCGTGAATGATGCGGCCACTCTCGCTCGATTGGCTGGCGGAACTCTGGCTCAATTCGCGTGCCTCGCGGGAGTGTTCCTCGACCTGGTCGATCGAAACTGACAACTGTTCAACGCCGGCCGCCATGCCTGAGGCATCGTCCGACTGCATTCGGGAGATTTCCGAAGTTTGCGCCGCCGCTGAGGTCAGTTCGCTGGCCGACCGGGTGACCGCCTCGACGTTGTCCCGGATGTGGCCGATCAGGTCACGCAAACCCCGCTGCATCTCGCCGAGCTGGCCGACCAACTGACCGACCTCGTCGCTGCCTGCGGCCGGCAGGGGATAGGTCAGGTCGCCGCCGGCGATGGCGTGCGCCGCGGCTGCCGCCTGGCTCAGGGAAGTGCGGATCCGGCCGATGATCATCCAGGCTGACCCGGCGACCCCCACCACGCCAACCAGCGTCAGGATCAGGAAGATCCATTTATCGACCGCGTAGCGCTGTTCGGCCGCCTCATATTCCGCCCGGGCAATGTCCATCTGTACCTTGAGCAGGTCGTTCATGGCGACTTGCACCGCTTGTCGATCGGCATCCGCACGCAAGTAATCGGCCAACAGGGCCGTGGAGAAGTCGCCCTGGCGCATGGCCTCGACCGTGCTGTCCAGTTTGGGTCCCGCAGCCTTGCGTTTGGCTGTCAGGGTCTCGGCCAGACGGGCCTCGGCCTCGGTATGGTGGGTCTTCATGTATTCCGCCCAAAGGCGACCGATTTCCGCGCGGTTCTTGGCGATGGCGTCGAAGTGCAAGGCAGTCGGGTGATCATGCACCACGGACAAGTGGTGGCTTGGATCGTGCTGGAAGGACAGCAGTACCTGGTTGTTGTTTTCCCGCTGCAAGCCGTCGATGCGCGACAGGGTGTACATCGCCACGGTGCGATCCTCGTACACGCCCTTGAGCGCGTCGCGCGCCGTCGACAGACCATGCCAGCCGACCGCGACGGCGATCAGGAAAAGCAGGCCGGCCAGGCCGGTCATCAACCAGAGGCGGTGGGAAATCTTCAGGGCGTTCAGCATGGTGTGGGCTCGCGGGGGTCAATGTTGTTGTGCCACCGGGCCAGAAACAGGGGCCTCCGCCTGGCCAGCCGGTGTCTTATGACTTAAGTTAGCATGGCTTTCTGGCCCGGTGTAGACACCCCCCTGGACAATGGTACAAATTGACCAGTCCTAAGCTTTCTTCGCTAGCAACTTGAGGGCTTGCCGGATCCGCTCTTCCAGGCTGAGATCGTCGGGCAGTTGCTTGAGCACCGGGGTCACTTCCCTTTCGTGGTAGCCGAGCGCCATGAGCGCATGCAGCGCCTCGTGGGCGGTCGCGGCCGGCGAGCCTGCGGTCACACTGCCGGGCAGGGCATCGGCCAGCTTGCCCTTCAATTCCAGAAGGAGGCGTTCCGCGGTTTTCTTGCCGACACCGGGAATCTTGACCAGGCGCGCGGTTTCCTGGAGCGCCACCGCCTGGGTCAGTTCGTCGACATTCATGCCGGACAGGACTGAAAGCGCCAGCTTGGGACCGACCCCGGAAATCTTGATCAATGCACGAAACACCTCACGTTCCCGCCCGGTCAGGAAACCGTATAACTGCTGAGCGTCCTCGCGCACGCTGAAGTGGGTATAGAGGCTGACCCGCTCGCCGGTCGCCGGCAGGTGGTAAAAGGTGTTCATCGGCACGTCGACTTCGTAGCCGAGCCCATGCACATCGACGAGGATTTGCGGGGGCTGCTTGTCGAGCAGCACGCCGGTCAGGCGTCCGATCATGAAAGACTCTCCAGCAATAAACTGAGACTGAGCAGCAATGCGCCCAGGTGCGCGGCGGCCAGGGTGGCGCGGATGGCAGGCGCCAGCAGGGCGGGGGATGCCGCGTATCGGTGCAACTGGCGGCCTGCCCAAGCCGCGGGCAGGCCAGCCAGGAGTGCAAGCAGGCTCCAGCCCGGCAAGCCGCCCCCGACCACCAGGCCGGCCAACCAGCCCATGGCCAGGATCAGGATCAGGTCATAGCCATGCGCGGCACGGGCCGGATCGAGGCGGGCCACCCAGTGCCGCTTGCCGGCGGCCCGGTCAGCGCGGCGGTCAGGAAACTGGTTGATGTACAGGATGTTGGTCACCAAGAGCGCATAGGGCAGGCCGATCAAGACGGGGGCCAGCGCGAAGCGCCCGCGCAGGACATGATCGGCGCCGATCACCACGAGCAGGAAGCCGGTCGCCACGCAGACCTCGCCGAGCCCGCGGCTGTTCAAGCGCAACGGCGGCGCGGAATAGGCCCAGCCGATCAGCAATCCGGCCAGACCGATCCAGAACAGACCGGGACCGGCGCGTTGCAGCAACCAGAGTCCACCCAGGATCACGACCAGGAACAACCCCAGTCCGAAAGCCAGGGTCTGGCCCGGGGTCAGGACACCATTCTGGATGAAGCGCGAGCCCCCGGTGTAGGGATAGAGCCGCTCGACATTCATGGCATCGGTGCCGTTGCGGTGATCGTAATAGTCGTTCAGAACATTGACCCCGGCATGGGCGGCCAGGGCCAGCATCAAGGTCACCCCGGCAGACCGCAGATCAAAAGGCACGCCATCATGCCCGGCCACCGCAAGCCCGAGCAGCACGCCGACCAGCGTGATGGACAGAAAAGCCGGTCGGGTGGCCAGGAAATAGCGCAGCCAGGGATTGGCCAGCGCTTCACGCCGTGGCTCGGCCAAGGCCGCCCCGGCTTTGCTCATGACAGCCGCCCGGCCCGCCGCTTGCGCCCGGCGGTGGCCAGGGCACCGAGCCCCATGCCGCCATGGGCATGGCAGATCGCACAGGCCAAGGCATCGGCGGCGTCGGCACTCGGCTCGCCGGGAAGGCGCAGCAGACGGGTCACCATATGCATGACTTGGCTCTTGTCGGCGTGGCCATTGCCGACCACGGCCTGCTTGACCTGCAAGGCGGTGTACTCGAATACCGGACAGCCGGCGTGGGTGAGCGCCGCGAGCGCGGCCCCGCGTGCCTGGCCGAGGAGCAAGGTGGATTGCGGGTTGACGTTGACGAACACCTTCTCGACCGCCGAGACTTCCGGTGCGAAGGTGGTCAGCACCTCGCCGATGCCTGCGAACAGGCGGGCGATCCGGTCCGGCAATTCGCCCTCGCCGGAGCGGATCACGCCGCTGCCCACGTAATTCAGGACCTGGCCCTGCTTCTCGATCACGCCATAGCCGGTGACGCGGAGCCCGGGATCGATGCCGAGCAGGCGCAAGCGCTTACTCCGGGAGCAAGGCGGAGGTGTACACCTCCTGCACGTCGTCGAGATCGTCGAGCATGTCGAGCATCTTCTGGAACTTGACCGCGTCGTCCCCGCCGACCTCGGTTTCGTTCAATGCCTTCATGGTGATTTCCGCGACGGCCGGCGTGAAGCCCGCCTTTTCCAAGGCTTCCTTGACCGTGGCCAGGTCGCCGGTCGGTGCGGTCAGGACCTCGATGGAACCATCATCATTGCCAATCACGTCCTCGGCACCGGCCTCGAGGGCGACTTCCATGACCTTGTCCTCATCGGCACCCGGCTCCAGGATGATCTGGCCGCAGTGCTTGAACTGGAAGGCCACGCAACCGTCGGTGCCCATGTTGCCGCCACACTTGGAAAAGGCATGGCGGACATCGGCCACGGTCCGGGTCCGGTTGTCGGTCAGGCAGTCGACGATCACCGGAGCGCCGCCCGGACCATAGCCTTCATAGCGGATCTCCTCGTAGTTCACGCCCTCCAGCTCGCCGGTGCCCTTCTTGATGGCGCGGTCGATGTTGTCGTTGGGCATGTTCTCGGCCTTGGCCTTGTCGATGGCCAGGCGCAGGCGCGGGTTGAAGCTGGGATCACCGCCGCCCATCTTGGCGGCCACCGTGATTTCCTTGGCATAACGGGAAAAGATCTTGCCGCGCTTGGCGTCCTGGCGTCCCTTGCGGTGCTGGATGTTCGCCCATTTGGAATGTCCGGCCATGATGCTGAAATCTGTCGAGGATTGGAAAGACCCGTATTTTAACCCTGCCGGCCGGCGAGACCGGAGAAAAACACATCGAGCAGGGGCGTCGATTGCGCACTCAGGGAGTAGCCGCCTCCGTCAAGCAGCCAATCGAGGATCAGGCCGTCGACCAGGGCCATCATCGCCCCGGCGACCGCACCGGGATCTAGATCGGCACGCAACTGGCCACGCAGCCGACTCTGCTCGAGGGCCAGGCGCAGACGTTCGCGTGCCCCCTGCCGGCAGGTCTGGCGTCGGGCGACGTGGCTGGCCAGTTCATCGACGAACTCGCACTTGAGCGTCTGGATCTCGAACACCCGGCGGCAGCGGGCGTCCGACTCCACCAAGGCCAGGACCGCGTCGGTGGCCCGCCGCACGGCACCGAGCGGGTCGGGTTGCTCGGGGTCATGCATGTTCTGGGTCAACGCTTCCAGGGGCAGGATGGCACGGTCGGACATGGCCGTGAACAGGTCGGCCTTGTTCTGGAAATGCCAGTAGATGGCGCCCCGGGTCACCCCTGCACGTTCGGCAATCTCGGCCAGCGAGGTCCGCGTCACGCCCTTGGCACTGAACAGATCCTCGGCAGCATCGAGGATCACGGCGCGGGTTTCCTGGGCGGCTTCCTTGGTACGACGAACCATGACAGGCGAAGGGGCAAGGATTGAACAAATTCATTTTACATACATTTCTGCATGTATGTAAGATCAGCACCTCGTTGATCCTGGCCAAGGAGCCCTCTCGTGCGCGCATCCACCCGCTTCGTCCTGTCTCTCCTGACCCTGGCGCTGCTCGCTGCCTGTCAACAGAAACCCGATGCGCCCGCCGGCGCCGGGGCCATGCCGCCCCCCGAGGTCGAGGTCATCACGGTGACCCCGGGCGCGGTGACCCAGTCGATCGAGGTGCCCGGCCGCCTGAAGGCCGTGCGTACGGCCGAAGTCCGGGCCCGGGTCGAGGGCATCCTGGACAAGCGCCTGTTCCAGGAGGGCAGCGAGGTCAAGGCCGGCGATGTCCTGTTCCAGATCGACCCGCGCACGCTGGCCGCCAACGAGCAATCGGCCCAGGCCGCCCTGGCCCAGGCCCGCGCCCAGGCCCTGGTCGCCAACCAAACCCTGGAACGCAAGAAAATCCTGGTTGCCAGCAAGGCGGTCAGCCAGCAAGACTACGAGCTGGCGGTCGCCAGCCAGGCCCAGGCCGCCGCCGCGGTCGAGGCAGCCGAAGCCGCATTGGCCCGGGCACGCATCGACCTGTCCTATGCCACGGTCACTGCCCCCATCTCCGGACGCATCGGCCGAGCCTTGGTCACCGAAGGCGCGCTGGTCGGCAAGGGAGAAGCCACCCATCTCGCCACCATCGAACAGTTCCAGCCGATCTGGGCCGACTTCTCCCAGGCCAGCGCTGATTTCCAGCGGCTGCGCCCATCCGGGAAAAGCCGCAGCCTCGGGCCGGTGCACCTGATCCTGGAGGATGGCAAGGCCTACCCGCACGCGGGCCGGCTGTTGTTCAACGACCTGGCGGTCGATCCGGCCACCGGCTCGGTCGGCATGCGCGCCGAATTCCCCAATCCGAACCGCGAGTTGCTGCCTGGCCAGTTCGTCACCGTGCGCCTGCCGGTGGCCAAGGCAACGTCGGTGATCACGGTGCCGCAACGGGCGGTGCAGGTCGCCGGCCAGGGCCAGCTGGTGATGCTGGTCGGCCCAGAGGGCAAGATCGAACCCAGGCCGGTCAAGACCGGTGGCCTGGCCGGGGGCGACTGGATCATCCGCGAAGGGCTCCAAGGCGGTGAGCAGGTGATCGTCAACGGCCTGCAGAAAGCCCGCCCGGGCAGCCCGGTCAAGCCGATCCCCCTGGGCAGCTTGGCTCCCCAGGCCGGAAAGTAAGCCATGCTGCCCCGCTTCTTCATCGACCGACCCATCTTTGCCTGGGTCATCGCGCTGGCCATCGTCCTGGCCGGCTTTCTCACCCTGCCCAAGCTGCCGGTCTCGCAGTATCCGGAAGTGGCACCGCCGGCCCTGGCGATCACCGCCATCTACCCGGGCGCCAGCGCCCAGGTGGTCGAGGACACCGTCACCTCCTTGATCGAGCAAGAGATGAATGGCCTGGAGCAGTTGCTCTACATGGACTCCAGCTCGGATGCCAGCGGCACGCTGACCCTGAACCTGACCTTCGCCACCGGCACCGACCTCGACATCGCCTCGGTGGAGGCGCAGAACCGCATCAAGCGGGTCGAGGCACGCCTGCCCGAGGAAGTCCGCCGGCAGGGCATCACGGTCGCCAAGGCGCGACGCAATTTCCTGATGTTCCTCACCATCTATTCACCCGACCAGAGCCGGCGCGCGGTCGACCTGGGCAGCTTCGCCGCGGCCAACGTGCTGAACAACATCCGCCAGGTGCCCGGCGTCGGCGAGGCCATGCTGTTCGGCTCGGAATACGCCATGCGCCTCTGGCTCGACCCGCTCAAGCTGGCCAGCTTCGGCATGACCCCGGGCGAAGCCCTGGCGGCGGTGCAGGCGCAGAACGTCCAGCTCGCGACCGGCGAACTCGGTCAGGTGCCCGCTGCGAAAGGCCAGGAACTGGCCGCCACGGTGATCACCCAGGGCCGCCTGGCAACGCCGGAGGAATTCGGTGCCATTCTGCTACGCACCGACAGCACCGGGGCTGCCGTCCGGCTCAAGGATGTCGCCCGGATCGAACTGGGCGCCCAGGACTACAGCGTCCAGGCACGCCTGAACGGCCGTCCGACCGCCGCCATCGGCATCAAGCTGGCGCCAGGCAGCAACGCCCTGGAGACCTCCAAGGCCGTGAAGGCGAGGATGGCCGAGCTGGCCGCCTATTTCCCCCAGGGCATCGACTGGGACGTGCCGTATGACACGTCCCGCTTCGTCGAGATTTCCATCTACGAAGTGGCGAAGACCTTGCTCGAGGCCTTCATCCTGGTGTTCCTGGTGATGTGGCTGTTCCTGGAAAACCTGCGCGCGGCATTGATCCCGACCATCGTGGTGCCGATCTCGCTGATCGGCACCCTGGTCGGCCTCTACCTGCTTGGCTACTCGATCAACGTACTGTCATTGTTCGCCATGGTGCTGGCCATCGGCATCGTGGTCGACGACGCCATCGTGGTGGTCGAGAACGTCGAGCGCATCATGACCCAGGAAGGCCTCGACTCACGCTCGGCCACTTCAAAAGCCATGGGCCAGATCTTCGGCGCCATCGTCGGCATCACCGTGGTGCTCTCGGCGGTGTTCATCCCGATGGCCTTCTTCAGTGGCTCGGTGGGCGCCATCTACCGGCAGTTCGCGGTCACCCTGGTCATGACCATGCTGTTCTCGGCATTGCTGGCGATCACCTTGACCCCCGCTTTGTGCGCAACCTTCTTCAAGGGCCTCAAGAAGGAACAGATGGCCCACAAGACCGGTTTCTTCGGCTGGTTTCACCGTCTGTTCGAGCGCACCACGAATGGCTACGTCGCGGGTGCGGTCGGTGCGGTCAAGCGGCCGCTGCGCATGCTGCTGCTGTTCGCCGCGATCGGCGTGGCCACCGTATTGATGATGCTGCGCCTGCCCACCGGCTTCCTGCCCGACGAGGATCAGGGCTATCTGATCAGCATCGTGCAATTGCCCTCGGGCGCCACCCAGGAACGTACCGAAGCGGTGCTGTCAGGCATGGAGCAGTTCTATCTCAAGCAACCGGAAGTGGCCAAGGTGGTCGGCGTGCTCGGCTTCTCCTTCTTCGGCAAGGGCCAGGATGCGGCCATCGCCTTCGTGCGCCTGAAGGACTGGGATGAACGGACGACCGAGGAGAGCCATGCCCTGACCCTGGTGCAGAAGGCCAACATGATGCTGTTCTCGGTCAAGCAGGCAATGATCTTCGCCATCAATCCCCCGCCGATCCCGGAACTGGCGGCGGTGGGCGGCTTCGACTTCCGCCTTCAGGACCGCTCCGGCCTTGGCCGGGAAAAGCTGATGGAGGCACGCAACCTGGTGCTCGGCCTGGCCAGCCAGGACCCGCGTCTGGCCGGCGTCCGCCCGGAAGGCAAGGAGCCCGCCACCCAGTTGCTGCTCGACATCGACCGGATCAAGGCCAGCAGCCTCGGCATCGACCTCGGCGAATTGAACCGTACCCTGGCCGTGGCGCTCGGCTCGGCCTACGTCAACGACTTCATCCGCGACGGCCGGGTGCTGCGCGTCATCATGCAGGTCGATGCCGGGGCACGCGCTACGCCCGAAGGACTGACCAGCCTGCGGGTGCGCACCGCGCATGGCACCATGGTCCCGCTGTCGGAAATCGCCACCCCGCGCTGGGTGGTTGGTTCGCCCAAGCTGGACCGCTACAACGGTGTCCCGGCGACCAAGATCGCCGGCTCGCCGGCACCCGGGCACAGTACCGGCGAGGCGATGGCCGCGATGGAGGAAATCGCCACCAAGCTGCCGCCCGGCATCGGCTTCGAGTGGTCCGGTACCTCGTTCGAAGAGAAGCTGTCGGGTGCCCAGGCGCCCTTGCTGTTCGCCCTCTCGATCATCGTCGTGTTCATGTGCCTGGCCGCGCTCTATGAATCCTGGACCGTGCCGCTGGCGGTGCTCCTGGTGGTGCCGCTGGGCGTGTTCGGCGCGGTGCTTGCGGTGACCCTGCGCGATCTGCCCAATGACGTCTATTTCAAGGTTGGCCTGATCGCCATCATCGGCCTGTCGGCCAAGAACTCGATCCTGATCGTCGAGTTCGCCCGCCAGTTGGAGGCTCAAGGTCGCGCCACCCTGGACGCGGTGGTCGAGGCCTGCAAGCTGCGTTTCCGGCCTATCGTGATGACCTCGATCGCCTTCATCTTCGGCGTCTCGCCGCTGGTCATCTCGACCGGCGCCGGCGCCGCGAGCCGCCATGCCATCGGCACCGGCGTGATGGGTGGCATGATCGCCGCCACGGTGCTCGCGGTGTTCATCGTGCCGGTGCTCTACCTCACCGTGCGCAAGCTGTTCCCGGGACCCATCGTCTATCACGGCGTCGCCGACCATGGAGACACCCATGCCTAAGCCGATCCTGCTCATCGCCCTGCTCGCCCTGTCCGGTTGTGTCACCCTGCCGGAACTGAAATGGCCCACCTTCGACACCCCGACGCCCACGGTCCGATCGGTGGCCGAGCCGACACCCGTCGCCGTGCGCCTGCCGGCCGACTGGTGGCGCGCCTACGGCGACCCGGCCCTGGACGCACTCATGACCGAAGCGCTGGCGCACAACGCCGACCTGCGCCTGGCCGCGGCCCGGGTCGACGAGGCCCGCGCCCAATGGGCGCTGGCCGAGGGCGCCCGCCGGCCCTACGTCGAAGCCAGCCTGGGCGCCAGCCGGACCCGGTCCACGGAGCTGGGCAAGATTCCCGCGCCCACCCCGATCGGCAACAGCTTTCAAGCCGGCGTCCAAGCCGCCTACGAACTCGATTGGTGGGGCCGTTACCGGCAGGCCAGCGCGGCCGCGCGCGCCGACCTGCTGGCCAGCCAGCTCGGTCAGGACGTGGTCCTGAACGGCCTGGCAGTGACCGTGGCGACGACCTGGTTCACCCTGCGCAGCCTGGACGCACAACTCAATCTGGCCGACCAGACCCTGGCCAACCGGCGCGAGTGGCTGGCGCTGCAACGCCTGCGCCAGCAGGTCGGCGAGGCATCCGACTACGAACTCAGCCTGGCCGAAGCCGAACTGGCCTCGGTCGAAGCCGCGCGCGCCGGCCTGGTGCGCAGCCTGGCCTTGAACGAGCACGCCCTGGCCGCGCTCACCGGGCGCACGCCCCGGCAACAGGCCGAGGAACGCCCGGCCCGGGGCAATGCCATGCCCGGGGTTCCCGAGGTGCCTGCCGGCCTGCCTTCCGACCTGCTCGCCCGGCGCCCGGACATCCGCCAGGCCGAGGCCCGCCTGACCGCCGCCGATGCCCGCATCGCGGAAGCCAAGGCCGCGATCTATCCGAACCTGACCCTGACCGCCAACCTGGGCAGCGAGAGCAAGTCCCTGTCCGACCTGTTCTCGGGACCGGCCACGGTGTGGGGCCTGGCCGCCAACCTGGCCCAGACCCTGTATAACGCCGGGCGCACCGAGGCGGCCATGGACGCCGCCGTGGCGCGCCGCACCCAGGCATTGATCGAGTACGAACAGACGGTGCGCAACGCGTTCCGGGAAACCCTGGATGCCCTGGTCGCGGTGCGCCAGGCCCGGGCGCAGGCCGAGGCCAGCCAGCGCCGGGTCGAGGCCCAGCGCCGCGCCGCCGAACTGGCCGACCTGCGCCATCGCAACGGCGCCGCCAGCCACATCGAAGTCCTCGATGCCCAGCGTGACCTGTATGGCGCCGAACAGGACCGGCTCAACGCCGAACTGGCGCGCCTGACCGCCAGCGCCGACCTGTTCAAGGCCCTGGGCGGAGGCTGGCAGCCGGACGCGACGCCCTGATCGGCGCAGCCTGGCGGGCCAGCAGGGGTGCCAGGCCGCGCCACACCGTGTCGAGCAGGCGGGGCTGGGCCTCGGCGGTGGGGTGCAGGCCATCGGCCTGGAACCAGCTCGGATCGGTGGCGATACCGTCGAGCAGGAAGGGAACCAACGGTACGTCTTCCTGCTGCGCCAGCCGCACGAACACGTCCTGGAACTCGCGCGTGTAAGCGCTGCCATAATTCGGCGGCAAGCGCATGCCAACCAGCAGCACCCGGGCACCGCGACCCTTGGCCAGGCGGACCATGGCACGCAGGTTATCGGCCATGCGCGCCGTGGGCAGCCCGCGCAAGCCATCGTTGGCGCCCAGGGCCAGGATCACCAGGTCGGGGGCCAGCCGGTCGAGCAGCGCCGGCAACCGGGCCAGGCCGCCGGCGCTGGTTTCCCCGGAGACGCTGGCGTTGGCCACCCGCCAGGGCGGCCGCTGCTCGCCCAGGCGGCGTTCCAGCAGGCTGGGCCAGCCGGCGTTCCGGGGCATGCCGTAGGCGGCGGACAGGCTGTCGCCGTAGACCAGGACCCGCGGGGCCGACCATGCGGCCGGAACCCCGCAACAGAAGAACAGGAAGAGCACGATGCGCATTGAAGTGGACACGCTGGTGAAACGGGTGACGTTGGGCGATGAGACCTTGACCATCCTCGACGGCCTGACGTTCACCGTCAAGCGCGGCGAGACGGTGGCCGTGGTCGGCAGCTCGGGCTCCGGAAAATCCACCCTGCTCGGCCTCCTGGCCGGGCTCGACGTACCGAGCGCCGGCCAGGTGCGCATCGACGGCCAGGACCTGTTTGCCCTCGACGAGGACGGTCGCGCCGCCGTGCGCGCCAGCGGCATGGGCTTCGTGTTCCAGTCCTTCCAGTTGTTGCCCGACCTGACCGCCTTGGAAAACGTCATGCTGCCACTGGAACTGGCCGGATTCGGCGATGCCCGCGAACGGGCCCGCGAGCAACTGGCGCGGGTCGGCCTGGCTGCCCGCGAACGGCATCGGCCGAGCCAGCTGTCCGGTGGCGAGCAGCAGCGGGTCGCCCTGGCACGCGCCTTCGCGCCGGCGCCGCGCCTGCTCCTGGCCGACGAACCGACCGGCAACCTCGACCCGAAGACTGGCGCCCAGGTCATCGAACTCATGCTGCAACTCAACCGCGCCCAGGGCGCCACCCTGGTGGTGGTCACCCACGACGCCGACCTGGCTGCCCGCTGCGACCGCCAGTTGCACCTGGAAGGCGGACGCCTGCGATGAGTGACCTCCACCTTGCCCTGCGCCTGCTGGCCCGCGAATGGCGGGCCGGGGAACTGCGCCTGCTCCTGGCCGTGATCGCCCTGGCCGTGGCCAGCCTGACCGCCGTGGCGATGTTCGCCGACCGGGTCCGGGTCTCGCTCGGCCAGGAGGCCAATGTGCTTCTGGGCGCCGATCTGGTGATCGCCGGCGACCGGCCGATCGACCCCGCCCTGGAACCGGCGGCGCACGCCGCCGGTCTGGCCACGGCGCGCACCACCACCTTCCTGAGCATGGTGCGCGCCGGCACGCGAACCAGCCTGGCCGGCATCAAGGGCGTCGGCCCCGGTTATCCCCTGCGCGGGCAGTTGCGCATTGCCGATGCGCCCTTCGCGCCCGACCGGCCCGCGCCGGGCATCCCTGCGCCTGGCGAGGCCTGGGTCGATCCCCGCCTGGCCGGCGAACTGGGGATTGGCGTGGGCGACCCGGTCAACCTCGGCGAACGCAGCCTGCGGGTTGCCGCCATCCTCGCCCACGAGGGCGAGCGGGGCGGCAATTTCCTGGCCATGGCGCCCCGGCTGATGCTGCATGAAACCGACCTGGCCACCAGCGGCCTGATCCAGGAAGGCAGCCGGATCGCCTGGCGGCTGCTCCTGGCCGGCCCCCCCGAGGCCCTGGCCGGCTTCCGCAAGGCCCACGAAGCCGGCCTGCCGCGCGGCCAGAAATTCGAGGCGGTGCGTGACGCCCGGCCGGAACTGCGCAATGCCGTGGACCGGGCGGAGCGCTTCCTCGGCCTGTCCGCCCTGCTCTCCGTGGCACTCGCGGCGGTCGCCGCGCACCTCCTGCTACGCCGCTATGTGGCCCGGCGCCATGACCAGGATGCCCTGCTGCGCTGCTTCGGGGCCACTTCGCGCCGCCTGCGCCGCATTTACCTGATCCAGTTCACCGGGCTCGGCCTGGTGGCTGGCGGCCTCGGCAGCCTGCTCGGCCTGTCGGCGCAGGGGCTGATCGCGAACCTGCTCGGCGACACTTTGCGCCTGACCCTGGCGCCCCCCTCCTGGCGGCCGTTCGCGCTCGGCCTGATGGCCGGACTGGTCCTGATCCTGGCCTTCAGCCTGCCCGCCCTGCGCCGCCTGGCGACGGTGCCGGCCCTGCGCGTGCTGCGCCGCGACCTCGGCCCGCCGCCGGCCCACAGCCTGCTCGTCCAGGGCCTCGGCCTGGCCCTGATCGCCGGACTCGCGCTGTGGTTCGCGGGCGACCTCAAGCTGGGCCTCACCGCCCTGGCCGGATTGGCCGGCGCCGGCTTGCTCTCCGGCCTGGCGGCCCGCGCCGCCCTGGCCCCGCTCGGCCGCCTGGCCACCCGGCTGCCGACCGCGCCCAGGCTCGGCCTGCTCGCGCTCCACCGACGGGGCTGGGAATCCACGGCCCAGGTCGTCGCACTCAGTCTCGGCCTGCTCGCCTTGCTCCTGCTCACCCTGGTGCGTGACGACCTGCTGGCCGCCTGGAAAGATAGCTTGCCGGCCGAAGCGCCGAACCGGTTCCTGATCAACATCCAGACTGACCAGGTGACGCCGCTGCACGACTTCCTGGCCGCGCGCGGCGTGGCCGACGTCGCGCTCTACCCGATGGTGCGCGGTCGCCTGGTGGCGATCGGCGAGCGGCCGGTCGATCCCGCCGCCTATCAAGATGACCGGGCCCGCCGCCTGGCCGACCGTGAATTCAACCTGTCCGAGCTGGCCGACCTGCCGCCCGACAACCATCTGCGCGCCGGCCGCTGGTGGCGTCCCGGCCAGACCGGCGGCCTCTCGGTCGAACAGGGTATTGCCGAATCCCTGGGCATCCGGCTCGGCGACACCCTCACCTATGACATCGGCGGCCTGCCCTTCACGGGCACCGTGACCAGCCTGCGCGAGGTCGACTGGGACAGCTTCCGGGTCAATTTCTTCGTGGTCGCCCAGCCGGGGGCCCTGGCCGGCCTGCCGGCCAGCCACATCACCAGCTTCCACCTGCCCCCGGCACGGGGCGCCGTGCTCAGCGAACTGGTGGCTCAGTTTCCGAATGTCACCGTGATCGACGTCGACAGCGTGCTCAATGAGATGCGCGCGGTGATGGACCGGGTCAGCCAGGCGGTGCAGGTGTTCTTCCTGTTCACCCTGGCGGTCGGCATCGGCGTGCTGGTCGCGGCCTTGTATGCCCGACGCGACGAGCGGGCCCGCGAGATCGGCCTCTGGCGCACCCTGGGCGCTTCCCGGGCCCTGGCCCGGCGTGCCCTGGCAAGCGAATTCGCGGCCCTCGGCCTGCTCAGCGGTGGCCTGGCGGCGGCAGCGGCCAGCGCAGTCGCCTGGCTGCTGGCGGTGCAGGTGTTCGACCTGCCGCACCGCCCCGACCCGGGGTTGTGGCTGGCCGGCCTGGGCGGTGGCCTGGCGCTGGTCCTGCTGGTCGGTCTGGCGTCGACGCGCGGCCTGGTCGACGCCCCGCCGGCACGCGCCCTGCGGGCCAGCGAGGCGTGAATCTCAGCGCAGGCTGAGCAGAGTCCAGCCGCGCGCCTCGGCCTGGGCGCGCAGCGTCGGGTCCGGATCCACCGCGACCGGATGCCGGACCCGCTCGAGCAGGGGCAGGTCGTTCAGGGAATCGCTATAAAACCAGCTGTCCTCGACGTCGGCCCAGGTCTGGCCGCGCTCCGCCAGCCATTGGTCGAGCCGGTGCACCTTGCCGTCCCGGAACGAAGGCAGCCCGGACACCTTGCCGGTGAAGGCGCCGTCGACTTGTTCCGGCTCGGTGGCGATCAGGTGCTCGACGCCGAGATGGCTGGCGATCGGCCGGGTCACGAAGCTGTTGGTCGCGGTGATGATGACCCGGACATCGTCGCGGTGTCGTTCGAGCAGCGCCGGCGTGCCAGGCGCCACCATGGCCAGGATGCGGCTGCGCATGAACTCGGCGTGCCAGGCGTCGAGTTGGGCGCGGTCGTGGCGGGCCAGCGGCTTGAGCTGGAAGTCAAGGAATTCGTGGATGTCCAGGGTACCGGCCTTGTACTGGTCGTAGAACTGCTGGTTGCGCGCCTCGTAGACTTCGCGGTCGAGCACACCCTGGGCGATCAGGAACTGGGCCCACTCGAAGTCGGAGTCACCGGCCAGCAGGGTGTTGTCGAGATCGAACAGGGCGAGTCGCATTTCGTGCCTTCCCGGCGCTTCATTACAATGGCGCGAAGTATATCCGAGGCAATGACATGAACCTGGTGTCCTCCCACATCCCCGCCGAGTGGACCGTGGCGCTCTGGCTGGCCCTGGCGGCCCTCTTCGTGCTGATGTGGCGGCGCGCGAACTGGACCATGCTCAAATCGTCGGCGAACCTGAACATTTTTCTGGGCGCCAGCGTGGCGCTGCTGGGACTGTGGTTGATCAAGGCCGGCGTGCGGCCCGGGCTCAACCTGCATCTGCTCGGCGCCACCGCGCTGACCCTGATGTTCCGGCCTTGGTTCGCGCTGCTTGCCCTGGCCCTGGTGATCGCCGGCCTCACCCTGCACAGTGGCGAGTTCAACGCCTACCCGGCCAACGTGCTCCTGATGGCGGTCCTGCCGGTTTCGGTCAGCTGGGCGATCTACCGCTGGGTGGACCGCCGGCTACCCAACCACATGTTCATCTACATCTTCCTGTGCTGTTTCTTCGGCGCCGGCCTGTCCATGACCGCGGTAGGGGCCGGTTCCTCGCTGTTCGCCGCCACCCTGGGCGCGTACAAGTGGGACTACCTGCTGGAAAACTACATCCCCTTCTATTTTCTGATGGCCTGGGCGGAATCCTTTGCCACCGGCATGATCATGACCCTGCTGGTGGTGTACAAACCGGAATGGGTCGCCACCTTCGATGACAGCCGCTACTTGCTGTCGAAGTAAATAGGCCGCACGTACCTTTGCCGGATTGAGTTCTGTTAAAGTTTCCACTATCTATACCGTTAAGGGGGCGGAACATGGCTGTCCGGGCGTGCCCGCCCTGACCGGACAGCCAACGCCTGGCCCCAATCGAACACCAACCAAGCCGCTGAATGGGTGAAGGAAGACAACATGTCGGATCTGCTGCGCCGCATTGACGCCCGCACGAAACTGGCCGGCGCGAACAAGCTGGAGATTCTCCTGTTCACGCTCGGCACCGATTTGAACACCGGCCGCAAGGAAACCTTCGGCATCAACGTGTTCAAGGTGCGCGAGGTGATGCGCATCCCCGAGATCACCCGCGCCCCGGAGATGCCGCCCGCGGTCGAGGGCATGGTCAGCCTGCGCGGCGTCCTGGTCCCGGTGGTCGACCTGGCCAAGTACATCGGCATCAGTACCGACACGCCGCCGGCGATCATGATCGTCACCGAGTACAACGGCCACACCCAGGGCTTCCTGGTCGGCGAGGTGGACACCATCCTGCGCCTCGACTGGTCCGAGATGCGGGTGCCGCCGCAAATGCTCACCGCACGCATGGGCGGCCTGGTCACCGCGGTGACCGAGCTCAAGGACAAGCGCCTGGTGATGATGCTCGACGTGGAAAAAATCCTGTCCGAGACCACCAACATTGATGACAGCCATTTGTTCGTCAACCTGGAACCGCTGGAAAAACCCAACCGCACCATCCTCTACGCCGACGACTCCACCGTGGCGCGCAACCAGATCTCGCGCACGCTGGAAGTGCTCGGGGTGAACGGCATCGCCACCATCAACGGCCGTCACGCCTGGGAAGAACTGCAGAAGATCGCTGCCCAGTCGGAAGTCTCCGGCCGTCCGGTCAAGGACTACATCCAACTGGTGCTGACCGATGTCGAGATGCCCGAGATGGATGGCTACGTGCTGACCAAGAACGTCAAGAACGATCCCCGCTTTGCCGGTATCCCGGTGCTCATGCATTCTTCGCTGTCTTCGGATGCCAACAAGAGCCTGGGCATCTCGGTCGGGGTCGACGAATACGTGCCGAAGTTCGAGCCGACCCGGCTTGCCGAAGTCCTTTCCCGCCTGCTGACCTGAGCGTATCGCCATGAATCCGCTGGAATCCCCCCAACTGATCGACTCGATCGACGCCCGCACCAAGCTGGCCGGCTCCAACAAGATGGAGCTGCTGCTGTTTTCGATGGGTTCGCATGAAATCTTCGGCATCAACGTGTTCAAGGTGCGCGAGGTGTCGCCGACACCGCCGATCACCCTGACCCCGAACATGCCCTACGGCGTGGAGGGCGTGATCTCCCTGCGCGGCAGCATCATCCCGGTCATCTCGCTGATCAAGTTCATCAAGGGCGAGCCGGCGTCCGACCAGCTCGGCGGCACCATGATCGTCACCGAGTTCTCGCGTCACACCCAGGGCTTCCTGGTCGACTCGGTCGATCGCATCATCCGGGTCGACTGGGACAAAGTGAAACCGCCGGAGAACATGCTCGCCGGCCAGGACGGCCTGATCACCGCTATCACCGAGCTGGACGACGGCCGCCTGGTGTCGATCCTTGATGTCGAGCGCATCCTGTCCGAAGTCCTGGGCGAGAAGATCATCCCCAGCCTGCCCAAGGTCGATGAACGGCACAACCTGACCGTGTTCTTCGCCGACGACTCCGCCGTGGCCCGCAAGGAGATCGTCATGGTGCTGGACAAGCTCGGCATCAAGTACATCCAGGCCAACGACGGCCTGGAAGCCTGGAACAAGCTGCAGGGGATCGCCACCCGCGCCGCCACCGAGGGTTTCCCGGTGCGCAACCAAATCCAGCTGATCCTGGTCGACGCCGAGATGCCCGAGATGGACGGCTACGTGTTGACCCGCAACATCAAGTCCGACAACCGCTTTTCCGGCATTCCGGTGGTCATGCATTCCTCGCTGTCCTCGGACGCCAACCGCACCATGGGCCAGCGGGTCGGGGTCGACGCCTACGTGGCCAAGTTCGACCCGAGCGTGCTCGCCGACACCTTGCTCGCCTTGCTCAAGCGCTAGTTACAATGGGGGCTGACGAACCTATGACATTCAAGGACCCGCATGGCTGACAAGAATCTCAAATTCCTGGTGGTGGACGATTTCTCCACCATGCGCCGGATCGTGCGCAACCTGCTCAAGGAGTTGGGCTACACCAACGTCGACGAGGCCGAGGACGGCGTGGCCGCGTTGGCCAAGCTGCGTGGCGGTGGCGGGTTCCAGTTCGTGGTCACCGACTGGAACATGCCCAACATGACCGGCATCGACCTGCTCAAGAACATCCGCGCCGATGCCACGTTGAAGCACTTGCCGGTCCTCATGATCACCGCCGAGGCCAAGAAGGAGAACATCGTCGAAGCGGCCCAGAACGGTGCTTCGGGGTATATCGTCAAACCATTCACCGCCGCTACCCTCGAAGAAAAGCTGGGCAAGATCTTCGAAAAATTCGGCATGTAAGCCCGCGCGACAGGAGAGTTTCATGAGCGGCGATTCACCAGAACTGGAAGCCCTGTTCGACAGCATTGTCTCGACCCAGGCCCCCGCACCGGCAGCGGCCCCGGCTTCGGCCAACAGCGACACGCCCGAACTAGAGTCCCTGTTTGACAGCATCACCCAGGCCATGACCCAGGAAGGCCTGGGCGGCGAGGGCGGCGCGGCCTCGGAAAAGGTATTCGCGCAACTTGGCCAGATGACGCGCGGCCTGCACAACCTGTTGCGCGAACTGGGCTTCGACAAGACCATTTCCAAATTCGCCCAGGAACTGCCGGACAACCGCGACCGGCTCAACTACATTGCCATGATGACCGCCCAGGCGGCGGAAAAGACCCTGAACGCGGCCGAGGCGGCGAAGCCGATCCAAGACCAGATGGGGGCCTCGGCGCGTGACTTGGCCGGCAAATGGGACCTCATGCTGGCCAAGCAGCTGGGCGTGGCCGACTTCAAGAACCTGGTGCGCGATACCCACCAGTTCCTGCACGCCGTGCCGGCACAATCCGACGCGGTGAACGCGCAATTGATGGAAATCATCATGGCGCAGGACTTTCAGGATCTCACGGGGCAAGTCATCAAGAAAGTGCTCGACGCCGCCCAGAACCTGGAAAAGCAACTGGTGGCCCTGCTCTTGGAGACCACCCCCGAAGACAAGCGCAGCGCCGTCCGGCCCGACCTGCTGGAAGGCCCGGTGATCAATGCCACCGGCCGTTCCGACGTGGTCACCAGCCAGGAACAGGTGGACGAATTGCTGGAGAGCCTGGGTTTCTGACCCGGGACAGAGGAGAGCGACATGAGCGACTTCGCCGGAATGGAAGAACTGTTGCAGGATTTCCTGCTGGAAGCCGGAGAACTGCTGTCGGGCGTCGACAACAAGTTGGTCGAGTTGGAGAAGCGGCCGGAAGACAAGGACCTGCTGAACGACATCTTCCGTGGCTTCCACACCATCAAGGGCGGCGCCGGCTTCCTCAATGTCGACCATCTGGTCAGCCTTTGCCACCGCACGGAAAACCTGTTCGACAAGCTGCGCAACGGCGAGCTGCATCTGTCACCCGAGTTGATGGATGTCATCATGAGCGCGACCGGGACGGTGCGTGACATGTTCGGCCATCTCGGGCAATCCGTGCAGCCGCCGCCGGCCGATCCGGGGCTGGTGGCCAACCTCGACGCGGCCCTGGCGGGCAAGCTGCAAGGCCCTGCGAGTGCCGCACCGGCGCCCCAACCGGTGCCCGCCACGCCCGCACCGACCGCCGCGCCAGCACTGGTCGCCACACCGGCGCCGGCCGCCGCCACCCCGGGCATCGACGACATCAACTGGGATGCGTTGCACGCCGCCCTGACCGGCACGCCTGTGCCGCCGCCCGTAGCGCCGGCTGTCCCGGCGCCGGCGGCCGCCGCGCCCAGCCCGGCCCCGGCCGCCCCACCCGCGCCGGCCATGGAACTGCCGACCAGCCGAGCTGCCACACCGTCAGCGCCGCCCCAGCAAAGCCTGCAGAAGGAGACCACGATCCGGATCGACACCGCTCGGCTCGACCAGGTGCTCAACCTGTCCGGCGAGATCGGCCTGACCAAGAACCGGATCAGCAACCTGAAATCCCAGATCGTGCATGGCCGCACCGACCCCGAGACGGTCAAGGCACTCGACCTCGCCGTGAGCCAGCTCGACCTGCTGGTCTCCGATCTGCAGAACGCGGTGATGAAGACCCGCATGCAGCCGATCGGTCGCCTGTTCCAGAAGTATCCCCGCCTGGCCCGCGATCTGGCCCGGCAACTCGGCAAAGACGTCGAGCTGGTCCTGTCCGGTGAGGAAACCGAACTCGACAAGACCATGATCGAGGACCTCAACGATCCGCTCGTGCACCTGGTGCGCAACGCGGTCGACCACGGCATCGAGTCACCCGAAGAGCGCCAGGCTGCGAACAAGCCGGGCAAGGCCATCGTCACCCTGTCCGCCAGCCAGGTCGGCGACCACATCTACATCGAGATCGCCGACGACGGGCGGGGCATGCGTCCGGACGTGATCCGCGCCAAGGCCGTGGAAAAGGGCCTGATCGACGCCGAGGCCGCCAACAGCCTGGATGACCGGCAAAGCCTGCAACTGATCTTCCTGCCCGGCTTCTCGACCAAGGATCAGATTTCCAGCGTATCCGGGCGCGGGGTCGGCATGGACGTGGTGAAGACCAACATCACCCGCCTGAACGGCAAGATCGACATCGAGTCGCACCAGGGCCAGGGCACCACCCTGACCATCTCGCTGCCACTCACCCTGGCCATCCTGCCCGTCCTGGTGGTGCGCCTGAACAACCAATCCTTCGCGGTGCCCCTGTCCCTGGTACGCGAGATCATTCCGATGCGGATCAACGAGATCCAGCGGGTGTCCGGCCGCGCCACCATGGTGGTGCGCGAAGAAGTGCTGCCGATCCGCAGCCTGTCCACCCTGCTCGGCTGGGAAGCCAAGCACGCACCCAGCTATGGCGTCCTCATGCACGCCGCCGACAACACCTTCATCCTGGCCGTGGACGGCTTCGTCGGCCGTGATGACGTGGTCATCAAGCCGCTCGCCGACATCAAGCCGAAGGGCATCGCCGGCGCCACGCTGTCCGGCGACGGCTCCATCGTCCTGGTCCTGGACATGGAGGAACTCCTATCCAGCGCCCCGCCCGACACGCCCGGCGCGCTGTTCGCCCTCGCCGCCTGAAGCCACACCGCCGCCGGGCCGTCATTGATCGGCCCGGCTGAGCTGGTATCCTTGCGCTACCGGCACACCACACAAGCATCCCATGAGCCAAGATACCTATCTTGCCCGGCAGCCCATCGTCGACGGCAAGCACAACCTGATCGGATACGAACTGCTGTTTCGCGCCTCGGCGCAGGCCGACCATGCCGACCTGGAGGACACCTACCGGGCCGGCCTCAACGTCATGGCCTCGACCCTGTTCGACATGGGCACCGAATGGCTGCTCAAGGGCAAGCTGGCGTTCATCAACATGGACCAGCCCACCTTGATGAGTGAATTCGTCACCCTGCTTCCGCCGCAGAAGATCGTCATCGAGATCATGGCCACGGTGGCGCCGGACGAGGAACTGATCGCCCGCCTGCAAGAACTCAAGGCGGCCGGCTTCCGCTTCGCGCTGGACAAGTTCGAGGTGGGCAGCCCGCTGGCCAAGTTGCTGCCGCTGGCCAGCTTCGTCAAGCTGGATGTCGTCGAGCTGGGCAAGGACAAGACGGCGGCCATGGTCCGGAGCCTGCTCGGCCAGCCGGTCAAGCTGGTGGCGGAGAAGGTCGAGTCGCGCGAGGTGTTCGACTGGTGCCAGGGACTGGGTTTCCATTACTTCCAGGGCTATTACTTCGCCCACCCGGAACACCTCATGGCGCGTGTACTCAACCCCGGCCATGCCACCATCCTGCGGCTACTTGACATGGTCCGCAAGGATGCCGAGGTGAAGGACATCGAATCGGTCCTGAAGACCGATGTCGCCCTCACCTTCAAGCTCCTGCGCTACATCAATTCGGCCGGATTCGGGCTCTCTTGCGAGGTGCAGTCGATCCGCCACGCGGTGTCGATCCTGGGCATGAAGCCCCTGTACCGCTGGCTGACCCTGCTCCTGGCCACCGCCGGAACCCACCCGGCCTCGCCCGCCCAGGCGCGCACCGCGATCACCCGGGGCCGCTTGTGCGAACTGCTCGGCAGCCATGTGATGAGCAAGGGCGACCTCGACAACCTGTTCATCACCGGCGTTTTTTCACTGCTCGACGCCATGCTCGACACCCCGATGGAAGAAATCCTCGACCGTCTGATCATCTCCGAGGACATCGCCGAGGCCCTGCTCAACCGGCGCGGCATGTACGGGCCGATCCTGGCCCTGGCCGAGGCCTGCGAGTCGCAGGACCTGGCCAGGATGGAGGAACTGACCCTGGCCCTGATGCTGACCCCGGAGCAGGTCACCAAGGACCATCTCCAAGCCCTGGCCTGGATCGAGCAGCTGGGCCTCGACTAACCGATCGCCTAGCGCCGGCGCCTCAGACCAGCTCGGGGATCAGCGCCGCCTTCAGGATGACTTGCTGATCGCCGCGCTTGGTCCGGTTGGTCAGCCAGACCAGGCCGCCCTTCTTGAGCGTGACCGGCCGCGGTTCGCCGAACAGCAGCATGCCGGCCACCAGGCCCAGGGTCGGCTGGTGCCCGACCACCAGCACCGTACCGGCGCTTTCCGGCCAGCCCACCGCGTGCATCAGGTCGTGCGGATCAGCCCCCGGTTCGATGGCCTGGACGGTCTCGAAACGGCGCCCCAAGCCGGCGGCGGTCTGCTGTGCCCGCGTCGCCGGGCTGACCAGGACGCGGGTCTCCTTGGCCAGGCGGGCGTCCAGCCAGCCGCCCACCGCAACCGCTTGTTTGCGGCCCTTGGCGGTCAATTCACGGGTCATGTCGACCACGCCTTCCTCGGCGTCGGCGTGCCGCCACAAGATCAGGTCCATCGAGATTCTCCTCAATGCATGACGCCACGGCGTGGCGCCACTCGTCACGCTTCGCGGGTCACGCAGCTGCGTCACCGGGTCATGAATTGTCGCCGTCGAACAAGCCGCCCAGAAGCGAGCCTTCACCCTGGGCCCGGCCACCGGCGGCCGGCGCGGCCGCCAGAACCCGGTTGGCCAGGCGGGAGAACGGCAGGGTTTGCAGCCAGACCTTGCCGGGCCCGGTCAGTTTGGCGAAGAACAGGCCCTCGCCACCGAACAGCGCGGTCTTGACCTTGCCGACGAACTGGATGTCGAAATCGACCGAGGGCTGCATGGCCGCGACACAGCCGGTATCGACCCGCAACACCTCGCCCGGCGCCAGGGTCTTCTCGGCCAGGGTGCCACCGGCGTGGAAAAACACCATGCCATCGCCCTCGAGCTTTTGCAGGATGAAGCCCTCTCCGCCGAAGAAGCCTGTCCCCAGACGCTTCTGCAGGGCGATGCCGAGGCTGACCCCCTTGGCCGCGCACAGGAAGGAATCCTTCTGGCAGATCAGTGTGCCGCCGATCTGGCTCAGGTCGATCGGCACGATCTTGCCTGGATAGGGCGCGGCGAAGGCGACCCGGCGCTTGCCGTTGGCCTGGTTGGCGTAGATGGTGGTGAACAGTGACTCGCCGGTCAGCAGACGCTTGCCGGCACCCATGAGCTTGCCCATCAGCCCGGACTGGCTCGCCGAGCCGTCGCCAAATACGGTTTCCATGTCGACGCCGTCCTGCATGAACATCATCATGCCCGCCTCGCCCACCGCCGCTTCACCGGGGTCCAGCTCGATCTCGACGTACTGCATGTCGTCGCCGAAGATGTCGTAGTCGATCACATCCATCGCCATGAGGCACCGTCCTTCTGCAAAAGATTAAAAAATCTAGACCATCCAGGTTGCAGCCTGGTTACACCGGCAACAGCACGAACGAGGCCACGTTCTGGATGACCCGGTTGATAGTCCGGTTGCTCTTGTCCTCGATGATCACCGCGATCAGGTCCTGTCGGGCGATCAGCTTGCCAATCTCGCGCTCGAAGCTGAGATTGACCACGGCATCGTCGACCGCATTGCTGAGCAACACCGGCGCGCCCGTCGCATCCCGGGCCTGGGCCAGCCGCCAGGCTGCCGACTCCAGATTGCGGGCGCTGTTGTAGAGCCGCTGGGCGTCGAGGTCGTCGGTCAGGAAGAACTCGCTGCGGTGCTCATAGGAGGCCATCACCATCACCAGCAGGCCTTGCATGTAGGCGTGCACGCGGTCGCCGGCATACCCCTCGGCGAAGGCCAGGCGCAGCGACTCGGCCCAGTCGACCCGGTCGGCCCCGAAGGCGCGCCAGTCGTCGAGCGGGGCAAACACCCGGGCGACCGCCGCCTCGACCGAATCGAGGCCGGCCTTGCGGAATTCACGCGGGTTGCGCCGGTAAAGTTTCTCGGTGAGCCGGCGCAGACCGGACAGCACTTCGCGTTGGGCAAGTTCGCAGACCAGGTCGATGTCGGTCTTGGCCAGGTTTTTCAGTGCGAACGCGCGCTGGCTGGGCTGGCCGTCCTTGCGCTGGATCGGCGAAGCCGCGCAACCGGCCAGCAGCACCAGACTTGCCAGGAGCGCCGCAACGGAGACGGGGAAACGACGGGGCGACATCATGCGGGCATTTTATCGCCGAACCGGGAATGCCGGCCGACCGCCCATCATGAAAAATATTTCACTTATAAAACAATTAATTATAAGAAGCCAAAAATATCGAAAATCTTTATTTGCAAATAAATAACTTGGATTAGGAGGGCTAGGTGGGCGTGCTATCCTGCCGACCCACTCGGTAGTCCGATTTTCCTAAACCCATACGAAGGAGCCAGCATGTCCCGACTCGTGAAGCCCCATGGCGGCGGCGAATTGAAGCCCCTCCTGCTCGAAGGCGACGCCCTCGCTGCCGAAAAGGCCCGCGCCGCGTCCCTCAAGCAGGTCAAGATGACCTCGCGCGAGACCGGTGACCTGATCATGATGGGCATCGGCGGCTTTACCCCGCTGGACGGCTTCATGACCCACTCCGACTGGCTCGGAATCTGCGACGGTTACAAGATGGCCTCCGGCCTGTTCTGGCCGATCCCGGTCACCTTGTCCACCGATGACGAGGACGTCAAGGTCGGCGACGACGTGGCCCTGGTCGACGGCGAGAATGGCGCCCTGATGGGGACCATGAAGATCACCGAGAAATACACCATCGACAAGGCCCACGAGTGCATGCAGGTGTACAAGACCACCGACACCGAGCACCCTGGCGTCAAGATGGTCATGGCCCAGGGCAAGTACAACCTGGCCGGCCCGGTCAAGGTCCTGTCCACCGGCACCTTCAAGGAAGAGTACGGCGACCAGTTCATGACCCCCGCCGAGACCCGTGCCGCCTTCGAGAAGATGGGCTGGAGCCGGGTCGCCGCCTTCCAGACCCGCAACCCGATGCACCGCTCGCACGAATACCTGGCCAAGATCGCCATCGAGACCATGGACGGCGTCCTGGTCCACTCCCTGCTGGGTGCCCTGAAGCCGGGCGACATCCCCGCCGAGGTCCGCAGCGAAGCGATCGCCACCCTGATCGACAACTACTTCGCCCCCAACACCGTGATCCAGGCCGGCTACCCGCTCGACATGCGCTATGCCGGTCCCCGCGAAGCCCTGCTGCACGCCCTGTTCCGCCAGAACTACGGCTGCTCGCACCTGATCGTCGGTCGCGATCACGCCGGCGTGGGCGACTACTACGGCCCGTTCGATGCCCAGAAGATCTTCGACGAAATCCCGAAGGGCTCGCTGGAAACCGTCAACATGAACATCGACTGGACCTTCTGGTGCAAGAAGTGCGGTGGCATGGCCTCCCAGCGTACCTGCCCGCACACCAAGGACGACCGCATCCTGCTGTCCGGCACCAAGGTGCGCGCCATGCTGTCCGAAGGCCAGGACCTGCCGGTCGAGTTCAGCCGCCCGGAAGTCGCCAAGGTGCTGCAGAAGTATTACGCCAGCCTGACCGCCGAGCAGAACGTCAAGGTCGAACTGAAGGGCCACTCGGCCGCGTAAGCATGTCCCGGCCGGCGTGCGCGCCGGCCCCGTGAATTTGGAATCCCGGGCCCGCCGGAAGCGGAATCGCGATACGCCCCCCGGCCAAGGTGGGGTCCGGAGTCTGAATGGACCGCGACACATCGCGGATTGTTAGCTAACAAGGAGAGAAGTAATGCCTACCTACGTTCGTACCGACAAGTGCGACGGCTGCAAGGGTCAGGATAAGACCGCCTGCATGTACATCTGCCCGCACGACCTGATGAAGTTGGACAAGGATGGCTCGGAAACCGGCCACGCCATGCGCGCCTTCAACCAGGAACCCGAGCAGTGCTGGGAGTGCTACAGCTGCGTCAAGATCTGCCCGCAGCAGGCCATCGAAGCCCGCCACTACGCCGACATCGTCCCCCTGGGCGGCTCGGTGCAGCCCCTGCGCGGCTCCGACTCCATCATGTGGACCATCAAGTTCCGCAACGGCACCCTGAAGCGCTTCAAGTTCCCGATCCGCACCACCCCGGAAGGTTCCATCGATCCCTACGGTGGCAAGCCCGCCGCCGACATGGCGAAGATTGCCCAGCCCGGCTTCTTCAACCATATGGAACAAAACGGCTACCGCGCTGGCAACCCGGCCGAGCTGATCCGCAAGTAATCTGGGTAGAGAAAGGTAAGAGTAATGGCTGATTTTACGAATCCCGAAGTCGTCCAGGAGGAAGTTGACATCCTCCTGATCGGTGGTGGCATGGCCTGCTGCGGCGCCGCCTACGAAATCGTTCGCTGGGCCGAGGCCGCCAAGGCTTCCGCTGGCGTCGACCTGAAGATCAAGCTGGTCGACAAGGCCGCCATGGACCGTTCCGGCGCCGTCGCCCAAGGTCTGTCCGCGATCAACACCTACATCGGCTCCGAGCAGGATCCCGCCGACTACGCCCGTATGGTCTCCAACGACCTGATGGGCATCACCCGCGACGACCTGGCCTATGACCTGGGCCGTCACGTCGACGAGTCCGTGCACCTGTTCGAAGAGTGGGGCCTGCCCATTTGGAAGACCGATGCCGACGGCGTCCGTCACGACGGCGCGCAAGGCATGACCCCCCTGAAGGAGGGTGGCAAGCCCGTGCGTTCCGGCAAGTGGCAGATCATGATCAACGGCGAATCCTACAAGTGGATCGTGGCCGAGGCCGCCAAGAAGGCCCTGGGCATGGACCGCATCCAGGAGCGCGTGTTCATCGTTCACCTGATGAACGACAAGAACGACAAGACCCGGATCGCTGGCGCCGCCGGCTTCTCCACCCGCGAGAACAAGATCTACGTCTATAAGGCCAAGGCCATCCTGCTGGCTGCCGGTGGTTGCGTGAACATCTTCCGTCCGCGCTCCGTCGGTGAAGGTACCGGTCGTGCCTGGTACCCGGTCTGGAACGCCGGTTCCACCTACTCCATGGCTGCCGAAGCCGGCGCCGAGCTGACCATGATGGAAAACCGCTTCGTGCCCGCCCGCTTCAAGGACGGTTACGGTCCGGTCGGTGCCTGGTTCCTGCTGTTCAAGTCCCAGGCCACCAACGCCTTCGGCGAAGTGTACATGGTCAAGAACAAGGAACTGCTGAACGACTACCCTCCGTACGGCCAAGCCGCCGTGCCCGCGTCCTGCCTGCGTAACCACCTGATGTTGAAGGAAATGCAGGAAGGTCGTGGTCCGATCTGGATGGACACCGTGACCGCGCTGGCCAAGCTGCGCGACACCCTGACCCCGAAGGAAGTGAAGCACCTCGAAGCCGAAGCCTGGGAAGACTTCCTGGACATGTGCGTCGGCCAGTGCGGCATCTGGGTGGGTGAGAACGTCGAGCCCGAGAAGAAGAACTCCGAGCTGATGCCGACCGAGCCGTACCTGCTCGGTTCGCACTCCGGTTGCTGCGGCATCTGGACCTCCGGTCCGGAAGATGTCGGCGCCCCGACCAGCGAAGAGTACAGCGATGTCCCGGCCCACCTGCCGTCCGGCTGGAACTGGGGCTACCGCGGCATGACCACGGTCAAGGGTCTGTTCACCGCCGGTGACGGCGTGGGCGCCTCCGGCCACAAGTTCTCCTCCGGCTCGCATGCCGAAGGCCGCCTGGCTGCCAAGGCCATGGTGAAGTACTGCCTCGACAACAAGGACCTGAAGGTCGAGCTCGACGAATCGGTCGACGCCGTCGCCGAAGCGATCTGGAAGCCGGTCCGCAACTACCTCGAGTTCAAGGACTACACCACCGCCATCGACGTCAACCCCAACTACATCACGCCCAAGATGCTGCAGTTCCGTCTGCAGAAGATCATGGACGAGTATGTTGCCGGTGTCGCCACGTACTACAAGACCAACGAGCACATGCTCAAGGTCGCGGAAGACAAGCTGGAGATGCTGAAGGAAGACGCCCAGAAGATGCGTGCCAAGGACCTGCACGAACTGCTGCGTGCTTGGGAAAACTACCACCGCATCCTGACCGCCGAAGCCCACATGAAGCACATCCAGTTCCGTCAGGAAAGCCGTTACCCCGGCTTCTACTACCGGATGGACAAGAACTTCGTGGACGAGGAAAACTGGCATTGCTTCGTCAACTCCATCTACGACAAGCAGACCAAGAAGTGGACCTGCTTCAAGCGCAAGCACGTCGACCTGGTCGACAAGTCCAAGCTGTTCAAGCCCGCCGCTCACTAAGCGACAGGCTCTAGGCTGAAACACCGGGCGCCCACAAGGCGCCCGGTTTTTTTTGGCCAGCCCATCGCTCGTTGCGCCCACTGGGCATCCGGCAAGGTCGGTCCGTACCGGCTATATTGATAGCCGACGAGATCGTGGCCCGCCGTGGTCACGCACAAGGGAAGTCATCGCATGAACCCATTGTCGCCTGGCACAAACCTGCCGGCCTGGTTGTCCGGCCTCCTCCTCCTATGGGGCACTGCCTTCGCCTGGGCGGCACCGCCCTTGTTGATCGCCCACGTCGCCCCGACGACCGGGCGTTTTGCCCTGCATGCCGAAGCCGACCGGCGGGGCGCGGAAATGGCCATCGAGGAATTCAATGCCAAAGGGGGCATCCTGGGCCGCGAGATCGTCCTGATCAGCCGAGACCCCAGCCTCGACCCGACCCGGGCCGCCAAGGTCGCGACCGAGCTCATTACCCAGACCAAGGCCGGCTTCCTGGTCGGCGCCATCAGCTCGGGCGTTGCCGCAAGCATGTCAGCGGTCAGCCAGAAGCATGGCGTCATCTTCATCAACACCAATTCGTCGGCGCCCGCCGAATCGGTCGAAAATGCGCATCGCACCAAGTTCGTGTTCGATATCAGCGGCGCCAACGCGAACCGCGCCCTGATCCACTATGCCCTGGCCTCGCGCAAGGCGAAACGGGTGCTCCTGGTCACCGAGGACAATGTCTGGGGCCGAGGCAACAGCGCGGCCGCGCGCGGTTACATCCGGGAATACGGCGGCCGGGTGATCGACGAACACTGGGTCCCGGAAACGATGCCGGACCCGGCCTCGGTGCTCAAGCGTGCCGCTGCCTCGGGCGCAGACGCCGTAGTCGCCAGCATCAGCGGTGACAACCAGATCAAGTTGTTCGCCCAGGCCGACCCCAGACAGTTGAATCGCCAGATGTGGCTGGTCGGGGAGGTCGACTGGGAAGAGCTCTATCCGGCGCCCGGCACCCCCCGGCCCTTGTTCGCAACCACCTGGGCCTGGAACTTGAAGACCCCGGGCACGGCCGATTTCGTGGCACGCTACCGGAAGCGCTATGGCCATACCAAGCTGGCCTATCCCGGCGACGTGACCCACGCCGCCTATCTCGCCACCCGCGCCCTGCTCAGTGCGATCGAACGGGCTGGTAGCACCGACAATCATGCCGTGATCGGTGAACTGGAAAAATTCAAGTGGACGGCCCGGGAACGCATGCAGGATGCCCCGGCCGAGATGGACCCGGTCAGCCACCATGTCCAACAGAGCCTCTACATCGCCCGCTGGAACCCGAACAGCCAGCGCCCGGAGCACGGCATCGAGATTCTCGCCCACCTCCCGCCGGATCAGGTGCGCTTCGAGGAAGAGCGAAAAACACGGCTGGAATCCTTGGCCGACACCCCCCGCTACATTCCCTGAGCGCGCCTGTGACCCGATTCGGACTGATCACGCGCATTGCCCTGCTGGTCATCGGTGTCGAGGTCGCCGCGTTCAGCGCACTCGGGTGGTTCTATGTCGATCGTTTCAGTGACGCGATCGACGAACGGGCGCGTTCCGGGCTCCATCTGATCGGGCGCATGATCAGTACCGACGAGTTGGCCATCCACGCCCTTTCGCGGGAAGCGCTGATCAGCGAGATGGTCGGCGCCCCCTATCAAGGCGGCATGGTGATCGGCGGCAACGGCCGTGTCATCGTCAGCACCGACCCGAGTCAGCTCGGCCGCCTGGCCAGGGAACTGCCCAGCTTCGATCCTCGCTGGCTGGACAACGATGCCCCCGACGAGCAATTCATCCGCGGCCAGAACAGCCTGACGGGCGTCATGCGCATTCACGGATCGGTCGGGACCCCGCTCCTCTACACCACGGTGATTCGAATCGATACCCATGAACTGGACACCCGCAAGCGCTTCATCACCTTCTGGGGCCAGGCCGCCTCGCTCCTGTTCATCCTGTTCAGTTCGGCCGCCATCGTCCTGATCGCCCAACGCCTGATCACGAAACGCATCGACACCTCCCTGGCCATCTTGAAGCAGGTCGAGGAAGGCGCCCTGAACGCGCGCATTCCGGTCAACGCAGCGGACGAACTGGGTCAACTGCAGCAGGGCATCAACTCGATGACCGGCAAACTGTCCACCCTCCTCGTCCAGCATCGCCGCAACGAGGAAGCCCTCGTGGCGATCCTCAACGCAATCCGGGATGCCGTCCTGGCCGTCGGCCCGGATGGCCGGGTGACCCGGCTCAACCCAGGCGCACAAGCGATGTTCGGCCTGCGCTCCGACCAGTCACCGCGCGTGGCCGACCTGCTGCCCGACCTGGCCGCGCCGGACAGCGCGTCGGGCTGGCGACTCCCACCGCCCGGCGCCAAGCCGGCCCGACCGGAACTCACCCTGCGCGACCCCGAGGGCAGGCTGCGCACCCTCGAGATCGGCTCCGGCCAGATCACCGAGGCCGACGGCACTGAAGCCGGCGCGGTTCTGGTGCTGCGCGACATCACCGACCGCAAGCTGGCCGAGGAGCAGGTACGCGCCACCAGCCGGCTGCTCGACTCGGTGGTGGAAAACATCCCCAACATGATTTTCCTCAAACGTGCCGAAGATCTCCGTTTCGTGCTGTTCAACAAGGCCGGCGAAGATCTGCTCGGCCACCCGCGCGTCCACCTGCTGGGCAAGAACGACTACGATTTGTTCCCGCCCGCGCAGGCCGATTTCTTCACCGCCAAGGACCGCGAGGTGCTGACCGGACCGGGGCAGCTCGACATCCCCGAGGAAACCATCACCACCCGTCTGCACGGCGAACGCATCCTGCACACCAAGAAACTGGCCCTGCGCGACGAGCGTGGCCAGGTCCTCTACCTGCTCGGCATCTCCGAAGACATCACCGAGCGGAAGCGAACCCTCGAGGAACTCGAACGACATCGCAACCACCTCGAACAACTGGTGATGGAACGCACCGAGCAGCTCTCACGAGCCAAGGAGAACGCCGAGGCCGCCAACCGCTCGAAGAGCATCTTCCTCGCCAACATGTCGCACGAGTTGCGCACACCGCTCAACGCCATCCTCGGCTTTGCCCAGTTGCTCGCGCGTGACACCCGTATCCCGGCCGATGCCCAGAGCAATCTGGCGACCATCAACCGGGCCGGCAACCACCTGCTCACCCTGATCAACGATGTCCTGGAAATCACCCGCATCGAGGCCGGGCGAACCGCCCTGGCCCGGCAGGATTTCGATCTCGACGCCACCCTGCAGACGGTCACCGACATGATCCGCGTCCGCGCCGAGGCCAAGGGGCTCGCGCTCCACGTCGAACGGCTCGGTCCGTTGCCGGACCATGTCAACGGCGACGCCCATCGCTTGCGCCAAGTCTTGATCAATCTGCTCGGCAACGCAGTGAAATATACGGACCAGGGCGACGTGGTCCTGCGCATCGAGGCCCTCACCGCGCCAACGGTGCAATTCACGGTCAGCGACAGTGGGCCGGGCATTGCCACAGAAGACCAGGAGCGTGTCTTCCAGGCCTTCTTCCAGACCGACGCCGGCATCGCCAAGGGCGAAGGCACCGGCCTCGGGCTGACCATCAGCCGCGAATTCGTGCGCCTGATGGGCGGTGAGCTGACGCTGGAAAGCGCCCCTGGCCAGGGCACCCGATTCAGCTTCATGATCGATCTGCCGGAAGCAGAGGCCGAAGCGAACACGCCGTATCCCGGTCGGGTGATCGGCATCGCAGCCCCCGCCCGGACTTTGCGCGTGCTGGTCGTCGAGGACCACCCGGAAAGTCGCGAACTATTGACCCGCCTGCTCCAGCAAGTCGGCTTCGAGGTCCATTCGGCCGCCGACGGCCAGGCCGGACTGGCCGCTTTCGACGCTGTCCATCCGGACTTCGTCTGGATGGACATGCGCATGCCGGTCATGGATGGTTACGAGGCGACCCGACGCCTGCGTGCACGACCGGGCGGCAACGCGGTCAGGATCGCCGCCATCACCGCGAGCGCCTTCGAGGAAGACCGGGGCGCCATCCTGGCCGCCGGATGCGACGAAGTGGTCCGCAAGCCGCTGGAGGAGGCCCGGGTATTCGAAGTCATGGGCCGGCTGCTCGACCTCCGCTTCATCCATGCCCAGGAGACCCGGCCGGCCGAAACGCGTCATGACCAGGACCTCGGCCACCTGCCGGCCGACCTGCGCGGCGAACTTGTCGCCGCTGCCGCCCGCCTCGACCAGGAGGCCACCCTGGCGCTGGTGCAGCGGCTGCGCAGCGAGTATCCCGCCGAGGCCGAAACCATCGCGGAACTGGCCCGCAATTTTGCCTATGACAAGCTCATCGCCCTAGGCGAAGACTAGTCCAGGCAACGGCACGGGCGGTTCATCCGATATCGCGCAAGCGCGGCAAGTGGATGTGCCAGCGGATCGCCGCCAGGCGGATCGCCACGGTGGCCAGCATCGCCAGCAGAACCGATACATCGTGGCGCAGGCCTGCGCTATCCAGAACGATCAGCAGCAAGGCGCCGGCCAGCGAGGCGGTGGCATAGATGTCGGTGCGGAAGATCAGCGGCACCTCGTTGCACAGGATGTCCCGGATCACCCCCCCGAACACCGCCGTGATCACGCCCATCAAGGCAGCGATCTGCCAGGGCGTGGCCAGGGTGAGCGCAATGCTGGTGCCGATCACCGTGAACAACGCCAGCCCGAAGGCATCCGGAATCAGGAAGAAGTTCTTGGGCAGGCGCATGTGTCGGGCCAAGAAGAAGGTCAGCACCCCGGCCGTCAAGCCGACCGCCACGTAGGTCGGGTCGTGCACCCAGTAGACCGGCAGGCGGCCGAGCAACAGATCGCGCAAGGTGCCACCGCCGATCCCGGCAATGAGGGCGATCACCGCCACGCCGAACAGATCGAGCTCGCTGCGGCGGGCTTCCAGGGTCGCGGTGATGGCGCATACCGAGACGGCACAGAGGTCGAGCACATAAATCAGGGACATGGCAGGGCAATGGAATGTCTGTCGGGCAAGGCAGCAGCCCCCACGAAGCAGTCCATCGGGTCCAGCCACTGGAGCCGGATTGTCGACAAGACCCGCTTCGAGGGCAAGCCCGATCATGACCCCGCCCGGTCGTCGCGGGCGCCCCGCCGATGGTGTAGTCTGGCCCGGTCCTGGCCCCATCGCTCCCCATGTCCTGCCGCCTGTCGTGCCCTACATGCTGCATGTCGCTCGTCCTGCTTGTCCTGGTGTCGATCCTGGGCGGCTGTGCCGGCCTGCCCTCGCTGGAGGATCGACCGGTCTCGGCCGCCCTGACCGAGACCGGGTCGACCCGCCTGGGCCGGGCCATCGCCCCCCAGGTCGCCGCCCACCCCGGACGCTCCGGCATCCATCCCCTGCTTGACGCGCGTGACGCTTTCGCGGCCCGGCTCCTCCTCGCCCAGCACGCCGAGCGTTCGCTCGACGTGCAGTACTACCTCTGGCGCCTGGACCAGACGGGCACACAGCTGTTCGACGCCCTGCGTGCGGCCGCCGACCGGGGCGTGCGGGTCCGCCTGCTGCTCGACGACGGCAACCATTCGCTGGCCCTCGATGACACGCTGGCAGCGCTCGATGGCCACGCCCACATCGAGGTCCGGCTGTTCAACCCGTTCCCGACCCGGGGTCTGCATGCTCTCGGCTACCTGGCCGATTTCCCGCGCCTGAACCGGCGCATGCACAACAAGTCCTTCACCGCCGACAACCAGGCCAGCGTGATCGGCGGACGCAACATCGGCGACGAATATTTCGGCAACGACGCCGACCTCGCCTTCATCGACCTCGACGTCCTGGCCATCGGCCCGGTGGTCTCCGAACTGTCGCGCGATTTCGACCGCTACTGGGCAAGCGCCTCGGCCTATCCAATCGACCGCCTGCTGGCCCCGGCCCCGCCCGCGGCCCTTGACCGAGCCAAGGCACCGGCGCAGGGTGCGGACGGACAAGCCCTGGCCGACAGCGAATTCGCCCGGCGCTGGACTGAAGGCACATTGAAGTTCGAATGGGCCGTAACCCATCTGGTCAGCGATGATCCCGCCAAAGGACTCGACCGCAGCCACGCGGAGGCGGCCTTGGCGGCGCAACTGACGCGCGTGCTCGGCGCGCCGGCCCGCCAGTTCGACCTGGTCTCGCCCTACTTCGTGCCGACCCGCCATGGCACCCGCCTGCTGACCGAACTGGCCGGACGCGGCGTGCGGGTCCGGGTACTGACCAATGCCCTGGAAGCCACCGACGTGAGTGCCGTGCACGCCGGCTACGCCAAGCGGCGCAAGACGCTGCTGAAATCCGGCATCACCCTTTACGAATGGCCGCGTCGACTGCCAAAAGCACACCGCGCGTCCGGGGCCTTCGCCAGCGGCAATTCCCGCGCCAGCCTGCACGCCAAGACCTTCGCGGTGGACAACGCCCGGCTGTTCGTCGGCTCCTTCAATTTCGATCCCCGTTCGGCCCGCCTCAACACCGAGCTCGGCCTGGTCATCGAGAGTCCGGCCCTGGCGTCGGGCCTGACCCGTGTCTTCGATCGAAGCCTTCCCGCGCTCGCCTACGAGGCCCGTCTCGACGCGCAGGGACAGCTGTATTGGATCGACCGGCGCGGCGCCCAGGAGACCCGTCGGGATAGCGAGCCGGGGGCCACCCTCTGGCGCCGAGCCTGGTTGTGGCTGATTACCCGGCTGCCGGTCGAATGGCTGCTTTGAGCAGCCCGGCTGAAATCATTCGGGCGCGCCGAACAAGGCGCCCATGACGGTCATGGCAATGCCCATGCCGCCCGCCGCCATCTCACCCAGCCGGCCCATCAAGGCGGCATTGCCGCCGCAGCCGGCGCCGGGACCGGTGGCTTCCGGGGCCGGGGCCGGGCAGGCGCGTGGCGCCACCGGTGCCGGAAGCGGCGGCTGGCACGCGTCGGCTTCGATCGGCGGACGGGCTGGGCTCGGACACGGTCCCAGTCCGGCCAGGGCAGAGGTCGAGGCGGACATCGTCATCAGGGTCGCCAGCACGGCGATCGTTTTCTGAGAGGCTTTCATTTTGGACTCCATTCAGGGGGTTCCCCGTCAAGCACGGGTGCAGCCATGATGGTGGACTGGCGATAGGCGGAGATTTCACGAATGCGGTGCAGGTGTAACCAGGTGTTACTGGTATGAAACACCCAGCCCCGGCCCAGCGGGCCGGGCCCGTCAGTCGCGACGCGCGTCCAGTTCCTCGCGCACCACCCGTCTCACCAGGGCCTCGACACGCAGCTGCTGGCGGATGAACAACTCCGCGAGACGGGCCTCGAGCGCGACGGCAAGCCGATCGATGTCGACTTCCGTGAGCTGACCCACCGTCAGATCGGGGGAGGCCTCCGGAGGCTCGACCAGGGCATCCCGGCCGCTGGTCATCGGCTCCGGGGCCGACGGCGCGACCGCCTCGACCACTTCGGTCAGGACCGGGAAATCGTCCTCCGCGCGGGTCAGCCCCGGCGTGAAGCCCGCCCGTTTGCCGAACATGGCGTCGATCTTGCCGAACAGGTCCTGGGCGTCGTCAGCCGGGGTCATTTGCGGGACAAGTCGTTGCTGGTCAGGGGATAGCCGCGGTCCTGATAGTGGCGGTAACGGCCACGCGCCGCGCGCAGGTCATCCGGTGCCTGGCTGGCCAGTTCCAGCAAGCGCTCGAAGCGGCCAAACCCCTCCGGACACGCGGCATCGAGATTGATGAGCACGTCATGGCGGGCCAGCGGCGCCGGATCGGTGCCGATCAGGATCGGCGTCTCGCCAGCCCGGGGGTGGCCGCACCGGACATGCGGCACGAAGGACAGCTTGTCCTGGGTCCATAGTCGCTGGTCGAGGGCCTCGGCCACCTCCGGGTCGGCGGTGTACAACAGGGCGCATTGCCCCGCCTGGTGGACCTTGACGGCCAGGCGGCGCGCCACGTCGAGCTTGTCGGCGGCGTTGACGTAGAAATCGATGCGGGTCATGCGCGGGCGATCGCCTGTTGAATGGCGGCCCCCATGCCGGCCGGACTCTGGGCGACCACCACGCCGGCCCGTTCCAGGGCGGCGATCTTGTCCTCGGCCTTGCCGGAACCGCCGGCGATGATGGCACCGGCATGGCCCATGCGCTTGCCCTTGGGCGCGGTCAGGCCAGCGATGTAAGCGGCCACCGGCTTGGTCACCTGGGCCTGGATGTATTCGGCCGCGGCCTCCTCGGCCGTGCCGCCGATCTCGCCGACCAGGATGATGGCTTCGGTCTGCGGATCCGCCTGGAACAGGGCCAGGCAATCGATGAAGTCGAGGCCCTTGATCGGGTCGCCGCCGATGCCGACGCAGGTCGATTGCCCAAGCCCGGCCTGGGTGGTCTGCCAGACCGCCTCGTAGGTCAGGGTGCCGGAACGCGACACGATGCCGACCTTGCCCGGCTGGTGAATGAAGCCCGGCATGATGCCGATCTTGCACTCGCCCGGCGTGATCAGGCCCGGACAGTTGGGACCGATGAGATGCGCCCCGTTGGCACGGAGCGCGGCCTTGACGTTGATCATGTCGCGCACCGGAATGCCCTCGGTGATGCAGGCAATCACCCGGATACCCGCGTCGGCCGCCTCCAGGATGCCATCGGCGGCGAAGGCGGCCGGCACGTAGATCATGGTGGCATCGGCACCGGTGTCGCGCACCGCGTCCTTCACCGTATTGAACACCGGCAGGTCGAGATGGCGCTGGCCGCCCTTGCCGGGGGTGACGCCGCCGACCATCTTCGTGCCATAGGCGATCGCCTGTTCGGAGTGGAAAGTGCCCTGCTTGCCGGTGAAGCCCTGGCAGATGACTTTTGTTTCATTGTTGATCAGGATGCTCACGCCGCTTCCTCCACGACACGCTTGGCCGCCTGGTTCAGATCGTTGGCAGCGATGATCGCCAGGCCCGAATTGGCCAGCAGTGCCCGGCCCTGGGCGGCGTTGGTGCCCTCCAGGCGCACCACCACGGGCACCTGGACGCCGACTTCCTTGACCGCCTGGATGATGCCCTCGGCGATCAGGTCGCAGCGGACGATGCCGCCGAAGATGTTGATCAGCACCGCCTTCACGTTCGGGTCGGCCAGGATGATCTGGAAGGCCTGCGCCACCGACTGTGCCGTGGCGCCGCCACCGACGTCGAGGAAATTGGCGGGCATGCCGCCGGACAGCTTGATCAGGTCCATGGTCGCCATGGCGAGACCCGCGCCGTTGACCATGCAACCGATGTTGCCGTTCAGCGCGATGTAGTTGACATTGAGGCGATGCGCCTCGGCTTCCTTGGCGTCGATCTGGCTGAAGTCAGCCTGTTCGGCGAGGGCCTTCTGGCGATACAGGGCGTTGTCATCCACGCTCATCTTGCAGTCGAGTGGCAGCACCCGGCCGTCCTCGGTGACCACCAGCGGATTGATCTCCAGCAGGGCCAGGTCACGTTCGACGAACAGCCGGTAGCAGGCCTTGACCAACTTGACGAAGGCAGCGATCTGGTCGCCCACCAGGCCGAGGCCGAAAGCCAGGTCTCGGCCCTGGTAATCCATCAGCCCGGTGATCGGATCGACCGACGCGCGCAGGATTTTGTCCGGCGTGGCACGGGCGACTTCCTCGATCTCCATGCCGCCGGCAGCCGAAGCGACCAGGCCGATACGCTCGGCCGCGCGGTCGACGGTCAGGGACAGATACAACTCGCGCGCGATCGGCAGGGTTTCCTCGACCAGGACGGCATGTACCGGCTGGCCATCGGGCGCGTTCTGGTAAGTGACCAGGTGGCGGCCGAGCAAGGCCTCGGCGGCCGCCTGCAAGGCCACCAACGAACGGCACAGCTTGACCCCACCGGCCTTGCCACGGCCCCCCGCATGGACCTGGGCCTTGACCACCCAGGCTTCGCCCCCCAATTCGGCGACCGCATCGGCACATTGCCCGGGCGAAGTGATCGCAAGGCCGCGTGGCGTGGCAATGCCAAACTCGCGCAGGATCGCCTTGGCTTGATATTCGTGCAGGTTCATGTCCGTGAAACAGTGCGTAAAAAAATGCATTGTACCGGCTTCCGGGACAAGCCCCATGGGGCCCAAGCGGTCAGGAACCGGTCGCCGTGACGGGTGATATATTTACACGGAATCGACCACCACGGCCTCCGGACATCGCCAACGTGACGTACCGTTTCTTTTCGCCCACGCCTCTCCAGCGCAAGCTGGTCTGGCTGTTGCTGGGCGTCTCGGCAGTGGGCATGGGCTTCGTGTTGCTGTTCAATGTATGGCACTTGTTGAGCACGCTGGAACGGGTGCCCACCGACAAGCTGGTCGCGGTGGCGCGCGCCACCGGCGGGGCCGCCAATGCAGCGCTGGTATTCAAGGATGCGGAGGCGGCCCGGACCATCCTGAACGACAGCCTGCGCGACCATGCCGAGATCGTTGCCGCCGGCCTCTACGACGTTCATGGTGATCGTTTCGCCCTTTATGGCGACCCCGGCGCAGTGCCGGCCAACCTGGCAGGCAGCGCTTTGGGGCGGCCGGCGGTCAGGGTCTTCGACCCGGTTGCCCGGCAGGTCAACACCATACAGGTGGATGGCGAAACGGTCGGCCATATTCTCCTGAGGGCCGACCTGGGGCCCACCTGGCGCGGCTTCATCACCCAGGCCGGCCTCTCCCTGGCCGGCGTCCTGGGGGCCTTTGCCCTGTCGCTGGTCCTCGGCCTGCGCCTCGCGAAACGGTTCGTCGCGCCCATCCACGGCCTCGCGGAAGTGGCGCGCCAAGTCCGCTCGAGTCGCGACTTCAGCCTCCGGGCCAGCCACCACAGCGCGGACGAGGTGGGTGAACTGGTCGACAGCTTCAACACCATGCTGGCCGAGATCGAGCTGCGCGATGACGAACTGGCGTGCTCGCGTGACGCGCTCGAGGCCCTGGTCCAGCAACGCACCGCCCAGCTCGAGGCGGCCAAGACCCAGGCCGAAGCAGCCAATGTCGCCAAGAGCCAGTTCCTTGCCAACATGAGCCATGAGATCCGTACCCCGCTGAACGGCATCCTGGGCATGGTCGAACTGTTGAACCAGGACGATCGGCTCGACGACCGGCAACGCCTGTTCCTGAACACCATCGGCCATTCCTCGGAAACCCTGCGCGATCTGATCAGCGATATCCTTGACCTGGCCAAGATCGAGGCCGGCCGCCTGCAACTGGAGCGCGTCAGTTTTGACTTGCGCGGCCTGCTCGACGACACCCTCGACCTGGTGGCACCCCAAGCGATGCCCAAGGGGGTGGAGGTGGTCGGCCAGCCGGATCCCGCCCTGCCCGAGAAGGTCATCGGCGATCCCGGACGCCTGCGCCAGATTCTCAACAATCTGCTGTCCAACGCGGCCAAGTTCACCGAGCGTGGAGAAATCACCCTGGCGGCCCGGCCAGTCCACGACCCGGAACGGGGCTTCCTGCTCGACATCGAGGTCCGGGACACCGGCATCGGCGTTCCTGCCGAGGCCCAGACACGCATTTTCGAGACTTTCTGCCAGGTCGACGGCAGCACCACCCGCCATTACGGCGGCACCGGGCTAGGCCTGGCCATCGTCCGTCACCTGCTCGACGAGATGGGTGGCGAAGTGTCCCTGGAAAGCGTCGTCGGTATCGGCTCGAACTTCAAGGTCCGGGTCCCCCTGGGCCTGGCCGAGCCAGGCCGTGGCCTGGAACTGGGGGGCGGTTGCGTGCCCCGGACTGCGGTCCTGTGTGTTGCCCAGCCCGGTGTCCGGCTCGGCCTCGAACGCCAACTGCGCCATTGGGGCATCGCGGTGCGCCAGGCCGACCCAGCCCAGCCCCTGGTCGCCGAGCATGCCGAAAGCGTACTGGTGATCGACCATGAAACCCAGGCCCACACCCCCTGCAGCGGCTTCCGGTCGCAGATCGTGCTGGTGCCGTTGCACCGCATCGAGGGCCTCGACCCCAGGACCATGGCCCCAGGCAGTGTCTGGTTGCCGAGACCAGTCCGCATGGCCCGCTTCCGGGACGCGTTGCTGGGCCAGCCAACCCCGGGCCTGTTTCGCGCGGGACAGGATCGGCTCCGCTTCGCGGGTGAGCACATCCTGGTCTGCGAGGACAACCCGGCCAACCAGTTGGTCCTGCGCGAAATGCTCGCGGGACTGGGGCTCGACGTGCACCTGGCCGAAGATGGCTGGCAGGCCCTGGAAAGACTATCGGGCACCCCCATCGACCTGATCCTGATGGATCTGCACATGCCCGGCATGGACGGTTACCAGATCACCGCACGTATCCGGGCCTGGGAAGCCGAGCAGGCGGACGGGCGGCGGCGGCCGATCGTCGCGCTGACTGCCGACGCCCTGTCGGAGGTCCGCGAACGCTGCCTGGCGGTCGGCATGGATGACTACCGTTCCAAGCCCTTGCCCCATGCTGAACTGGTCGCCTTGCTGGAACGCTGGTTGGGGCATGCCCCGAGCCGGGGTGCGCGGGACCGGCCCGCGCCGGCCGCGCCCGCCGACGCGGACGACCTGGATCCGGACATCTTCGAGGATCTGTGCGGCAGCGTCAGCCGCGAGGCCCTGGTCCGCATGTTCGACAAATACCAGGAAGTGGCAACCCGCCTGCTGGCCGGAATGCACCAGGCCCTGGCAGAGCGCGCCCATGAGGCCCTGGCGGAACGCCTGCACCAGTTGAAGGGAAGCAGCGCCACGTTCGGTGCCCGGCAGTTGCCCGGGCTGTGCAAGCAGATGGAGTTGGCCGCGCGGGCTGGCGAACTGGACGCGGTATCGGCCGACCTGCCCAGGCTCGAGGCCGCCTTGGCCCGCTTCCTGGGAACGGTACGCGCCCGGACCCCGACCTCGATACCGCGACCGTGAACTGTTCGGAAGACCGCGCCCCATCCAGGCACGAAACAAGCTAATGTGATATCTGGATCAAAATAGAACATCGTTGGAGAACAATAATGGGGACATCCAAGTCGACGCCCGGAGGCCGCTCTCGCCTTGCCCGCCTGGGCCTCCTGTTCGCCGTCGGTCTGCCCCTCCAGGGATTCGCGGCCGAAAGCGAATCGCGGCTCAACTATCTGCTCTCCTTGAGCCTGGAGGAACTGCTTGCCCAAGAGGTCAGCATTTCCACCCAATCCCGGCGCAAGCTCTCGAAAGCCCCCTCGGTGGTCACCGTGATCACGGCCGAGGACATCAAGGCCACCGGCGCGACCAACCTGGTCGACGTCCTGCAAGGCGTGCCTGGCATCTACGTCCGGGCCAGCCAGTTCGGCTTCCGGCCCCTGATCCATTTCCGCGGCGCCGGGGCCAACCAGACGCTGCTGATGATCAACGGCGCCCCCATGAAAGACCTGCTCTGGGGCTTTGGGATCTTCTGGAAGGGGCTGCCGGTCAGCGCGATCGAGCGGATCGAGATCATCCGGGGCCCGGGTTCGGCGCTGTTCGGTTCGGATGCCTCGGCTGGCGTCATCAACGTGATCACCTGGACCGCGGGTGACCGCACCACGGCGGAAGCGGGCGTCAGGGCCGGCAGTGAAGCCACCGCCTCGGCCTGGCTGCGCCACGCGGCGGCCTGGAAAGATCTCCAGGTGCGCTTTTCCGCCGATGTCTTCGAAACCGACGGCCACGACCCATGGATCGATGCCGACGCCCAGACCGCCCAGGACCATCGCTTCGGCTCGCAAGCCTCGCTGGCGCCAGGTCGCGCCCACTATGGCTGGGCCGGCGAGGATGTCCGGCTCTCGGTGACCTCGGGCGACTGGCAATTGCTGGCCGACTACCTGCGTCACCGCGACCTCGACATCGGCCTGACTGGCGCCGGGGTGCTGGACCCGGTCACCGAGGCTGGCGACCACCGCTGCAACCTGGCCCTGCGCTACGCCAACTCCGATTTTGCTCCGGATTGGGGCGTCCAGGCCGAATGGCGCTACCAGGATCTCAGCTATACCTCCGGGGCCGGCTTCCAGGAGCGGCCGCCCGGCTACGTCGACGCCAGCGGAACTTACCCGGACGGGTGGCTGAACCGGATGCGCTCGGCCGAGCGGCAATTGAATTTCGAACTGAGCGGCAACTACTCGGCCTGGTCGGGACACGCGGTCCGGCTCGGCATGGGCTACCAATGGCAGGACCTGTACGAGGTGGTCCAATCCGTGAATGGCGGCATGGGCCCCGAGGGCTTGCCCCTGCCGCCGGGCGGCCCTCTGGTCGACCTGACCGGTACGCCCTACGCCTTCGCGCCCGAGAAATCGCGCGAGGTGGTCTATGCCTTCGTTCAGGACATCTGGACCCTGTCCGACCGTCTCGAGGTCACCACAGGGGCCCGTTATGATCGGTATTCCGACTTTGGCGACACCTTCAATCCGCGCCTGGCCCTGGTCTGGCAGGCCAGCGACACCCTGACCGCGAAACTGATGTACGGCCAAGCCTTCCGGGCACCGTCCTACCAGGAACTCCATGCCGTGACCACCGTGGCTTTACCGAACGCCGAGCTGAACCCGGAAACCTCGCGCACCTGGGATCTCTCGTTGGCCTACTCACCTTCGAAGCCATGGTCGCTGGGCCTCGATCTCTACCACCTGACCCTCTCCAACCTGATCATCGCCACCGGCGCCCCCCGGCAGTACCAGAATGTCGGCGACCATGCCATCCGGGGCGCGGAACTCGAAGCCCGCTGGCACCCCCACGACCACCTGAGGCTATCCGCCAACCTGTCGCTCTTGCGTCAGGAGGATTCGTCCTACCGGTCCCTGTTCGTCCCGGAACGGCAAGCCTACCTGCGCGCCGACTGGCGCGTCGCACCGGGCTGGCACTGGAACGCCCAGGCCCACTGGACCAGCCGTCGGCCACGCGCGGACGTGGATCCGCGCGACGCACTCGAGGGACACACCCTGGTCGACACCACCCTGCGTTATGCGCCGGATGAAGACTGGGAAGTTGCGTTATCGATCCGCAATCTGTTCGATGCCGATGCCCGGGAATACACCGGCATCGCCATCCCGGGCGACCTGCCCTTGCCTGGACGTCACGGCTACGCTGAACTCCGGTACCGCTTTTGACCATGCCCGTGCGAAACAGCGTGACAGGCGCGCGTCGAGGCCGACGCGTCGCGTTCCGGGCGATGCTGCTCTTGCTCCTGGCCTGGCCTTCTGCCTGGGCCGCCGAGAACGAGGGCACGCTGCTCAAGACGGCCTATATCTACAATGTCGCCAAGTTCACCGATTGGCCGGAACGGTCGCACGGGCCGGTCAGCGCACCGATGCGTTTCTGCCTGGTCGGCGAGGATGCCCAGGTGCCGTCCCTGTGGCACCTCGATGGCCGCACGGTCAAGGGCCGTCACCTGAAGGTGCTGGCGCCGCGTGGAGTCCGACTGGCGGACGAGTGTGACTTGCTCTACGTCGCGGCCTCTGAGCGGGAACACCTGACCGAGCGCCTGCGTGCCGTGCGCCAGCGGCCGGTCCTGACCGTCAGCGAGTTGGACGGATTCGCCCAGGCCGGCGGCATGGTCGAACTGACCCCGCAGGGTAAATTGCCCCGGTTCACCATCCACCTGGGGGCCGTGCGCGCCGCCGACCTGGAGATCAGTCCGCGCCTGCTCGCGCTCGCCCGGGTGATCGGCCAGGACTGAAAGGGCAACCGGCTTGACCGGCGCCCGTTGAGCGGGAACCGGCCGGCGCGTATAATCCGGACACATTTCAGCAAATATTCAGCGGGATAGGCGCAAGCCTGTCCCGCTTGTCACGTCTAGGAGTTATCTTGGCTTCCTCCTTTGCGCCCGCGATCCTCGTGCTTGCCGACGGCTCCACCTTCCGGGGCTATGCCATTGGGGCCGATGGCCTGGGTATTGGCGAAGTGGTGTTCAACACCTCGATGACCGGCTACCAGGAAATCCTCACCGACCCGTCCTATTGCCGGCAGATCGTCACCCTCACCTATCCGCACATCGGCAATGTCGGTGCCAACCCGGAGGACGAGGAATCCGGCCAGGTGCACGCCGCCGGCCTGATCATCCGCGACCTGCCACTGACCGCCAGCAATTTCCGCATGACCCGGACCCTGCCCGAGTACCTGAAGGACAAGGGGGTGGTTGCCATCGCCGGCATCGATACCCGGCGCCTGACCCGCCTGTTGCGCGAGAAGGGCGCCCAGAACGGCTGCATCATGGCAGGCGCCATCGACGAAGCCGAAGCCCTGCGCCAGGCCCGGGGCTGCCCGAGCATGGCCGGCCAGGATCTTGCGCAGGTGGTGACCTGCGCCGAGCAATACGAATGGACCGAAGGCGAGTGGGCGCTCGGCAAGGGCTTCGTCGCGCCGGCCGAAAAGCTGTTCAACGTCGTCGCCTATGACTTCGGGGTCAAGCGCAACATCCTGCGCATGCTCACCGCGCGCGGCTGCCAGGTCACCGTGGTGCCCGCCAAGACCCCGGCCAGCGAAGTGCTGGCCATGGATCCGGATGGGGTATTCCTGTCCAACGGCCCCGGCGACCCGGAGCCGTGCGATTACGCCATTGCCGCGATCCGGGAAGTGCTTGAGAAGAAGGTGCCGACCTTTGGCATCTGCCTCGGTCACCAACTGCTCGGGCTCGCCTCCGGTGCCAAGACCCGTAAGATGAAGTTCGGCCACCACGGCGGCAATCACCCGGTGCAGGACAAGGACAGCGGCCGGGTGCTGATCACCAGCCAGAACCATGGCTTCGCGGTCGACGAAACCACCCTGCCGGCCACCCTGCGGGTCACCCATCAATCCCTGTTCGACGGCAGCAACCAGGGCATTGCCCGCACCGACTGCCCGGCATTCAGTTTCCAGGGCCACCCGGAGGCAAGTCCGGGCCCGCACGACGTCGCGTACCTGTTCGACCGCTTCGTCGCCCTGATGCGGGAGAACAAGCATGCCTAAGCGTACTGACATCCACAGCATCCTCATCATCGGCGCCGGCCCGATCATCATCGGCCAGGCCTGCGAGTTCGACTATTCCGGCGCCCAGGCCTGCAAGGCACTGCGCGAAGAAGGCTTCCGGGTCATCCTGGTCAACTCCAACCCGGCCACCATCATGACCGACCCGGAGATGGCCGACGCGACCTACATCGAGCCGATCAACTGGCAGACCCTGGCCAAGATCATCGAGAAGGAACGCCCCGATGCCGTGCTGCCGACCATGGGGGGCCAGACCGCGCTCAACTGCGCGCTCGACCTGGCCAAGCATGGCGTGCTGGAACAGTTCGGCTGCGAGCTGATCGGCGCCAAGAAGGAGGCCATCGACAAGGCCGAGGACCGCCAGCTGTTCAAGGAGGCGATGACCAAGATCGGCCTCGGCTCGGCCCGTTCCGGCATTGCCCATTCCATGGAGGAAGCCATGCAGGTGCAGGCCGGCATCGGCTTCCCGGTCATCATCCGGCCGTCCTTCACCATGGGTGGCACCGGCGGCGGCATCGCCTACAACATGGGCGAGTTCGTCGAGATCTGCGAGCGGGGCCTGGAGGCCTCGCCGACCCGCGAGCTGCTGATCGAGGAGTCCCTGATCGGCTGGAAGGAATACGAGATGGAAGTGGTCCGCGACCGGGCGGACAACTGCATCATCATCTGCTCGATCGAGAACCTCGATCCCATGGGCGTACACACCGGCGACTCGATCACCGTCGCCCCGGCCCAGACCCTGACCGACCGCGAGTACCAGATCCTGCGCAACGCCTCGATCGCCGTGCTGCGCGAGATCGGCGTCGACACTGGCGGCTCCAACGTCCAGTTCGCCATCAATCCCGACGACGGCCGGATGATCGTGATCGAGATGAACCCGCGGGTGTCGCGTTCGTCTGCCCTGGCCTCCAAGGCCACTGGCTTCCCGATCGCCAAGGTGGCGGCCAAGCTGGCGGTGGGCTACACGCTGGACGAGTTGAAGAACGAGATCACCGGGGGCGCCACCCCGGCTTCGTTCGAACCTTCGATCGACTACGTGGTGACCAAGATCCCGCGCTTCGCCTTCGAGAAATTCCCGCAGGCCAACGACCGCCTGACCACCCAGATGAAGTCGGTGGGCGAAGTCATGGCGATCGGCCGCACCCAGATGGAGTCGCTGCAAAAGGCCCTGCGCGGTCTGGAGACCGGCGTCGATGGCTTCGACGAGAAGTCCACCGACAAGAGCACCATCCTCAGCGAGATGGGCAACCCGGGCGCCGAACGCCTGTTCTATGTGGCCGATGCCTTCCGCATCGGCATGACCCTGGACGAGGTCTTCAACATCACGAAGATCGATCCCTGGTTCTTGGTCCAGATCGCCGACATCGTGCGCCAGGAAAACGAACTGCGCGGCCGCTCCCTCGCCAGCCTGTCGAAGGACGAGTTGTTCACCCTGAAGCGCAACGGCTTCTCCGACCGGCGTCTCGCCACCCTGCTGGACACCGACCAGCACATGGTCCGGGCGCGCCGCTGGGAGCTGGCCGTGCATCCGGTCTACAAGCGGGTCGACACCTGCGCCGCCGAGTTCGCCACCTCGACCGCCTACCTGTATTCCTCGTACGAAGAGGAATGCGAGGCGCAGCCCAGTGACCGCAAGAAGATCATGGTGCTCGGCGGCGGCCCCAACCGCATCGGCCAGGGCATCGAGTTCGACTACTGCTGCGTCCATGCCGCCCAGGCCTGCCGGGAAGACGGCTTTGAAACCATCATGGTCAACTGCAACCCGGAGACCGTGTCGACCGACTACGACACCTCCGACCGCCTGTACTTCGAGCCGCTCACGCTGGAAGACGTGCTGGAAGTGGTGCGCATCGAGCAGCCGGTCGGCGTCATCGTGCAATACGGTGGCCAGACGCCACTCAAGCTGGCGCGCGAACTTGAGAAAAACGGCGTGCCCATCATCGGCACCACGCCGGACATGATCGACGCCGCCGAGGACCGCGAGCGTTTCCAGAAAATGCTGCACGGCCTCGGACTGCTGCAACCGCCCAACCGCACCGCCCGGGCCGAGGACGAGGCGATCCGTCTCGCCGCCGAGATCGGCTACCCGCTGGTGGTGCGCCCGTCCTACGTGCTGGGCGGCCGGGCCATGGAGATCGTCCACGAGGAGGCCGACCTGCAACGCTACATGCGCGAGGCGGTGAAGGTCTCCAACGATTCCCCGGTGCTGCTCGACCGTTTCCTGAACGACGCCATCGAGGTGGACGTGGACGCCCTCTCGGACGGCAAGGACGTGCTCATCGGCGGCATCATGGAACACATCGAGCAGGCCGGCGTGCACTCGGGTGACTCGGCCTGCTCGCTGCCCCCGTACAGCCTGTCGCCGCGCCTGATGGACGAACTGCGCCGGCAAACCGTGGCCATGGCCCGTGCACTCAACGTGGTCGGCCTGATGAATGTCCAGTTCGCCATCAAGGGCAACGACGTCTACGTCCTCGAAGTGAACCCGCGTGCCTCGCGCACCGTGCCGTTCGTCTCCAAGGCCACCGGCCGCCCGCTGGCCAAGATCGCCGCCCGCTGCATGACCGGCAAGAGCCTGGCCGAGCAGGGCGCCACCCGCGAGGTGATCCCGCCCTACTACTCGGTCAAGGAAGCGGTGTTCCCGTTCCGCAAGTTCCCCGGCGTCGACCCGATCCTGGGCCCGGAAATGAAGTCCACCGGCGAGGTCATGGGCGTGTCGGACCGGTTCGGCGAGGCTTTCCTGAAAGCCCAGTATGCCGCCAGCGTCAGCCTGCCCAAGAAGGGCAATGCCTTCATCTCGGTGCGCGATACCCAGCACCCGGACGTGATCCAGATCGCCCGCCACCTCAACGACCTCGGCTTCAAGGTGCTCGCCACCAAGGGCACCGCAAGTGCCATCGAAGCCGCCGGGCTGCCCGTCACGCGGGTCAACAAGGTGGCCGAGGGTCGGCCGCACATCGTCGACATGATCAAGAACCAGGAAGTCCAGTTCATCGTCAACGTGGTCGAGGACAAGCGCGCGATCAAGGATTCATCGTCGATCCGCACCGCCGCGCTGGCCCAGAACATCGCCTACTACACCACCCTGGCCGGCGCCGAAGCCGCCTGCCTGGGCATGAAGGACCGTGGCGAGATTACCGTCAATGATTTGCAGAGCCTGCACCAGCGCTTGAGCTGAGCCGGCAGAAGGAACCCCCATGCAGAAGGTCCCCCTCACCGTCACCGGCGCCGAATTGCTCAAGGTCGAGCTGCAACGCCTGAAATCGGTCGAACGCCCCAACGTCATCGCCGCCATCGCCGAAGCCCGGTCGCATGGCGACCTCTCGGAAAACGCCGAATACGATGCCGCCAAGGAACGGCAAGGCTTCATCGAGGGCCGCATCAAGGAACTCGAAGGCAAGCTCGCCAATGCCCAGATCATCGACCCGCGCCACCTCGACGCCGAAGGCCGCGTCGTGTTCGGCGCCACGGTCGAGCTGGCCGATGCCGAAACCGGCGATGAAGTCCGCTACCAGATCGTCGGCGACGACGAGGCCGACATCAAGGCCGGCAAGATTTCGGTGTCCTCGCCGATTGCCCGGGCCTTGATCGGCAAGTACGCCGGCGATGTCGCCGACGTGCATGCCCCGGGCGGCCTCCGGCACTATGAGATTCTCGACGTCCATTACATTTGAACGGCATGACATGAGTGGCGTGACGCAAAGGCGAGACAAGCACTGCGCACTTGGGTCACGCCTTTGCGTCACGCTGCATGGGTCACGCCTTACTGGTCAAGCCTGATGAAGCACTTTCCCGACCTCCTCGCCGCCTGGTCCATCGCCCTCTGGGTCGGCGGACTCTGGGCCATCGGCTACCTGGCCGCGCCGACCCTGTTCTATCACATGGAAGACCGCGTGTTGGCGGGCTTCTTGGCCGGGCGCATGTTTACCTGGATCGCCTTCGTCGGCATGGTGTGCGGCAGCTGGCTGTTGTTGTTCCGGCTGAGCCGCCATGGCGGCGCGGCCTTCAAGCAGGCGTTTTTCTGGATCGCCCTGATCATGCTCCTGCTCACCCTGGGCCAGCATTTCGGCATTCAGCCGATCATGCAGCAACTAAAGGATCAGGCGATGCCCCAGGATGTCATGCAAAGCTTGTTCAAGGACCGCTTCGCCGCCTGGCACGGGGTGTCGAGCGGGGTCTACCTGATCCAGTCCCTGCTCGGCCTGGCCCTGGTGGCCAAGCAGAATTCACGGTAGGACGAGCTTCGGTTCCTCGGCCGGCTTGTAAACCAGGAGCAGTTTGCCGATGTGCTGCACCGGGGCGCAGCCGAGCTGGCCACAAATCGTTGCCAGCCAGGCCTCGCGCGCGGCACGGTCGTCTCCCAGGCAGCGGATCTTGATCAGTTCGTGCGCCGCCAGGGCGCGCTCGGTTTCCTTGAGCACCGCCTCGGTGAGGCCGTTGCCGCCAATCATGACCACCGGCTTCAGGCCATGCGCCTGAGCACGAAGAAACTTGCGTTGTTGCGGCGTCAGTTCCAGCATTTGCTTCTCTCCAAAGCGCGCGATAGTACATGAAACGCCAATCCAAAACCCACGCCTGGCATCACCAGCACGTCAACGACTTCTATGTCCGCCAGTCGGTGGAACAGGGCTGGCGTTCGCGCGCGGCGTTCAAGTTGATGGAAATCGATGACAAGGACCGGTTGCTCAAGCCCGGCCAGACCGTGGTCGACCTGGGCTGCGCGCCGGGCGGCTGGTGCCAGGTGGCAGCCCAGAGACTCAAGGGGCAGGGCCGGATCATCGGTGTCGACTTGCTGGAGATGGTGGGCATCGGCGGCGTCACCTTCATCCAGGGCGATTTCACCGAGGACGCGGTGTTGGCCGAACTGGAAGCGGCAGGGATCGAGCAGGGCGTCGACCTGGTGCTGTCCGACATGGCCCCGAACCTCAGCGGCGTGGACACGGCCGACCAGGCACGCAGCTATTTACTGGCCGAACTGGCGCTCGACTTCGCCCAGCGCCATCTCAAGCCCGAGGGCGCGATGCTGATCAAGGTCTTCCAGGGATCCGGGTTCGAAGCCTACGTCAAAGCCCTGCGCCACCACTTCAACACGGTGGCGGTGCGCAAGCCCAAGGCATCGCGGGATCGCAGCCGGGAGGTCTACCTACTGGCCAGGGGGGTCAGGCCTGGCGTGGCCTGACCTTGTTCAGCCAGGGCCCGAGCCAGGGCGGCTTCATCGAGGAAGGCGTGGCAGATTTCCCGCTCGCCGAGGGCGAGCACCGGCAGCCGGTTGCCATGGCGCTCGGCGAGCGGACCGGACCACCCCACCTCGACCTCGGTCACCCCGACCTGGCCAGCCCAGGGACCGGCCGCCAAGTCGGCGGCCATGTTTTCACAGAGATGGCAGCCGCGGCGGGTGTAGAGGGTCAGCTCAATCAAGCTTGAGCGGGATGTAGAGCGACCCATCGCCGCGTTTGACGAGCAACGCGACACGCTTGCCTTCTCGCTCGTTGATGATCTTTTCCAGGTCGGCCGCAGAATGGATCGCCTGGTTGCCCACCGCGACGATGACATCGCCGACCCGGACGCCCGCGCGCGCCGCGGCGCCGACCACATCCTCGACCAGGACACCGGAATCGACCTTCAGCTGCCGGCGCTGGTCCTCGCTCAACTTGCTGACCACCAGGCCGGCCCGATCCGGTTTCGCGAGGTCGGCGCTGGCCGATTTCTCGGCCGGCATCTCACCGACCTTGGCAGTGATCGTCCGCTTCTGGCCCTTGCGCCAGACCGTCAGCTCGACCTGGCTGCCCGGCTTGGTCGCCCCCACCATGCGCGGCAGGTCGATCGAGGTTTCCACTGGACGGCCGTCGTAGGTCAGGACGATATCGGAGCGCTTGATGCCGGCCTTGTCGGCAGGCCCGCCTTCCTCGACCTCGGAGATCAGGGCGCCGCGTGGCTTGTCGAGGCCGAAAGAGTCGGCCAGGTCGGCGGTCACTTCCTGGATCAACACCCCGAGCCGACCCCGGCTGACCTTGCCGCCCCCCTTCAGCTGGGACGACACTTCCATCGCGACATCGATCGGAATCGCGAAGGAGAGGCCCATGTAGCCCCCCGAACGGGAAATGATCTGGGAATTGATGCCCACCACCTCGCCGCGCAGATTGAACAGGGGGCCGCCGGAATTGCCCGGGTTGACCGCCACGTCGGTCTGGATGAACGGCGTGTAGTTCTCCTGGGGCAGCGCCCGGCCCTTGGCCGACACGATGCCGGCGGTCACCGAATTCTCGAACCCGAACGGCGCGCCGATGGCCAGCACCCACTCGCCGACCTTGAGCCGGTCCGGATTGCCGATCGTCACCTTGGGCAGGTTGCGGGCATCGATCTTGAGCAGGGCGACATCGGTCTTCTCGTCGCTGCCGATCACCTTGGCCTTGAATTCGCGCCGGTCGGACAGCTTCACCACCACTTCATCAGCGCCGTCGACCACGTGGGTGTTGGTCAGGATATAGCCGTCATCGCTGACGATGAAACCGGAGCCCTGGCCCCGCCGTGGCGCCTTGCGGCCGTTTTCCGGTTGCATCTCGGGCATCCCGAAGCGCCGGAAGAACTCCATCATGTCCTCGGGCGTGCGCGGACCCCGGTTCGGCTTGGCGTCCTGGGTCGTGGTGATGTTGACTACCGAAGGGGAATGTCTTTCCGCCAGTTCGGTGAAATCCGGCAAGCCGCCGGCGTGGGCGGCGACTACCAGCCCCAGGGACAGGGCCAGCCAGGCAATCAGATGCTTCATGTTCACCTCTCCAATTTTCAGGTTGGGGACAGTGGCGGTCAGTGGGTAGAACAGCCCGTCTGACCGACACGCAGGATCACCGGGGCGGGCAGGGCCCGCCGTCGCTTGAGCCAGAGTGCGGCGAGCAGCAAACCCGCAACCCCGCCCGCGACCGAAGCCCCTTCGCTGTGCGCGGCGCCGGCCATGGCGCCGAGCAGCAGCAGCAGCAATGGCACGAGGTAGCCGGAAATGACGGCAGACAGCAAGGCCCGCTCCTCGATCCCGACCACCACCACCTCGCCCGGTGCAGCGCCGATTGGATTGCGCACCGGGTATTCCGGTTCCCGGGGATGCAACATCGAGACCAGCAGGGAACTGCCACAGCCTTTGCCGCCGCAAGCGCCACAGGACGCGGGGCTCTCCGGACGCACCCAGGCGACCTCCGCCTCGACGCGGGTGACCCGTGCCGAATTTTCGAGCATGGCTAATTCAATACGAGATGCTTGGCGACCATCTCGACCGCCGGCAAGGGCGCATCACCCAGCACCGTGACCTGATAACGGCCCAGCTTGCGGGTGAGCAGGTTGAGCATGCCGCGCGCGCTCTGGCCCTTGAGGCCGACCGGATGGCGCGGTGCCGGCTCGACGAACATGGAAATGTGGTTGAGCCCGTCGCTGAACACCCAATGCTCGACCTCACCCTGACGATTAGGCAGCTTGCGCTTGATGGCGACCACCTTCTCGTAGCCGGCCGGCAAGGCACGCGGCATCACCGGTCCGTGATCGACCGGTTTTAACTCCTCGAAGGGCAAGGGTCCCGGAACACTGGGATCGGGCTTGCCGACGGCCCCGTTACGCACCTTGACGAAGGCATACTGGACCAGGGAACGACCCTCGCCGTCCACCATCATGGCCCGCAAGGGCAAGCCGGTCAGCTGGTCGGCGCAGACTTCGAAGCCCCAGCGATAACCGTCGCGCGGCACCAATTCCAGCACCTGGCACTCCCGCCCGGCCACGCGATCGATCCCGCCCAGGTTGAGCGTGTAATGCGCCACCAGCTTGCCGGCTTTCTCGGGCAGCAGATCCGGAAAATGGCGGCTGCCGAGCCGGCGTTCCAGGCGTTGCCCCTTGGCGCCCCAGGCCAGGGTGACCGATTCGTTGCGCGAACAGTGGATTTCCCGGGGCTGGCCGTCCAGCACCACCAGACGGGTGGCGCTGGCAATGCCGCCGGTGTGGTTCTCGACTTCGACCGTCTGCATGCGGTCGCCCATCTGCATGACGAAAATGCCCTGGTAAGGCAACTTGCGCGAGGCGTCCGACACCCGTTGCAACCAAGAGGTCGCCTCGGCATCCGAGACCGCCGCGCCCGCCCAGGCCGGCACGGCCAGAACCGAAACCAGCGCGAGCAGGAAGATCATTGACGCTCCTCGGCCAGGGATACCTGGCTGTAGCGCATGTCCGGTTCGGCGACCACGGCATAGGCATAGTCCTGATGCGCGTCCAGATAGGCCTGCACGGCACTGTTCGCGGCTTGCGCCACCGGAATCCCGGCGGCTGCGACCGGGACCGGCGCGTTGGTTTCCACGGGAGGCGCCAGGCTGAGCACGGTCCAGGCGATCGCGGTGACCGCGGCTGCGGCCGCCATCCAATAGACCTGGCGGGGCGCCGGAGCCACCTTGACCGGCACCGGGGCCAATACCGTCGGCTCGTCGGCCAGGGCGGCCCGGATGCGCGACCCCAGGTCCGGACGGTTCGAGTGGCAACCGCGCAAGACATCCCCGATCAGACTGTACTCGGCCCAGGCCTGCGACTCCGCGTCAGCGAATCGCCCGAGTGTCCGCTTGGCTTCGTCGTCGCCCAGTTCGCCATCGAACAGCGCGGAAATCCGGTCATCGACGCCCTGGGCCCTCGTGTCTTGTACGTGCATCGTGCTCATCTCACCACCTCTTGTCTTCGGACGTGCCGAGGATCGGTCGCAACTTGGCGGCAATCGCCTCGCGCGCCCGGAAAATCCGTGACCGCACGGTGCCGATGGGACAGCCCATCAACTCGGCGATCTCGTCGTAACTCAAGCCCTCCATCTCCCGCAAGGTGATGGCGGTACGCAACTCTTCAGGCAAGGCCTCGACCACCTGGTTCACCGCGATGGCCACCTGCTTGGACAGCAACTCGGACTCGGGCGTGCTGATGTCCCGCGCCACCAAACGCTCGTCAGGCTCGTCGTCGTCATCGATGGCCTGATCGCTGACGGTCGGCATGGCTTTCTTGCGCGTCGCCAGGTAGTTCTTGGCGGTATTCACGCCGATCCGATACAGCCAGGTGTAAAAGGCCGCATCGCCGCGGAAGTTGGGCAGGGCACGGTAGGCCTTGATGAAGGTTTCCTGGGCGATGTCCTCGACTTCCTCGGGATCACGCACCATGCGCGAGATCAATCGCAACAAGCGACGCTGGTATTTCTCGACCAGCAGTTCGAACGCCCGCTTGTCGCCAAGCCGCGCCCGTTCCACCAGTTGTCGATCGATATCCTGCTCGCTCATGTCGATTTGCCCGAAGCCAGAAACGCCCCAAGCCTAACCTTTCCAAGTCAAAACCAGGCTAGTATAACCGTCACGAAGCGCTAGTACTGCGCTAGTGACCGCCTCTTCTCAACGGAAGTTCCCTCGCCCGACATGCATACCTGCGACGTCCTGATCATCGGCTCCGGCCTCGCCGCCTGTACCCTCGCCCTGTCTTTGCCCGAGCACCTCAAGGTTCTGATGATCACCAAGAAGACCTTCGGTGACAGTTCCAGCGCCATGGCCCAGGGTGGCATCGCCGCCGCGTTCTCCAGCGAGGACAGCTTCGCCGACCACATCCGCGACACCCAGGTTGCCGGTGCCGGCCTGTGCGACGAGTCGGCTGTCCGGTATGTAGTCGAACATGGTCCGGACGCAATCAAGTGGCTGATCTGGCAGGGCGTGCCCTTCGATCGCTCGAACAATGGCTACCACCTGACCCGCGAGGGCGGGCACAGCCAGCGCCGCATATTCCACGTCGCCGACGCCACCGGCGCCGGCGTCCAGGACACCCTCATGGCGCGCCTGCGTGCTGCACCCAATGTCGAGTTCAAGGAACGCCACTTGTCCATCGACCTGATCACCGGCAAGAAGCTCGGCCGCGATGAACAGCGGGTCTATGGGGCCTATGTGCTGGATGTCGAACACGATCAGGTCGAGACCATCGCCGCCAGCCATACCGTGCTGGCCACCGGTGGCGCCGGCAAGATCTTTCTCTATACCTCGAACCCGGACACCGCGACCGGCGACGGCATCGCCATGGCCTGGCGTGCCGGCTGCCGGGTGGCCAACCTGGAGTTCGTCCAGTTCCACCCCACCTGTCTGTACCACCCGCAGGCAAAATCCTTCCTGATCACCGAAGCCATGCGTGGCGAGGGCGCCCTGCTGCGCCTGCCCGACGGCACCCGCTTCATGCCCGAGCATGATGCCCGCGCGGAACTCGCGCCGCGCGACATCGTCGCGCGCGCCATCGACCTGGAGATGAAGAAACGCGGCCTCGACTGCGTCTACCTGGACATCACGCACCAGCCCGCCAATTTCATCATCGGCCATTTCCCCAACATCCACGCCCGTTGCAAGGAACTGGGCATCGACATCACCCGGGAATGGATCCCGGTCGCCCCGGCCGCGCATTACACCTGTGGTGGCATCATGGTCGACCACGACAGTCGCACCGACCTGGCCAACCTGTACGCCATCGGGGAAACCACCTTCACCGGCCTGCACGGCGCCAACCGGCTGGCCAGCAATTCCCTGCTCGAGTGCCTGGTCTACGGTCGCGCCGCCGCCGCCGACATCGCCCGTCAGCCGCTCGAACCGCCCCCCCCACTGCCCGACTGGGACGAAAGCCGGGTCACCGACGCCGACGAGCAGGTGGTGATCACCCACAACTGGCACGAACTTCGCCGCTTCATGTGGGACTATGTCGGCATCGTGCGCACCAACAAGCGCCTGGAACGCGCCGCGCACCGGATCAAGCTCCTGCGCGAGGAAATCCACGACTACTACAGCAACTTCCGGGTCAGCAACGACCTGATCGAACTGCGCAACCTGGTCGAGACCGCCAACCTGATGGTGCAGTGCGCCCAGGCCCGGCACGAGAGCCGGGGCTTGCATGCCTCCCTGGATTACCCGGCGCTGCTGCCGGAGGCAAAGAACACGGTACTGACCCCGGCGACCGGCTGAATCCGCCAGATCAGCGGCCGGCCCACGCCGGCCTGATCCAGGGGCTTACTTCACCCGCCCAGCCAGGAAATGCACCAGCAGCGGCACCGGCCGGCCGGTGCTGCCCTTGTCCTTGCCGGACTTCCAGGCCGTCCCGGCGATGTCCAGATGCGCCCATTTGTACTTCTTGGCGAAGCGCGACAGGAAGGCCGAGGCGGTGATGGTCCCGGCGGCCCGGCCGCCGATGTTGGCCATGTCGGCGAAGTTGCTCTTCAGCTGTTCCTGGTAATCGTCCAGCAAAGGCAACTGCCAGCAACGGTCTCCGGCCGACTCGCCCGCCTCAACCACCTCGCGCGCCAGGGCATCGTCGTTGGCCAGCAAGCCCGACACGACATGACCCAGGGCAATCACGCAGGCTCCGGTGAGGGTGGCGACATCGATCACCGCAGCCGGCTCGAAGCGCTCGGCATAGGTCAGCGCATCGCACAGGATCAACCGCCCTTCGGCATCGGTGTTGAGCACCTCGATGGTCTGCCCGGACATCGAGGTGACGATGTCGCCCGGCTTGTTGGCGCGTCCGCTGGGCATGTTCTCGCAAGCCGGCACCAGACCGACCACGTTGATCGGCAGCTTCAGTTCGGCGACCGCGCGCAGGGTGCCCAGCACCGAAGCGGCACCCGCCATGTCGTACTTCATTTCGTCCATCTCGGCGGCCGGCTTGATCGAAATGCCGCCGGAATCGAAGGTGATGCCCTTGCCGACCAGGACCACCGGCTTGTCCGCCTTGGCGGCGCCCTGGTAACGCAAGATGATGAACTTGGGCGGCTCGTCCGAACCCTTGGCGACCGAGAGCAGCGATCCCATGCCGAGCTTTTCCATGTCCTTGCGCTCCAGCACCTGGAGTTTCAGGCCATGCGTCTTGGCCAGGTCCTTGGCCTGGTCGGCAAGATGGCTGGGCGTGCAGTGGTTGCCCGGCAGGTTGCCGAGGTCCTTGGCCAGGTCGACCCCGGCGGCGATGGCACGCCCCCGGGCCAGACCGGCTTCGGCGGCACGCACTCGCGCCCGTGCCACGGACAGCACCAGTGTGCGCAAGGCAGTGGCGGGCACCGGCTTTTCGCTCTTCAAGCGATCGAAACGGTAGACCAGCTCGGCGGCGGCCAGGGTGATCTGCTCGGCCTTCCAATCGCCCCCCCGGTCGCCGACCGGGATTTCGTCGAGCCACAGGGTTGCCTCCGTGGCGGCACTGGCCATGACCGACTTGAGCGCGGCGCGCACAGCATCGCGGAATGCCTTGTCGGAAACCTGACCCTCGCTGCCCAGCCCCACCAGCAACAGCCGCTCGCAGGCCAGGCCAGCTGGCTGGTGCAGCATCAGGGTGGAACCTGCCTTGCCATCCAGATCGCCGCGCTTGATGAGCGCCGCGATGGCCCCGCCTGTGGCCAGGTCGAGCGCCTGCGCGGCGGGCGCAAGACCCTTGCCTTCGTACACGCCGACCACCGCGCACGCGGTCTTGGCCTTCTCGGGGGAATGGCTTTTTATGCTAAATTCCACGGCAAACTCCTCTTTCCATTGAGCTCGGGCACGCCCGATCCGGGTGATCGAAATCCCTTCAGTCCCGCCAGCATAACAAGCATGCGCCTGTATCAAAAAGCCCTCGTGAGGGAAATGTCGGCCACCGCTGCGATCGCGCTGGCCGCCCTCACGGCCATCGTGCTGGTGAGCCAGGCGGTCCGCATCCTGGGCACCGCCGCGACCGGTGACCTGGAAGTCGGCGCGGTGTTGCCCTTCATCACCTTTGGCTACCTGCGCCTGTTGCCGATCCTGCTTTCGCTGTCGATGTTCATCGGCGCCCTGCTCACCCTGGCGCGCTTCTGGCAGGACAACGAAATGGTGATCTGGTCCGGCGCCGGCCTGGCGCCGACCGCATGGATCACCCCGATCCTGCGCTTCGCCGTGCCGATCACCCTGATCATCGCCGGGCTCAGCCTGGTCATCGTACCCTGGGTATCGCGCCAGAAAGCGGCCTACGAGGATTACCTGTCCACCCGCCACGAGGAAGCCGCCAGCCTGACCCCGGGGATCTTCGCGGAGACCAGCCAAGGCCAACGGGTCTATTTCGTGGAAAGTCTGGTCGACCGGGGCCCCGAGGTGCGCTATGTGTTCATCCAGTCCGAGGATCAGGGCCGGATCGGCATCGTGGTCGCCGAGCGTGGCCGGGTCGAAAGCCAGGCCAATGGCGACCGCTTCCTGGTCCTCCACCAAGGCCGCCGCTACGAGGGTACGCCCGGCCAGGCCGACTATCGGGTGATGCAGTTCGCCCGCTACGGCTTCCGGCTCGATCCGGCCCGCCTCGATGCGCGCCCCGCCAAGCCGCGCGAACTCGATTCCTGGCGTCTGCTGAACGAACCCAGCCCAGCCAACCAGTCGGAACTGGTCTGGCGCCTCGGCTATCCGATCAGCGCGCTGCTCCTGGCCCTGTTCGCGATACCCCTGAGCGTCTACAACCCGCGCGTCGGGCGTTCCTTCAACATCCTGTTCGCCGCCCTGCTCTATGCCCTCTACAACAACATGATGGGCCTCAGCCAAGCCTGGGTGGCGCACGGCGAACTGAGCGCCTGGAGCAGCCTGGGCCTGGTGCATGGCGCCACCCTGGGCCTGCTGGTCCTGGCCTTCTGGTGGCGCTACGGTCATCCTCTCCGGCGGGGTCGGGCGTGGTCTTGATCCTGCGCTATCTCGGCCGCCAGGTCTTGGCATCGATTGGCTTGGCCGCCCTGTTCCTGTTATTGCTATTCGGCTTGTTCGACCTGATCGGCGAACTCGACAACATCAAGCCCACCGGCTACACCACGGCCAAGGCCTTCCTGCACGTCCTGCTCGGCCTGCCCGGGCGGCTCCAGGAACTGCTGCCGATCGCGGCCCTGCTCGGTGCCATTTTCGCCTTCGCCCGCCTGGCGGCGAATTCCGAATTCACGGTCATGCGGGCGTCCAGCCTGGCCACTGGACGCCTGGTCGCCTTCATGGGCGGGCTCGGCATCCTGCTCGGCGTGGCGACCCTGCTGGTCGGCGAATACCTCACCCCGCCCGCCGAACAGCTGGCCCAGCAGATCAAGATCCGCGGCACCAGCGGCATCGTCGCCCAGGAATTTCGCTCCGGCCTCTGGGCCAAGGATGGCCGGACCTTCGTCAACATCCGCCAGATGCACGCCGACGCCAGCCTCAGTGATCTGCGCATGTACGAGTTCGACACGCAGTTCCAGTTGGTCCGCGTGCGCCTGGCCCGCAGCGCGCACTGGGACCGATCCGGACGCTGGCTTCTGGTCCAGGTCACCGACACCCGACTCACCGGCGCCAAGACCGCCGTCGAGCATCTGCCCGAAGCGGAATGGCGCTCGCAGATCACCCCCGACCTGCTCTCGGCGTTGATGGTCAACCCGGACCGGATGGCGATCACCACCCTGTATTCCTATGTCAACTATCTGAATGACAACCAGCAAAAGGCGACCCGCTACGAGATCGCCTTGTGGAGCAAGCTGGCCTATCCGCTCGCGGCCCCGGTGATGCTGCTGCTGGCCCTGCCGTTCGCCTATGCCCAGACGCGCAGCGGCAGGCTGGGCAGCCGTATCCTGGTGGGCATCCTGATCGGATTGGGCTTCCACCTGGTCAACCGCATGTTCGGCCATATCGGCTTGCTCAACGACTGGCCGCCCACCCTGTCCGCCCTGGCTCCGCTGACCCTGTTCAGCGTCGCTGCCCTGGTCGCGCTGAGGCGGATGGAATCACACTGACGGGTCGTCCCGCACCAGCCGGGTGCCCAAAAGGTGGTCATGCAGATATTGCCCGTCGCGATCCCAGAGCGCCCAGAGGAAACCCAGCCCCAAGGTCAGCAAGCCGAGGCTGGCCAGCCCGAAACGCAGCCAGGCCTTGGCCGGCCGCAACCGTCCACCCTCTGCGTCGACCAGACGGATGCGCCAGGTCTTCATGGCCAGGGTCTGGCCACCGCGTGACCAGAACCAGGTCAGATAGGCCCCAGCCACGCCCAGGAGATAGACTTGGTAAATCACCCGGGGCAATCCGGCCTCGACGCGCGGCAGCAGGCCGACCACCACGAAGCCGGCCAGGAACAACACCGCGAGCAACAACAGGGCGTCGTAGAACAGGCTGGCAAAGCGTCGGGACAGGGTGGGCGCGGGACTGGACATGGCGAAAACTATACCGACATTTATCGTGATAATTCCGGTTGCCAATCCCGGCGGTGATGGATATAATCCGCCGTTCTCTGCATAGCCGATTTTCTGGAGCGAAGCATGTACGCGGTTATCCGTACCGGTGGCAAACAATACAAAGTGGCGGCCGGTGGCAAACTCAAGGTTGAAACCCTACCTGCCGAAGTCGGCAGCGAAATCACGATCGATGACGTCCTGATGGTCGCCGACGGCGACAACATCAAGATCGGCGCCCCCGTGGTCGCCGGCGCCAGCGTCAAGGCAACCGTCCTGTCCCACGGCCGTGGCGAAAAGGTGATGATCTACAAGATGCGTCGCCGCAAGCACTACCGGAAGACCCAGGGCCATCGCCAGAATTACACGGAAATCCGCATCGACGGCATTTCCGCCTGATTGGAGACGAGTGAACCATGGCACACAAAAAAGCAGGCGGCAGTTCCCGTAACGGCCGCGATTCCAAGCCCAAGATGCTGGGCGTCAAGCGTTACGGCGGCCAGTTCGTTCCGGCCGGCAACATCCTCGTCCGTCAGCGCGGCACCCAGTTCCATCCCGGTCTGAATGTCGGCGTGGGCAAGGATTTCACCCTTTACGCCCTGGTCGACGGCGTCGTGGAATTCCGCCTCAAGGGCCCGCAGCAGCGCCGCACCGTGAGCGTGATCCCGACCCAGGCCTGATCACCCGGCCGGCCTCAAGAGCCCTATCCTCGGATAGGGCTTTTTTGTTTAGTGCCCCATTCGGACCCCCAATGCCATGAAATTCATCGACGAAGCGCGCATCGAAGTCGCCGCCGGCAAGGGCGGCAACGGCGCAGTCTCGTTCCGCCGCGAGAAATTCATCCCCATGGGTGGCCCGGATGGCGGTGACGGCGGCCGGGGCGGCAGCGTCTGGGCGGTGGCCGACCGCAACATCAACACCCTGGTCGAATACCGCTACACCCGCCACTTCAAGGCCCGCAACGGCGAAGGGGGCCGCGGCTCGGACTGCTACGGCAAGGGCGCCGACGACATCGAACTGCGCGTCCCGGTCGGCACCGTGATCCGCGACGAGGACAGCGGCGAACTGCTGGCCGACCTGGCCCAGGACGGCCAGCGTGCCCTGCTGGCCAAGGGCGGCAAGGGCGGCCTCGGCAACCTGCATTTCAAGTCCAGCACCAACCGCGCGCCCAGGCAAAGCACGCCCGGCGAGCCCGGCGAGGAACGCCGCCTGGCCCTGGAACTGCGCGTGCTCGCCGACGTCGGCCTGCTCGGCATGCCCAACGCCGGCAAGTCGACCTTCATCCGCGCCGTCTCGGCGGCCCGGCCCAAGGTGGCCGACTACCCGTTCACCACCCTGCATCCGAACCTGGGCGTGGTCCGCGTCGACACCGACCGCAGCTTCGTCATCGCCGACATTCCCGGCCTGATCGAGGGCGCCGCCGAGGGCCACGGGCTCGGCCACCAGTTCCTGCGTCACCTGGCCCGCACCCGGCTGCTCCTGCATCTGGTCGACCTGGCCCCCTTCGATTCCGACACCGACCCGGTGCACGAGGCCCGCGCCATCGTCGAGGAACTGCGCAAGTACGACGAAGATCTGTACCGCAAGCCGCGCTGGTTGGTGCTCAACAAGCTCGACCTGATTCCCGAGGCGGAACGCCAGGCCCGGGTCGACGCCTTTGTCGAGGCCTATGACTGGACCGGACCGGTGTTCGGCATCGCCGCAATCAACGGCGACCACTGCCAACCGCTCACCTACGCCATCATGGCGCACCTGGATGAAATGAAGCGCACCGCCGAAACCCCGGAGGATGCCGACGCATGAGCCGATCCGTCATCGCCGAAGCCCAGCGGGTCGTGGTCAAGGTGGGCAGCGCCCTGGTCACCAACGACGGCCGAGGCCTCGACCATGCCCGCCTGACGCGCTGGGCCGAACAGATCGCCGCGCTGAACAAGCGGGGCAAGGAAGTCGTCCTGGTGTCCAGCGGCGCCATCGCCGAAGGCATCAAGCGCCTGGGCTGGAGCAAGCGTCCGCACGCCCTGAACGAGCTCCAGGCGGCGGCCGCCGTCGGCCAGATGGGCCTCATCGAGGCCTATGAACGCGCCTTCGGTAGCCATGGCCTGCGCAGCGCCCAGGTCCTGCTCACCCATGCCGACCTGGCCGACCGGGAACGCTACCTGAATGCCCGCAGCACGCTCCGCACCCTGCTGGCGCTCAAGGTCATCCCGATCATCAACGAGAACGACACCGTCACCACCGACGAAATCAAGGTCGGCGACAACGACACCTTGGGCGCCCTGGTGGCCAACCTGATCGAGGCCGATGCCCTGATCATCCTGACCGACCAGCCCGGCCTCTACACCGCCGACCCGCGCAAGCACCCGGAGGCCGAGTTCGTGCACCAGGCGGTGGCCGGCGATCCGGCCCTGGAAGCCATGGCCGGTGGCGCCGGCACCGGCATCGGCACCGGCGGCATGTTGACCAAGATCCTGGCGGCCAAGCGTGCCGCCCGGAGCGGTGCCCACACCATCATCGCCAGCGGCCGCGAGGACCAGGTGCTCGAGCGCCTGGCCACCGGCGAAGCCATCGGCTCGCAGCTCCTTGCCAAGCAGGCGCCGCTGGCGGCGCGCCGGCAATGGCTGGCCGATCATCTGCAGGTACGTGGCAAGCTGGTGCTCGATGCCGGCGCGGTGATGGCGTTGCGCGAGCAGGGCAAGAGCCTGCTGCCGATCGGCGTCACCGAAGTGATCGGTGAGTTCGAGCGTGGCGAAGTGGTCGGCTGCGTCGGCCCCGATGGCCAGGACGTGGCCCGTGGCCTGGTCAACTACGGCGCCGACGAGGCCCGCCGGATCGCCCGCAAGCCCAGCGGCGACATCGAAGCCGTGCTCGGCTATGTCGACGAACCCGAGCTGATCCACCGCGACAATCTGGCCGTGCTGTAAGCACCGTCGGCCTCGTCGCTTTCTACCAGCAACCGAATCGCGAGCGCGCGGTCGAAACCGCACTTCCACCGACGAAAGCCCTGCCATGCCCCTGCCCCGTGCCCTGCTCGCCCTGGCCTGCCTGTCGCCCCTGGCCGGGCTGGCCCAGGACATCGACCTGAGCGACCGGATCGCATCCGGCAAGTGGACGCTCAACTACGAACGCACCGCCGAATTCAAGCCGCTCAAGCTCAAGAACCGGGAGTCGGGCGCCAGCCAGACCTGCATCGCCGGCAATGCCCGCGACAAGATCGTCGACTGGATCAGCAGCAAGGGCTGCCGGATCGACAAGGAGGCCTGGTCCGGCGGCGTGTACCGGCTGGAGGGAGAATGCCGCCTGAAATGGTGGAAGCAGCATCCGATCCCGGTACGCGTGGAATTGCGCCCGGAAACCCCGACCCGGTTCAAGATCGACATCGCGACCCGGGACGACAGCGTGCTCGGCTACCAGGAACACACCCTGGCGGTGCACCAGGGGCCATGCGACCCCGCACTCAACAGCCCAGCTGAACCAGCACCAGGGCGCCCAGCCCTGAAGCCAGCAGCAGATAGCCCCAGGCATGGTGCCAACGCGCCGGCCGGCCTGCGCGGCGCTGCTCGAGCTGACTCCAGGCCTCGCCCAGGCTGAGCAGCAGGAACACCCCTGCCAGGGGCGCGGTCAGGACGATCACCAGTAGCTGCCGGTTGGGCACCCCGTCCGGACACAGCACCGGACGCAGGCGCAGGAAGCTGTCGTGATAATGGACCGCCAGCACGATCAGGAAAGCCAGACCGACCCCCACTGCGAGGCTGCCCAGCAGCAAGATCCAGAACACCGGGTCGCGCAGCCGGCGGGCCTCGGTCCGCAGGGCAGCGACCCAGGCCGGATCTAGCATTGCAGGGCGGTCAGGATCACCACGGCCGAGACCTGGAGCATGATGGAAAAGACGATGATGGCCTTGTAGGTGTTGCGGCGCCCGTGACGCCGGTTATCCATGATGGTCATCCACTCGCCGATCACGCCGATCAGACCGACCAGGAAAATGGGCGTCGACAGCACGATGGTGAGAATGTGCTTGTTGCGCTGCTCGTCGCTGTCACAAAACGTGGAATGCATGGCCAGGCTGGTGTCGAGATGCTTGATGGCCAGGTAGAACAGATAGAACCAGACCAACAGGGCGCCGACCACGCCCAGGAAGGTATACCAGAAGGTCGGCGTGGCGAGGGTTTCCGTAAACACCCGCCAACGGTACCGCCACGCGTATTTCCAGGTCATCCGGCCGCCCCCTCGATCAACCCAGTTTGCCCCGCTGAGATTTCACCTTGTCCAGTGTAGACATGAAATCGGCCAGCCGCTTGCGTTCTTGCTCGACCACCGCGGCGGGCGCCTTGTCGACGAATCCGGCATTGCCCAACTTGGCCTCGGCTTTTTTGATCTCGCCTTCCAGGCGGGCGATCTCCTTGTCCAGCCGGGCGCGTTCGGCGGCCGGATCGACCTCGATGTGCAGCATCAGGCGCCAGTCACCGACAATGGCCACCGGGGCCTCGCTTTCCGGGAGCGGCGATTTCGCCTGGACCTCCGAAAGACGCGCCAGCAGGCGCAGGTAAGGTGCGTAGACCGGGGTCCGTTCGGCATCGCCCTCGACCCACAGCGGCACCTTCACCGAGGGCGCCAGGTTCATTTCGCCACGCAGGTTGCGACAGGCGTTGACCAGGGCCTTCAAGTTCTCCATCTCGGCCACGGCCGCGGCATCGACCCGCCCCGCATCCGCCTCGGGGAACGCCGCCAGCATGAGGCTTTCCCCCCTGGCGCCGGCCAAGGGGGCCACCGATTGCCACAACTCCTCGGTGATGAAAGGAATCAGGGGATGCGCGAGTCGCAGGGTTTCCTCCAACACCCGCACCAAAGTGCGCCGGGTCGCGCGCTGGGCCGAATCCCCACCCTCGGCGATCTGGGTCTTCGCCAGCTCGACATACCAGTCGCAATACTCATCCCAGACGAATTCGTAGATGGCGCGCGCGACCTGGTCGAAACGGTACTGCGCGTAGCCTTCGTGCACCGCCGCCTTGGCCACTTCGAGGCGGCTCAAGATCCAGCGGTCGACGAAGCTGAATTCCAGCGGCAAGGCTGCGTCGAGCCCGGTGTCCTGGCCTTCGCAGTTCATCAGCACGAAACGGCTGGCGTTCCACAGCTTGTTGCAGAAGTTGCGGTAGCCGTCGCAGCGTTGCAGGTCGAACTTGATGTCGCGGCCGTGGGTGGCCAGCGAGGCAAAGGTGAAGCGCAAGGCATCGGTGCCGAAGCTGGCGATGCCGTCCGGGAATTCCTTGCGGGTGGTCTTGGCGATGCTCTCGGCCTGCTTGGGGTTCATCAGGCCGGTGGTGCGCTTGGCAACCAGGTCATCGAGGGAAATGCCGTCGATCAAATCGATGGGATCCAGGACATTGCCCTTGGACTTCGACATCTTGTTGCCGTGCGAGTCGCGCACCAGGCCGGTGACGTAGACTTCCTTGAACGGCACCTTGCCGGTGAAATGCAGGGTCATCATGACCATGCGCGCCACCCAGAAGAAGATGATGTCGAAGCCAGTGACCAGGACCGAGGTCGGCAGGTAGTGCTTCAGCTCGGCCGTATCGTCCGGCCAGCCCAGGGTGGAGAACGGCCACAGCGCGGACGAGAACCAGGTGTCGAGCACGTCCTCGTCGCGGGTCAGATCGCGACCGTTGGCCTGGCGCCTCGCCTCTGCCTCGCTGCGCGCGACGTAGACATTGCCCGATTCGTCATACCAGGCCGGGATGCGGTGGCCCCACCACAGTTGCCGCGACACGCACCAGTCCTGGATATTCTCCAGCCATTGCCGGTAGGTGGTGGTCCAGTTCTCCGGCACGAATTTCAATTCACCCGAATCGACCACGCCGAGCGCCTGTTTGGCCAGGCCCTGCATGCTCATGAACCACTGGTCGGTGAGCATCGGCTCGATCACCGCATGGGTGCGGTCGCCGCGCGGAATCATCAGCTTGTGCGGCTTGGCCGAGACGAGCAGCCCCTTGGCTTGCAGTTCGTCGAGGATCTTCTGGCGGGCGACGTAGCGGTCCAGGCCCTGGTACTCGGCCGGCCCGAATTCGTTGATCCTGGCGTCCAGGGTCAGCACGCTGATGGCGGCGAGGTGGTGACGCTGGCCGACCTGCCAGTCGTTGAAATCGTGCGCGGGGGTGATCTTGACCACGCCAGTGCCGAACCCGCGGTCGACGTAGTCGTCGGCGATGATCGGGATGGTGCGCTCGGCCACTGGCAGGCGCACCGTCTTGCCGACCAGATGGGCGTAGCGCTCGTCAGCCGGATTGACCGCCACGGCGGTGTCGCCGAGCAGGGTCTCCGGCCGGGTGGTGGCCACGGTCAGATGGCCGGAACCGTCTTCCAGCGGATAGTTGATCTCCCAGATGAAGCCGTCTTCCTCGGTGCTCACCACTTCCAGGTCGGACACCGCCGTGCCCAGCACCGGATCCCAGTTGACCAGGCGCTTGCCGCGATAGATCAGGCCTTCCTCGTACAACTTGACGAACACCTCGGTGACCGCCCGGGACAGCCCCTCGTCCATGGTGAAGCGCTCCCGCTCCCAGGCCGGCGACGTGCCCAGGCGACGCATCTGGCGGGTGATGGTCGAGCCGGAGTGTTCCTTCCATTCCCAGACCTTCTCCAGGAATTTCTCCCGGCCGAGGTCATGACGGGAAATCTTCTGCGCGTCGAGCTGGCGTTCGACGACGATCTGGGTCGCGATGCCGGCATGGTCGGTGCCCGGCTGCCAGAGGGTGTTCTCGCCACGCATGCGGTGATAGCGGGTCAGGGCATCCATCAAGCCGTGCTGGAAAGCGTGGCCCATGTGCAGCGTGCCGGTCACGTTGGGCGGCGGCAGCAGGATGCAGTAATGGTCCTTGCCGGGGGCGTCGCCCATCTTGAAATAGCCGGACGATTCCCAGTGGGCATACCAGCGCTTTTCGATCTCGTGCGGCTCGAAGGATTTGGCGAGTTCCATGATGGTCGGTCTATCTGTGACGGCGCGTCACGCAACGGAAAGGGCCAGATTATAGCTGGCCCTACCCAGGCGCCGACGCCCGAAGCACAATTCGCCCCCTAAGGCCTGCTCTCCCTATTGAGTCAGACCCTGACAGTACTTTTGTTCTACATCCAAAGACCCATGTCGTCGCCCGTCGGCTGATCCGGTTCGGCTATCATGCCATTCCGAAACGGCTTTACGATTGGCCTCTTCCAGATGGCGACTCTCCCACGCCTGCGCAAGATGATTCGCCGCGGCCTGCGCAAGGCCGTGGCCCTGCTGCCCCAGGGCCCGCGCCAACGCGTCTATCGCAGCTTCGTCGATTGCGACCCGAATCCGGATCCGCGCCTGGTGCTCAAGATCGCCGAGACGCGCGAGGAACTGGAGGCCTGTTTCCGCCTGCTGCATGACGCCTATGTCGCCAGCGGCTTCATGCAGCCCGACCCGTCCGGACTGCGCGTCACCCTGTATCACGCCCTGCCGACCACCACGACGCTGTGCGCCAAGTTCGACGGCGAGGTGGTCGGCACCCTGTCGCTGATCCGCGAGAGCGCGATCGGCTTTCCGCTCCAGCGCATCTTCGACCTGGGCAGCCTCCGGGCCAAGGGCGGCAACATCGCCGAGGCCTCGGCACTCGCCGTTCATCCCCGGTTCCGGCGCACCGGCTCGGCCATCCTGTTCGCGCTGATGAAGTTCATGTACGAGTACTGCACGACCTTCTTTGACACCCGCCATCTGGTGATCGCGTGCAATCCGCGCCATATCCAGATGTACGAGTCGCTGCTCTTTTTCCGCCGGCTAAGCCGCACGACGGTCGCCCATTACGACTTCGTCAATGGCGCCCCGGCGGTGGGCGCCACGCTGGATCTGAAGCGGGCCCCGGAAGTCTTCCGCCGGGCCTACGGCGGCAAGCCGGATCGGCGCAACCTGTACCGCTACTTCATGAAGCTGTCGCTGCCCAACATCCAGATGCCTGTCCGGCGCTTCTACACGACCAACGATCCGGTGATGACGCCCGAGCTGATCGACTACTTCTTCAACCAGCGGACCTCGGTCTTTGCCCAACTGAGTGACCGCAAGAAGGGCCTGCTGCACCGCATCTACGACTTGCCGGAATATCGCGCCGTACTGCCACCGCTCCCGGAGTCCGGCAAGAATGGCATGATCCGCCGGCATCCGCGCTATTCGGTGAAATGCCCGGCCCGGCTGCTCAACAGCAGTGGCCAGCTCACTCCGATCGAGATTCGCGACGTTTCCCGCCATGGCTTTCGGGCCCGGGTCGGCCAGCCGGTCCAGACCGACACCTGGCTGACCGCGATCATCCGGCTGGGCAGCGACGAGGTGTCCCGGCTCACCGTCCAGGCCATCCAGCACACCACCCAGGAAGACAGCCGCTATTGCAATTTCCTGATCGGCGAGCCGGACCTGCCCTGGCGAAAGTTCGTCAATGCCTTGAACAAGGGCCACACCCACGCGGATCTGGAGCAGGCTACCCGTTTCATGGCCTGAGTTGCCCCACCACCTGAGTCCGCAAATACGCCACCAATTCGGCCGCTGCCTGGTCGAGGTCGGCGAATTGGTCATGGCTGCCCGGGAGTATCTTCAACACGACATGATCTCCGGCGCGCGCCGCGTGGATGGCATGGGCCTCGGCGACCGGCACGGTGCGGTCGTCGGCGCCATGCGCAAGCAGGACCGGGCAGCGGATCGCGCGGATCGTGTTGACCGGGGCGATGGCGTCGAAGCGGTGGCCGATGACCTGCTCGACGTAGCGCAGGATGAGCCAGCCGAAGGGCCGGTAGGGCACCCGCTTGGTGGCCAGGAAACGGCGCATCATGGCGCGCGGGTGGGCGAAGGCGGCAATGCTGGCCACGGCGGCCAGGTCGGCGCGGCGCGCGGCGGTGAGCAGCACGGCGCCGGCGCCGACCGAATGGCCGACCGCGGCCAGCCGGTCCGGATCGACCCCGGGCTGCCGCTTCAGCCAGTCCAGGGCGTGTCCCAGGTCTTCGGCAAAACGCGGCAGGGAGGCAAAGCTGTCCGCATCACTGCGTCCGTGACAGCGGGCCGCGAACAGCAGCACCGCGAAGCCGGCCTGACGAAATGGCCCGGCCAGCGGCAATAGGGTCTCCGCATTGCCGCCCCAGCCATGCAGCAAGGCGACGGCGGGTGCCGGACCGGGCGCCCCGGCCGGCAACCACCAGCCGGCCAGGTGGCGGCCATGGGCAGTGGGGAAACGCACCTCCCGGTAATCGAGCCCGAGATCGCCCGGTGTTGTGCGTTCGGGCACCCGCTCCGGGGCCAGGCTGCGGTGCAAGGCGCGGCGCAGTGCCCAGAGCAGGCCGAGCAGACCGGCGATGCTGAGCAACCAGATCATGGCGCGAAGTGGCACGGGGGAATGTGGCAAGACGGGGCGACCGGCATCATGCCATTCCCGCGAAAAAGGCTCCCGGGCGGCGCAGCGAAACGTCCAACACAGGCAAGTGAGGCCGAAAGGAACCTGGGCCCGTCGCTATTGCGCAACCGCCTCGGTCAGGGTCTGCCTGAGCAGTTCGGCCGGCGCGTCGGCGCTGACATAACATTCGCCCAGCGCGCGAAACAGCACGAAACGCAGCTTGCCGGACTCGACTTTCTTGTCCACGCCCATGTAGTTCATGTAAACCGCCTCGCCCAGGTTGGGCGCCACGGTGGGCAGACCAGCACGCTTGAACAAGGCGGCAATGCGGTCCTGATCGGCCTGGGTGAGGTGGCCCATGCGACGCGAGAGATCGGCGGCCAGCATAGTCCCCGCCGCGACGCCTTCGCCATGCAGCCAGACCCCGTAGCCCATGCCGGCCTCGACCGCATGGCCGAAGGTGTGGCCGAGGTTGAGCAGGGCGCGCTGGCCGGATTCACGTTCGTCGGCGGCGACCACCTCGGCCTTGTTCTCGCAGGAACGGCGAATGGCGTAGGCCAGGGCGTCGGCGTCCCGGGCGACCAGCGGCTCCATGTTCGCTTCCAGCCATTCCAGGAACGGCAAGTCGCGGATCAGGCCATACTTGATGACTTCGGCGAGGCCGGCGGACAACTCGCGGTCCGGCAGGGTCTTCAGGGTGTCGGTATCGGCCAGCACGACCTGCGGCTGATAGAAGGCGCCGATCATGTTCTTGCCGAGCGGATGGTTGATGCCGGTCTTGCCGCCCACCGAGGAATCGACCTGGGCGAGCAGCGTGGTCGGTACCTGGATGAAGGGCACACCACGCTGGTAGCTGGCGGCGGCGAAACCGGTGAGGTCGCCGATCACGCCACCGCCCAGGGCGACCAGGGTGGTCTTGCGCTCGGCGCGCGCGCCGAGCAGCGCGTCGAAGATACGATTCAGGGTTTCCCAGTTCTTGTAGGCCTCGCCATCGGGCAGGACGATCGGCAATACCTCGACGCCGGCCCCGGTCAGGGTGGCGGTCAGCCGGTCCAGGTAGAGCGGGCCGACCGTGGTGTTGGTGACGATGGCAACCCGCTTCTGGGCGAGATGGGGCAACAGCAGTTCGGCCCGATCCAGGAGACCGGCGCCAATGTGGATCGGATAGCTGCGTTCGCCAAGATCGACGGTGAGGGTTTGCATGGTTTTTCGTACAAGAGCGGAATGGCGATTATAAGCTGTCGAGTCCTGCCCATGACGCACCAAGGCTGGGGCATAATCCGGACTTCCGTGTCGAGAACCTATGCCCCGGGCATGAACCTGAATACCAAGATCGCCGTCTTTTCCGCCGTGTCGGCCGTGGTGCTGGTGGTCGTTCTGACCCTGATCAGCCTGTATTCCTTCCGCCAATATTCGATCTCCTCGGCCACCGAACAGGTACGCACCGCGGCCGAGATCGTCCGGGTTCAGTTGACCGAGTCGATGATCCACGGTGTCATCGACAAGCGCGAGGGCTTCATCGGCCGCCTCAAGGAAGTCGAAGGCTTCAAGTCGGCGCGGGTGGTGCGCTCGCCGATCCTGGCCCAGCAGTTCAACGGCGGCTACCGCAACGAACTGGAGCCGGACTACCTCGAGAAACAGGTCTTCGAGACTCGCCAGCCGGTCTTCGAGCTGAGCAACGAAGCCGGGGAAACCCTGTTCCGGGGCAGCATTCCCTACGTGGCCTCCTCGCATGGCATTCCCAATTGCCTGAGTTGCCACGTCGCCAAGGAAGGCGACGTGCTCGGCGCGGTCAGCATCACCCTGTCGATCGATCACCTGAAACGCAAGGCCCTGCTCACCGTGGCCGGCATCACCGCCGCCGTGATGCTGATCGCCCTCCTTTCATGGCTGGTGCTGCGCAGGATGATCGCCCCCATCTCGCGCGCCGCGCACGATGTCGAAATCGCGGTACACCGCGCCTTGGAAGGCAACTTCCGGAGCACCGTCGAACAACGCACCGAAGACGAAATCGGCCACATCGCCGCCGACCTCAACCGCCTGCTGAAATTCCTCGACGAGGGATTGGAGCGGATCGGCACCAGCGTCGCCCGCCTGATCGGCCGCAAGGCCACGGCCGGCGAAAACCAGCTGCAGGCCACCATCGAGATGGTCGACATCCTGGCCCGCGCCTCGCACTTCAAGCAGGCCATCGAGGAAGATGAAACCCGGAGCGAGATCCACGCCCGGTTGACCCAGGTCTTGCAGAACGACTTCATGCTGGGCGAATTCAGCCTGTACGAAGTGGTCGAGGGTCGAAACCAGATGCAGCCCTTGATCGTCGACGGCCAGCACGCCGACGAATGCCGCTGGTGCAACCCGGAAATCCTGGTCCGCAATGAAGCCTGCCGCGCCAAGCGCACCGGGCATCGGGTCGACGGCATCAACAGCCCGGGCATCTGCACCGCCTTCCAGCCTCCCGAAGGCTTTGGCGACCGTCGGCACATCTGCATGCCGATCATCCAGTCCGGCGCAGTGGGCAATGTCCTGCAGATCGTCGCCAACGCCGACAACGCGGCCCTGATCGACACCATGGCGCCCTTCATCAGCGTCTACCTCGAGGAAGCCGCCCCGGTCCTCGAATCCAAGCGGCTGATGGAAACCCTGCGCGAAGCCAACCTGCGCGACCCGATGACCGGCCTCAACAACCGCCGCTTCCTCGAGGAATACATCGACACCCTGCTGGGCGGCGTGCAACGGCGCAAGAGCCACTTGTCGATCCTGATGCTGGACCTCGACTACTTCAAGATGATCAACGACAACTACGGCCACGATGCCGGCGACACGGTGCTCAAGGCCCTGGCCAAGACCCTGCGCCAGTCGGTGCGCGCCTCGGACATGGTGATCCGCTACGGCGGCGAGGAATTCCTGATCATCCTGCAAGACACCGCCGCCGTGGACGGCGTCAAGGTGGCCGAAAACATCCGCCACGCGGTCGAGGACCTGAAGATTCCGGTCAGCCCCGGCACCGTGCTGCAAAAGACCATCTCCATCGGCGTCGCCGACTTCCCGGGCGACAGCCCCACCTTCTGGCAAGCCATCAAGTTCGCCGACGTGGCGCTGTACAAGGCCAAGGACCAGGGCCGCAACCGGGTGGTCCGCTTCACGACCGAACTGTGGGATGGCAACCAGAGTTATTGACCCGCACCGGCTGGCCTGCTCACCGGAGACAAGTCCATGAAGATCGCCACCTGGAACGTCAACTCCCTCAAGGTGCGCCTGCCGCACCTGCTCGACTGGCTGGCTTCGGAACAGCCCGATGTCGTCTGTCTCCAGGAAACCAAGACGGTGGACGAGGCCTTCCCGGTCACCGATCTGGCCGCCGCCGGCTATCAGGCGCTGTTTTCCGGCCAGAAGACCTACAACGGCGTCGCCATCCTGGCGCGTACGCCCTTATCCGACCCGGTGGCCGGCATTCCCGGTTTCTCCGACGAACAGAAACGGGTGCTCGCCGCCACGGTGGACGGCGTGCGGGTGATCTGCCTCTACATCCCCAATGGCCAGAGCGTCGATTCCGACAAATACCCCTACAAGCTGGCCTGGCTGGAAGCCCTTCAGGCCTGGTTGACCGACGAGCGGGCCCGGCATGGCCGGCTCGCGCTGCTCGGCGACTTCAACATCGCCCCGGAAGACCGCGACGTGCATGACCCGGCCGCCTGGGCCGGCCAGGTGCTGTGTTCCGAGCCCGAGCGTGCCCAGTTCCAGCGCCTGCTCGGCCACGGCCTCAAGGACGCTTTTCGCCTGTTCGAACAGGACGACAAGAGCTTTTCCTGGTGGGATTACCGGCAGGGCGGCTTCCGGCGCAACCTGGGCCTGCGCATCGACCACATCCTGCTGTCGGAAGAACTCGCCGCCCGCTGCAAGAATTGCCGCATCGACAAGACGCCGCGGGCCTGGGAGCGACCGTCCGATCATGCCCCGGTGATCGCTGAAATCGCCCTTTGACGGCTTTTGTGCCGGATTCGGCGTGAGCTGGCACGAACCATGCATATGGTGTTTTGCTCTGGCAACGGACCATACATTTAGTGTATGGTCCGAGCCTTGGTCGCCACCATCGCAAGGGAGAAAACAGACATGCAAGAAGCATTGTTTCCAGAACTGGCCGAGCAGGACATTTCCACTGAAGTGCTGCTCGAGAAATACGCCAAGGGCAAGGAAAAGAACGTCACCGACGTGCGCATGCGGGTGGCCCGCGCGCTCGCGGCGGTGGAGGACAAATCCGCGCGCGCAGTCTGGGAAAAGCGCTTCTTCGAGGCCATGGAGGCCGGCTTCATCCCCGGCGGCCGGATCAACTCGGCGGCCGGCACCGAACTGCAAGCCACCCTGATCAACTGCTTCGTGCAGCCGGTGGGCGACGCCATCTCCGGCATCCACGACGGCAAGCCGGGCATCTACAACGCCCTGGAAGAAGCCGCCGAGACCATGCGCCGGGGCGGTGGCGTCGGCTACGACTTCTCCACCATCCGGCCCAAGGGCGCCCTGGTGAAAGGCACCCAGTCGCGTGCCAGCGGACCGATCTCCTACATGCGCGTGTTCGACCGTTCCTGCGAGACGGTGGAGTCGGCCGGCGCCCGGCGCGGTGCCCAGATGGGCGTCCTGCGTTGCGACCATCCAGACATCGAGGATTTCATCCACGCCAAGGACCAGGGCGACCTGCGCAACTTCAACATTTCCCTGGGCGTCACCGACAGCTTCATGCAGGCGGTGCGCGACGATGGCGAGATCGAACTCACGCACAAGGCCACGCCCGGTGAAGAGCAGATGGCGGCTGGCGCCTACCAGCGCGGCGACGGGCTCTGGGTCTATCGCAAGGTCAAGGCGCGCGACCTCTGGGCCCAGGTGATGCACTCAACCTACGACCACGCCGAGCCGGGCGTGCTGTTCATCGACCGCATCAACCGCGACAACAACCTCGGCTATTGCGAGACCATCGAGGCGACCAACCCGTGCGTGACCGCGGATACCCGGTTGGCCACGCAATACGGTCTGGTGCGCATCGGTGACCTGTATGAAAGTGGTTTGCCGCTCGAGGTGACCGCCGACCGCCGGGCTTTGGCACTCGAAGGCCGTGGCGTGGAAAGCCGTCCGGCCAAGCCTGCCTTCATGACGGCACGACAGGCCGACGTCTACAAAGTCACGACCGAGGACGGCTATGAGATCAAAGCCACGGCCTGGCATGACTTTTACACCGCGCGCGGCAAGATCAAATTGTCCGAACTGCAAGTCGGCGATGAGCTATGGGTGCAATCCGGCAAGGGTCAATTCGGCCAGCAGGGCAGCGAGGAACTCGGGGTATTGCTTGGACTGATCGCCGGCGATGGCCATTTCACGAACCGTGGCAAGGGCCAGGAAGCCGTCAGCATCAACTTGTGGAATCAGGATCGTGCATTGGCGGAAGGCGTGGCTGCGACGGTCAATGCCATGATCGCCGGTCTGTCCGTCCGCCCCAGAAATTATCAAGTCGCGCCCGTTGCAGTCGAAGATCGCAACCATGTTTTTATCCGCTCTGTCTTGCTGGCGCGTGCGTTGGCCCTGTACGGATTCACCCGCGCCACCAAGCTGCGCGTGCCTGAGGTGGTCTGGCAGGGCACGGAAACGTGCGTCAAGGCTTATCTCAAGGCGCTCTTTCAGACCGATGGCACGGTCAACATTTCCAGCAGCAGCCAAAGCTGCTCGGTACGCTTGAGTTCCAGCCACCCCGATTTGCTCAAGGATGTTCAGGTATTGCTCGCCAATTTCGGCATATTCAGCCGTCTGCGCCAGCGCCGTTTGCCCGCGCAAAAGTCGATGCCGGATGGCAAGGGCGGTGAGCGCGAATACAGTTGCAAGGCCCAATACGAAATCATCATCGACGGTGAGTCGCGCGAGCGGTTCATGAGCGAGATTGGCTTCCTGCTTGATTACAAGAACGCCAAATACCGGGAGTGGGTTGCTGACAAGGTTTTGCACAAGACGCAACGGTTCACCAGTCGCGTGGCCGAGATCGTGCATGTCGGCCGCGAGGCGGTGTTCGACACCACGCAACCGGATCACAACACCGTCATCTTCAACGGCCTGGTCACTGGACAATGCGGCGAGCAGCCCTTGCCGCCCTACGGCTGCTGCTGCCTGGGCTCGATCAACCTGACCCGGTTCGTGAAATCGGGCTTCCTGCCCGAGGCCGAATTCGACTTCACCGCCCTGGGCAAGACCGTCGCCACCGCCGTGCGCATGCTCGACAACGTGCTCGATCTGACCGCCTGGCCGCTCGACAAGCAGCATGCCGAGGCCCAGTCCAAGCGACGGGTCGGGCTCGGCTTCACCGGCCTGGGCGACACACTGGTGATGCTCGGCCTGCGCTACGACACCGACGCCGCGCGCGACTTCGCCGGCCGGGCCGCCGAGTTCATGCGTGACCAGGCCTACCAGGCCTCGGTACTACTGGCCAAGGAACGCGGTGCCTTCCCGCTGTTCAATGCCGATCTCTACCTGACCGGCAACACGTTCGCCTCGCGCCTGCCGGCCGAACTGAAAGCCGAGATCCGCGCCCACGGCATCCGCAACTCGCACCTGCTGTCCATCGCCCCCACCGGCACCATCTCGCTGGCCTTCGCCGACAACGCCAGCAACGGCATCGAGCCGCCCTTCTCCTGGTACTACACGCGCAAGAAGCGCATGCCCGACGGCGGCACCAAGGAATATCAGGTCGAGGACCACGCCTACCGGGTCTACCGCGACATGGGCGGCGACATGGAACGTCTGCCGGGCGGCTTCGTCACCGCGCTGGAGATCTCCGCCCTGGACCACATGAAGATGGTCGCCGCGGTGGCCCCCTTCGTCGACTCGGCCATCTCCAAGACCGTCAACGTGCCGGCCGACTACCCGTTCGATGACTTCGCCGAACTGTACAGCGCCGCCTGGCGCGCCGGCCTCAAGGGCATCACCACCTACCGGCCCAACGCGGTGCTCGGCAGCGTGCTCTCGGTGGAGCCGGAAAAGGCCGCCCCGCAGGATTTCCAGCTCAGCGACGTGAACCGCCGCATCGAGATCAAGAACGTTCCCGCGCCGGTGCTGGAAAGCCTGAAATGGCCGGGCCGGCCCAAGCTGCCGGGCGGCAACGAGGCCTGGAGCTACATGATCGAGTCGCCGCATGGCAGCTTCGCGATCTTCGTCGGCCACGTGGCGAATGGCGGCGGCAAGGCCTGGCCGTTCGAGCTGTGGGTGAACGGCGCCGAGCAGCCGCGCGGCCTGGGCGCCCTGGCCAAGACCCTGTCGATGGACATGCGCGCCAACGACCGCGCCTGGCTGAAACTGAAACTGGAATCGCTGGCCAAGACCCGTGGCGACGACGCCTGCTTCATCCCCTTCCCGCCGCACGGCGAGCTGCGCTCGGTGCCCAGCATGGTCGCTGCCATGGCCCAGATCGTGCAATGGCGCCTGGAACAACTGGGCGCCCTCAACATCGATGGTCCCAGCCCGCTGATCGACGTCCTGTTCAGCCACAAGGAACCCAAGACCGGCACCGACGGCACCCTGTCCTGGACCGTCGACGTGCTCAACCCCTCGACCGAGGACGACTTCGTGCTCGGCCTCAAGGAAATCACCCTGCCGGACGGGGTCACCCGGCCCTACTCGGTGTGGCTGTCGGGTGACTACCCACGGGCCCTGGACGGTCTGTGCAAGATATTGTCCTTGGACATGCGGGTCATCGACCCGGCCTGGATCGGCATGAAGCTGCGCAAGCTGCTCAACTACCAGGAGCCGCTGGGCGACTTCATGGCCAAGATTCCCGGCTCGGAAAAGAGCCAGACCTGGCCGTCCACGGTGGCCTACGTCGCCCAGCTGATCATCCACCGCTACGCCATGCTCGGCCTGCTCACCGAGGACGGCGAGCCGATCCAGCAGATGGGCATCCTGGAAACCCCGGCACCGGCCGGCAGCGCGCCCGCCGCCATGCCTGCGATGAAGGGCAAGCGCTGCAAGGAATGTGGCAACGAGACGGTGATCCGCAAGGACGGCTGCGATTTCTGCACCGCCTGCGGCGCGGTGGGGGCGTGCGGGTAGGCGCGCATACCCGCACAACGCGCCATCCCTGACCGCCGGAGCCCCCGCGTGACCGACCGCCGCCGGTTCATCCAGACCCTGGCCGCAGCACCGCTCTGCTGGGCCATGGCGCCGGCGCTCGCCGCGCCCGACCCGGCCCGGGTCGCCCTGGTGATCGGCAACGCCGCCTACCCGCGTTCGCCGTTGTTGAACCCGACCCACGATGCCGAGGCGATGCAAACGCTGTTCGCCTCCGCCGGCTTCACCACCGACCACCTGCTCAACGCCCGGCGCGCGGACATGCTGGCCGCGATCGACCGTTTTGTCGCCGCGATCGAGAAGCCGGGTACCCGGCAGGCGGTGTTCTACTACGCCGGCCATGGTGTCCAGCTGGACTGGCGCAACTACCTGCTTCCGGTCGACATCGCGGTGCAGGCGTCGGAAGACATCAAGCGCCAGTGTGTCGATCTCGGCCACCTCCTGGGCCGACTGTCCAAGGGCCAGGACAAGACCTTCATCGTCATCCTGGATGCCTGTCGCGACGATCCCTTCAGGGGTGCCTACACGCCGACGCACAAGGGCTTGTCGCAGTTCGACGCCCCGGCCGGCTCGCTGCTCGCCTACGCGACCGCGCCCGGCAGCGTGGCCGCCGACGGCACTGGCCAGCACGGCCTCTACACCGAGCACCTGGTGCGCGAATTTTCCAATCGGCAGGCCAAGATAGAGGACGCGCTGAAACGGGTTCGCCTCGGCGTGCGCCTCGGCTCGGACGGGGCCCAGATCCCCTGGGAAACGACCTCCCTGGAATCCGACGTCTTCCTCTTCCCGGACGGCGACAAGAAGCTCAGCGAAGCCGAACTGGAACGACAGATCGAAGCCGAGATCGCGCTCTGGACCGAGCTGAAAGACTCGAAGAAGGTCGACGACTGGGTTGCCTACCTGCGGCAATACCCGAACGGCCGCTTCGCCGAGATTGCCCAGGCGCGACTGGGCCGCCTGCTTGCCGCGGCCAAGAGCTCGCCGGCCGCGATGCCTTCGCCGACGCCGGCTACCGCAGCCTCCACCCCGCTTTCAGGCGCTGCATCCGCCCCGGCCCCCGCGCTGATCCTCCAGGCGGATCAGGGCATGACGCTCCAGGTACAAGCGTCCGGGAACCCGAACTCGGCCGGCCGCTATCCCCTCGGTCGAAAATTCAGCCTCGGCGACACGGCAGAATATCGCCACACCGACCTGCTGACCGGGGTCGTGGAATCGACCTCGCGCCGCCGGGTCACGCGGGTCGACGAAGACAACGACCGGGTGGAGCTCAACGACGGCGGCTGGATCCTCGACCTGATGGGCAACCTGGTCCGGCACCCCCGGTTTGGCGAAATGGACGTTCCCCAGCAGATCAACCCCGTCGAACTCCAGATCGGCTACAAGTGGACCGCCGCCTGGAAACAGCGGCATCCCAAGTTCGGCCAGCAAGTGGTGGAGCTGGCGCTGAAGATCAGCCAGTTCGAGCCCGTGTCGGTCCCGGCCGGGCGCTTCCAGGCCTTCCGAATCGAGGGCCGGGGCTGGGTCATGAACCAGGGCGTGGAAATCAGGGATACGTACTGGGTCGTGCCCGGATTCAACTTCCCCGTGAAATCCGAGCACACCCGCCGCCGCCAAGGCCGCCTGGTTCGCACCGAACGCATCGAACTGGTCAGCGCCACGCAAATGACGCTGGGCGAGGTCTGCACCACGACCACCGGCCTGGGGAAAACCCGAAACCTGATGATCCATGACCAATGTGGCGGTTGAGCGCCTTATCTCGACTCCTGGACCCTCGCGCATAGAAATTCATGGGGCAATCGAACCGCCCACCCCCATGGTACAAATGCGCCTCGAGGCTAGTACACATGGCCCGATGTCAATATACTTTTGCCCTTGTGAAACCTAGCCCATGGCAACCTCACCGCATGGGGTAACGCCCCTTCTCGAGGGGGCCTGAGTCGGGTTGGCAAATACATTTACCAGTTGAACACATTGGGGACCATCACCGTGAGACACACACTGAATTGGACTGCCGGCTTGGCCATCATGGCCATCGGCACCAGCACCCTGGCCGCGCCTCAGATCTACAACGGAGACCTGATCCAGATCGCCGTGGGTGATGGCGGTAGCTTAGGCACCTCAGTTAACACTTGCATCGGTACCGCCCCTGTCGGTAACGATGGAACTTCACTGGGCGCAAATTATTGCGGCATCCATGTCAAAAAGCCCTCCGCCTCGGGGGGCAGCGATCCCTATGTCCTGCAATACCTCAGCTGGGGCACAGTGGTCCATTTCACCGAGGACGTCACTCCCCTCAAGTATGGCACTCCAGGCAATGGAGCCGGAGCCACGATCATCTCGCCGGTCAGCAACACGCTGAATACCCCGGCAGGCGGCGCTAACGTCGTTTCGGTGTCCGACCTGGGCAGCACGGGGCTTCGGCTCACCCAGACGATCAGCTACCTCACTGGCACCCGCTACGTCACCAAGCGCTGGGTGCTGCAGAACACCCATGCCACGACCACCTACACCGGGCTCAAGCTGCTCCATGGCGGTGATACTTATTTCGGCGGCGAAGATTCGGCCTATGGCTTTTACGATGCCGTGGGCAATGCGGTCTATCTCAAGAACAGCGCTTTCGACGAATGGGGCGTGATGCGCTTTGCCGGCCTGCCCGGTACACCAGCCGACCAGTATTTCGAGGGCCATTACGGGACTGTCTGGTCCCAGATGAGCACTGGCAGCTTGGGCAACACGGTACAAGCCTCCTTCCACGATGCCGGCTACGCCCTGCAATGGAACCGGGCCACGCTCGCGCCTGGTGAAAGCTGGACCGTCGAGGCCATCGAGGGCTGGTCGGACGCCGGATCCCTGCAAGTCCTGCCACCGGCGCCGCAAACCGTGGCACCTGGCCAGACCCTGGACCTCAGCTACACCGTGCAAAACCTTGATGCCAGCACGGTCAACACCAGTTTCTCGGCCTCCGCGCCGGCCGGCTGGACCGCGACGGTGCAAAGCACGACGCCGCAGGACATTGCCTCTAACGGCTCGGTCAGCATCGTGGTCCGGGTCACCGTCCCGGCGGGTGCCTCGAATGGCGACACCGCCAGCATCCAGCTGACCGCCAACGACGGCAGCGACGACTTCGTCGGCAGTGTCCTGCTCACGGTCGAAAGCAGCGCCACCCCGGTGAACGGCGCTTGCGGCACGGCCCAGGGCACGGCCAGCGCCTTCGCCCCGACCGGTGTCGCGCTCTGCGCGGCCGGCACCGCGAGTGCGGTCAGCCTTGGCAGCGACTGGTCGTGGACCTGCGACGGCGAGAATGGCGGCACCAATGCCAGCTGCTCGGCCCCGTTCGAGGCCACCGCCACCAACTCCGGCGAGGGCTACGCCGAAATCTCCGGCGGCACCTGGGGGGTCGACCAGGCCAACTCGGCAGGCTTCATCGCCACCTCGGGCGACCCGAGCGGCAAGTCACCGCCGAACCTGCCGGAAGGCTATACCTTCCCGCACGGCTTGTTCGACTTCGTCCTCACCGGGGGCGCGAACGGCAGCACCGCCACCATCGAGATCACCTATCCGGCCAACATCCCGGCCAATGCGGTGTACTGGAAATACGGCCCCAGCCCGGAAGGCTTTAACTGTACCGGCGCTGCCTGTGAATCGGCGCACTGGTACCGGATGCCGGCCAACCAGGTCGCCATCAGTGGCAACACCATCACCCTGACCATTACCGATGGTGGTGTGGGCGATGATGACCTCGCGGCCAACGGCACCATCGTCGATCAAGGCGGTCCCGGCATTCCGGTGCCCAGCGCGATCCCGACCCTGAGCCAGTGGGGCATGATCCTGCTGTCCGGCTTCCTGGCCCTGGCCACGCTGCTGACCCTGCGCCGCCAGCGCAATTGACCTTGCTCATGGAAGTTTGAAGCCCGTCCCTCCGGGGCGGGCTTTTCTTTTGTGCCGCAGGCCCTTCGAGTATCCTTGCGCGATGGTCAAATTCCTCCTGATTTTCCTGGCCCTCCAGGCCGCCCTGTTCGGCATCGAGATGCTCGGCCCCGTCCAGAACGCCATCGTGATGCCCTTCACCGGGTTGCTGGCCGACCTCAGCGCGGGGCTGGTGACCTTGTTCGACCGGGGCGTGATCGCTTATGACAATGTCATCCAAAGCACCGTCAACGGCTTCGGGGTGGCCATCATGCCGGGCTGCAACGGCGTCGAGGCCTGCATCGTGCTGATCGCCGCCATGGTCGCCTTTCCCGCGCCCTGGCGGGCCAAGCTGCTCGGCATCGGGGTCGGCATCCTGGCTGTGCAGGCGGTCAACCTGCTGCGCATCATCAGCCTGTTCTATCTTGGGCAATGGAACATGCAGTGGTTCGAGTTCGCCCACCTTTACCTCTGGCAGGCGCTGATCATGCTCGATGTGCTGGTGGTGTGGCTGCTCTGGGTCCGCTACCTGGCCCGGCGCGGCGAGATCGGCTTCGCCCAGCCCCATGCAGCTTAGTCTGGCCGGCCTGTTCCTGATCAAGGCGATCGGCCTGTTCCTGGCCGGCCTGGGGCTCTGGTACGTCCTGGGCGACGGCTTTGCCTGGGTCGGCGGCCAGGTGGTCCGGCTCGCGGTGGCGCTGTTCTTCCCGGCCTGGGCCGAGGGCGTGGAGATCCACGGCGCCACCCTGACCTTGCTCACCCACCTGCCGGCGCCCGCCATGGCCGGGGTGCCGGAAGGCCAGGTCGCCCTGTTGAGTCCGGAAGTCGAGTTCCTCAAGTACGGCTACGGCGTGCCCCTGCTGGCCGCGCTGCTGCTGGCTTCGGGCGCCCACCGGGCACTCGCCAAGATCGCCCTCGGCTGGATCGCGTTGCTGCCCTTCCAGGCCTGGGGCGTGTGCTTCGACTGGCTCAAGATCCTCGCCATCGAGGCCGGCCTGGGCGATTTCTCGCCCCTGGGCCGGGAACTGATCGCCCTCGGCTACCAGTTCGGCTATCTGCTGTTGCCGTCGCTGGTGCCGATCCTGCTCTGGGCCCTGCTCGACAAGCGGTTCATCACCACCTTCATGGTCGAGGCGGCCCTGGACGGCGCCACCCGGTCAGCCACCAAGGACTGACCCGATGCCCGACCTCGCGCCCTACGCCGCCCGGACCGAACATTCCCGGGGCCGCCGGCATCCGGAAGCGCCGGCCGCGCCGCGCTCGGAATTCCAGCGCGACCGGGATCGCATCATCCATTCCACCGCCTTCCGGCGCCTGGAGTACAAGACCCAGGTGTTCGTCAACCACGAGGGCGACCTGTTCCGCACCCGGCTCACGCACAGCCTGGAAGTGGCGCAGATCGGCCGCACCCTGGCCCGCGTATTGCAGCTCGACGAAGACCTGATCGAGACCATCGCCCTGGCGCACGACCTCGGCCACACGCCGTTCGGCCATGTCGGCCAGGACACCCTGAACGAATGCATGCAGGCCCACGGCGGCTTCGAGCACAACCTGCAGTCGCTGCGCGTGGTCGATGCCCTGGAACAGAAATACGCCGAGTTCGACGGCCTCAACCTGACCTTCGAGGCGCGCGAGGGCATCCTCAAGCACTGCTCGCGGAAGAACGCCGAGAAGCTGGGCGACGTCGGCGAGCGTTTCCTAGCCGGCCGCCAGCCCAGCCTGGAGGCGCAGATCGCCAACCTGGCCGACGAGATCGCCTACAACAACCACGACGTCGACGACGGCCTGCGCTCCGGCCTGATCACGCTGGAGCAACTGGAGGAGATCGCCCTGTTCCGGCGCCATCTCGACCAGGTGCGACAGCGCTATCCGGCCCTGGTCGACCGGCGCCTGATCCACGAGACCGTGCGGCGCATGATCAACACCCTGGTGGTCGACCTGGTCGAGCAGACCCGCGCCCATCTGGCCGAGCACCAGCCGGCCGACATCGACGCCCTGCGTGCCTGCCCGCCGATCGCCGCGTTCAGCCCGGCGCTGCGCGAGGAACACCTGGCGCTCAAGCGCTTCCTGTTCCAGAACCTGTACCGGCATTACAAAGTGGTGCGCATGAGCGAGAAGGCGCGCCGCCTGATCCGCGACCTGTTCACCGCCTTCACCGAACAGCCCAAGCTGCTGCCGCCCGAATACCAGGACCGCGCCGCAGCCGACCTGCCGCGCGCGGTATGCGACTACATCGCCGGCATGACCGACCGCTACGCCATCCTCGAGCATCGGCGCATCTTCGACATCGAAGCCCTGGCCTGAGCGCCCGCGGGTCAGACCACGAAGCGCGCCAGTTCGCCGTTCACCGCCCGCGCCAGGTTCTGCATGGATTGGGACGCGTCGTTGAGGCTGGACATCGCCGCCAGGTTCGATTCGCTCATGGCGGCGATGATCTCGATGTGCTTGGCGATGCTGTCGCTGGCGGCCGACTGCTGGCGCAAGGCCGCGGAGATTTCCTCGGTGACCGCCATGACCCGGTTGGCGCCGGAACGGATGTTGCCCATGTAGGTGCCCGCCTCACGGGTCGACTCGGCCAGCGTATCGAAGCGCGTCACCACACCGCGCATGTCGCCCACCGCACGCTCGGCATCGGCGCGGATCGAGGCGATCGTCTCGGCGATCTCCGTGGTCGCGCCGCCCGTCCGTTCCGCCAGCTTGCGCACTTCGTCGGCGACCACCGCGAAGCCCCGCCCCTGTTCCCCGGCTCGCGCCGCTTCGATCGCGGCGTTGAGTGCCAGCAAGTTGGTCTGGTCGGCGATCTCGCGAATCACGCTGGCGATCTGGCCGATGCTTTGCACCCGTTGTGCCAGGGTTTCGATCCCGGCCGCCGTCGATTGCACGTCGGTCGACGCCGAACTCATGGCCGATACCGTGCGGGCAATGACTTGGCTGCCCTGCTCGGACAATCCGGACGAAGAGCGGCTCACCTCATGGGCCGTGCCGGCACTGTCACTGACATGGGCGACGCTCACCGCAAGCTGCTCGGTGGCTGCCGCCATCGATGACGTGGCTTCGTTCTGTCGGTCGACCGCGCCGGAAACATCGACGACGGAATGGCTCAGGGTCGTCGAAGCACGGTCGACCGCCTCGGCGTGCCGGCGCATGCCGCGCACGACATCCTGCAATTCGCCGAACAGGGCATTGATGGCCAGGCCGGTCTCGGTCAGTTCATCCCGCCCCTGGACCGGGACGCGCACGCTCAGGTCCAGCCGCTGCTGCGCCTCGGCAATCGCCGCCCTCAGGCGCGTGATGCTGAAGTGGATGTGCCGTGCCGTGGCCAGGGCGATGATCGCCAGCAGGAATGCCAGCACCAGCACGGTCCCGATCAGCCCGTTCCGGCTGGCGACATAGCTGGCTTCGACATCCTCGGTGATCAAGGCCATGCCTTGCGTCGCCTCCTGTTCGAGTTGCGACGCCAAGGCATTCATGGCCTCCGTCGCCTCGCGGTCCAGACCCTTGACCTTCCTGTCGACCACCTTGCCGGCTTCGGGATCGGCGGGATCGAACTGCGACAAGGCCGCGAGGTATTGCTCCTTCATGGTCTGATGGCTGACCAGCAGGGCATTCACCGTCGCCAAGTGAGGCGAGTCGGTTGCCTGCAAGCGGTCTCTCACCGCCGCCAGGTGTTCATGCACCCGGTCCGCCTGGGACTCGAACTGTGCCTTGTATTTCTTGAAGGCATCGACATCGTTGCCCCGGAGCAGGATGTTCTTCCACTCCTGGACCTGGGTCTTGAAGTCGACGTGGGCGGCCTGGATGCGCAAGATCACCGCAGTGTTGCGGTTCAGGCTGGCCAGGTCGGCGTCCACGCGCTGGCTGAAGCGGGACATCTGGCCCACCCCCATGCCGGCCGTCAGCAACAGGCCAGCCAGGGACACCGCGAGGATCAGGGACAACCGAGCCTTGATGGAGAGTGCATGGATGAGTGACATGGCGTTCCTCCTATCCCAATGCAGCCCGAGGCCCCTTGCCAGACTCGGGCCTCGCTGACGCCATGAGAGCACATCTCGGACGCCGTACCCAGCCACCGATGTCTTGCGACCTGTGTCGGATCAAGCACCGGCCAGGCCGGCCTCGGCGCCGCTCCTGCGCCTGAAGAAAAAATGTTCGCTCCCCCTGCATCCAAAGCTCAGGGCGCTGTGTATCTCCTCCTGTGACGTGTCTTCGGGACGCCGAACACCCCAAACCATGACCCACAGGAGAATCCTCATGCATCAGCTCGACACCCCCACCGCCCTGACCAGCCGCCGTCGCCATGTCCTGGCCCTCGCCCTGCTGGCCTGCCTGGGCAGCGGCCTCGCTCAAGCCGCCGGCGAGTGCCGGATCGAATTCGGCTTCCACAGCGGCGACCCGCGCCGCGACCAGGTCGACACCCGTACTTTTAACCTGGGCCAGACCGTCAGCATCAACCGCGACAAGCTCAATTTCGTGCGCAACCTGCGTGCCCAGAAAGTCAATATCCAGTTGCGTGGCGCCCTGATCAACGACGTCACCCTGAGCCGGGACCAGACCGAGCCGCCACTTGGCTTCTTCCTCACCCCGACCACGCTGGTCTCGGCGAAATGCCTGCGCCAGGCCAGCAACGGCCAGTTCTTCGACACCGCCGAGCAACTGGTCAACCTGCTCAAGGCGACCGGCGCCAGCGCGACCACGGTGGCGCGCGAACTGAACAACCACTTCAACCTGGGCCTGACCCAGGTCGTGAATCTGCTCAAGCAGGCCGGCTACAGCGTCAACCAGGTCGCGGCCGCGGCCCGGGAGGCGTTCAACGCCAGCGCCAACCAAGTCGCCAGTGGCCTCAAGTCGGTCTACAACGTCTCGGCGAACGCCGCCGCCGAGGCCCTGAAAGCCGCCGGCTACAGTGCCGCCCAGGTGGCCAGTGCCCTGGCCCAGGCTTACGGCCAGACGGCGGAGCAGACCGCCCGGGTGCTGAAGACCGTGTTCAACGCCAGTGCCGACGCCACCGTCAACGCTTTGAAAACCGCCGGCTACGCAGCCGAACAGGTCGCCGCCGTGCTCAAGCAGGTCTTCGCGCACACCGCCGACCAGACCGCGCAAGCACTCAAACAGGGGTTCAACGCCTCGGCCCAGGTCGCCGGCCAAGCCCTGAAGTCGGCCGGCTACGCGGCCGGCCAGGTCGCCTCGGCCCTCAAGGCCGTCTACGTCCAGAGCGCGACGCAGACCGCGCAGATCCTCAAGGCGGTGTTCAACGCCAGCGCCAACATCGCTGCCGTGGCCTTGCGCGAGGCCGGCTACACCGCGGCCCAGGCCAGTGAAGCGCTCGCCACGGTGTACGGTGTCGCCGGCCAGGAACTGGCCAACATCCTGCGCGCCGCCGGCTTCCAGGTCCCCATCCTGCAAGCGCCGATCAACCGTCTGCCGATCTCGACCTTCGGCCGCTGATCCCGCCCGACCGCCACGGGGCCGCGGCCCCGTGGCGCCCCTGCCCCAGGAGAATGCCATGCTGACCCTTGCTTCCCTTCCCCGCCTCCGCCGGCACGGCCTGGCCGCGCTGGTCACCGCCCTGCTTGCCGGCTGCGCTGCCACGCCCCCGACTCAACGCGCCCAGGTCCCCGCCGAGGCCAATCCCGCCAGCGCGCCGGTCCGCACCGTGACCGGATTCAGCCCCGGCCTGCGCTGCATGGACGACATGCTGTTCGAGCGCGGCACCCGCGACGTGACCCTGATGCTCGAGGAATTGCAGGACTCGACCAAACGCCTGGGCATCGGCACCCGCGACATGATGATGTCTTCGATCTCCGAGATGACCCGGCGCAGCCGGGCCGTGCGCCTGAGCGTGTTCGGCGCCGACAGCCAGAACCTCGCCAATGCCCTGCAACAGGCCCAGCGCCTCACGCCGTTCCAGGCGCTGCCGGAATACGACATTCGCGGCTCGATCAGCCAGCTCGACGAGGACGTGGTGCGCCGTTCCGGCGGCCTCGGACTGATGAGCGAATTGCTGTTCGGCCTCCGTTTCGGTTCCGACGAGCGTCTGGCCGTGCTGGCCTTCGATGCCGCCCTGGCACGGACGGCCGACTTCACCCTCGTGCCCGGCGTGCTGTCCAAGAACACGGTGGTCGTGGCGCGCAAGGAAGCGAATGCCGGCGACGGCACCGCGCGCATCCGCAAGGCCGATCTCACCTTCAGCTTCAGCATCAGCCACCAGGACGGCATGGCGCAATCCTTGCGCAACCTGGTCGAGCTGTCGGCCATCGAACTGGTCGGCAAGCTGGTCCGGCTGCCTTACTGGCAATGCCTCGGCGTGCCCGACGATGCCCCGGAAATTCGCCGCGAGCTGTCCGACTGGTACGACAGCCTGGACGAGGACGAACGCATCCGCCACTTCCAGGCCCGCATGCGCGAACGACACCACTACGACGGCGCCCTGGACGGCCGCCACACGCCCGCCTACGCGGCCGCGCTGCGCAGCTTCCGGAGCGCGCTCGGCCTGGCGCCCGAGGGCGGCGACGACTTCGCGCTGTTCCAGGCCGCAATCCTGCGCGTTGCGGCCAAGGGTCCGTTCAGGCCGGTCCCGGCCCCCAAGACCCCCCGGTCCATGGCACCCAGTGCCGCACCGGGCGAAACCCCGGCCCCCACGACATCGAGCGCTCCGGCCAGCGTGTTCCTCGCCGCCCAGGCGCCGGTGGTCGAGGCCGGGCAGCCGATCCGGCTCACCGCAATGGCCAGCGCGCCCGGCTACCTGTATTGCTACACGGCCGATCCCGAGACCGGCAAACTCCAGCGCATCTATCCCAATCGGTTCCAGGAAGACCCCCATGTCGAGGCCGCGCAAGCCATCGTCCTGCCCGGCGAGGGCGCCTTCCGGCTCGCGGTCGGGGCCGGACGGGAACGCCGCTTCGCCTGCCTGCACAGTGCGCGCGAGATCTACGCCGACCTGCCGGCCTCGCTGCGTTGGGGTGATTTCGAGAACATCGGCCTGCCCAGCTTCGAAGCCGTGCGCGACCGCTTCGCCGAAGTCTCCGGCCAGGCGGTGGGCTTCGCCAGCCTCGGTGTGAGCGGTCGCTGAAATCGGCTACCATCGCCGCAACGCCGATGTCCGTGTCCCCATGAGCCTGCCCCCCACCCTGGAAGCCCTGTTGCAACGTGTCGCCGCCGGCGACCAGGCCAGCTTCCGTGCCCTCTACCAGCAGAGCGCGTCGCGCCTGCTCGGCGTGGCCATGCGCGTGCTGGGTGACCGGCAGCGGGCCGAGGATGTGCTCCAGGACGCCTTCGTCAATATCTGGCATCACGCCGCGAGCTACTCACCCGACAAGGCCCAGGCCATGACCTGGATGACCGCAATCGTGCGCCACCGGGCCTTGAACGCGCTGCGCGGCGGCAGCGCCTGGGTCCCGCTGCGGCAGACCAACGCCGAGGGCGAGGAGGAAGACCTCGAAGTGCCGGACGAACGCGCCGGACCACTCGACACCCTGGTCGGACGCAGCGACGACCATGCCCTCGCGCGCTGCCTGCAGACCATCGACAGCGCGCCACGCCATGCCCTGCTGCTGGCCTATCACGAAGGCTTGACCCACATGCAGCTGGCTGAACGCCTGGGCCATCCGCTCGGCACCATCAAGGCCTGGATACGACGCAGCCTGGACCGGCTGCGCCTCTGCCTGGAGGCTGCGGCATGAACTACCGTGATCCCGAACTGCGCGAACGTCTGGCCGCCGAATATGTGCTGGGCACCCTGGCCGGACCGGCACGCAAACGCTTCGAACGTCTGCTGCGCGAGGACGCCGGGCTCGCCGATCGGGTGCGCGCCTGGGATGCGCGCTTGCAGCCCCTGGCGGACTCGGCGCCCCTGGTACAGCCGAGTCCGGCACTCTTGAACCGCATCGAACAGCAACTCGGCTTCGCTTCCGCCACAGCTGCGCCGGCCTCGTCCGCCCCGCCGCCCAGCCCGCCTCGGCGCGCCGCGCCAGGGCCGAGCTTCTGGCAGCGGCTGTTCGCGCCGATGCCGATCGGCGCCCTGGCCCTGGGCGTGATGCTCGGTCTGGTCGTGCCGAGGATGCTGCTCGCCCCATCCGGCGATCCAGCGGAACAGGCGCTTCTCCCGGCCAGCTATGTCGGGGTCCTGGCCGATGCCGAGGGCCGCCACGGCCTGGCGATTTCCAGCCTGCGCCAGGGCCGCACGGTTGACGTCAAGCAGTTGCAGCCGGTCACCCTGGAACCCGGGCAGACGCTCTTCCTTTGGGCCATCGACCAGGCCGGCAGGCAGCGGCCGGTCGGTCCGTTGCCGAACCTCAAGTTTGGCCAGGCGCCCTTGCCTGACACCTCGGAAAAGTTGTTTGCGGACGTCCTCGAACTCGCGGTGTCGGTCGAGCCGATCGGCCAGACCCCCGAGCAACCGACCCTGCCCTTCCGGTTCCGGGGCTTGTGCGGCAAGTTCTGGCGCTGACGGCGTCACGCACCGGGGCTACATTTCCTCGATGTGATAGCGCTTGATCTTGCGCCAGAGGGTCGATTTATCGATGCCCAGGATGTCGGCGGCCAGGGCGCGGTCGCCCTGGGTCTCGCGCAGGGTCTTGCGGATGAAATAGGCCTCCACTTCGTCCAGGCTGCGCGGCGGCAGGTAGTCGAGCGCGCGCCCCTTGGCCTCCTTGGGCGCGACCAGGCTGTCGGGCAGGCTGTCGACCTCGATGCGGTCGCCCTCGGTAAGGATGATCATGCGCTGGACGATGTTCTCCAGCTCGCGCACGTTGCCCGGCCACTCGTGGCGCATCATGGCGCCCAGGGCCTCGGTGCCGATGCCGCTGATCGGCTTGTTGAGCCGCTTGCTGTGCTTGTTGAGGAAGTAATAGGCCAGCAGCGCGATGTCCTCGGGCCGGGCCCGGAGCGGCGGCACCTCGATCTCCATCACCATCAGCCGGTAGTAGAGGTCCTCGCGGAATTCGCGCTGCTCGACCAGTGCGCGGATCGGCCGGTTGGTGGCGGCGATGACCTGGACATCGACCCGGATCGGCGTGGTCGAGCCCATCGGGTAGAAGCTGCCGTCCTGCAACACGCGCATCAGCTTGGCCTGCAAGGCGAGCGAGGCGCTGTTGATCTCGTCGAGGAACAGGGTGCCGCCATTGGCAGCCTCGAACAGGCCGGCCTTGTCGCGGTCGGCGCCGGTGAAGGCGCCTTTCTTGTAGCCGAACAGTTCGCTTTCGATCAGGTTGTCGGGGATCGCCGCGCAGTTGATGGCAACGAACGGACGCTCGCGGCGCGGGCCGCGCAGATGCACCTGGCGCGCCACCAGCTCCTTGCCGCTGCCGCTCTCGCCCTGGATGAAGACACTGCAATCGTGGGCCGCCGCCGCCGCGATCAGCCGGCGCAACTGCTGGATGGCGCGTGACTGGCCGATCAGTTCCCCGGCTTCCGCGTACAGGCTCTGGCGCAGGCGCAGGCGGCGGTTCTCGGTGGCCAGGCGCTGGCGATCGAGGGCGCGCTCGATCACCCGGCGCAGGACATCGGTGTCGAAGGGCTTGAGCAGGTAGTCGTAGGCGCCGGCCTTGAGTGCGCTGACCGCCGATTCCACGGTGGCATGGCCGGTGACCAGGACCACCTCGGTATCGGCCGAGTGTGCCTTCACGAAGGCCAGCAGGTCGAGGCCGTCGGCGCCCGGCATGCGCAGGTCGGTGACCACCACGGCGACCTCGTGGTTCTCGATGTAATCCATGGCCTCGTGGGCGTTCTCCACCGCCACCACTTCGTGCGGCGACTCGGATTGCTGGATCACGGTGACGATCAGGCCACGCATGGTGCGGTCATCTTCCGCGACCAGGATCACCGGAAGGGTTTCGCTGGGCGGCGCATCCGCCGCGCTGTCTTTATCAGTCAATTGGCAAACCTCGATTCATGCCGGCCGGGCCGGCGGATGGGCGGACGCTCGCATGCCGGCTACCTCCCGGCCCGTTGCAGGTCCACCGCGGGCAACTTGATCAGGAAGCGGGCCCCGCCCCGGTACTCGTCGTCGTAGACGATGAAGCCCCCGCGCTTGGCCAGGATGGCATGGCAGATCGGCAGGCCCAGCCCGCTGCCCTCGCCGACCTGCTTGGTGGTGTAGAAAGGATCGAAAATCCGGCTGCGGTGTTCGGGCGCCACGCCGGGACCATTGTCGGCCACGCCGATCAGGGCGTAGGCATCCATCAGGCGGGTACTGACCGTGATCACCGGGGACTCGATGCCGTCCAGGGCCTGGATGGCGTTGACGATCAGGTTGGTCAGCACGATGTCGAGCTGGCCGCAGCCGCCCTCCACCACCAGCCCGGCCTCGCACAGATCGAGGCGCACCTCGATCTTGTAGCGCTTCATGCGGCAGTTGAGGAAGGTCTCGATCAGCTCGCGGATCAGCGCATTGACGTCGCAAGTCTCGCCGCTGCACCGGTCCTCGCGGGCGTAGTTGAGCAGGTCCTGGACGATGCGGGAACAGCGCTTGGTCTCGTCGGCGATGGTGCGCGCGTATTCGGCCAGCCGGTCGGGCTTGTCGAGCGACCCTTGCAGTAGCTGGGCATAGCCCTGGATGCTGCCGAGCGGGGTGTTCAACTCGTGCGCCACCCCGGCGGCGAGCTGGCCCATGGCGACCAGCTTCTCGCGCATCGCGACGGTGTCCTGGAGACGCCGGTATTCGGAGATGTCCTGCAGGATCAATACCCCGCCGAGGGCATTGTCCTCGTCGCTGTAGAACCCCAGGTTGAGGGAAAAATAGCGCGGTCCCCGCTCGCCTGCCAGGGCGATTTCCTGGCTCTGGATCGGCTGTTTGTAGAGGAAGGCGTCGCGCAGCAGTTCTCGGTCGCCTTCGCCGAGCAGGAGCAGGTCGAACAGATTGCGCCCGAGCAGCGCCTGGCCGGTGAACAATTCCTCGGCCTGCTTGTTGGCGAGCACGATCTGGAGGTCGTCATTCAGGCTGAGCAGCGCGCCGGGCAGGCTTTGCAACAGGGTGTTCATGCGGTTGCGCTGGTTCAGGAAGCGGCCCTGGCACTCTTCCACCGTGCGGAACATGGATTGCAGGGTCTGCACCGTCTGGTTGTACTCGCGGGTCACCTGCCCGGCCCGAGTCCAGGCCAGGCCGCTGACCGACACCGGGTCGAGCAGGCCTTCGCGGGCACGCAACACGCCGCGCCGGAGCTTGCCCAAGGCGGCGTGTTCACTGGCCAGCGCGACGATCAGGGCCGGCACTGCGAGCAGCAGTGCCGGCTCCCACAGCCGGGGGGACAAGCCGGCGGCCAGGCCCAGGATTCCGAACAAGGCCAGCGTGCCGGCGACAAGACTGAAGATCATGTCGGGGTTTATACCAACAAAAAGCGGCCCCGTGGGCCGCCAAAACATGAAGTACGTCACTGATGCCGCCGGGGAACCGCCGATCAATTCGTCAGCCCCGCGCAGGCGGGGATCCAGTGCCCTGATTTAACTGGGATCCACCTGCGCGGGAACGACCCATTCGAGTTGATCAGCGCTTCTCCAGCAACCCGGTCAGAAGATGAACTGGAAGCCGAGGATGACCTGGGAGTAGTCCTGCAGGGCCGCCACCGTCGGATGGTCGTCGTCGAAGTTGACGTCGGCGTACTCCAGGGTCAGCTTCAGCTTCTGGCCGTCCAGGTAGTAGTTCGCGCCGAGGGTGTTCATGGTGCGGTCGTAATACTCCCGGGTGCCGGTCTCGATGCCGTAGTCCGCCTTGTCGTGCCGGGCAAACAGTTGCAGGCGGCCGGGGCCGACCTTGTTCGGCAGCATGTAGCCGGCCTTCAGGTAGTAGCCCTTCATGTCGGCGTTGAGCGGATAGTCTGCATCCGGGGTCTTGTCGTGGATGCCGCCGGAGTCGTACTTGAAGTAGGCGCCGGACACGGTATACACGCCGCTCTCGGTCGGATACTCGAAGAAGGCGTCGACGGTCCAGGCCTTGTAGTCCTCGCGATCGGCGCGCATCGGATAGTTGGCGTAGGCGATGTCCGACTGTTGGTCATAGGCGGCGCCGATGGTGAACACCTTGGCCGTGCCCAGGTAGGTGCCCAGGTAGCCATAGTTGTATTCCGGATCCAGGAAGCTGTAGTGCACCCGGGCCGTGTAGCGGAAGCTGTCGTCCGGCTTGGCGTCGCTGTCGCGTCCCTCGGCGACCATGAAGCGGTATTGCAGCTTGGCGTCGAGCAGGTTGCCCCAGACCGCCACCCCGGTGTCGCGGGTGCCGCCGAACGGGGTATAGGCGAGCAGTTCGGAACGATCGAGGGTCAGTGGTTCCAGACAGGCTTCCAGGTTCTCGCGCGAGAAGGTGTTCTTGAACTCGCCGACGATGAAGCGCACTGCATCGCTGTAGTCAACCGTGACATAGGCGTCGCGGAAGAAAACCTCCTTGTCAGCCCCGGGATTGCCGCCCCCTTCAAGTTGCGCGTAGAAGCCGACCATGTCGTTCATCTGGCCGGAGAAAGCGAGGCGGTTGCGGCGCAGGTAGAAGTCGTTCTCGTCCTTGACGTTGTCGGCGCTGAAATTCTGCTGCCGGGCCCAGGCCTGCAGGGCGTAGGTGACGGTCAAGGAGCCCTGGTCGCCGAACTGGATGGTCGGTCCGGCCTGCGCCGCGGGCGCCAGCAGGGCCGACGCGATCGCGGCGGCGGCAAGGGAAGGCTTGAACAGCTTGGCGTTTGAATTCATCGTTTAAGCTCCTGGCTTCGGATCACTTGTACTGGGCTTCGACCTTGGCCAGGTCGCTCTTGTGGCAGCTGCCGCAGGCTTCTGCACCGCCCTTCGGGGCCTTCAGCATGCCGGCATGGGCCATGTTTTCCTTCATCAGGCGGGGATTGCCCTTATGGCAGCCGACGCAGGAGTTGTTCACCGTCTTGTGCTGCACGTGCCAGGGCGACTTGGCGGCATCCATGCCCGGGGCGGCGGCGCGCTTGCCGTTATGACACTTGAAACAGCTGGAGGCCCCCATGCCGCAGGCATTGGCGAGGGCCACCGGGGAGATCCGCTGCAAACCGTCGCGCATCACGTCGAGCGACTCGCCGCCCCATCCGGCTTGAGCCGTGGTCGGGTTGGCCGGGGCACTGGAGGGACCGCTCCCGAGCCAGGCCAGGGTCAAGGCGAACACCGAGAACACCGCCCCCGCACGCAACCACTTGCCATACATCTTACTGATGCTCCTCATCTGCATTTCTCCTCTTGTCTGCTTCGGAATCCTTCGTATCCCCGCGCCCCGGCTGGGGTTCGGCGCTTTGCAATCGATCCAGCCCGGCCCTGGCGCGGCTGATGTCGGCCTCGCTCATGCCGGACGCACATGCACACGGCGAGCCCTTGCTCCGATACTTCAGGCGCGGCGTATCACCGGCCACGCAGGTCGGTGCCTGGCCCAGCGCCAGGACGCCTCCGATCACCATGCAGAGCCACTGACGCCCCTGACGCATGACACACCTCGGTCTGACTCGACATCCCTTCAAAGCATTCTTCATGCCATCTTGCACTTCTATTAATAATCAAACGGTTACACACTTTCATCGAAAATCCGGCATTGCAGGATCGCCTAGCGGCTCGGCCCCGCTTTCATATTGCAATCAGGGCCGGGCCTCGATCCGGAGCGCGGTGAAATGCGTCCGTGCCGCCTCGGCGATGGCCTCCTCGAGCAGGCGCTCGGCGTCCGGCGAGAGTTTCAGGGTGCGCCGGCTCTGCCGGAACATGCGCTCGTAATGCTCCCGGGGCCGGACATCGGCGCGCGCCTCGACCGACCAGCCGGTGCCCTGGGGCGCCTTGAACACCTGGCTGAAGGTCCGCTGCCCGCCCGCCGGAATGCGGGTGTCGGCAACCTCACGGGTCATCTCGACATCCGCCGTCCAGCCGATCACCTCGCGGCCCAGTTCACGCGCCGGCAGACCGGGTCGGCGGAGGGTCAGGACCAGGTCGATCTTGGCCACCATGTAGGTCGGCAGATGGTGGCCAGCGCCCTGGTTGCGCGCCACCAGCACGGCCCGGTACTCGCCGCCGGCCAGCGGCTCCAGGCGGAGCGTCAGCCCAAGCGCCTGGCGAACCATGTCGGGATCGTGGATGCCGCGCCAGAGATGGCGCCGGTCCGGCATGTGGCAGGACTGGCAGGTCTCCTTGCCGGCATAGGGGCTGGCCTGCCATTGTCCGTAGGTATCCTCGCGCAGCTTGCCTGCAAGCCGGGGGCCCTCCTCGGGAAACTGGTGGCAGTGCGCGCAGAACCGGCTGTCCTCGAAGGCCGACGACGCGGTGAAGCCGCCATGCGGGGCCCCTTCGACCGGCGCCTTGGCCGACGGCGGACCAAAGCGCTGGTGGCCGCGCACATGGCAGCCGGCGCAGGTCAGGCCTTGCCAATGCAGGTTGCCGGGCACGTAGGCCGGCGGCGCCGAGGCGGGCGCGTTCGGCCAGTTCATGGTACGCGCCAGCAAGGCCTTCTGTTCGGCCAGCGGCGCGTGGCAGCGCAGGCAGGCATTGCTCTGTTCCGGGCCGAGCAACTCGACCTGCCAGAGCAGACCGGCGCCCATGGTGTGGCTATGCAAGGCCGTCCGCCATTGCTGGTATTGGTCGGCATGGCATTGCGCACACGACTCAGGCGCCAGCGAGGCTTCCAGTTCGGAAAACCCGGCCGGCGGATCGCCCTGGGGCGGCAGGGGATCCTGCCAATGCCGGGCCAGGAAGGTGGCTGGATCGGCCGGGACTGGGGCCCGGTCGCAGCCGGCCAGCCCGAGGATCAGGACCACCGAGCCGAGCCCACGACTCCGCCAGGATGCAATGCCGAACATTCAGGACTCCAAAAGAAAAAAAGGCCCACAACCAGTGTGGGCCAAGCTGTCGCGGTCATGTGTTCCTGGTCAGCCGCCGCACGGATTTCCAGGAATGCTGCCACCACCGCCGGAGGAGACAGTTTCGCCGGTCTTGTAGCCCTTGTCTTCATTGACGATCTTGTTGGTGGACGCCGCGTAGGGATCGGTGATGGTGCGGGTATTCACCGTCGCATTGCTGACCGCCGGGCGGAAGAAGGACCTCACGTCGGTACGCCAAGGGGAATCGGACGGCAGGATATAGGTCCCGTTCTTGTCCTGAAGGTGGGACAGCGAATTCCATTCGACCATGGCCCCGTCATAGAAGCGGGTCGGCTTGCCCAGGATCACTGCGCTGGCCACGCCGGTGATCATGGCCCGGAAGGTGGTTTCGCAATAGGCGATGATGGTGTCCCCCGGCTGGTAGGCGTTGCCCTGGCCGACCAGACCATAGCTGCCATCGACGAAACCGATGCCGCGCGCGTCGGTGCTGCCGGTCAGGTAATTGGCCAAATCGGCCTTGGGTTTGTAGCTGTAGCCTTTGCTGGCATCCAGCATGTGGGTGTACTGGAGTTGCAGGGTGCCGAACGGGTGGCCCTGGCGGGAACCGCCGTTCTGGAAGGTCCACATGTAGTTGTTCGGATCGGCGGGGGCGCAGAACGCCGTTGCGCAGGCCTGGGTCCCGGCGGTATTCGAGTCGGTATCCTCGTTGTACTCGACCATCTCGCCGGCGCTGTACTGGCCGAGGCTGCGCGCGTCCCAGATCAGGATGCCGTCACCCTTGACGTTGCTGTCCGAGGACGGCAGTTGCTCCAGCAGATCCTCCACCGTGGCCTGCAACTGGGTGTTGTCGACGGTGAGGTTTTTCACGGTGAAGCTGCCGTTGTCCGGGGCCGTGCTGGCGGTCGCCTGGAAATCAGCGGCTTCGAGCCCATTGCCGTTGATCCACTGATTGCCACCATTCAGGATGGCCAGGTGGGCCTTGTCCACGCCCCAGTAGCGCAGGGCATACCAGATGCGCCCCTGGCCCATGGCGTTCGGATTGCTGCCGGTTCCCATGGCGGCGACGATCATGTCCTTGGTTGGATCGATGTTGTACTTCTTGAACAGGGCGTCCATGGCCGTACCATCGAGGACCATGCTATTGGTCTGGATCACCCCGTTGTCGCGGGTCTGGATCCATTCCGAGGAGGGCGACAGGTAGGTGAAGACGTTCACGCCATCCGGCTTGATGAACTCGGCCCCAGCCGGACCGGACGACACCTGGAGGATCACCAGCTTGCCGGTGATGCCGGCCGGACGGTTGGCGGTCCAGTCGCTCATCCAGCGCTTCAGGGTCTCGGCCGTGATCAGTCCGTTGACGTTCTGGTGGTAGTCGTCGGCCGATTCCTGGGCAATCTGGGCCGGGCTGTTGATCGTGTACTTGACGCCATTGATGGCGTCGCCCGAATCGCCGCCCCCGCCGCCGCCACTACAGCCGATCAGCAGGCCGCTTGCGAGCATGGCGGCTGCCAGCCACTTCATCTGTCCTTCATAGTGCATGTCGTTCTCCTCCGAATGAACCCGCGTCTGCGGGGCGGGACCGCCCCGCGCTCAACTTCAAGGCTTGATCACGATCGGCAGCACGTCGCCCGCCAGGGCGTCCAGGAGTGCCGAGTAATCCCCCGTCATGAAATGCTGTTCCACCGCCGCGCCCTGGTCACGCAAGGCCTCGGCCAGGCCGGGCAGGCCGGTCTTGTCGGCACGCGGATGGATCAGCAACACTTTTTTTCCTTCGCTCATACGCAATACACCACGTCACTGTTGAGAATGCGCGCCGCCAGGGCCGCCACGTCCTGGCCGACGTCCTCGACCGGCACGTCGGCGAAGTCGAGGGCCTCGCGCTGCTCGTCGGCCTCGGGGCCGGTCACCGGGTCGCCCCACACGGCGATGGCCACGGCGTCGTCGAGCAAGGTCAGGCCGCTCGACATGCGCAGGGCCTCGACTTTCTTGTCGACCGCCACCATCAGGATCTTCTTCTGTCCGCTCAAGTCGCTCTCCTCAGAACACCAGGACCCGGTCACAGCGGCGCACCAGCTCGGCATCCTGGTACTGGCCGCCGATCACCACGTCATCGGCGATCGCCGCGGTATCCACGGCACCGGCGGCATAGTGGGCGATGCTGTGCTCGCACACCGAGACCTGGGCGCGCCGGTCCCGGGCCCGGGCCACGAAGCCCGGATCGGCGAGCAGCATCACGCCGGTATCGGTCAGGAAGCATTCCGCTTCCCAGCCGCGCCCATGCGCGGCGTCGATCAGGCCGGTCGCCTCGGGCAGCCAGGCGGCGTCGGTCACCACGATTCCCAGTCGCATCGTTCAGGCCTTCCGGATCTTCCAGACGAAGTTGCCGGCATCCTCGGCGCGCTCGAAGACATCGTTGCCCTCCGACTCGCACATGGCGATGATCGACTCGCCCGAGGACGGGTTGTCGAACAACAGGGTCAGGACGTTGCCCGAGGCCATCTTTTGCAGGGCCTTCTTGGTGTACATCTGCGGGTGCGGGCAACTGTAGCCCTTGACGTTCAGGGTCCATTCCCCGGCGCCGGTCTGTTCGAAACTCATGGCCATTTCAATCTCCTCTCAACATTGTTTGCCGACTGCGCCTCACAGGTCGCAGCCGCCTTCCCTGGACATCTTCCAGTCCATCCACTTGGTGAATACCTTCACGCCGACGTAGCCGCCACCCACCATGCCGAGCAGGAACACCCAGCCGCTGGGATCGCCGTTGGTCACGGTGGCGAAGAAGGCGCCGATGTTGCAGCCCATCGCCAGGCGGGCGCCGATGCCCATGAAGATGCCGCCGAGTAGGGCGAAGGTGGCCGTTTCCCAGGTCGGCATCTTCCATTTGAACTCGCGCCGGGCCAGGGCCAGCACGGCAGCACCCAGAATGATGCCGATCGACATGAAGCCCGGGGCGTTGAGCAGGGGGTTGGGCAGGCCGTTGTCGAGGCCGAAGAAGACGTTGTCCATCATGTCGACGCCGAGCTTCTCCAGCACCCAGCCGCCCCATTGCGCTTCCTGGGTGGTGATGTACCAGTAGCCGGGGTCGAACACCGTGTCCTGGATCGACAGGCCGTTCGTGTAGCCCATGGCCGACAGCAGCTCGCCGAAGTTGAAGATGCCGTAGTGCTCGCGCAGCACGCCGGTCACGTACATGTGCAGGCCGGCGAAGATGCCCAGGCCGACGCCGGCGATGGCGGTGTTCTTGGAGCTGATGCACATGTGCCAGATGCCCGCCAGCTCGTCGCCCAGGCCAGGCGCGCTCTTGCCGGTCTTGCGCAGGTAGCTCTTGCGGTAATAAAAGACATACAGGCCGACCAGGAGCAGGAGCACCGGCAGGATGGCGTTGACGAAGGTGTTGATGAACACCGCCATGACCGGCGACTCCGCCAGGCCAAGCATCTCGGCCAGGGTGGCGCCCTTCTGGTCCCAGAGGTAGCCCGCGGTGAACAGGTCGAACCAGCCCTGGGTCACGCTCAGTTCCTCCGGCATGCCCTTGGCCAGCGCCGACTCGGTCCAGCTCGCCGGGGCCAGGCTGTCGAACCAGCCACTGCCGGCCACCACCAGGGCCTGCGAGAAGGAGATCGCGAAGATCACCAGGGCCGAATTCAGGTTGCCCTCGCCGGCCTTGTACAGCGAACCGGAGGCGCAACCGCCGGTGAACACGAAGCCGAAACCGAACACCAGACCGCCGATGATCACGTGCCAGCCGATCGCGTGGGGATGGAAAGTGCTGTGCCCGGTCAGGGTGACGATGGCGGCAACGATGGCGTACAAGCCGACCGCAATCATCATGCCCACCGCCATGCGCGGCACCTTCACGGCAAACAGGTCGCGCACCGCGGCCGCCATGCAGAACCGGCCATATTGCAGGAACAGGCCGTAGATCACGCCAAACCAGACATAGACCAACAGGTACAGGAACCGGCTGTCGATGGCCAGGGCCCAGAGCGACCCCAGGAGCACCGCCATCACGATGCCGGCGGAATAGAGTTTGTGCCGGTTCAGGTCAAACCAGCCCGTTTGCTGCATGGTGCCTACGTTTGCGTTCAATTTCGTCTTCTCCAGTCTCGATCCTCGAATCGGCCCGCCCTCAGGCCGGCGCCCCCTTGCGCAGGTAGAGCCGCCAGCAGGCCGCCTCCTTGATCGTCATCAGGTGCGCGCACAGCAAGGTTTCCGCCAAGGACGGAAAGGCCTCGACGGCGGCCGGGTTGTCGGAGATCACTTCGATCACCTCGCCTTCGTCGACCTGGGACAGGATCTTCATCGTCAACAGTTGCGGCCGCGGGCACATGGCGCCGAGACAATCGACCACGTAGGCCACACGGATCCGGCCGATGCCCGGCAGCGTCTCCTCACGCGCCAGCAACGGCTCATGGTCTTGCCCGGACCCGAACAGCTTCTGCCACCACCGCACGATACCCTCTCGATTCAGGCGTCGAAGCCATAAAAGCACGACGCATGCCATCATGAATATGTCTATAGATATCAATTGGATAAATGGATTTACCCGACCCCATGCGGGGCGAAAAATGCAATTCACGCCAGGCCCGTCCACCCGGCATGGCGTTTTGCAATGAGGTCCCGATCAGTCGTTGACCGCGCGCGCCGCGACCCAGGCCGAGACCCCGATGGCCCCCGCCGCCTTCACCGTGCGCGCCAGTTCATCCAGGCTGGCGCCGCTGGTCATCACGTCGTCGACCAGCAGCACGCGACGACCGCCCAGGTCATGATCGCAAGCGAAGGCGCCCCGCACATTGCGCCGACGCGCCTTGCCCGGCTGCCCGGCCTGTGGCGCGGTTGGGCGGGTCCTGCGACAGAGGTCGAGGGCCGGCATCAATCCAAGCCCGCGGCCCAGCCGGGTGGCCAGCAAGGCGGCCTGGTTGTAGCCCCGCTCGCGCAAGCGGTCCGGATGCAGGGGCATGGGGATCAGCAGGTCGACCTCGGGCGGCGCCGCGTCGCCCCAGGGCCGGGCGGCCAGCAGATCGGCCAACCCGGTTTCGCCGTCATACTTGAAGCGTTGGATCAGCAGATCGACCGGGTCGGCATAGACAAAGCTTGCCTCGGCCCGATCGAAGGCCGGCGCTCGGCGCAGGCAGGCCCCGCACACGGCGCCCGCCAGGCCGGGTGCGGCACAACGGGGACAGCGCGCGGCCGGCAACCTCGGCAGGCTGGCCAGGCAGGCTGGACAGACGCGCCCGGCGCGACTCCGCGCGGCACACAGCACACAGGGCTGGGCGAAGCGGGACTGCACAAAATCAAGGCAACTGTTCAGAATCGATGTGTACAAATTTGACAATGCCGCCCCCGTCCCCGAAGATGCCGGCCTTTCCGCGCGCCTCCCTGCCATGACCGATCCGAAAATCGTCACCGCCGCGTCCTGCAAGCGCAGCGCCCGCCTGTTCAATTATTTCGCGGTGGCCAGCACCGCGCTCGCGGCCTCGCTATTCACGATCGGCCAGAACATCGCCGACAAGAAGATGGCCTTCCTGCCCCTGGCCATGTCCCTGCCGCCGGTGATGCTCTGGCTGGCGGCCTCGATCTTCGTCTATGCCGCCATCGCCCACCACCCGGACCTCAAGGTCAGACACTACAACAAGTGGGCCGGCTACCGGTACTACGCCGTGGTCGGCACCCTGACCATCATGGCCAACGACCTCGCCCACCTGCCCACCGGCTGGGCTGGCGTCTGGGGCCTGTTCATCCTGGCCCTGGTGCCCTGGTCCCTGTACGACATCTGGAAAGCCGGTCGCGAGGACTGGCACGACATTCAATTGGAGCCCACCCATGGCTGATCTGTCCGACCTGAAACCCGTCCGTGACCTGGAGGCCATCCAGGCCCTGTTCGAACTGCCGTTCAACGACCTGATGTTCCAGGCCCAGACCGTGCATCGGCGGCATTTCGACGCCAACGTGGTGCAGATGTCGACCCTGCTCTCGGTCAAGACCGGCGGCTGTTCCGAGGACTGTGGCTATTGCTCGCAATCAGCCCGCCACGACACCGGCCTGGAACGCGAGAAACTGCTCGCCGTCGACGAGGTGGTCGCCGCCGCCCAGGCCGCCAAGGCCAACGGCGCCACCCGCTTCTGCATGGGCGCGGCCTGGCGCGGCCCCAAGGACAAGGACCTCGACGGCGTGATCGAAATGGTGCGCCAGGTCAAGGCCCTGGACATGGAAGCCTGCGTCACCCTGGGCATGCTCAAGCCGGGCCAGGCAGAGCGCCTGAAGGAGGCCGGCCTCGACTATTACAACCACAACCTGGACACCGCGCCCGAGTTCTACGGCCAGGTGATCACCACCCACACTTACGCCGATCGCCTGGACACCCTGCGCCAGGTGCGCGAGGCCGGCATCTCGGTCTGCTGCGGGGGCATCGTCGGCATGGGCGAGAGCCGCGCCATGCGCGCCCGCCTGATCGCCGAACTGGCTGCCCTCGATCCGCAGCCGGAATCGGTGCCGATCAACATGCTGGTCAAGGTGCCGGGCACCCCGCTGTCGGTCGAGGCCGACCTCGATCCGCTCGAATTCGTGCGCACCATCGCGGTCGCCCGGATCGCCCTGCCGGCCTCGCACGTGCGCCTGTCGGCCGGCCGCCAGCAGCTCGGCGAGCTCGGCCAGGCCTTGTGCTTCCTGGCCGGCGCCAACTCGATCTTCTACGGCGACAAGCTGCTCACCACCGACAATCCGGAAGCCAGCGCCGACCAGGCCCTGTTCGCCAAGCTCGGCCTCACCCCCGAGCCGGTCAAGGGGCGGCGCTGCGCGGAAGCGTGATCGACCTCGCCGCGCGGCTCGCCGAGCTGGAGGCGCACGGCCTGCGGCGCCGGCGCCGGATCCTGGCCAGTGGCCAAGGCCCGCGCATCGTCCTCGACGGCCAGCCCCTGCTGTCCTTCGCCAGCAATGACTACCTGGGCCTGGCCGCGCATCCGGCCCTCGCCGAGGCGGCCTGCGCGGCGGCACGCCAGTTCGGCACCGGCGCCGGGGCCGCGCACCTGCTGTCCGGCCACCATGCCCTGCACCACGAGGCAGAAATCGCGCTGGCCGAGTTCGTCGGCCTGCCGGCGGCGCTCTTGTTCTCGACCGGCTACATGGCCAACCTGGGCGTGGTCAGCGCGCTGCTCGACCGGCATGGCGCGATCTTCGCCGACAAGCTCAACCACGCCTCGCTGGTCGATGCCGCACAGCTCTCGCGCGCCGAACACCACCGCTACCGGCACACCGACCTCGATCATCTGGAAACGCTGCTGCGCACCAGCCGGGCCCGGCACAAGCTGATCGCCACCGACGCCGTGTTCAGCATGGACGGCGATCTGGCGCCGGTGCCCGAACTGCTCGCCCTGGCGGAAAGACACGACGCCTGGCTATACCTCGACGACGCCCACGGCTTCGGCGTCCTGGGCGAACATGGACAAGGCATCCTGGCGCACTTCGGCCTTGGGTCACTCGCCACGCGCCACCCGTCGCTGATCTATCTGGCCACCCTGGGCAAGGCCGCCGGGGTGGCGGGTGCCTTCGTGGCCGGTTCGCCCGACCTGGTCGAGTGGCTGGTGAACAAGGCCCGCACCTACATCTACACCACGGCCCAGCCGCCCCTGCTGGCCGCCGCCGTGCTGGCCAGCCTGCGCCTGATCGCCGGCGCGCCGGAACGGCGCCAGCGCCTGGCCTGCCTGATCGCCCGACTGAAAGCCGGCGCCGCCGGGCTGCCCTGGCCGCTGATGGCCTCCGACACCCCGATCCAGCCGCTGCACGTCGGCGGCAATGATGCCGCCCTGCGCCTCGCCGACGGCCTGCGCACCCGCGGCCTGCTGTGTCCGGCCATCCGTCCGCCGACGGTGCCCGAGGGCAGCGCCCGCCTGCGCATCTCGTTGTCGGCGAGCCATACGCCCGGCGACCTCGACATCCTGCTCGCCGCCCTGAAGGACCTGGCATGAGCGCACCGCGTGTCTTCCTGCACGGCTGGGGCCTGCACGGCGGCCTCTGGACCGGGACCGCGGATGCCTGCGTCGGCGCAACGGTGCACTGTCCGGACCTGCCCGGGTACGGCGGGCGCGCCCGGGTGACGCCCTACGACGCCGACCACCTGGCCGATGCCATGGTCGCCGACTGGCGCGAGCCGTCCGTGGTGATCGGCTGGTCGCTCGGCGGCATGGTCGCCCAGGCCCTCGCGGCACGCCACCCGGACCGGGTCCGGGCCCTGGTCCTGGTCGGCAGCAGCCCGGCCTTCGTCCAGCGCCCCGACTGGCCGCACGGCCTGGCGCCCACCGTCCTGGACGGCTTCGCCCAGGCCCTGGCCGGCGACTACCGGCACACCCTGCAGCGCTTCCTGTCCTTGCAGGCGCGCGGCGGCGACGAGGCCCGCGCCGTGATCGCCCGCCTGCGCGCCACCGTGTTCGCGCGCGGCGAGCCGGAGCCGGCCAGCCTCGCCGCAGGTCTCGATTTGCTGCGCAGCGTCGACCTGCGCGCCCGCGCCCCGGACATCTCGTGTCCGACCCTGGTACTGCACGGCGGCCATGACAGCCTCTGTCCCCCCGCCGCCGGCGCATGGCTGGCGGCCACGATCCCGGGCGCACGCCTGGTGGTCCATCCTGGCGCCGCGCACGCGCCCTTCCTGTCGCATCCGGCCTGGTTCCAGGCCCGGCTGACCGAGTTCCTCGATGACCACGGCACTTAGACGGCAGATCCAGCGGGCGTTCGATCAGGCCGCCGCGCATTACGACGATTCCGCCTTCCTGCAGCAGGAAATCGCACACCGGCTGGATGAGCGACTCGGCCTGATGAAGCTCACACCAGCCCGCATCCTCGATGCCGGCTGTGGCACCGGCTTCGCCCAGACCCTGTTGCGCCCGCGCTACCCCAAGGCCGCCTGGGTCGGCCTCGACCTGGCCCATGGCATGCTCGTCGAGGCGCGCAAGCGGCTGCCCCGGCCCGGCCTGCTCGACCGCCTGGCCGGGCGCCAGGAGGTTCCGCTCGCGTGCGGCGACATCGCCACGCTGCCCTTTGCCACCGACAGCTTCGACCTGGCCTGGTCGAACCTGGCCCTGCAGTGGCTGGATACGCCGGACACCGCCTTCCGGGAAATGCGCCGGGTGTTGCGGCCGGGCGGCGTCTTCCTGTTCGCCACCTTTGGCCCCGACACGCTCAAGGAACTGCGCGCCGCCTTCGGCGGACTGGACGGCTACCGCCATGTCAACCGCTTCATCGACATGCACGACCTGGGCGACGCCCTGATCCATGCCGGCTTCGCCAACCCGGTCATGGAAATGGAACACATCACGCTCACCTATGCCGACCTCAAGGGGCTTCTGCGCGACCTCAAGGGCATCGGCGCCCAAACGGTCACCGAAGACCGGCGCGAGGGGCTGATGGGACGCGCCGAATGGCGCCGGCTGAACGACAATTACGAACGCTTCCGCCGTGACGGCCGCCTGCCCGCCACCTATGAAGTGGTCTATGGCCACGCCTGGGTCGGTGACAAGTCGCGCTGGGAAGATGGCCGCACCGTGATCCAGCTGAAGATCGAGCAACGTCAGCGAGGCCTGCGCTGATGCCCGGCCTGTTCGTCACCGGCACCGACACCGACGTCGGCAAGACCCTGGTCAGCGCAGCCCTGCTGCGGGCCCTGCGCGACCTCGGCATCGCGGCCGTGGGCATGAAGCCGATCGCCGCCGGCGCGACCCGGATCGGCGAGACCTGGGTCAACGGCGACGTCACCCTGCTGCGCGCCGCGTCGGGCATCGAGGCACCGGCGCAATGGGTCAATCCCTATCTGTTCCGCGACCCGATCGCGCCGCACATCGCCGCTGAACGCAAAGGGGTGCGCATCGAGATTCCGCGCATCGTCGACGCCTACGCACACCTGGCCGACCTGGCCGACTGGGTGGTGGTGGAAGGCGCCGGCGGCTTCCGCATCCCGCTCGACGACCGCCGCGACAGTGCCGACCTGGCCGTGGCGCTCGGCCTGCCGGTGCTGCTGGTGGTCGGCCTGCGCCTGGGCTGCCTGAACCACGCCCTGCTCACCGCCGAGGCCATCGCCGCGCGCGGCCTCAGCCTGGCCGGTTGGATCGGCAACCGGCTCGACCCGGACATGGCCGCCTTCGAAGACAACCTGGCCAGCCTGGAGCAGCGTCTGCCCGCGCCCTGCCTGGCCGTGCTGCCCTGGCTGCCGGAAGCGACCCCGGAACGCGCCGCCCGTTGGTTACCACCGCGCCGGCTGAGCACCTGGCTGGCGGCATTTCCCCACTCGAACTCAGGATAAAGACATCTAGGAAAATATCTCCACACCGCTATAATTCGGACAAAAAACTCTTCAAGGAATTGAGATGGTTTTGTCTCGTACAAGCCAGTATGCGATCCAGGCGCTGATCTACATCGCCACCCAGCCCCCGGGTGAACCGGTGCTGAACCGCGATATTGCCGACCGGCTGAATGTCCCCGCCGCGTATCTGGCCAAGATTCTGCAAAGCCTGTGCAAGCACGGCTTGCTCGACTCGTTCCGGGGGCGCCTGGGCGGCTTCTGCTTGCGCGACGGCATGCAAAAAACCTCGCTCATGCAGGTGCTGCTGCTCACCGAGGGTCCGGATTTCACCAAAAACTGCATCCTCGGCCTCAAGGAATGCAGCGACGAGACTGCCTGTCCGATGCACTTCAAGTGGAAACCGGTGAAGAACAAGATCATCGCCATGATGCACGAGATGTGCCTGGACGACCTCGCCAAGGCGGTCCAGACCGGCAAGTACCGCCTCGCCGACCTGCCCGCCGTCGCCCTGCCCCGCCCCTGATCGACCGGATGTTGCCGCGCCGAGCCTTCCTGGCCGCCCTGGCCACCCTGCTTGGCCTCTCCGCGTGCGCGCCCGGCCCTCAGGCCGACTTCAAGGGCACCGACATCACCGGTGCCGAGTTCGGCGGCGCGCTCGCCCTCACCGATCATCATGGCCGACCGCGCACCCTGGCCGATTTCAGGGGCAAGCTGGTGGTGCTGTTCTTCGGCTACACCCATTGCCCGGATGTCTGCCCCACCACCCTGTCCGACATGGCCGCGGCACTCAAGCGGCTGACCCCGGAACAGGCCACCCGGGTCCAGGTCCTGTTCGTCACCGTCGATCCGGAGCGCGACACGGCGGAATTGCTGCGCGACTATGTGCCCTATTTCCACCCGGATTTCCTGGGCCTGCGCGGCAGCCCGGCGGAAACCCTGGCGGCCGCCAAGGCTTTCCGCATCCACTATCGCAAGCACGTCGAACCGGGCGCCACCGACTATCTGATCGACCACACTGCGGGCAGCTACGTGCTGGATGCCGAAGGGCGCTTGCGCCTGTTCCAGCCGTTCGCGCAGCCGCCGGAAGACCTCGCGCACGATCTCGCGCTCCTGCTCGGGGACCCGCCTCCCGCCTGATCGCGAAGTTGCGACGGGGCCGGCTTTGGGCCTATACTCCCGCGTCTTTTATTGTCGGCCGGGCATCCGTCAGTGCTCCCAGGCGAGTCCCGCGCGCTGGGATGGATGCAGGCAACCCGAGGAGAAGTCATGGCTGCAAGCACTCCCGCCGTCGCGGAGCAGTACGATTACGACATCATCAAGAAGTTCACCATCATGGCCATCGTCTGGGCCGTGGTCGGCATGTCCGTCGGCGTCTACATCGCCTCCGAACTGGCCTGGCCCTTCCTGAACTTCGATAGCCCCTACATCTCCTTTGGCCGCTTCCGCCCGGTGCACACCGGCGCGGTGATCTTCGGCTTCGGCGGCTCCGCCCTGTTCGCCACCTCCTACTACGTGGTCCAGCGCACCTGCCAGGCCCGGCTCTGGGGCGGCGGCCTGATCCCGTTCACCTTCTGGGGCTGGCAGGCGGTCATCGTCCTGGCCGCGCTGTCCTACGTCACCGGCTACAGCCAGGGCCGCGAATACGCCGAGATGGAATGGCCGATCGACCTGCTCATCGAGTTCGTCTGGATCGCCTACATGGCGGTGTTCATCGGCACCCTGATGAAGCGCAAGCAGCCGCACATCTACGTGGCCAACTGGTTCTACCTGTCCTTCCTGCTGGCCACCGCCCTGCTGCACACCTTCAACAACATCGCCATTCCGGTCGGTCTGTTCACCCTGAAGTCGTACAGCCTGTTCGCCGGTGCCCAGGACGCCATGACCCAATGGTGGTACGGCCACAACGCGGTCGGCTTTTTCCTGACTGCCGCGTTCCTCGGCATGATGTACTACTTCGTGCCCAAGCACGCCGGCCGCCCGGTCTATTCCTACCGCCTGTCCATCGTGCACTTCTGGGCCCTGTCCTTCATGTACATGTGGGTCGGCACCCACCACCTGCACTGGACCGCCCTACCCGACTGGGCCTCCACCCTGGGCGCCACCTTCTCGATCATGCTGCTGCTGCCCTCCTGGGGCGGCATGATCAACGGCATCATGACCCTGTCCGGCGCCTGGGACAAACTGCGCACCGACTACGTCATGCGCTTCATGATCGTGGCCCTGTCGTTCTACGGCATGTCCACCTTCGAAGGCCCGCTGATGTCCCTCAAGGACGTCAACGCCCTGTCGCACTACACCGACTGGACCGTCGGCCACGTGCACTCCGGTGCCCTGGGCTGGGTGGCCATGATCTCGTTCGGCTCGCTCTACCACATGATCCCGCGCCTCTGGAACACCAAGCTGTACAGCGAGAAGCTGGTCGGCGTGCACTTCTGGCTGGCCACCGTGGGCGTGCTGCTCTACATCGTCGCGATGTGGATCTCCGGCATCATGCAGGGTCTGATGTGGCGTGCCTTCGACGACTTCGGCAACCTGCAGTACTCCTTCGTCGAGTCGGTCGCCGCGATGCACCCGTTCTACGCCATGCGCGCCATCGGCGGCATGTTCTTCCTCTCCGGCATGTGCGTGATGGCCTACAACGCCTTCATGACCATCCGCCAGGGCCAGCGCGAGGCGGCCGTCGCCGCCCAAGCCGCGCCGGCCGCCGCCTGATCGAGAGGACCCCGACATGTTCAAGAACCTGAAGCACGAAATCCTGGAAACCAACGCCGGCGTCCTGCTGGTGGGCACCATGATCGCCATCAGTGTCGGCGGCCTGGTCGAGATTGCCCCGCTGTTCCTGATCGACGACACGGTCGAGAAGGTCGACGGCGTGCGCCCCTACACCCCGCTCGAATCGCGTGGCCGTGACATTTACATCCGGGAAGGCTGCTACACCTGCCACTCCCAAATGATCCGTCCGTTCCGAGACGAGCAGTTGCGTTATGGCCATTACTCCCTGGCTGCCGAATCCAAGTACGACCATCCGTTCCAGTGGGGCTCCAAGCGCACCGGTCCGGACCTGGCCCGGGTCGGTGGCAAGTACTCCAACGAATGGCACGTGCAACACCTGATCAAGCCCACCGCCGTGGTGCCCGAATCGGTGATGCCCAACTATCCCTGGCTGATGCAGCCGCTCGACTACTCCGACGTGGCCGCCCGCCTGCGCGCCCTGCGCACCACCGGCGTGCCCTACTCCGCCACCCAGGCCGAGTACGAGGCCAACGTGAAGCAGTTCGGCGCCGAGATCGCGGACAAGTTGCGCATCGACAAGGCCCAGGAAAACCTCGTGGCCCAGGCCCAGGCCGGCAACTACGACGGCGACCGCACCAGCGTCTCCGAGATGGACGCCCTGGTGGCCTACCTGCAAGTCCTCGGCACCATGGTGGACTTCAGCAAGGTCAAGCCTGAAGACCTGGTGAAGTACCGTTGATGGGACTGGCGTGGCTGGCCCGACCGGAAAACGCCAAATCCCTCGGGCTGCTCATCTTCTTCATCACCTTCTGCCTGATCGTGTGGTGGGTCTACGCCGGTGGCAAGAAGCGTGGTGAACGCATGGAAGCGCACAAGAACATCCCCTTTCTAGACGACGATCTGGATCAAGAAGCGAAGGACAAGTCCAATGGCTGACAACCCGCACACCCAAGGCCCCCAGACCACCGGTCATGTCTGGGACGACGACCTGCAGGAATACAACAACCCGCTGCCGCAATGGTGGATCTGGGGCTTTTACGCAACGCTGGTATTCGCCATCGTCTACTGGCTGATCTACCCGTCCTGGCCGATGGGCAAGACCTTCCTGCCCGGCCTGTTCGGCAACATCACCTACACCACCAGCACCGGCGCGGAAGAGACCTGGCACTGGAACACCCGGGCCAAGCTGCTCAAGGAAACCCAGGACGCGGCCCTGCTGCAGAAGCCTTACTACGACAAGTTGATGAGCCTGCCGGTCGAAGCAATCGGCAAGGATCCGGAACTGTCCAGCTTCGTGATCTCCGCCGGCAAGCCGCTGTTCGCCGACAACTGCGCGGCCTGCCACCAGTCGGGCGGCGGTGGCAAGATCGGCGCCTATCCCAACCTCACCGACGATGACTGGCTCTACGGCGGCAGCCACGAGAAGATCGTGGAAACCCTGACCAAGGGTCGGCGCGGCTACATGCCGCCGTTCACCGAAGCGCTCAATGCCGAGCAGATCAAGGCCGTGGCCAGCTATGTCCTGTCCCTGTCCGGCCAACCGGCCGACGCCAAGCTGGCGGCGCAGGGCAAGGACATTTTCCATTCCAGCACGGGCGCCTGCTACTACTGCCACGGTGACCAGGCCAAGGGCCGCCAGGACATCGGGTCCGCCAACCTGACCGACCAGGTCTGGCTGTGGGCCGACGTGCCGGGTGGCGCGGACGCCACCGCCAAGCTGGCCGCGGTCGAGCGGGTGATCGCCGGGGGCCTGAACAAGGGCGTGATGCCGGCCTGGGAAGGCCGCCTGAAACCCGAGCAGATCAAGCTGCTGGCCATCTACGTGCACGAACTCGGCGGCGGCAAGTAAGCCGGCCCTCGGGCCACCGCGCATCAAGCCCCGGTTCGCCGGGGCTTTTCCTTTCCAGCCACGACTTCCAGGCAGACTCCGTGAACGCACCCAACCAGGACCTTTACTTCAAGCGCATTCCTGTGATGCCGCGCTCGATCAAGGGCGCGTTCCGCACGTTCAAGAACGCCATCCTGCTGCTCGGCTTCTCGGTCTATTTCCTGTTGCCCTGGCTGCCCTGGGAACGGACCGGGGCGCCATCACAAACGGTGTTGTTCGACATTCCCGGCCGCCGCTACATGATCTTCGACCTCACGGTCTACCCGCAGGACGTGTTCTGGCTGTCGATCCTGCTGTTCATCGCCGCCGCTGTCCTGTTCTTCATCACCGCCCTGGCCGGCCGTGCCTTTTGCGGCTACTTCTGTTTCCAGACCCTGTGGACCGACGCCTTCATCTGGATCGAGCACTGGCTCCAGGGCGAACGGCCGGCGCGCCTGCGCCTGCATCGGCAGCCCTGGAGCGACAAGGAAAAGCTGCTCAAGGTGGGCGCCACCAAGTTGGCCTTCCTGGCCCTGTCGTTCTGGACGGCGCTGACCTTCGTGCTCTACTTCGGCCATGCGCCGGAACTGTTCGCCAGTTTCTTCAGCGGCTCCGCGGCACCGGCGGCCTATATCACCGTCTTGGTCCTGACCGTATCGACCTACCTGGCCGCCGCCACCCTGCGCGAGCACGTCTGCACCTTCATCTGTCCCTACGGCCGCTTCCAGAGTGCCATGTACGATCCGGAAACCCTGACCGTGCATTACGACCGGACACGCGGCGAGCGGGAGAAGGGCCGAGTCATCGCACGCGCGGGTCTGCGAACCTATGACGATCGCCGCTATGCCGGCCATGGCGACTGCATCGACTGCGGCCTCTGCGTGCAGGTCTGCCCGGTCGGCATCGACATCCGTGACGGCCTGCAATACACCTGCATCTCCTGTGGCCTGTGCGTCGATGCCTGCAACACCATCATGGACAAGATGGGCTATCCGCGCGGCCTGGTCCGCTACGACTCCGAGGTCAATCTGAACAGCCCCGAGCCCGTCAAGCCGTTCCTCGACTGGAAGCGGCTCAAGGTGATCGGCTGGGGCCTGTCCATCGTGCTCATGACCGGGTACCTGTTCTATGACATCGACCACCGGGCCAGCTTCGAGCACAGTCTCCAGCAGATCCGCCAGCCGCTCTATGTCGTGCTCTCCGACGGCAGCATCCGCAATCGCTATCAGATCCGCCTGACCAACATCTCCGGGCGCGAGGACACCTTCACCATCACGGCCCAGGGCCTGCCCGAGGGGGCCCTCGATCTCGGCCATTTCGACCAGGTGACCATCCGCAACGGCAAGAGCGTGATCGTCCAGGCCAGCGTCAAGCTGCCCCCTGCCCAGGCCGCCACGCTGACCGATTTCAGTTTCGTGATCCGCAACAGCCAGGGCGAAACCGTGATCGACCCGGCCCGTTTCTTCACCCAGCACAAATGAGCCTACTCGTCTCCATCTTCGGCGGCATGATCCTGACCGGCGTGCTCTACGCCGTCGGCCGCCGCGCCCGCCTGTCCAACTACTGGGCCGCGGTGATCGCCGCCACGGTGCCGGCAGTGGCCTACCTGGCCTGGATCGTCGGCCGGCCGGTCGGGCTCGACACCATCACCCTGCACGTCATCGCCTACCCCACTGTCGCGGTGTTGCTGGCCATGCTCAACGGCGACAAGGCCCGGCGCACGCACCAGGCGCACTGGGCGCCCAAGCTGCTGGTCGGTTTTTTCCTGGTCATGGTCACCCTGATGGCGGGATTCGTCTACATCGCCGGCCAGGGCCTGCCGCCCGGCCTGGCCCGCCTGTTCCTGCCCAACGCGACCGACAAGACCCTGCACACCGGCTTCGCCGGGGTGGTCGAACACCACCGCTCGGCCGCCAAGGGCATCGGCCAGTATCTGGGCATGGAACACAAGCTGGCGCGTCTGGGCTGGCAGGTGGAAGTGGTCGGCCTGGAAAGCGCGCGCCCCGGCGAGCCGATTCCGGTCCGGGTCCGAGTCAGCGACGGGGAGGGCCAGCTGGTTTCCGGTCTCACAGTGGCCATCGCCCTGACCCGGCCGGGCCAGGAATCCGCCCGGCCCTACCCGTTGAAAGCCTCGCCCGAGGGCTACCTGGGATCGCTGGGGCCGCTCGAGAGCGGCGCCTGGATCGCCACCCTCGGGGTGCGCCAGGGCGAGACCGACATCCGCCTGGAACACACGCTCGAGGTCGCCCCTGCTCAGTAGTGGGGCAACTCGGCGATGAAGGCACGCAGCGCGGGCAGCAGTTCGTCCTGATCGGCCTCGGTCAGTTCCAGCGCCGCCAGGGTGCCCACGCCCAGCTTGTCCCACTCGCGGGTCTGGTTCAGGCCGGTGAGGTCCTGGTGCAGCTTTTCCGCCAGCTGTGCCAGTGCGACCAGCCGGCCGGGGGCCCCGCCCACGCCCGCGCCGGTAGGTGCCAGCAAGGCCGGGTCGTGATGCCGGCGAATGGCCAGGCAGAACGGTTCTGGCAGCCACCAGCTTTGCGCCAGCAGGGCGCCGACCACGGCATGGTGGGTGGGAATCTCGGCCGACTCGATCTCGGTGAACAGATGGGTATCGTTGGCATTGGCGCGGGCCAGGATCGCGGCATAGCCCTCGTAGCGCTGCATCAGCACCGGGATGCCACAATCCCGGAACAGTCCGAAGGTGTAGGCGTCCTCGGCCGTCACCCCGAAGCGGGTGCCCAGTCGTCGCACCAGCCAGGCCGACAACTCGCCGGTCCGCTGCGAGGCATCCCAGAACCGCTCCATGGCCTGCAGGGGTGGGAACACCCGACGCAGGACGATCCCCGCGATGGCGTTGGCGGCCACCATGAGGCCCAGCATCAGGAGCGCGTCGCGCACGTTGCGGGTTTTCTGCCGGTAGCCGAAGAAGGGCGAGTTGGCGGTCTTGATCAGGCCGGCCGAAAGCGCCACATCGCTCTGGATCAGGCTGGCCAGGGCATTGAAATCCGGCTCCCCGGCGCGCGCCTCCAGGTTGATCAGTTCCAGTATGCGCGGCCGGGGCGGGATGCCGATCTCCCGCAGGGAAGCCTCGAGTTGCAGGTCCAGACCAGGCGAGTCAAGGGCCTGGACGCGTTCCGTGGCCAGCTCAACCATGGCCGCCCCCATGGCGCGGGAGCCACTCGAACAGGTCGGCCTCGGGCATCGGCCGGGCGATATGGAAGCCTTGCACGGAATGCACCCCGGCCTCGCCCAGGACTGCCATCTGCTGGGCCGTCTCGACCCCTTCGGCGACCACGCTGATGCCCAGGTCACCGGCCAGCTGGGCCACCGCCCGGGCCACCCCGAAGGAACGCATGTCATGCGGCAGGTCGACCACGAAGGCCCGGTCCAGTTTGATCTTGGCGGCCGGCAGGTCCTTCAGGCAGGCCAGGCTGGAATAGCCGGTACCGAAATCATCCAGCGCCAGGGGAAACCCCGCCGCCATGGCGGCACGGAGGTTCTTGCGCACCACGTCCGAAGTGTCCATGAACAACGATTCGGTGATTTCCAGTTCGAGCAGGCCGGGATCGACCCCGGTGCAGGCGATCACGCCATGCAGCGACTTGGCGAAGCCCGGACATTGCAGTTGCACCCGAGATACATTGACTGCAAGCCGGAGTGCCAGGCCAAGGCGATTCAGCCGTCCGATCGTCTCGGCGGCCGACATCAGGCTCCAATCGCCCAGGTGACTGACCAGACCGGTCTTCTCCGCGACCGGGATGAAGCGGCCGGGTGGCATGTGCTGGCCATCGACCTGGCAACGCATCAGGGCTTCGGCGGCAAGCGGCAGCCCATCGTCGAGCCGGACGATGGGCTGGTAGTGCAGATACAATCCGCCAAGTTCCAAGGCGCGGTGCAGGGTCTCCTCGACCATCAACTCCTCGCGCGCCAGGTATTTTCCGCCACGTGCCGGCAACATGGCGTCGGCCGCCAGATGCGCCCGTCCGCCACCCTCCCGCTTGGCTTCATGCATGGCCCGTTCGGCCCGTTCGAGCAAGGCCAGGCCATCTTCCTCCAGTTGCGCCATGGCGATGCCGATGCTGGCTGAAGGGCGCATGCGCGTGGTGCCGATGCCGAGCGGCTGATTCACCGCGCGTGCCAGGGCGCGGCCCAGGGCCATGACATCGGTGGCCTGCCCGGCCGGGACCAGCACGACGAACTCGTCCCCGCCCATGCGGGCGAGCTGTGCGCCGGGCGGTTTGCAGCGCGACAACCGGCGCCCCAGTTCGACCAGGACACTGTCGCCGACCGCATAACCGAAGGAATGATTGATCTGGCGAAACCGGTCGATGTCCACCCAGCACACCGCCACCGGCCGCGCCGAATCGTGGCTATCGGCGATCATGCCGGCCAGTTGCGCAGTACATTGGCCCCGGTCGAAGAAACCGGTCAGCCAATCGCCGCCGCGGCGGCATTCACGGTCGATCGGTGAAGCGGCGTTCATCGGTAAGCGTCCCGAGGGTTGAGCACACCGATTACGACAATTGTCGGAGAAACTTTAGCGCCGGCGCGCGCGCAGGTATTCCAGCAGGCCGGGCAGCAGGGACAGGAAGATGATGGCCAGGATGACCAGGGACAGGTTGTTCTTCACCACCGGCAGGTTCCCGAACAGGTAGCCGGCGGGCACCAGCAGTCCGACCCAGAGCAGCGCCCCCAGGAAGGAAAAGCCGAGGAACCTGACATAGGTCATGCGGCCGAGCCCGCACGCGAACGGCACGAAGGTGCGCACGATCGGCACGAAGCGGGCGATGATGATCGCCTTGGGACCATGCCGCTCCATGAAGGCGTGGGTCCGGTCCAGGTTCTCCCGCTTCAGCCAGCGGCTGTCCTCCCGGCTGAAGATGCGCGGCCCCAGGGTGCGCCCGACCCAATAGTTGACGTTGTCACCGCACAGGGCGGCGAGGACCAGGAGCGCCATCACCAGGACCGGATCCATGCCACCCGCCGCCGCCACCGCGCCGGTCACGAACAAAAGCGAGTCACCGGGCAGGAACGGCGTTACCACAAAACCGGTTTCCATGAACACGATCAGGAACAGCAGGCCGTACACCCAGGCGCCATGCTCGGCCACGAAGGCGGCCAGGTGGCGGTCCAGGTGCAGGAACAGGTCGATGACCTGGGCGAGGATCTCCATTCGGGGCGCGCCCGATCAGACCATCGCGCCCGGCTCTTCCTTGGGCGGCTTGATGAAGTCCTCGCGGGACACGCCCAGCCACAGCACGATCGGGCTGGCCACCAGCACCGAGGAATAGGTGCCGATCACGATACCCAGGGCCAGGGCCAGGGCGAATCCCCAGAGCACCTCGCCGCCCAGCAGCAGCATGGCCAGCACCATCAGCAGGGTCGTGCCGCTGGTGATGATGGTGCGCGACAGGGTGGCGGTCTTGGCGTTGTCCATGATCGCGGCGACATCGGTCATCCGGGTCTTCTTGAAGTTCTCGCGGATCCGGTCGAACACCACCACGGTGTCGTTCACCGAATAGCCCAGGATGGCCAGGACGGCGGCCAGCACGGTGAGCGAGAACTCCCACTGGAACAGCGACCAGATGCCCAGGACGATGAAGATGTCGTGCACGGTGGCAAAGATCGCTCCGACCGCGAAGCGCCATTCGAAACGCAAGGCCAGGTAGAGCATGATGCCGATCGACACCACCAGCAGGGCCAGGGAGCCGTCTTCCAGCAATTCCTTGCCGACCTGGGGCCCGACGAACTCGACCCGGCGCATTTCCACCACCGGATCGGCGGCCTTGAGCAGGGCCAGGACTTGCTCGGACAATTGCGCCGAAGTGACCCCCGCCTTGACCGGCAGACGGATCAGCACCTCGCTCGAGCTGCCGAAGTTCTGCACCTGGGCATCACCATGTCCGCCCTGAGCGAGGACGGCGCGCACCGAGGGGATGTCGGCGGCCTTGCCCGGATAGCCGACTTCGAGCACCGTGCCGCCGGTGAAGTCGACCCCGAGGTTAAGTCCCTCGGTGGCCATCAGGGCGATCGAGGCGACGATGAACGCTACCGAAAAAAAGATGGTCGTGCGCGCCCAGCGCATGAAGGGGATGTCGCGTTTGACGTGGAACAGTTCGATCATGGCGCGAAATCCTTAAATGGAGACCTTGGTCAGACGCCTGGCCCGGCCAAAAGTGAGGTTGACCATGGCGCGCGACACCACCACGGAACTGAAGATGGAGGTCAGGATGCCCAGGCAGAGCACCACGGCGAAACCGCGCACCGGACCCGAGCCGAGCCAGAACAGGGCGATGCCGGCGATCAGGGTGGTGATGTTGGCATCCAGGATGGTGTCCCAGGCACGGTCATAGCCGGCCGACAGGGCCGCCTGCGGACTCAGGCCATTGCGCAATTCCTCGCGGATGCGCTCGGCGATGATCACGTTGGCGTCGATGGCCATGCCCAGGGTCAGGGCGATACCGGCAATGCCGGGCAGGGTCAAGGTAGCCTGAAGCATCGACAGCAAGGCCACCAGGAGGAACATGTTGGTGGCCAGGGCGAGCACCGAGATGAGCCCGAAGGCCTGGTAGTAGATGGCCATGAACACCGCGATCAGGGCGAAGCCGATCAGGGTCGAGTTGAAGCCGCGCTCGATGTTGTCGGCGCCCAGGCTGGGACCGACCGTGCGTTCCTCGACGATCTCCATCGGCGCCGCGAGGGCGCCGGCGCGCAGCAGCAGGGCCACGTCGCGCGACTCCTCGACCGAGTCCATGCCGGTGATCTGCACCCGGCCGCCACCGATCTCCTCGCGGATCACCGGCGCGGTGACCACCTCGGTCTTGCTCTTCTCGATCAGCAGGATCGCCATGCGCTTGCCGACGTTCTCGCGGGTGACGTTCTTGAACAGGCGCGCGCCGCGGCCGTCCAGGTTGATGTGCACCGCGGACTGGCCGTTGTTGTCGAAGCCCGGCTGGGCATCGGTGATGTAGTCACCGGTCAGTTCGACCCGTTTCTTGACCAGCACCGGACGGCCGTTGCGCTCGTAGTAAAGCTCGGTGCCGAAAGGCACCTGGCCGGCCATGGCGGCCTGCACCCGGGCTTCGTCCTGCATGATTTCCTCGTCGACCAGGCGCACTTCCAGGGTCGCCGTGCGGCCTAGGATTTCCTTGGCCTTGGCGGTGTCCTGCACCCCGGGCAGCTGCACCACGACGCGGTCCACGCCTTGCTGCTGGATCACCGGCTCGGCCACGCCGAGCTCGTTGACCCGGTTGCGCAGGGTGGTCAGGTTCTGTTGCAGGGCATCTTCCTGGGTCTTCTTCTTGGCGGTTTCCTTGAGGGTCGCGAGCAGGGTCAGGTCTGCGCCGTCGGCCAGCGTCAAGTCCGGGTAGGTCTTCTCGATCAGCGCACGTGATTCGTCGCGGGTCGCGGCATCGTTGAAGCGCAACGCCACCGCCCCGCCCTCGCGCGCGATGCCGCCGTAGCGGATCTTCTTTTCCCGCAGCAAGGTGCGGATATCGTTCTGGTAGCGTTCGGCCGCCTTGTCGAGCGCCTTGGGCATGTCCACCTGCATCAGGAAATGGACGCCGCCGCGCAGGTCGAGGCCGAGATACATCGGTTCGGCGAATTCCGCCAGCCAGGCCGGCGAGGCCGGCACCAGGCTGAGCGCCACCGTGTAGCCGTTGCCGAGGGCGGACTGGATCACGTCCTTGGCCTTGATCTGGGTGTCGGTGTCGGCGAACCGGGCGCGCAGGCTGCGCGGCTCCAGGACCAGGCCGTCATTGCCCAGGCCGGCCGCCTTGAGCGCGGCTTCGACCTTGCCGAGCAGGACCGCGTCCACCTTCTCCGTGCTGCGCAATGGCGAAACCTGCACCGCCGGCACCTCGCCGAAAAAGTTCGGCAAGGTATAGATGAAGCCGATGACCAGGGCGACGGCGACGACGAGGTATTTCCAGAGGGGATAGCGATTCATGAGGTTGCTCGTACAAGGGGAAGGGAGAAGGGGGAAGGGCTGAGGGGGTGCGACCCTTCCCCCTTCTCCCTTCCCCCGTCACACAAATCAGATATCCTTGATCGTGCCCTTGGGCAGCACGGTGCCGATCGCGCCGCGCTGGAACACGCTTTCCGTGCCACCGCCAATGTCCAGGGTGACGTACTGTTCGTTGAGCTTGACCACCTTGCCGAGCTGGCCGCTGGAAGTGATCACCTCGTCGCCCTTCTGCAGGGCTTCCTGCATCTGGCGCTGCTCTTTGGCGCGCTTCATCTGCGGACGGATGATCAGGAAGTAGAACACCACGAAGATGACGATCAGGGGCAGGAAACTCATGATCGGATCCGGCTGGGCCGGATCGGCGGCATAGGCGGGAGAAATCAGCATGTTCAAAGCACTCCAGGAAAAATAGCCGGGGATTCTAACATGCGGCCATTCGCTCATTATTAAAGGCCGCCACGAACTCGGAATAACGATCGGCCTCGATGGCGGCGCGCAACTCCCGGGTCAGGGTCTGGTAGTAATGCAGGTTGTGGATCGTATTCAGGCGCGGCGCCAGCGACTCGCCGGCGCGGAACAGGTGGTGCAGGTAGGCTCGGCTGAAATGGCGGCAGGTGTAGCAGTCGCATGTCGGGTCGATCGGCCCGGTGTCAACACGGTGCCGGGCGTTCTTGATGCGCAGGTCGCCATGACGGGTGAACAGCACGCCATGCCGGGCATTGCGGGTCGGCATCACGCAGTCGAACATGTCGATGCCCCGGCCGACCGCCGCGACGATGTCTTCCGGCGTGCCGACACCCATCAGATAGCGCGGCCGGTCGGCCGGCAACCGGGGCGCGGTGTGGGCCAGAATGCGCGCCATGTCGTCCTTGGGTTCGCCCACCGAGAGGCCACCGATGGCATAGCCGTCGAAGCCGATCCGGGTCAGTTCCTCAAGTGACCGGTCGCGCAGGTCCTCGTACATGCCGCCCTGGACGATGCCGAACAAGGCATTCGGGTTGCCGGCATGGGCGGCCTTGGAACGCGCTGCCCAGCGCAGGGACAGCTCCATGGAGATCTTGGCGGTCTGCCAGTCGGCCGGATAGGGCGTGCATTCGTCGAAGATCATCACGATGTCCGAGTTCAGCGTGCGCTGGATCGCCATCGACTGTTCCGGCGTCAGCATCAGCCGGGCGCCGTCGATGGGCGAATTGAAGCGCACGCCGTCCTCGGTGATCTTGCGCAGGTGGGTCAGGCTGTAGACCTGGAAGCCACCGGAGTCGGTCAGGATCGGCCCGGGCCAGCGCATGAAGTCGTGCAGGCCGCCGAACGCCGAGATCACCTCCAGCCCGGGCCGCAGCCAGAGATGGAAGGTATTGCCGAGCACGATTTGCGCGCCCAGGTCGCGCACTTCGTCCGGGGTCACCGATTTCACCGTGCCGGCGGTGCCGACCGGCATGAACACCGGCGTCTCGACCACGCCGTGGGCCAGTTCCAGACGGCCCCGGCGGGCCAGTCCGGAGGTTGCGAGCAAGTCAAATTTCATACGGACTCCCCCGCTCCCGGGCACGGGAGCGGGTCGGGGTGAGGAGATATTTCGATCAGCATGGCGTCACCATAGCTGAAAAAGCGATACCGCTCGGCCACCGCGTGGGCATAGGCGCGCCGCATCAGGTCATGGCCGGCGAAAGCGCTCACCAGCATCAGCAGGGTCGACTTCGGCAGATGGAAATTGGTCAGCAGCCGTTCGACGACATGGAAGCGATAGCCCGGCGTGATGAAGATGTCGGTTTCGTCCTGGCCGGCACGCAGCTCGCCGTGGCGCGCGGCCGACTCCAGCGCGCGCAGGCTGGTGGTCCCCACCGCGCAGACCCGGCCGCCGGCGGCCCGGGTGCGGGCAACCGCCGCCACCGTGGTCTCGGGAATGGCGTAAATCTCGCTGTGCATGCGGTGCTCGGCGATGTCCTCGACGCGCACCGGCTGGAAAGTGCCGGCCCCCACGTGCAACGTGACGAAGGCCGTCTCGACGCCCAGGGTGGTCAAGCGTGCCAGCATCGCGTCGTCGAAATGCAGTCCGGCGGTCGGCGCCGCCACCGCGCCCGGCGCCCGGGCATAGACGGTCTGGTAGCGCGCCTCGTCGGCCGCCTCGACGGCCCGATCGATATAGGGCGGCAAGGGCAGCAGGCCATAGGCATCAAGCCAGTCGAGCACCGACCGGGCCGGATCGAAGGCGAGCCGGAACAGGTCGCCTTCGCGGCCGATCACCTCGGCCTCGAAGGCGCCGGCAAAACGCAGCCGGCGGCCCGGCTTGGGCGACTTGCTGGCGCGAATGAAGGCCAGTGCCTCGTGTTCCGAAAGCACCCGCTCGATCAGGGCCTCGATGCGCCCGCCGCTGGTCTTCTCCCCGAACAGGCGCGCCTTGATCACCCGGGTGTCGTTGAAGACCAGCAGGTCGCCTCGCCGAAACAGGCCCGGCAAGTCGGCGAACTGGCGGTCGGCGTAGGCATCCGCTTCCGGATCGACATGCAGCAGCCGGCTGTCGCCGCGCCGCTCGGGCGGGTAACGGGCGATCAATTCGTCCGGCAGGAGATAATCAAAATCGCTGGTCTTCATGGCAAGCGCAGGATTATACGTTGCCCTTCACCCCGATTTTTCGCGATAATCAGCGGCCCCACCCAGCCCGGATGGCGGAATTGGTAGACGCACGGGACTCAAAATCCCGCGCCAGTGATGGCGTGCCGGTTCGACCCCGGCTCCGGGCACCACCCCTCGAAATCACCCTCTGCAAGCCCGCGGTGGTCATTTCAAGCCGTACTGCCGCAACACGTAACTCTCCCGCTCATCCCCCAGATAATCCCCTTGCCCCGGCACGAACTTGTCGAGGCGAACCACACGTCCCAGCTCGGGCACATACCAGGCGGTCAGGGTCATCAGGGAGGACTGGCTGGCCAAGGGCTTGTTGAACTTGCACTTCAGCTCGACCCGCTGGGCCTCGAACGGCCCCATGGGCGTGCTCACCGAGGCCGGCTTCTTGACCTCGGCCTGGCCCCGGCACGGGGCCCACTGGCCCATGGGCAGATCGACCGGCCAGGTCTTGCCAACCTCCAGCACCGCCTGGCTGGCCAGATAGGGCGCGAAATCGGGAATCCAGTAGTTGGGGTCGTTCGGCATCCGGAACACATGCAGGTCCGGTGCCCCGGACAACGCCCGCTTGTGGCTGAAAGTCCGCTGGCCGGCGTTGAGGTCGTACTGCTCGTGCACCGTACCTTCGGCGACCGAAGCCACGCTGATCCGGTAGGTGCCGATGCGGTTGCCCGCGTAGTGCTCCATGACCTCGTACTCCCAGGTGTCTCCCGGCTGCGGGCCACGCGTGCCGCGGGCAGCCGGGGTGGCCTGCACCGGCGCAGGGTTGGCCGGGGCGCTCGGCTGGACTTGGGCGACCGCGGCCGAGGGCTTTCCAGCGGAGGTGGGCGCCGCAGCTGGCCTCGTCACCGGGGGCGCTGCCTTGGCCGCAGTCTGGGCGACTGGCCGCACGGGACTGACCGGCGTCGTGCCGGTCCCGGCCAGCGCCTGCAGGCGCCGCTGGGCCAACCCCGCGAACACGCCTTTGGGATAGCGGGCCAGGTAATCCTCGTAGTCGGCCCGGGCCTGGCTGCCCTGGATGCTGTTCCAGAAGGCCACCTCGGCGGCCTCGGTGACCGTCAGGGTGCGCTCGTGACCGCGCGCGGGCGGCACGAAATAGAAATCGCCCAGCACCTGGTCATAGACTGCCGGCAACTGGTCGTGATCGACCTTCTTCGCGGCGGCATGGACGTTGCGCCGGACTTCCAGGATGGCATCCCGGATGCGCACCCCGGGCTTTTCGATCCAGGGCAGGAATTCCCGCGTGAACACCCCGTTGGGGTGGCGATCCCGGTCGTCGAGCTTGTCCAGGGCCTGCTGATGGGCCCCGGCCGAGAACACCACCATCAGGCCCTGGGCCGAACTGGGCTGGGCCAGGCCGCGGGTGCCGCCCAGGCTACGCCCGGCACGCCGGGGCAGGGGATTGTCGCGGCAGGCGTCGATCACCAGCAGGGCATATTGGGCGCGGGCCTCGGCCAGCTTGTCCTGTACCGCCTGCAGGTGGATCGCCTGGTCGGCGACGTCGGCCTCGTTGCCCGGCAGCTCGAAATCGACCGGCAACAGGTAGTTCTGGTTGTTGATCTGGACGCCATGACCGGCGAAATAGAACACCGCCTGACCGCCGCCGGCGACTTCCTCGGTGAACCGGTTGATGGCGCGGCTCAGCTGGCGCCGGTCGGCATTGAGCAGCACCGCCGTGCGAAAGCCGACCTTTTCCAGCGCGGCGCCGACCGCACGGGCGTCATTGCCGGCCTTTTCCAGCGGCTGCACGTGCCGGTAGGCATCGTTGCCGATCACCAGGGCGACCCGTCGGCCCACCTCGGTGGCCCAGGCGGGACTACCCAGGATGACGCTCAACCACAGGGCAAGCACGATGCGCATCATGACAATTCTCGGTCGGGCCCGGGCACTCCGGGCTGCATGCGTGGGGACAGGCGCATGGTAGCGCGTTACCGGCGCTACGCCAGCCCCGGGGCAATCAGGGTCCGACCCAGCGCACGACGTCGGCCATCGGCTGGCGCACCTTGGTCGAGGCCGGGTTGACCCGGTAGCCAAACGCGACCATGACCGCCAGGCCCCAATCCTGGCGGTCGAGCACGCCAGCCTCGGCCAGCACCGTCTCGGCCTGGTCCTGGTCGTAGCCTTCGATCGGGCAGGAATCCACGCCCAGCATGGCGGCCCCGGTCATCATGTTGCCGAGCGCGATGTAGGCCTGCTTGCAGCTCCAGTCGAACAGGGCCCGCGCGTCATCGAGCAGCTTGAAGTCGGATTCCTGGAACTTGCGGTAGACCTTTTCCCGCCCGGCGACACGCTCCGGCGTGAACTGGTGGATGTCGAGCATCATGTGCCGGACATGGTCGCCGTCGTAGCGCATGCCGCCCTTGCGGACCAGGATGGCGACATAATGGCTGCTGGTCGGCAACTGTTTCTGGGCGCCCCAGGTCACCGGCAGCAGCTTGTCGCGCAGCGCCGGGTCCTGGATCACCACGAAGCGCCACGGTTCATAGCCGAACGAACTGGGCGACAGCCGACCGGTTTCCAGAATGCACTCGAAGTCCTCGGCTGGAATCTTCCTGGTCGGGTCGAAGGCCTTGCAGGCATGGCGGAAGTGGAACAGGTCGAGGACGGTCTGGCGATCGAGCATGGCATGCGCTCCAGGTGAAAAAGTCGCCATTATCGCCAATTCCCGACCGGTATAATCGCCGCCATGGACTCCCTTCTGCGTTCCCTGCGCCTGGCCGGACAAGACCTGCTGGAGCCGCGCATGCTCACGCTCGCCGTCTGGCCCATGCTCGCTGCCCTGGTCGTCTGGGGGGCGCTGGCCTGGTTGTTCGGTGGCCTCTGGCGGGCCGAGATCGCCGCCGTCCTGGCCAGCACGCCGCTCGACGCCCTGGCCACCTGGATGGGCATCGAGGGGCTGGCCTCCTATGCCGCCCTCGCGGTACTGATCCTGCTCTGGCTGCCAGCAGTTTATGTCACCGCCCTGCTCGTCACCTCGCTGGCCCTGATGCCGATCATCGTCAAGCGGGTCGCCGAGCGGCACTACCCCGAACTGGCCCGGGAACGGGGGGGCACACTGATCGGCAGCGTGCTCAATGGCCTGGTCGCCCTGCCCCTCTACCTGCTGGCCTGGGTGATCCTGTTGCCGGTGTGGCTGTTCGCGCCGTTCGGCATCCTGGTCTCGATCCTGCTCAATGCCTGGCTGAACCAGCGCCTGTTCATGTACGACGCACTCTCCGAACACGCCAGTGCCGGCGAACTCAAGCGCCTGCGCCATGTCGGGGGCTGGCGCCTGCTCGGTCTGAGCAGCCTGCTCGGCGCCCTGCATCTGGTGCCGGTCATCAATTTCGTCGCCCCGGTCTACATGGCGCTGGCCTTCACCCACCACGCCCTGGCCGGCTTGCGCCAACAGCGCGCGGGAGTCCCGGCATGATCCATGGCATCGGCGTCGACCTGGTCGAGGTGGCCCGCCTGCGCGCCCTGCATGCCCGCTATGGCGAACGCCTGGCCTGCCGCATCCTGGCGCCCGAGGAAATGCCAGAGTACGCCGACGCGCGCGAGCCGGAGCGTTTCCTGGCCAAGCGCTTCGCCGCCAAGGAAGCCTTCGCCAAGGCGGTCGGGACCGGACTGCGCGCGCCGGTCAGCCTGTCCGCGATCCGGATCGGCCACGACCCGCTCGGCCGCCCCGACTTCCACTGCGCCGACACGCTCGACGCCTGGCTGCGAGCCCGCGGCATCGGCCGGGTGCACCTTTCCATCAGCGACGAACGGGAACACATCGTCGCCTTCGCCGTGGCGGAACCATGACCGGACATCGACAGCCACTCGGCCCCCTGATGCTGGACATCGAGGGCACCCAACTCAATGACGCCGACCGCCGTCGTCTCAGCCACCCCCTGGTCGGTGGCGTGATCCTGTTCGCGCGCAACTACGAAAACCCGGAACAGATCGCCGAACTGTGCCGCGAGGTGCACGCGCTGCGCCAGCCGCCGCTCCTGATCGGGGTCGACCATGAAGGCGGCCGGGTACAACGCTTCCGGACCGGCTTCACGCCGATCCCGGCCATGGGCAGCCTCGGCGAACTCTGGAACGAACATTCGCACCAGGCGAAAAAGCTGGCCCGCGACACCGGCTATGTGATCGGCGCCGAACTGCGCGCGGTCGGTGTCGACTTCAGCTTCGCCCCGGTGCTGGACCTCGACTACGGCCACAGCACGGTGATCGGCAGCCGCGCCTTCCATACCCACCCGGACACGGTGGCGGAATTGGCGCATGCCCTGGTGCTCGGCTTGCACGAGGCCGGCATGAACGCGGTCGGCAAGCACTTCCCCGGCCATGGCCACGTCGCCGCCGACTCGCACCTGGCCATCCCGGTCGACGAGCGCGACCTGGACACCCTGGAAGCCGCCGACCTGATCCCGTTCCGGCGCCTGATCGACCTCGGCCTGTCCGGCATCATGCCCGCGCACGTCATCTATCCCTGCGTCGACGACCAGCCGGCCGGCTATTCCCGACGCTGGCTGACCGAGCTGCTGCGTGGTCGCTATGGCTTCGAGGGCGTCATCTTCAGCGACGACCTGGCCATGGCGGGCGCCGCCGGTGTTGGCGGCGTGGTCGAGCGGGCGCAGGCCGCGCTGTCCGCCGGCTGCGACATGGCCTTGCTGTGCAACCAGCCGGAACAGGCCGATCACCTGCTCGCCGGCCTGAAATGGGCGCCGGCGCCGATGTCCCTGATCCGCTTCGCGCGCATGCACGGCCGTCCCCACCCGCCCGGCCGGATCGCCCTGCACGAAAGCGCGCGCTACGTGAACGCCCTGCGCCACCTGGCCGGCCTCGGCCAGGCCGACGCCGAACTGGCGCTCAACGACCCTTGCAACACCTGCGGACGCAGCGGCTGAACCGCATCCGCATCGACCCACGGAAACCCCATGAAACAACGACGACAATATGCCTCGCGCCGGCTCGGCCGCGATGCCGAGCGCCTGGTCTGGCTGGCCAAGGGCCTGGCCGAATCCGGCAGCCGCGCCGAGGACCTGTGGTGGGAGGCCGAACTGGCCACCCTGATCGAGAAAATGCTCCTGGCCGAACAGGAAGAGGCACTCAACTCGGCACTCGACCGCCTGCACGAAACCCATGGCCGGGCCTATGACAGCCTGGCCGACCTGATCGAGTCGGCCACCGAGAGCGTGACCGTCGCCGGTCGGGTCGGGCTGCTCATCGCGCTGCCCATCCTGGCCTGGTCACGCTACCGCATTCCCGACCGCAGCCTGTCCCCGGGCGTGCTCGGCAACCTGCGCGTGCAACTGGCCGCGCACGTGCTCGCCGAGGGGGTCGACCTCGGTCTCGCCGACCTGCTGTTCAGTCCCGACCAGCTGCCCCGTGGCTTTGTCGACAGCCACCGGTTCGCCCGCGCCCTGGCCGCGGCCGCCAAAGAGAACGGTGAACTGGCGGTTTCCGCCAGCGATCTGCCGGAAACCGGACATTACATCTCCGATCTCCGCTACGTGCTGGCGGTGGTCAGCGCCCCGGCTGGCAAGCCCTTGTTCCGCTGGCAGGAAATCGATGGCAACCGCGACACCGCGCTCAAGGAGTGGCAGGCCCAGGCCACGCCCAGCCTGCAAGGCGCACTGCCCGGCTGCACCCTGCGCGCGCTCCTGCCCGATGCCTACTTCACCGCCTGGCGCAATGCCGACCAGGCCGCGCGCGGCTACGCCCTGACCGCCACGGCCGAATACCTGCGCCAGGGCCTGGACATACCGGCTGCCGACCTGCGCGCCGTCGCCGCGCCCTACTACGATCAGTATCTGGTCGAATGGCGGGTCGGCTTCACCCGCAAGGGCGACGACCAGGTCCTGCACGGCGTGGTCTGGCCGCTGCTCGGCAGCGACGACGAGAACACCGACATCGCCGGCGAGATCGAGCAGACCCTGAAGCAGGCCGGTGTCGGCCAGGTGATCCTGCTCGACCAGCGCATGCCCCTGGAGTATTGCGACGATTGTGGCGCCCCCCTGTTTCCCAATGCCGACGGCGAATCGGTCCACGCAGAGATGCCGCCCGCCGATGACCACGCCACGCCGGTACACCTGCACTAGGCCATGGCTGCGCATTTCGACCCGGACTGCGCGGCCTGTCCGCGCCTGGCGCAGTTCCTGGCCACCGCCCGACAGGCCTACCCGGACCACCACAACCGGCCGGTGGCCCCGTTCGGCGACGCCGCACCCCGCTTGCTGGTGGTCGGCCTGGCCCCCGGCCTGCACGGCGCCAACCGCACCGGCCGGCCGTTCACCGGCGACCATGCCGGCGGCCTGCTCTATGAAACCCTGCATGCCTTCGGCCATGCCAGCCGGCCGATGTCCCTCGCCAGCGACGACAGCCTGGTCCTGCCCGGCTGCCGGATCACCAACGCAGTGAAATGCGTGCCGCCCGCGAACAAGCCCAGCCCGGACGAGATCCAGCGCTGCAACGGCTATCTGCGCGCCGAACTGGCGGCGCTCAAGCCGGGGGTGGCCGTCCTTGCCCTGGGCCAGATCGCCCATGCCGCCGTGCTCAAGGCGCTCGGCCTGAAGGCGCGCGCCCTGCCCTTCGGCCACGGCGCCGAACACGCCCTGGCCGACGGACGGCGGCTATTCGACTCCTACCATTGCAGCCGCTACAACACGCAAACCCGCCGGCTCACCCCGGACATGTTCAAGGCCGTCTTCCGACGCATACAACACCACCTGGAGGCACATCATCCATGCCCGTCGTCACCCTCAAGCTCGCCGGCACCCTGAGCCGGGACCAGAAGCAAAAGATCGCCGAGGAAATCACCGAGACCCTGGAGCGCGTGGCTCTCAAGCCGCGTCGCTACACCTACATCGCCTTCGAGGAACTGCCGGACGAGAACTGGGCCATCGCCGGCCAGCTGCTCGACGAGGAAGACTGAACCACCATGAAAAAACTTGCCCTGCTCCTGCTCCTGGTCGGCCTGGCCCTGGCGCCGGCCTATTGGATCTATCTCAAGTTCTACACCGGCAGCGAGGCGGCCATGGTGCCGCTGACGCCCCAAGCCACGGCGCCGGCCCTGGCCCGGACCTGGCAATCGGCGCCCTTCCAGCTCAGCCAGGCGATGGCCCCGGTCGGCCTGATCCTGCATGCCGAGGGCCATTTCTCGCCCAACATGGCCGAGAACCGCCCACCCCGCGACAGCTACAGCGCCACCTTGCAGCGCGACGGCACGGCGGCCCAGCCACTGCCATTCAATCTGGGCGTCAAACATGTCACCGACTCGAATCCGGCCTTCAAGGAACATCTGGTATTCATGCAGCAGGTCCAGCCGGGTACCTACACCCTGACCGTCCAGCAAGCCGCCGAGCCGGCCATCGTCATCGACCGCATGCAATTGCAAGTCCGCCAGAATCTGCGTGAGCCGGACCCGAACATCGTCATGGCCGGCATCGTCTGCCTGGTGATCGCCCTCCTGGGGCTGATCCTCGGCTGACCCGGTGAGCGCTCCGGCCGCGCCCTTCGATCCAGCGCCGATCCTGGCCAGCCTGCCGCCGCTGCCGGGCGTCTACCGGATGCTCGGCGAGGCCGGCGAAGTCCTCTATGTGGGCAAGGCGCGCGACCTCAAGAAGCGCGTCTCCAGCTATTTCCAGAAGTCCGACCAGAGCCCGCGCATCCGACTCATGGTGGCGCAGATCGTGGACATCCAGATCACCGTCACCCGGTCCGAGTCGGAAGCCCTGATCCTGGAAAACAACCTGATCAAGGGTCTCAATCCTAAGTACAACATCTTGTTCCGGGACGACAAGTCCTATCCCTATGTGCTCCTCACCGGCCATGCCAGCCCCCGCCTGGCCTATTTCCGTGGCACCCCGGACAAGTACGACCGCGCCTTCGGACCGTTCCCGAATGCCTTCGCAGTGCGCGAGAGCCTGCACATCCTGCAGAAGGTGTTCCGCCTGCGCACCTGCGAGGACAGCGTGTTCGCCAACCGCTCACGGCCCTGCCTGCTGTACCAGATCAAGCGCTGCAGCGGGCCCTGCGTCGGCCTGGTGAGTGCCGAGGACTACGCCCGCGACGTCGCCAACGCCGCCCTGTTCCTGTCCGGCAAGGACGACGAGCTGATGGCCGGCCTGATGGCCAAGATGGAGGCCGCCGCCGAGGCCCTGCGCTTCGAGGAAGCGGCGGTCTACCGCGACCAGGTCCAGGCCCTGGCCCGGGTGCGCGAGAAGCAGTTCGTCGAGAGCCGGGGCGCCCAGGACGCCGACGTGGTCGGCCTGGCCTTGCGTCAGGGCATCGCCTGCGTCTACCTGATGATGATCCGGGCCGGACGCAACCTGGGCGGCAAGGCCTTTTTCCCAAGCAACGCCGAGGACGCCGAACCGGCCGCGCTGCTCGATGCCTTCCTGTCCCAGCACTACGCCGGGCGCGCGGCACCGGCGGTGGTGGTGCTCGGCGTCGAGGTCGAGGGCATGGCCGACTGGCTGTCCGAGGAAGCCGGCTACAAGGTGCACGTGGTTGGCCATCCGATCGGCGAACGGCGCAACTGGTTGCGCATGGCCGAGCACAACGCCGAGCTGGCGCTGATTGCCCGGGAAGGCCAGCGCGCCGGCCAGGAACAACGCCTGGCCGCGCTCAACGAAATCCTGGGCGAGACCGAGGTCCGGCGCATTGAATGCTTCGACGTCAGCCATACCATGGGCGAAGCCACCGTGGTCTCCTGCGTGGTCTACGACGGCGACGGCATGAAGTCGTCGGAATATCGTCGCTTCAACATCGACACCCCGACCCCGGGCGACGACTACTACGCCCTGCGCGAGGCCCTGACCCGGCGCTACACCCGCCTGGCCGACGGCGAGGGCAAGCGGCCCGACCTGCTCCTGATCGACGGCGGCCGGGGCCAACTCAACGTCGCCTTGCAGGTACTCGGCGAACTCGGCCTCGGCCAGATCGCCATGCTTGGCGTCGCCAAGGGCGAGGCACGCAAGCCCGGCCTGGAACAGTTGATCCTGCCCGACGAGCGCGAACCGCTGCACCTGCCGCCCGACCATCCGGCCCTGCACCTGATCCAGGAAGTGCGCGACGAAGCACACCGTTTCGCCATCACCGGCCACCGCGCCAAGCGCGCGAAAAAGCGCATCGCGTCGAGCCTGGAGGACATCCCAGGGATCGGCCCGAAGCGGCGCCAGCGCCTGTTGCAGACCTTCGGCGGCCTGCGCGGCGTGCAGTCGGCTGGCATCGAGGAACTGGCCCAGGTCGAAGGCATCAGCCGGGAACTGGCGGAAAAGCTGTATCGGGCACTACACTGAGCACTCATTCTTAGACACCGGGCACATGTTCTCGAATCTTCCCAACACCCTGACCTGGCTGCGGATCTGGCTGATTCCGCTGTTCGTCGCGGTGTTCTACCTGCCCGACGGCTGGTTGCCCAAGCACCAGATCAACCTGATCGCCACCGCGCTGTTTGCCCTGGCCTCGGTGACCGACTGGCTGGATGGCTACCTGGCCCGGCGGCTGAACCAGGCCTCGGCCTTTGGCGCCTTCCTCGATCCGGTCGCCGACAAGCTGATGGTGGCCGCCGCACTGATCGTCCTGGTCGACCTCGACCGGGCCGGCATCGCTGCCGCGCTGATCATCATCGGCCGTGAGATCGCCATCTCGGCCCTGCGCGAGTGGATGGCCAAGGAAGGCAAGTCGGGCAGCGTCGCGGTGTCCTTCATCGGCAAGCTGAAGACCACCGCGCAGATGATCGCCCTGTTGCTGCTGCTTTACCACGACCCGATCCTGGGCCTGAATTGTCAGTGGCTCGGCCGCTGGCTGCTCGATATCGCCGCCTTCCTCACCCTCTGGTCCATGCTGCACTACCTGCGCATGGCCTGGATCGCGATGAAACACCAACCCGCACAGCCATGACCCCCCATCGCATCATCACCGCCCACCCCGTCACCGATGTGCCCCCGGTCATCGAGGAACAACTCGAAGCCGACGAACGCATCACGTTGAAGGCCGAGATCACCCGCATGATGGCCGAGCAGGACGCCATCCTGCTGGCCCACTACTACACCTCGGCCGATCTCCAGGACCTCGCCACGGCAACCGGCGGCTGCGTCTCCGATTCCCTGGAAATGGCCCGCTTCGGCCACGCCGCCCAGGCCCGCACCCTGATCGTCGCCGGCGTCCGCTTCATGGGCGAGACTGCCAAGATCCTGAACCCGGAAAAGCGCGTGCTGATGCCGGACCTGGGCGCCGAATGCTCGCTTGACCTGTCCTGTCCGGCCGACGATTTCGCGGCCTTTTGCGACCAGCACCCGGACCGCACCGTGGTGGTCTACGCCAACACCTCGGCCGCCGTGAAGGCACGCGCCGACTGGATGGTCACTTCCAGCATCGCGGTGCCGGTGGTCAAGCACCTGGCCGAGCGGGGTGAGAAGCTCCTCTGGGCACCCGACCGCTACCTGGGTGACTACGTGCAAAAGACCACGGTCGCGGACATGATCCTGTGGCAGGGGTCCTGCGTGGTGCACGAGCGATTCAAGGCCGACGGCATCCGCGAACTCAAGCGTGAACATCCCGAGGCCGCCGTGCTGGTGCATCCGGAATCGCCCGCCGAGGTGATCGCCCTGGCCGACGTGGTCGGCTCCACCACGCAACTGATCCACGCCGTGCGCGACCTGGCCCAGCCGATCTTCATCGTCGCCACCGACAACGGCATCTTCCACAAGATGCACGAGGCGGCCCCCGGCAAGACCCTGCTCGAAGCCCCCACCGGCGGGCGCGGCGCCACTTGCGTATCTTGCGCGCATTGCCCCTGGATGGCGATGAACGGGTTACGCAACCTCAAACGGGTGCTGGAAACCGGCGCCAACGAGATCCATGTCGATCCAGCCGTGGGGATCCAGGCGCAACGCTCGATCAAGCGCATGCTCGATTTCGCAGCCGAACAAAAACTCGCGGTCCGGGGCCGAAGCGCCGACTGAACGGCCATGAAGGGCTGGTCAGCCCGAATCGATCCTTACCACGGTCATGGATCGGTGCTGTAATACGCTTCCGACGCGGTTCACCGTGCGTCCCCCCTTAGCCCAACCCGGAGGTACATCATGAGCTTCATGCAGGAATTCAAGGAATTCGCCATGCGCGGCAACGTGGTCGACATGGCGGTCGGCGTGGTCATCGGCGGTGCCTTCGGCAAGATCGTCGGTTCCCTGGTGCAGGACGTGATCATGCCACCCATCGGCGCGCTGTTGGGGGGCGTGGATTTCAAGAGTCTCTATCTCAACCTGGGCAGCGACACCTACGCCAGCCTGGCCGAGGCCGAGAAGGCCGGCGCACCGCTGATCAAGTACGGCGCCTTCATCAACACCGTGGTCGACTTCATGATCGTCGCCTTCGTCATCTTCATGGTGATCAAGGCCATCAACCATCTCAAGCGCGAACAACCGGCCGCCCCTGCGGAACCCGCCGCGCCTCCGGAAGAGGTTGTCCTGTTGCGGGAAATCCGCGACGCGCTCAGAAAATAAATCCAGCCCACGGAGTCCATCCATGCGCGTCGTCACCCTCACCGCACTGGCCACCGCGCTCCTGTCCTGCGGCCTGACGGCCACCCTGGCGGCCGAACCGTATTACAACCCGGACAACAGTGCCAGCAAGACCGGCAAGACGACCGACTACGAATTGATCCGGACCATCGGCTGTCCGGGCAAGCAACTGCTCGATCCGTCCTGTGCGGTGCCCCCCGTGACCCAGCCGACCCTGATCGCCAAACCGGCCCCGGTGTCGGTCGCCCCGGTGGCCGCCCCTGCGGATGCCGACAAGGATGGCATCGTCGACGGGTCGGACAGCTGCCCCGACAGCCCGGCCGGCCGCCAGGTCGATGCCAAGGGCTGCGAGCCGGACAGCGACCGGGACGGTGTGGTCGACGTACTCGACCAATGCCCCGCCACTCCGGCCAGCCGCAAGGTCGACACTCAGGGCTGCGAAATGGATGGCGACCAGGATGGCGTGGTCGACGGCCTCGACCAGTGCCCGACCACACCGGCCGGTCGAAAGGTCGATGCCAAGGGTTGTGAACGGGATGGCGACGGCGATGGCGTGGTCGACGCCATCGACCTCTGCCCGACCACCCCGGCGGGCGACAAGGTCGATGACAATGGCTGCACCTTGCTCAACACCATCGTGCTCAAGGGCGTCAATTTCGACCCCGACTCGGCAATTTTGCGCGAGGACGCTTGGCCCGTGCTCGACGAAGCCGCAGCCATCCTCAAGCGCTACCCTGGCATCCAGATCGAAATCGCTGGCCATACCGACAGCACCCACAGCGATGCCTACAACCAGCGGCTCTCGACCCGGCGCGCCCAAGCCGTGCTCGACTACTTCGTCACGCAGGGCATTCCGGCCGACAGCCTCACCGCCAAGGGTTACGGCGAAGCAACGCCGATCGCCGACAACGGCACCGACGAAGGCCGGGCCCAGAACAGGCGAGTCGAGTTGCGCATCCAGTAAGCGGCTTCAGTCTCCAACAAAAACCGCGCCCTTGGGGCGCGGTTTCTATATGGCTCACCCAAACTTGGGCAAGTGTTCCAGGGCCGCGTGCACCGCCTCGGCCGGATACTCGTAGTCTTCCAGTTCGCCGGCAAAGTACTTGTCGTAGGAGGCCATGTCGAAATGGCCATGGCCGGACAGGTTGAAGAACAGCGTCTTCGGTTCGCCCGTGGCCTTGCAGCGCAGGGCCTCGTCCAGGCAGGCGCGGATGGCATGGCAGGACTCCGGCGCAGGGATGATGCCCTCGGCCTGGGCGAAGCTGACCCCGGCCTCGAAGGTCGCCAGCTGCGGCACCGCCACCGCCTCGATCAGGCCTTCATGCAGGAGTTGCGACACCAGCGGTGAGTCGCCGTGGTAGCGCAAGCCACCGGCATGGATACCGGGTGGCATGAAGTCATGGCCCAGGGTGTACATCTGCATCAGCGGGGTATAGCCGGAGGCGTCGCCGTAGTCATAGGTGTAGATCCCCTTGGTCAGGGTCGGACAGGAGGTCGGCTCGACCGCGACCAGGCGGATATTCTCGGCGCGCTTGTCGCCGGCCGCCTTGTCGGCGAAGAACGGGAAGGCCGCACCAGCGAAGTTGGAGCCGCCCCCACAGGCCGCGAACACCATGTCCGGATAGTCACCCACCTTGTCGAACTGCTTCTTGGCCTCCAGGCCGATGATGGTCTGGTGGTGGCAGACGTGGTTGAGCACGGAGCCGAGCGCGTAGTTGGTATCCGGACGGGACGCAGCCTCCTCCACCGCCTCGGAAATGGCGATGCCGAGACTGCCCTGGGAGTTCGGGTCCTTGGCCAGGACATCGCGGCCGGCCTGGGTCATGTCGGTCGGACTGGCGAATACTTCGGCGCCCCAGGTATGCATCATGGAGCGGCGGAACGGCTTCTGCTGATAACTCACCTTGACCATGTAGACCCGCACTTCCAGTCCGAACATGCGCCCCGCCAGGGCCATCGATGAGCCCCACTGGCCGGCCCCGGTCTCGGTGGCGATGCGCTTGATGCCGGCCTGCTGGTTGTAATAGGCCTGCGGGATGGCGGTATTGGGCTTGTGCGAGCCGGCCGGCGAAACACCTTCGTACTTGTAGTAGATCTTGGCCGGGGTGCCGATCATCTTTTCCAGGCGATGGGCGCGGAACAGCGGGCTCGGCCGCCAGATTCGGTAGGCCTCGCGCACGGCGTCGGGAATCGGGATCCAGCGCTCGCCGGACATTTCCTGCTCCAGCAGCGACATCGGAAAAATGGCCAGCATCTTGTCCGGGCCGACCGGATTGCCATCCGGCCCCAGGGGCGGCGACGGCTTGTTCGGCATGTCGGCGACGACGTTGTACCAGTGGGTCGGAATCTCGGACTCGTCCAGCAAAATCTTGGTATCGGGCATTGCGGTCTCCTAGGGTTCATGACCCACGCCAGTCCTCCCCCAGGCCCGGCGCGGGCGCAGCCGTCATCGTAACGCCATGACCGGGTCGGCGTCAGCCGACGCTATACTGATATTTTGATCAACGTCATGGCCACGATGTCTGCCGACCTCACCGAACACACGCTCGACTCGGAAACCGTCTATCAGGGCCGCTTGCTGCATGCCCGGCGGGACCGGGTGCGCCTGCCCAATGGTCAGGAATCGACCCGGGAATACCTGATCCATCCTGGCGCGGCGGTGATCCTGCCGATCTTCGACAATGGCGACATCCTGCTCGAGCGTCAGCACCGTTACCCCTTGCGCCGTGATTTTCTGGAATTGCCTGCGGGCAAGTTCGATCCGGGTGAGACCGACCTGGTCTGCGCCCAGCGCGAACTCAAGGAGGAAACCGGCTATGTCGCGCGCGAGTGGCGCGCCCTCAATACCCTGTATCCCTGCATCGGCTATTCCAATGAGCGGCTGGTCTATTTCCTGGCCCGCGACCTGACCCACGAGGGCGATGCCCTCGACCACGATGAATTTCTGGAAATCCTGCGCGTCCCGTTCGCCGAGGCCCTGGCCATGGTCGGCGACGGTCGTATCGATGAAGCCAAGACCGTCATGGGCCTGCTCTGGTGGGCTCGTTTTGGTGACTGATCACCAAGGAGACAACATGGAAAACAAATGGGTGTATGCCTTCAACGAAGGCGACGGCAAGAACAAGAAGCTGCTCGGCGGCAAAGGGGCCAACCTGTGTGAAATGACCCAGATCGGCCTCAACGTGCCGCCCGGTTTCGTGATCACCACCGAAGCCTGCCTGGCCTATCTGGACGACCCCGACCGGCAGCTCCCCGCCGGTGTCCTCGAACAAGTCCGGTTGCACATGGCAGCAGTCGAGGAAATGACCGGCAAGACCTTCGGTGGCCGAGCCAATCCGCTCCTGGTGTCGGTTCGCTCCGGCTCCGCCCTGTCGATGCCCGGCATGATGGACACCATCCTCAACCTCGGCCTGAACGCCGACACCCTGCAAGGCCTGATCCGGCAAACCGGCAACGAGCGCTTCGGCTACGATGCCTACCGACGCTTCATCCAGTTGTTCGGCAAGGTGGCCCTGGGCGTGCCCGACGAGGAATTCGACGCCGAGTTCGAGGCGGTCAAGGCCGATGCCGGCGTCAAGCAGGATGTCGGACTCTCCGCGGTCCACTTGGCCGACATTGTCGAGCGCTTCCTCAAGGTGATCGAGCGCGCCACCGGCAAGCCCTTCCCGACCGACCCGTACGAGCAGCTCACCATTGCCATCAAGGCAGTGTTCAATTCCTGGCTGGGCAAGCGTGCCATCGACTACCGGCGCGAGTTCAAGATCACCCCGGACATGGCCAACGGCACCGCCGTCAACGTCGTCGCCATGGTGTTCGGCAACATGGGCGATGATTCCGCCACCGGGGTCGGCTTCACCCGCGACCCGGGCACGGGCGAGAACGTCATGTTCGGCGAATATCTGGTCAACGCCCAGGGCGAGGACGTGGTCGCCGGCATCCGCACACCGAAGCCCGTGGCCGAGATGGCGCGCGAGATGCCCGAGCTGTATCGCCAACTGGTCGAACTGCGCAACCGCCTGGAATCGCACTACAAGGAAGTCCAGGACTACGAGTACACCATCGAAAAGGGCGTGCTCTACTGCCTGCAGACCCGCAACGGCAAGATGAACGCCACTGCCTTGGTGCGGACCTCGGTGGAAATGGTCCGGGAAGGCCTGATCGACAAACGTCAGGCACTGCTGCGCATCCAGCCGGAGATGCTGGAACAATTGCTGTTTCCCCGCCTGGATCCGATGGCCAAGGCCAGGCCGGTAGCCCGTGGCCTGCCCGCGTCGCCAGGGGCTGCATCGGGCATTGCCGTGTTCGATGCCGACCGCGCCGAGAAACTCGGCCGCACGGGTGAGAAAGTGATCCTGGTCCGAGAGGAAACCAAGCCGGAGGACATTCACGGCTTCTTCGCCAGCCAAGGCATCCTGACCAGTCGGGGCGGCAAGACCTCCCACGCTGCCGTGGTCGCGCGCGGCATGGGGAAACCCTGCGTGGCAGGTGCCGAGGGCATCCGGGTCGATGTGCATACCCGCCAGGCCGTGGTCGGCGACCAAGCCTTCGGAGAGGGGGCGCTGATCACCATCGACGGCACGACCGGCGATGTCTATCTCGGCCAGGTGCCGATGATCGAAGCCGAATTCTCGGACGCGCTTGCCACGCTGCTCGGCTGGGCCGACGAGTCCGCGCGACTCAAGGTCATGGCCAACGCGGACACGCCACATGATGCGCAACGCGCGCTGAAATTCGGGGCCATGGGCATCGGCCTGTGCCGCACCGAACGGATGTTCAACGCGGTCGAACGGCTACCCATCGTGGTCGAAATGATCGTCGCCGAAAGCACTGCCGAACGCCAGGCCGCCTTGAACAAGCTGCTGCCGATCCAGCGTGCCGATTTCGTGGGTATCTTTACCGCGATGTCGCCCCGTCCAGTGACCATCCGCCTGCTCGACCCGCCCATTCACGAATTCCTGCCCTCCGAGCACCAATTGGTCGAGGAACTGGAACGGTTGCGCCATCTGCGCGAAACCGTGCAGGGCATGCAGGTACTCCATGATGCCGTCGATTTCATGTACCGGACGCGGGACACGCACCCTGAAGTCGCCCTGACTGCCGATCCGGCGCTGGTCGACGAGGCCATTGCCAAAAAGGAGGCCATGCTCAAGAAGGTCCGTGCCTTGTTTGAGGTCAACCCGATGCTCGGTCATCGTGGGGTCAGACTCGGCCTCACCTATCCGGAAATCTATTCCATGCAGATTCGTGCCATCTTGGAAGCAGCGGCCGAATGTCAGCAGTCTGGCATCGAAGTGCATCCCGAAATCATGGTGCCCCAAGTCTGCACAGCGCAGGAACTGCACCGGGTCAATGCATGGGTCCGTGAAATCCAGGCCGAGGTCGAACACGCCCACGGGCTCACCCTGACTTTCAAATTCGGCTCGATGCTGGAAGTGGTGCGTGCTTGCATGCGCGCGGAGAACCTGGCCGAAGTCGCCGAGTTCTTTTCCTTCGGCACCAATGACCTCACCCAAGCGACATTTTCATTTTCTCGGGAAGATGCCGAGAACAAATTCTTGCCCATGTACAACCAGAGCCACATCCTGCAGAACAACCCATTCGAGGTACTCGACGAAAAGGGCGTCGGCCGGCTCATGGAACTGGCCATCCAGTGGGGCCGCAAGGCCCGCCCGGACATGAAGATCGGCATCTGTGGCGAACATGGCGGACACCCACAATCGATCCGCTTCTGCCATCAGGCCGGACTCAGCTACGTCTCCTGCTCCGGGCCCAGAGTACCCATTGCCCGACTGGCAGCGGCACACGCCGCACTGCTCGGTTCAGCCGAGAGCGGCGCGTGCAGCATGTAAGCCAACCAGACAGCCACTAACGGCGACCGTGATGCTCACGAGGCTGACCACGGTCGCGATCTTCCCGATCGTGGATTTCACGCGTGATATTGCGATTCGCGTCGCTGAGTTCCGCCAACAAACGACGGCGTTCCGAAGCAGTCAGGAGACCATCTGCCGCATAGACACGTTGCAGGCGTTCGATTTCCCGCTGCTCGGCCCGTAAGCGGGACAGTTCACGCTGCGTCAGTTCACCGTCACGCCAGCCTTCACGAATCCGGTCACGCTGTTCGGCCTGCAGGCGATCGATCCGCCACATGCCCCAGTTCTGATGATAGCGATCCTCATAGTGCCGATCATGGGACCGGTCCGGACCGCCTCGCCAATGACGGTAATCCGGGTCATTGAAGCCGATGTACAGGTATCCTTGGTCGGCGGACGCCGCACCAACGGACAGCGACGCCATGCCGGCAAGCAGCGTGCTGATGATGATTTGACGGGTATTCATATCGAGCTCCTCGTGGTTGAACCGCATCGGTTGTGATGCGATGTGGCCACTTTAGGCTCGTGACGTAATCAGGCCGTGTCCGAGGATTTTCTGATTGTAAGCGATTGTTACCGCGCTTCAGTCGAGCCAGCGTAGCAGGTAGTACAGTCGAAAGCCCTCCGACGAGCGGGACGGACCGCTGGCGATGGCGGCATGGTAGCCGAGCTCGGGCTTGGCCGCCGTACGGGCTTCTAATTCATTGGCATATGCGGTGACGCAATTTTCCGGGAAGCGTTTGCGATGGCGCCCTGCAGGCGCATAAATCACAACCGGGCCTGTGCTCAGCACACTGGCAGGGTCATCACCGATGAGACTGTTAATGGCCTCAGCCATTAGTGGTCCTTGCGTGACGAGGGCGAGATGAACTGCATGACTTCGGCACTGGCCGGCTCATCAACATAGCGTGGTCGCTCATTGCGTGAGAAGCCCAGAGCTTCGGCCAATTCCGACTCGCGCGCTGCGATCAGGCCCAGACACATGCGAATATTTTCCACGGTTGACTCGGCCAGAGGACTGGGTTCCCCGTCTCGGGGCGCACAGTCCCGGACGATCGAAGTCAATGTCTTGCGCATGGCGCGCATGATCTGCTGTTCCTTGGAAAGACTATCCTGGTTACGTTCCTCTGTGCTCATGATCGTGTGCCTCACAATTAACCCGAGCATTATAGTCGGACAATGAGCGTTCTCGGAAAAATAAAAAAGCCCACCGAATGGTGGGCTTTTTGTTGGGAGTCTGGCGATGACCTACTTTCACGTGCGGGAGCACACTATCATCGGCGCTGGAGCGTTTCACGGTCCTGTTCGGGAAGGGAAGGG